>NZ_JBDYKM010000001.1:0-1218451 GCF_040012495.1 Paraglaciecola sp. 25GB23A
GAGCACCACCATAGCCCGATACTGCAACGCTTAGGGATTAACGATGAGCAATGGTTAACCTTAACCACAGAGTTTGAAAAGCACTTCAGCAGGGCAGTGGGTAGCGAGCAGATGCTGCAACAATATAAAAATAATACCCACCATCAACGCATACGAGGCATGAGTCAGGCTAAAGCCTTATTAAAACGCGCCTAAGCTGAATAACGTCCTACAAAAAAAATACGTAACAACACCCATTTGTTCAACAAGGCTGCGCGAAATCTAGTCTTACCTGCCATTTTTTGAGCTAAATCAGCTGCTTCTAATATGCAAACGGTGCATTACAGCGAATCATTTCATTTCTTGAAAAGTTGGGGATGAACTGGCTTTGTATTCTTTAAACTGGCGTTACTATTTTTTATGGTGGCTGTCCAATTAAGCTGCATTGGGTGTCTAACTAGCTGCAGGGTGTTGAACTGCCAAATAGTGCATCGCTTAGCCTGGTCCAAAAACTACGGTGATGGGGCGCCGTATTGCGATAGTCATTTTTTTGCTGCCAACGAGCTTGGGTGGCTAATCGAGTTTGACGTCTATCATCAGCCCGATTGGCAACTTGTACAAAACGCTTTCGTTGTTCTTGGTTTAAGTCTTCGCAAAAGGCTTTAACTGTGACTCTATTGGCACGAGACGCTGAATTTGATTTGGGTGAAGAACACATGAATTTGCTAACTTATTTATCTGCACATGTCTACTTAGACAGGGTATCCATTGCTATTCTTGCAAATTGCTTTGATAACCTTGCGCTTAGTTTGTTTACAGTACTTAAAATTGTTTTAAAATACTCTCGTCGTAATCATCTGCAACTAAGCTCAGGTTATACTGGGCGGCAAGGATATCAAGTTTAGCCTGTTCAATAGCTAAGTCTTCCATCACGATAGTGTTATCATCTAGTTGCCACAATAAACGCGAGCCCGCATAACTATATTGCATGGCTAACAATGCATTGGCATCGCCTTGTTGTCCGGCGGCTTTGAGTTTAAGCATTTTGCGATTTATTTTATTGAGAGCTTGCTTAAGATCCCATACGTAGGTGACTTCGGTCATAAAGTCGTGAGAGCGGAACTTATTGAGCAGCCAAAATATCGTCGCACCTGCAATAACGACACCCAGTAGATTCCAGTAAAAATGGCTGCCACTTTCATTGGGAAATAAAGCAATCAGTGTTTGTGAAATAGCCAGACTACCTAACAATAGACCAGCAATACAGCTGACAATAATTAGATTTAAGTGGCGTCTATAACGGACTTTATTTATTTTAATGAGCTGCATAATAACCAATAACAATAGTATAAATTTAATAGAGTGCTAAGTACCACAAATCTCATCATAGAATTAACAACATTACTTTTACGATGATGATTTACTGATAAAAATCGGCTCTTTCGCTGCGCCAACACGCTACTTTAGGTGGAAAAAGATCTTATTGAGATGTTAACAAGGCTTTTGTTTGGATAAACGCTATCGCTTCTTCAGATAAACATCGGCTGGATAAATAATTTTTCCCTCCATCATGGTACAGCAACCACCCTTGGTTGGTTTGTTCAATTTTATTGACTGCACTCCATTGTATTTCACTTTCGACCGAAAAGGAGCGAGTGTAAACGCCCTGTTGATTGATGGTTAAGGTTAGCTCGGTATTAGCGGCTTTGCTGATCAACTGCCTAGCTAACCACCATGACTTTCTAAAACGTATACTGAAAATTTCCAAACCACCAAGTGCAATAATAAACCAAGCAATATAGGCATGAATCTCGGTAAAAAGTAAAACCGCTAAGCCAAAAACTGCTAAAAAAACACCCTTAAGGTAGGCTTTTTTCGAGTTATCCTGCGTATTTGACTCATCGAAGGTTTCACTAAAATGGCTTTTATCTAGGGTGTAAGTTGTTGAATAAAAAAAAGGCGTAGTCATAAAAGTTACAGTTTGAGCTAAAATGCGATTGTAGCGACAAGTGATGTGACTGGATACTTGTTTTGTAAAGCATTTTTAGTTTCAGCTCGGGCTAATAAAAAACGCTTTGGTCTAGTGTCATCTTCTATACAAATATAACGTCCTTGTATTGGCCAAAGTGTTTGATTGCAACTAATTCGCTAATACTATCACTTATTAATCCGCAGGGCTTTGGCGAGGTTGATGCCAGTTTTAGCTTGCTGATATTTTTGTTTTTTTAATAGAACTAATTATTTTTTAGCTGACCAATACGTAGCGCTATGCAAAAAATACATACTTTAGCCATTTGGTTCTAGTCGATTTTATCCGCAGTCTCAGTAGATTGTGGCAAAATACCGCAACGAGAGTGTTTAGGTTGCCAACCCAACGATGAAGACTATGCAATATTGTTGTTCAAAATGTTAACGCTGAACCGTCAATTAGTTGCTTTAGATATGGTTTGCACTGAATTAGCTGAGTATGCAAATAAATTGAATGGGCACAATAATCTTGTCCCTCGAAGCTATTTGAACTTGCTGAAGCAATTTTGTTTAGCCATTGAGCAACTGAGTGAGACGGCCACAGCTTACAAACAATTTGCCTTCATCGCAGAAGTCGACAAATTTGGCTTGGCTCTGCCGATCACGAATACCCGTATCTTGTCGGTGTATCTTCGTCTGATTGAATACGTGATAGATTATTATCAGGCCAGTGAAAAAATTGCTGGAATAATAGACAGTCATTTTGACGACAACGCCGAGAAACGTTTACAGTTATTGCAAACTCGAGCAATACGAGCCAAAGCTCAGTTTAAAACCGTAGTACAAGCCTTGGGTAAGCCAGACTACCAAGAATTTTCCAGCCATCTTGCCTTACCTCAGTCCGATTGGGGTTGGGATGCACTGCGACTCGAGATACAGTAAATTTATTTAAAATAAAACATAGATTAAAATCACTAAAGCCAAGGTAAATAAAATGAAAAATAGTAAACGAAAATTACATGGCTTAATGCTATTGAGTTTGTTGACACTCAGTAGTCTTGTGGGTGCCACTCAGCCGATACCCGCAGCCTGGTTTGAAACCTTTAAGCAACAAGCCAGCCCTGAGCAGTTGTATGATTTTTTGTATTTACTGCCTAAAGGAGGCGATTTACATAATCATTTAAGTGGTTCAAATTTCAGCGAATGGTGGTTTGAGCTGGCGACTGATCAGCAGCTTAACGGTGGTTATCGTTACTACACGCAGATATTTGCCAATATGTGCCAAAACGGCAATGCCCTTGAGTTTAGTTCAATCGGTAATTTTTTGGCTTTTCGTAATATTCAACACAGCCATTATGAGCAATTAGGTGAATGTGAAAAATCGCAGTACAAAGCACTGAATGAACTAAACTCCGCTGAAAAACAAGGGTGGCTCAATAGTATTCGCCTTGATAAGTCGGGTGAGGGGCGCGACGAGTTTTTTGAAAAACATTGGCCACGACTCAATGAGTTAATGAATAACCCCTATATACAAGCGGCCTTGCTGGTTAAAAATATGCAGGCTTTTGGTCAAGAAAATCTGGTATATCTTGAAACTCAAGTGGGGGCTCGCAATATGTTGCGCGCCGATGGTTCGTTTTTTGAGCCCGCTGACGTGGTGGACATTTACCGCCAACGTTTAGCACAAAAAGATGCACTAAGCTCAGGTGTGACCACGCGTTTACAATATACCTTGTTGCGATTTACGCCTGATGCAGAGCAACAACTAGAGTGGATATATCGCTTTGTTGATCAACATCGTGATTTATATGTGGGCATTAACATGGCGGGCAGAGAAGACAACGATAAAGGTTATCCCTTACGTTTTTTATCGACTTTACGTAAGTTGCGTAGCACCTTACCAGCCGTTGATTTGTCTATTCACGCCGGTGAAGTAGATGAGCCTAATTTTCATGTACGCGATACTTTATTGCTTGGTGCTACGCGCATTGGCCATGGGGTAAACTTGATTGATGATCCGCAAACCATGCTGTTAATGCGCAATGGTCAAGCCATGGTGGAAATTAACTTAGTCAGTAATTTATTACTCGAATATATTAATGATTATAGCCAACATCCCTTTCCTGAGTATTTGCGCACCGGTATTCCTGTGGCTTTGTCGACTGACGATAGAGGTATGTGGGATTCCACCATGACAGACGAATATTATGTTGCGGTAAAACAATTTAACTTGTCGTGGCAAGAGTTAATTAAATTGGGCGAAAATTCACTGCAATATAGTTTTGTTGATGAAAAAACTAAACAGCGACTGTTGGCCCAGTATGATGCGCGTCTTGAAAAGTTTATTAAGGATTTTAAGCGCCAAGGCATGAATATGCTAAAAAGTACTCAGTCGCCGAAACGTGGCTTTATTTGCCAGTATTATTCATTGTGCAAGCCTTAAAAGTACAAACGAAAAAAATGAACTCATTAACTAATAGGGTATTGCATTGCAGAAAGTTAAAACTTAAATTGCCTTTTTTTTTGCAAAGATGCATATTCCGCGAATGAAAGAATTTTACAATAAATTAACAAGGTCAGTTGGCCAGCTTGTTTATGGTGATAATTGCCGTGAAAAAGCCCCCATTGAAGACAAAGATTGGTATTCACATACTGTGATAACCACTCGTGCTAAGTTAATGACATCTCTTTCACGCATGTTAAGTCCCGAAGAATCTGAAGAGATTATTCAAGAGGTTTATCTGAAATTGTTTGTAGTGGCAAAGACTGAAATACCAGATAACCCAGTTGCTTATGTTTATCGCTTGGCACGTAATTTAGCTATAAGCCGTTTGCGCAACCAAACAGTTGCTCATCGTTTTGTGCAAGAAGTACTTGAGCAAATAGCCTTGGTGCAAAATGGTAGCGATCCTTTGACTTCATGTACCGAAGAAGAAGATAAAATCTTACTATTGGAGGCCATCAATACCTTGCCACCTATTTGCCGTCAGGTTTTTATCTTACGAAAACTACATGATCAAAGTCATAAAGAAATTGCTGAAGATTTAGCGATATCAATAAAAACCGTAGAAAACCATATTTATAAGGGCATGCAACATTGCCATCATTATCTGACACGTTCACACTATAATCATCATATTAAATCGGCTAAAAAACTGGCGTAGTGCTAAATGTCTTTAGATGAATGGGTTGGGCATGGCATTCCTGATGAGATTATCGATTTAGCTATTGTTTGGATCGCTAAACTTGACTCACAAAACCTTACTGAGAATGAAAAACGCGAATTTTATCATTGGTTAGACGACGAACCGATGCACCGCTGGGCATTTGAAGAGTTATCTGAAATTTGGGCAAAAACCTCTTTATTGAAAGATAAGGCCCACCTAGTTGAACAATCCCAAATATTACACTTTCCTGCCCCGACTAACCACAACAGCGAAAAAAGTCGTTTATGGTTTCAAAACCCCTCCTATTTGGCCATCTTTTTTATCAGTATCGGCCTTTTACTGCCTTTAATATTTTAAAGTGTAAAAATATTGTTATTTTTTTGTAGGGGGAAGTTGCATTTCATGCGTCTTTACATCGACACATAAAAAAATAACATATAAAACTAGGGGCAACACCATGTTGAATCGCATCACCCAAGCCTTACGCAGTAATCACATCAAAAATATAAGCTATCCCTTATTGTTACTCACTGGCCTATCGACCAGTTATGCCGTGCACGCGCAAGATGCACAAAACGCTGAAAAAGATAAAGAAATTGAAAAAGTCACCGTAGTTGGTAGCCATATTAAAGGAGGACAAGTTGCAGAGGCTTTAGCTATATCGGTTCTTAATGCTGAAGCTATTGCCAATCTTGGTGTGGACTCGGGTGATGATTTAATGGCACTTATTCCTGAAAATGGCCAAAACTATTTTAACGAAGCTGCCAATATTGGTGGTGGAGTTAATGCTGCTCGCGGTGATGTGGGTGCGTTTAACCTCAGAAATCTGGGCACCGGTAATACCTTAGTTTTGTTAAATGGTCGTCGTATGGTTAACGAAGCTGCCTATCAAACTGAAGCTATAGGTGGCAGCTTTGTACCGGTTAATACGGTTAACTCCAACACCATTCCGGTGGCAGGCTTGTCTCGGGTGGAAATACTACGTGATGGTGCCTCTGCAATTTATGGCGCTGATGCGGTAGCCGGTGTGGTAAATAACGTATTAAAAAGTAATTTTGTTGGGCTGAATATCAGTGGTCGATGGTCTGAGTACAGTAACTTACCGCGTAACGATCAAACCGTCACCGTTGAATGGGGTAAAGACTTTAACGATGGTCGCACCAACGTTAGTACCTTCTTTAATTACTACCAGCGTGATCGGGTAAATTCACAAGACGATCCACGTTGGGCTGATTCAGATTTTAGGTCGCGTTTGCCGGCTGATTCACCCTTTGCCGGTACCACCACTTTTCGTAACGACAGCGCCAACTCGCTTTATGGTCAGTTTGATGCGGTAAGTAGTGTGGCCCGTACTAGTTTACCCGGACTGATTACTGATTCTGCGGGCGAATTTGAGACTTTTCCAGAAGGCGACGAGCGCTGCCAATATTCAATCGGTTATGGCACTTGCGGTGGAATTGACGGGCAGGGTACTTATCGCTATAACATGAACGCTGATCGCGACTTGAGCTCAAAACTCGATCGCGCCAACATGTTTATGTTTATCAACCATGAGTTTGAAAATGGCATGGAAGGTTTTACTGAGTTGTCATATTACAACTCAAAAACTAACTTGCGCCGCCACGCCAGCGCACCCTTTGCTGCAACAACATTGCGCGTTGCCGCTGATAATTACTACAATCCACTTGGCCCTTGTGGCTCACCTAATCGTTTACCAGATAGTGTCATTGGTGACAATGTTCCCTGCGCAGGTGTGGCCTTGAATATAGATAATTATCGTTTTGCTGAACTGCCGCGTATTGTGAACAACGATGCCTCTACTTACCGCTTATTACAGGGCTTACGTGGAGAATTAGGTGAATGGAGCTGGGAATCGGCAGTATCTTATTCCAAAGCCAAACGTGAAGATATTACCAGTAATCGCGTATCTAATAACCTTATTCAAGAAGCGCTTAACGATACAACAGCTGCGGCCTATAACCCCTTCAGTGGTGGTGTAAATAACAATATAGAACGTGCACTTATTGATGTTGAGCGCCTCAACGAAACTGAATTGACGACCTTCGACTTAAAATTCTCTCATCCTGAAATCATGAGTTTACCTGCAGGTCCCGTGGGCTTTGTGGCGGGCGCAGAATTTCGCCGCGAAACATTTCTAGATGATCGTGATGATCGACTGGACGGAACCATTCAATTTGTTGATTTAGACGGTGGCACTTTCCCCTATGTATCGGACGTAGTTAACTCTAGTCCGTCACCCGACAGCAGCGGTGCGCGCAATGTATCGTCACTGTTTAGTGAGTTGCAAATCCCAGTTTTGACAAACTTGAATGTACAAGCCGCGGTTCGTTATGAGAATTTTTCTGATACCACCGATACCACCGTAGGTAAATTGGCCTTTGGTTGGCGCCCACTTGATAATGTTTTGGTCCGTGGTTCATGGTCAACAGCTTTCCGAGCTCCTAATCTAGTGACAATTAACGAAAGTATTGTGGCACGTAATAATACCCGCACAGATTATACTTGTTTATATGCAGCAGAAAATGGCGGGGATGCAGGGCAAGATACCCTTGATTGCGTGAACAGTATTCAACGTATTGCCCAAGGTAGCCAAGACCTAGTGCCTGAAGAGTCAACTAATACCTCTCTCGGTTTAGTATTAACCCCAACTAAAGGGTTGACCTTTACTGTTGATTTTTGGTCGATTGAAAAAGACAACACCATCGGTTTGTTCGGCGAAGAAAATCATACTTTATTGGACTTATTGTTGCGCTTAGAAAGTGGTACAAGTAATTGTGCTGTACCCTTTAATCCAGCGGTATCGCGAGCGACTGCAGGTGAAGGTGAAGCCGCTATTTATCAGGCAGCGGGTATTTGTCCTGCTGGCAATATAGACTTTATTGATGATCGTTATACCAACCTCGATAAGCGCACAGTAGAAGGCTATGACATTGGTTTATATTACAATATTGATACGGGGATGGGGGAGTTTGATTTTAGCTACAACGGCTCTTTCCTTAGTAAGTTTGAACAGGCCTCCGGTGGTGATGCCGAGCGTCTAGTAGCCGCACAACAGGAGGGTATTATTCCTATGAGTTTCCCTGTGGCGGGCTTTGCTGATCTAGTCGGCCAGGACGGCAACCAAGAGGAACGTCATTCGGTTAAATTGGGCTGGAAAAAAGGTAAATATGCAGCCTCATTGAGTGGTTTTCAAATTGGTAGCTTTTATCAAAGCAGCCTGACTCTCGATGATGGTACTTTGTACGTAGTGCCGTCGATGACAACTTTCAATGCGACAGTTTCTTATCGCTTTGATTTGGCGGGCACAAAATCACGCCTACTGTTTGGGGTAAGAAACTTAACCGATGAGCGTGCGCCGTTGACCGACGACAGCTTTGGGTTTTTCTCTGACGCTCATAATGACTATGGTAGAAGCTACTACTTAGATGTAAAAGCCTCTTTCTAACCGCACTAAACTGGGGGAAACTATTCCCCCAGTTTCTCACACCCTAATTATTAGAAGTAACCATGACCACTAATTCTTTAACTCAAAGCAGTGAGCAGGATCGCGCTAATTATCAAAATGTAGGCCTTGTTCTGGGCCCAGCCTTATTTGCTTTGATGATGCTGTTCGATCACAGTCAAAATACCATGCCACTAGAAGCTTGGCGCACCGCGGCAATTGGGATATGGATGGCGATATGGTGGGCAACCGAAGCTGTGCCGGTGCCGGTCACTGCCTTTATCCCCTTAGTCACCTTTGAATTACTGGGGATCAGTGATTTTAAAGACACCGCGATTCCCTTTGCTAACCCTATAATCTTTTTGTTTATGGGCGCTTTTTTTCTGGCGATTGCCGTAGAAAGATGGAATCTGCACAAACGCATTGCCCTATTAATATTAACCAGAACAGGCACCAATGGCAGTCATCTCATTGGCGGTTTTATGCTGGTTGCCGCGTTGTTATCCATGTGGATGACTAACACCTCTACCACCATGATGTTATTGCCCATTGGTTTATCGGTGGTGCAGGTTATCAGCGACAATGTTGATAATTTGGGTGACAAACAACGCAAAGACTTTCAAGCGGCCATGCTTTTATCCTTGGCGTATGGCGCAACTATCGGCGGTTTAGCCACTTTGATAGGTACCCCACCAAATGCCTTGTTAGCCGCGTTTTTAGCCGAAAACTATGACATTCATTTAGATTTTGTTACCTGGATGGCGATAGGTGTGCCGGTAAGCGCCATCATGTTGCCAGTGGCTTGGTTCACCTTGACCAAGTTGTCATTTAAAGTCGATATTCAAGCGAATGATTCTGTTAAAGAGCATTTAACTCGTTTACGCAGTGAATTAGGTCCCATGTCATCGGCTGAAAAACGTGTCGCTGTGATATTTTCACTGGTGGTATGTGCGTGGATGACCCGCGGTATATTAATGGATACATTTGGCTTTAGTGGCTTGTCAGACGCAGGAATTGTTATGGCCGCAGCGTTACTTTTATTTTTATTGCCAAGTAAATCCAAAGACCAATATCAGATATTAAGTTGGCATGACGCCAATCGAGTGCCTTGGGGGGTATTAATTTTGTTTGGCGGTGGTTTGAGTTTGGCGGCAGCCGTGTCAAACAGTGGTTTGGCCCAATGGTTGGGCGAGAGCTTAATGCCCTTAACTGCTTTTGGTGTTATTGCGCTAATTATCGCCGCTACGGCAATGGTGATTTTCCTCACTGAGATGACCAGCAATGTGGCGACGACAGCAACATTTTTACCAGTGGTGGCTGCCATTGCCTTTCAGGCCGATCTGAGCCCCTTGCTGCTTACCGTGCCTATCACCTTGGCGGCAAGTTGCGCCTTTATGTTGCCTGTTGCCACACCACCCAATGCGATTGTCTTTGCTTCTGGCATGTTAACCATTCCACAGATGATCCGCGCTGGTCTGGTCCTCAATCTAGTGGGCATGGTGTTGTTATCCCTTGTAGCAATTTGGTGGGCACCTTGGTTGTTAAGTTAAAAATTTAGCCAGTTATTACCTTAAAAATGAGAAAATATAATGAAAAATAGAGTACTAAGTTTGTTGCTAGTTGGTTTGCTCAGTGTTGGTGTTGCAACTGCAGCTGTTAAACCTGAAGTGCAGCCAGTCAGCACACCTAAACGTGTGCTTTTTGTGGGCAATAGTTTTAGCTATTACAACAATGGTATTCAAAACCGAGTATCCAACCTTATTAAGTCAGCCGGTAAGTGGCAAGCAGGTGACAATCGTTATCGTTTAAAAACGATTTCAGGTGGTAAGTTATTTGAACATATCGCAGGTATTCCACCGCTGTTACAAAATAGTCAAAAAAGGCAGTGGGATGTAATGGTATTGCAAGAATATTCCGATGGACCGATTTCTAAAAAATACCACCAGTCTTTTGTTGATTCCTCCGATGAAATAGCAATTTTGGCTCGTAAACAAGGCATTGAACCCGTACTTTTTATGACCTGGGCTTATAAAAATGACAAAGATATGACCCAACAATTAGCTGACGCTTATACGGCTCAGGCCAATAAACTGAATGCCCTGGTCGTGCCAGTCGGATTGGCGTTTGCATTAGCGGCGCAAACCAATCCTGAAATTGAACTGTATATTCCTGACATCGATGGCTTCAACGAGACTGGGCAAGAGCAATATAATGACGTACTTAAACATCCTAGCGTGGCCGGTACGTATTTGGCCGCATGTATGTTTTACGCCAGCTTTTATCAGCAGTCACCAGAAGGTTTAGCCTATATTGCTGATTTACCTAGCGCCGAGGCCAAACGTTTACAGCAAATTGCTTGGCTAACATTTCAGCAATTTTATAAAGGCTAAGTTATGAAGTTATTGAGTATTGTTTTAGGTTTTTGGCTTTATACACTGAGTTTACCAATAAACGCTGAAGTAGTACTTGATGGGTGTACAAACCAACAGATCACCTTAAGTAAAAACTTTGAAAGTGCTCGATTCAATTCGTGTTTGGTTTTGGACAACAATGTTTTCGAACTCAGTTTGGTACCTGAAAACGAGCCAATAAACCCAAGCCCTTGGTATGCCTTTAAAGTGCATGCTAAAAGTCCAAGTACAGTTACTATTGTGCTTAATTATACCAAGGGTAAGCACCGTTATTGGCCTAAAGTGAGTGACGATTTTGTCTCTTGGCAGCGACTGTCTGAACAGCAAGTTGAACTGTCACAGGATGCTAAGCAAGTGCGCTTGCAACTGGATGTAAAGCAAGGTGATACCTGGATTGCAGCTCAACCTTTGATAAATAATAGCGCTTATCAACTTTGGTTAGAGCAGATGACGGTGCAACAACCAGCCGTGAGTTTATCTGAAGTGGGTAAAACGGTGCAGGGCCGCAGTTTGTTGGCTTTAACTTCAACAGCCAAAAATAAAAAGCCCCTTATCGTGTTACTTGGGCGCCAGCATCCACCTGAGGTAACCGGTGCATTAGCTATGTTTACGTTTGTTGAGACTCTAATGCAAGATACGGAACTGGCGCAGAAATTTCGCCAAGAAATAAATCTGCTTGTTGTGCCTAATATCAATCCGGACGGTGTGGCCGCAGGGAATTGGCGACACAATGTTAATGGCATTGATTTAAACAGAGATTGGGGGCCATTTAGTCAGCCTGAAACTCGCCAAACTAATGAGTACATAAGGCAGTATATGGCGGACAAAAGCTTGTGGTTGGTGATTGATTTCCATTCAACATGGCGTGATATTTTTTATATTCAACCAGCTGAACAAGAAACCCGTTTTCCTCATCTTGTCGATAGCTGGATGGCAGCTATTAATCAGGCGGACTCGCCGATTATTTTTGAACCAAAGCCCGGCCATGCGCCAGATAAACCAACCTCTAAAAGTTATTTTTATGAAAAATATAAAGTCCCCACACTCACCTATGAATTAGGTGACGACAGCAAACCGAGTGATATTGAAGACTCATCAAAGATAGCTGCAAAGACCTTGATGGAATTACTTTTGAGTGAGGTCAGTCTCTGAGTTCACGCTCAGTTTTGGCTTAGTGTTGATACTTTAGCCCGCTCGCGTAAGCAAAATAGGTAATCTTTAGCCTAGCAAAAAAATTTTAAATCATTTGCTGAGATAATTTGTACTCAGAACGTTCTAGATTATCGAAGGGTAAGGGCTAAATATTCTAATTTTTATTAATACATTGTGCATCTACACTAATAGCTATTAAACATAGTGGGTGCTAAAGATGATTAATCAAAGCAAAGCGGCAGTTAAAAGTAATACACAGGATAACGCTACTAGCGCTATTGAACTTATGATCTTGCCACATGAAAAAGATCTTGGGGAGTTTACTGTTAGGCGCAGTTTGCCCTCTGTGCAAAGAAAAATGGTTGGCCCTTGGATTTTTTTTGATCACATGGGGCCAGCAACCTTTGCCGCTGGGTCTGGTGTTAATGTTCGTCCCCACCCGCATATTAACTTAGCTACTGTTACCTACCTATTCGAGGGTGAAATATTACATCGTGATTCATTAGGCAATTATGCCACTATCAGCCCGGGTGATTTGAATTTAATGGTGGCTGGTAAGGGCATCGTGCACTCTGAACGCGAGCGGCCCGAAATCAATAGTATTGAACATCGTTTGCATGGTTTACAACTGTGGCTAGCCCTGCCTGAAAAAGACGAAGAAATAGATCCAGCCTTTTATCACTACCCTGCGTCCAGTATTCCGGCCACCTCGGTTGATGGTGTTGCCCTTCGTGTATTAATAGGAACCGCTTTTGGCCTGACATCGCCGGTGTTGACTTATGCCTCTACTTTGTATGTTGAAGGTTTTATGAGTGAAGGACAAACCCTTGAGGTGCCTGAAGCGCCAGAGCGCGCCATTTATGTTGCCAAGGGGGGCTTAAAAATTAATGGAACTGCCATTCCAGAGTTCGCTATGGTGATAGTAACACCCGGTGAGCAGGTGAGCATTGAAGCCTCTGCTGAATCTAGAATCGCTATCATTGGCGGTGAAAATGTGGGTAAACGTTTTGTAGAATGGAATTTTATCTCAAGCAGAAAAGCACGAATTGAACAGGCAAAACAAGACTGGCGAGAGGGTAAATTTGCTAAGGTGAAGGGCGATGAACAAGAGTTTATTCCTTATTAATCAAAATAGGCAGCATGATGACCCTAAGTCTGCAAAAAAGTGACAGCGGTACCTACCGGCAAACGATGCGCATTCACCAGCATACCTTGTTTGCTGATGTTGCGATTGCGCTCGGTGGTGAAGATTCAGCGCCCGATCCCCATGACCTATATGATGCGTCTTTGGCGGCGTGTAAAGCGATTACTTTATTGATGTACGCCAAGCGCAAGGGGATACCATTAGACAGTGTCGATATTGAAATTGAACGTGATAATAGCCGAGAATCAGCCGGTGTTTACGTACTGAATGTGAACATGATACTAGTAGGCGACTTAAGCGACGAACAACGCCAGCGTTTGGCTTTAATTGGTGATAAATGCCCCATTCATAAGCTAATGACAGCGGCCACCACCGAAGTTAATTCAAGCACAAGTTAGGGAAGTAATGAGCACGATAGAAAGTGTTAAAGAGGATGAGTCAGTGCCAATCAACAATGGCGTTTCGCTGATTATCCGGCATAAAGTCGAGCCTTCTAATCAAGCTTCTTATGAGCTGTGGCTCAAAAAAATCATTCCTGCAGCAGCGAAATTTGCCGGTCACCAAGGGGTGCATGTCTTGCGTCCAGCCCGTGGTAATAATAAATTCGAAATAGCCGTGCGATTTTCCAGTGAAAAACTGGCTCACAATTGGTTGAATTCAGATGAGCGAAAAAGCCTGTTAGCGCAAAGTGAAAGTTTGTTTCACGAGCAAGAAATGTTGGAATTATACGATGGCATTGATTTTTGGTTTACCGAGTCACCTGCACCCAACAAAGTTGCCACCCGCTGGAAACAGTGGTTACTAACGACCGCTGTTATTTGGCCTCTTACCATGCTAATTCCCCTCTTGCTCCAGCCTTTTTATGAGGTCTTGGCATTTTCTTTTCACCCTATTTTACGTCAAGGACTGACAGTGGCAATCGTTGTGGGTTTAGTGGTTTATCTGATAATGCCAAAGCTAGTGCAACTAAGCGCAAGTTGGCTGTTTGGTAAATAAAAACTTGAGTTTGTAGTATTCAGCCTCAGTCTATACCCTAGGATAAGCACTAATTACTCAAGCACCTTGAATCGGAGTGCACGAGGTTAGGTGGACGAACAATCTTTGCAATGGTCTTATTAAGGCTAAGTGAAAAACGATATGCTACTGTTTTTCATAGTTATTTCGTCTACAGTTTGATGACTTGTTTACAGACGGTCATGAGCGGTTGGTGACGCTAGGTCACATACCTTACATAACGGAGATAAAATGAAAGCATCAGATTTATTTGTAAAAGCCTTAGAAGCTGAGGGTGTGGAATACATCTTTGGTATCCCCGGTGAAGAAAACCTCGATTTACTTGAATCGTTACGCAAATCAGATATAAAACTCATTCTCACTCGTCATGAGCAAGGCGCAGGTTTTATGGCGGCCACTTATGGGCGTTTAACCGGTAAGGTAGGTGTTTGTTTATCAACCTTAGGGCCCGGTGCAACTAATTTAGTGACGCCTGCCGCTTATGCCCAGCTAGGCGCTATGCCGATGTTGATGATCACGGGGCAAAAACCAATTAAAACCAGTAAACAAGGCCGTTTTCAGGTGATTGATGTGGTAGATATGATGCGGCCTATTACTAAATACACTACTCAAGTAGTCAGTGGTGATCGCATTCCCTCTATCGTACGTGAAGCGTTTCGCATTGCTCACAATGAACGTCCCGGCGCGGTACACATCGAGTTACCCGAAGACATCGCTGCTGAAACTACCACGGCACAGCTTATTCCTGCTAGTCTCTATCGTCGACCTATTGCTGAGTACAAATCGATAGATCGCGCCGTCAGGCTTATTGAGGAGTCTCAGTCGCCCTTATTGCTCATTGGTGCAGCCGCCAATCGCAAGCTTACCAGTAAAATGTTACGCGAATTTGTGACTAAAACCGGCATCCCTTTTGTTACCACCCAAATGGGTAAGGGAGTATTAGATGAAGCCGACGAACGCTTTATGGGTAATACCTCTTTGTCGGATGGAGACTTTGTGCATAGGGCCATCAACAAAGCCGATTTGATCATTAATGTGGGTCATGATGTGGTTGAAAAACCGCCATTTTTTATGCATCACGACGGTAAAAAAGTCATTCATATTAACTTTGATGGCGCAGCTGTTGACCCAGTTTACTTTCCGCAAGTCGAGGTTATCGGGGATATTGCCAACAGCATTTGGCAAATTAAAGAAGCCATTAACGTACAAAGCAGTTGGGAATTCTCTTTCTTTAAAAAGGTTCATGAGGCTTACATTGTTCATCGAGCAGAGTTAGAAGACGACAAACGCTTTCCTATTTTGCCCGAACGCTTTGTTAAAGGCATACGTAAAGTTATGCCCAAAGATGGCATTGTTACTTTAGATAACGGTGTGTATAAAATTTGGTTTGCCAGAAACTATCCTGCTGCCTTTCCTAATACATTGTTACTTGATAATGCCTTGGCGACCATGGGTGCAGGTTTACCCTCAGCCATTGCCGCAAAAATAGTCCATCCCGAAAAGTCTGTTATCAGTATCTGTGGTGATGGCGGATTTATGATGAATAGCCAAGAGCTAGAAACGGCCGTTAGATTAAATCTTCACATTGTGGTGATTATATTGCGCGATGATGCCTATGGCATGATCAAGTGGAAACAAGCCCATATGGAATTCGAAAACTATGGCTTGGATTATGGCAACCCGGATTTTGTTAAATATGCCGAGAGTTATGGAGCAAAGGGGTGGCGGGTCAATGCAACAGAAGAACTGGAAGGTTTAGTCAGTTCTTGTTTAGCCTCACCTGGCGTGCATGTAATTGATGTACCTGTTGATTATAGCCTGAATGACGAAACCCTAAACCGCACCATTCGTGAACGTAGCAAAGCATTATAAGGAGTTAATATGTTAGCAAAATCTTATCCCTATTATTTAGCCAATAAAGCCGTTTATGCCAATGAAAATTTGGCAGTGACGGATAAATACACCGGTGAAGTGGCCACTCGCGTGGCAATGGCTGACGCCTCAGTTATTGATGCAGCCATTGCTGCCGCTCAAAAGGCCCAGCCATTATTAAACAAAATGCGTCCTTATGAGCGCCAAGCCATTCTAAATCACTGTGTTAAACGCTTTGAGGAACGTTTTGACGAGTTAGCCGATGCCTTATGTATTGAAGCGGGTAAACCGATTAAAGACGCAAGGGGCGAAGTGACTCGCTTAATTGATACCTTTCGCATTGCCGCTGAAGAGTCAGTGCGTATGCACGGTGAGGTGATGAATTTGGAGATCACCCCACGGGCAAAAGGCTATCAAGGTATGTATAAACGTGTACCCATAGGGCCATGTTCATTTATTTCACCCTTTAACTTTCCGCTGAATTTGGCTGCGCATAAGGTGGCTCCGGCAATTGCCACTGGCTGCGCTTTTGTACTCAAACCAGCCAGTCGTACCCCCTTAGGTGCCATTATTATCGGTGAAGTCTTAGCTGAAACTGATTTACCTGAAGGCGCATTCTCCATCTTACCCTGCAGCCGTGATGGGGCGGATTTATTTACCACCGATGAACGTTTTAAATTATTAAGTTTTACCGGTTCACCGGACGTCGGGTGGGCGCTTAAAGCCAAAGCGGGTAAAAAGCCAGTAATCTTAGAACTTGGTGGCAACGCCGCCTGCGTGGTTGACGAAGACGCAGATTTAGATGATGCCATTGAGCGGATTATTTTTGGTGCTTATTATCAGTCAGGCCAAAGTTGTATTAGCGTGCAACGTATACTCGTGCATGAAAAACTGTATGCAGAGTTCAAACAACGGTATGTCGAAAAAGTCGCGAAACTGGTGCACGGCGATCCGAAAAAAGAAACAACTTTTATCGGGCCGATGATTTCAGAATCAGAAGCTCAACGCCTAGAACTTTGGATTAAACAAGCCAAAGAAGCCGGTGCTGATGTGCTGTGTGGTGGTGAGCGTAAAGGCGCTATGTTACAAGCCTGTGTATTAGAAAACGTGCCCAATGATGCCAAAATAAAGGCTGACGAAGCCTTTGGGCCAGTGTCAATTATTGCTTCTTTTAATGATTTTGATGCGGCTTTAAAAGAAGTGAATAACAGCCAGTTTGGTTTACAAGCCGGTATCTTTACTCGCGATATCTATAAAGCCCATCAAGCTTGGGATGAACTGGATGTAGGTGGCGTTGTCATTGGCGATGTGCCCAGTTGGCGAGTTGATAACATGCCTTATGGCGGCGTAAAAGAATCGGGTCTTGGCCGCGAAGGCGTTAAATTTGCCATGGAAGACATGACAGAATTACGTTTGATGGTACTACGTACTCCGCAAAAATAGTTTTAGTCTTTGGATTTTATCAAACAGGCCACTTTATGTGGACTGACAGTTAATTAGGGATCTATATGGTCCCTTTTTTATTTTATATAAATTAATATATCAATGGGTCAAGGTGTTTTTTAGTTGAAATGTGATTTGCACATTTCATGATAGATATATTATTTATCAGTCTAGCAGTATTTGCAGAAGCGGCCGATTTTTCCTGAAAGGTATTATTCGTTGCGTCCTTGTAGCCCATCTCTTCGCATTCCAGCTAATGCTGTTGTGCATTGTTCTTACAATGTTGTGAACATCGGAACAACCATGATGGCCCTCAGGCAGAGGGCATGGATAGCTCGGGTAGCGATAATGGATGGCTGTGCTGGCATCAAGCTCCATGGATGGACTATTTTTACTCCGCCACTTTAGATTACTAAATCCGTTGAGCTTTTAAATTTTGGCCACATAAATCTGAAGACATTCACATATATTCACGCCGCTGCTTACTTTTAACATTGAGTCTCAGCAAGGTGTATTTCAAATTTTCCAACTGAGAAGAAGCATAGGGAAATCGCTATTAGACATTGACTCCGTGTAGTCGCTCAGTCCCGTGCTGCTAAAATCTTTGATGAAAAAGGGGCATTGATAGCTACTATCGTCAAATGCAAAGAAGGACTAAAGCAGACCATCGTATTGTCCAAAGTAACTTGGCTGATAGGCATTCTTGCGGCAACGGTTTAACTTTACTGCGAGCCCAGTTACTATTCGGGCCCAGTTACTATTGCGGGTTCCACGTAATAGGTCAGCAATTGATAGAGACAATCCATGACCAGTCACAAAGAATTTAAAGCAGCCGCCGAGAAGGCGCTTGAACATGCACTAGCATGGCGTGAGGATAGAGCAAAATTACCAGCCTTTCCATCAGCAACAACGGCGGAACTCAGAGCACGGTTTGACCGCGATTTACCGGCTCAGGGTTTGAACGGCGAGGTGGTTATCGAGAATTTAGTTAGAGCCGCTGAGCACGGTCTGGTCAATAACACACATCCAAATTTTTACGCTTGGGTGCAGGGAGCATCTCATCCCATTGGCGTAGCCGCCGACATCCTTACCTCTGCTTGGGGGCAGAATGCAGCAATCTATCAAACTGCTCCGGCCGCAGCTATTGCTGAAGAAGTCTGTGCAAAATGGATACTCGAGCTACTTGATTTACCAGCAGAGTGCTCATTTGCCTTCGCCACGGGAGCCACTACTGCAAGCTTTATTTGCCTCAGTGTTGCTCGCAGTGAAGTGTTGCATCGCCAAGGTTACGATCTCGAACTTGAAGGTCTAACTGGGGCACCTAACATCCAAGTGTTTTTAGGTGAAGAGGCCCATGCTACGATTATTTCAAACCTCAGGTATCTGGGGTTTGGGCGCAAAAACCTTGTTTATATTGCTGTTGATAAGCAAGGCCGTATGCTGCCCGAAGATCTGGCAGACAAACTGGGTCGGGCCGATGGACCGAAAATTGTGATCCTGCAGGCCGGCCACATCAATTCCGGCGCCTTCGATCCCTTCGGGGACATCATACCCCTTTGTCAAACGCATAATGCCTGGGTTCATGTTGACGGTGCTTTTGGTCTTTGGGCGCGAACCGCACCGTCGCTTACACACCTTTGTGAGGGGGTGGAGAATGCAGACTCCTGGACTGTTGACGGGCACAAGTGGCTTCAGGTGCCCTATGATTCCGGCTATGCCATTGTTAAACACCCCAAGGCCCATCGCCGCGCTATGGATATTTCTGCCAGCTATCTGGTCAGTGATCCTGATGATGGCCGCAACCCTACCCAATTCGGTATGGAGCTTTCACGGCGCGCGCGCGGATTTACTCTGTGGGCGGTATTGCAAGCTTTTGGTCGTGAAGGTGTGGTGGAAATGCTCAGCCGCCATCATGATTGTGCCAAGCTATTGCAACAACGCTTGACAGGAACACCCGGGATAAGAATTCTAAACCAGGTAGTATTGAATCAACTGGCTATCGCGTTTGGCGATGAAAACGAAGAACTGGAAAAACGTAATCAGATGACTGCCGCAGTTATCCGCAAAATGCGCCAAGAAAATACGAATTTTGTGCTGGGGGCTAAATGGAAAAATCAAACTATCCTGCGGATTTCCATCATTTCCCAGCTTACCGACAAAAGTGACATTGAGCTGCTGGCAGCTTCTCTGTTGAGTGCATGGAATGCGGTCAGATTTGTATGATTCGGAATTTACCCCTGTGTTAGAAAGAATAACTAGGGCAGTTTCATCCTAAAGTGGTACGTTTATAAATGGAGGATTACCGTAAAATGCAGCACCACTCAATTTCGCGAATTGAGGCAGTGCCTTTCAAATAGGCAAAAAGGATAATTTTTAACAGGGCAGAGGGAGCATATGCTGGACGGACAGTGGCATCATTTGGGTACTTCGGATAAAACACGGACTTATCTAGACTCCTGTGCCTAATTGATAATAACTATTGGATGACAAACGACGGTCTGTGAGAAGTAAATGATGCCGAATTTATGCACAATTTAAGGGCTTTCTAAAGTCTCAACATCGCCATAAGCGGAAATTTACAGTTTGGCTATAATGCGCTGAGCGCAAGCTAACAGTAAATTTCCGTTTGAACAGTTTGTTAGTATCGTTTTTACTTAGAAGAAATAAACTGCTGATACAGAAAGTGTATCTAGATCGTCTGCTTTGCTGTAACCAACACCAGCTGAGAATTGTTCGGTAAAGTTATATAACGCAGCGACACCGAAAGCGGTTTCCGTTTCATCAGCAATATCCACATATTGAATAGAGCCGCTCAGCTCAATTTTTTCAGAAAGCATTGAACGGACACCCACTGTTAATCCATAGCCGTTATCGCCGTTGCTTTCTGAATTACCTTCATATGTTGCTTCAACTTCGACATCTTCGTATGAAATCACACCGAAAAAGTCAGAGCTTTTCGAAAAAGCATAGCGATAACCTAGACCTAAAGATAGTGTATTGAAGTCTAGTTCAACATTTGCACCAAACACATCAATATCATCTGAAGCGCTTCCATAACTGCCTACCACAAAGAAATTTTCTGCGAGTAATTTACTACCAGAAAGACCAAAACCTGTTAATTTATCGCCATCGACATCAACTGATTGATAAGAAATAGATACGCTATCCCAACGAGGTGATTCTGAGGCTTGAACTGGGCCAAAGGCTAACAATAAGGCTGACACTAAGACTAATTTTTTCATTTTAAATTCCATACCCAGTTAAGAATATCGGTAGTGTCTTGGGCGCGAAACTGCCGCATATTATTTAGACGTCTTTGTATTATATGTGGGTCCACATTTTGTAATTTTCACTCATTTGTCAGAGAAATCAGAAAGCTTTTCGAGCACTAGACTTATTATTCTTTTAGGATCTTACACAGAAAGCAGAATAATCTACCATTCATTTTTATAAAAATAACCTTCAATCTTTTAGCTAATTCAACTAAGCAATTTCTATTTGGGATATTAGTGATACTTCGCTACAACGCACTCGATAGATTTCATGGTTCGAAACCACGTAAAGATCTTGATTAAAAGATGAAAAAGAATTTAAAGTTTAGTTTCATATTTGTATGCGAAGTATTGAAGAACAATACTCCTGCTCATGAGTTAAATTGATATAATCATATTGTTCATTCTCAAAAGCTCGAACGGCTGTAAACTGAGTGTTCCCGTCCGTCCGAATAGCTACCTAACGACAAGTGCGTAGTGCGGCAGATTGCAAACTGTCAGGTTTTGTTCGGGATCTTGACGTGAGTATTACCTAAGTAAGAGATAGTCTATTACCACTTCAGCCTCGAATTTAAGTATAATTCGGGCAGTAAAGTCATCACTATAATTTAATCCATTCAGAAATTGGCGGTCCAGCAGATTGGGGTCCGTGGAGAATGGGACGTCTAGTCCACCCTTCGGCATTCGACTCATCACACTCAATCCACATAGCTCTCGCCGGGCCAACGCCAGCGAGAGTAGACAATACAGCAGAGGCTTCTGAAATTTGTTCCAGGCTAGCTTTGCGGCACGGACTCCAGTCATCTGATTTTCGGAATACTCTTACAACTTTACCCACTATGTAACCTTGAGGTGTTTTATTCAGCTCAACTTCAACTAGATCACCTGATGTATCCCAAGTGGCATCTAAGTCGCCCTTGAGTTTTCCCTGCAGTTCAACAGGCACATGAGCAACGTAGTGACCGTGATGAGCACATATAGAAACACCACTATTCCAGCCATAGCAATAGGTGAAAATTGTTATTTCACTGCCATCAACGATGTCATTGTCAGTATATCCAGCTGAGATTAATTTATTCCTCCAACCCAATAACAAACCTTTGTTGGATAGGCTTTCATCGCGAGTTGTAATCATAACGACCTCAGCAAGAATTCGTGTTCCATTGACAAATTCAGGCGGTGCTGACTGAGTTTGCCATTCACTTTGTGAAGCGCACCCAGCAGTAACTAGTAGCCACAGCAAATAACTGACTCGACAGTAAATATGTAAATTTGTCATACTTATCCTCGTAATGTTTTTATGAGATTTTTATAGACAAATGAACCCATCATCAATGAAATTTAACGATGTCTAACTGGGCTGAATCGCCGTCCATTTTGTGTGAAATGCTTAATGTGATAGAAACAATATTAATAATTTACACCCAATATATAGACAGATAAGTTAACAAAAGCAAAATAGCGTTTATTTGCATGAGATGAATAGAATCCCCCACTCAAAAAACGTAGATAATTGGCAATCTGTCAGCTTAGACTGGCTGATTTCGCGACAAATATAAAAAAGGCATATCTGATGTGAGCAAAGGCTATAAAAATGACAGTAGTTTAGCGACAAATATTCGCCAAGCTACACCAACTGCAATTAATTGACTGACTGTAAATGTGGCAACTTTATAATTGAATGTGTGGTCTGCGACAATGTGCTTTCAGTAGAGCTGTTAAAGCAAAAGTATCGTCTGAACTCTCTATGCAGAAACTCAGAAACAAAGACTCGGACGCTTTCTTCTAAGACTAACTCAATGTTTTTTAATGCATGCCATTGAAAAATAAAGCTTTTTATATACACCACTAAATTCCACTAACAGTAAAGTTCAAAGCTATATCACCAAAACTTTAGCGATGAATAAAAAGTTATATTTAAAAACTCACTTAGTGCTTACAAAATCTCTCTAAACTAAAAATATCCCAAGACTGCATTCAATGTTTGTTTGGAAAACGGTGTTAAAACAAATAAGAACATTGTGTATTAATTTTTTGAATTGTTGGCAAGTGAAAGAATAACAAGCAACTTATTTTGAAGCGTTTTGCAATTTCACTAAAAGAATGGGAATAAAAAGGATTGTCCAAGCGTTATCTAGGTGTCATTCACATAAACCTAGAGGAAATTAAAATGACTTCGATCAATAAAATATCAATGATGCTTGGACTAGTGTCAATGGTATCAAGCTTAGGTGCAGTCGCTGCAACCACTCAGCAAAACATCGCTTTAAATACTTCATTAAGTGCGAACAATCAAGCACAGGTTTCTGCGGCAAATACTAAGGAGATGCAAACTACCACTGACACCAAGATAGTTAGCAATACTGCTAGCGCATTGGATACCGCACAAAACGACACTCAGTCTTCCAGTGAAACTGGAGCTAACCCGCAACTGAGTAGTGAGACTGAAGTAAGGCCTGAGCAGGAAGAAGCAAGGGTAATGACATCAGATGAGTCTGCACAAACTGCAGGAGCAGTTAAAGGACTGATGACATCCAGTAGTGATTTATCGCAAAAAACTACAGGGAGTGTCGGTGATGGAAATGCAAACACCTCGACTGTGCTGACTCAGCTAACAAGTAGTGACTTAAATGCTGATGCAGGGTCTTTACTATCACCAGTATCATTATCACCAAGCGATACTGCTAGCCCACAAAAAAATGGTTCTGCGTCTGACGATGTGCAATTGGCGAATTCGAGTGCCATCGTGAGTAATGTTGCTCAGTCGGCCGACCTGAGCCAGAACCTCGGGCAAAGCGCTGCACTATTTGACCCCAGTAACAGTGTTGTGACCAATACGAGTCAATCTATCAGTCACAACATTTCAGGGGCAATTGGCAATGGTGTGAGTGCGGTATCTGAACAAGCGCTGCAACAGCAAGTCGCTGGACAGGTGAGTTCTGTCGTTACTGAACAAATCGCCAGTACCCTTGCATTACAAACGACTAATCAAGTCAGTAATAGCGTGGCCAACAGCATGAATTTAGGCCTGTAATTCCCCCAGTAATACTTAAGCGTCAGTGCCATAACACTGACGATCTGCTTTTCATAGGACGATGATCATGAAAGCCACCTGTTATGTGCCCATTTTATTCAGTCTAAGTGCCGCTTTTTATTGTGTAGCACAAGAGTCAGCTTTTACTTATGAAGCCCAAGCCAAGCTTGGTGTATTAAACAATTCAACCCTAGTTGTGGCTGAGCTTGATCAAGTTTCTAATCAACAAGATGTTGCTCTGACCATGAATGCAAAGTTAGCGGGGCAATGGCGAGCGACATCTGCTTTAACTTTGCAGGGCGGGTATAGTTTTGCGCGTAAAGACTTTCAAGCCTTTGATCGCTATGATTTGGACTTACACCAGCTATACGTTGATGCACAATACGATTTTGCTTGGTTGAGTGTTGGTGTTCGCCATGACCTCGCTAAGGCTATTTTGCAAGATGAGGCGTTTTTAAGTTTAAATCAAACCAGTATCTATACCGCTAAATATTTAACCACGACCACCTATTTACGTTCGGCTTTAATTTACAAAGACAAAAAAATTGACTCAATGGCGAGTCGTGATGCGACTAACCGAGGAGTTGATTTGAATCTATTTCAATTTTTTGCTGGTGGCAATACGATGCTGGCCTTTGGATTGTCGGGTGAGCAAGAAGAAGCGCTAGATCAGCAATTTAATTATAGTAGTAATAGTCTCAATAGCAGTGTGTTACACAAATTTGAGTTATTTGGTCAAGCAAGTCAGGTGCAGCTAGACTGGCGCTATCGCCATAGTACTTATACAGATTCGGCTTCGAATACCGCTACCCAACGTAAGGATATTCAACAAAGTATTGAGTTACAGTGGCAGCAAGCTATTTGGCGCAAAATGAGTGTCGTTGCAAAAGTTGAATACAGTGATAACCAAAGCTCACTGCCCCAACTAAACTATGCACAAACCATCAGTTTAATCGAACTACAAATGACGTTCTAATTATTAGGTCTGTGCAACAGGCCATAACCAAATACCGGATCTTTGCCTGTTGCGCCTAAATCAATACTCCTCTTTATTAACTCGTGTTGTATAGTTTGCGGCTCATGTTGAAGTGATAAACATGCGGCTAAGGCAGCCACTAGCGGGGATGCGATTGATGTACCCGTTTCACGAGCTTCTTTGCCTTTTGAATGGGCTGTATAAACGTTTACACCCAGAGCGACAAAATCAATCTCATCCCCTTGATTAGCCCAGCGATATATCTGATTTTCATCATCAGTAGCGCTGACTGAAATGACACTAGCATAAGCAGACGGATACATAGGCGGCGCTGCAGGTCCTTCGTTACCTGCTGCCGCTACAATAATAGTGCCCTTAGCGATAAGTCTCTCAATAACCAAGGCTAAAATGCGATTATCAGGCCCCGCCAAACTCATATTAATAACCTGAACGCGTTCTTCTGCTAACCAATTAAGGCCATCTACCACGTTTAACATCGTTGCGCCTTGGGCAAACTCAGACTGCTTATAAAAAACGGCTGCGGCATATAAAGTGGCGTTTGGCACTAACGCTGAAAAGTGTTGACCACTGCCAACCAGCACACTGGCTACCGCGGTGCCATGGTTTAAGGGGGCAATACTGGCAATATCCACCAAGTTTTTGCTGATGATCTTGCTTTGTGCAAAGGCGGGATGCTGGAACTGAATACCGGTGTCGACCATACCAATTGATAAGTCTTGGCTGCACATAGGCGAGCTCAGTGTTTGAGTATCGGTTTGTGAGAGTAACTTATTATTTGGTTCGCTTTGATTCTGAAAGACATGATTGCGATCTAAACTAATGGCAACCTCGGCAGGCAATAAGGCGGTTAAGGCTGCGCGAGAATCTAAGCTCTCAGGCACGACAAATTTCACCAAATAAAGATCCAAGGCAGGGTAAGATTTTTGTTGTGTCATGCTGATAGCATGTTGTTTAAGAATCTTGATGCCATCTGCATCACTGAGCATAACCCATTCGCGCTCAATAGCCCGCCAACCATCAGCTAGTTTTACCTCGACTACTTCAACACCGCCGATGCCCGGCAAGGTCAATTTGTCAGGCAAGACAGTTAAAGGCTCGGTCAAAGTTTCTTCAAGTGTGGGCAAACGACTTAGTGCAAAAGGGCCTAGTAGCGGTTTTTTTATCAGCGGCTGGCTTATACGATCTAGTGGCCGTGTAACCTCCACCATGGGCGCTAATAGCGGTCGGGTTGGCAAGGTTTGTGCGCCGACTTGCGTCAATGTCACACTGCATAAAAGAGCAGTGGTGTATTTATATTTCATGTTAGCCTCATAAGGTGCTCAGTTTATATCTTTAACATGAAAACGTTTGAACATAGAAAATAATTCCAATTTTGTGGGAATAAAAAAATAGCTCGCTCGTCTTCACTATAAAGAGGAGATAATAATGAAAAACCAACTCACTACTTTACTACCCATGTTGCGGCGCTTTGCCTATTCATTAACTGGCAGTATTGCCGATGCGGACGACTTAGTACAAACCACCATAGAGAAAATATTGTCGCGGGGCATGCCCGATGATGCTGAGTTAAATAAATGGGCATTTAGAGTCTGTCGTAATATTTGGATTGATGAATATCGAGCGCGTAAAGTTCGTTCAGTGGCCGCGCAAAATCCTGAATTACACCAAGAGCAGACCAGCGACAACGATGAAAATCTAGCTAGGCAAGAAACATTGAATCAGGTGAATACTGCGATGCAAACCTTACCCAATGACCAACGTTCTATTTTGTCCCTAGTGGCGGTTCAAGGTTTGTCTTATAAAGAAGTGGCTGAGACCTTAGAATTACCATTAGGAACGGTAATGAGTCGTTTATCAAGGGCGCGCACAGCACTTTTGAAAATAGTAAAAAGTCAACAAGGAGGCATTTTTGCATGAATATTAGCGACCAACAACTCTGTGCTTTTTTAGATGCAGAATTACCTGAAGATGAAATGCAGGCGATACGCCAGCTACTTTTAAGTGACGATGACTTAGCTATGCGCTTGGCGGATTTAGCCCAAGTTGATGAGTGGGTTGCCGCGCATGCCAGTGAAATTGACCGTCATCCTGTACCTGCCAGTATCAGTGTTTTACTGCAAGAAAGCGCAAATCGTGACAATGTGGTTGAGCTTAGGGGGTGGAGAAAATTACACAATGGCCTGAGTAAACATGCCGCATTAGCTGCAGGCATTGCCCTGTTTTTTGGTATCGGTTTAGGCCAATTTGGCCAACAAGAAAGTGCGACTTTGAGTGCCCAACTGACAGCCCCACAAGCTAGGGCTTTAGATAATTTAAGCAGCGGCGAACAAGGTGAACTTACCAATCAACAAACTATGCAAGCGAGCTTAAGTTTTAGGAATCAGCAAGGGCAATACTGTCGTCAATATAGCCTCAGTGATAGCAGTGTACTCAGTAACAGTATTGCTTGTCGTGAGGGTGCTATCTGGCGCATTCAGGCAACTAGTTTTAGTCAGCTAGAGCAAGATCAAAATGTATATCGCAGCGCGACTAAACCCAATGCAATGCTCGATACGCTGATCGATCAAATAATCGAAGGTGAGCCATTAAATAAACAACAAGAGCTCGATGCCATCAGTAAGGCATGGGTAAATCCAGCCAATAAACCAGGAAATTAAACATGAAAAACATGAACGTTTTAAGCGTAGTTTTGATCTTAAGCATCGTCCTAGCTGGTTGTGCCAATGGCCCGCAATATCGTGCAGCTAAAAATGGTGGCAACGGTTACAGTGACATAAAAGTATCTGATGACAGATATCGGGTGCAATACACCAGTAATCGTGAGGATGTATTGAGCGTGACTAATCATGCCTTGTTTCGCTCTGCACAGTTAACTCAGCAACAGGGATTTGACTGGTTTGTAGTAACCAGTCGAGAGACCTTTGTTGATCGAAAACAAGTGCAGCCCGATGCCAGCATAAGTTTTATGCGCAGTCAGGCAAGCACAAGAGAATGCGGCTTGTTAACCTGTACAGAGCGTCATCAACCCATCGATGAAATGGGCCTTGAGCTAGCCAACAATAGAGAACGCACGGAAGTGCAAAGTATTTTGGAAGTCAGAATGGGCAAAGGTATGCAGGTGAATGAAGATAGTTATGCTGTGGTAGATGTGTTGCAAAATCTTCAGCCTAACTAAATAATTTTACTCCAATTTATCATGCCCACCTAGTGTGGGCTTCATTTTCTTCCGCATTTAGGTTAGTTTTTTTGCTCTAGGCAAATAAAATATCAAACGAGCCTTAAGTGATGACTACCCATGAGTCGTTTTCTATTTTGCAGTGAGTTGATGTTGTGATGACATTGAGGTTTAATTTAGCCGAATTTCAAGGGTAGGTTCTTTTGTTTAATCATGTGGATGTTAGTAACTATCCTTTGGGAAGATAAAGACGGTATCTTGGGCTATCGGATTGATTTTTATTCGTAGCTGTTTGAATTATCGTTAAGTTTGGCAAATCAGAGGTATGTTTTGTGTTCTTAATCCGAGCAAAAATTAATTGTTAGTTTACAAAGTAAGGGTTCAGTATGGCAGATAAAATGAGTGTCAATAGTTTGCAGAGTGTTGATGAAGTCAAGCTATCAAATCCACCAGAAGACTGTTTACCCAATTTGTCGATTGATAATATTGTGCTCGGGATTGAAAATGGGCGTTTAATGGTTTTGGTGGCAAAATTTAAAGAGGGTATGGCGCAAGGGAAATGGGGTTTGCTGGGTGGTTGGGTTAAAACCAGTGAAGATCTTGATACCGCAGCAAAGAGAAACCTTAAGTATATTACCGGGATTGAAGAATTGTTTCTGGAGCAATTTAGAGCTTTTGGCAGAACAGATCGTTATTCTTTGAAGCGGGTTGTTACCATAGGGTATTACGCTTTAGTAAAACCCGAGTTATATCATTTTTTACCTAGTGGTCGTGTGGCTGAATTACAATGGATGGAAGCCCGCAAAATTAAAGAACTCATCTACGATCACTATGAGATTTTAAATTGTGCATTAGAACACCTGCAATATAAAATTCGCCATGAGCCAATAGGGTTCAACTTGTTACCAGAAAAATTTACCTTGCTGCAACTGCAAGAGCTTTATGAAGTCATTTTGGACACAAAGTTGGATAAACCCAATTTCAGACGTAAGTTTAAGAAAATGAACTTGATAGTTGATTGTCATGAAAAACAGCGAGATGTGAATCATCGAGCGGCAAATTTATATCGATTTGATTTAGGCGTCTATCAACAATTGTGTCAGAAAGGATTCAGTTTTGAATTTTAAGCCTCGAAACTCAAGGCATAACGAATCAGTTATGTAAATTTGGGACATGTCACTGCTCCTGTATCGTGATCATTTACCGACCTTTTTATCCCTAAAGCCCATAATAAATCGTTATTTTATGCAATTACGTTTTTGTATGTTCAAAACTGTCATTGGTAAGGTGGGTTTGCTAATAAAATAAAATAATTATTTTTTCTTCATAATTCATCTCATCAAAAATATTTTAGATTATTTATTATTACTAATAAAAAGAATTAAGATATTGATTATTAGTAGTTTTTTTAAAAATATCGTATTGATTTGTCAATCTTCAGTTTACTATCTTTATTGAATCTTCCAGTTAATAAAATAAATTGGCATTACCACCTTACCTATAAAGTTAATTTTATGTTGCATAAGAGGGCTTGATTGTTATAGATTAGTAATAGTCAAAATGACTAAAAGATGTGTTTGAAGCCCCTTGCCTGCTACCGTTATGCAACTGCTTCTCGCTCCTCTATTTATAAAAAGCATATTTCAGCTACTAAAAATCGGAGTTACTAAATGTCTAGAGTTGCAGCAGCAAACAAAAAATGCAGGTCTTTTACGGGTTTTAACAAATCACTTATCGCCATTGCTGTAATGAGCTTGACTCATTCATCGTTTGCACAAGAATCAGGTGAACCTGCGCAAGAAGAAGAGGTTGAAGTTATTAACGTTAAGGGGATGCGAGCGAATTTACTGAGCGCTCAAGCCTTAAAACGTGATGCTGCGACCTTTGTTGATGGTATTACTGCCGAAGATATTGGTGCATTACCTGACCGAAGCGTACTAGAAGCTATTCAGCGACTTCCGGGCGTTTCTGTTGAGCGTTTTGCTGGCCCTGATGATCCTGACCATTTCAGTGTTGAAGGTTCAGGCGCAATAATTCGTGGCTTAACGCAAACCCGAAGTGAATTTAACGGACGTGATTCGTTTACCGCTAACTCAGGGCGAGGTTTGTCTTTTCAAGACGTTTCGCCTGAGTTAATGGGTGGTGTTGATGTGTATAAAAACCAAACGGCCGACATGATTGAGGGTGGTATTGGTGGAACTGTTAGTTTACGTACTCGTAGACCATTTGATTCAGATAAACGTATACTCGCTTTTACCGCTGATTATTCATACGGCGATTTAGCTGAAAAGGGCAGTCCTACTTTTTCTGCACTTTACAGCGATTCATTTGATACCGACACAGGAAAATTTGGTGTTTTATTTAATGTCGCACGTTCGCAGTTATACGGCACTTCACATGGTATTCAAGCTGATACTTTTGTTCCCTATTTGGCTTCGAACATCGCTGGCGCGGATGACTTTGTTGGCCTTGATGGCTTAGGTACAGTTTATATACCACAAGCATCAAATATCAGAACCATGGACAATGACCGCCAACGAAAAGGTTTCTCAACTGCTCTACAATTTGAGAACGTTGATGAAACATTGCTTGCTACTTTTCAGTACATTCGTTCTGATGCCACATTATCTTGGCATGAAAATGCTATTAAATATAACGGTGGGTTCCGAAGTCCATCAGACGGTAGAAGCCGTCCACTAAGCGGCACTGAATTTAGTTTTGATGAACAAGGCTTATTTGAGTCAGGCATTATTACCCAAGGTGTTGATGGATGGCGTACCAGCGATCCAAACGTAGATCATGTGTCGCGTGGTTGGGGTGACAATGCCACTTCACAGTTTGGTTCACTGCATACTTTTGAAAGCCGCGCCAGAACTAACCGTAATTTGGTTGAAGATTTTTCGCTTAATTTACGCTACAAAGCGACTGATTCGTTGACAGTAACCGGTGATGTACAACACGTTAAAGCTGAAACCAGCGATGATGACATTGTATTGATGAACGGTGCTTGGACGATTCAAGCGTTTGATTTGACTGGTTCTATCCCTACCGTAGGATTTATTGATCCTTGGAATGGTGGTCGAGATGCTAACCCAGATGCTTATGCAACACATCCTAGTGATGCCTTTGACATTTATCCTGGCTTTAGTGATGACCCTGCCGGTGATTCAAACTACTTCCAAGATCCCAATTCGTATTTTTCTCGCTCAATCATGGATCATTATGAGCGTTCTGATGGCGACTCAACCGCAGCGCGACTGGACTTCCAATACTACTTAGAAGATGGCGGTATAGTTACCGATATGCAATTTGGTGTGCGCTATGCTAAACGTGAACAAACAGTCAGAAACTCAGCGTATAACTGGGGATCGACTGCACCTGAATTTAGTGGCTCTGCACGCGCAGGTTGGTTGCCAGAAATCCCAGGTTATGAAAATAACTACCATCAAGTAGATTGGTCTGACTTCTATCGTGGTGGTGATATCGCTGATATTCCTGGTGGCTCAACTATCCACCCAACCGAGGAATATGTTCGTTCGTTTTTAGGTACAGGTGCTATTCCGTTTAAATCAGGAGCTGGTGAATGGTTCCCGATGGGACAAAGACGTGACCCAAGTACTGGAGGCAGCCCTAACGAAAGGTCACCTTATGAATTTGACAATGAATACGGTCTTTTCTTACCCAGTGAAGTGTTTACAACGACTGAAAAGAATAAAGCATTATATTTACGCCTAAACTTCGAAGGTAACGACGATGTTCGTTATAGCGGTAACGTTGGATTTCGTTATGTGATTTTAGATCGTGATGCACTTGGTGCGGTTCAGTTTCCAAATTTGGTACCTAACTTTGCTGCTCCTGAAGGAGTAAGTTTACCCCTGACTCCAGATGCTGTTTTGGCATACGTGAATCAACAAGTGGCCGATGGCACTTTCCCTGATATCTCCACAGCGTTGCGTGATCCGTCAAATCAATGGACAACTGGCGCTAATAACTATTTGTCGGACACTGTGAGAAGTTACGGTAACAACCAAACTGAGCAATCTATCGCATCATCGCAGTATAAAATGTTTTTACCTAGCTTAAATGTAAAGGTTGAAGTAACAGATGAGTTAATTGCGCGTTTTGGTATTTCTAAAGCCGTCGCTTTACCTGATATGGGCGATGTACGTAATAACCTAAGTTTAGGTGTTGAATCAGTTGAGTCTGTGCGTCCATTGGGAAATGATGCTGGTGAAGATGTTGCTCCTGAAGACAACTTAATTCAGTCTGCCTATGTCACTGCTTTTACAGGCGGTGGTGGTAATCCATACCTAAAACCAATTACTGCAGTTCAGTATGATGTTTCGCTTGAATGGTATTTTGCTGATGTGGGGCAATTAAGCGCCACGCTGTTCCATAAAAATCTAAAGGATTTCTGGGTCCAAGGTGCAACACCTATTGCTATTACCAATCCAAGCAGCGGTATTACTCAAACTTCTTTGGTTACTACAACTGTTAACGGTGGCACTGCCACAGTTGATGGTTTAGAAGTCGCCTATCAACAATTCTTTGATATGCTGCCTGAGCCATTTAATGGTTTTGGGGTGCAAGCTACCTATACCTTGGTTGAGGCGGGAGGAGTACCAAACAACCAGATTGATTATGAAGATGAGTCTTGGGCAGGCTCTGGTGAAGATCCCGGTCTTCGTGTTGACTTGGGTACTTTACCTTTGCAAGGTCAATCAAAACATACCGCAAACTTTATTGCCATGTATGAAAAAGACGATTGGAGTGCGCGTTTAGCTTATAACTGGCGTTCAAAATACTTGTTAACTACACGCGATGTTATCAGCAAAGTGCCCTTATTCTATGATGATTATGGTCAATTAGACGGCTCTGTATTTTATAATATAAATGACAGTGTGACCGTTGGGATACAAGGCACTAATCTAACTAAAACCGATACCAAAACGATTATGGTTCTCGATAATGAGGGGACTGAAGCTGGTCGCTCTTGGTTTACCTCAGATCGTCGTGTTGCCTTGGTGGTTAGAGGTAACTTCTAAGTAAAACAAACCCTCTAATGAAAACGCGCTTGTTTAGGCGCTTTTATTAGGGGACTTGTGGATCATTGGTCATCTTATTAATTTGTTTGAGAATCATGTGTCTGAACACTATAAAATAGTCATATTAGGCGGTGGCACCGCAGGCTGGATGGCTGCAGCGGCTTTAAGTCATTTTCTGAAACCGACGCAGTTTTCAGTTTGTTTGATTGAATCAGACGAGATTGGTACTATCGGAGTGGGGGAAGCTACCTTGCCCCATATTCGTCAGTTTAATCAGTCCTTGGGGATTGACGAAGACGACTTTATTCGAGCTACCGGTGCCACTTTTAAGTTAGCTATAGAGTTTCCTGGTTGGGGAAACCAAAACTCAAGCTATTTTCATCCATTTGGGCAAAGTGGCGAGCCAATAAATGGTATTGATTTTCACCATTATTGGCTAAGCCTTAATCAGCAATCCAGCACCCCATTTGATCATTATTCCTTGGCAGTAATGCTTGCTCGCAACAATAAATTTGCGCGTCCAACGGCCGAGCCTAATAAATTATCAAGCTCTTTTGCTTACGCTTATCACCTTGATGCGACGCTTTATGCGGCATTTTTAAGTGGTTTTTCTCAACAGCGTGGCGTCACCAGAGTCGAAGGTAAAGTACAAAAAGTGTTACAACATCCGAGTGGTGATATTGCTGGCTTGCAACTCGAATCAGGCCAACAAATAAATGGCGATTTTTTTATTGATTGTTCTGGCTTTCGTTCCTTAATACTTGGGCAGACTTTGGGTGTAGCTTACGAGAATTGGCAACAATGGTTATTGTGTGATAGTGCTATTGCAGTTGCCAGTGAAAGCATGGATGACAAACCGCCCTACACAAGAGCTGCGGCCCATCAAAGCGGCTGGCAATGGCGCATTCCTTTGCAACATCGCACTGGCAATGGCATCGTTTATAGCCAACAGTATATGTCAGACACGAATGCTCAAGATACGCTCCTGTCAAATATCGAACAAAGTGTAAATAGTGAACCAAGGCAATTACGTTTTACGCCAGGTAAACGCGCTGTATCTTGGCATAAAAATTGTGTCGCAATTGGTCTTTCAGCAGGTTTTTTGGAACCACTTGAATCAACTAGCCTATACCTCGCACAAATTGCAATCCAAACGCTTATCGACTGTTTTCCCGGTAAACCTGTTGGACACATCGAACGAGATAATTTTAATCGTAAGTTAAATTCAGAATATCTGCGCTGTCGCGATTTTATTATTTTGCATTACAAAGCCACGCGTCGAAACGACAGTCCTTTTTGGCAATACTGTCAGCACATGGCTATACCTGAATCTTTGCAACAACAATTAGAGGAATTTAATTGTACCGGTAATGTTAGTGCGTATCGAGAAGGTTTGTTTCTGCCGGCTAGCTGGTATGCGGTTTTGTTAGGTCAAGGGCAATTGCCGCAATTTCATGATAGCAGAGCAAATTCGATACCGACTGATGCGCTTATCACGCACAGCAATACATTATTATCTTCGCTTAAATCAGTCGCACAAAACGTGCCCCATCATCGACAAAGCATTATGCAACACCCTTTTAGTAGTGAAATGAAAGGTTGTGGGCAAGAAAAGGTAAAATATGGCTGAGTACACAGCGATTTCAAATGTTGTTGTGATAGGACATGGCGTTAGTTTATCTATGATGGCCGCTTTGTTGGGTCATGGTTTAACCCGCCACAGCAAAACCATTACGGTTGTGCAATTGCCAGACATGGCGAATGACTGTGATGTTGTTATAAGTGGTCCTGAGTTTGCTGCCTTGTGTGACATTCTTAAATTACCGATTGAGCAGGTTATTAGTCATTGTGTTGAAGGGTTTAGTCTGGGTATGTGTTATCACAAAGACCAACGGTCATGGTTTGTTCCTTTTGGTAATATGGGCTTAGTTGAGGGAGCCGCTTACTTTAATCAAGGGATCCTCAGAGCACTAAAAGATGAACTATTGCCTGAACTACAATGGCAACATTTGAGTCTTGCAGCCCAAGCAGTCAGCGCAGGAAAGTTTGCTATTGCCGGCCCCAAGCAAACACACTTACAAGGGCCTTTACAGTATGCAGTTACGCTAAATCGACAAGCTTATCGGGCCTTACTACAGCAAATAGCGCAACAAGCTGGTATCAAAATTATAGCAACTGCAAGTATTACTCCTACCTATCATGAAACGGGCGCAATCTCTGATTTAACCCTAGATAACGGTCAAATAGTAAAGGGCGATTTTTTTATCGATTGTTCAGTAGGGGATCGTTTAACGCCAAAGGTAGTAGACGCAATAGAGGCAAATCAACCGTCAATTATCACTATGAGTTGGGTTCAAAATACACCAGTTAAGCATCAATTTGGCTGTCAACATTTAGTTAGCACACCATGGGGCTGGATACGGCAAACTCAGGCTAAAGACAAATGGCACTTTTATACTGTATTTGAATCAACACAGTGGACAGCATCACAAGTCGAAAGTTGGCTTTCTGAGCAGGGTTTTTCTGATATTGAGCGATTGTCTGTCGCGACATTAAGTGGCGAAGCATTAGCCCAACCCATGCAGCAAAACTATTTGGCGGTCGGAAAAGTCGTTATGGATTTGGGCGAGTTGGTTTTTTCCGAATTAGTCGTTGTGCAGCAAGCGATTATCACACTGCTTGATCATTTTCCTATTAACAACAATTGGTCAATACATAACCGAATATACAATCGTGCTTGGCAAGTAGTCTTGTCGGAAGCCGAAGCGTTTATCGACCTGCATTCTTCTCATTTTATGGTGAGAGGTGCGAAAACCACACTTGCAAAAAATCTTGTAGCGCGTTTTGGTCGATTGGGTAGTTTGCCTACCTTGCAATATGACATTGTGTCCGAATCACAATGGTTTAGTTTGATGCTTGGATTGGGAATTAGTCCAAAGTTACCCTGTCACTATTTGTCAAATATCAGCGATACAGAATTGCAATCTACCTTGAGTAGTTTGCGTCAATATATTCTCAATATAGTCAATGGGATGCCTAGCTATGTGGATTTTTGTTCACAAGTTATCCCAAACACTCTCCATTGCCCATTACGTCGTCAAGAAGCTGGTTCTCATGGATGAATTAAATGCGCTTCATTCTTCTCGATAATTCTAAAACGGAGTCATTATTATGCACAGTTTTACCTCAAAGTTGTTTCGACCGAACGCTCGACATATTGCGTTGTTACTCGCTGGTAGCTTATGTTTAAACGCAGTTGCTCAGGAAATTAGCCCAGATTTAGTCGGGACTAATTTGTGGTATGCCGATCAAAATACTGGAGTGGGTCCTAACGCCACTGTTTGGCAACAAACTAAGGAAATGGGCACTCATGTCATTCGCATAGGTGGCAACTCATTTGATCGTAAAATGCCTTCAAATGGGATTATGTTGCAATGGGTTGATCAAATTATCGCCGCTGGGGCAGAGCCTATTATTCAGGTTTCACAATATAACGATGCCACTCCGCTCAATGATCGCGTTGCCGCTGCCGCCGACTTAGTGACATTTTTAAACGTTACACACGATCGCAAGATTAAATACTGGAACGTGGGCAATGAACCATGGTTGCAAGCCGAGCGTCCCAGTATGAGTACGATGGGCAACTTTGTTGAAGATTACTTTAAGCCCATGGCAGCTGCCATGAAGACGGTCGATCCAAGCATCAAAATTTATGGCCCAGACTTTAGTGATTTTTATGACGAAGCCTATGACGATTTATTCGGCGGAGACAACGATATAACAGGCCTGGTGCCAGGCAAATCGTATTACTATATAGATGGTTTATCTTGGCACCGTTACCCTCAAGCTGACAATGCCGACCCTGCTGTTGCGGGTGCTGCAGATATGTTGGAACGCGTGATAAAAGCAAAAAACAAGATTGATTTTGTCAATACTTTACATACTCGGACTGGCGATAATGCTTTGACATGGGGGGTAGGGGAATACAATTCAAAGTCAGGCGAAACGGTACATACCTTTGCCAACGGTCAGATGTTTGGTCAGATGCTTGGGTATTCAATGAAATATGAAGCGCGTTATATTGCAACGTGGTCGATGTATGAAAATAGCGGCAGTCGCACTGGTACAGATTTTAGTATGATTGATGGCAATGGAACCCGACGTGCTTCATATCAACATATGAAGTTTGTCACTCAGTATTTTACTGGTCATTATGCGGATGGCATGACCAGCGACAATAATGTCGTCGCTTACGGTGCAGTAAAAGAGGGACGATATTCTGCCATGATCATGAATCGTGGCGGCTCAAGTTTCAACTATACCTTGCGTTTTAATACAAACGCGATCGAAGGTGATAATTTGAAAATCAATATTGATGCCTCGGGCATCGGTGAAGTGACTGAAAGTATCGGTCCTTATACAACGCAAGTTATTGTCTTAGACAACGAAACCTCTACTTTAATCACCTATTCAAAAAATAATTTTGATAATGATCAAGCACCTACCGTCGAATTACTGTCACTATGTGGCAACAATAAACCAACCATTAGCCATTTAGAGCCCCTAACAATCGAAGTGGGTGACGGGCTACAAAATATTATGCTATCAGGAATAAGTGATGGTAATGCATGTTCACAAGACGTCACCATCACTGCCACTAGTAGTGATCCTGATATCGTGGTTATAGAGGGAGTTGATTACATTTCATGTGAGGCCAACGGCACCTTGAAATTAAGCCCTCTCAGTGCTGGGCAAGTTCAAATAGCGCTGGTAGTAAGCGATAGTGGCATAGGTGAAACTTGTGGACCTGCGTCTGTCAGCAACTATTTTGATGTACTTGTACCATCTCGGATCGATGTGCCAGCCTTGATTGAAGCAGAAGACTTTAGTGAGATGGAGGGGCTTGAAATTGGTGAAAATGATGTTGGTGGTGGCCAACATATTGGTTATATCGATGCGGGCGACTTTGCGGCCTATTATGTTAATGTGCCTACAGCGGGTAACTACGCTATTCAAATGCGGATTGCTAGTAATTTGGATACAGCTAGTTTTGCATTAAAAGACAGCACGGGTAATGCTCTTGAGACAGTTGCCGTGCCGAATACAGGTGGCTGGCAAACATTTCAAACCATAACGTTATTGACCCCTTTAGTTGCAGGTAAAGAAATAATCTATTTGGATTTTTTGGGGGCAGGGGTCAACATTGATTGGATTGAAGTTAAAAACGATGATGGCAGTTTTACTGAGTTTGAAGGTACCGTTGGCGCAACACCTATTCCAACGCCTATTCCAACACCTGCTCCAACACCGACACCAACGCCCTCTCAGCCTGATACCTCATCTGGTGGAGGTAGTGTTAATCTGTATATGTTAGCTTTGCTTTTAATCATGGGTTTAGTTTCAGCCTCCAAAGGCTCTCGCTTAGCTAATAAAGTAAGCAAATAGGTAGGTCATATCGCCCCTATTATTTTATTAAGTTAGTGTAATTTTGTTGTGAAAATGGACAAAGAATTGAGGATTTAATGAAGAAATACCCCTTATCAGAATACGTAGAAAATAGTAGCCCATTGGTTTTTGGTTGCATGAACCTCGGTGGTGGTTGGAATGACAATCCCATTAATAAAGCTGACATTGCACAGACACATGCTGTAATCGATGCTGCTTTAGAATCCGGTATTAGGGTATTCGATCATGCTGACATATATGCGCGTAGCAAAGCAGAGCAGGTCTTTGGCAAAGTGTTAAAAGAACGTCCTGAATTACGCTCGTCTATGGTTTTGCAATCGAAATGTGGGATACGCTTTGAAGAAGGCATTGCTCCCAAACGTTATGACTTCTCAGGCGCTTGGATCAGTCAATCTGTTGAACAGACTCTGGAACGTTTGCAGATAGACACCTTGGATATAATGATGTTGCATCGTCCCGATGCCTTAATGGAGCCAGATGAGATTGCTGAGGTGTTTAATCAACTGCAAACCAGCGGCAAAGTACGCTATTTTGGTGTGTCTAATATGCAGCAGCATCAAATGCGGTATTTGCAAAGCGCGTTGACCCAGCCACTGGTGGTTAATCAACTTGAATTAAGTCTCAGCCACCTTAACTGGTTAGAAGAAGGCATGACCTCGGGTTGTTCTGGAGAGTCAGTGACCAACTTTAGCGCAGGCACCTTGGAATATTGCCGCACTAATAATGTTCAAATTCAAGCATGGGGCAGCTTAAGTCAAGGTCTGTTTAGCGGAAAAGATTTGGCTCAGGCGTCAGACAGTGTTGTGAATACAGCAAAATTAGTTAGCCAACTGGCAGATGAGCTGGGTGTAAGTCGAGAAGCTGTCGTATTGGCTTGGTTGATGCGCCATCCCAGCAATATACAACCAGTCATTGGTACCACTAATCCTGAAAGAATTCGTTTGTGCGCCCAAGCCCAAACTATACAGTTAAGCAGAGAGCAATGGTATGCACTGTATGTTGGCGCCAGAGGTATAGAATTACCCTAGACCAGTTGTGTGTCCCCCTTGACTCTTCATCGTATATTTTCGCTTGAAAATGGCGGTGTTGAGTCAATTTTTTATTATCAATCTACTCGTTAACTAAGGGAAATAGCTAAAATGAAACTCAATTTACAACTACAACCGTTGTTATTAGCCATAACTTTTTATGCCACCGGTGTCAGTTCATCCTTTGCTCAAGAGATCAGCCCATATTTATTTGGACAAAATCATTGGCTGGCTTCCGGTGATGAAGGCCGCGTAGGTTATGTGCAAGACCTTTGGCCAGAAGTAAAGGCAAGTGGCGTAAAGATGGTTCGTATTGGCGGTAATGGTTACGAACGTCAGTTCCCTGAACGTTCTAGATTAAACGCTATGATCGACAATATTAAAGGTATAGGCGCTGAGCCTATCTTGCAGGTTCCGCGTTTTTTTAATGAGCTGCAAATAAGAGAATTGGTCCGTTATTACACCAAGGACAATAGTAAAAAGGTGAAGTATTGGTCGATTGGTAATGAACCTATGTTGCACAATGAAAACACCTTAGAAGAAGTGCATAGTTTCTTGTTAAGGATCGCGCCAATAATCAAAGATGTCGCACCTGATGTGACGTTATTTATGTATGACGAATCATCGCTAATGATGCCAGCCTATGGCGAATTAATTGGTGGAAAAATGGATGTGACTGGCCTAAAACACAAAGGAAGGTGGCTATTTGACGGTGTCACCTTTCATAACTATCCAAATGGCAAAGACTTCTCTCGGGATGACGTTATCTTTAGTGGACCACAAAAAATTCTGGGCGAAATAAAAACTCTGAAAGATCTTATCGCTAAGGCTAATAAAAAGTATAAACGCCAAGGTGACGACGCTTTACTTTGGGGCTTAACTGAGTTCAATGTCACTTATCATAACCCTGACCGCGAAATCTCTGGCTATGGTAATACCTCATTTTTGGCGGGACAATTTTTTGCCGAAATATTTGGTTATGGTATGGAGTACAGCGCATTCACCATTGATCCTTGGTGTATTAGTGAAGTAGACAAAGTGGCCACTGATTTTGGCTTCTTGGGCTTACCTACTGAATTTTTCCCACGTTCTAATTATTACCACATGCAGTTGATGAGTACCTATATGACCGGCAGCTTCTTAGCGAGTAACAATAATCAGAAGTATGTTAAGACCATCGTTACGCAAAACCCTGAAACAACTGCCATTATGATCCTCAATCAGGAAAAGGCTATGGCATTTGATTATCAATTAAATTTAGCCGGAAGTGTTACTGATGGTTCATCTTCACTATTGATAAATACAGATGCAGGCATAACGGCAACCCTTTCAGGTGAGGTACCCGCTCAGTCAACTCTATTATTAGTGGTTAACAAGCAAGGCAAATTAATCAAAAAAATTACCTATGGCCTAACAAATAATTTGAAATACGAAGCACCACAAATTACCCCCTTAGTACAATGAGCGCAAACTCGAACAGACTGAACTTGACACATACAGGAGCAACATATGAAACACTCTTCTCGAATAACCAGCATAGTCACATTAGTGATAATGCTTTTGTCGTTTACTAGCATGGCCAGTAATTTGGACCAGTATGTGCAAAATGCGGGCGCACGACAGCACATAAGCTTAAATGGTCAATGGCATCGCATATTAGATCCTTATGAAAACGGTTATTATAACCATCGTTACGAGCCGCACGAAAACGGCTACTTTAAAAATGCTAAAGCCAAAGATAAAGGCGATTTAGTTGAATACAATTTTGCTACGGCGCCCTTAATTAACGTACCAGGTGATTGGAATACTCAGGAAGAGCAACTCTTTTTGTATGAAGGGACCGTTTGGTATGAAAAGAGTTTCAATGTCGAAAAAATCACAAATAAGCGTTATGTCATGCACTTTGGCGCAGTTAACTACAAAGCAATAGTCTATGTAAACGGTACTAAAGTAGGTGAACACGAAGGCGGCTTTACCTCTTTCCAATTTGATGTCACTGAGCAAATCAAAGATAAAGACAACTTTGTGATTGTTAAAGTGGATAATCGCCGTGAGCGCGATCAGGTGCCTACTGTTAATACTGACTGGTGGAACTATGGCGGTATTACCCGTTCTGTTTCTTTACTGGAACTGCCTGAGCGATACCTTGCTGATTACTCCGTTCGTTTAAACGATAAAGGCGATGGCGTAATCGGTATGGTAAGCGTGTCTTCACCCGGCAAAAAAGATGAAGTGACCGTCTCGATTCCAGAGCTAAAAATTAATACAAATGTAAAATTGGATGCTAAGGGTATGGCCAGCTTTGACATCAAAGCTAACCCAAACCTCTGGTCGCCTGAAGCTCCTAAACTCTATGAAGTGTCGTTCGCGTTTAATGGTGAAACTGTAAAAGATAAAATTGGTTTCCGTTCTGTGAAGGTCGAAGGCACTGAAATTTTTGTTAACGGCAAGTCGATGTTTTTACGTGGTATCAGTATTCATGAAGAATCTCCCTTCGGCGGTGGTCGTGCATGGAGTGAAGCAGATGCCCGTACCCTGTTAACATGGGCCAAAGAATTAGGCTGTAACTTTGTCAGATTAGCCCATTATCCACATAATGAAATGATGCTTAAGATAGCTGATGAACTAGGTCTTTTGGTGTGGTCAGAAATTCCTGTTTACTGGACCGTGATGTTTGATAGTAAAGACGTGTATGCCAAAGCAGAAAAACAACTCACTGAGATGATCACTCGAGATAAAAACCGCGCGGCTGTTATCATGTGGTCCGTGGCTAACGAAACGCCTGTTCAAGATGATCGTCTTGTCTTCTTGGGCAACCTTATCAAAAAAGCTCGTGCACTTGACCCAAGCAGACTTATCACGGCAGCAATGGATACACAGAGTACCTCAGCTAACGGTAAGCTTATCGATGATCCCTTGGCTAAGTACGTAGACATTATCGGCATCAACAGCTATTGCGGTTGGTATTCTGCCAAGCCCGCAGATTGTGGTAATTTGCGCTGGGAATCCCACTATGAAAAACCCATCATCATGAGTGAAGTCGGTGCAGGAGCCCTAAAAGGCTTGCATGATAAAAAAGAGGTTATTTGGACTGAAGAGTTCCAAGCCGATGTTTACGTGCACAATATTGAAATGATGGAAAACATGCCGTCTTTGCGCGGTGTGACGCCATGGATTTTAAAAGATTTCCGCTCACCGCGTCGTCCACTGGATAATGTTCAGGATTTCTGGAATAGAAAAGGTCTGTTATCTGAAAAGGGTGAGCGCAAGTTAGCTTGGTATGTACTGCGGGACTTTTACCAGAAAAAAGCGGCTGAATAAGTTTTTTATTTTACATGTGCTAGTTAGTTATAACTAAACCCAAGCGGATCAGACATGATTCGCTTTTTTTTTACGTTTTTATGTAAATCACAATATATTTGACTTAAAAATGCGATGGGATTGGTCACATCAACATAACTTGCTACTTCGTTTGAATCTTGAATAAAGTGACGAGGCTTATTATATTAAATAGCCAACGGATTGTGTTATTGCTTGTTTTCTTATTTTGTTTTCATGCTTAATTTATAATTAATTTTCAATTCTCTATATTTGTTAAAGGAGAGGGATTAGTATGAAATAAACATCAATAAATAAAGCATTTTTAGATGATGTGTGCCACATTATGTTTGTACGTGCTTTGTTTTTAGTCGAGCTAGGCGAATTGGTTTAATATTAAGCTATATTGCTAATGTTATTGCCTAAAGGTTCGATAATATAAGTTAGCTGCCTTAGCCTTATGAGGAAAAAACATGTTTGGAAATCGTCAAAAAGTACAAGAACTAGAACAAAAAATTAGCGAGCTTACAAAAGACAAACATGACCTGTCTGCACAATTAGACAGTGCCATGAAGTCTCAGCAAAAATATAAGTCTGAAGCCGAACATGCCTCTAGTCAAAATAAGGCAGAACAAGTAATTAATAGCTTGTTTGTCAGTTCGATGGATATGCTTGATGGCGTGCGTCAAGAGGTGGCTACTTCTGCACAAAGTATAGCGGATGAGAAAAAACGCTTAGAAAACTCGTTAAGTGATTTTGCCCATATTAGCAGTACTTTAACTGACTGTGTTGATGTGTTGAAAAACCTAACCAGCAAGTCAGGCGAAATAAGCCAATCTATTGGAAAATTATCGCAATCAGCCCTAGAAATTGAATCTTTTGTTTCACAAATACAATCCCTCTCGGCACAAACAAATTTATTAGCCTTAAACGCAGCGATAGAAGCGGCTAGAGCTGGTGAACAAGGTCGTGGCTTTGCCGTGGTTGCGGATGAAGTGAGAACCTTAGCGGGGCGTTCTGCGCAGGCCTCAGATAAAATATCGGCCCTGACTTCAGCCACAACTGAACAAACGTCAAAGGTGTCGACCTACATTAACGAAAATAATGATCAAACCGCCAATGTGTCGCAATCGGCTGCATCGATCAATAATTCGGTGACTGATATTGCCAAGATGGCAACCAATATGTCTAAAGTTATCTCAGCCGCTAGTCTTAGTACCTTTGTGCAAACGGTTAAGCTAGATCACTTGGTGTGGAAAGTTGATATTTACAAAATGATACGCTCAGATTCTAAAAAGAGTCAGTCAGATTCTACAGATCATACTCAATGTCGTTTAGGTCGCTGGTATTATGAAGGTGAAGGTAAACGTTTATTTTCAGAACTTAATGAATTTAGACAATTAGAACAACCCCATGCTGCATTGCATCAAGCGGGTAAAGAGGCTTTGAAGGCTAAGGCTGACGGACAAGTAGACAAAGTTGTAGAAGCTTTGAATAAAATGGAAAAAGCCAGTATGCAAGTGTTTGACAGACTCAATAGCATAGAGGCAAGAGCAAAATCTTTATAGTCTATGAGTGACGTTTTCAAACCATTGCCACTACTCAATTTTGTAGCCAATGCCATAAACAGAATGTAATAAGTCTTGCGCAGGACTGGTTAACGCCAGTTTACTGCGTAAGTTTTTCATATGGCTGTCAATAGTGCGTGAACTCACTATCCTGTCATCTTCGTAACTTGCCTGCATCAAACTGTTCCGCGAAAAAACCACAGCAGGTTTATTAACTAAAGTAAGTAATAATCGAAACTCAACAGGGGTTAGTTCGATCAGTTTCTGATCGATATGACATTGAAACCGTTCGAGATCGAGTTCAATGCTTTTATAAGTGACTAACGATTTAGTGATTTTCTGCTGAGTCCTGCGCAATACGGCTTGCACCCGAGCAACCACTTCACGAGCTGAAAAAGGCTTGCATACGTAATCGTCGGCGCCAAATCCTAAACCCATTAATCGATCAATTTCATCCACCCGCGCGGTAAGCATCAGCATGGGAATATTCGAAAACTGACGCACTTCTTTGCAAATGCTTAAACCATCTTTATGGGGTAACATGATATCGAGAATAATAAAATCAGGTTGCTTTTGTTTAATAAATTCAACCGCGTGCAATCCATCTTTTAGTACATGAACTTTAAAGCCTTCCACTTGTAAAAAATCGACCAGAATTTGTGCAATTTTGGGTTCATCCTCTACCACCAATATTTGTTGCGATTGACTCATGCGGTTTCTCTTGTGCTGGGTAATTCGATATGGATCGTTAGGCCGCCCAGCGAGTTTGGCAAAGCCTTAATTTGACCTTGGTGTGCCTCGACAATATTGCGACAAATACTTAAACCCAAACCTGCCCCTGAGCTTAGTCTGGTTCTGGCGGAATCTTGTCGATAAAGGGGGGCAAATAGACGTTCACATTCGGTTGCATTAACGCTAGGTGCGGTATCGTTTATCTCAATAATAATATTATGTTGTTGTCTAGACAGGCTGATCTCTATACGTCCTGGAATATCGGTATAATGCCAGGCATTGCTCAGTAAATTAATAAATAGCTGCTCTAAACGCTGAGCATCGGCAACCAGTGATAAATCTTGTTGGCACTCAACTTTTAGGCTTAAACCTTTATCTTCTATCGTGCGGCCCATGGTGCTCAATACTTTGGCTAAACAGTCACTGGGATTAATCGTGGCAAACTGATAACGTAATCCGCCAATGTCGGATAATGACAACTGATACAAATCGTCTACCAAATGACGTAGCCTATTAGTCTCCTGCTCCAAAGACTCTAATTGCTCATGATTAAAGGGCCGAATACCCGCTTTTAGCGCATCTATTTCGCCGCTTAGTATGGTTAGTGGCGTACGCAATTCGTGGGATATATCGGCAAACCAACGGTTTTTGGCGCTGCGGTTTTTGTCGAGTACATTCGATAAATTTTGCACATCATCCATCAATTGACCAAGTTCGTCTTTACGTTGATGGGAAAAATGTAATTTGTATTCACCCTTCGACAGCTTTGATACGCCACTAAGTACTTGTTTTAGGGGGGTTAGCAACACCTGAGTCAATAACCAAGACATAAGTCCAGCGCAGATTAAACAAATAAGGCCAATCACCAAACTGGTCCACAATTGTTCTTTTGAAAAGGCACTGGCCAAGGAGCTTTCGCTTACCGCTTTAGGCCAACTGCGCAATTCGCCAATTTTTTCGTTTTCTAGATACAAAGGTAAGCTGATGTAAGTAGCTTGTGCTGCGAAACGAGCATCACCTGATACACTATTATCGGCAGCATCGTACAGCAAAGTGGGGGGACCAATATCTTTGGGTTTAGAAAATCCGTTTTGTTCTGGAGGCATTCTGCCATTAGGTGGAGACCTTCGTGGGCCACTAGGTGAGTGAAGTTGCCCACGAGGATTAAAGTGTTGGCGTAAATAACTGTCTAAACCCACTTGTTTTATCTTAATCCAACTATTACCTGCAGCTGTATATTCAGTGATTAGCTCATCAGCTACATATTGCAAACGCTGTGTTTCTTGGCCATTGATAAAGTCTAAAAAGCCCCGCTCAAAACTCCACCTTGCAAGAGAAAGTGTTGCAATTAAGATGACAGTAGTGAGTCCTAAAAAGGACAAAAAGAGTTTATTAGATAAGCGCATGATTTAAGTATAGCCCTTGAGGTGAGTGGCCCCTATAGCTGAAAAATAAATTCATTACTTCTGTGTTAATTCTGCACAGCTTCTGCACAATTAGTTAAACGCTTGTTGATACTGCTTTATTATCTTGTCGCTTAGCGCTTCAGCTTGATGATCGATTATCTGTCGTTCAGGCTTTTCTGCAAACCAATCTAATGTTTGTTGTATACCGATATTAAAGGGGGTCGAGGGACAAAAGTCTGGTACAAACTGTTTTATCTTGCGGTTATCAAAGATCACGCTGTGCGACTTATCTCCCAACAAGGTGCCGGTATAGTCGGGCGCTACATGACAAATAAAATCTGAAGGGATATGTACAATGTTGGGCTTTATTCCCACAGCTGCTGCGACAGCGAGATTTATTTGATCCCAATTGAGACTTTCATCGCTAGTGATGTGAAAGGCGTGGCCAATGGTAGTTTGCCGCCCCAATAAACCGACAAATCCTTTAGCGAAATCACTCGCGTGCGTAATGGTAAACAAGGAGGTGCCGTCACCTTGAACGATTATCGGCTTGCCTTGTTTGATTCGCTCAATTACGTTGTAGTGAGTCCATGCTCCGATTGGCAGAGGTATAACCGTGTCATAGGTCAGAGAGGGTCTGACAATACAGATGGGAAAACCCGTTTCTCGATACGCTTTTGTTAGTGCGTCTTCACCGGCAATTTTATCACGAGAATATTGCCACCAAGGATTGGCCAATGGTGTTGACTCAGTAATAATTGGATTTGAGACGGGTTTTTGATAGCAAGATGCTGAGCTAATATACACATATTGATTGGTATTTTTGCTGAATAATTTGATGTCTCGCTCAACATCTTCAGCGGTAAAGGCAATCCAGTTAACAACGGCATCCCATTGTTGCTTAGCGAGCTGTTCTTGCGTAGATTTTTGATTAATATCGCCAACAATAAATTTTGCTCCAGGGATCGCTACGCCTCGATTTCCGCGGGTCAGCAAGGTTAACTCAATGCCCAGTTGCACGCAGAGCAAACTTGACTCGGTACTGATATTGCCCGTACCGCCTATAAATAATACTTTCATTGTTAACCTTAAATTAAATACCTTGTTTGTTAGACACTCTCGTAAACTGGTTTTTAAGAGAGTTTTGTGTCGTTATCTTTGCGCCAAAACAGTTTTTTCAGTAATGCGCCAAGCGCAATTAAAATAACGATGCCGAACTTCTTCAGAAAAATGAAAGCCGCTGCTAAAAAGCCAGTTTTAGCGATAACTTTGCCTGCCACTAAAGCGCCAATACCATAGGCCGCAACATCATCCAAATCAGGGTCGAAGTCACTATAGCGAGAACCTTCGTTAAATTCTGCCATGGCTAATACGGTATCTATATTGTGATCAATTTCTGCTAATTGGTCGATATTGGCAATAAAGTTCAGTACTAACACGCCTTTGCGTCCCAGTATCCGAATATTGTAGTTCAATGTGTGGGTCGCTGAGTCACCGAATTTAAATTCTTTTGCCCAATGCAGTTTATTGCTAGTTTTGTCGTAATACGGTTTTGCCGCCCAGCCAACTAATTCAATGGGATCATAACCTTGCTCAACTCGGGCACGGCTGCTTTGTTGGGCATCATTTTTCATTTCTAGCAATAGTTTGTCGTAATTCAGTTGCTCGGCATCTTCATCACTAACATACCCGTCTTGTTCATACTCAATGCTTACGCCCCAAGCATCGCCATCAAATGGCGTGGTACCTTGTTTAAACAACATACCAAGCAAGGCCTCTGAGCTCCCCGGCGGATTTCCCCAGATATCTTCAAGGACCTTCTTGCTGCTCGTTGCTTGACTGATCAGCCTGCTGGGCAATCAAAGGGAAATTAAATGAAAGTAGTAAAACGAGGGCAAACCTTCCAAGTCGTTGCATAGCATTCCTTTTAATATTTTTAAATTGTTAGTTCTACACTTTTCAAAGCTTAACCTTAGTTTTAGCTCCAGCACAATAATAAAAGATCATTGTTTAAATGAGTGATATTTTTATTTGTTAGAAAATAAAGATATTAATCTACGAATTTTTATGACGATCAAAGGTGTTATGCTTTCCATTAACGGTTAAAATATACCGGTAATGTTAAAAGTATTGTGCCATTGTATCGAGCTGTAGCATGCTTTAATTAAAAGGTTTTAAGTATGCAGCGCTCGAACCACCACTCAAGTTAAAATTGGAACGCTATGAAAACTCTATCTGATATTGGTCTAATAGGCCTTGCTGTTATGGGTGAAAACCTGATCCTGAATATGGCGAGTAAAGGTTTTACCGTTACGGCTTATAATCGTTCGACTGACAAAGTAGAAAACTTTATTAACGGTCGTGCACAAGGTCTTTCTATCCGCGGTGCTTATTCTGTTGAAGAGTTAGTACAGTCACTTGAGCGGCCACGTAAAGTAATGATTATGGTTAAATCTGGTGCGCCAGTTGATGCCACAATTGAACAGCTTGTGCCCTTTTTAGAGAAAGGCGATATTATCATCGATGGTGGGAATACTCATTTCCCTGACACCATTCGTCGTGAAAAATATTTAGCTGATTTAGGTATTCATTTTGTTGGGGCAGGTGTTTCAGGTGGTGAAGAAGGAGCCTTAATAGGACCGTCAATTATGCCCGGTGGTTCGCAAGAGGCATGGCTAGCTGTTAAACCTATCTTCCAGGCTATTTCTGCCAAAGTAGAAGATGGTTCGCCCTGTTGTGATTATGTCGGGCAAAATGGCGCAGGTCACTTTGTTAAGATGGTACATAACGGCATTGAATACGGTGATATGCAATTGTTGTGTGAAGCCTATCAGATAATGAAAGAAGTATTAGGCCTGTCATCCGACGAAATGCACGAAGTCTTTAAACAGTGGAATACTACTGAATTAGACAGTTATTTGGTGGAGATTACGCGCGATATTTTAGCTTTTAAAGATGAAGACGGTGGACCCTTAGTTGAAAAAATCCTGGATACTGCAGGGCAAAAGGGCACGGGTAAATGGACAGGTGTTATCGCTTTAGATTTAGGTGTACCTCTCACACTGATTGCAGAATCAGTATTTGCTCGTTGTATCTCGGCATTAAAAGAAGAAAGAGTCGCTGCATCAAAGGTATTAACTGGGCCAGCTAAAACCTTTAGTGGTGATAAAACCGCCTTTATTGAAGATTTGCGTCAAGCTGTATTGGCCTCAAAAATTGTTTCTTATGCCCAAGGTTATACCTTAATGCGTGAGGCCGCCAAAGAGTACAACTGGGATCTTAATTACGGTGGTATTGCATTGATGTGGCGTGGTGGTTGTATTATTCGTTCGGCTTTCTTAGGTAAAATTAAAGAGGCTTACGATAAAAATCCTGAACTAAACAATTTGTTGTTAGATGATTATTTTACTAATACTGTTGTTAACGCTCAAGAGGGGTGGCGCCGTGTTGCGATGAATGCCATCGGTAATGGTGTTCCTGCTCCTTGTTTAACCGCCGCGTTAAACTACTTTGATGGTTATCGCACCGAGCGTTTGCCAGCTAATTTATTACAAGCCCAGCGTGATTATTTTGGTGCGCATACCTATGAACGTACTGATAAACCCCGAGGTGAGTTTTTCCATACCAATTGGACTGGGCGTGGCGGTAATACAGCATCTTCAACCTATAATGCCTAAGCTATCCTTAATGAGCTAAGCGGGCAATATCTCAGGTAGATATTGCAGTAACTGATGAACAAAAGGCCTAAGCAATAAAATTGCTTAGGCCTTTTGCATTGTAAGCGAGTGTATTCGTTAGCCACTGTCGTTAGTATTATTATATGTGTACCATTTGTCGCAACGCGACGAATGATCCCCTGAACTAATCGAACTCACTGCGCGTTAAATTATACTAAGCAGAACTTAGGCCAACTTTTTTAATTTATTAATATCAAAGGCTTAGCAGTTTATGATGGCTTAAAGAATATTGTTTGTGCACATTTTTAGGGAGTTCCAAAGATAGAACTCACCAAAGTGGTGAGTGTTTACTGCGAGTGTCGACTACTCTAGGATAAAATCTTGCCAGGCCAGTAATAAGTGTTGTAAATCATCGAGACCGCAGCCCTCTAGCAAGGGGTCTTCAAACTCAGTGCCTTCTGGTAGGGCATCTTCATCAGCAAAACCAACAAATAGTGCGGCAATCTCAACCTCGTCTTGATTGAGCTGTAAACGATAGTCTTTGCTGACAAATTCAACATGCTTCTTTTCAGCGCGTAGTAGTGAATCAACGATGGCAATTAGTTCAGCGACTTTGGCCTTATCACTACCAATATCATGACTTAACCAATCACCAAAAGCGGCAATCTCACAGCTTGCATTCGGCAAACTGCCCTCATCTCGAAAAAACTGATAGTCCATTTATGGCTCACTTAAATAAGTTATTTTACCGTCGCTTAAACACGTCAAGCTTAGTTAGTATTAAAAACCTTACCGCTACAGTCTAACTCAGTTAAGTATACTCTTACTTCAAACTCTAGTTGATGATAGTTAGGTAACATATGTTGGCAAAGCTGATAAAACGCTTTGTCATGTTGTTTTTCTTTTAGGTGGGCAAGTTCGTGCACCACGATCATATTAAGAAAAGGTTCAGGTGTTTGTTTGAAAAGAGTGCTCACCCGAAGTTCATTTTTGCTCTTTAACTTTCCGCCTTGCACCCGCGAAACATAGCTGTGTAAACCCAAGGCTTGATTGATAATATGTATTTTACTGTCATACACTATCTTACTTAGGGGCTGGGTTTTTTTCATATAGCGATTCTTCAGTGCAATAACGTATTCACGCAAATCGCTGTCATTCGATATCTCATGTATGGTCGGATACTTACTGCGTAACCAGTCCCCCAATTGCTTTTTTTCAATGAGGGCTATAATTTGCTGTTGAATTTGCGGTGAGTAATGCGATAAATAGGGTAATGAATCAGACATAAAAAAGCATTAGCGATAAATATGACATAATTCTACCTCACTTCATGCTTTGCGACGCAGTTAAATATGCATATTGAAAAGTGAAGGACTTCTTAGGGTAATTAAAAGCCAAGTTAGTATTTATAGACAAACGGGGCGCTTATATTGCAGCCCCGTAGTGTGAGAGTTTAACTGAAAGTTAAGCCTAATGAGGCTAAAGATTTGGCACGTTTTTCCATAATGTCAGATTCAAATTCAACGATATTCGCTTGTTCGAGATTAACTTTGGATGCGTCATTAATATTGGTTATATTACGGCTGATTTCTTGTGAAACCATACTTTGCTCTTCAGAGGCGGTAGATATTTGCGCGGTTAAATCAGCAATTATCGAGACATCGTCGTAAACTTTAAAAACCAAATCCCGAGTCTGACTGGTATCTTTCACACAGTCTTCAGCTGAATCCTTGCCGGTGTGCATGGTTTTTGACCACGTAAGTAAGGTGGTTTGAATTTCATTCACCGAGGTTTGGATTTGTTCTGTCGCTTTTTGTGTGCGGCTCGACAGGGCTCTTACTTCGTCAGCTACTACTGCAAAGCCTCTGCCTTGTTCTCCAGCCCGAGCAGCTTCGATCGCTGCGTTCAAAGCCAGTAGGTTGGTCTGATCGGCAATACCTTGAATTTCTTGCATAATATTGCCAATTTTCTCGGCTTCACTGGCTAATTCTGAGGCGGCACTAGCAGATTTAGCCACATCTTTAGCCAGTTCAGATACTTTATTCATGGTACGAGTCATAGAATCAGTAGCTACTTTACAATCTTGATGCACGGATTCTACTTTTTTCGAAGTGCTTACTGTATTGGTGGCCACTTCGCTGATAGAGGCCACCATTTCTTCTATCGCGGTTACCACTTGATGTAACTCGTGCGCTTCTTTCTCTACGCCTTTTTTCGCTTCGACTGAGGCTTTTTTCAATAAAACTACTCCTGAACTTAGCATGTTAGTACCATCAATAACTCGGCCTAATATGGTTCTAATCCGGCCCTCATCCATTTTTTTAATGTAATCAGCCACACTACTGATATCACTACCAGAAAAAATCAGTCGAGAGACGCTATCGTAATTCGCTTGTTGGTCGGTTAAATAACGGCGTAAATCGAGTAGTTCGCCTTTAAAAACGAGATAGGGTAGGGCAACTAACAAAAACGCGACAAAAGGATAAAACAAGGCAACAGTAGCCAGGAGAAGAGCGACAACAACAAAGGCAACATCTTTAAAAGCCGAAGCGGCTTTAAGAATATTGCTTGGCGCTTTATCACTATTGAGTTTGCTGTATAAAGCTTCGGCTCTGTCTCTATATTCCGGTTTTAGTAAGGTTCTGACACTTTGGTAACCTATTAATTGGCCATTCTCATACACTGGCGTAACAAAAGCATCAACCCAATAATATCGCCCATCTTTACAGCGGTTTTTCACCGCCCCACGCCAAGCTTGTTTGGCTTTAAGTTTACTCCACATATCTGCGTATGCCGCCTTGGGCATATCGGGGTGTCTTACAATGTTATGGTTTTGGCCAACTAATTCTGCCTCCGTGAAACCTGCTATCTGACAAAAACGTGGATTGGCATAAGTCAGCACACCACGAGTATCGGTAGTGGATACCAGCTCTTCTCCCTGGTTAAATCTCACTTCCTCATTAATTACATTTTGATTTCGCTTAGACATGCCTAGGTATCCCGTTTCCATTAGATAATATATATCGGCTTAGATTTGCAATGCTTTAAGTTCCAAGTTAACCAGCATTACATGAGTAAGGTTTTACATGTGCCACATAAATGACTTTTAAATTAAACATTTAGCCAAAGTGTTATTGATTAAGACTACGTGTAGATTCAAAATTGTCAAAATTAAAACTGCTTTTGTTTTAATAAAAGTTTACTGTTAAATTTTTAATTCGAAAGACACTTCGCAATATTATATAGGATTAACTCTTGGTTAGAAATATAGCCGTTGTTGGTGCAGGGATTGGAGGTTTATGTAGCGCCTTGGCGCTGGTTAAACGGGGTTTTAAGGTTACTGTTTATGAACAAGCTGCAACAATAAGTGAGGTAGGCGCTGGTTTGCAATTGAGTCCAAATGCCGTACAGGTATTGAATCAATTGGGCTTGGCTGCGGCTCTGTCTCCCACTATTTTCCGACCTGATAATGCAATTATGCGGCACTATCAAAGTGGCAAAAATTATTTTTCAGTGCCACTAGGAGAGGATTGTTTACAGCGGTTTGGAGCAGAGTATTGGCATGTTCATCGTGCAGATCTGCATCATGTTCTATATCAAGCCTGTATGCAAAACCAAGTCAAACTAAGATTAAATAGCCCAATTAGCACCTATCTGCATCGTGACGACAATAATGGTGTGGACTTAGTGTTAAACAATGCTGAAAAAATCCAACATGACTTAGTGATTGGTGCTGACGGCATTCATTCTAAAATTCAGACGACCTTATTGCATAACTTAGGTTTATCGTCCAAACCCAGATTTACTGGACAAGTTGCTTGGCGCGGCACGGTCAAAACCAAAGATCTGCCGCCTAATCTGATAGAGCCGAGTGCCAACCTTTGGGTTGGTCCGGGCAAACATTTTGTGAGTTATTATTTGCGTAACGGTGAAGAAGTTAACTTTGTTGCGGTTGAAGAGCGCACTAACTGGCAGCAAGAATCGTGGAGCCAACAAGGTGATATCGCTCAACTTAAAGGGCTATTTGTTGGTTGGCATCCCCAAGTTCAAGAAATACTTGGTGCAACACACAACACTTTTTTGTGGGCCTTACACGATCGTGAACCACTGAGCCATTGGGTAGACAAAAATGTAACCTTATTGGGGGATGCTTGCCATCCCATGTTACCTTTTTTAGCTCAAGGCGCAGCAATGGCGATTGAGGATGCTTATGTACTCGCCGCTTTGTTGAAAACTCAACTGCATACGCCAGCGGCGCTGCAGCAATACCAAAATTTGCGTTTAGCACGAACTCGTTCAATACAATTGAATGCTAGGCAAAATGCCTCCTTGTACCATATGAGCACTCAGCTCGACCGAGCTAAATTAAAGGTGCTTGCTGCTTTATCAGGCAGTGGTATCAGTTCGTTTTTAGCCAGTCAAAAACTACAACAAATCTATGGTCATAATGTGGTGCAGAATATGGAGTCGTTGCCAACATCAACAACTCATTAGGCTAGGTTTTAGGCAGCAAACGGTATTATGAGGTTTGCGAGAGAGTGAGAAATAATATGCAGAAAAAAATAACTGACTCAGCTACCGATGAAAGAGGGCGCTACCAAGATATTGGCTTAGTCCTAGGGCCTGTCATTTTTTTGTTGTTCATTTTTATACCGCAACAAACCATGAGTCAGCCTGCTTGGTTTACTGCAGCGGTCAGTTTGTGGATGGCAATTTGGTGGGCGACTGAAGCTATTCCGGTGCCTGCCACAGCACTACTGCCGATTGTAATGTTTCCCATGCTGGGCATAGCAAGTCTTAAAGATGCCACTTCTGCTTATTCAAATCCTATTATCTATTTGTTTTTAGGAGCATTTCTATTGGCTTTAGCGGTAGAGCGCTGGGATCTGCATAAACGCATTGCTTTAGGTATTTTGAGTGTTACAGGCACCAACGGCAAACACCTTATTGCGGGTTTTATGTGTGTGGCGGCCTTGTTATCTATGTGGATGACTAATACCTCAACCACCATGATGTTATTACCCATTGCACTGTCAGTGACAACGGTTATTGCAGACAATATCGAGGGCTTAACTGCCAAACGTAAAAATGCTTTTCAAGTGGCTATGCTTTTGGGATTAGCCTACGCCGCTACCATCGGCGGTATGTCGACCTTGGTGGGCACACCGCCCAATGCCTTACTCGCGGCTTTCATACTCGAAAATTATGGCATTGAAATGTCGTTTGCGCGCTGGATGGCATTGGGCGTACCCATTATGTGTTGTATGTTGCCTATCACCTGGTTATTGCTAACTCATGTTGTGTTTAAGATTGATATTCCTGCCAGCCAACAGACTCAAAACCATATTCAAAATCTGCGCCGTGACTTGGGAGTGATGAGTAAGCCAGAAAAGCGGGTTGCCTTTATTTTTTGTTGCGTGATTGTATTGTGGATTGTCAGGCGACCACTTGCAGAGTGGCTTGATTGGGACTTTTTAAGTGATCCTGGCATTGTTATGGCAGCTGCTATTTTACTGTTTGTGGTGCCAAATGGTGGCTTACCAGAAGCAAACAAACGAGCTAAGCAAGATCCTCGGGCTAGTTTGATGACATGGACGGACACCACTCAGTTGCCTTGGGGTGTACTCATTTTATTTGGTGGAGGCTTGAGTTTAGCCTCAAGTGTTTCATCTTCGGGTTTGGCGCAGTGGCTGGGTGAAAGTTTAATGCCTTTGGGCAGTATGGGCACTCTAGTCCTTATCGTGGCAGCCACGGCTGTAGTGATTTTTTTGACTGAATTAACCAGCAATCTTGCTACAACTGCGACGTTTTTGCCGGTTATGGCAGCGGTGGCTTTACAGCTTAATATCTCGCCTTTATTACTTTGTATACCAATCACTTTGGCGGCCAGTTGTGCCTTTATGTTACCTGTCGCTACTGCGCCCAATGCCATTGTGTTTTCATCGGGCAAACTGACTATTCCGCAAATGGTTAAGGTTGGTGTATTGTTGAATATAATCGGAATGGCCTTACTGACTGCGGCGACCGTTTGGTGGTCGCCCTATATTTTTGGCTAGACCTAAGATTTTGACTTTAGATCATTTGCGCTTATTTTACTTGGGTAAAGGCCCAATCTAACCAGGGCAACAATGCTTCAATGTCGCTGTTTTCGATCGTGGCGCCACACCAAATGCGTAAACCAGCCGGTGCGTCACGATAAGGGCTAATGTCATAAGCGATTTGATGTTGTTCAAGTAGTTTAATTAAGGCTTTTACCTGCTCAGGACTTAAATCCAAGCGCAAACATACACTGGTATTTGAACGAATACTGGCATCAGCAGCCAAAAAATCAATCCAGTCACGGCTTTCAATAAAAGCTTCTAAACTTGCTAGGTTTTGTTTACTGCGCGCGATAGTAGCATCTACACCGCCGATAGCCTCGACCCACTGTAATGCATCAAGATAATCGACAACGCATAACATAGAAGGGGTGTTAATGGTTGCGCCTAAGAACAGGTCTTCCATTAATTTACCGCCGCTGGTCATACGGAATATCTTAGGCAGAGGCCAGCTCGGTGTGAAGCTCTCAAGCCGTTCGACAGCGCGAGGGCTCAAAATCAACATGCCGTGGCCGCCTTCACCGCCTAATACTTTTTGCCAGCTGTAGGTAATCACATCCAGTTTGGGCCAATCCATCTCTTGCGCAAATACCGCAGAAGTCGCATCACAAAAGGTCAGACCTTTGCGATCGGCCGCTATCCAATCGGCATTGGGCACTTTGACACCTGAGGTGGTACCGTTCCATGTAAAAACGACATCGTGGTCACTGTTTACCTTGCTTAAATCGGGTAACTGGCCGTAATCAGCATGAAAGGTGCGCACATTGTCGATCTTTAATTGTTTGTTGATGTCGGTGGCCCAACCTTGTCCAAATGACTCCCAATACAACACATCAACTGGGCGTTCGCCGAGCATTGACCACATGGCCATTTCCATTGCACCTGTGTCTGATGCGGGGACGACTGCAACCCGATAGCCTGCAGGCAAGCCTAGAATACGTGCGGTATCTAAACAGGCTTTTTCTAGGGCCTTTTTGCCAATGGGTGCACGATGAGAACGCCCCAATACGGATAAATCTAATTGACTGACATCATAGCCTGGACGTTTTGCACAAGGACCAGAGGAAAAGTTGGGGTTTGCAGGTTTGTTCAATGGTTGCATGTAGATCTCTGGCGGAGTAAGTCAAAATAACGAGTTACATTCTAGCTTACAGGCCTTTTATTTAAAGAGTTAATATTGCATTGAAACAAATAAAAAAGGCTACGGCTTATTAGTTGCTGGTTGAAATTTAATCAGCTAACCTGACTGTAGTGATTTTTCCCTAGCGTAACTTTGCGAGAATAACTTTGGAAGAGATGACAAGCTTTTTAGATATCCTGGGCTGGCCTATTAAAGTGGTAGATAGTCTGCGGCAGGTTCTGCTGAGTGTTAATATTCAGTTACCTGCTGTTTTAGCCCAAACCTTAGTTTGTGTGACTTTTATTTTAATCGCCTATTCAATTAGAAAGAAAGCACAAACGGCGAAGTTATCCCATATTAAGTTAGCCGCATATTCAGTGGTAGCCGCTTGTTTAATCGGCGTTATTTCAATTGTTTATGTGTGGGCTGATTACGCCATTTGGCCCCGTAATAAAGAAGTTATTGGTAATATTGCCTTTTCAGGCACCGGTCAACCTAGTATTGAATTACTGGATAATCTGGGGCAAGAATTGACTGCGAATGCAGATATTGATCCCCAAGGTAATTTTTTCATTCGCATTAGTCCCGTGTTTGCAGATCCGCCTGCTAAAGTAAGAGTGGAGCAATCTGGCTGTAAAACAAGAGAATATATTGTGCGGCGTAGCAATTTGTTGGGCGAGCTTTTGCAAATAAACTGGAGATGTGATGTGCCTGAATAATCGCCAATTTACGGCTTGGTTTATCCTTACCCTACTTTATTCTCAGTATGGCTTTGCTCAATGCACATTAAGTGGTTTGGTTGACAACAATGGTGTGCCGCTGGCCGGTGCAAAGGTTTCTGTGAGTAACGATAATGTATTGTTGTCTAGCGCTATTACCCTCGCCGATGGACGTTTTAAAATTGACTATGCTGAACCTGCTCGTTCTGCGCCAACCGTAAAAGTGGTGGTTATAGCCAGTGGATACGCGGATGACGGGCGCAATTTGTTGCGTAACCCACAACAAAAATGCCCAAATGCAGATGATATGCATTTTTCTTTGGCTATGGATGATAGTGGGTCAGCCTCAAACAGTGCCCCGACATTTACAATCTATGTTTCCCCGTTTGAACTGTACGGTGGTGATAATGATCAGCAGGCGCAAGAATTTAATGCTGATTTACCTAATTTCATCTTCCATAAAATTATGGCTTACAAGAGTAGTCTAGGCTTGGATGCCAGTGTGAGTGACATGAGTATTAATACACTCGAAGAGAAGCTAAGCCCAGCAAAAGGTTCAGAAATACGTAATTTAGGGCATCAGTTGGGTGCACTTGCCATGGTAGTAGGAGAAGTTGAAATATTACCAGGTAACCAAAGTGGCTTGGAGTTGATGTCGTCGGTCAAACCTATTCCTGTTTTTGAAAACCTAGAAATTAACACGTTTGTCATTAATGACAAACTACCGGCCGGTTCACTGCGACCGAGTAAAGTAGGACGGCAACTCAGCGACCACTGGGGCAAGCAAGCCGTGTTGGCTTATGTCATGCAAAGTTTAGCCATACATCAAGGGCCATGGCAAAAAACTGAGCTAGATAACATGGAAAAAATCCTAATCAGTGTGAGAAGTACTATCCGTGATGAGTCTGATCCATTCAAATCGATGGTTGATGAGCTGCTAATCGTGGTCAAGGGGAAGCGTTTATGAAACGCATTGATTGTTTGTTGTTTTGCATTATTGCCACAGGATTTAATGTTAAAGCTGCCTTGGCGGCTGATGTGGCTGCCTGCTTTAGTGCCCAAGATATGGGTGGATGTAATCGGCAAGCCTTGTCTCATGTCGATTTCAAGTCTGTGGTGCTACAGTTTGTTGACCCCGCAGATACCCAACTTGGGGAAGGTTTAGCGCGCTTATTTTGGCGTGAAATTTTGGATAGTATCTCGGATTTAAAAGGGGCGGGCGTAATCTTAGCCTATGATCGAGAACAACAAATTAAGACACTACTGGGTGAGCAAAACGTACAGGTTTTTCTGCATAACAATTATCACGATGCGGCACTAAAAATCGCGCAGTTTCAACAAACACAGATGGCCATTTGGGGAGCTGTGCTTAATGATGGTGATGGAATATACGTTCAAAATTACTTAACCCTTAACGAACCCAAAGACCATTCTTGGACCACCATGCAAGTGGGCTTTCCTTCTGGCCAGCAGTTGTCTGTGCCGTTTATGCGTAAACAGTTTAATTTACCCGAAGTGGTGGGTACGCGTGCTGAATTATTTGCCCGTCGATTTTATACCCGCTGCGCCTTAAGTGAAGGTTGTCCCAAAGGGATTGCCCTCAGAGTTGAGCCTGATAATAATAGTGCAATCGCTTATTATGTTGCAGATGGGGCAGCTCTGCAGGTTATCGATATGCAACAACAGTGGTTACTGGTGGAAAATCCCCAAGGCAGCAATGCGTGGATTAATATTTATTATCTTGAAGTCTATCCAAACGAAGTTTCATTCAACAAAGTTACCCAAGTTAATCTGCGCACAAAACCTAATCAGCGCAAAATTGCCTCGGTTGATCTCGATGGCGATTTTGCAGTTTCAGATGTGCTAAAGTCTGGTGACTATCCGTGGTATCAAATCAAAGTTGATGGGCAACAAGGCTGGGTGAGGTCAGATATTGCGAGTAATCGCGCTTATATTTTTCCTGCTGTGCATCTGATCGCAGGTTTGTATCGTTACAATGCTCAACAATATGCCAGTGCAATTAACGAATTTACTGAGTATTTAAAAGCAGTACCTGAAGAAGATAATGTAACTCGTGCCAGTGTGTTTAAATTATTGGCTGCCAGTGAGTTAGCGGGTAATCAAGCCAATACATCTGGTTTTAGTCGTGCTAAAGATTATTTAAAACTAGCAGCAACTTACACTCCTTATGATGCCAGTGTTTATTCACAAGAGGCTTTGTTAACCATGGCAAAACGCAACGAGTTTGCCACTGCCCTTGACCTGATAGACAAAGCGTATCAATTGAATGCCAATGATCCGGCACTAACTGCGATCATTAAGTTTTTAAGCAGTTTAGAGCGAGATAATCAGTTATCTGATGTTGTGCCTAATGAACATATTGTCCAGACCCGCAAAAAACTCAAAGTTTGGCGTTTGTGATGGATACTAAAGCACTATTTTTGATACCGTGAAAAGCGCTAGAAGCTCGTTGACTAGCATGATTTTGAAACTGTGCTAGATTCCGTTATTGATTGTTATTTGCTAAAAGCTGGGCAAATTAACCTTGCTTTATTACTCTGCAAAACGCCTTTATTAAATACCCTCCATCCCCTATTTTAGTCAGTATTTTGATTGCGAGAAAACGTTTTTGAGCGTTTATTTGTGATGCTGTTTTATACCGATGAGCTTAGGGCTATAGAAAAAAACTCGTTTTATATACCCATAAAAAAGTAACATGTGTAAGCTAATATTGAGTAGTATTAATATTAACTTATAAAAACGAGGTAGACGAATTGTCGCCATTTAAAAGCAAATTTTTGTTTTGCGTACTTACGCTCTTATGGTTCAGCATTTTGCCTAAATCGGCATTCGCAGATGAAAAATTGCGTCAAATATTAGAGCGTAGTGATGAAAATGCATCGTTTACAATAGGTGATCAAGCCATTTTCAATATTAGCCTGCTACGATCTTTCTACCAAGATTCTCAATTTCGTTTTCTGTGGCACACCAAGCAGGGAAGACCTAATGCCATGGCACTTGAACTAGTGGATACCATTGCATCAATCGATGATGAGGGCCTTCTTCCGAATGATTATCATTATAAGCTGTTGCAGGAACTGGACACCCTGAGCGAAATTGACCGGGAGTTAGTGTTGAGTGACGCTTTTCTTACCTTAGTCAGTCATTTAAAAGCGGGTAAAACTGATGCTCAGCAAATCAAATCTGAATGGAAATCTATCCCTAAAGCGCGAGATCCGAGTCCCCAGTTAATACAACTTGTTAGCACCCAGTCACTATCTAAGGTATTAGCGGATGTAAGGCCCGCGGATGCACGCTATGCAGTAATGAAACAAGCGCTAATATCCTTACGTAAACTGACGGAAGTTGAGTGGTTACCGCTTACCCTTAGTCCCGTGATTAAAACGATTGGTGCATCAGATCCCCGCATTGTAGATATTGCTACCCGTCTTAAATTATTAAATGAACTTCCCCCAGAGTGGAATAATACCGTGTATGACGAAGAATTATTTGCTGCGGTAAAACAATTTCAACAGCGTCATGGACTCAAAGAAGATGGAGTATTGGGGAAAGAGTCGCTTAAAGCTCTCAATATAACCCCAACTGATAGGGTGAGAGCCCTTACGGTGAATTTAGAACGTTTTCGGTGGTTGGATGAGAAATTAGGTAACAAATATGTATTAGTAAATATTGCCGGTTTCTACCTGCGTGTTATTGAAAACAATGAATTGATGTTAGAAATGCCGGTGATAGTAGGGCGCGAATTTCGTAAGACTCCGGTATTTAGCGATAAGATACGTTATCTCGTTATGAACCCTCAGTGGGTGGTACCGACTACCTTAGCGGTTGAAGATAAGTTACCAGCCATAAAAGCAGATCCAAACTACTTAAAGCACTTTGGTTTCTCGGTGTATGAAGGAAGCAGTCGCACTGCTACCGATCCTAACGATATCGATTGGAATCGCGTGACCAAACGAAATTTTAACTTCCGTTTGGTGCAGGATGCCGGACCTTTAAATGCTTTAGGACAGATTAAGTTTATGTTTCCCAATGAGTTTGATGTGTATTTGCACGATACACCTGCCCGAGAATTGTTTGCACAAGCTCAGCGCGATTTTAGTTCTGGCTGTATTCGGGTATCTGCGCCACTGCTATTAGCCGAAAATCTACTTGCGGGAACAGAATGGAATGTAGACCGTATTAAATTGCAACTAAGCAGTAGTGAAACCAAAACAGTTCATTTAAAACAGGTCGTCCCTGTGCATATAGAATACTGGACCGCGTTCGCTGATATCAATGGGGTGATGAATTTTAGAGCCGATATATACAAGCGTGACGCAGTATTATACGCTGCTATGCAACAGCCTTTGTTTTAACATAAACAATGCTAAGGTCAATTAAGGGGTGTCAACCACTAAGGTTTTCACTCTACATTCAGCAATAGTGATACGGATGTGGATATAATTTATGAAATTTGTAAACTCGCCTTTTTATGCGAATGCTAAGAAGTTGGGGTGGGTAAAGTTGTGTTTTATGCTCATGGTTTTATGTGGCAGTGTTAATACTTTTGCTGAAGAGTTTGCAGAGCATCGTACTGAGTTTAGTTTTTCCTTAAATGAACGCGTTGTAAGTTTTGATTCTACCTTTCAAATGGTACTGCCTGGCGAGGAGCTAGTGATAAAATTTGCTGCTGAAAAGGACTTAAATAACTATGAGTTGTTAGGAGCAACAATGCCTCTGAAATCGCAAGCTGGTATTATTCGTTATTTAAGCCCTGTAAAGCCCGGATATTACCCACTAGAAGTGAAAAACAACTCGACAGGCAAAAGTGTTCAACTGCATCTTTTTGTTTTAGTACCTATCACTCAGGTTAAAAAGGGGGTATTAAATGCTTATAAAATTGGCGATTACCCGCCGCCTCATAAGGGATTAGAGGCTTATAAAGCGCCACTAGGTTATATTGAAGTTTATAAAGAAAACGAATCCATTCAAATCTCACCGCATTTTACTCTTGGTCAATTTTTATGTAAGCAGAAAAGTGGTTATCCAAAATACCTTGTATTAAGACCGCGTTTAGTAGAAAAACTCGAGCTTTTTTTAGCGGATGTTAACCAACAAGGCATACGAACTGACTCTTTTGTGATTATGAGCGGCTATCGCACCCCATATTATAATCGCTCCATTGGCAATGTATCGTCTAGTCGACACATGTATGGTGGCGCTGCTGATATCTATATTGATGTTAACCCAGTTAATGTCTACATGGATGATGTCAATGGCGATGGTAAAAACAACTTTCAAGATGCGGTTTTTTTATATGAGCTTGCCGATGGTTTAAGTCGCCGTTATCACAGACAAGATCTAATAGGCGGGTTAGGCAAGTATCAAAGTAACGCTAATCACGGTCCATTTATTCACATTGACGTTCGTGGTAGCAAAGCTCGCTGGAGCAACTAGCTATGAATGCAAACCCTGTGGGAGGATGTGCTGTATGGTATCAAAGAGAAATTCGCTTAAGCCCTAAAGTAAGAGGTTTTCATTTAATCACTGAAGAGCTTGTGGATCAACTTCCTGAGCTAAGGTCTGTATCTGTAGGGCTTCTGCAGGTATTTATTAAACATACCTCTGCGTCACTCACGATCAATGAAAATGCTGATCCTACAGTGCGAGGTGATTTTGAAAGATTCTTCAATCATGCAGTGCCAGAAAACGAACCTTACTATCAACATTTAGATGAAGGTAGTGATGACATGCCTGCCCACCTTAAAAGTAGTCTGTTAGGCGCGAGTGTGATGATTCCTATTAGCCAAGGCAGGCTGAATATGGGCATTTGGCAGGGTATTTATTTGTGCGAACACCGCGACTATGGTGGTTTACGTACGGTGGTGGTGACAATTCAAGGCAATGGCGCATAGTCACAATACCTTATCATTATGCATGTGCATTTTTTGTATTTGTCAGATATTCCAACTGCTGAGTCCGAGCTAAATATACCACTCCTTCATACCTTATTTTTTATACGTCCTGTATTTGATATGAGTACAAAAATGGGCTAATTTATCCTTTGTGGACAATTTACCACACATGGTAAAAATATAAGGAAGGAAGCGATATGTTTGATAAGTTTGTATTTACTTTAATGCTGCCCATTTTATTAACAGGATGTGCTTTTGCACCCCAGGAAATTCAAGTGGCGAGTAGCCAACCATTAGTCAATTTTTCAGATGTGACTAATGATTCTGTTGGTAAAGTAGCGAGATGGGGCGGCGTTATTCTTGGTTTAAGTAAACAAGATGACAGCACTTCTGTCCTTGTATCTCAATATCCACTTTTACATTCAGGTCAGCCAACTTATAGGCCTCAAAGCGGAGGGGTTTTTACTGCAAAATTCAATAATTCCATGGATATAGAAAGTTTGCAACAGGGCTCCGTACTTACGATTATTGGTAACGTTGAGCACTTACAAACTCCTGAAACAAGTCTTGATACTGCTCAAGTGGCCACCGTAAAAACTAGTCACTTTTACGTATGGGAAGGACTTTCGAGCGCTAACCATCCAGATTTGGAGAATAATAATCCTGCAGTTATACAGCGAGGAAAATGGGGATGGCAGGTGAAAAGCGAAAAAGAAAAGAAAAGAGAACGTCAAGAGCGACAGAATGAGCGCGCTAGTCAATACTGAGTACCTCCTTTTATTATCACCATAGTTTGAAGACGTTATTTGTTTAAATAAACATGATAAGCAGCATCCACTGAGCAGATGCTGCCTTGTTGCTTTTAATTACATGCGCCATTAAATCGTTCTGTACCTTGCCAATTACAGTTGCCATCTATGATGCATAAGTGCAAATTATTGGCAAATTCGTTGGTACTATGGTCGAAGATCTTAAACCAACCACCATCATCCCAAACTGTCGTGGGCATACCGTAAGAGCGGGCATATTGCGCATCAAACTTTTCATACCACAAACGGATATTATTACAGTCCATGGTTTCATACCGACTTCCCCAGCCCGTGCCCCATTCACCAATATATACCGGCATACCTTTACCGACGGTATTAGCCCAGTTTTGCATGGTTTGCATAGCTGAATCGATATCATCATCGGTCCATTGGTCAGCGTAGTCACCTTGGTTATCACCATTAAAAGACCATGGATCATAGTGATGAAAAGTGGCCATTAAATACTCATCTGAGCCCGCGCCTACTTCATCAAGATTAGGCCAAATAGCAGGTATTTCGCTGGCGCCAAACCATTGGTTGCCACCGATAACAATAATCCGATTGGGATCAATATTACGGATCTCGTCGTAGGCTCGCTCGGTCATATAACGCAAATTAACTGCAGGCATGGGCGAGTTGTTGCCATCATCAAGGTGTGGTTCGTTAAGAAGCTCAAAAATTAAACGATGATTGCGCTCACCAAAGATAGTCGCAATATCACGCCAAAGACGCTTTAGCACCCACCATTTATTACCAGTTTTTAAGGCTTTTTCGTGGTGGGTATTAATGACGACATAAAAATCAGGAAGTGAAAGTGCGTAATCAACCACATCCTCGATTACTTGGAGTCTTGCGCTACTTAAATCGACCTCACCTGTATCGGGGTCGATGACTAAATCCTCTCCATCAATAATTTCGGTCCAAGTAATTGGAATACGCACGTGGCGATATCCGAGCGCGTAATACTTATCAATTTTCGCAGTAGCAGCGGCAACCGTTCGTGGATGTTGGTTATTTTCAAACATTTGCCCAATGTTAAACCCCGTTCCCATGCCCGTGGCTGCTTGTTTCGCAGAAATGGCGACAAGGTTTGATGCATCGATAGTGGCTGATGGTAAAAAATCTGGATCACTATCTGAACCGGTTGGCGGTGCAGTTGTGCCTGTTGGAGGAGGGGTTGTCACCGTAGGTGCTGAAACCCGATTGTTCCCGCCGCCACTGCACGCCGAGATTAAGAATATCGTAAAGACTAGATAGGGTATTCGCATTTTGGTCTCGCTTGAATAGAGTAGTTAGTTGATCTTGCTGCTGATTTCACTAAAAAATGATAAGTCCTAATGTGTTTGTCTAAACGCTCGTAAAGTAGCGTAACTAAACATCATTTAATATTGAAAACGTTTTCATTTGTTGCTAAAAAAAAGTCGCTAAACTGCGACCTGCTGTTATTTTATAAACTAGCGAGCCTTAGGCTATTTTTCTTTTTATAGATTGTCAACTATCTGTTTACAAAAACAATACAATTGAGACGCGCTGTTACTTTGTATTCTCGCCACCTGTTTGTCTTACAACAAGCGATATTCGCTGCATTCTAAGGTGAAATTCGTTGTTTTTTCTTACAAGTAAAATTTAGATGCGTAATTCAAATTCCTGACTTGCCAATGCTTGGCCATTAATTAAGATTTCTAATCGATGAGTTCCTGCATAATATTGCCTAGTAGTAATCGCTTTAATGGCATGGCGCTTTTGAATATTGCAGGTTTGTTTGGCTGCTAATTGTATGGATTTTAACTTAAATACTTTGGCTTTTTGTTGGCCGTTGGCTTTGACAAAATGAATAGCAAAATCAATCACTAATTTTTGTGATTCACTACTAGTGGAGCTAAGTTCCAAGTCAAATTCAAGATAGTGACCTAGCCGTATCTGACTGTTAATGATGTTCAAACCAACAGGCGCAAGTAACAGTTGCTGCTCATAACCTAATAGACTCAATACTTCTGGATGCCCGGCTTTTACTAAGCTACGAGTTGCGTGTTTGATAATCCAGTGCACGTCCTGACTGGCATCAACCTGCCAGCTTTGGCAAATGGTCAAGAGCACATCGGGGTTATCTTTACTGATGTCGTTTAGATGATTGGCTACTGAGCGGCGTACATACAAACTTGAGTCATCTTTAAGCGCTGTTAGTAGGGGTATATTCGCTGAAGGATCGACCGTGTAGCGTTTGAGTTGCAAACCCCATGGCAAACGAGGGCGAGTGCCTTCAGACACTAAGCGACGTATATGTTCACTTTCGTCTTGAACCCACATTCTAAATTGGCTATGACAATAATCAGGGTGTTCAATTATGAAAGGTCGTATAGCAAATTCAGCCGAAAACAAATGAGTCAGGGAACTAAGTAAATCTAAGGATTGTTGTGGATTAGACAGCCCATATACACTGGCGTAATCAATCACTGGCCATGCAGCAAAACTACTGACTTGTTTGTTAGGATCCAGTTTTTGCCATACCGCAGGTAACTGCTTGAGTAAGTCTGCTGCATGTGCAAAATCAGCGGGTAAAAACGGGTGTAATACGCGGATAATATGGCTTACGCGTTGCTTGAGTTCGAGCTTATCTAAACCTAAAAGTGCTAGCTTACAGAATTCACTGTGTTTAAAGTCCTTATCTAATTCCCTGAGACACAAAGCGATATGTGCAACAGCGACATTACTTAACTGATTTTTCATGTTTCACCTAAAACAAAACCCAGACTTGCTGGGTTTTTTACTGTAAATACTTATGCCGCAAGCTTAAAGTATTGAACCTTGCTAGCACCAGCCCACAAAACAGATTTTTGTTCTTTGTGACTGTTTATTATTGTTTTAAAGCCAAAATCTTATAATAAGCTGACTTAGCTTTGCTTTGACGGTCAAATAGCAGTGGGTAGTCACTACGGCCTACCATAGGCCAATTATTGCGCCAGGTCATGCCATCGTCTGTGCCCCAAAAAGTAACACGGCTGATATCTTTTTCATGACGCAAAAATATCTCAAATAAGTCAGTGTAACGTTGGTCTAATGCTGCTTCGGCTTCGGGGCTTAAACCCTTACTATAAGGATTGAGTTTTTCTTGTAAGGCAAAGTTTTGATTAACATCTGCACCAGCTTCAGCATCTTCAGGAAAGATCAATACCGATATATCCACCTCGGTGAACATGACTTTTACCCCAGTTTCGGCATAGGCAATTATAGAATCTTCTACTTCTTTAAAGTCGGGATGAAATAGTGAGTAATGACCTTGCATGCCCACGCCGTCAATACGCAAACCTTTATCTTGTAATTGTTTTACTATACGCAGCACACCAAGACGTTTTTGTGGATTGTTCAGGTTGTAATCGTTGTAGTTTAATTCAGCCTCGGGATCAGCTGCATGGGCATATTCAAAGGCTTTTTCGATCATGTCTTCGCCAATGATCTTGTACCACTTAGACTGGCGCATAGTACCATCTTCGTTAAGGGCTTCGTTGACCACATCCCAACTTTGTACACGGCCTTTGTAACGGCCAACCACAGTGTCGATATGATCCTTTAAACGGCCCAGCAATACTTCGCGACTGACTGCTTGGCCATTTTCGTCTTCAAATATCCAGTCGGGTGCCTGACTATGCCACAACAAAGTATGACCGGTCATAAAGATATTATTCTTTTGAGCAAATTCGACAAATTTATCTGCAGCAGCAAAATCATACTGTCCAGGCAAGGGATGAATTCGCTCCCATTTCATATCATTTTCTGGGGTGGCGGCATTAAATTCTTTCTCAATCAGCTTGGTAGTGACTGCCTGCGGATGCATTAGTTGATCGTTGCCAATGGCGGTGCCAATTAAAAAGCTATTTTTATAAGCTTGTTTCAAACTGACTGTTGATGCAGTTTTGTCTGCAAGCTCATTGCTACAGGCTGACAGTAAGCTGCAGCTTAAGAGTGTTGCGCTGATAATGGGTAAAAATGCTAGTTTCATATCGTTTCTCTTGTTAAATAAGTGCCTCATTAAAAGCCCTTTATTGAAGCTGTTTTAAGTCTTAATTACGCAATATAAAAGACCTTAAATTCCCTAAGCTTTTGCCTAATTTGCCTCAGCTTATTCGCTCAGTGCCATCAATCGCGATAGGGTTTTAAGGTGTTAATTTTGCCTTGCGTATCATAGGTAATTTCAGCCATTTTGACCGAGCGTAAATGGGTGATACCACCAGATAAGCTTGAGTCGTGATAAAACAAGTACCACTTGCCTTCAAACTCAGCAATAGAGTGGTGAGTCGTCCAGCCTAGGACCGGCTCTAATATACGACCGCCATATGTAAAGGGGCCGTAAGGACTATCGCCCATGGCGTAACACAAAAAGTGAGTATTACCGGTGGAATAGGAGAAGTAATATTTACCTTTATATTTGTGCATCCACGAGGCTTCAAAAAAGCGTCTGTCATGATCACCTGCTAATAAAGGCTGACCTTTTTCGTCGAGGATTAAAATTTCTTTGGGTGTTTCAGCAAACTCCAACATATCATCGCTCATCTTGGCGACGATAGGACCCAGTTGAGCTTCATAGTCAGCAGGTTCGGCTAAGCTGGCATCATACTTATTGTTACGATAATGCTGTAATTGGCCACCCCAAATACCACCAAAATACATGTAGAACTGGCCATCATCATCTTCGAATACGGCGGGATCGATGGTGTAACTGCCTTTAATTGGTTCAGGCTGAGGTAAAAAAGGTCCTAGTGGTGAATCACCCACTGCCACACCAATTTGGAATAGGTCGTCGGCTTTTTTTGCCGGAAAGTAGAAGTAATATTTGTCGCCCTTTTTAGCCGCATCAGGCGCCCACATTTGTCTGGTTGCCCAAGGTACGTCTTGCACATGCAAGGCCACACCATTATCCACTGCCGGGCTATTCGGCGATTCCATTGAGATCACATGGTAGTCTTGCATTCCAAAGTGATCGCCGTTGTCATTAAAGGGAATACCCGCTTCAATATCGTGTGAAGGGTAGATATAGATCTTGCCATCAAATACATGGGCAGAGGGATCAGCCGTATAAATACTGTCAACTAGGGGCTGGGAAATTGCCTTTGCTCTTAGCGCTTGCAAGGCTTCTTGGGGTAGTAATTCTTCAGACATAAAAAACTCACTTGGTAAAAGTCGCCGTCAAAAAGTTACGGCGTTTAATCGGGCAAAATTAGTTAACTTGGCGACGTGCAGCTAAGTCTTTTTCAATTTTTTGTTCCATCGCTTTATTAATGCTGTAGCCAAATAAACACGCGACGGCCAAGAAAAACGGGATAGAGGCAAATACACTAACCGACAATTTAATGCCATTAATGGTGTCAGGTAACTGGGTGCTCAGTTCTACGCTGTAATTGAAATAATTCAAGATGCTTGAAAGAATAGAAGAGCCCAAGGTTAAGCCGACTTTTAAGCCTACGATCATGGCTGAGAATATGATTGCAGTAGCACGGCGGTGGGTTTTCCATTCTGAGTAATCTGCAACATCGGCAATCATCGCCCACAATAAAGGGGTCGAAATACCATAAAAGAAGCCGTGCAATATTTGTGAAGTAAATACTAAGCCAATGGCATCTGCAGGATAGAAATAGAACACTAGGATAAATAGTGTGGATAAAAACAATGAGGCACCAAACACTTCTCGCTTGCCAAATTTATCCGCCAATGACTTAGAAAAGCCAATGCCGATGATCATAAAAATAATCCCGCCAGCGTTGAATAAACTAAAGCCAGAAGTAGCAGGATCTTCAGGCCAATGAAACTCTGATAAACCCAAACCTGTTAAACCGGCGTTTAAGCCATTAATAAAACTGTTAAATCCAATATTGTGTAAAAAGGCGGCAATCTGTGCAGCGTCGAGGTAGTTTTCAAAATAATAGATGTACATCCCGCCTTTCAGCGCCAAAGTAATAAACACTAAAATGGTAATGATTAACATCATGATCCACGGGCGGTTACCCATTAAATCTTTGATGTCTTCTAATACAGTCGACTTTTGCTCTTGGGTGGGTACGACGCGTTCTTTGGTGGTTAAAAATGTGATCAGGAACATGATGATCCCTGCAATAGCCAAAAAGGTCATGACTTTTTCAAAACCAAGGGCTTTATCTCCATCACCGGCAATCAGTACTAAGGGCAACAGCAATACTTGAATAATGAATTGCGCAATCATCACGGCCACAAAGCGGTATGAGGACATGCTGTTACGCTCTTGCATATTGCCGGTAATTACACCGCTAAGGGCGGAGTAAGGCAGGTTGTTAGCTGAGTAAACGAGTAACAGTAAAAAATAGGTAATAAATGCATAATAAATTTTACCATCGGGTCCAAAGTCCGGGGTACTAAAGGCCAATAAGGCTAAGACCCCAAAAGGTACAGATGTCCATAATATCCATGGTCGAAATTTACCCCAACGGGTCTGAGTACGGTCGGCAATCATGCCCATAAAAGGATTGAAAAATGCGGCTAACAAGCCACAGGTGAAAATAACTTTAGTGGCTGATTCAACTGGGATTTTATAAACATCAGTATAAAAGAATGCAATGAAAGTCACGAGGGTTTGAAATACCAAATTTGCGGCTAAGTCACCGAGGCTGTAACCGACTTTTTCAATAATACTTAACTTTTCAGTTTGCTGATTCATTTGTAAGTCATTTGTGGTTTTTTTGTTATGCAAGAATTGTATAGCGTTAGTGATTTTTGGTTATTGCTATTTTCGCTTTCCGCATTATTTTATGTGCCCTTGTGGCTATAAATTATCCAGCCAAGATTTTTTGCTCCAGTTATTTCGCCGTCTAGACGAGATAATAGAGCTTTACCCTAGCGGAAATTTTGTAGTCAATCGTTGATAACAAGAGGACGGTAATACGTAGTTTGGAATTCAATAGTGTCCTACACCCGTTTTTAAATCTAACATTATGTTTTTTCACATAAAATTAACATGTGATTGTTTGTATTCATAACTTTAGTATGCTGTTTGCATTTGGTCTATCCGCAGAAATTAATTGAGGTAAGCATTTGAACACCCAACATAACGAGAATATGATTTTTATTATATTAGTGAGTATCGTGGCAACCATTGGCGGCTTCTTATTTGGCTTTGATAGTGGGGTGATTAACGGCACTGTTAACGGACTGCAAAAGGCGTTTAACTCTGATGATATCGGCACCGGTTTTAACGTAGCCAGTATGTTACTTGGTTGTGCGATTGGCGCGTTTACGGCAGGCAGATTAGCTGATGTTTATGGTCGTAAAACCCTGCTGCTGGTGACTGCTGTCTTGTTTATTGTCAGTGCTTGGGGTTCGGGTATCGCTGGCTCCTCCATGGAGTTTATTGTTTATCGAGTCATAGGTGGTTTAGCGGTTGGGGCTGCCTCGGTCATGGCGCCCGCTTATATCAGTGAAATTGCTCCGGCCCGTTTACGCGGGCGTTTATCTTCTATTCAACAAGTCGCTATTATTAGCGGACTATTTGCGGCTTTTGTTAGTAACTATTTATTAGCTAATCTAGCGGGTGCTTCCACTGCTGATTTTTGGCTGGGCTTTGCAGCATGGCGTTGGATGTTTTGGATTGAGTTGTTTCCTGCAGTATTATTTTTAGTTTTTTTGCTGTTTATTCCAGAAAGTCCGCGTTATTTGGTTTTGCGTAAAAAAGATCATCAAGCCTCTGATGTACTTAATCGTTTGTACGGAGAGGAGCAAGGGCAAAAAAAATTATTGGAAATACAGCAATCTTTGGCTGGCGATCGCCACGAACCCAAATTGGCCGATTTATTTGACAAACAAAGTCGAAAAGTCCGCAAAATCGTGTGGATTGGTATCGGGCTTGCGGTGTTTCAGCAATTAGTCGGAATCAATGTCGTATTTTATTATGGTGCCGTGTTGTGGCAGGCAGTGGGTTTTTCTGAGTCAGATGCCTTACTCATTAATATTATCAGCGGTGCAGTTAGTATTGCGGCTTGTGTTATTACTATGTACTTCATCGATAAAGTAGGCCGTAAACCCTTCTTATTGTTAGGTTCACTTGGCATGACCGTGACCTTAAGCTGCTTAGTGTTTGCCTTTATGAATTCAGACCTTGATATACATGGTAATTTGGACCTCGGGGATATGGGGACCTTTGCACTGATTTCGGCCAATGCCTATGTATTTTTCTTTAATCTGTCTTGGGGGCCTGTAATGTGGGTGATGTTGGGGGAGATGTTCCCCAATCAAATTCGCGGTTCTGGTTTGGCGGTTGCTGGCCTCTTTCAATGGGGCGCTAATTTTGCTATTACGATGACTTTCCCCATTATGCTAACAGGTATTGGATTAGGCGGTGCCTACGCTTTTTATGCGGTTTTTGCGGCACTGTCAGTATTTTTTGTTGCTAAGTATATATACGAAACCAAAGGGCGAGAGCTTGAAGATATGCAAGGTTAAACAGTTGTCTATTTGAAAATATGCAAAGGCCACTTACTTAGTGGCCTTTTTTATATGTGGCATAAACAAATCAGTTTTACATTTCTTGATTAGATTTGTGGAAATAAAAAAAGGCCTCAAACGAGGCCTCATAAAATAAACGAACGAGGGACACAATCGCTCGTTTACGGGACAACACAAAAAGTCAATTAACCAAACAAAATACGGTTAACCTGATTTTCTAATAATTCTTGCTGACCACTGACGTGTTTAGGTTGGATATTACTTTTGGCAGCAAAGTCAGCTAAGGTCGCTAAGCTGTGTTCGCCATTTTGAATGGCTTTGCCTAAGTTACCGTTCCAGCCCGCATAACGTTTTTTAACGAAATCAGCTAGGAAGTCATTTTCAAGAATGGCTGCCGCTTTGCGTAAGGCCAATGCTAAGTGATCCATGCCACCAATATGCCCGTGGAACATATCAGCTGGATCAGAACTCTGACGACGTAATTTACAGTCAAAGTTCATGCCACCTGTGGTGAAGCCACCGGCTTTTAATATTTCATACATCACTAAGGTTAGTTCGGGCACATCTGTAGGAAATTGGTCAGTATCCCAACCTAATTGCGCATCGCCTCGGTTAGCATCTAAGCTACCAAAAATACCCAAAGAAACTGCAGTGGCTACTTCATGGTGGAATGAATGGCCAGCTAATGTGGCATGGTTGGCCTCAATATTTACTTTGTATTCTTGCTCTAAGCCATATTGTTTAAGGAAGCCGTATACCGTTGCCGTATCATAGTCGTACTGGTGTTTGGTTGGCTCCTGTGGTTTGGGTTCAATTAATAAAGCACCCTTGAAACCAATTTTATTTTTATGCTCAACCACCAACTGCATAAAACGACCCAGTTGCTCACGCTCTTGTCGCAGATCGGTATTTAGGAGAGTTTCATAACCTTCACGGCCTCCCCACAATACATAATTTTCTCCGCCTAAACGCTTAGTGGCGTTCATCGCATGGAAAACTTGGGTTGCTCCATACGCATAGATTTCTGGGTCGGGGCTGGTAATCGCTCCGCCTGCATAACGAGGATGACTGAATAAGTTAGCTGTTCCCCATAATAATTTCATGCCCGTTTCAGCTTGCTTTTGCTCAAGCACATCGGTGATTTGGGCGAAGTTGTTGACATATTCTTTGATTGAGTTGCCGCCAGGTGCTACATCAGCATCATGGAAACAGTAATAGGGTGCGCTTAATTTTGAGAAAAACTCAAAAGCAACCTTGGCTTTTTCTTTAGCCCGTTGCATTTCGTCACCGGCTTGTAACCATGGGCGTCCAAAAACCCCTTGGCCAAATACATCGCTACCATCCCAACAAAAGTTGTGCCAATAACATGAGGAAAAACGCAAATGTTCGGCCATGGTTTTACCCAAGATCACTTCACTTGGATTGTAATGGTGGAAGGCAAGCGGGTTAGTCGACTCGGTTCCTTCATATTGGATTTTGGGAATATTTTTGAAATACTCAGTCATTAGGTGCTCCTAAAACGGTAAAAATTTTATTGCTTTGGTTAGCCTTATCATGCGTCTTCTATGCAAGGCTAACAATTATGTTTTCTTGATTAAGGGGTGTGCTTTTTATTGCTTTTTTATTACTAACTTGATTTTTTCTTTATTGCGGCCTCATCAGTGGTGCCAATTGAGTGTACAAGCGTTTGAACACTTTACGCCGAGCAACTAACAATGCTGCGCGCTGTGTTTCAGGCTCAGAAACACTTTCCAAAGCTGGTTGCGGGCATATTTGCTGTAAATTTTTATCGGTATCAATGGCCAGTTGCGCTAGTCTTGCCGCACCTAAGCCCGGGCCGACATCACCACCTGTGCGATAATTGACTGGTCGTTGTAATACGTCAGCCAATAGCTGCCGCCAGTATTGGCTTTTGGCGCCGCCGCCGATTAAGGTGATTTCTTGTGCTTGGCCAGCGACTTGATCCAACGCTTCAACCCCGTCGGCAAAGGCAAAACTAACGCCTTCCAATACACTGTATGTTAAGTTTACTTGGGCGCTAGAATGACTTAACCCAAAAAAGGTACCACTGGCACAAGGGTTATTATGCGGAGTGCGTTCGCCACTTAAATAAGGTAGAAAAATAGGGCAATGGTCTAGATTGATTTCGCTATTATCAAGTTCATTTAAGAGTTCTTGAACAGGACGCATCGCAATATTATCGGCAAACCACTGCAAACAACTTGCCGCGCTAAGAATAACCGACATCAAATGCCAGGTATTAGGTAAAGCATGACAAAAACTGTGGACTGCAGATTCTGGGTTAGCGCTAAAGCCCTGTGTAACTGCAAAATAGACACCTGATGTACCGAGCGACAACATTGCTTGTCCTGGTTTGACAATACCCATACCCACAGCACCTGCGGCATTATCCCCCCCTCCGGCGATAACCGGAATAGCGGCTAAGTTCCAGCGTTGTGCAATATCGCTTTTTAAGTTTCCGGTGATTTGTGAGCCTTCAAATAAACGAGGCATATGGGATTCATTTAGACCAAAAGCAGCAAGTAAATCGTTATGCCATACACGATTTTTAACGTCTAACCACATAGTTCCGGATGCGTCTGACATGTCGGACGCGTAATCACCGGTGAGTAATAAACGTAAGTAGTCTTTAGGCAGCAGTACTTTGCCAATGCGAGCAAAATTTGCTGGCTCACATTGTTTGATCCATAGAAGCTTGGGCGCAGTGAAACCTGGCATCATGATATTGCCTGTGATCTCCCGTGCATTTGGAACTAATGCTTCAAGCTCTTTACATTGAGCTTCGCAGCGTCCGTCATTCCACAAAATGGCAGGCCGAATTACTTGATCGTTTTCATCTAACAAGGTTGCACCATGCATTTGTCCTGATAAACCTAATCCAAGGACCTGTGATAAATCATTGTTGATACTGAGTTTGTCCATTGCATCACAAAAGCCTATCCACCAATCGCGAGGATTTTGTTCCGACCAAAGGGGATGTGGACGACTGACTTCAAAGCTACTTGAACTGCTATCTACAATATCTCCACTGGTGTTTATTAACACAATTTTAACGCCAGATGTGCCTAGGTCGATGCCTAAATACATAATAAGTCCTCTTGAAATTTTTTGTGATACTAGCAGAGCGTTTTGCTTTTAAAGAGCTGTAGGATTGATTACGAAATTAAATAACTAAATATCATAATAACCCTATTCACTTCCATTATAGCTATATGTAACAATTATGTTGCAGAATACTAAAAAACATAAATCCATTTATAGGAGTCGCAATGTATCAAGCTCGACACAGTATTAGTCTTTTGTTCAATGCCAATAAAGTGTATGACCGCCAAGTTATTGAGGGCATAGGCCATTATTTGCAGTCTTCTAAAGTGGATTGGGATGTGTATCTGGAAGAAGATTTTTTAGCTCGCCTTGAACATATTGAGGAGTGGAGTGGTGATGGCATTATTGCTGACTTTGATGATCCCGCTATTCAAACAGCTATGCATAACGCTAAAGTTCCGGTTATTGGAGTGGGCGGCTCCTATAGCAATGAGCAAGATTATCCAGATGTACCCTATGTGGCTACCGACAATTATGCAGTGGTTAAATCTGCTTATGAGCACCTCAAGAAAAAAGGCTTAGAACGCTTTGCTTTTTACGGCTTACCCTTAGATCAAACACATAGATGGGCGGTTGAACGTGAGCGTGCCATGCTTAAATTGTGTAAAATTGACGGCTATGATTGTTCAATTTATCGAGGCCATCCGACACGTCCTGAAACGTGGCAATACACTATGAATCGAGTCAGTGACTGGCTGCAAGGTTTGCCTAATCCTGTAGGGATTGTATCAGTAACAGATGCAAGGGCTCGACATTTGCTACAAGCATGTGAACAAATTGGTAAATTAGTACCCGATAATATCTCTATTGTTGGTATAGATGATGATGATATTGCTCGCTACTTGAGTCGTATTAGTCTAAGTAGTGTTACCCAAGGTTGTTTTGAAATGGGATTTCAAGCGGCTAAATTATTACACCGTCACCTTGACAATCCTAATTTAAAAAGTAGGCGAGTATTAGTGTCGCCAGTAGGTGTGTCTGAAAGACAATCTACGGATTTTAAAGCGCTTAAAGATCCCTATGTTATTCAGGCTATGCACTATATTAGGCAAAACGCCTGTCGTGGAATAAAAGTTGAGCAAGTATTAGATTATGTAGGTGTTTCTCGTTCAAATCTGGAGCAACGATTTAGAGAAGAACGTGAGCACAGTATTCATACTGAAATTCACAACGAAAAATTAGCTAAGGCTTGCAAATTATTGGCTGAAAAAGATATTTCTACCAGTGAAGTTGCACAAGTCTGCGGCTATCCCTCCTTACAATATATGTATGCTGTTTTCAAAAAACACTATGATAAAACCCCTCGTGAATTTCGCGATGGAACAGGTAAATAACTGGCGCTAAAGAGAGCAAGAAACCGATTTTTTAGCAGATCATAGCCTGCTTGAGTGGAGGCTATTTATAGTGGCTTTAATGGCAAATATCGACTTAGAAACATGGAAAGTTCACTGGCTTTAAGGGGTTTAATCAGGTAATCATTCATACCTGCTTTTGTTGCTAATTTTTTGTCTTGTGCCATTGCATTGGCTGACAAACCACAAATAATCAGGTCGGCATAGCCATTTTCTCGCAGCGTTTTAGTGGCTTGATAGCCATCCATTATGGGCATTTGAATATCCATCAATACCAAATCATAGTGAATAGAACTCATTACTTGTTTGACGGCTTGGCTCCCGTCTTCAGCGATATCAAAAGTAATACCCATCAGTGTTAACATTTCGCCTGCAACAGCTTGGTTAATAAAGTTGTCTTCAACTAATAATAAGTGACCTGTAAATTGTTTAATAGTGTTTGAATGTTGTTGTGTGTCGAGATCAATATTTTCATTTAGTTCAAATAACTGCTCTAAAAAGTGACAAGTTTGCGTCAATGTAAAAGGATGGCTTAAACACAGAGAGTCGGTGTTTTTAGTCAATGCATGAACTAAGTCACTAGGTTGCGATTCAGTAATAAATCCAGTGTTTATTTTTAACTCATTCAAACGAAGCAATTCAACACGGTACTTTTGGTAGTCGCTTTGGTCGGCGATATCTAGTGCAACCACATCGTCTTGATTCATGCCCACTATTTGATTGTTCAATTCACTTAAAGGAAAACGCCGCAATTCAATTTGTAGGGCCTCGATATACTCGTCTGGTAAATAACCGAGGGGGCCAGCACTAAAATAAAATAAACGACCAATGGGCTTTTGTGGCATCTGTAATAGCCGCTGTTTTTTGCTAGATAGTCCAAGGGGTAAAGATATTTTGAATTGACTCCCTTGGTTTTCTATTGATTCAGCAGTGATTTCACCGTTCATTAATTTTACTAGTTGCTTCACTATACTCAGACCCAAACCAGTACCACCAAAGGTGCGACTAGTTGAGCCATCAGCTTGGGTAAATGCACTGAACACTTTTTCCAGCTGTTCTGCTGACATACCGATACCGGTGTCGGCCACGATAAGCTCAAGTATCACGGTGTCTGTTGAATCATCTTGATGGAAATTCACCTCAATATTTACCATCCCCTCATAAGTAAATTTAATCGCATTGCTACTAAGATTAAGCAATAACTGACTTATTCTTAAGGGGTCACCAATGAGGTAAGCCGGTAATTGGGGGGAGGCGTTAAAACGTAATTTGAGATGTTTTTCAGCTGCCCGATTGGTTATATTGGCCAATACATTGGCGAACATATCTTCCACATTAAACTCTATACGTTCAATATCTAACTTCCCGGCTTCTATTTTAGAGAAGTCCAAAATATCATTAATTAGGCTCATTAAAATTTCGCTGGAATAGACGACTTTATTTAGTTGTTCTCTTTGTGCTGGTTTAAGCTCCGAATTGAGCACTAAATCTAACATACCCACTATGCCATTCATTGGGGTACGAATTTCGTGGCTCATATTGGCGACAAACATACTTTTAGCTTCGTTTGCTTGCTCCGCCTTTAAATTAGACTGAATTAAGGCTTGATTTAGGGCCTCTTGTTTGGCGTTCATCAACTGCGAATCAGCCAGCAAATCATGAGTTTGTTGGTTCTTTTGTTGAAAAATATTAGCCGCCTTGGCTAATCGACCAATTTCATCTTTGCGTTTTAAGTCAGGAATATCACTGATTTCTTGATCTTGGCTCAAACGTTCAAACACTGCGGTAATTTTTTTGATGGGCAGCATTATGCGATAGGCTAAAAATACGGCAGCGAATATGGCTAATAGAATGCCTATTAATGAATACAAATCACTTTCGTTAAGAGACTTTTCTGTGGTGGTTTTAACGTCAATGTTGGTTTGGTGTAGTTTTTCAGTAACTAAAGAATTTAGTTCTCGAGCTAAAAATAAAAATTCATTTGCAGAGCCTGCCATCACCACATTTACTAAAAATAAATAGCCGCGAGTTATTTGGGTCAGTTGAATAAAATCTTCTTCTACTCTGCTCAGTGTAGTGAGTAAATCCGTCAACTCATTGTTGAGTGTTGGCTTCCCTTGGCCTTCAATCAGTTGTATTGCAGTGGCAATATGTTGTTGAAAAGGAGAGATGAATTCTTGATCTGGGTTTAATAAATATTGGAGTAAATAGTTTTCTGCCTGAGCAATGTTAAATAGGATAGTTTCTATTTTTTTGACTCTGTCAGCATCCTTAGCGTTACTCAATTCTGATAAATTGATAGTGTCAAAGATTTGTTGAAGCTCTATCAATAAACCATTGTCTACTAATGATTGGCGCTGTGTTCGCCCAATAATCACTTCTGCAAAGTTATCGTTGTAATCTTCTAAATGGGCACGCATACGGGCTATGTAGTCACTGTACAGTTGCATCTGTACATCATTTTCTGTGAGCTTTTGTAAGCTATCAAGCCGCTGTTTAGTATCTAACATTAATACTACAAAACGCTCAATCGCCGACTCACTGGCGGAGGATTTATAAATCAGCACATTGCGTTGTAAGTCGATAACATCCCGCTCTAACTCTCTTACAATGCTAACCTCTTTTATGGTTTCTTGAGTGATGTCCAGATTGCTTACAAAGGTGGCATATATATCTCTTGATAATATTATCTGTAGCCCTAATAACAGGGCAAGGGTCAATGAAAACAATAAAATTTGTGATTTAAGGCTAGTGAACACGTTGTTTTTTACCTATCGTTGACCATTAGGAACTGATAAATTCATACCACTTTTGCAAGCTATAATCATATGTTGGCATGGCAGTATTCCAAACAGCAACATTACTTAAGCGTTTACTATAACTGCCACCCGTGCGCATTTCACCTTTCTTTACTGCTATTTTATCATCGGTACCAAGTAAATCTTCAGTGGCGATCTTGCCCTGATACCAATAGTCCCATTCGGCCTGAGTCAGAAATTTTTGTGAGCGTTGCGGATTAGAAATATAGTAACCCTGACGAGCGATAAAAGCGCCTGGCCAACCCGAGAGCCACCAATTCATATAATCATAGGCTGCATCTTTTTGTCTGCCCTGTGTTGCCGCAGATAAACACATTACCCCATGCCAGCCACGATATCCTTCTTTAGGCGCGGCAAAGGTAACCGGTAAACCTTGGCTATTTAGAGTCGACACTGCGGGTGAAAACATACTTTCAATGACGACCCGTTGGGTACGCATAAAATCTACCGATTCAGGCACGGAATTCCAAAAACCGCTAAAATGTTTTTGTTGTTTAAACGCAATGAGCACTTTAAATAGGGCATCTAAATCTGCTTTTGTCAGTGCGCCTATATCGTCAAATTGGACTAGATTTTCAGCTTGTGCTGCCAAAGCAAGGTCAAACAGGCCAATCGTGGGGTCGTTAACAATCCCCACTTTGCCACGATATTTCTCATCCAGTAACCATCCCCAACTTTCAGTAAGGTATGGTTCACCTTTTGGAATGAAAAAGTTGTTATAGCCAAATGAATCGACATTGTGCACGTAAGGCAAAAAGCTTATTTGTTCAGTCGGGGTTTCACCCAAGGTTCCATCATATTGAATATTGAGGATCTTATTGGGTGCATCACCGGCCCCCATTTTGGCATTTGGACTAATTTTACCGGTCTTGGAAAGTGAGTTAATTTCATCCCAATATATGAGCCTTTTTTTATCTATGGCTTGAATTGAACCACTGGTCCACAATGGCCGAATGCTGTTTGACCATTGTTCGTATAGATCAAAAGAAGTGGGTGACACACTGGCTTTTTGCAAGACGGCGGCACTGCCTCTTGGCTCAAAAATAAGCTCAATGCCTAAATCTTTCATCGCTTGTTGGCGCAATTTTTCTTGTAAGGTGACGTGGGTGCCGAGAATTTTAAGTACAGTGCGTTGGCGAGCAAATACGTAAGGAGCCTTTGAGGTCATTGCCGTGGCTACTATTACAGCACCAAGCGACTTTACCATCGTTCTGCGCTCTGGGCTTTCAGTCTGGTTTGAGGGCAATATTGGTTTTGGCACAGCTAACTCCTTTATGGGAGAATAAAAGTCAACTTTAGAGTATAAAAATACTATCTGCAACGATTCAACGCGCAGATAGCATACGGTTTTTATCCTGCTATTTTGTTAGCCATTTGCATGCCCTTTAGAAGGGACTATTCTGCATAAAATTTATGTTCAAAAGTAAACTCTTGCTTGCTGCTGCCATCATTCAAACGCAGGGTTATTCGATAACGTTCTTGATCACTAAAAGGCAAAACCGCAAGGTAATAAATGGCGTCTCCTTCTTGTACTTCTTTAAAGGTCAGATTTTTTATCACTCCAAGTAGGTTTTTCGCTTCGCCACTAACCACAAGGCTTTGAGCTTTTTGACTCTGTTTATCAAGCACTGAAACATTAATTACGCCATTAAATTTACTACGCACAATCGCATATTGTTGGGCTACCTCAGGAGTAAGAAACGTGCTATTCAATGCCATATAATGCACATCCCAAGTACCCAAGGCTACTTTTTGTTCCGCTGTACTTGTCCTTGTAAAAATACAAAATGTCAGAAGTATTAGTAACTGCACATATTTAGAATATACCAAACAGATCACCCATTAGTTTTTGTAAGAAGATAAGCAGTAAAATAACTACCATAACCGATAAATCTAAACCACCCAAGTCAGGCATTCTTTTACGAATAGGATATAACATTGGTTCAGTCAGTTGCGCTAAAACCAATTCCATTGGGTTACGACCTTGACTTACCCAACTCATGATCGCACGTAATATGAGTACATAAATGACTAAATCGACGGCCTCAGAAAATACCACTAACAATCCACCCAAACCAATGCCAATTAAGTTAGTTAAGGTGAAACCTGCGAGCAAAGTCAGTACTACAATCTTAGCGACAGCAACCAACCAAGCTAAGAGTAAAGTCGACGTATCAAACCGGCCTATAGACGGCACAACTCGGCGCAAGGGGCCAATAATCGGTTGAGTTGCTTTTACAATAAATTGGCTAAAAGGATTATAAAAATCGGCTCGCGACAATTGCAGCCAAAAACGCAATAAAACGATCATTAAATAAAGTTTAAATGGCAAACTGATTAAAAATTCAATTGAACTCATAGCGTTGTTGTTTCCTAAACACAAATTTTGAAATTAGTACCTTGGCAAGGTGTTTATTTGGGCCTTTGGCCTCAAAATGTCGTTGACATCTCTTTCGCTCGAGCGACTGCTGCTTGCATCGCTTTGGCTACAATATCAGCTAAACCATGCTCTGCAAAACAAGCGAGGGCTTGAGCAGTTGTGCCGCCTTTTGAGGTCACTTGAGTGCGTAACTCGCTGATTTCAAATTGCGGATTTTGACAAACCATTTCAGCGGCACCTAACATTGCTTGTTGGACCAATAAACGCGCGGTATCTCGACTAAAACCTTGCTGTTCAGCCTCATGTTGCATCGCTTCTAAAAACGCAAAGAAATAGGCAGGGCTGCTGCCCGCTGCAGCGATAACACCATCTATCATGCTTTCGTCTTCCACCCATGCAATTTTACCAACATGTTCGAGTAAGGCACCAGCATAGTCTCTATCTGCCTGAGGTATATGTTCATCAGCATATAAACCTGTCATACCTAAACCCAGGGAGCTGGGAGTATTGGGCATAGTGCGTATAACATGATAGTTACCACCTAACATCTCCTGCAACCTTTTGATGCCAATGCCCGCAGCAATAGAAATAAAGAGTTTGTCTTGCAAATCAGTTTGCTTAGCCAAATCTGCACACATCTGAGCCATTAATTGGGGTTTCACTGCAAGGACAATAACTTGGGCTTGCTCCACAACGTGAACATTGGATTGGCTGACTTGAATACCAAATTGTTGCTGCAAACTATCTAGCTTAGGGGTTGAGGGATTACTGGCGTAAACGCACTCTGCAGGGTAGCCGTTGTTAACGAGTCCACCGATGATGCTTTTACTCATGTTGCCTGCGCCAATAAAGGCGATACGTCTATGTTCCATTTTACCTCTGCTTATCTACTTGTTGGTCTATCTATGCCTACTGGCGGCTACCAAAGATGGCGGTGCCGATACGAACCATGGTGCTACCGTTTTGAATAGCAAGTTTTGTGTCTGAAGACATACCCATCGATAGGGTATCAAATTCCGGATACTCTTTACTCATTTCACTGAACAAAGTGTACATCGCGGAAAAACTCTTTATTTGCTGTTCTTCACTTGCCTGTGCCTTAGGAATGGTCATCAAACCGCGTAATTTCAAGTGGGGTAGCTGTTTAATGGCCGCCGCTAAAGACGCCACTTCGCTGAGGGATACCCCTGATTTACTGTCTTCGTCATCAATATTAACTTGAATACAAACATTTAATTGTTGATGTGGGCTATGTTGATCATTTAGGCGCTGAGCTATTTTTAGGCGGTCGATTGAATGCACCCAAGTAAAGTTTTCCGCGACCAAGCGGCTTTTGTTGGATTGAATAGGACCGATAAAGTGCCATTCAATATCAGCTAAATGTTTGAGTGCTTGAACCTTTTCTACACCTTCTTGCACATAGTTCTCGCCAAACAAACGTTGTCCCGCTTCATACGCTTGCACGATATCAGATACTGGTTTGGTCTTACTGACCGCTAGTAATTTGATCGCATTTGATGGACGATTGGCCTCTAATGCAGATTGCTTGATAGTTTGGTATGCGCTTTTGAGTCGTTCTGCTATTGTTTCCACGTTGTAAACTTTTTTACGGAGAATTTGGCTTGGATATTACCGAACTTTTAGCCTTTAGTGTGAAAAATAAAGCCTCAGATTTACATCTATCAGCAGGATTGCCTCCCATTATTCGCGTTGATGGGGAAATGCGTAAGCTTAATGTTCCTGCACTGGGACATAAAGAAGTGCATGCGCTGATTTATGAGATCATGAATGACAAACAGCGCAAAGAGTATGAAGAAAATCTCGAAACCGATTTTTCTTTTGAAGTAAAAGATCTCTCACGTTTTAGGGTCAATGCTTTTATGCAAAATCGCGGTGCGGCAGCCGTGTTGAGGACCATCCCCAGTAAAATTCTAAGCTTAGACGAGCTGGGTGCCCCACAGATTTTTAAACAAATTATTAATCAGCCCACCGGTATTGTTTTAGTGACCGGCGCGACTGGCTCAGGCAAAAGTACAACCTTGGCCGCCATGGTTGATCATATCAATTCGACCAAACGTGAACATATTCTAACCATTGAAGATCCCATCGAATTTGTGCACGAAAATAAACTATGTGTTCTCAATCAACGGGAAGTTCATCGCGATACACACAGTTTTAATAACGCTTTGCGTTCGGCCTTACGTGAAGACCCTGATATTATTTTAGTCGGTGAATTACGTGACTTAGAAACCATTAGATTGGCCATCTCTGCAGCGGAAACCGGGCACTTAGTGTTTGGTACCTTACATACTAACTCGGCCCCTAAAACGATTGACCGAATTATCGATGTATTCCCAGCATCAGAAAAATCTATGATCCGCTCTATGTTATCAGAATCTTTACGAGCGGTTATTTCACAAACTTTATTGAAAAAAGTCGGTGGTGGTAGGGTTGCTGCCCATGAAATTATGTTAGGGATCCCAGCGATTCGTAATCTAATTCGCGAAGACAAAGTGCCGCAAATGTACTCAGTGATCCAAACCGGTCAACAACACGGTATGCAAACCATGGATCAGTGTTTACAACGTTTAGTGGCACAAGGTGTGATAACAGCGCAAGATGCTGCGGCTAAATCCATAGACAAAAAGCCCACGTCAGGTTTCTAATGCTTAAATTAAATATGCCTTATTAGTAGGAAGTAACAATGGAACTCACGCCTTATTTGGAAGCCATGCAGGACGCTGGAGCTTCAGATTTATTTATTACTGTTGGCTTTCCGGTCAGTGCTAAAGTCAATGGGCAAATGACACCTATTGGCAGCAGCGTATTAGATGAGGAATCATCCCTCGCTCTAGTGCACGATGCGATGAATGACAAACAAATTCAGGAGTTTACCGACAGTAAAGAATGTAATTTTGCCATTGCGCGTGATGGAATAGGGCGATTTCGTTGCAGTGCCTTTTGGCAACGAGACATGGCGGGAATGGTAGTCAGACGAATAGTGACTCAAATTCCCCAAGTCGACGAACTTGGTCTGCCGCCAGTGTTAAAAGAAATTATTATGGCAAAACGTGGTTTAGTCTTATTTGTGGGAGCGACCGGTACCGGTAAGTCGACGTCTTTAGCTGCTCTTATGGGCTACCGTAATCATAATTCTAGGGGCCATATACTCACGATTGAAGACCCCATTGAATTTGTGCATGAGCATGGCCAATGTGTGGTCACGCAACGTGAAGTCGGTATCGATACCAAATCTTTTGACGATGCTTTAAAAAGTTCACTGCGCCAAGCGCCTGACGTCATATTAATTGGTGAAATTCGTTCCATGGAAACCATGGAATACGCCATGTCGTTTGCAGATACGGGTCATTTGTGTGTGGCTACTTTGCATGCCAACAATGCCAACCAAGCCATTGAAAGGATTATGCATTTAGCGCCCCATGATCAACATGATAAATTACGTTTTGATTTGAGTTTAAATATGCGTGCGATTGTCGCTCAGCAACTTGTCCCTACACCCGATGGAAAGGGGCGTGTGGCAGCCATTGAAATTCTACTTAATTCACCCTTGGTGACTGATTTAATTCAGCGCAATGAAATAGGTGGGCTCAAAGAAGCGATGCGAAAAGGTAGAGAGTTAGGCATGCAAAGTTTTGATATGGCGCTGTACGATCTTTATAAAATGGGCAAAATTACACTCGAACACGCGATTCATCATGCTGACTCACCCAACGATTTGAGACTGATGATTAAACTGGCTGCAGATGATGGCAATCAACTCGGTTCGTTATCGAATGTTTCTATAGACATGGACTAGCAGTGTAACTATGCGCAAAGTATATAGTCATCATGACCGCTTTATGATTTGGCAAATCAAACAGTTACTCGAACAACATGGTATTCCATGTTTTATTAAAAATGAGTTTGCTATTGGCGCAATGGGCGAGCTGTCGCCCTTTGATGTATTACCTGAGGTTTGGTTAACTGATGATGACTGGCTGCCAAAAGCGCAGCGAACAATCGAAGACTTTGAGGCTCAACCTGTGCTGAAAACCCCTTGGCTGTGTGAGCAATGCCATGAAACGAATGACGCTAATTTTGAGCTTTGCTGGAAATGTGGCGCCCTTGCCCAAGAATAAAACAAAATCAATTAATTGATGGCAAAAGGAGTGTGTTTGCTTGTAAGTTTTGCGGCAAATCAGTCTAAAACATCTATGTTTAGCGCAGGCTTTCGCTTCACAAATTTTTACAGATGAGCAAGAGCCAATCGTTTGGATTAAATTAGATAATCCCGTACACTCTGGTAAAACAGAATTGAAATTATTTGGCTTCTGCGAGGTCATATACTCATACTTTCTCTGAATCTTTATTCTCAAAGTTGTATGAATTAACAATTGTCGGGTGCTTCACCCTTAGTAAATATTGGAAATAATATGAAAAATTGGATTAAACACTGCACCTTGGGTTTGGCTTTTGCATTAAGCACAGCAGTGAACGCAGCGGACAAAGTGGAAAATTTTGAATTGGTTAAACAAAAAATTCAGAACACGCTTGGCATGAAAGTATCGTCTATTGCGGATTCTCCAATCCCCGGCTTATTGCAGTTGGAAACAGATAAAGGTTTGTTTTACAGCAGTGAAAATGGCAAGTTCTTATTGCAAGCTCGGGTTTACAATCTTGATGAGGGAATGCGCAATGAAACAGAAATTGCTCTGAGTCAAATGCGTTTGGCAGGGGTAGATGAGTTCAAAAATTCTGTCATTGAGTACAAAGCAAAAGATGAGAAATATGTGGTAGATGTTTTTACTGATATCACCTGTGGGTATTGCCGTAAATTGCATGGCGAGATGGCACAGTATAATGATTTGGGTATTACTATTCGTTATCTAGCCTATCCTCGAGATGGTTTACGTGGGCAAACCTATAAAAATATGGTCTCGGTTTGGTGTGCAGAAAACCCGCAAAAAGCCATGGATAACGCTAAAAGTGATAAACCAGTGACGCCTAAAAGTTGTGAGTCGCAGGTTGCCGAACAATATGCTTTTGGTCAAATGATAGGGGTGAATGGTACGCCTAATATTATCTTACCTGATGGTTCTTTGATTCCGGGCTATCAACCACCCAAAATGTTAGAGCAAGCCCTTAAAGCACTTTAATTCTAAAACAAGCCTGCTGTTTAGCAGGCTTTTCTCAGCTTAAAATTTGAAATTCATCAATGCCTAACCTTGTTATTAAGCGCAGACCCACATGTAATAGTGAACATTTACCTGCCAGTTTACACCCTCTTATCCGACAAATTTATGCCAACCGCGGCGTGGAAAATGGTCAACAACTTCTGCGCAATACCAAGTCTTTGTTGCACTACAATCAACTAAAAGGCGTTGAAGGAGCAGTTACATTGCTGGTGGCAGCCATTAAATCGCAGCAACGTATCATAGTGGTAGGTGACTTTGATGCTGATGGCGCAACGAGTACCGCGCTGTGCATGCTGTCACTGACTAGGTTGGGCTCTTTACGGCACAGCTACTTGGTACCTAATCGTTTTGACTTTGGCTATGGATTAAGCCCTGAGATTGTAGAGGTTGCTGCTAGTCAAGGTGCTGAATTGATTATGACTGTGGATAGCGGCATAGCTTGTTTTGCGGGTGTAGAAAAAGCCAAGTCACTCGGTTTAAGTGTTGTTATTACCGACCATCATTTGGCCGCTGATAAATTGCCTATGGCAGATGCAATTGTTAATCCTAATCAGCCTGGGTGCGAGTTTTTGTCGAAAAACTTAGCCGGTGTTGGCGTCGCCTTTTATTTAATGTTGGCTGTACGTGCAGAGTTAAAAAATCAAGATTGGTTTACTCAACAGTCACTTCCTGTGCCTAACTTGGCGGAATTACTCGATATTGTTGCACTTGGTACCGTGGCTGATGTGGTGCCCCTGGACAGTAATAATCGTATTTTGGTTCATCAGGGATTACAGCGCATACGCAGTGATCAGTGTTGCGCCGGTATTCAAGCCATCATGGAAGTCGCTGGGCGCGATAAAAGCAAACTAATGGCCTCTGACTTGGGTTTTGTAGTTGGGCCGCGTCTTAATGCCGCAGGCCGCTTGGATGATATGTCCTTGGGCATTGAATGTTTGCTCACCGACAACCCGGCGCGAGCAAGACAAATTGCGGTGCAACTAGATAGTTTAAATCAAGAGCGTCGAGAAATAGAAAGCTCCATGCAACAAGAGGCTGTTAAGGCTCTTGAACAGCTCGATTTGGCCGCCGAAGCCCTACCTTACGGTTTGGTCTTATATAAAGCTGATTATCATCAAGGCGTTATTGGTATTTTGGCTGGGCGTATTAAAGAAAAATATTTTCGCCCTACTATCGCATTTGCTCATCAAGATGAACGTTTTTTAAAAGGCTCTGCTCGCTCAATTCCCGGTGTGCACATCCGCGATTTACTTGAATCGATAAACAGTCAACATCCAGGTCTTATTGTTAAGTTTGGTGGCCATGCTATGGCCGCTGGTTTGACTATTGAGTTGGCGAGACTCGCTGACTTTGAACTCGCTTTCCATCAAATTGCCCAAAAAATATTACAAAACCAAACCCTGGGCGGTGAGGTGTTATCAGATGGCGCTTTGTTAAAAGAGCAATATAGCATTGCTTTTGCACAACAACTTAAAGATGCGGGGCCATGGGGCCAAGGTTTTGCTGAACCTATTTTTGATGATGAATTTGAGTTGATAGAGCAAAAGTTGCTGGGCGGTAAACATTTAAAGATGTTGGTGCGTTATCAAGGTCAACTATTGATAGACGCGATCGCTTTTAATATTGAGCCAACCTTGTGGCCAAACTTAGCCTGCAAACAGGTTAGACTTGCCTTTAAACTGGATATTAACGAATTTCGTGGGCGAGTGAATTTGCAACTAATGGTAGATGCCATAGTCGCAATTTAAACAAATATTCAGCCAAACTTAGCTAATATTCTGACAAAGCTGCATATTTGGTGAATTTGGGTATATCATTGTTCTTTTGGACAACCTAAACTTTTTCATGGCTAAAAAAACGGATGTAGAAAAATTACTGATTAAACACGACAAGCTCACTCATACTGAAGAGCTGACGGTGTCTTCTCACGTACAACGCAAAGATGATGACTGGTTTATGAATACCTTGATGATTGAAGGTTATGACGTGCCATTTAAATTCCGTCGTCGTAAGGTTTATAAAAACCTTACTGGCATGAGGGTCAATCTGACTTATTACCCCATCAAAGAAGAAATTGCCGGCATGGACTTTGAAGCCATGAAGGTCGTACGTATTAAAATAAGTTAATTTTTATTTTTTAGATTGGGGTTTTAATACGTGTCTTCTACTGTACTTGCTGGATTTATCCTGCATCGGCGACCTTATAGGGAAACGAGTTTTTTACTGGATATTTTCAGTTTGGAATGGGGTTTGGTGAGTGCGGTAGGCAAAGGCATTCGAGGCAGTAAAAGCGATAAAAAAAGTTTATTACAGCCGTTTCAAGCTTTATTACTCGGTTTATCAGGCCGACACGAGCTGAAAAATTTGCAGCAAGTGGATGCCCTCGACGCCAGTTATAAACTCGAAGGACATTACTTATTCTCCGCAATGTATATCAATGAACTATTAAGCCGTTTATTAGCCAAAGAAATTCCCCAAGCTGATTTATATTATTTGTATCAAACAACCTTACAAGCGCTCGCGCAACAAGAAGCGATAGAGCCGCAGTTACGCCAATTTGAATTGTCATTAATTGCAGAGCTTGGTTACGGAATCGACTTTTTATACGATACAAATTCTGGTCAGGAAATTGAACCTTTTGCTTATTACAGCTTTATACATGAACAAGGATGGTTAAGGCTCAAGCAACAATACGCCGGTAATAATTGTTTTTTAGGTGAAAGCATTATGCAAATTAGTGATTTTGTTTGGACACCTGCCAGTTTACTGTGTGCCAAATATATTAGTCGTATGACCTTAGCCAAGTTGTTGGGTGATAAACCCTTAAAAAGTCGTGAGTTATTCAAACAAACTTGGTCGACTAGATTACCCGTTAATGTGGAGAATTTAATTAATGAATGACATTTATTTGGGGGTTAATATTGATCATATTGCCACCTTACGAAATGCTCGAGGAACGCTTTATCCCGATCCTGTGCACGCTGCAGAAATAGCTGAAAGAGCAGGGGCTGATGGTATTACCGTGCATCTGCGCGAGGACCGTCGTCATATAAACGACCGTGATGTTAATGTTCTCAAACAAACCATTCAAACCAGAATGAATTTAGAAATGGCCGTCACTGAAGAAATGTTATTAATCGCAGAGCATATCAAGCCAACCTATTGTTGTTTGGTGCCTGAAAAACGCCAAGAACTGACCACAGAAGGGGGACTTGATGTCGCAGGAAATCAAGTGGTCATTGGTGCTGCCTGTGCGCGATTAGCTGCGGCAGGCATATTAGTGTCTTTGTTTATTGACGCTGATCGTAGCCAAATAGATGCCGCTCATGCCTGCGGTGCTCCCTATATTGAAATCCACACCGGTCAATACGCTGAAGCCCATAGCGAAGCGTTACAACAAAGTGAGCTGGCTAAATTAGTCAGTGGTATAGAATACGCGCATTCTTTGGGCATTAAAGTTAATGCCGGTCATGGTCTAAACTATCATAATGTAAAACCCATTGCCGCAATCCCGCAGTTGTACGAGCTGAATATCGGTCACGCCATTATTGCTCGAGCCGCATTTGATGGTTTGCATCAAGCGGTAGTTGATATGCGCCGTTTAATGCAAGAAGCCCGTAAGTCGTAAGCCCAGTATGAGCATTGTAGGTTTGGGTACCGATATAGTCGAAATCGCACGAATTGATAAACAACTTATGCATTCAGAGCGACTTGCCCATCGAGTTTTAACAAAAAATGAGATGCAGACCTTTGAGCTACATAAGTTCAAAGCTCGTTTTTTGGCCAAACGTTTTGCCGCCAAAGAAGCTGCGGTAAAAGCATTGGGTGTCGGTATTGGCAATGGAGTCAGTTTTCATGACGTCGAAGTTGTTAACCTTGCCAGTGGCCAGCCGACCTTACGTTTTTATGGTAAATTTGCGCAATTATGTGAAGAGCGCGGTGTGAGTAACAGTTTTATCTCAATTTCAGATGAACAACACTATGCTGTTGCTACAGTAATATTGGAGTAGTGGACAAGGCGCCTGCACTTTTATAGTGCCTAAGCGTTTTTAAGGTGCGCTCGATGTTCATAAAAGAGGCGAATAGGCTAATTAATCCGCTTATTTACTTAGTTTAATGAATGAAAAATTGGCTCGTATTCTGAATGGTCTAGATTCAATAGCAGAAACAAATTCGAATATTAGCTAAGGCGTCTGCTCTTACTACGTCATTAACTAACAGTTACAGGACAACGTTGCATGGTTTCTATCCGCACTGTTCATCAACCACAAAGGCCTTCATTTGAAGAATGGCTGGCCAGTTTGAATTTGTCTACCACCACCAAACAAAAGTTACGCGAACTCTCTGATACTCCAGAAATTCTACTGATTGGACAGGAAATGGTGGAAATTCTGCATGAATTGCATATGGATGATGAAACCTTGCAGGCGTCGTTAATTTATCCCTATTGTGAAATGCATGAGTTAAGCGAAGAGCAAATATCTGAGCAGTTTGGCGAGGGTATTCAAAAACTGATTGTGGGTGTTAGGCGCATGGACGCCATTAAGTCCCTGCATACTCGGGCAAATAGCACCAGAAAGAATGATGAGACCCAAATTGATAATGTGCGGCGCATGTTATTGGCCATGGTTGAAGATGTAAGAGCGGTTGTTATCAAACTGGCTGAACGTATTTGTGCCTTACAGAAAGTCAAAAACGCGGATGAAGAAACCCGTGTATTGGTGGCTAGAGAGTGCGCTAGTATTTATGCACCTTTGGCCAATAGACTCGGAATTGGCCAATTAAAATGGGAATTAGAAGACCATTCATTTCGTTATTTGCATCCGGAAACGTATAAGCAGATTGCTTGTTTACTCGATGAAAAAAGAGCGGATCGTGAACAATATATTGATGATTTTGTTCACGAGTTGCAGGCGGTATTAGACGAACAGAACATTAAAGCTAAAGTCTATGGTCGACCCAAACACATCTACAGCATCTGGAAGAAGATGCAGAAAAAACATTTAAGCTTTGATCAACTTTATGACATTCGTGCGGTGCGTATTATTGCAGAACGTTTGCAGGATTGTTATGCGGCTCTGGGTGTGGTGCATGCTAATTGGAAGCACATTCCCAACGAATTTGATGATTACATCGCGACCCCTAAACCGAATGGCTATCAATCGATTCATACCGTTACCTTGGGCAAGCAGGGTAAAACCATCGAAATTCAAATTCGTACCGGTAAAATGCATGAAGATGCCGAGTTAGGCGTGGCAGCTCACTGGCGCTACAAAGAGGGGGCTGCGGTCAGTCGTACCGCCTATGAAGAGCGGATCAACTGGTTACGTAAAATTTTGCAGTGGCAAGAAGAGGTCGCCGAGTCTGGCGACTTAGTAGAAGAACTGCGTAGTCAGGTATTTGATGATCGTGTTTATGTTTTTACCCCTAAAGGCGATGTTGTAGACTTACCCTTAGGCTCTACGCCCCTAGATTTTGCTTACTATATTCACAGCAATGTTGGCCATCGTTGCATCGGCGCTAAAATTAGTGGGCGTATTGTACCCTTTACCTATCAATTACAAACCGGCGATCAAGTTGATATCTTAACGGGCAAACGCTCTAATCCAAGTCGAGATTGGATGCACCCAGGATTAGGCTATGTGCATTCTTCAAGGGCAAGAGCCAAGATACACAGCTATTTTAAGAAGCAAGACAGGGATAAAAACTTAGTTGCCGGCAAAGAATTGTTAGATCGGGAATTAGTTAAGGTGAGTATCAACGCGAAAGACGCCGTGGAGGCAGTATCTCGTTTTAATATGCAAAATGTAGATGATTTATATGCCGCTTTGGGAGCGGGCGATATTCGCCTAATGCAAGTGGTTAATTTCTTAGTGCAAAGGCTTGAGCCCCTACCCACGATTGACCAAAAGATTAAGGCGAGAAAACCGCAAGCAGATAAGTATAAAAAAGATACTGTGGTGGTGGAAGGTGTTGGTAATTTATTAACGCAAATTGCGGGTTGCTGTCAGCCTTTGCCCGGAGAGCCTATTATGGGCTACATCACGCAAGGCAGAGGGGTGAGTGTTCACCGCGAAGATTGCGACCAGTTAAGCCATTTACTCGATCAGCATCCTGAAAGACAAATTGATGTGAATTGGGCGAGCAATGTTAAGGCCGCATTTAAGACCGAGTTAGATGTTTATTGCGTTGACCGAGATGGTATATTGCGTGATATCACCACAGTACTTGCCAATGAGAAAGTGGGATTGTTAGGGGTGAACAGCTTAAGCGATACTAGCAAACATACGGCTAAAATAAAGATAAGTCTTGAAGTAAAAGACCTCAATAGTTTAGCTAAAACTATGGTTAAAATTCAGCAGATTAAAGGCATATCTGAGGTGCTTCGAGCAGACAATTAACTTTTACTACCACACCCAGATAATCATTGTTTTGTCTGGGTATCAAAAACCGTAGCCAAAATTGAACCAAATAACATCTTTAGTATTGCCTGAAAATAAAAATCCATCTCCATCATCCTTGGGCATATGGCCCAAGTCTAAACCCAGCCGAATGCCAGAATTGGGATCATCAAAATAATAATTGATATTCGCCGAGTAGACACTGCGAATGGTTTCGGTATAGGTAAGGCCCAGAGACCAATGTTGGTTTAATTGGTAATCATAACCCGCGGCCGCGCCAAGAATACCTATTGCTCCGCGAAAACGATGTTCTTCATTTTGGTAGCTTAGTTGATAACCGATAAAGCCGGCATATTGCAAACCAATACCAACTGCATGATTGAGTTCGCTGGCTTTCAAAGGCAGCGCTGGCAATAAACTCAGTAATAGTAAAATTTTCTTCATTTTATGTTTTAGCAATTGATTAAAAAACGCAGGCTACATTAGATTTCAATCTCAAGATAGCGCTATCATTGGCCAAAGTTTATCCAAAAAATAATAGTGACCATTACTTATGTTGAATACTCACTCATCAATCGAAAAACTCCGTTGGATTATGCAACAACTAAGAGATCCGCATACGGGATGCCCATGGGATAGTAAACAAACGTTTGCTAGCATAGTGCCTTACACAATCGAAGAGGCTTATGAAGTCGCGGACGCAATCGAAAGTGGCAACATGGAAGAGGTAAAAGATGAGCTAGCAGACTTATTATTTCAAGTCATTTTTTATGCACAACTTGGTCAAGAACAAGATCACTTTGATTTTGAAAGCATTGCTCAACATCTTATTGAAAAGCTTATACGTCGTCATCCCCATGTATTTGATAAAAAAATACAACTATCAGAGGATGAGTTAAACACGCAATGGAATGCTATCAAATCACAAGAGCGTCTGCATAAATCTGTGGTCAGTGATAATAGTATTTTGGCTGATATTCCAAGTGGTATGGCACCCTTGATACGGGCGCAAAAAATCCAGCAAAAATGTGCCAAAGTAGGGTTTGATTGGAAGGAACTGCATGGCGTAGTGGATAAAATTTATGAGGAGATTGATGAAGTCCTTGTTGAAGTTAACGCGCCACAAGTCAAGGAGGATGCCATTGAAGAAGAAATCGGCGATTTATTGTTTGCGGTGGTTAATTTAGCTAGGCATACCAAAGTTAATGCAGAAACTGCGCTAGTCAAAGCGAATAGGAAATTCGAACAACGTTTTAGGTTATTAGAACAGCACTTTTTTCAAAAGGGACAAGATATTTCAAGCCGCAGCGAGCAAGAGTTAGAAGACGTATGGCAGCAAGTAAAAGTACAACTTAAAACCTAAATAGCATGGAAATAACGCAGAAAAGTACAGTAATTTAAACTTTTTTGTTTTGCGCAACGACTTACTTAACCTGAACCCTTGGATAATGAGTGGCGCTGCTTATCCAAACTTCAGTTTTTGTAACAATGACACCAAGGAGATTGTCAACGTGAGCTGGTTATTATTATTGAGCATGATGTCTGGGATAGAAAGCGCGGCAGCAAGCGCGGCTTTGATTGAAATACGCGAAGTTAACATACAATGTCGACAAATCATTAACTGTCCTTATAAGACCATTAATATTGTTGATCAGAGTTGTAGTCATGATACAAATTTCTTGTTAGACAGTCCGTTCGATTGGGTGCAGTTACCATTTCGAATCCCACAAAAAAGTGACTTAGCTTCTGCCCACAAAACGCATTATTTACAGAACTCACCAACTTGGAAAATGTTGCAACGTGAATTTCCGGTCCGTTAGGATAAAGACCAACTGAAACGCTAATGTTTTGACAACAGGCTAGACAGCGTTTCTTATTCAATAATGTTGAAGGAAGCCCACAACGCCTAAACGCTGTGGGCTATAAGTCAGCTTATTTTTCTTCTTGTTATTCCCCAAAAGCCTATCAAACATAAAATACTTAACCAACTCGCAGTACCACCACCGCCGCCCGTTGATGGAGTCAGGGGAGTGGTAGGAATTGGTGTAACCTGAGTTGGGGTAAACACGACATTGCGCACATAGGCTTTATCGTCGCCTGCGATAGTTGCAGGATCTTTACGATAAACCCAAGTGATAATACTGCTGTCATCCTCTAGTGTGATCGTTGGATAAGACTCAAAAGCAACTTCACCCGATATAAAGGTTTGTAATTCGTTGTTAACATACAGATATAAAGCATCGTAGGGATCTGTTGGGTCGTCTACATTTTCTTCTGACGAAACGGACCATTGAAAACTAAAGCTACCTTTACCCACAACATAAGCGCTTAATATACTTTGTTGATCGTTACCAATAATACCACTTTGCACACCTGAGCCTGTGTTGTTGGCAAGCCAAGGACGATTACCACCTGAATACCAAGTCACACTACTATTCGTAGAGCCTGCCACACCGCTTAAGGCTGCAGCTGTATTGATGCTTTGTGTCGATAATAAAGCGCTACTGGCAGGCACTGCCGGATTGTTGGTAATGATGGTTACGCTGGCATTTTGTTCGCCAGCCTGAGTCGGATTAAGATTGACTTTTAGTTCGCAACCGCCGCCTGCTGCAACATTATTACAGGTGTTGCTACCTAAACTAAAGGCGCTGCTACCACTAATTGTAAAGCTCAAGTCAACCACAAAAGTTGAATTATTGACTAACTGTAAGGTGCTCTCTTGAGTCACTCCTAAGGGCGATACGCCAAAATCTTCGATCTGGGTAATGGCAATCCCTGTTTGGAGGGTATTTAACCATTCTGAAAATTCAGCAACCCGGGTAAATACACCAGGATAGCCCGCTTCAGCACAGCCTATACCCCAACTCACTATGCCAACTTGCTCTGGGCCAGTGCCGGTTTGCACTACAAGAGGACCGCCACTATCGCCCTGACAAGAACCTTTACCAAAACTTGATTGTGTGGCACAAATCATTCTATCGGTGATGCCCGTATTCTGGACTGTGGTGTCTAATGACTGCGCTAAAATAGCGCGACATTCGTCATTAGTGGCAAGATTAAGGTCTACCTCATGTAAGATATCAGGAAAATCTGAGGTCGGACCCTCACCAGGTGCATAACCTACTCGTCCTCCCCAACCAGCTACTAGGGCAGGGCTGTTTTCAATGGCATAAAGATCCGTCGTATTCTTGCTTGCCAGTTTAATCGCAGGGGAGTCAACAGAGGAAACTAACTCAACTAAGGCAATGTCGTAATCAATCGCATCGGCATCGTATTGGGGATGGATATAAATATTTTTGATGGCGGTGGCATTGGCCGCACCATCTGACAAGTCGTATTCACCCACATTCATTTTAAATAATGAAGCTGATGCTGAATCAACACAATGTGCAGCGGTCAGTACCCATTTGTCGCCTAAAAAGCTAGCGCCGCAAGAGGCGTCTTGTTGGATTTCAGAACTCGCCGAAACACTGACTTCAGCTAGTTTGCCTTCCATCTCTAACAGTAACAAGCCATCGCTGCGCGTGACTGAAACCACTGGAATAGTGCCGCTAAAATCTGCGCCTAGGGTACCTGATATCTCGCCTACTTCATTATTGTAGATAATGACAGCAACCCCACCTCCGGCTTCACAATTGAGCGCTTTTTCAGAGAAATTAATATTGCCTCTTTCTATTAAACAGACTTTTGCGTCGGCATTAACACAAGTTGTGTCGCCCAACCCGCAACTGATTAGTGGCCCACTCGCATTGCCGGCAGAACCTTCACTAAAGTAACCAGAAGGGTAACTTTGATTATCTACCCGTAACGAGGTGGTGAAATCTTCAAATGTAAATACAAAAGCAGTCATCCAAGGCCAGTCATTTGCTTGAGCTTCTTGACCACCGACAATCTGCGTGGAGGCTAAACTTGTTTTGCTTTGCGAGGTAGCGGGGCTGTCTACTTTACTGGCAAACAGCGAGCTTGAAAAAACACTAAGACTGCAAATCAGCCCTATTAATAATGCTGAACTTATGTTTTTTTTCATGTTAATCCTTCTTACAACAACTTTAATTATGTCTTAAAAACCCGAGTTTAAACCACTTATGCTGTGAGTTGATACTTGAACCTGCCCTGCAGCGATTAGTTTGAAGCCATTTTTGGACGTATTTGTTGACATTCGAGCCCTAAATATCTCGTTTTAAGAGACCAATGATATTGATGTTTCAATACGCAGTAATGAGATTAAAGGTTTAGCGTTGTTTTTCGAAAAGGACTAATCTAAATATCCACCTATACACGTAGTGCCTATTAAGAATAATGATAGTGAAGTTTCGATGACTAAAATCCAAAGTACAGCGGTGTTGATTTTTGTGGTGATGATTGCCTTTGGAGTGGCTTGGGCGGGAGGGCAAAACACCCCTCTTATTCCGCTAGGTTTTGGCTTTTCTTTATCCCTTATTATGGTCGCGACTTTATTGGTCTTTATAATTCAATGGTTAGCCTTTATTCCTGCATTTATCAAAAGAACCGAACACTTTTACGATTTAGTCGGTGGCATGACCTATCTTCTTTTTATCGGTGGTGTCTTTGTTTTTAGTCAACAAGCAGACCTACGTGCCATAATCCTAACGACTTTGGTGAGTATTTGGGCACTGAGACTATCGATATTTTTATTTAAACGGGTTGGCCAAGATGGCTCTGACTCGCGCTTTGATTCGATCAAACATAATTTTATGTCATTTTTGGTTGCTTGGACCACCCAAGGGCTCTGGGTTGTAATCACTGCGGGGTGTGCCGCTGCTGCTATCAGTTCGAATCAAAAGGTCGGACTGACGTTTATTGATGTATTAGCCTTGGCTGTATGGTTGGTGGGTTTTAGCATTGAAGTGATTGCAGATCGTCAGAAACGTCAATTTAAACGACAAAAACAAAAAAACAATCCTTTTATTTGTCAAGGTTTGTGGCGCTACTCGCGGCATCCTAACTATTTTGGCGAAATCTTATTATGGATTGGTCTTGCCCTATTGGCATTTCCTGCTCTAAGTGGCTGGCAGTATCTGACGCTGATTTCACCCTTATTTGTCATTTTGCTGTTAACTAAGATAAGCGGAATTCCTTTGCTTGAAGCCAAAGCAGATAAGCGCTGGCATGATTTAATGGAGTATCAAGACTATAAAAAGTCTACACCAGTGCTAGTACCAAGCTTTTCAAGCTTGTGGTCAAAAACGTCCCAAGATCATTAGTTGAAAAGCAAAAACAACCGTATTTATCTAATCATTGCGGGTCATCAAGCTTCTGGTCTACAAGACATAACTAGCGCCAGCTGGGCTTTGCTCAAATAAACAAGCCATAATGTAATATATTGCAGAGACTTATTATTTTTGTTGGGACAGAGGAAATTTACATAAATAGTCTCGCGTTTTTAGTTATCTTCTGTATAATCCGCGACCTGCCCAGTTACCCCCACTTTGGGAAAGTGGAAGAATCGATCGACTCGAAGGGGTCAAGACATTGATTTTAAGCGGTTTCTGGCAGTGAGAGAACTACTTTGTAATTCTTTTAACTGACTGAAACTAAGTAACATACATAATTTTTTGGGTAATTTTAGATGAAAACTTTTGTTGCAAAGCCTGAAACGGTAAAACGTGAATGGTTTGTGGTTGATGCCACAAATAAAACATTAGGTCGCATGGCGACTGAAATCGCAAGCCGCTTACGCGGTAAGCACAAACCTGAGTACACTCCTCATGTGGACACAGGTGACTACATTGTAGTGATCAATGCTGAGAAAGTACGTGTTACTGGTAATAAAGCCAAAGGCAAAATTTACTACTCACACACTGGTTATCCAGGCGGTCTTAAAGAGACTAACTTTGAAAAGTTACAAGCCCACAAACCAGAGATGATCATTGAAAAAGCGGTTAAAGGTATGTTGCCAAAAGGTCCTCTTGGACGTGACATGTTCCGCAAAATGAAAGTCTACGCTGGACCTGAGCATAATCATGCTGCTCAACAGCCTCAAGTTTTAGACCTTTAAGGAGCATAACACATGGCAGATAATCAATATTACGGCACAGGCCGCCGCAAAACTTCTACCGCTCGTGTTTTTCTTCGTGCAGGTAGCGGAAACATTGTGGTAAACAAACGTCCTTTAGATGTATTCTTTGGTCGTGAAACAGCACGTATGATCGTACGTCAACCTCTTGAATTGTTAGAAATGACAGAGAAGTTTGATTTGTACGTGACAGTAGCCGGTGGTGGTATCAGCGGTCAAGCTGGTGCAATTCGTCACGGCATTACTCGTGCATTAATGGAATTTGACGAAACACTTCGTCCAGCACTACGTACTGCGGGTTTTGTTACTCGTGATGCACGTAAAGTTGAGCGTAAGAAAGTCGGTCTTCATAAAGCACGTAAGAAACCGCAATTCTCTAAACGTTAATCGTTGGAGAAATCAGATTCAAAGACCCAGCTTTTGCTGGGTTTTTTTTGTGTATTATTTGAGCAAATTAAAATTGATTAGCCGAAAATCGATAGTCATTAAGCTAAGTATCAGTAATTCTTCGATTAATTGACGAAAGCCTTGTCTTTTGTGTGGGTTTTCTTTTATCATTTTCGGTTAATAGTAAAACCGTTACGTCTATTTTTGAGTATCAACAATTATTACTCTCAATTAGCTAAGTTTAAGCAAATGCAACCCTCGGAGAAAAGTGGATGAGCAAAGTATCTTTAGATGCGCATGATTCGTCTGGAGCCGAAAACCAACCTCAAGATAGCAGCCGTCGACGTTTTTTAACTGTCGCTACTTCTGTCGTGGGCGGTGTCGGTGTGGTTGGCGCAGCTGTGCCTTTTATTGGTTCGTGGAATCCCAGTGTTAAGGCCAAAGCGGCTGGTGCTGATGTTGAAGCTGATATCAGTAAAATGGAACCTGGACAGCAAATCATCGTAGTCTGGCGCAGTAAACCGGTGTGGATCGTCAGGCGTACTCCTGAATTGTTGGCTTCTTTAGCCAATGATGAAGATCAACTTAAAGATCCTGAATCACAAGAGCCACAACAACCCGCCTTTGCGCAAAATCGCTACCGTTCGTTAAAAGAAGAATATTTAGTGCTGGTCGGCATTTGCACACATTTAGGCTGTTCTCCGAAACATTTAAAAGACGGCGAATTTGAGGAATATGTTGAAGGTGTGCCTGAGGGCTTTTTCTGCCCTTGTCATGGTTCTAAGTTTGATATGGCTGGTCGAGTATTCCAAAATGTACCTGCACCACTAAACTTGGTTGTGCCACCCTATACATTCGTGGACGACAACACTATTTTGATTGGTTCAGAAGAGGGGGCAGCATAATATGTGGAAAAATTTAATGGGATGGATTGAGTATCGTTTACCGATCATGCGTGTGGCTAACCAACACGCTATTCAATACCCCGCTCCGCGCAATATGAATTTCTGGTACATGTTTGGCTTCTTAGCCACCATCGTACTAGTTAACCAAATTGTTACCGGTATTTGGTTAACCATGAGTTACAACCCCACTGCTGAGGGCGCCTTTGCCTCAGTAGAATACATCATGCGTGATGTAGATTACGGCTGGATCTTACGTTATATGCACAGTACAGGCGCTTCTGCGTTCTTTATTGTGGTGTACTTACACATGTTCCGCGGCATGATTTATGGCTCGTATCAAAAACCACGAGAGTTGCTATGGTTGTTTGGTATGTTTATTTACATAGCGTTGATGGCTGAAGCCTTTATGGGCTATGTATTACCATGGGGTCAGATGTCCTACTGGGGTGCTCAAGTAATCGTATCATTGTTTAGTGCTATACCTGTTATTGGTCCGGATTTGGTTATTTGGATCCAAGGTGACTACGTTATCTCTGGTGCAACACTCAATCGCTTCTTTGCACTACACGTTATTGCATTGCCATTAGTTATTGTTATTTTGGTATTTTTACATATCGTTGCATTGCATGAAGTGGGCTCGAATAACCCTGACGGAACCGACGTAAAACGTAAAAAAGGCTCGTTAAAAGAAGAAGAAAAAACCAAATTCAAAATTCATGAATACTATACAGACAAGTACGACATCATTGATGACATCGTACCTTTCTTCCCACACATCGTATTAAAAGATTTGGTGGGCTTTGCCTTCTTCTTGTTGGCTTTTTGCTACGTCATGTTCTTTAACCCAGGTATGGGGGGCTATTTCTTAGAGCATCCTAACTTTGAGATTGCTAACAACTTGAAAACCCCTGCGCATATTTTCCCTGTGTGGTATTTCACGCCTTTCTATGCAATTTTGAAGGCAGTGCCTGACAAGCTGCTAGGTGTTATTGCAATGTTTAGCGCGATTATCGCCTTAGCCCTACTGCCATGGATTGATCGTGGTAAAGTGAAGTCTTGGCGTTACCGTTGTGGCCTACACAAGTGGAACCTGATGATTTTTGCTGCTGTCTTTATTTTCCTAGGTTATTTAGGTGGGACGCCACAAGAGAACTGGAAAATCACCGCATCACAAATTGCCACTATTATGTATTTCGGCTTCTTTGTCCTGCTGTTTATTTACAGTAAAAATGAGAAGTGTAAGCCGGTTCCAGCGAGGATCACAGAATGAGAAAACTATTAATCCTTTTGTCATTAGTGTTTCCCATCAGCGTATATGCCGCTGGTGGTGGAGCCCATTTGGATAAAGCTGAATATGACTTAACCGATAAAGCCTCTTTACAAAAAGGTATGCAGCTATTTAACAACTACTGCCTCGGCTGTCATCAAATGCAATATCAGCGTTATCAACGTTCGTTTCAAGACTTAGATATTCCAATTGAGCTAGGTGCTGAAAACTTAATGTTTACTCAAGAAAAAGCTGGCGAACACATTACTAACGCAATGCCTGCTGAGTCGGCTGCTAAGTGGTTCGGTGCGCCCCCACCAGATTTAACTTTGGTTGCTCGTGTGCGTGGTGCTGATTGGATCTACACTTATTTGCGTACCTTTTATGCAGATGACAGCCGTCCTTTTGGGGTTAATAATTTAGTCTTTCCTGAAGTTGGAATGCCGCACGTTTTGCAAGAGCTGCAAGGTCTGCCTCGAAAAGCAACTGAAGAACATATGGTTGACGGAGAGATGGTTGAACGCCACGTTGGGTTAAAAACAGATGGCTCAGGTGTTATGACTACAGAAGAATATGATGCTGCAGTTTTAGATATAGTCAATTACCTCGTCTATACCGGTGAGCCTACTCGCTTGGAATCAGAAGCTATTGGCCGCTATGTGTTGTTGTTTCTCTTAGTGTTACTGGTACTAGTTTATTTACTGAAAAAAGAATATTGGCGAGATGTTCATTAATTTGCCGAACGTATCGGCAAAAAATAATGTATAATCCGCAAAATTTTATGGTAAGGGGCGAATAGCCCCTTTCTTTTCAGTTTTAGTCTATGTTGCCACGCTAGTAGAAAGCCCTAAAAGCCTGCTAAGTTGGTTCAAGTGTATATCTGAATAAAGCGGATATAGGAAAGATATTTTAGGAGAGAGTTAAATGGCTGTAGCCACCAATAAACGTTCTATCATGACGTTGTTTTCAGATACTTTAGATATTTACAGTCACCAAGCCAGGATTGTTTTGGCTGAAAAAGGCGTAGGTGTAGAGATTTGTTATACCGACCCTAACAATTTGCCAGAAGACCTGATCGACCTCAACCCTTATGGCACAGTACCAACTTTAGTAGACAGAGAATTGGTCTTATATAATTCTCATATCATTATGGAATATTTAGATGAGCGTTTTCCTCATCCACCGTTAATGCCTGTTTATCCTGTTTCTCGCGGTCAGAGTCGTTTGACTATGCACAGAATACAAACTAACTGGTATGCGCTTGCTGAGCAAATTCTTCAAGCTAAAGGTGATATAGAAGCTGCTCGTAATGAATTACGTGAAGCGATTCTAAGTCTTGCACCTTTATTTGCTGAAACACCATTCTTTATGAGCGAAGAGTTCAGTTTGGTTGATTGTTATTTAGCGCCTCTGTTGTGGCGTCTACCTGCATTGAAGATAGAATTAGTGGGTAATGGCAGTAAAGATGTGCGCGCTTACATGAAACGTATATTTGAACGTAGTTCATTCAAAGCATCTTTGACAGACCAAGAACGTGAAATTCACAATCCATTATAATTATTAAGACAATGACGCCGAATCAACCTTATTTATTGCGGGCTTTTTACGAATGGATTGTGGATAACAATCTTACTCCGTATCTAGTTGTTAATGCCACTTACCCAGGCACACAGGTTCCTCAGGAACATGTGCAAGCAGGGCAAATCGTATTGAACGTATCCCCCAGTTCAACTGGTAAGATGTTATTGGGTAATCATGAGATTACCTTTGACGCTCGTTTTGGTGGCGTACCACGCAGCTTGGTGATCCCTTGTAAAGCGGTGTTGGCAATTTATGCAAAAGAAAATGGTGCGGGTACCGTATTTACGCCAGAAGACGAAATAGACTCCGACGAGCCAGATATGACGGCACAGCCAGAAAAACCAACTAAAAAGGGCAAACCGACCTTAACAGTGGTGAAGTAAGGTAGTCACTAGGTGATTACGTTTCAATTAATAATAAAAAAGGGGCAACGAAAGTTGCCCCTTTTTTATTATCTGATGCTAATTATAATGCTTTGGGTAGCCGCATCAACTTCCACTGTCCTTTGCTCTATTCCTCATAGTCAGAATTTTATGCCTTGTTACGGCATATAAACCTGCAAATAAGTATCATGAGTAGCGGCAATGCTGTAGCCGCCTATACCCACTTGCCAATATACCGAGACCTTAGGTCTTGAGCTAAGTTTTACAAATATTCGAAGGCTTTTACTACTTGCTTTACACCATCAATATTGCGGGTGATATCTACCGCAATGTTGGCTTCTTCTTGGCTGACTAAACCCATTAGGAATACTTCACTATTTTCTACTTCTATTTCAATATTAAGTCCATCAATTCGTTTATCAGCAATAAGTTGGGTTTTTACTTTTGAAGACAACCAAAGGTCTTTGGCAGAGTCACTAGTCGATATAGGGGAGCCCAAGCGAATTTGATTGTGCAACTTTTTGATGTTTTTGACTGAATTGGCAGTTTGCTGCGCCAACTGAATAAGTTCATTGCTTGGCGCTTGGCCAACCAATAAAGCGGTACCATTGAATACTTGCACTGTTATGCTGGTTTGATTCTTTAAGGCTTCAACTTCACTAAGGGCTACTGAGATCCGGCTAGCAGCGGTTTTGTCATCCACTTGTGCGCCCAAAGTTCTTCTGTCGTGGGCCGCGGAAGCCGCACCAACTCCAGCTCCCACAACGAGAGCAGCACAACCTTGAAGGCTTATAAGCACGGCAATCAACACCAAAGAAAGCTTATTTTTTTGCATTAACACCTTAATACTCCTGTAAATTTTGTGGGAATAAACAATCATCTATTCCTTCGCAGAGACAATGAACAATCATAAAATGAACCTCTTGAATACGCGAAGTACGGTTAGACGGTACTCTAATTTCAACATCGTTTTCACCAAGTAAACCAGCCATTTCACCGCCGTCACGGCCAGTTAAAGCCACAATAGTCATATCTCGACTCAGGGCAGCCTCCATGGCATTGATCAAATTACGTGATTGTCCAGTTGTTGACATCACCAGTAATATATCACCTGCTTGTCCTAGCGCTCTGACTTGTTTTGAATATACTTCGTCAAAATGAAAATCATTGGCAATACTGGTAATAGTGGCACTGTCTGAAGTTAATGCCAAAGCCGGCAAGCTTGGTCTGTCACGCTCATAACGGTTTAACAGCAATGAAGCAAAATGCTGGGAACTTACTGCTGATCCACCATTACCACAACAGAGGATTTTCTGACCATTAACCAAGGCATTGACCATCATAAATGTGGCTGCCGCAATTGCATCAGAAAGCAGTTCCATTGATGCAATATTGATTTGGATGCTTTCATTAAAATTAGCCTTGATATTCTCTACCATTTTGTTCCTTTTTGTGTGCTATTCGGCACGATATATTTATACATTTTGTAACCAAGTGTACTTTGTTTGGCCCTGCACATTTGCATCTAAACCAATAATATCAATTCGGTGGTCTATTTGGCTTGGATTAAGCTTGTGTTGATGCAAATAATGGGCAATAGCAGATTCAAATTTACGCCGTTTAGTGGCATGAAAATACTCAATCGCCGCGCCAAAGTCAGACCTACTTCTATATTTAACTTCAATAAAAACTAAGGTTTGATGGTCTCGCATGACCAAGTCTATCTCACCGCTGCGACAGCGATAATTCTGCATTAGATAAACCAGTCCTTGTTCTTCTAGGTATTGTTTTGCTAGTTTCTCAGCTTGCTCGCCGATTAGGGGAGATAGCGCCTGCTTAATCCATTGCAAGAACCGATACTCTGTCTTGAACAATCTGGGCTAAGGGCAAATGACGATGTAACACGCCATCGGCTGTCACACTCAGTTCTCCCGTTAAACCTGATTTAGTGATTTGTGGCAAGGTTTGAAGTTGACGCAAATTACCAATTAATTCGTAAGCATCATAACCCATGGCAAAGAGGCGTAATAATGCGTCTAAACGTTGTGGCCACAGTTCGTTGGTTTGATTCGCTAATTCGCTCCACTGATGGCCAGGTAACATCCAAGGCATGTCGCTAAAGGTTAGATTACGTAAATCCCGCAAGCTGTTTTTGCTTAACTCTAGGCTGTAACTGCGTGATGAGGCAAATACCGCCAAACTCCCTGCAGAAGAGGGGCTTAAACTAGCTTCAATAATGGGGTTAAGTAACTCTGTTTGCTCCGGGTTGGCAAATAAAATCATAACATCAATGTCTAAACGGTTGCGCTCTACACTGAAGACTTCGATGTCAGCAACGTTTTCCATTTGTTTTATTCTGGCTTTACTTTGCGCAACGTCTAACAAAGACTCTACTTGTTCTCGCATGTCTTTACTGTCAGAAAAAACAGCAACATCGGGTTGTCTTTGGCCGGCTGAATCTTTCATCCACGAGTTCATAAAAGCCTCAGTCATTCGACTTGTAACGCTGTTATCAGCCGTAAATATAATCGGACGTTTATAACCCTTATGTTTAATATATTGAGCGAGTTGTTCCGCTTCATCCTCTGGTGCTAAGGCATAAAAATAATGCTCTTTTTTGGCTAACGGCATAGTATTTTCGAATATTGGATTCGAGTTATTCTTACTCTCATTTTCAATGCGATTAAGTGCCAACATAATTTTATCGGCGGGGAGTAGTTCGGTTAAACCATTAATACTTTCTTTTAATAGAGGTCCTAATACAAAATCATAGTCTGCGACTAGGTCATTTAATTCTTGGGGAGTTTTTAAAGCCGAATCAAAGAAATTAAGTTGTCGATAATTGGGTGATGCAGACTGTGAAGTGTTATTTATACTAACCGCTTCAGAAGGCGGAATTAACGCCTCGGGTAAATTATTCAAGTAGGCCGCTAATATGCCTTCTTTAAGTGCTAAACCTTGACTCGACAGTCTGCCACTTAAGGGCAGTAGTACCGCAATTCTAAAGGGTTTTATTGGCGTTTTTTGAAGACTTAAACTGACCTCTGCGGGTAATTGACGAGCGAGGGCAGAATCACCAAAACGGCTTTGCCAGTTTACAATCTGCTCGGCAAGAAGAGCAGGTTCAAGGCCATAGGTGTGCACGATTAGACTAAGTTGTAACCAGGCTTGTAATTGAGTATTGCGTAGTTTTTCATTTCTGAGTTCTTTGATGCTCAGATTTTTTAACCATTGCCAAATTTGTTGACTCTTTGCAATGTCGTCGCCATCCGTTTTTAATAGGGCTTCACTGGCTTTTATCCAAGCCTGTTGTTGGCTATAAAGAGTGGCTTGCAGATGAAAAACTCGCTGCTCATAGCCAATTACAGGTACGAGCTTAGCAAGCAGTAAATCGCGATGTTCATATACCTCAGGGCGCTGCAGCGTTATTAAACATTCTGTGCTAAGGATTTGGGCAATGTGTTTATGTTGTTGAGATTGCAAACTGCTGTCCAATATTTGCAACAATTTTAAGCTTTTTACACAGTCACCTTGTTGTTGCAATAAATCAGCGGCTTTTAATAAAAGCTCATCGCGTTTCTCAGTTGAACCGGTTTGCGCAAATACGACTTCAGCTCTTTTTAAATAATCAACATTTTCAATAATTTGCGGAGTTTCTTCTAGCCTTTGTTCTTCCTTGACTGGCATATTAGTGCGCGTTGTCGGTGCGCTACATGCGACGATAAAAAAGCTAATTAGTATTATTGATAAAAATCTAGACAAACCCATGTCACAAACTCAGTAAAAAATATGTTTATTAGTTTATAGTAACGCACATAAATATCTACCCGCTTAGCCAATATCAAGGCCTGTGTGCTTGAAACAGTTTGGTTCGAATTTGGAGTTATGTTAGTGAGTGAAGTTGGCAAGTTATATATCGTTCCCACCCCTATCGGCAATTTGGCGGATATTACCCATCGTGCCTTAACTATTCTGGCGCAGGTGGATCTCATCGCGGCAGAAGATACCCGACACAGTCTTAAATTATTGCAACATTATGATATTCAAACTCGACTAATCTCCCTGCACGATCATAATGAATCTCAGCGGGCAGGCGAGTTGATCTCACGCTTGCAACAAGGCATTAATATTGCCCTTATTTCTGATGCAGGCACTCCTTTGATCAGTGATCCCGGCTACAGTTTGGTTACCCAGTGCCGGGCCGCTCATATAGATGTTATTCCTCTGCCAGGCGCATGTGCCGTGACCACCGCTTTATGTGCGGCAGGTTTGCCCACTGATCGCTTCCGTTTTGAAGGTTTTTTGCCAGTTAAAATGCAAGCTAAACATCAAGTGTTGGCGGGCTTATTATTAGAGCCTGTTACTTCAATATTTTATGAGTCACCGCGGCGGATTGCGCAAACTGTCAAAGACATTATTGAAGTACTCGGTGGTGATAGAGAGCTGGTGTTGGCCAAAGAGTTAACCAAAACTTTCGAAACGTTTTTCTCCGGTACCGCGGATAATTGTCATGCTTGGCTATTAGCGGATACAAATCATCAGCGCGGAGAGTTTGTGTTATTAGTCAGTGGCAATAAAAAAAGTCAAACAGACGTGCCACCCGAGGCTATGAGTTTACTGGTATTGCTGATGAAAGAATTACCACTGAAAAAAGCTGCAGCCATTACCGCAGAGCATTTTTCATTAAAGAAAAATACTTTGTACCAAGCTGGTTTGGATTTAAATAAATGATCGCCATCATCAAGTCTACTTCGTTATTACTACTTCTGACTTTTTGGGTGTCAGTCACTAATGCCCAGTGGTATCAAGACAAACAAGGTATTATGGGCACCAATATTCAAGTCGAGGTGTGGAGCGACTCTTCTACTCTAGCTGAGCAGGGAATGTCGGCCGTGATGGCTGAAATGGAGCGGATCAATCAGCTGATGAGCCCCTACATAGTGACTAGTGAGTTAGCCATCTTAAACCAGCAAGCAGGCGCTCATCCCGTTAAGGTATCGCAAGAACTTTTTGATCTTATTGCCTTATCTCTTGAATTGTCGATTGAAACAAAAGGTGCTTTTGATATCACTTTTGCCAGTGTGGGCTATTTGTTTGACTATCGGCAGCATGTAAAACCCAGCGAAGAACAAGTAAAAGCCTTACTTGAGGCCATTAACTTTCGTTATGTGGTGCTTGATGCACAAAAGCAGACCATCTACTTTGCCCACCCTAAGGTTAAGATTGATCTGGGTGGCATTGCCAAAGGTCATGCAGTAGACAATGCTATCGCCATACTCCAAGACTTAGGTTTTGAGCATGCCTTGGTCACCGCTGGCGGAGATACACGTTTATTAGGCGACCGGCTAGGTAAACCGTGGATGGTAGGTATTCGCGATCCGAGAGATGCTGACAAGCAAGCCGTGGTGTTACCGCTGGAAAATATCGGTTTGTCGACATCCGGTGATTATGAACGTTATTTTGAGCAAGATGGAGTACGTTACCATCACATCCTTTCACCTAAGAGTGGTACTTCAAGTCATGAGGTGCAAAGTGTGTCTATCCTTGGTCCTCGCAGTACTTTAAATGATGCGCTTTCTACTGCCGTGTTTGTATTAGGAGTGCAAGACGGCATCGATTTACTCAATCGTACCCAAGGTTATGATGGCATAATATTAGACAATCACCGTAAATTGCATTATTCCAAGGAACTCAGTCCCTAAAAACTTGTGAAATGTGATAATTTTGTTACCTTGATTCTATGTATACCTTTTTGTTTTAGCTTGCCCGGTTACCACACCACATAAACGGAAGAAATCATTATCAAATGCAATTATGTGCCGATTATTATTGACGTAGAAGCCAGTGGTTTTGGTGCACATAGCTACCCTATAGAAGTGGGTGTGATAAAACCCAATGGCGAGCGCTTTTGCAGTTTAATTCGTCCGCAAGACGATTGGCTGCATTGGGATGAGCAAGCGCAGCAATGTCATGGTATTAGTCGGCCTTTATTGCAAAAAAATGGGCGCTCGGTGACACAGGTCTGTGCTGAACTTAATGAGTTTTTGCAAGGCCAAACTGCCTATTCTGATGGTTGGGTAGTCGATCAACCTTGGCTTATTACACTGTTCTATGCCGCTAATATTAAGATGGCATTTTCAATTAGTCCTTTAGAAATGCTGCTCAGTGAGATGCAAATGAATTTGTGGCACCACACTAAAGACAGCTTATTAGCTAAAACTACTCAACCCCGGCATCGAGCCAGCCATGATGCTGCGTTAATTCAAAATACCTTTATTTTAACCAATCACCTCGCTCACCAACAAAGTAAGCCCTTTGTTATTCAATGCTAGTCTGATGAATTGTCTTGCTGTTAACTAACGATATTTGCGTAGCAATTTATAAAATTACTGGTATAAGGCTCGCTTAGATCGCCGATCTATTTTTAGGTCACTATTGTCCCCATGTCACCCTATTATGATGAGTCGCTTGTTAATGCGTGAGCCAAGTACAAAATTTTTATTATCTGAGTTTCAAATCGATCATATCGCTGAGTGTTTAACTGCACAGGGTTATTGTTTATTGCACGATTTTTTATCGCCATTACTGACTCACAATATTTTGCACGAGCTACAAGGTTTTTCTGAACAGGATTTTAAACCTGCTGCTATTGGACGCGAACTTGGCCAGCAACTAAATGACAAAGTGCGTAGCAATACCTTACATTGGTTAGAGGGTAATTCTGAAGTGCAAAGGCACTATTTGGCGGTTATGGAGCAACTCAGAATTGGTATTAACCGGCGATTATTTATGGGCTTGTTTGATTTTGAATGCCACTATTCTCATTATAGTCGCGGTGATTTTTATAAACGTCACGTAGATGCATTTAAAGGTTCCAGCAACAGAGTACTGAGTACCGTATTCTATTTAAATACTGATTGGTGCAAAGATGATGAGGGAGAATTACTTTTGTATCGTGATAAACAAATATCACCCGTACTAATTGTGGCGCCTAAATTCAACGATTGCGTTATGTTTCTCAGTGATGTTTTTCCACATGAAGTCCTTGTTACACAAAGGGATCGATACAGTATTGCCGGCTGGTTCAGAGTAAATGGTAGCCACGGTATTAAGGTTGATCCCTCTACTTAAATATTGATCGTTACAATCGCTTTGTTGCATTAAATCGTATTTATACGTTAAATAGCCAAATTGAAGGTTGGTTGTGGTGAACTGTTGGTGCGTAAGTCGCTTAAAGTCGGACTGTGGTCTGTCGCTGGTATTGTTTCTGTTGTGGTCTTGCTCGGTATTTTTGCCAAGACTGCTGTATTGGCCTATTTATCGCCCCCAGAGATGTTCGATATTAGTCAAGCACCTAAAGCCCCAGATTATCAAGATAGTTATTTTTGGGTCTCGCATCCAGACAAAGACGATAGCGCCGATTTAATCCCGCCAGAGACCGACCTTAGTCAAGATTATCCTGAGCCACCGGTTGATGTTTTTTTTATTCACTCTACTGGTTATGTGGGGCCGGGTGGTTGGAACTCCACCATGAGTGAGGATAACTCTGAGGCACAGTCTATCGAGTATATGCTGTCCAGTATGGCGAGCATCTATAATGGGTGTTGTCGCATTTATGCGCCTCATTATCGTGAAGCTCACTTACAAGCCTTTTTAAGTGATGCCCTGAGCCCTGCATCACAAGCCTTAGACTTGGCCTACACTGATATAAAACAAGCATTTGATTATTTTCTCACCCATTTTAATCATGGCCGGCCGTTTATCATCGTCAGTCATAGTCAGGGCACCGCACATGCTTTGCGTTTATTAGAACAAGAAATCGATACCCAGCCTATTCAACAAAAACTTGTTGCTGCCTATGTGCTTGGTTATTGGTTGCCTTTGGATAAGTTTACCCGCAGCTTTCGTTCTTTAACCTTGTGCCAAACTGCGCTGCAAACGGGATGTATCATTAGTTATGACACCTACGGAGCAGGCGGCACGTCAGAGGGAAGGGTGCCTCATTGGTATACCTCCGGCTGGGAGTTTAATCTTGATGAAAGCGGCAACAATAAAGCGAGCGCTTGTGTAAACCCTTTAAGCTGGCAAACTGGGCAGGAAAAAGTAGCTAAGACTCAACACTTAGGGGCCATGCCAGTTGAGTTTAAGCGCACGCCAATAGACATGTTGTTGGCGCGCAATCCAGGTTTCAAATTTAGCCAACTTCCGCCCATCAGTCCACAATTGACTTGGGCTCAGTGTCAAGCAGATGGTCGTTTAGAGGTCGCCCAGCAACACGATAATGCCTTCTCTAATCACCTAGACCAAGCAAACCACAGTTATCATGTGCTTGATTTTAGTCTTTTTTATGCCAACCTTCGACAAAATGCACTGCAACGTACGCAGGCCTATTTGCAACAACATCCCTAATTAAAGGATCTTTATGTTTAATTCAAACCTTTACCGCAAACGACTTAAACCACTATCGAGTTTAGTGGTCTGTGCCCTATTATTTAGTACTAACTCCCAAGCGTCAGATCCGCAGCAACTCTATACCCATCAGCCCTCGGTGACACCTGAATTGGCCTTGCCTGGTGAATACAAGGTCGGCGTACGGACCTTGCAGGCAACAAATCCACAGCAGTTAAGTGCAGTGGATTATCAATCTAAACAAGACCGCAGCTTAACTCTTGAAGTCTGGTATCCCGCGACTCCTGAGCAAGGAGCAAAAAAAACCAGTTATGAAAATGTCAGTCGTTTGCATGTGCCCTTTAGTCTGGCAGCCAATGCCTACCGCGATGCGCCGGAATCAACAGGTACTACCTTTCCATTAGTGGTATTGTCTCATGGTTATACTGGGTATCGCACCATCATGTTCTATCTAGGTGAGCATCTTGCCAGTCACGGCTATGTGGTCGTAGGAATCGATCATACTGACTCTACCACTGCTGAAATTGACTTCAAAAATGGGCCATTTGCTGGCTTTCCCAGCACCTTAATTAATCGAGCACGGGATCAGCAGTTTGTTTTAGATTATTTTAGCCAATCGAGTTCCCCTTTGGCTGGCATTATCGACAATTCTCATGCAGCCGTTATCGGCTATTCAATGGGCGGCTACGGCGCTATTAATACTATTGGTGGATGTTATAGTTTTTCGCAAGCGGGACTGCAGCAACAAGGATTTCCTGAAGCAGCAGCAAAAGCATTATTACCGGTGTTTAATAGCTGTAATGCTGGACGTGAAAGGGTAGATCCGCGCTGGAAAGCCATGGTGGCTTTTTCTCCATGGGGACAAGAACTCAATGTGCACAGTGACAAAGCTCTGCTTAATATTAAGGTTCCGAGTCTATATGTGGTGGGAGATCATGATGATGTGTCTGGCTATGAGAATGGCGTAAAAAAATTGTATGAACAAAGTGGTAGCAAAGAAAGTTACTTGTTGGTCTACCAAAACGCGCGGCATAACATTGCACCTCACCCTGCTCCGCAAGAAACCTATGCCACCGATATCGATATTGGTCATTATTTTGAGCCAAGTTGGAGCAGTGAAACCCTTAACCGGATAAATCAACATATGACCTTAGCTTTCTTAGATTGTAAGGTTAAGACTGATGAAAAAGCCTGTGATTATCTGCCCAAGCGCCAATTAAGTAATCAAGTCAAAGATGAGAGTGGTAAAATGTCTGCCCCTTGGCCAGGATTTAAAGATCGATGGGGCACTGGTGTGATGTTTATGCGCAAAGATCTACCTTAAAATTGCGCTAGTTTTTGACAAAACTTAGGCTCTATTTACTCGCTTTGGTAGAGTAAATAGAGCCACTTAACGATAAATTCCCCATTTTCTCTTGCAAGACTCCTTATTGTTCTTTCCGATTTTATATCAACCCCTCCAATGTAAGCCTCTGTCAGTAAAGCGTAAAGATAGCGTAAAGGGCATCTATGCTCGTGAACTTAGGCTATATCCTTTAGTCCCATCAGCACCCGTCATCAAGATTTTTAGTGCTCGCCAACACGGTTAAGGGGTCTAAAAATAGTAAGTGTCAGTTTGGCTATAAATAATAATTGATTAAATAATTGGAGAAACAATGAAGTGTAAAAGCGTTCTACTGAAGCCATTCAACCCTATGGTGTATTTGTGTTTAGTGATATTGGCCTTGTCCGGCTGTGGGTCTGGCAGTAGTGACGAAGACAACAATGGTTACATTAAGTTATACAATGCCTCATCGAATGCGCCAGGCATCTTTCTAACGGTTGATGAAAACCTCGACGAAGATACGGTTGATGAAATCGAAGTGACCTATAACTCGGTAGCTTACACCAAAGTGAGTGCTAACAACGCCTTAGACAAAGGAACGTATTATATTGAGTTGGCTTGGCAAGATGAAGAAAGCAGTGCTAGAAGTGATTTAGAGATTGTTTACGAAGACAGTGTGAAAATAGTAAAAGACCAGATTAAGTTTATCGCTTTAATGGGGGATGTACGCGAACCTACAGTGCTGCAATTTGATATCGACCTAGTAGATGATGATGGGGACGATGACAATGATTTATTTAATGTTCGCTTGTTAAATATTCACCCTAGCTATCAAAGTGTTGATCTCTATATGTCTAAAGATAACGAAACTTTTAACGAAGCAATATTAATAGACACTGCTGGCTTTCAGGCGCTTTCTGACAACATTAAAGTGGAACAAGATCAGTATATTTATTATGTTACACCCGCCGGCAGTACTGAGGTAATTTACACTTCAGTAGACCAAACTTACTCTGCTGTGAGTCAATATGTCATTGTATTGCGTGAAAATACTGGAGTTGGCTCATCTCCGTTCACTATCGACAGTATTGGCGTCAATGGCGTAACTGAATTGGAAGATGTGGATTCGGAAGCTAAATTTAGTTTTTACAATGGCATCGCATTAAATGATTATTTACCAGACTATTTTGGCGAGATTGATGTAGAAGTTAAATTAGATGGTCAAAGCGAAGTTAAGTTTAGTCAACTGGGACTTAATCAATTCAGCGATACCACCATTACCTCAAATGGTGACTATGACTTTTATGTAAGCAGTAGCAATACCAATAAATTGTACGTTAATAATGCTTTGCTGAGCTTACAGGAAAACGCCGACAATACTTTGTTCTTATATGGTAAAAAAGATCCCATCGACGACGACAATGACGGTGATATTGATGAAAATAATGATGGTATTGTTGATGGTTATGAAACGACAGTTAAAACATTAACGGTGACCAAAAGCAGTAGTGCCAGTATATATAGTCATGGCATTAAAGTGATTAATTTAGCCGATTCAGATGACTTTAGTCGCGTGACTTTCTATTTTGTCCTGAGCGATGAAATCATAGCAACCGCCGCCAATAAAATTTCAGTATTACAAGAAAATAGTGCCTCTGTGAACCTGCTCAACAACACCTACAATGTTTATGCTATAGCTCCCATCGATGGTACCGATATCAAATTGACCAGCATGTATATGGTGCTGAATGAAGATAGCAAGGAACAATACCTGATTTTTGAAGCTGACCCTTCAGCGTCATCGGGCTATAAAATGACCTTGGTTAATCAAAAAACAGACGATTAGTTTTTCCAGAGTCGGGGCGTCGATACACAGTCAATAGTCAGGCTTTTATCGACGTATCCCGTTTCCATATTAAGCCCTAATTAACCAAGCAAAATCCTCTATCAGTTTGATTTTTATCGCTCTGCTAGAAAGGTGTGCGCGGTGCTTAGGCAACTTACTTGTTAAAGCAGGAATTATGTATAAAAAAGTAAAATTTGCTGTCATTTTTAGCTCTGCACTATTGCTTGTCTCACACTCTCACGGCGCACAATATCGTGTTGTTGAACTGCCTATTGCTAGCTTGGCAGAAAATTCATTTCCATCTGCAATTAACGCCTCTGGAACTGTCTCTGTAAATTTACAAAGTCCTTATAATCCAACGATTGACTTTACTTTACTCGACTTCGCTTCTGCCATCATGCTGACTTACCTTACTGATATTGAAAGTGCCAAAGGTTGGGACCTAAACGATACTGACTACACATTTGTATACACCTATATTTCATCCAATAGTGAAAATCAGTTCTTTCAGCAGATCGCAAGTTACAACAGTTATCTTGCGGATGAGTCAAGCGATGAATTACTGCATGGTTTTGACAGTATCGACAGTTCAACTGGGGCCTATCGCAATAGCGCTACAACCATGGTTCGCGGCATTAACGACTTAGGTCATGCAGTGGGTCTGAGTCAAGATGGGTTTTATCTTTTATCTTATGTTAGCAATGATGTGATAGATGTGACTTATGTACTTAATGACTTTTATTCACGGGGTTTCGCCTTAATAGAGGGGAAGTCGTTTGAATTATTGCCACCCGATATCACCGCAGGGGGCTTAAGTGATGCCTACGATATTAATGCCAATAATCAGGTTGTGGGTATAGGCACGACTGCAATCACATCGAGCGCCTTTAAAGCGAGTGTAGAAGCCTGTGACGATGAAGATAAAAGAGGTGATATTCCGCTAGAATCGTGTTTACGCGCCCTCAGTATTGAGTTGAATAACAATGTTTCCTCTATTGCGCAGCAACGGGGCATCATCTGGCAATTAGATGGAAAAGGTAACACCAGTGAGATCTTAGTTTTAGATATGTTAATTACCCCCGACATTACAGATACCACTATTTATAGCAGCACTGCGGTGGCTATTAATGACTATGGCGTAGCAGTGGGAGAGTCCCCAGCCCAATATTTAGCTACAAGCTCTTTAACCACGGCGGCCGCTTTTTATATTAATGATGAGGTTCTCACCATCAACTATGATGATGGGGTTTATGCAAGCGCGGCGACCGATGTGAATAATGATAATTTAGCTGTAGGTTATGTGACTAAAAACGTAAGTGGTCTGACTAAAACTAAGTTTTTTGTTCACGATATTAACGCCTCGCTCACGAGCTACCCAGATGACTTTTTTAGCAGTTCAGGCAGTGTTGCCAACGCCATTAATAATCAAGGTATGGTAGTGGGCTATGGCGAATCGGAAGCTACCTCTGGGCTTAGGCGTACTGAAGGTTTTTTGTATGATTACCGTAATGATTTGTTTGTAGGATTAAATAGCTTACTAGAATGCAACTCGCCTTTTACCATTAGTCAGGCTAACGCTATTAATGATGACAATGAAATTGCTGCAACAGCCTTAATGACGGGTCCAGCGAGAGACATCAAAGGTAATATTATCTATGATTCGCTCGGGGCACAAACCGAAGTCGATTATGTTGTTGCGGTTAAATTAATACCGATTTCCGGTGGCTCGGTTGATAACTGTAGCGCATATGAAGAGCAAGAGGTTCGTCAAGGTGCCAGTTTAAATTTACTCATGCTATCGTTTTTGTTTGGTTTTGTGCTACTCAGACATGCAGTCTTTGCCAGACGAGTTACAGGTAATTAAGTAAGACTAATGCCTTACTGTGCTCTTATTTTTGAAAAAATAATACCGCCAATGGCACCACAAATACACAGGCTAACAAGGCCCGCAGTGCTGCGGGCACTGGCCAGCACTGTAATATTCATGATGGGGTGCATCGCCGCTAGCATGACCCATATAGCAACTGACCCAGCAAGAGGATACAAATAAGTATTGTAGTGCCGCGTTTTTGTGAACTTGTTGATTGCGGCAACTGTAGAAAAACCAAGCAACAAACTAAGACTGATGATCGCACCTAAGGTCGCAAATAGGCCTTGCAGATCATCTATTGTCATATTAAGTCGGTCATGCAGAGATACAGTGATCCCAATATCCACCAATCCCTGCAGTACAAATTGACTGTGTACCACACTAGATAAAACAAAAGTGACTAAACAAGCAAAGGCAAAGTGGCCAACAAGTACAAAAAATCGTTGCATAAATATCAGGCTATGATGGATTAGTTTAGCGATATCATGGCACTATCTGTGTCATATCCCAAATAATACCCGTAGTGATGATGAAAAATAAGTTATTGGTCGCCCTTCAAGTCAAATTTCTAGTGAGTACTTTAATGCTGCTTACCTTTTCCCTAGACGCAGCAGAGCAAGGCACAAGGTCCAATGCAAAAAGTGACTTATTTAATTATCAAATTAGCCCAGTGGCAGAGGGCTTATCCTTTCCATGGTCTTTGGCTTTTTTGCCGAATGATGAATTACTGGTCACAGAGCGTAGTGGTAACTTAAGAAAAATCATCAAGGGGCAGGTAAGTGAACCGATAAGTGGTCTACCAGACGATGTCTATATAAAAAGTCAGGGTGGCTTATTAGATGTTGTTTTACATCCTAACTTTTTACAAAATGGTTGGATTTATTTGAGTTATGCCGCAGGGACGGATGAAAAAAATGCACTCAAAGTGATGAGAGCAAAATTAAATGGCTTAACATTAACTGAGCAGCAGGTTTTATTCACGGTGACCCCGGCTAAAGATACGCCAGTACATTTTGCGGGGCGTATGGTTTTTCTGCCTGATAATTCGCTCTTGATTACCAGTGGCGATGGCTTTGATTATCGTGAGCAAGCTCAACGCTTAGATAGCCTATTGGGCAAGATTATTCGCATTAATGATGACGGGACAGTGCCCCTAGATAATCCGTTTTCTGGACAAGATAATATGCCATTGGCAGAGGAGGGGAGTAAAGGAGATACTATTGAGTCGAAGAATTATATTTATTCTTTGGGGCATCGTAATGCACAAGGCCTAATCTATGATCCAGTCAGAACCCTAGTCTTCTCTCATGAACATGGACCCGCTGGTGGGGATGAAGTTAATATCATTTCATCGGGCAATAATTATGGCTGGCCGGTGATTACTAACGGACTGGATTATTCAGGTGCTCGTATTAGCCCATTTACCGAATACCCTGGTATGCAACAACCGTGGCTTGATTGGACTCCTTCTATCGCACCCTCCTCTTTGGTCGTTTATTATGGGCCAATGTTTGCTGATTTACAGGGGGATCTATTAGTGACATCCCTTAAGTTTAAGCAAGTTTACTGGTTGCATGTAGAGTCGAATAAAGTGATAAAACAGAGTGTATTGTTTAGTGAAATTGGCCAACGACTGCGTGATATTAAAGTGCATTCTGATGGCAGTATTTATATACTAACTGATAGTGCGCAGGGCCAAATTTTTCGAATTTCTGCTCAGCCCTAAATAAATCACTGAAATTGGTTAAAAAACACATAATTTCAAAGCCTTATCACTAAAAATAATAGTGACTATCAGTAAACAAAGGACGAGATAAATTTTAATTTTCAAGCGAAAGCTTTATAATGTTTGAGTTTATTTCTAGCCTCCATGATAAGTAGTACCAGCGGAGCCAACCAAGAGGATCGTATAGTGTTAGAAGAATATCGTAAACACGTTGCAGAACGTGAGGCTCAAGGCATTCCAGCTCAAGCGTTAAATGCAGAGCAAGTCGCTAGTTTGGTAGAGTTGCTCAAAGCACCACCAGCCGGTGAAGAGGGTTTTTTACTTGAGTTACTCTCTGAGCGAGTTCCTCCCGGTGTGGATGAAGCGGCCTATGTCAAAGCCGGATTTTTAAGCGCCATTGTCAGAGGTGAGACACAATGCAACTTGATCTCTAAAGATGCAGCCATTCAATTATTAGGTAATATGCACGGTGGATATAACATCGTTACCTTAGTTGATGCCTTAGACGACATCGAATTAGCTGAATTAGCTGCGGAAGAATTGAAACATACTTTGTTAATGTTCGACCGTTTCCATGATGTAGAAGACAAAGCAAAAGCAGGTAATCTATTTGCACAAGACGTCATTGAATCTTGGGCAGAAGCAGAATGGTTTACTGCGCAACCTGAATTAGCTGAAAAAATTACTGTTAGCGTATTCAAAGTCACCGGTGAAACTAATACCGATGATTTATCTCCCGCACCTGATGCTTGGTCACGTCCTGACATTCCCTTACATGCGCGTGCCGCTTTTAAGATGACTCGAGATGGATTGACACCCGAAAAACATGGTGAAGTAGGTCCATTAAAGCAAATCGAAGATATCAAAGCTCAAGGTTATCCAGTTGCTTTTGTAGGTGACGTAGTCGGCACTGGTTCTTCACGTAAGTCGGCGACTAACTCAGTATTGTGGTTCTTCGGTGAAGATATGCCTGGCGTTCCTAATAAACGCGGTGGTGGTATCTGTATCGGTAGTAAAGTCGCACCAATTTTCTTCAACACTATGGAAGATGCTGGAGCCTTAGTTTTTGAAGCCGACGTAGAAAAAATGAACATGGGTGATGTGATCGATATTTTCCCTCTTGAAGGTAAAATTACCAATCACAAAACTGGCGAAGTTCTAGCAACCTACGAGTACAAATCTAAAGTGTTGTTAGACGAAGTGCGCGCTGGTGGCCGTATCAATTTAATTATTGGTCGCGGTTTAACTGATAAAGCGCGTGAATCACTTAACCTACCTGCTAATGATATGTTCCGCAAACCTGAGCAGCCTGTCGATACGGGCAAGGGTTATACCTTGGCTCAAAAAATGGTTGGTAAAGCCTGTGGTGTAAAGGGTATTCGCCCTGGCACTTATTGCGAACCTAAAATGACCACAGTTGGCTCACAAGATACCACCGGACCTATGACTCGTGATGAATTAAAAGACCTAGCGTGTTTAGGTTTTACTGCAGATTTAACCATGCAGTCTTTCTGTCACACAGCGGCCTATCCTAAACCTATCGATATTGAAACTCAGCACACTTTGCCTGATTTTATTATGAATCGTGGCGGCGTATCTTTGCGTCCAGGTGACGGTATTATCCACTCGTGGTTAAACCGCATGTTGTTGCCTGATACTGTCGGAACCGGTGGTGACTCACACACCCGTTTCCCAATGGGTATTTCTTTCCCTGCAGGCTCTGGTTTAGTGGCCTTTGCTGCTGCTACCGGTGTTATGCCTTTGGATATGCCTGAATCTATATTGGTGCGTTTTAAAGGTAAAATGCAACCCGGTATTACTTTACGTGACTTAGTACATGCGATCCCTTTATACGGCATCAAAGCGGGTTTATTAACCGTGGCTAAGAAAGGTAAAATCAACGCGTTCTCTGGTCGTATTCTAGAAATTGAAGGCTTAGATGATCTGACTATCGAACAAGCGTTTGAATTGTCTGATGCTTCTGCAGAACGCTCTGCTGCCGGCTGTACCATCAAACTTTCGCAAGACTCAATTGCTGAGTATCTTACCTCGAACATCACCATGTTACGTTGGATGATTAACGAAGGTTATGGCGATCAACGTACCCTTGAGCGTCGTGCTCGTAAGATGGAAGACTGGTTAGCTAAACCAGAATTGATGGTAGCTGATGCTGATGCCGAATACGTTGAAGTACTTGAGATCGATTTGAACGAAATCAAAGAGCCTATTTTGTGTTGTCCTAATGACCCAGATGATGCCAAAACCTTGTCTGAGGTTGCGGGTGACAAAGTTGACGAAGTTTTCATTGGTTCTTGTATGACTAACATCGGACATTTTCGTGCCGCTGGTAAATTATTAGAGCAATATGACGGCACTTTACCAACACGTCTGTGGATGTCGCCTCCAACGAAGATGGACGAAGCCCAGCTTAAAGAAGAAGGTTATTACAATATCTACGCTAAAGCGGGTGTTCGTACTGAAATGTCAGGCTGTTCACTGTGCATGGGTAACCAAGCACGAGTAGAAGCAGGCGCTACCGTATTGTCTACTTCTACTCGTAACTTCCCTAACCGTTTAGGTGATGGTGCAAACGTGTATTTATGTTCTGCTGAAATGGCGGCCGTTGGTGCCATTGTGGGTAAAATCCCAAGTGCTGCAGAATATATGGAATATGCCAATAAGATTGAATCAATGTCGGGTGATGTATTCCGCTATCTGAACTTCGATCGTATGCCATCGTTTAAGGCGGCTGAAGAAGAAGCCAAGAAGAACATTATCCCAACTTTAAAAATAGCTTAATGAGACCTTAGTCAATAATTAACCACACAAGCCGGATAGGGAAACCTTCCGGCTTTTTTAATACCGAAAACTTTATACCGTCCATATTAATAAGTCGTCATTCAGAATATGTCAGTGCTTATTGAACAAGGTATCCGCAATGCAGGAATGGGAATGCAGCGCTAAACAAATGGGTTGTTGATGTAAAAAGTTGTAAACTAACACCTGTTTATTAACCATTGCCTACTAAGTTAATTATTATGAAACTTCGTTTATTTTTATTGTCTTTAGTATTTTGTTGTTCTCTCAATGCTCAATCTACAAATACCGTATTTCCTCAAATAATAGTTGAGGTGCAGGGTAAAAGTCTTGGACTTGAATACGCGAATAGCTTCGAATTACGTAGTCAAGGTTTGATGTACCGTAAATCAATGTGCAGTGACTGTGGGATGTTGTTTAATTTCAATCAGATTAAAACAGCGGGTATGTGGATGCGTAATACCTTTATACCCTTAGATGTGGCTTTCATCCGCAAAGATGGCACGATCACCGATATTAAATCCATGACACCTCATGATGAATCCACTACCTCTTCATCTGAAAAAGTTCTGTATGCGTGGGAAATGAATCAAGGTTGGTTCAAGCGCAATAATATTGCGGTAGGAGATAAAGTTTCTATTAAAGAAACCGAGTAAGAGTCGCTAATATTCTTAGCAAACAGTGTTTGCGTGCTTACTTCCTACTTTTAATCACCTAGTTAGAGGGATTAGTCTGTGGTTAAAGTTAAATCAAAATAAACTAATCTCAAAAAAAAAGCGTACAGATTCAATTTTTATTTTCTCTTGGCAACTAAAACTGCTATTTTTATCGACCATTTTTAAGACAATTTTTTAAATTTAAGTGAGGAGTGGATTGTGTTGAATGTAGCCAAGTTTGGCGGTACGAGTGTGGCTAATTTTGCTGCAATGCAAAATTGCGCAAACATAGTTAAAAGTAACAACAAGACTAAAGTAGTTGTGGTTAGTGCCTCTGCTGGCGTGACAAATTTGTTAGTCGATATCGCCCACACTGCGATGACAACTGAGCAAGTTTTGGCAAAAGTAGCACAAATCAGTGACATTCAATTTGCTATCTTGAATGCCTTAGACAATTCGCAAGATGTCAGCGATAAACTAGCAGAGTTATTAGATTCATTAAAAGAACTCGCACTGCATGAAGAGTTATTACATCGTCCTGATTTAAAAGACGCCTTATTGTCACACGGCGAAAGATTATCTTCTTTGTTGTTTAGTGCTGTATTAAAGCAAAATGGCTTAAATGCGGGCAATTTTGATGTGAGAAAAGTACTGCGTACCGATAACGAATTTGGTCAGGCTGCGCCACAGTTAGATGAGATTCGTCAATTATCTCAGAGCTTATTATTGCCTGAGTTGGCATCTAAAGTGTTGGTAACTCAAGGATTCATTGGTTCAGACCCAGATGGTAATACTACTACATTAGGCCGAGGTGGTTCAGACTTTACTGCTGCTTTATTGGCTGAAGCACTGGATGCTGAAACCTGCGAGATATGGACTGATGTTATCGGGGTGTACACTACCGATCCAAGAATAACGGCAGCCGCCAGACCCTTACCAGAACTAAGCTTTGAAGAAGCAGCCGAAATGGCTACCTTTGGTGCTAAGGTATTGCATCCGGCAACGATGGAGCCAGCACTTAGAAAAAATATTAAAGTTTTTGTGGGTTCAAGTAAAGAGCCAGAAAAAGGCGGAACATGGATAGTACGAGACTGCACAACAGAGCCTTCATATCGGGCGATTACTCGGCGTAAAGATCAGGTTATGGTAACTGTTAAAACCCCGAAGATGATGTTTGCTCAGGGCTTTTTACAAAAAGTATTTACCATCATTGCCCAACATAAGTTGAGTGTTGATTTAGTGACGACATCTGAAATTTCAGTTTCGTTTACCTTAGACAACCCACCTAACTCTGTACTACAGCGTTTGAACCGTGAAACTATCGAAGAGTTGAGTCAATTTTGTAATGTATTAGTTGAAGAAAATTACGACTTAGTCACCGTGGTAGGTAATAACATGCATAGTGCTGCGGGTGTGTCGAGCAAGATATTTGCAGCTATCAGCGACTACAATCTACGTTTGATCTGTTACGGTGCTAACCCTCATAACATGTCATTTTTAGTGGGTAATAACGATAGCACCGACGTCGTTAACGTTTTGCATAAGGCCTTGTTCGAATAAGGTAAATACATTTAACTTTAGTTAAATTAGAGGCGAGCAAATTGTGAAGTCAAACAACGGGGTATATCAGTCACCTCTAAGCAAGTTGTTTGCTCGCCAACAACCTAAGGTTAGGGCCAAGAAAGCCATGGCGGCTTTATTATTAGTGTACGCAGAACAAGATCATCGGCGTATTGCATTGCTGATAAAAGATTGGCTTAAAGACAATAAATTCAAGTGAGCACTTAAGCTACTTACAAAAAAACCGCCAACTGGCGGTTTTTTACATTGAAATGAAAAATTAGACTCTAAATTGTTGAATCGAATTTTGTAACTCTTCTGCCAATCGGGCCACTTCTTGGCTCGATTCTGAAGTTTGACGAGCGCCTATAGTGGTTTGCTCGGCAATACCCACTATGTTTTCTAGAGTTTCACTGATTTCAAGTGATACTACGTTCTGCTCTTTTGCCGACTGTTCAATCTGGCTACTTACATCGTAAGCCTTATGAACTGCGTCAGTAATTAACTGCAGGGCCGCAGTCGCTTTTTCAGTTTGCAATACACATAAGGTGGTTTGTTCTTTACCTTGATTCATTACCGCCACGGCTTTTTCAGCGCCAGCCTGTAATACTTCAATCATCGAATTTATTTCTTGAGTTGATTTTTGTGTGCGACTGGCAAGCGTACGAACTTCATCAGCAACAACAGCAAAGCCCCTGCCTTGTTCACCTGCTCTAGCGGCTTCTATGGCAGCATTTAACGCCAATAAGTTGGTCTGGTCAGCAACGCCGCGGATAACGTCAAGAATGCCGCCTATGCTGGCACTATCTTGGTGTAATTTATTAATAACATCAGCGGCTTGTTCCACGTCTTTGGCTAAGACTAGGATGATCTTTTTATTCTCCTCAGAAATGAGCTTAACTTTCTCAGCCTCGTTATCGGCATGGCGAATTTGATTAAGTGTATGCTCTGCGCTTTGTAACACTACCTGTGAGGTGCTATGCATCTCTGATGTCGCTGTCGCAACTTGCGCCACTTGTGATTTTTGCTCTTGTATTGATAAGGTCGTTTGGGCCGTGACCATTGAGGTTTCTTCAGAGGCCGCTGCTAATTGTGCTGCGCGTGAACTGATACCGGAAATAAGCGCTTTAAGACTGTTAATTAGGTTATTACAGTTTTTGGCTAATTCGCCAAACTCATCGTCTTTTGAATCATCTAATTTGCGAGTTAAATCACCAGAGGAAACAACTTTAAGCATTTCATTAACTTTGTGTAAAGGTTTAATAATGGCGTTAACGGTAATAAAGGCAATGCCGGCTGCGACGACAACAGAAATAAGTCCGATCACGATAGTAGACCACAATCCTGAGCTAACCGAACCTGCTACTTCCTTTTTGGATTCGACGGTTTTTGTATCAGTAAGTTTGAGTAAATCATCCAATTTTTTTATAGCTTGACTGATATTATCTTCTGAAGCGCGATAAGACGTTGACGCTTGGTTTCTCGCATTTAAACGCTTAACTTGAGTCTGCAATAAACCGTTTGATGATGTTACCGCAGTAACCACGTTATCCATCAAGCTATAAATTTCGTTTAGAGTGCCACTGCTATCTTGACTGTCTGCTGCAGTTTGAATCTCGGCTACCTTTTCTTTGATCTGACTAACAACTAGATCAACTTCGTTACCCAAGGTATCAGCACGCACAAGGGTGGATGTTTTAACGTATTCCGCGCCTACCGTTAGTAGCGATAATAAACTTGTCTCTAGGGTATTGCTGACTTCAGATGCTTTAGCCAATTTCTTATTTTTTGCAACAATATCTAGGTCAGCAAAGTCAAGAATATAGGTTGAGGTGTCATCCGAATTGTCTTCTATATCACCCAATAGACTATCAACCTTACTGGCATAGTCTAAACTGGCTTGTTTGTTATCGAAAATTGAATTTACATTTACAAGATAATCGTTGTAGATTTCTTCTGTTTCAATTAAAGATTGGCGCAAATCAGGCTCTTTGCTGACGATGGCTGTTAAGCTACGGATTTCACTGTCAAAGTTATTTTTACTTTTTTCGAAAGAAGCCTGTTTATTTTTGAGTTCGCTTAATTCGGTTTCATAGTAGGCTTCAGTGGTTAAACGGCCCATATTCAAAAATGAAACTTTTAGTTGACTGCTACCACTGACAGTGGGGATAGTCAAAGTATTCACTTGATCGGTGGCATTTTCTATACTTCTTAAACTGTTTACTGCAACTATACCGAGAATTAATAGCAGAACTGTAATTAAGGCGAAACCGCCGACTACCCGCATGGCTACTGTTATTTTCATTTTTTGGCCCTTGTTTTATTCGTTATATGGGGTTAAGTCCGTTTTACCTAATACTGAACTTATCTGTCCATAATTGTATCAGCAATTTGTTTGTTTAAAAAAATTTTAAAAATACCATTAACATACTGCTCTTTAAACCGAGTCACAATCTTTAACCTATCGACCCCAGATTGTTAATCTTGATAAGAGACTGAATATTTTTTGCCGTTTTGTCGTTGCCACATCGTTAATTCTTGCTGCCAGACGTATCCGGTATCCAATGCAATAAATTGCGGATGATGAGTCTGTCCAGCTAACGTTGCCCAGTGACCAAACACCACACTATCTTGGCTGCTTAAATTAACATTTTCAATATTAAACCAAGGATAAAGTGTGTTTGGGGCTAAGTCAGGCGAATCTTTACAATTAAACTCGAGTTTATCCGGCGCCAGCATATAACGCATACGAGTAAATGCATTGACAATAAACCGCCAGCGGCTGCTCCCGCTTAGGGTCTCATCCCATCTATTGGGTTGATCACCATACATCTTTTTTAAGATTTTTTGCCAGTCTTTACTTTGTAAGCTATCACTTACTTCTTGGCTTAATGCCAAAGCTTGTTTGATGGACCATTGCGGATAGAGTCCTGCGTGGCTGATCAGAGTGTGTTCATCAAGAGCCAAGGCTAAGGGTTTATGGCGCAACCAATAAATGTATTTGTCAATATTTGGGCTGGCAAGTAAAGCGTCGAATTTATCTTTTGTTTTGAGTTTTCTAATACCGCTGTAGACGGCTAAAAAATGCAGGTCATGGTTGCCTAAAACTGTTTTAAAGCTATCGCCCAAAGAATACAAGTAGTCTATTGTTTCCAGTGCTTGTGGGCCACGCCCAATTAAATCTCCTACCGCAATTAATTGGTCGTTCTTTGGATTAAACCCTACACTGTCAAGTAAACGCTCTAGAGCCTCAAAACAACCTTGAATATCGCCTACGACATACTCAGCCATAGTGTCTAATTAACTAAACTAGGAACGCGTAAGCTAAAAACGTCAATCGGCGCTTCAAATAGGGTTCCATCTTTGCCACGCATTTCGTAATAACCTTGCATACTGCCGACCGGTGTTTCAAGTATGGCACCACTGCTGTATTCAAACTGGGCACCGACAGCAATAGTCGGCTGCTGGCCAATAACTCCTGGCCCTTTAACTTCGGTATTTTTGCCATTCCCATCAGTTATTAACCAGTAGCGATTTAATAACTGTATTTCTTGTGGGCCGCTATTTCGAATCGTAACGTGGTAGGCAAAGGCATATTGGTCTTGCTCAGGCGCTTGTTCGGGGAGATATTGCGTCTGTACAGTAATTTTAATATTGTTTTCAGTTACTAACATTTGATAGTTCCAAACGATGGGCTGCATCAGCTATTTGAGCAAATTGTTGCAAGCTCAGATTTTCGGCACGTAAATCTGGATTAATGCCCAGTTCGATAATTTGTTGTTCATTTAAACTGTCTTTTAAACTGTTTCGTATCGTTTTGCGGCGCTGATTGAAGGCTTGTGCACATACTTTATGTAGGCTTGCTTCGCTTGCAACAACGACCGGTTTAATCTGATGCGGAGTAATACGTACGACAGCAGAGTCAACCTTGGGGGGTGGATTGAAAGCCTCGGGCGGCACATGTAACACTGGCATGATGTGGCAATGATATTGCGCCATCACGGAAAGTCTTCCATAATTTTTATTACCCGGCACTGCCGCTAAACGATTGACCACTTCTTTTTGCAACATAAAGTGCATATCTTGTACTTTATTAGCAAATGAAAATAGATGGAACATCAACGGTGTTGAGATGTTGTAGGGTAAATTACCAAAAATTCTGAGTGGTTTGTCGTCATTTATTAACGTTGCAAAGTCAAATTTTAAGGCATCAGCTTCTATAATCGTTAATTTGCTGGCCATAAAAGGATGGGTGCGCAGCCTTGCTGCCAAATCGCGATCTAACTCGACGACTGTTAATGCGTCAACTTGTTCACATACCGGTTCGGTTAAAGCACCTAAACCCGGCCCAATCTCGACTAAATGTTCGCCATTTTTAGGGTTAATAGCGCTAACAATTTGATCGATAACAAAAAGATCATGCAGAAAATTTTGGCCAAAGCGCTTGCGAGCTGTGTGCCCTAGATGTTGCTTACTCATAATTATTTACCAATGAAATTGCACTTTGTATTGCCAAGGCGAAACTGCCTGTTTCCGCATTCCCTGTGCCCGCAAAATCCAGCGCAGTACCGTGGTCAACAGATGTTCGTATGTAGGGTAGACCTAGGGTGATATTAATCGAAGCACCAAATCCTTTGTACTTTAGCACAGGTAAGCCTTGATCGTGATACATCGCAAGTACCGCATCCGCTTGTGCTAAGTATTTCGGATTGAAGATGGTATCAGCGGGTAGGGGACCACTTAATTTAATCCCTTCTGCGCGCAACATGTCGAGTGTTGGATTGATAATAGTGAGTTCTTCTTTACCAATGTGTCCATCTTCTCCTGCATGAGGATTTAATCCACACACAAAAATATGTGGCTGGGGGATAGCAAACTTGTGTTTGAGTTCATGATTTACGATGCGGATGACTTCTGATAATCCTGCTTGGGTAATGGATTTGGCTACATCCATCAAAGGAATATGCGTGGTGGCAAGTACAACTCTGAGTCCCTCTGTGGCGAGCATCATCACTACTTTAGGCGTGTCTGATTGCTCAGCAAAAAACTCTGTATGACCGCTAAAAGGCACACCGGCCTGGTTAATAATACCTTTGTGGACAGGGCCAGTAACAATGGCTGAAAATTCACCGCTTAAGGTTCTGGCGCCAGCTTGGGTCAGTGTTTCAAGCACATAATGGCTGTTAGCTTGATTCAATTGTCCCGCAACCACCGGCTCACCAAGCGGAATATGCACGCAATACAAACAAGCTGCATTCTGGATCTGTTCGGCTTGCGCCGTGTATGGGTGGAGCGTTAAAGGTAAACCGAGTAACGCTGCCCGTTGTTGGAGCATATTGGCATCAGCAAAAACGGTCAGTTGCACATCCCATTGTTGCTGAGCCAATTGAATAATTAAGTCAGGGCCAATCCCGGCGGGTTCGCCAGGTGTAATGGCAAGTTTAATAGTTGGCACTCAAATATCTTTTCTAGGAATAACGTCAATATAAGCACTGGCGCGAATCTCACGTAACCATGCATCCGTTTCTTCGGAAAATTTACGTTGGAAGAGCAGTTGATATGCTTTGTCTTCTTTTAGTTTTTCCGTGGCGTCACCAACGCGTTTGTCCATTAATTGCATTAAATGCCAGCCATGCACAGTACGCACAGGCGCACTAATTTCATTAATCGCTAATTTGTTCAAGGTATCTCTAAATTCAGGTACGTAAACATTGGGATCAGCCCAGCCTAGTTCACCACCTTTTAAAGCAGAGCCTGGATCGGCAGAATATTCCTTGGCCAAAGCGTCAAAGTCAGCATCACCAGCTAAAATTTTTGTGCGGAAGTCTTTGAGCATTTGCACCGCTTTTTCGTCACTCAATATGACTGAAGGTTTAATCAGAATATGTCTAGCATTTAACTCCACTACTTCGACTTTCTCGATACCACGGGTATCAATAACTTTTAGTATGTGGAAACCAGCGCCACTGCGAATAGGCCCAATTAATTCATCTTTCGCTCTATTTTGCACGGCTTCAGCAAATAATGTGGGCATAGAGTTAATATTCATCCAACCCATATTTCCACCTTCTAAGGCATTAGCACCAGAAGAAGAGGCCGTCGCAATTTTAGCAAATTCAGAACCACTTTTAAGAAGTTCGATAACTTTTTCTGCCGTACCTTTGGCTTTTTCAATATCGGCATCACTTGGTTCACTGGGGAAAGCGATAAGAATGTGACCCAACTCATACTCTGCTTGCTGCCCGCCTTGTTCATCAATCAATTTGACTAAGTTGGCTATTTCCTGAGGAGTGATGTAAATACGGCGACGTACATTGGCACGACGAACTTCTCCAACGATTAACTCTTTGCGAATTTCTTCACGATAAACATCATAGCTCATACCTTCTGCAGTGACTTTTTCGCGCAGTTGCTCAATAGTCAGATTATCGCCTTGGGCAATATTAGTGATGGTTTGCTCCAATTGCGGGTCGCTTATTTGAATACCCATTCGCTCGGCCATTTGCATTTGTAAACTATCGATAATTAGACGCTCTATGGCTTGAGTGCGCAAAGCGCGGTCAGAGGGTAAGTCTTGCTTATTAGCAATGGCGTTACGTTTTACCGAAGAAACGAGTTCTTCAATCTGACTTTCCAATACGACCCCTTGGTCAACAATAACTGACACACTATCGAGCATCTCAGGGGCGCTTTTAACGCTAGTTGATAGAAGCATACCTACTAAAAAACTGACTACTATTACTTTCATGGTTTCTTTTACTTTTAAGTTAATTACACGCCTAAGGCGAGGTTAGTTTAGAACAATTTTGGTAAGGCCAAATACCCTAGTTGAGTAAGTATGGACGGCGATAGCCAAATAATCCGTCGGTTAACATATCTCGTCCAGCACTTTTGCCGCCCATTCCTTTTAAAATAAACTGTAGGGCAATGCCTGATTCAAATTCGTTGGTACTTTGTGAACCGTTAAGGTCATAGCGATTACTCAAATGTCTTTGAGCCACTAATCTAATCGCCCAACAACAAGATTCATACTGTAGACCAGCATAAGTCTCAACAGTTCGATGACTTTTTACATCCTGATACCAACGACCTACCCAATGCCATTGATGGTTAATCGGCCAGCTTGTGGTAATACCGACCTGATTGATTTCTTCACCCGACAATTCACGTACATAACGATGGTTAATTTGTGCCACTCTATCTTTTGATGACGTGTACTCCAATGAGAGACTGCTGCGCTCTACTTTATCGGTCACACTTGATATTTGTGCTTCTGTATGGGCATACCATTTGCTGCCAATTTGCCAATCTATCTCTGCGGCTAAAGCTGAACGGTCATTTTGTTCCAATGCTGCAGCCACTTGAATATCTTGCAAATAGAATATTTGACCAAAACTGAGGGCAAATTTTTCGCGATTATTGTCATCCAATAAACGTGTTGTTAATCCTACCGTTAGTTGATTTTTATCACTAATTCTATCTAAGCCAGTAAATTTTTGACCTCTGAATAAACCATCAAAATCACTAAATAATCGAGTGGTGTCGTACAGGCCTATGTCAGTCTGACGCTGATAACTGGTATACAGGTATTGGATTTTCGGCTCAAGTGTTTGCACGGCATCTTTTTGAAACCAGTTAGCCTGTCGTTCAAAGGCTAGGGCGCCATATAATCTGGCTTGACCGAGAGTACGTGACACATTTTTAGCTAAACTAGTATTTTCAATATTGTCTTGGCGATAATAGGTTTGTAGTAGACTGGTCTCGGCTAAAAACTCACCCCATTGAGTTTGGTATGGATAACGTATACTGGGCGCTATATGTAAACGGGTTGCTTGCGGCCCAAATTCCGTATTGTTATCAAAATATGCCAGTTCTGAGGCCAAACCAAATTCAAAGCCATAGGCCAACTCACTTTCGTAATTGAGCTTCATTTCAGGTAGAGCGCGATAACTATTGGCGTGTTCTCCTAGTATTTCAAAGTCTCTAAACTGCAGGCTGAAATCGAGTTGATCATTGTAATAACTGACACCCAAGGTCTGATAAAGATGGGTATCGGCGCGGCTATAATAGTCAGAGCCAAGGTCAACAATATAGTTGCTATCGCTTAAACCATTATATTCGGCACTGACTTGCCAGTTGTCTAAAAAAGTTCCTTGATGCACAAAACGGTAAAAATAGCGGGCATCTTCTGAATCAGTTGCAATGTCAGTAGGTAAATACTCAAGGTCCACTTGACCACTATGTTGCACAGTCAGATAACGAAATTCAGTTTTTAATTGTACCCCTCTTTCCGACATAAGGCGTGGTGAAATAGTCGCATCCATATTTTCAGCGATATTCCAATAATAAGGTTGCTCGTAAGATAAGCCGGTAGCGGTCGAGCTAGAAATCATTGGATATAATAGGCCTGATTGCCTTGCGTCGGTCACTGGAAAAGCGAAATAGGGCAGATACAATACAGGAACATCTTGAATGTAAAAGCGCGCATGGCTGACTTCTCCCCAGCTTTGATCTGGGCTTAGAGTGATGCTACTGGCTTGAATTCGCCAATCTTCGTGACCTTCAGGACAAGTAGTAAAGCTGACATCGTTTAAGGCCACACCAGAATTCTGATTTAATTCAATCGTCTTGGCTTGGCCTCTGCCATTCATTGCAGCTAATTGATAGGTGGTATCAGTAATGAGTAATTCATTTGTCGAGGTGTTCAAGTCAACACTTTCACTACTTACTTTGATAAATTTATCGTGATAGGTCACCTGCCCTGATGCCTTTAATGATTGGGTGTTACGATTTACCCGAGCTTCATTGGCGGTGATCTTTGAGTCTTGACTGTCTATCTCAACCTTGCCGTCAAATTCAGCCAGGGTATCTTGTTGAATCATCGCATGTTGCGCAGTCACTCTAATTTGACCGGTTGTGAGCGCTGAATCTAATTCAATGGGCGCTATTGGAGCAAAACAAAGCTCTTGAGCTAAGCTATTGGCACTTATAAGTGCAAGGAAATACCAAAAAGAGGAAAGCTTTGTTTGCATAGAAAAGGTTTAATAGTGCCTAGGTTGCGTTGCGCATTGAAATCAATTGGCGATTTTAAGGGTTTCAACAAGATTTACCAGCAGACTTGCAAAAAAAGCAGCAATTCTATTATTTACACCGCTAAATTGAGCATTTAGAGGATTAATTTATCCTGCAACTACCCTTGTAAAACCCCTATTGGGTTCCCATTGCATTGATTAACTTAATCCACTGTTTGACTATGCAGGGTTATTTAGCCAAGTATACTGGTCTGCACTAAGCAAAAAACGGCTTAGATTTTTCACTATTTTCAATTATCTACAGGGTAACGATACATTATTATGATTGGTAGAATTTTAGGTACGCTATTTGGCTTTATGTTTGCCAGGATCCCCGGTGCTATTCTCGGCTACGTAGTTGGCCACTTTTTTGACAAAGGTTACAGTCAAGATTTCAATCAAATGGGGGGATTCAGTCGCTTTTTTACTAGCCAAGATCAGTTTAAGCAGCAAGCTATTTTTTTTCATACCCTATTTTCAGTGATGGGTCACATCGCTAAAGCGGATGGCAAGGTGAGTGATGCAGAAATAAAAATGGCCAGCTCCTTGATGAGCCAAATGGGTCTCGAAGGGGATACTCTGCGAGAGGCTCAAGCAGCATTTCGCGAAGGTAAGTCTGCTGACTTTCCGCTTAAACAAACGGTATTGGAATTTAAAGAATCGTGTCATGGTAGACGCGACATCTTGCAAGTTTATTTAGAAATACTTATTCAAGCCGCTTATGTCGATGGCAAATTGGACAAAGCTGAACAAGTTATATTAGAACAAGTTGCCCAATACATGGGCTTTAAAGACACCGAGTTAATGTATTTATTATCCGTGTTTGAAGCTGAATTACGCTTTCGTAGTGGTCAGGGCCGTGGACAGTCAAATCAAAACAAATCGAGCGCTTACTCTACTCAGCAGTCAATGAGTGACGCCTATAAAATTCTAGGAGTTAGTACCAGTGATGATGACAAATCAATTAAAAAAGCCTATCGCAAATTAATGAGTGAAAATCATCCTGATAAACTTGTTTCGAAGGGCCTGCCTAAACAAGCCTTGGAACTGGCAAAAAATAAAACTCAGGATATTCAGGCGGCTTATGAATTAATTAAAGAGAAAAGAGGTTTTCGTTAGTTTGTTTTTAGGCTGAAAAATAGTTTAAATTAAGTTTGGCTTCAGTTTTGGTTCATGCTTAAGGCTTCACACTTAACCCATCGTTAAAAGGAGAAAGTGATGAATACATTACGCTTAATTACCCTTGTCAGCTTGTTGCTTGGATTTAGTGTTCAGGCGCAAGATGGTGACTGGTCGGTACAATCGACAGAAACTCAATACAAGCAGACCAGCCAACTTTTTAGTAAAGATTCAAGGGGAAGTAACAAGTCTTTGTTGCAGACGATGAACAAAGACAAACATTCAAGCCAAACAAAGTCACAATCCCTGCACAATCAGGGAGCCATTAGTCTGCAATCGCGCTCCATATTGAACAATTATGACCACGAATTTTGGATTTATGATGCTTGGGTCACCTTGCGTAATGATTTAGATTATGACGGTTTTGTTTACCGTTTTTCTCTGGAGTTTGATGCTGATACGGTATACAGCGAAGCGGATGTTTATGCTCGTTTGTATTTATCCAGAGGGGAAGTATTCAATGAATATCATACTACCTCAGTCTTCACCATATATGGTGAGGGAAGCGATGACAGTTTATTGGTTGATAGCGAACTATTAAGCGGATTTCCCAGTGGCGATTATGAGGTACTGATTGAGTTGTACGATGCTTATACTGATGAACTTGTTGCTATCCTAGATGGTAATGATGATCCTGATCTTTATTTGCTCAGTTTAGAAAGCAAAGACTACGAATACACCGAACCTGTTGTGATAGTTGAGGGTGGCAGCTTTGGGTATCTAAGTTTATTGTTACTGCCTTTAATCGCTTTTCGTAGCAGAGTATTGCAAAAACTGCACTAGGGTAATAACCCAATAAGAATAAGCCCAGATGGGCTTATTCTTTTGGTTCGTTTTCAATCACCTCAGTTAATACTTTCTGGACTAACTTAACTCGCCCTTGCTTGACTAATGCGTCTCTCAATACGTATTCAATTTGTGCATTTAAACTACGCAAATCGTCATCAGCCCAGCGCTGTATTGCAGCTAATACATCAGCATTGATTCTTAAGGGAAAAGCTTTTTTAGACAAAATATCGGTTCCTCGTCAGATTTGCGTATTTAATAAATTGAGCCCGTATTGACGATGGGTTGTACGTTTTTGTCACCACATAAAACGACTAATAAATTACTGACCATCATGGCTTTTCGTTCTTCATCGAGTTCCACCATGTTTTTCTCTTTTAGTCTATGTAAGGCCATTTCAACCATTCCCACCGCCCCCTCAACTATCTTGCTACGAGCAGCAATAATTGCAGTGGCTTGTTGGCGTTGTAACATCGCGCTGGCAATTTCTTGGGCGTAAGCTAGGTGACTGATACGTGATTCATGCACGGTCAAGCCCGCTTTGCCTAAACGCTCCTGAATTTCTTGCTTTAATATTTCTGAAATACGCTGTGGGTGGCTGCGTAAGGCAATGTCTTGACTATCATCATCTTGCGGATCATAGGCATAACTACTGGCCATATTTCTGAGTGCCGATTCAGTTTGGATGGTGACATAACTTTCGTAGTCATCCACTTCAAACATGGCCTCTGCTGAGTCAGTAACCGACCAGACCACAATAGTGGCTATTTCAATCGGATTGCCCAGATTGTCATTGACCTTAATTTTGGCACATTCAAAATTGCGTACCCGTAAAGAAACAGTTTTGCGCATATAAAACGGGATCGTCCATCTCAGACCATTACGTTTTTCAGTACCTACATAACTGCCAAACAATGTCATCACTTTGGCTTGATTAGGTTGCACCATAAAAAAGCCAGCCCAGCATATCAACACGAGTAAACTGGCAATAAGGGCCAAAGGGACGAGGATCTGGTTAACTAACATAAAGCCAAATCCGAATTGTAAAATCGGTAAAACGGCAAAAAAAGCCAAATAACCATTGATAGAGAAACCTGCTTTTTCAGTAATCATATAAACCTCAATTTGATATCATTATGATATGTATTTGACTTAGCTTAACGTTTTTTTTGTAAGCTGCAAATTATTTTTTGCTTAATTCTAAAGAGCATGACTTAAATTTAATTGATAGAAAAAAGTTATAAGTAGTTGATTATTTTGGCTCGCCGATATTTTAGTGCGTCAAAATGATGCGTGCCTGGCCCTGTTTGGAACGGCTAAAGTCAGAGGTGGAGTGTAAAATTATCCCAAAAAAAATAATGTGGACTATTTAGTCTAAGTAAGTAGAAAACGAGTAAATCTTGTGCAATTATCGCAGCAAATCAACTGGACGCAGTTCCACTAAATAAAACATAAACACCAGTGATTTGTAATTAAAAAAGCCGCAAGTTTATTCCTCGCATTCATCTGAATGTCATAGAAGTAAAACAAAATCGCAGGCCAAAATAAAAATAACCAGAAAACTGGCTAAAAACAGTTAGGAGAAACGATGAAATTAAAATATCCAGCTTTGCTGGCGCTTTTTATGGCGCCGGTAACGCAAGCAAGTGATCTAATTATCTCGGGCGTATATGACGGGCCGTTAACCGGTGGTACACCTAAAGGTGTTGAGTTATATGTACTAAACGATATTGCTGACTTATCAATATGCGGTGTGGGTTTCGCCAATAATGGCGGTGGTACGGATGGGCAAGAATTTACCTTCCCGGCTGGTTCGTCAGCGACTGCAGGAAGTTATCTTTTTGTGGCTTCTGAAAGTGCACAGTTTAGTGCCTTTTTTGGTTTTGCTCCTACGTATACCGATAGCGATGCAGGAATCAATGGTGATGATGCTGTTGAATTATTTTGCAACGGTACTGTTGTTGATGTTTTTGGTGATATCAATGTTGACGGTACAGGAACCGCTTGGGATTCTATGGATGGTTGGGCTTATCGTAATTCGAATACTGGCCCTGATGGTTCGAGCTTTGTAATAGCGAATTGGACTTTCAGTGGTATTAACGGATTAGAAAACGGTACGACTAACGACACAACTAGTAGTCCATTCCCTATACAAACTTATGTCAACGATAATACTGGTCTTGGCGGTGGAGACACTGGTGGCACGACAATCAGCGGAAGTGTCTGCACCAACTGTCCAGATTTAGAAAAATTTAAAGATTTAGCGGCTTTTAATGCCACTGATTATTATGCTGCTGTGCAAACAGAAATTGATCTGGGTTCAAGCGCACAAGTGATTAAAACCACTATCAACTCAACTATAAGTAGTGATATTAAGTCATTAACTTACGCTGAGGTATGGACTGCACTGACTTACACCGATGAAGATCCTAGCAATACAGATAATGTGATCTTGTGGTACACCGCTCGTTCACAGGCAAAATCAACTAACGGTAGCGGAGCGGCATCCACTAATCCAGATAACTGGAATCGAGAACATTCATGGCCAAAAAGCCATGGTTTCCCAGATGAAGGCCAACTCGCTTATACCGATATTCATCATTTACGCCCCAGTGATATCAGTGTCAATGGTTCACGCAGCAATCTAGATTTTGATAACAGTGATTCTCCCTTGGCAGAAAGCCCGAGCAACAGAATCGACAGTGATTCATTTGAACCTCGTGATGATATCAAAGGTGATGTTGCTCGCATGATGTTCTACATGGACACACGTTATGAAGGCGCGGGCTCTGACAACGTGAATGACCTAGTATTAGTCAATCGTTTAACTAGCGCCGCAGAACCTAATCTAGGCTTTTTGTGCACACTTATCGCATGGAATAATGCTGATTTGGTGGACGCCTCTGAGCAAAGTCGCAACGACCGAATTTATGAATTGCAAGGTAATCGTAATCCCTTTATTGATAATCCTAGTTGGGTAGCAACGCTATATCCTGCAGAGTCATGTGATACCTCAGGTGGTGACACTGGCGGCGGCGATACCGGCGGCGGTGATACGGGCGGTGGAGACACCGGCGGAGATACTAGTGGTGGCGAAACTACCTTGGTATTTATCAACGAAATTCATTACGATAATGCTAGTACTGACAGTGGGGAAGGTATTGAAATAGCCGGTCTTGCAGGTACTGATTTAGCCGGTATGACCTTAGTGCCATACAACGGTTCAAACGGCACAAGTTATAGTATTACCGCGTTGACAGGCATTATTCCAGATCAAGAAGGTGGTTTCGGTACTTTGTGGTTTGCCATAAGTGGTTTACAAAACGGTGCACCAGATGGTGTTGCTTTAGTTGCTGCTGATGGAACAACCGTACTACAGTTTTTAAGTTACGAAGGTGCATTTGAGGCGACCAATGGTCCCGCTATAGGTATAATGAGTACTGATATCGGCGTGGCTGAAACTTCTAGTACCCAAGTGGGTGAATCCTTACAGCTAGTAGGTAGTGGATTTAGATACGAAGATTTTACTTGGCAAGACGCAGCAGCGAGCAGTAATGCTGCGATTAACAGCGGCCAAAGCTTTGTTGCTCCAGCACCATTTATCAATGAAATCCACTATGACAATAGCGGTGCCGACAGTGACGAAGGCGTTGAGATTGCCGGTCTTGCCGGTCTTGATTTAACGGGTATGAGTTTGGTGCCGTACAATGGTTCAAACGGCACAACTTATAGTGTCACCGCGTTGTCAGGCGTTATTCCTAATCAACAAGGTGGTTTTGGTACCTTGTGGTTTGCTATAAGTGGTTTACAAAATGGCGCCCCTGATGGCGTAGCATTGGTTGCGGCTGATGGAGCGGTTCTGCAATTTTTAAGTTATGAAGGTGCGTTTGCTGCAACCAATGGCCCTGCTTCGGGTATCAGCAGTACTGATATTGGTGTGGAGGAAACAAGTTCTACACCCATCGGACAGTCTCTACAATTAATCGGTTCTGGTGTGCAATACAGTGACTTTACTTGGCAATCTCCAGCAGATGGCACTGCAGGGCAAGTTAATACCAATCAAACCTTTGGTTCTGGTGGAGCTGGTGGCGACACGGGCGGTGAAACTGTTGAACTTGGTGTTTGTGCAGACCCCGCTACCTTAATCAGTGCTATTCAAGGCAGCGGTTCTGCATCTCCAGTAGAGGGCGACGATCATGTTGTTGAAGCCATAGTCAGTGCGTCGTTTGCTAATTTGAGTGGTTTCTTTATTCAAGAAGAAGCGGCCGATATGGACGCCGATAGCCAAACTTCAGAAGGTCTGTTTGTTTATTATACCGGTACGTTGCCAGAGGTTGGTTCAATAGTCAGAGTATTGGGTAAGGTTGAAGAAAGGTTTGAAAAAACTCAGCTAAGTGCGAGTGAAGCTCCCTTAGTGTGTGGCAGCGACGTTGTTGTGGCTACTTCATTTAGTCTACCGTTTGCTAATGCTTTAGTGCCTGAAAGTCTGGAAGGTATGTTGGTTTCTGCGTCAAGCGAATTAGTCGTTACTGATAATTATAGCCTTGGCCGCTATGGAGAAGTTGCACTCGCACCTGAACGTTTGTTTGTGCCAACTAATCTGTATGTAGCTGGGAGCCCTGAGGCGATTGCATTAGCGACTAACAACGCACTAAGTAAAATTACCTTGGATGATGGCATGAATGGCTCAAACCCTGAACCGGTTATCTACCCAACAGGTGAGCTATCAGCAGCGAATACTTTGCGTGGTGGTGATACGGTCAGCAGTCTAACTGGTGTGATGGATTTTAGTTTTAATTTATATCGCATCATCCCCACTGAGGCACCAACCTTTGCTGCGACTAATCCCAGAACCGCTGAGCCTGAACTGACTCAGGGCAATCTGAAAGTTGCTAGCTTAAATGTGCTAAACCTGTTTAATGGTGACGGTCAGGGCGCTGGCTTCCCAACGGCTCGTGGCGCAAGCACCGCTGCTGAATTGGAAAGACAAATGGCTAAAACTGTCGCGGCTTTAGCTGCAATGGATGCTGATATTGTTGGTTTGATGGAGATTGAAAATGATGGTTTTACGCCGACCAGTGCCATTGCGCAACTTACCGACCGGTTGAATGCTGCAGTAGGAGCTGAAGTTTATAGCTTTGTTGATGGCGGTGGTGTCATTGGCACCGACGAAATCAAAGTAGCACTGCTGTATAAACCTAGCAAGGTAGTGACTGTTGGCAGCTACAAGATTTTGGATAGCAGCAATTCAATTACTGATGAGCAAGGTCCATTATTTGTAGATACCAGAAACAGACCTGCATTCAATCAGAAGTTTGCTCTACTCAAAAATGGCGAAGAAATCGTGATCAGCGTTAACCATTTGAAATCAAAAGGCTCAAGTTGTGGTGCGGGTGATGACGATACGACAACTGATCAAGGGAACTGTAATTTAACCAGAACCCGTGCGGCAAAGGCTCTGTTAGCTTTCCTTGCACAAGAATATGCAAATGAACCTACTTTGATTATTGGTGACCTGAATTCTTATGCACAGGAAGAGCCCATTCTTACCGTCAAACAAGGGGGTTACACCGACTTGGCAAATCTTTTCCAAGGTAGTGGAGCCTACTCATATGTCTTTGGTGGTGAGTTTGGTTATCTCGACCATGCCTTAGCCAGTGCCAGTCTAGTGGACAACGTGGTTGATACAGTTGAATGGCATATCAACGCTGATGAGCCAATCGTATTAGATTACAACGTTGAGTTTAAGAGCGCTCAGCAGCAACTTGATTTCTACGCAGCCGATGCTTATCGCATGTCTGATCATGATCCTGTATTGATTAGTATGTTATTAAAAATCAGAGAAGATTATGACGGTGATGATGATGTTGACCAACGTGACATTGTTGAGTTGACTAAGGCTATTGCGAAAAAACAAGTCATAGACAGTCGTTTTGATTTAAACGGTGACGGAGTGATTAATATTCGCGATGTTCGCATCATGCAACAACGTTGTACACGTCGTAACTGTGCTACCAATTGAAATATCATTTTAATAACGCAGCAGTAAGGAATAGATAGTTTACTGCTGCCCTTGATACTTGTTGCATCAGTTGGTGACAACATAAGGAATATTGATGAAAAAAATTATTTTTACTTTACTGATGTTGGTTGGCTTTAGTGCTAAAGCCAATGTCATAAATATTGATCTGAGTAATACAAATTTGGCTGTGGGTGACACTACCCAGGTTACACTGACCGCCGATAGTTTTGAGAGTTTTGAGTACTTTGAGTTTGATTTAAACTATGACAGTACAATATTTTCATTTGTTCCATCGTCATTTTTTAGTGACATCGGGACTCGTGATGTTGATATGGTTGCTGAAGAAAATCCTTTTGGAATGACGTTCCTATTCTTCGGAACTCCAGTATTAGCAGGGACTCATGTATTGGCTCGATTCAATTTATTAGCTATTGCGGCAGGGGACCCAACCTTCTCGTTATTGAATGTAGATTTTCTGGGAGCTGTTGATGGTTTGAATGTTGATAGTTCAGCCCAAGCAACGGCCAAAGTCTCTGCTGTACCAGAACCTAGCTCCCTTGTTTTGTTTAGCCTAGTGGGTTTAACGCTATTAAGTCTTCGCCGCAAAGCCTAGTTAAAGTCGTTAATACGAAAAAGGCGCTTGATTTCATATCAAGCGCCTTTTTTAATTTTTATTAGCTCGAAGCTCGAAGCTCGAAGCTCGAAGCTCAATAGCTACTGATAATCAAATTCATTATCAGCGGGCGCTAACAAATCCTCAGCACCACTAAACAAGTTAGCTTTAAACCCGTCTTTTCGTGGTAACAGGCGCTTTAGATAAAAAGCACAAGTATTGGCTTTGCCGCTTTTGATACTGGCAATACTAGAGTGTTGAGCGCTATCTGCCATGCTAAGCCATAATACACCTAGGATCGAATATGCACTGTAATGCATATAGTCGTAAGCACTGCCGGCTAAGTCAACTGCGTTTAAGCTAAGCAGTTGTTTGGAAGTGTCAAACCACTCTTCTAGAATGTCTTGGGCAAATTGTTGGCTGGCGGACATTTGAATGTTAGCAACCAACTTGGCTAATACCGTATGAGTGGCCTGCAACATATCGCCTTTGTCTCGTGCGAGTTTACGAGAAATTAAGTCAGCAGCTTGAATACCATTAGTGCCTTCATACAGCTGGGCAATACGACTATCGCGCATCAGTTGTTCCATGCCCCATTCGCGTATATAGCCATGGCCACCAAAAACTTGAATACCAAGGCTACTTACATCTGTTCCTATGTCAGTCATAAAGCCTTTGCAAATAGGGGTTAAAAAAGCGATCACTTTATTAGCTTCGTGCTTTTGTGAGTCGCTGCCAAATTTTTCGATATCCATTTGCTGAGCGTATAAATACGCGAGTGCGCGCGAGCCTTCGGTCAAGGCTTTTTGTGTTAACAACATTCTGCGCACATCAGGTTGAAACATGATGCTATCAGCTTTTTTACTTGGTTCAGCCGCTCCTTGTGGTGCGCGTGATTGCAAACGTTCACGTGCATAAGTCAAGGCCCCTTGATAAGAGGCTTCAGCCACGCCTAAACCTTGTAAACCCACTTGAAAACGTGCGTCATTCATCATCGTGAACATGCAAGCGAGCCCTTTATTCTCACTACCCACCAACCAACCTTTAGCATTGTCGAAGTTCATCACACAGGTTGGGCAGGCTTTTATGCCCATTTTCTTTTCGATGCTTCCCACTGATAAGGTGTTGAGTTCACCTAGTTGGCCATTGCTATTAACCAGCACCTTGGGCACCAAAAATAGGCTTATACCTTTAACACCCTCGGGCGCATCGGGCAAACGTGCCAATACCAAGTGGCAAATATTGCTACTCCAGTCTTGATCACCACCAGAGATAAATATTTTGCTGCCGGTAATATCATAACTACCATCATCATTGGGCGTGGCTTTACTGCTCAATAGGCTAAGGTCAGTCCCAGCATGAGGTTCCGTTAAACACATTGTGCCAGTCCACTCTCCGCTAATTAACTGACGTAAATACCTTTGTTTGAGTGCTTCATCACCATGTTTGGTCACTGCTAGTACAGCGCTTTCGGTAAGCATACAAATCAAGCGCCAGCTTAAGTTCGCAGAATTCAGCATTTCATGCACAGGTATTGCGATGGAGTTAGGCAAATCTTGACCTTCATAGTCGGCGCTGCCTAACATGGCATTCCAACCATTAGCGATATAGTCTTGATAAGCTGCAGCAAAACCGTGGGGTGTGCTTACCTTACCTTCGTGTAATTTACTACTTTGTTCATCGCCTTCACGGTTCAATGGCGCAATGACTTCTTGTGCAAACTTGGCACCTTGATTGAGAATTTCATTGACCAACTCCTGATCAAAATCTTGCTGACCAAGAGCTTGGTAATGGTCACATATGTTAATCCAATCATGTAATAAAAATTGCATGTCAGCTAATGGGGCATGATATTGCGGCATATTGATACTCTTTAAAAGTTGACTACTCCGACCAGTATATCCGATTTTTTACTTAACTTGCGGTAAAGTAACGAATATTTGGTATAAGTTAAGGTGATACTTGCATTCACACAAGTTATGCTTAGGGTGCAAAATCGTGATCTTGTTCATCGTTATTGAATAGCTCAGTGAGCAAAATTAGATCACTTTTTTCTGACCATTGTGATGAAGTAGTAAGATTCGGGTTGATGACATTAATGTTGACTACTCTGCGCTCAGCCCATTCGGGAACGGGCAGGGCCTGTGCTAGGTTTTCAAAACCGTTGGACAATGAGCAAGCATAGATGTGCAAATTGTCAGGTCGGGTTGCCAATAACTGACCGACTTCAACGTTTAGTCCCGTGTTTTGCCAGACCGCTTGATGAGCGGTGCATTGAGCGGATTGCTGCATGTTCATACTGCCGGAAGGTAATTGCCATCCGTTGTCGTTTTGCAGCTTAATGACCAAAAGTTTAGTGTCTAACTTTATAAAACAGGCTGCAGGCGCCGCAGGGGCAGGTGAGAACATTGGGGCAATTCTGCACATAGGGTCGGCAAGTTGCTCTTTGGCACAACTACTTAGCAATAAACTACTTAAAGCAACAATGACTAATCTGAAGTGCCAAAAACCGCGTACAGAAGGGCTTTGCAAAAGCATCATTTGTTGTAAGCCTCTGGTTAGCATAAAAAATTCGCCAACGGGCGATGAAGTTTCACAAGTATTATTAAACTATTTGTTCTCATATTATAGGTAAAAAATTTTGAAAGGATTAAAGTTCTCGCCCCTTATTATCGCAGCTATCGCATTTATTGCGTTAATTGTTTATTTGTATCTTCCAAAAGAAGCAATACAACAAACTAAAAGCCAAGTGCTGACTCCTGTAACTGTGCATGTGATCAAATCAGAACCTTTTCCAATTACCATAGAGGCTTTAGGTACAGCCAAAGCCAATGAGTCTATTGCATTAACGGCGCAAACCACTGATACCGTGCAAAGTGTTGAGTTTGATGATGGCGACATTGTTAAGCGCGGTCAGTTACTTTTAACCTTAAATGACAATGAAGAGAAAGCACGGCTCAATGACTTAGACATTAATTTGCAAGAAGCCAAGCGACAATTAAATCGTATTACTAATCTTGCTAAGGAAAGCGCTGCCTCAGAACAATTACTGGACGAACAACAGGCAAAAGTAAAATCATTGAAAGCGCAAATGGACGTTGTCACTGCACAGTTAAATGAATTAGAGATACGCGCACCATTTGATGGTGTATTAGGTGTGCGCCAAGTGAGTTTAGGCGCTTTACTCAAGCCAGGTGATTTAGTCACCACTTTGGATGATATCGCCATAATAAAGCTTGATTTCAGTATCTCTGAATCTCACTTGCCTACTGTTGCCATTGGGCAGTTGATACAGGCGACGTCGGTTGCTTACCCTGGAGAAGTTTTTGAGGGAGAAATTACCAGTATTGCTTCAAGAGTAGATCCTATAACGCGCTCAATTCCGATCCGCGCTAGCATTAATAACCAACAACTCAAATTACGTCCCGGTATGTTGATGCAAATCGAGTTGCAAAAGACGGTTTTGCAAACCTTAGTATTGCCCGAGCAATCTTTGGTACCGGTAGAAGACAAACAGTTTGTTTTTGTTGTGGTTGACGGTGCCGTGATTCGACAAGAAGTGGTAGTAGGCAAACGTAAACCTGGCTTGGTACAAATCATTTCGGGCTTAAGTGAGGGCGATAATGTGGTGGTTGAAGGAACATTACGCTTGCGAGATGGCTCAAAAATTCGTGTACTAAGCACTGAAAATACCAAGGGGTAAACGATGTTACTTTCAGATCTCTCGGTAAAACGTCCGGTCTTTGCCTCTGTAGTAAACCTACTGCTGATTGTATTTGGTATTGTTTCTATTACCTTACTTTCGCTGCGCGAATATCCTGATATTGACCCGCCTATAGTGTCGATCAATACCAATTACCCCGGTGCTTCTGCCTCTATTATTGAAACCCGTATTACTCAATTATTAGAAGATCGTATTAGCGGCATTGAAGGCATCAAAAACATTTCATCGAGCAGTCGCAACGGCCGCTCGTCTATTACTATTGAATTTAATTTATCCCGTGATATTGATGCGGCCTCAAATGATGTGCGCGAACGTGTCAGTCGGGCTTTAAATAATCTACCAGACCAAGCTGAACCGCCGGAAGTCTCTAAGGCCGGCTCAGATGAAGACGTGATTGTTTGGTACAACTTGCGCAGTGACAGTCTATCGGTTCTTGAACTAACTGATTATGCTGACCGATATATTGTTGACCGTTTATCGGTGGCTGAAGGCGTGGCTAATATTAGATTGGGCGGCGGACGCAGCTACGCAATAAAAGTATGGTTAGATCGCAATGCCATGGCCGCTCGACAGATTACCGTTAGCGATGTTGAAAACGTCATTCGTTCAGAAAATGTTGAATTACCCGCCGGTGAAGTAGAATCAATAAGTCGAGATTTTGAAGTCAGGGTGGCACGCAGTTTTTTGACACCAGAAGATTTTGCTAATTTAACCATTAAAGCCAATGCCGATGGCTACCTAGTCAAATTGGGTGAAATTGCCAAAGTAGAGTTGGGCGCTGAAGATGACGAAGCTGAATTTCGTGGTGGCGGCGTGAATATGATTGGTTTAGGTATTTCTAAACAGTCAAAGGCCAATACACTTGAAGTGGCTCGCGCTGCTAAAAAAGCCATACAAGAAATTGAAGCTACCTTACCCGATAACATTTTTATTGTACCCAGTTATGACTCATCAGTATTTATTGAAGCGTCGATTAACGAGGTTTACGAAACATTAGCCATCGCGGTATTGATGGTGGTACTGGTTATTTATGTTTTCTTGGGCAATATTCGCGCAACCTTAATCCCAGCGGTTACCGTACCTGTGTCTTTAGTCGCAGCCTTTATCGTCATGTATGCTTTAGGTTTCTCAATCAACTTACTGACCTTGTTAGCTTTGGTACTGGCGATAGGCTTGGTAGTAGATGATGCTATTGTGGTACTTGAAAATATCACTCGGCGCATAGAGATGGGCGAGCCGCCTCTACTTGCTGCTTATCGAGGGGCGCGAGAAGTAGGTTTTGCAGTTATAGCGACCACCCTAGTATTAATTTCAGTTTTTGTCCCTTTGGTTTTTTTAGAAGGTAATATTGGACGACTATTTACCGAATTTGCTCTGGCTATAGCGGCAGCGGTGGCTTTTTCAAGTGTCACGGCGCTGACCCTTTCCCCGATGATGTGTTCCTCTTTGTTGAAAAAGCGCACTAAAACCTCAGGTTTTGCGCATTGGGTTAATCAAAAATTCAAAAAAATAGAACTGAGTTATTTTAATAGCTTGAATACCAGTATTCACCAAACAGGATGGATGTTGATCTTAGTTGTGACCAGCATTGCTGCTTTATTTCAACTGGCTAATTTGATCCCTAGTGAATTGGTGCCTAAAGAGGATAGAAGAAACTTTTTTATTCAAGTACAAAGCGCTGAAGGCGCTAGTTTTGAGTCAAATTCTGCCAATGTTAAAAAGTTAGAAACTATTTTACTGAAGTATCTAGATGCTGGTGAAGTAGAGAGAGTATTAGTTAGAACGCCTGGTTTTGGTGGGTCTGCAGGGATTGGGATTGTCGGCATGCCGATGCATGGTGAAGACTCGACCTCAACCTTTGACATTATGGACAAGGTAAGTGCAGAGATTTCTGAGATCCCTGACATTCAAGCTTTTGCGATTATGCGCAGTGGTATAGCTGGTGGCGGATTAGGACGACCAGTGCAATTTGTATTACAAGGTAATACATACGAAGACTTAGTCGCGTGGCGCGACATCGTTATCGATAGGGCGCGAGAAAATACCAAACTAGTCAGGATGGATTCAGACTACAAAGAAACCTGGCCACAACTGTTAGTCAATATAGATAAAGACCGCGCTGCGGATTTAGGCGTGTCATTTAGTGATATTGGTCGTACCTTGGAAACGATGTTAGGGCAAAGAAGGGTATCGACCTTTTTAGATAGAGGTCAGGAATATTACGTTATTATGGAAGGCTGGGAAGAAGACTACCGCAGCCCACAAAGTATCGAAAATATCTATGTACGTTCGTCTACAACCAATAGACTTATTCCCTTGGATAACTTAGTTAGTGTTGAAGAGCGTGCGACGTCCTCGACTTTAAATCGCTACAATCGAATGCGCAGTATTACTATTAGTGCCAACTTAGCCGATGGATATACCGTCGGTGAAGCGCTCGAATATTTACGAAATATCGTGAATACAGAACTTCCCAGTGAAGTCTCGATTGATTACAAAGGTGAGTCCCAGCTTTATCAAGAATCGGGCAATTCAATACTATTTATTTTTGCCTTAGCATTGGCTATTACCTACTTAGTACTAGCCGCCCAATTTGAAAGTTGGATCCATCCTTTGGTGATCATGCTCACTGTACCTATGGCTTTGGTAGGCGCTTTAATTGGTTTGTATTTTGCGGGCATGACCATGAATATTTATAGCCAAATAGGACTGGTGATGTTAATTGGCTTAGCGGCCAAAAACGGCATATTAATCGTCGAGTTTGCTAACCAATTACGTGACGCTGGTTACGAATTTGAAGACGCGCTGCGCCGTGCAGCAACCCAACGCCTGCGACCGATTGTGATGACCGGTTTTACCACGGTATTCAGTGCGTTGCCGTTAGTCTTTGCCACGGGTGCGGGGGCAGAGAGTCGCACAGTAATTGGTATGGTGATTTTTGCTGGCGTACTGTTGTCAGCGTTTATGACCTTATATATCGTGCCTACGGCTTACTATTGGTTAGCCAGAAACACCCGCTCTCCTAACGAGTTAAGTCAAAGACTAGAGAAGTTAGAAGAGGAAGTGCCCTATAAAAGGGGTGATCTTGAGTAGCTTCTTTCAAGCATTGAATCACTATTCAAATAACTAAAAAAGGGGCTTATGTTGTGACATAAGCCCCTTTTTTACTGCTACCACTTTTATGAATGTTTAATGTGCAGCGGCATACTCTTCAGTAGCACGCCATACTCGTAACAAGTTACCACTCAAAATTTTAACAATATCTTGCTCACTATAACCGCGGTCTAATAAACCTTGTACCAAGTTAGGATAAGTAGACACGTCTTTTAAGCCAATGGGCAAGGTATCACCAACACCATCATAATCTGAGCCAATACCCACATGGTCGATACCAATGAGTTTGACCACATGATCAATATGATCCAATACGGTTTCTAATGTGGCATAAGGCAAGGGATTTTTTTCAGTATAAGATTTTGAAAACTTCTCAGTTTCCTTGCTGTCTTTGCCTTCTTTTTCTTCAACTTCTTTGCGTTTTTTACTAAAAGCATCGCTCCAAGTACGGGCTATTTTACTGACAAAAGTGGAGCCGAAGTTTATTTGAATAACGCCTCCATTTTTACCCAAGGCTTTTATCATATCGTCATCCATATTGCGCTCAAAACCCGGTGTAAAGGCACGTAGCGATGAGTGAGAAGCAATAAGCGGTACCTTGGAGATTTCGACAGCCTGATAAAAAGCATCATCAGAAACATGGGAAATATCCACTAAGATGCCGATTTTGTTCATTTCCACCACTAATTCTTTACCAAAGGGGCTTAAACCTTTCCATTGACGGCGAATATCGTAAGAAGAGTCTGAGATATGATTGCTTTGTGAGTGGGCTAGGGTGATATAGCGAATTCCCCGTTCGTAAAAATGTTTGAGGTTTTCGAGGCTACCCTGTATGGGCGAGCCATTTTCCATGCCCATAGGTAATGAAATCAAACCTTGTTTAAATTGTTGTTCTACATCTGTGGTAGATTTTGCAATAGCGAACTTGTCTGGTGCACGACCAACGATGGCTTCTACAAAGTCGATAAGTTTGTCGGCTAAAGCGGTTGATTCAGCTGAGTTGTCTAAACTGGCTGGCACGTAAATCGACATAAAGGGGGCATTTAAGCCACCTTGCTTAGCGCGAGGATAATCAAAGTCGCCATTCTCGGTTGCTTGCGTCACATCTTCCCATTGCTTATTTAAGCGATAGGGGACGTCGATATGGGTGTCGATTAAAATATTGTCGTAAGTTAATTTTTTAGCTTTTTCAGATGCCACATAAGCGGTATCTGCAATGGCTGATGAACATAACAATGCGCTGGCCATTGCTAAATACAAATACGAAGCTTTGAACATGTCATATTTCCTTGTTTTATAGGTTGCGGCTTATTGTGCGCTGCATTTTTTGGTTCTCTTACTCTAACAGAGCGGTGATTATTTTGTCTTTATTTACCCACTTTGTTTGCGTAAATATTGCCCAAACAAAAAGACAAAAACCCGATAAATCGGGTTTTTACTTCACATTATTATCTTTTAAAGGGGGAGTTACATCGCCGTCAGTTGAAAGATTAAACTACTTTGTGGGGTGAGCAGGGGCAGTTGTAAACCAAGTTGCATCAGTAATTCACCACTGAATACTTGTCCGTCAATATCGGGTAGGTTGGTTTTAAAATTAAATAGTGCCGACTTAGGCCAATTTCCGCCCAACTTAATCGGCCAAATGACGTCCAGTTTATAGTGGTTGTCTGCACGTAAACCAGCAAACAAGTATTGTTCGGGTAAGGCGTAAGAAGGACATTCTAGCAAGCTATACGAAAATAAACCCTGTGATTTATCTGCAGCGACGATGCCCAAACCATGCATATAAGCCGGCAGTTCTAATCTGAATAGATCACCCGTGTGGACCAAGTCGCGATGCTGTTTGTAGAGCGTCGTCATTGCGGTTAATTCAATCTTTTCACTGTCGCTCAGTTCTCTTAAGTCCATCTCCATACCCATGTGCCCAAATAATGTCACAGAGGCCCGCATTTCCATACTGATATGGCGATGAGTGATATGACAATCCCGCGGACCGACATGTGAACCCATTAATTCGGCCGGGAAAAAATAAGAGAAACCTTTTTGGATTTTTAAACGCTCTAACGCATCATTTGAATCGGAAGTCCAAATACGGTCAGTATGGGCTAATACGCCAAAGTCCGCGCGCCCGCCGCCTGAAGCACAACTTTCAATTTCTACACTAGGGTGTTTTGCTTTTAAAGCGGCAACTAAATGATAAAAAGCTAAGGTTTGACGATGAATAGCCGGTTTGCCAGCAGCATCACCCGCATGATTAATATCGCGGTTCATGTCCCATTTTATATAACTAATGTCATATTCACTTAATAGACTATCTAAGCGTTCGTATAAATAATCGAATACTTCAGGGCGAGTCAGATCGAGCACTAATTGATGGCGAAAGCCTAGTTGTTCATTGCCAGCACAGCTTAGTACCCATTCAGGATGGGTGCGAAATAAATTGCTGTCAGGATTAACCATCTCTGGTTCAAACCACAAACCAAATTCAAGGCCTTGCGCTTTAACATGGTCGATAAGTGGGCCAAGTCCATCTGGATAAAATGCCTGATCAACATACCAATCACCCAGTGCTGCAGTGTCATCATTTCTGCCGATAAACCAGCCATCATCTAATACAAAACGTTCGGCACCTAATTTTCCTGCTCGTTCAGCTAGGTCTTTTAAGGTATCCATATCATGTTTAAAATATATACCTTCCCATGTGTTGTAGTGCACGGGGCGAGCTTTATTTTTTACTTCTGGGCGAATCAAATGCTGGCGGACATAACGATGATATTGTTGTGATAAACCAGATAAACCTTGGTCTGAGTAACAGGCATACAGCACTGGGCTAGTGTAACTTTCGCCATGAGCCAGCTGTATCTCACCGGGTAACAGCAACTCGCCTAGTTGCACATAAGCTCGTCCATCAGCCATTTTTTCGGCCAGAATTTTATGATTGCCACTCCAGCCTAGGTGAAAACCAAAGGCTTCGCCGACCAATTCGGTGGTGGCTTTACTGCGCATAATTAAACCCGGAAACGCATCATGTGAGGTACGCCCTCGGCGGTTTTCTCTTACATAAGAGCCAAAATGCAAGCTTTGTTCATGAGTGTGAAATTCGCCAGCCCAGTGTCCGTCAAAACCAATGATGTGTTGAAATTGACTGGTAATGGGAAGTGTTGCCGCGGCGCAATGATTAATGGTGATGGGGCTGCTGTGCAAGTTTGACACCTTTGAACTTATGCTCAATACATCGGTGTTCGGGTCTATAGCAACACTGGCTTCAATCTCGATTTGACGGTCTACATCGAGGCTGAAAATGCTGTAATGATGTTCACTGTGTTGCACTATCTTTTTAATTTTAGCTGCGACAGACCATTGATCGCCATCACCCGATAAGCTTAATCCGGGATGTCCGGTAAAGCCTTGGCCTGCAGTGGGTGTTAAGGATAAAGCAACTTCCTTCATTGGTGAAGCAGGGGCCTCCTGTCTTTGTCTCAACAGACTCAACATTTTTGCTGATATGTTTTGAGTGAGTTTTTTACGCCAGTAAACAACTTGTGGGATGTTTGAGTAACAGTCAATGACGACGCTGGATTTACTGCCATTTAATACTAATAGGGTTTGAACGGGTAAAGACATAATGGTTAAACCTGACTTGATGAGTGGGCTGATTGTGTGAATTCATTAATATGCATATTCAGCATAGTCGCCCCAAAAAATTATTTTGATTCAAAATACAGAAATTCGTATTCGCCATCATAAAAGAACGTTGAAACATTATGCTGCAGGAATGTTGCGCATTTGATAACTAAAAAGAAAGCATGTCAACAATAACGAAAATTATCGAACAATCAGGCCTTGATGAAGGTAATGCCATTTTGTTTGATAATTTCTTGAATTTCGGTGGGTGGCAACTCATCACAGACTAAGTAATTAACTTGAGAAATATGCCCTTGTTTGACCATGGCACAGCGTTCAAATTTACTGGCATCCGCAGCCAAAATAACATTGCGCGAATTCTTTAAAATCGCTTGGGAGACCTTTACCTCTCTGAAGTCAAAGTCGAGTAAAGCTCCATCTGCACTAATGCCACTGATACCAATGATGCCGTAGTCCATTTGAAACTGACTGATGAAGTCACAAGTGGCCTCACCAATGATACCTCCGTCCCGATACCTCACTTCTCCAGCAGCAATAATTACACTAAAATCCTCTTTAGCTGACAGGATAGTGGCCACATGGATATTATTGGTGACGACATGGAGGTTGCGATGATTAAGTAATTTAGAGGCAACTAACTCGGTAGTTGTACCAATGTTGATAAACAAAGATGCACCGTCTGGGATCATATTGGCGATCGCTTCAGCAATACGTTCTTTTACGCTTTTATTAAAGGTTTTTCTGTCTTGGTAAGGGGTGTTTTCCCAACTGGCATTAATGCCCGCACCACCGTGATATCGACTTATTAAACCCGCTTCAGCTAATTGATTTAGATCTCGTCTAATGGTTTGTGGGGTAACATCACACTCACTAACCAAATCATCAATCGACATGAAACCACGTTGTTTAATTAAACTAACAATTAATTCATTGCGACGAGTCTGGTTCATTTACAGAATTCCCTTATTACATTTTACAAGAGTGTACAATATTAAGTCGTTAAATGGAGAGAGTTGATCATCATATTTTCATTTACGAAAATCATCAAATTATTTTCTTTCATATTCTAACTACGAATCAAATCCATTCATTGCGCTTTCCTGCACACTTTAATGTCTGGGGTAGCATTTAATTTATGCCATTTTAGTCATTTTTCACTCAAGTCCTAAATTTTGACCTAGAGTAAAAGTATTAAAAAATTATTGTGCTGGACAGTGACCAACCAAAGGCGCAATTGCAAGTTAAGCGTAAAGATGATCAGCACTAGTTAGCGACCACAATATAGACTAAAGTGTTGATTAATCATAATAATCCTAATAATATTATAAATGGAAGTTTGTTATTTAAACGAAAATAAACGAATGCAAATGAATATCATTGGTTAACTGCTTGTTAATATGATTTTTTCAATAAAAACAATTACTTATGTTTTTATTTGGTGGTCATGCAAGTAATTTTTTGTAAATCATTTGTTATTGTTATTGAGCAAAAATGAATATTAGTGTATAAATATCGAAAATTTATCACGCGTTAATTTTTACAACCGACGAGAAAACACATGACACACAAAACAAAACAAATAGAAAGCTTTGCTAAACGTTCTCTTCTTGGCATGGCAGTAGCAACTGCTTTGTATTCAGGAGCGACCTTGGCACAAGAAACACCTGAGCCTGTTGCTGATGATGTTGAGGTAATAGAAGTTCGTGGTTTAATTAGTAGCCTTAAACGTTCTTTTTCTGACAAAAAAGAAGCGTTAATTGTATCAGACGGTATTGCAGCAGAAGATTTGGGCAAGTTTCCTGATCAAAACGTTGCTGAATCGTTGCAGCGTATTACTGGTGTTTCAATTGACCGTAGTGGCGGCGAAGGCCAGCTAATCTCGGTACGTGGTTTTGGACCACAGTTCAACCTAGTCACCGTCAATGGTCGTCAAATGGCCTCTGAAAGAGCGGGCCGTGAATTCAGTTTTGATACTTTAGCGTCTGAACTAATTGCTGGTGCAGACATTTATAAAACGGCTAATGCCGCTAACCAAGAAGGTGGCATCGGCTCATATATCAATTTAAAAACAGCTAAACCTTTTGACCTAGACGGCTTCAAAGCGGTAGGTAGTGTAAAAGCCACCTATGACAGTTTGTCAGAAAGCACCACTCCAGCATTCTCAGGCTTAGTTAGCAATACCTTTATGGATGACAAGTTAGGCGTGTTAGCGTCTTTGTCAGTGCAAAAGCGTGATGCCCAAATTAACCAAGCGGATACCCGCGGTTTTTATCGCGTTGACCGTATTCAAACCAATGACTTTGACGCTGCAACAGGCGCCGGTAAAGAAGCGTTTAACGTGTGGGTGCCTCGTAACTTAGATTTGACTTCTAACGAAGAAGATAGAACTCGTACCAGCGGTACCTTAGTGGTGCAGTATGCTGCGAGTGATGATTTAACCGTAACCTTTGATGGTCTGTATTCTAAATTTAAGGTTGATTCACAAGTAAGTAACTACGCTAACTGGTTTACTCCTGGCAACTTCCGTGATTTTGAAGTCGATGCCGCTACAGAAACCGTGACTAAATGGTCACATAATGCCTTCAATGATCCTATGGGCGGCGGTTCTGGTGCAACTGACTTTGTGCAACAAGGTTTAGATCGTAACGTCAAGATTCAAGGTTTTGGTTTTAATGCAGATTGGGACCTAAACGAGCAGTTGAATGTCAATATCGATATCTCAACTTCTTCTGCTGAAGATTTAAGTGGTGATCAAAGTCGTGTATTTACGGTTATGGGATATGCTAACGGTTATACTTACGACTTCACTGGCGGTGGCGACTTGCCTTCGTTCTCATCTGACGGTATCAATGGTCCTTTCACTGAAGCTGATGCCAGTAAATTACGCGCCCACTATGTAGAACGTGGCGGCGATGAGCGTAAAGATGACATCACTGAAATGCGTGCTGATTTTACTTATACGCCTGATAGCGAAACATTTACCCAATTGCGTTACGGTTTGTATACTCAGGATAGAACTAAGTCTGCCAAAGTTTTCCAATCACCTAGCTTACCTAACTGTTTCTACTGTGGTTACGGCTTTGATGTTCCTGACGACCTAGCGTATTTAGTATCACCAAACGGCTGGTTTGATGGTATCCCATCTTCGTTTTATGGTTATAACGTTGATGATTATCTAGCGTTTTTAGAAACTGATGGCGCTATTGCTGGCCAGTCTATCAATCGTGGTGAAGATGGCGCGACTAATATTGCGGCCTTTGCTGCCCTAAATGGTTACACTCCTGTCGAACTGGGTACGAGCTTTGAAATTGACGAAGAAATTTTGTCAGCCTATGCTGATTTTGTTTTCCAAGGTGATTTAGGTGACATGCCATGGACTGTTAATGTAGGCTTCCGTTACAGCGAAACCACTACTACAGCATCAGGTAATCAAGCAACATTATTAGATATTTCACAGAATCCATTAGACGGTACCATACTTGACCAAACCTATCAGGTAGACGCCAATGGTCAACGTGTATCTGTGCCAATTTCATTAGAAAATACTTATAGCAACTTATTACCCAGCTTAAACGTTAAGTTTGAAATTGAAGAAGATATGTTGTTACGTTTTGGTTACTCAGAAACCTTAACTCGCCCTACCATGTCAGACATGCGTCCAGTAACCAATATTGGTTCAACACGCCCTGATTTGTTATTAGCAAGCGGTGGTAACCCTTACTTGACGCCTTTCTTGTCAACTAACTGGGATGTTTCATACGAATGGTATTATGCTGATGCGAGCGCCGTTTCGATTGGTCTTTTCAGTAAAGATGTTGTCGGTTTTATTACATCAACACCTGCAACGGAGACTTTCTCTCTAGCTAGTGGTAGTTATGACTTTGAAGTTAACCGTCCACGTAATGGTGCAGCAGCGCAAGTTCAAGGCTTAGAAATGGCTTGGACACATACTTGGGAAAGTGGTTTTGGTTTCCAAGCAAACGCCACTATTGTTAACAGTACCAGTGAAGACGACTTCCAATTAGAAGGTTTAGGTGATTCACAAAACTTGATTGGCTTCTATGAAAAAGACGGTTTCCAAGCACGTGTTGCCTTTAATAATCGTGAATCTTTTTTACAGACTTTACGTAATGGTGATACAGCCGAGCCTGAATTTGTTGATACATACGGACAGTGGGATGTAAGTGCTAGTTACGATATTAATGAAAACTTTACTCTTGTGTTTGAAGGTATCAATGTTACTGATGAATACACGTCTAAACACGGTCGTTTAGCGAGTCACTTTACTGAACAAGTTCGTTCAGGTGCACGCTACGCAGTAGGTGTTAGAGGTTCGTTCTAGTTAAGTTATGTTAGTAAGTTAAAAAAGGGGATTTAATCCCCTTTTTTGCTGAAAGTTTAGCAAGCATTTTAAAGGTAAAAACGTTGTCTGGAGTTATTAAACGAATTATTGTTCTTGGCGGGGGTACGGCAGGCTGGATAACCGCCGGTATTCTTGCAAAAAAACACATGGGTAATTCAATAAACCAAGGCATTCAGATAAGCCTAATTGAGTCGCCTGATATATCTGTTGTGGGAGTGGGTGAAGGCACTTGGCCCACTATGCGCAAGACTTTAGCTCAGCTTGGCATTTCAGAGACGCACTTTATACGTGAATGTGGTGCAACGTTTAAGCAAGCAAGTAAATTTGTTAATTGGATAAAAGCACAAAACGATGTGTATTATCATCCTTTTACCGAGCCTCAGGGTTTTAACAGAATTGATCCCGCCCCTTATTGGCAATCATCTGTTGAGTCAGCTGGTTCATTTTCTGCTGCAGTTAGTTTTCAACACTACCTGTGTGAGCATGGCCTTGCGCCTAAAACCATAGCCAACAAAGAATTCGAAGTCATTGCCAATTATGGCTATCACTTAGACGCGGCTAAATTTATCACCCTCTTACGTGAACACTGTGTCAATCAACTTGGCGTTGAGCATATTTGCGATACGGTTGAGCAGGTCAAACAAAACGAACAAGGTGATATTACGGCCTTACAGACCAAACAACACGGAGAGCAACAAGCCGATTTGTTTGTCGATTGTTCAGGTATGCGCAGCTTGTTATTAGCAGATACCTTGAACGTGCCTTTTGTTCCTTGTGACCATGTTTTTTTAGCTGATACCGCATTAGCTACTCAAGTGCCTTATACCCAGGCTGATGATCCTATTGCTTGTCATACTATCGCAACTGCCCAAACAGCGGGCTGGATCTGGGATATCGGTTTACAGCAGCGCCGTGGAGTAGGCTATGTGTATTCAAGCCAGCATTGCTCTGAAGAAGAAGCTCGACGAACGCTTGCTCAGTACATTGGCTGTGAAACAGTAGAGAATGCAAAGAAGATAAACTTCAAACCTGGGCACCGCGAGGTATTCTGGAAAAATAATTGCGTTGCAGTGGGCTTAGCCGCCGGCTTTTTAGAGCCCCTTGAGGCATCCGCTTTAATGTTGATAGAAACATCGGCAAATTTTATTGCAGATCAACTGCCAGCAGACACAGAGCTTATGCCTTTAGCCGCAAAGCGTTTTAATACCATGATGTTAAAAAAATGGCGGGGTGTGATTGATTTTCTAAAACTACACTATGTCTTAAGCGAGCGCACCGAGCCGTTTTGGCAACAGCACCGCCAAACCGCGAGCGTGCCTGAGTCACTACAAGAACTGCTCACATTATGGCGTTACCGCTCACCCAATGAATATGACTTTACTGATAGTGTAGAAGCCTTTAGTGCAGCGAGTTATCAATATATTCTTTATGGGGTGGGTTTTAAGTCTGACTTTAGTCAGATGAAACATCTGTACCAGCAAGGTGAGTTGGCCAAAAAGCAAAGCTTATTGACGCAAAAACGCATCGAGCAATTGAAATATACCTTGCCAACACACAGAGAACTTATCAATAAAGTAAATACCTTAGGTTTTTCGAAACTTTAATACCCTCTGACGAGAGATAATAATGTCTAACTATGTACTACTTGATCCTGCTCAACACCAGGATATAAAAATAAAACCACACAGTAATTTTGCGTTTTCAGAGCATCAACATCACGCTTCATTAGTGGTGCATGAGTTCGGCGCTGCTGCGAGTAGTTTTCCCGTTGTGTATATGAAAGAACCCACACAGGGGCAATTTCGGGCCGTCGCTATGCTAAGTTTGGTCGCAGGTGCTAATCCATTTTTTACTGAGCAAGAATGGTTAGCTGTGCATGTACCATCAGCTTTTTTGCGTAAGCCCTTTGAATTTGGCCCTGATCCGGTGCAAGAAAAAACCTTAACAATTTACATTGATGAACAAAGCGACTATCTCAGTCAATCTGAGGGAGAGGCGCTTTATCAAAATGGTGAGCCCAGTCAGTTTTTGCTGCAGATCCAACAAAAAATGGCCGAATATTATCAACAAGAGCAGTTAACCCACCAATTTACTCAACAATTACTCAAACTTAATTTACTCAAAGAAATTGAGCTAATGATGGAGTTTAGCGATGGTAAAAAAACGCAAGTCAAAGGTATTTATACCATTGATGAAGAGGCCCTACGTCAGTTACCCGAAGCTGATATTTTGGATCTCAATAAGAAAAATTTCTTATTACCCATTCATGCAATATTGTCATCATTAATTCAAGTTAATCGACTTATCAAACAACATAATTATCGTTCAGAGAATAAAATTCTTGGCGTACAAATGCGCGTTAACGCAGAGGAATAAAAGATGTCAGAGAATATGCTCCAAGTATCTATTTTCGCCATTGTAACTGCCCTAATTGGCTTGTTAACTTACTTACAATGCCGTGGTAAAGGGCGTTTACAGAACGCCAGTGAAAGCCAGCAAAACAAAGAATTATTTCTCGCTGGTGGTAATTTAAAGTGGTACTTCATTGCGGGCTCTATCACCTTAACTAACTTAAGTACCGACCAATTAGTGGGCACTAACGGCACTCAAATGGCACTGTTAGCGTGGTGGGAGTTTGCCGCCTTAGTTGGCTTAATTATATTGGCCAAAGTCTTCTTACCGGTTTATTACAAATTTCAGTGCACGACCACTACAGAGTTATTGGAAAAACGTTATCAAAATAAACATATACGCGCGGTGATTGGGGTATTGTTTTTCTTAAGCAGTGCCTTGGTATTTTGTCCTGCAGTTATTTATTCCGGCTCTTTATTTATGCAGACTATGTTCAATGTCGACATTCCGCTAATGTACATAGCAACCGCATTTGCCGTGCTTGGCGCCATGTATGCTATTTTTGGTGGATTACGCGCAGTTGCTGTATCGGACACTTACTCTGGTGTGTTGCTTTTAACCATGGCAATTGTGGTGGTGTTTCTAGCGCTTAATGCAATCGATTATGATTTCTCTGCTATCCCAGCAGATAGAATGACCTTGATTGGCGATAATGAGTCACCCATTCCTTGGCCTACCTTATTGACCGGTATGATATTTATTCAAATGTTTTATTGGGGGACTAATCAGGTTATTACTCAGCGTGCTATGGCTGCTCCAAACTTAAAAGAAGCACAGAAAGGCGTGTATGCCGCAGTGGGTATTCGTCTGTTAATTGTACCTGCTATTGTGGTTATTCCCGGCATTGTATCCTTTCAACTTTATGGTGATATTGGTGATGCAGCCTATGGACGAATAGTGGGCGACTTACTACCCTCTTGGTTATCTGGCATTTTTGCTGCCGCAATGGCCGCTGCTGTATTATCGACCTTTAACAGTAACCTGAACTCAGCCACGACATTATACGTCTGTGATATTCATGAACCCTATGTGGGACATACTTCAAATGTACCAAGGTTAAGTGCTTGGATCACGGCAGCGTTAACCGTCATCTCTTTATTGTTGGTACCTGTTTATGCCCAAGCAGACAGCATTATTAATTTGTTGCAGCAACTATGGGGTCTATTCAGTATGCCGATACTATCCATTTTTATAGTCGGTTTAGTGTTTAGAAACGTACACGCGAATGCGGGTATTGTTGCTGTTATTTTTGGTGTGTTTTTATATGGCTTTTTGTCATTCGACTTCTCGCCTATCCACGCACCATTTGGCTTACATTATATTCACTTAATGTTTGTGACTTTAGTGTCTTGTGTTTCGATGGCACTGTTAGTCAATAAATTGGTCTTTAAGCAAAGCGCAGAATTTGCTTGGGGCAGTGATGATGGCCTTGAGCAAGTAAACAAAATTTAAACGCATTAATTATCGGAATCGCCATGAGTCATTTGAGAAAAAGTAATATTAGCAAATTGCCCCAAGGCACTTATGATGTTTTGATTGTCGGTGGTGGCATTAACGGCGCTGTGTCAGCGGCAGCACTGGCAGCTAAGGGAGTTAAAGTAGCACTGATCGACAAAGGCGACTTTGCGGGTTTTACCAGTTCTAACTCATCCAATTTAGCGTGGGGCGGAATTAAATATTTAGAAAGCTATGAATACGGTTTGGTCAATAAGTTGTGTCTTAGTCGCAACCATTTAATGCGCAGTTATCCGTCGACGGTCAAGGAAATACGCTTTTTGACCAGTATTCAAAAAGGTTTTCGGTTTCCTCCTCTGTTTGTTTATATGGGTACCTTACTTTATTGGATGATGGGGCGTTTTTTTACTAAAATGCCGAGTTATCTTTCGGGTGGCAAAATTAAATCCATGGAAAATGTTATCAATACTCAAAACGTAATAGGAGGTTTTGAATATTCAGACGCCTATTTGTATGACAATGATGCGCGTTTTGTGTTTAATTTTATTCGTTCTAGTATGAGTTATGGTTGTATCGCGGCCAATTATGTTGAGTCTTTAGGATCAACGCGCAGCGACAATACATGGGTGACTAAAAGTAGAGACTGTATTTCAGGACAAGAATTTGAAATTCGTTCAAAAGTATTAATTAACGCTGCAGGGCCTTTTGTTGATCCCTTAAATATGGTCAATAATGAGAAGACTGAACATCATCATGTTTTCTCGAAAGGTATTCATCTTATCGTAGACAGAGTGACGCCAAGTAATAAAGTTTTGACCTTCTTTGCCGATGATGGCCGTCTGTTTTTTGTCATACCTATGGGGCCTAAAACCTGTATTGGTACAACCGATACCCAAGTTGAAAGCCCAATAACCCAAGTCACCGAAAAAGACCGACAGTTTGTATTAGACAATGTCAATAAGTTACTCGCTCTGGATAAACCTCTAAGCAAAAAAGACATCATTTCTGAACGATGTGGGGTTCGCCCCTTAGCGATTAAGGGCTCTGGAGGTAAAGCAGATTGGGTACAATTATCGCGTAAACATGCTATCGACAAACATAAAGAACACAATTATTTATCAATTTTTGGCGGTAAGCTAACCGATTGCATCAATGTTGGTGATGAGGTTGCTGGTATCGTTGAGAACTTTGGAATAAGCCTGCCTTATACTAATTTCAAATGGTACGGAGAGCCAGATGATACGGTTAGAGATGAATTTTTTCATCGAGCCAAACTAATGGGCTTAGACACATTGACACCAGTAACGTCATCAGAGCCTCTTACATCAAGATTTTGGCGACGTTATGGGCGCAATGCCATCAACATGTTAGAAAGAATCCGTGAGAATCCACAAATGGCGGAATTATTGATCGAAAATTCTGAATACTTGCGGGTTGAAATTGAGCATGCGGCCGAACGCGAAATGGTCACCAAGTTGGAAGATTTTTTGCGTCGCCGTTCAAAGATATCGTTAGTGGTGCGCGATAAAGACATACTCGATGCACCCGGTTTAAAGGAGGCCTGTGAAATACTATTTGGTGACGAAGCGCAGGCTAAATTACAGGAGTATATTGACACTGTAGCAAAATACGCGTGATTCATCGTTGCGCTTGAGGTGGTGAATTAGGTATTGCGTTGAGCGTATTTTCCCTTTAACTTCAGACGTCAGCGTTGAGTGATTGGTAAGTTGCTTTGAGTTACTAAAAATTTAGTGAGACCTTGACCTGGATAGAAAAATTGACTTTAACGTTGAAAAAGGAATTACCATGAGTGAATTTGATAATGAACTGCTACCCAAAAGCGTTGATCAAGATGCTAAAAACTTAGCCTTACTCACTTGGGTAGGAACAATATTTTTCGGTTTTATCCCCGGTTTAATCATGTATTTAGTCAAGAAAGATGAGCCTTTTATTTGTAGTCACGCAAAAGAAGCGCTCAATTGGTCGATTACGGTGACCATCGCTTACTTCGCTTGTCTAGTCTTGACCGTTATTGTGATTGGCGCCTTATTGTTACCTGTTGTCGGTATTTGTCACTTGGTTTTTTGCATTCTGGGCGCGATCAAAGCCTCAAATGGTGAAAACTATTTATGCCCCTTTGCCATACGTTTGATTAAGTAAGATTTAAGGTGCTGGCTTACTTACTTAATCACTTATATCGGCTTAGGCCTTAAATCTTGGGCTTGTGTTATAAGGTAAGGCTGCAAGATTTATTTTTATTCTGCAGTCTAAGATTTTGTTTTACTTAGTAAAAATTCAATATTTTTGTCCACTTAATTTGGTTAGTTAAATAAGCTGTGAGCAGATGATGACAAAAACGGCTAAATGTAAGATACTTTTGGCCGTTTTTGTTAGGTTTAGCCTTGTAGCGATTCAAATATCGGCACTGCTAAGATGACTCTATGAAGTGATATACTGGGGTGCTCAGGTCTAATAGCTACTGTTTTTCGTTAGTCGCACTTGAATTAAATTATTTCGTCAGCATTTCGTCTAAGTCACATTTTATTTACAAATTATAAAGAGAAGTATCCAATGACCATGAATTATATCCCCTTAGATAAAGATAAACATAAAGATCTACGCGTTAACCTTAAACATGAATTTGCTCATGTAAAAGATGCCCATATCGCTGCAGCATCATTAAAAGAATATGCGCAACTAGCCAGTTGTATGCCTATTATCTTTGTTAAAGATCCTAAGTCAGACATTACTCACAGTGTGGCAATGTTAGGCACCGAGCAAAATGTAAATTTGTATATGCAAAGCGGCAAGTGGAGCGCCCATAGCGTGCCTTTGAACATTCAACGTTATCCTTTTGATGTGCGCCCCGATGGCGACAAATTAGGTGTATATATCGATGAAAAGAGCGAACTAGTAGGTACTAAAGAAGGTGAGTTATTGTTCACTGAAGCCGGTGAAGCCAGCCCTTATTTGCAGAATCGTCAACAGTTATTGTCTGATCTTGCTAACAGTGAAATGGCCACTCAACGTTTTATCAATAAATTGATTGAATTGAAATTGCTTGATCCCATTGTTTTGCGTGTGCAATACGTCAGTGGCCAGCAACGTAATATCAACGGTATGCAAAGTATTAGCGAAAAGCGTTTACATGAACTGTCTGATGAGCAGATTTTAGAATTACATAAAGCCGGCTTCCTTGGGGCGATTTATGCCATCTTGTTGTCGCTCGGCCAATTAAATCGTCTAGTACAAATGTCAGCTGAAGGCGCTTCACCCATTCAATCTTTGCAATTAAAGATTGATGAGCCAGCAAAAGAACCAGCAACAGCTTAAGTATTTGGATCCACTGTTGAGCCCCCTTGACTCAAAGTCAACGGGGCTTTTTTGTTTTATGTCGGCCACGTAGCGTTAAATAATCCTGGCGATGTGTTTTAGGGTTTAACAATATTCGTGGCTGAAGCCACTCCTACAAGACTATCTGATACTCGGTAACAGCATAAAAGGTCTGGCCTTTTTCCAGCATAGCGCTGGGGAAATGGGGCTGATTAGGTGAATCGGGATAAAACTGGGTCTCAAAACACAGGGCGCCGTTACCTTGATAGCTCACCCCTTCTTTGCCTATAGGCTCTGAGCCCAAAAAATTAGCGGTATACAGCTGCACTCCTGGCATGGTGGTGTTAACAATCAACTTACGTCCTGATTGTGTTTCTAGGGCCATTGCCGCAAAAAACGGCTGCTGTAAGTCAGCTCGATAACCATCTAAACACCAATTGTGATCATAGCCGCTTCCAAATTTAATTTGTTCATGGCTACTCGCTAAACCTACTTTAACTGGCGTAAGTTCACGCAAATCAAAAGGGGTATTGGCAACTGGTGCCAATTCACCACTTGGTATGGCATTGCTATCGGTAGGCGTAAAATGACTAGCGAGTATTTGTGCCTGATGACTGTCAATATCGCCACTTTGATGGCCAGCTAAATTAAAATAACTATGCTGAGTAGGGTTGTACAGGGTAGCTTGGTCAGTGCTGGCCCTATACTCAATCCGCAGGCTATTCTCTTCTGTCAACGTATAAATTACTTCAGCTTTGAGCTGGCCAGGAAAGCCTTGATCGCCGTCTTCGCTGGTTAACTGTAAACATATACTAGGATTGAGCGCTTGACTAATCACGCTGGTTTGCCAAAGACGACGATTAAAACCATCAACTCCGCCATGTAAACTGTTACCTCCTTGGTTTGCGTCAAGCTGATAGCGCGTTTCTTTGAGGGTAAATTTACCGTGTTTAATTCGATTAGCGTAGCGACCAACTAGGGCGCCAAGGTAAGCTTGATCAGCTAAATAGTCCTCAACGGTATCAAAGCCTAATACGATATCCACCTGTTCAGAAGAGGGAGTAGGTACTAACCAACGTCGAATAATTCCGCCAAGATTTAATATGTCTATCTGCATGCCATTAGCATTAATTAGGCTTATTTGTTCTACTGCACGGCCGTCTGGTAAATGACCAAAAATTTGCTTGCTTATCATGCTTGAAATCCTAAGGTACTGTGCACCGCACTTTGCCAACCTTTTAATAATTGCTCTCGGCTGGTGTTATCCATAGTAGAGTTAAACTCAACATCCACTTTATTACGCGAAGCGAGGTCTTCTACTGAGGCATAGATACCAGCCTGTAAGCCGGCAAGATAAGCCGCGCCCAGTGCGGTTGTTTCTAAAATTTGCGGACGTTCCACCGTGATATTAAGTATGTTTGCCAAAAACTGACATAACCAACTATTGCCCACCATGCCACCGTCTACCCTGATTTTGTGAATAGATACGCCATCTTCGGCCATTGCCTGCATTAAATCGGTAGTTTGAAAACACACAGACTCAAGGGCGGCACGCACAAAATGTGCGTTAGTTGTTCCTCGGGTTAAGCCATATATTGCACCACGTGCGTCAGGGGCCCAATGTGGCGCACCTAAACCGGCAAACGCGGGTACCATAAATACACCATGATCATCTTCCACTGACTTGGCCAAGGCTTCCGTTTCTGAGGCGCTTCGTATCAAACCTAAACCATCCCGCAACCATTGTACTGCAGCACCAGCAATAAAAATCGAGCCTTCTAAGGCGTAATGGGTTTTGCCTTTAATGGTGTAAGCGACAGTGGTCAGTAATTTGTTTTTAGAAGCAAAGGCCTGTGTACCCGTATTGAGCATGACAAAACAACCGGTGCCATAAGTACTTTTAATCGCACCTTGTTGAAAACAACACTGGCCAATGCTGGCGGCTTGTTGATCGCCCGCTACGCCCAAAATAGGTAGAGAAAAACCAAATAACTCTTCAGTAGTATGGCCATAATCATCAGCACATTCTTTTACTTCAGGTAAAACTGATTTGGGTACATTGAAAATCTCAAGTAGCTTGTCATCCCAGGCCATATCATGAATATTAAACAGGTTGGTGCGACTGGCGTTAGTCACGTCGGTGGCGTGCACTTGGCCATCGGTAAGGCGCCAAATCAAAAACGAATCAATGGTGCCAAAGGCAAGTTCACCTGCTTGCGCTTTGTCGCGAGCTCCTTCGACATTATCTAGTATCCAGGCAACTTTTGATGCTGAGAAATAGGGGTCAAGTAATAATCCTGTGCGCGAATTCACCGCTTCGAATAAACCTTGTTCTTGTAAAGTGCGGCAGCTATTAGCAGTGCGTCTATCTTGCCAAACGATGGCGTTATAAATGGTTTGGCCGGTGGACCGGTCCCAAACAACGGTGGTTTCGCGCTGATTAGTCACGCCTATTGCCGCTATGCGAGCACCTTTAGCTATGGCTAAAGAGACGGCTTCGCGGCATACCACAATGGTAGAAGTCCAAATATCTTCCGGATCATGTTCTACCCATCCATCATGGGGATAGTGTTGCGCAAACTCTTGTTGAGCAACCGCAATAATGCTGGAGTCTGGGGCAAACACAATGGCGCGAGTAGATGTTGTTCCTTGGTCAATAGCGAGTATACAGTTTGAGATCTGCATGGTCATTCTGGTCCTTTTACAAAATTACAAAGATTTTTTATGCTTTTCTTCAGCTAAAGCGTTATTCAATAAGGATTTAGCTTCTATCAGTAAGGTACGCATTTGATCCTCGGCCCCTTGCTGATTACCGGCTAATATAAGGTCGAGGATCTTTTGATGATCATCGACACTGGCACGATCTACGCCTTTAAAACGATTGGTCATGCGAATACTAAAACGTAAGGCAACTTCGATGGTATGTCGCATGTTCCAGAAAAAACGATTATTACTTGCTTCTAAAATACCTACATGAAAGGCAATATCCGCATCTAAATGATCATCTTCACCTCGATCAGCCGCTTTCATTCTCTCCATCGCTTTTAACAACGTGAGGCGACTTGTTTCATTGAGATTTTGCGCGGCTAAGGCCGAAGCAGCCGGTTCAATCGCCAAGCGCATATCAACAAATTCTGAAATAATCGGTAAGTTACCTTTGCGTGCCAACATCCAATTTAATATATCGGGATCAGATAAATTCCACTGTGATTCAGGTAATACGATAGTGCCACGACGCGGCCTCGCATCTAGCATTCCCTTGGCAGTTAACATTTTCACCGCTTCGCGCAATACAGTGCGACTGGCGTCAAATGATTCACATAGCTGCGCTTCTGCCTGCAAAGGTTGGCCTTGCGGGAATTCGCCTAGGGCAATGGCTTTACCAAGCGATTGCACAATGTGTTGGGTAAAATTTCCGCTAAACATTCTCGTTGCCATTTTATTCTCTTTATTAGTCTTCAAAGTAAATTCGCTAATCAGATGTTAGTTTGGCTTAGCAACTGACATCGGCATGTGACATATCTGTTCTGGTAAGCCCGAATAAGGGCTACTAAATATATAAAGTCCGCCATCGTTTGGGCTGACTTGAGTTTGATCTAAACTTTGACGCGCTGATGTAATACATAAGTGGTCAAGATTGGGACCCGCAAAAGTCACGCAACTGGGTTGTTTGCAGGGTAAGGTTAGAGTGAGTAACAACTCACCACTGGGACTATAACGTTTAACTGTTGAGCTACCCCACTGGGCACTCCACAAGCAGCCGTCTTTATCTATACATGCGCCATCAGGGAAGGCTTTTGGTTCAGTATGGGCAAAGTCATGTAATTGGCCAATATTGCCACTCTTTGGATCAAATTCAGCGCTTTGAATGCAACGACTAGGGGAGTCGGCAAAATACACTCGCTGACCCTCAGGGCTCCAACACAAACTATTTGATATTTGTACGCCACTAATTTGCGCGCTGACTGTTGCATCAAAATCAAGGCGGTAAAGTTTACCTAGTTGTTGTTTTCCTTTTGATGAGTCAACCATAACACCGGCCCAAAAACGGCCTTGTCGATCAACTCGACCGTCGTTTAAACGCGTACCTTCAGGAAGTTCCAATTGTGTGATCCAACTCAGGGCTTGGCTAATGGGATTAAAAAAGGCAAACCCTCTTGGAAAAGCACATATCAGCCATTGCGGATCAGTCGTTAGGCCAAAACTACATAGTTTGTCAGGGCAAGGATAAACGGTTAAATCACCGCTGAAAGTCCAACAGTAGAGCTTATTTTGTAGTATGTCGGTCCAATAAAGTTGCTGTAAACGGTGATCCCAAATAACCCCTTCTCCGAGGGCATTATTAACCAACAAACTGTGTTCTAATTTGATGTCATTAAGCACTGATAGGGTCCTCCCAATGGCTTGAAACTAAGGTTTGCAAACCCAATATTGTGGCCTCTTCACTGCTAAAAAGTGTGTTCGCGATACCAATATGGTTAAAAGCTTGGACATAGAGGCTACAAATATAATCAGAGCCAATCACGCTTACCTGCGTAAACAAATGAAAATCTTGCATAGCAGCTTTTACATCGGCACCAATTAACAAACCTGATAAATAGCCTGCGGCCTGATTGTTATCCATGTTGTTAATTACTTGCAATGAACGAGTGGCAAATAGGGTATGCAGTAAATTACTGTTGGCGCCCATACCAATTTGCAGACCTTGGGTAAAACTCATTTCACAAGCACGCTGGTGGATAGACGGATTCAATAACACACTATGATGACAAAGAACTTCAAATAACTCGCCAACGGGACTGGTCACAAAAGATTGTATCTGCTGATTATTTAGCAAAGCCCATTTGGTATGGGTACCGGGCAAACAAACAAGGTGTTCTTTTTGTGGTTGGCATTGAGATAAAAAGCCAAAAAGTTGGGTTTCTTCACCCCGCATTATGTCAGGTAAACCATGTATATTGGTGCAAGTGACCCCCGGCAATATGGTGATGTTTATGCCTTGTGCATTGAAACTAATGGCATTATCGACTAATTGATGTGGGTCGGTAGGACAAGCTACATAAGGGGACTTTTTCCAGCCAATATCAGCCCCGACAGTGCCAATTAAAAAAACCGGTAAGGAACCATGTTGATCGAACCAGCCTTGGCATAATTCAAAAAAGCAGGCTTGAGGATCACTGATATGCTTAATGCCCCGTCCTTGCGAACGCGCTAATACCGTGATGCGTTGCTGATTAAAACGGCACAGATAGAAGCGACTAACGCTGGTACCCCAATCACCAATTACCATAAGTCCGTTGTTGGGCAGCATTAAGTGCGCCCCGCATCAACAATAAATTGTTGTCCGGTGATCATCGCACTGTCATCAGCAGCTAAAAAAAGTGCCATGTTTGCTACGTGACGTGATTCAAGCCGTCCTTTTAGAGCAACTGATTTTTGCCATTCTCGCTCAGCTTCTGGTGTTAGCCACATGGATAATTGCTTTTCTGTGGTAACCCAACCCGGGAGGATAGTGTTTATACGGATACCATATTCACCATATTGATTGGCCAAAGACTTACTTAAGCCATTGAGAGCTGATTTTGCGGCCACATAACCGGGCATTTGCCGTGGACCGATAAGGACATTAATTGAGCTGATATTAATGATGTTGCCTTTGCGATTTTCTCGCATCAACTTTATCGCAGTTTGTGAGGCAAAAAATGTGGCATCGAGGTTTACTGATAAACAATCTCGCCATGCTTTTTGACTTACTTCTAAGGGCGAATGACGCATATCATTTGCCACATTATTAATTAATATATCGAGTCTTTTAAAGCGCTTGGGAATTGCCTCAATAAAATCTTGTAAGGCATCAATGTCAGTGGCATCGAGATGAGTAAACTCAGGCTTATTGCCATATTGTGCTTGTACTTTTGCACAAAGGGCTTGAGCGGCATCAGACAAGATATCAATAAAAATAACTTTAGCTTGCTGACGACAAAACACTTCGACCATAACGGCACCTATGCCTGACGCGCCGCCAGTTATAAAAACAACTTTATCTTGTAGGCTAGGATAGATAGCATCGTTATCCATTAGCTAATACCTAAGTAATATAGTATTGCAGAGCACCGAGGTATTCCTTAAGCTTATGATTAATAAATATAAAATTCAAAAATCCCTGTTGGTATAAATAGTATAATATTACTTAAATACACAATATCCCACTAAATTTGCTTATTTTTAGCCTCTTGGTGTTTTAGCGCAGATGGAAAAGCGTTTTTAGCTGCTTAAAGTTAAATATGACTACCTAGTCTATTTTAATTTTCCTGTTACCAACTTGCGTCACCTCTGGTGTTTTTCTAGCGATATCAAATACTTCGGAAATAGCTGATTTATTGCGGCTGCGAAAGCCTTTCATTTGCTGCTTTTAGTCCTTGACATGCAATACAAGTGGTACCTAAACTGTGCATTGTGGGTAAATGTGGCGTAAAGTGGATCAAAGAGGTCGATTTATCGCGCAACTAGTTCAATTCGACAGATAAAAATTAAAAAAAGGTTAGGGAAATGTTCCGCGGCGCTAATGCAATCAGTCTAGATATTAAAGGGCGCGTAACGATACCTACTCGGTATCGGCAGTCTTTGCTGGATGATTGTCAGGGACAACTGGTTTGTACGATCGATACACAACAACCCTGCTTGCTACTTTACCCACTGCCCGAATGGGAAGAAATTGAATTAAAACTCTCTCGCTTATCTAGTATGAATCCTCATGAACGTCGCCTTCAACGTCTGTTGTTGGGTTATGCCATGGAAGGTGAAATGGATAAGAATGGGCGTTTTTTGCTCAGTTCACCTTTGCGGCAACATGCCAAGTTAGATAAACAAATCATGTTAGTGGGGCAATTTAATAAATTTGAATTGTGGGATGCTGATGTTTGGCAACAGCAAATTAGCTTGGATGTCGAAACTGAACAACAAGCTGATTTTGAACTAACCGAACGCCTACAGGATTTTGCCCTTTAATGACTACCTCTTTCATTCATAATGCCGTTTTATTGCAAGAATCTATTGACGCTCTCGCCATCAATCCTGATGGCATTTATCTTGATGGTACGTTTGGACGTGGTGGCCACAGCCAGCAAATTTTAAATGCCTTATCTGCCAAAGGTCGATTAATCGCCCTCGACAGGGATCCACAAGCGATTGCTGCCGCAGAGCGTTTTGCAGATGACCCGCGCTTTTCTATTCATCATGTTACTTTTTCACAATTGACAGAAGTGGCGGAGCAGTTACAACTGGTAGGCAAAATAGACGGTATCTTACTTGATCTTGGAGTGTCTTCACCGCAGTTGGATGATGCTGAACGTGGTTTTAGTTTTATGCGTACTGGACCCCTCGATATGCGCATGGATACCAGTAAAGGACTGAGTGCAGCGCAGTGGCTGGCTAAGGCCGATGAACAAGATATTACTCAAGTTATCAAAGAATTAGGTGAAGAGAAGTTTGGTAAACGTATCGCCCATGGCATTGTAAATGCGCGTGCTCTTGCACCTATTGAAACCACCACACAATTGGCGGCTATTATTGATGAAGCTGTGCCAGTAAAAGATAAATTCAAACATCCAGCAACGCGCAGTTTTCAAGCCATCCGTATGTATATTAATAGTGAATTGGATGAAATTCGCAACGCCTTAAAAGCGGCATTGACGACGCTTAGCCCAGGTGGTCGTTTAGCGGTTATTAGTTTTCATTCTTTAGAAGACCGCATCGTAAAACGTTTTGTTCGTGAGCAAAGCAAAGGACTTAACGTCCCTCATGGTATGCCGATTTTTCAATCTGAGATAGACGCGGCCAAGGCACTCAAAGCCATCGGTAAGGCAATTATGCCCAGCCCCAGTGAATTAAAGCAAAATGTGCGTTCTCGCAGTGCGGTGCTGAGGGTGGCAGAAAAGCTATGACAAGCGCCAATACTAATTTTAATTTACTCAGTTTTATTGTTGCTGATTTAGCCCGCCACCTCTTGCGGGTTTTATTGTTTCTGGCGGTATTGATCAGTGCCGTGGCGGTTATATTGAGTGCCCATCACAATAGACAGATGGCGATAGCACTTGAAAAGCTAATGCAGCAACAAGATCACTTGGATGTTGAATGGCGCCACTTGGTCTTAGAGCAAAGTGCTTTATCAGAACACAATCGCATAGAGACCTTAGTTGAAAAGAAATTGGATATGCATCGCCCCGAGCCGGACGAAGAAGTAATGGTGCGCATCAAATGAAACGTTCAGGCAGCTCATCTCGTTCAGCTCAAGCAAAAGTGCTAACTGCGCCAACTTTATTGCATTGGCGATTTGTGTTGGTGCTTATGGTTATTTTATTGGTTTTTATTGGCTTAGGTGTGCGCGCCGCTTATATTCAAGTGGTTTCGCCCGATCAACTGATTCAACAGGGTGATAATCGTACCTTGCGCACGCGTAATGATCCGATACACCGTGGTCTTATTACCGACAGAAATGGTCAGCAGTTAGCCGTTAGCGTGCCAGTTAGAGCCATTTGGGCTGATCCTAAAAAAATCGCTGAAGGCTCCGGGTTTAGCGACAAAAGACGCTGGCAGGCATTAGCAGAAGTGTTAGGGCAAGATGTCAGTGAGCTTGTTGCCAAAGTTGATGACCCGACTAAACGTTTTGTCTATTTACAGCGCCAAGTATCTCCTGCCATGGCCGACTATGTTGATCAGCTTAACTTAGACGGTATTTATCTGCGTAATGAGTCTCGTCGTTATTATCCAACGGGTGAAGTGTCGGCCCATGTTATTGGTTTTACTAATGTCGATGATGAAGGTATTGAGGGCATTGAAAAACTTTATGATGATTGGCTGACTGGTACGCCTGGCACCCGCCAAATTCGTCGCGATGGTAAAGGCCGTCAAGTAGAAATATTGGCCACTGAAGAAGGCAAAAAAGCGCATAATATTCAATTAACCATCGATCAACGCATTCAAGCCTTAGCTTATAAAGAGCTCAAGTGGGCGGTCAATTTTTATAAAGCAACTTCTGCGTCAGCTGTGGTGACAGACGTGCGAACTGGCGAAATTTTAGCCTTGGTTAATAGCCCGTCTTACAACCCTAATAACCGTCAAGGTGTTTCTCCTCATCGTATACGTAATCGTGCGGTAACCGATGCCTACGAACCCGGCTCATCAGTAAAGCCACTTGCCATGATCAGTGCGCTAGAATTTGGTTCAGTCAACCTTAATACCATGATCGATACATCGCCAGGTTGGATGCACTTAGGCGGTAAAATAGTTCGTGATGGACATAATCTGGGTAAAATTAGTTTGACTGACATTATTCGTCACTCCAGTAATATGGGTACCTCTAAGTTAGCCTTGTCGGTGCCTAAAGAATATTTACTTGATATGTATTACAACGTGGGTTTGATGAGCGGCAGTGGCGCTAATCTATTGGGCGAAACTAATGGTATTTTTAATGAGCGCCCCCGTTGGTCTGATTTTGATATTGCAACACTCTCATTTGGTTATGGTATTTCAGTTACCGCCCTGCAATTGGCGCGCATGTATAGCATTATTGGTGATGGTGGCATGAAGCGGCCCTTGAGTATTGTCAAAAGTGACCAGCCCGTTGAGTCCGAGCGCGTGATCAGTGAGGAGGCTTCCCGCCAAGTGCTGCATATGTTGGAAAGCGTCTTACAAGAAGGCGGCACAGCGCGTAAGGCAGCTGTTCCTGGTTATCGTGTAGCGGGAAAAACAGGGACTACTCGTAAAGCTATCGCCAACGGATATGGCGAAGAATATGTCAATATATTTGCTGGGGTGGCACCGGTATCTGATCCACAACTGGCTGTTGTTATTCTTATTAACGAACCCAAAGGTGACGCATATTACGCGGGTGATACTGCGGCTCCTGTCTTTGCTAAAGTGATGGCGGGCAGTCTGCAAATGCTCAATGTCGCCCCCGATGACAAGACAGTGTCTTCGTTGGTAGCGTTAGGAGGCTCAAGTAATGCGGGTTGATATGGTATCTATAGATAGTCAGTTTGCTGAGCCTTTTGCGCAAAGTATTCAAGCCTTGTTAGCCAACTTCTCTATCACAGCGCCTGACATTATGGTCAGTGAGTTAGTGCTTGATAGTCGTGATGTCGCAGTTCATAAAGCCTTTATTGCTGTTAAAGGGCATAATCGCGATGGCCGTGATTTTATCCCTCAAGCGATTAGTCTGGGTGCCAAAGTTATTATTGCCCAATGTGACAGTGCCGAGTTACACGGGCAAGTGAGCATGCGCGAAAACTCGGTGATTATTTCTTTTTTTGAGTTGGCTAACAAACTGTCAAAGTTAGCGGCCTATTTTTATCATCACCCTGCCAATTCATTGTCCGTTATTGCGGTTACGGGAACCAATGGCAAGACTTCGGTGGTGCAGCTATGTAATCAACTTGCTTTTTTATTAGGTGAGCGAAGTGCATCTATTGGCACCCTGGGTTCTGGTGTTTATCAAAGTCAAACCAGCCAACTCAATAGCACCTTAAATACCACGCCAGACGCTATCAGTATTCAACGTCTTTTAGCAGATTTTGTTGGTGAAGGTGTTTATCAAGTGGCGCTTGAAGCCTCATCTCATGCCTTAGTTCAACAGCGCTTATCGGCATTGAAAACCGATGTTGCAGTGTTTACAAATCTAACACGTGATCATCTCGATTATCATCACACCATGGATGAATACGGTCGGGCGAAGCGAGTGTTGTTAAGCCAACCCGGTCTAAAATCAGTGGTACTGAATATTAACGATGCTGAACATAAAAACTGGCTAGCTAATGCGCCTAGTAAAATCAAGGTTGTACTCTACGGCGTTAATGTTGCAATGCACAAGATAGCCTCAGATTATCAATATTGTATAGCCAATCGTGTGCAATTTACCGCGACTGGAGTGCGGTTTAGTTTGGAATCTTCGTGGGGCAACTGCGAACTAAGACTCAATCTTGTGGGTGAATTTAATGTTTCTAATGTCCTAGCGGCAATCAGTGCGCAACTGTGCTTGGGCAAGAGTCTTAAAAATATTGCTTATGTCGCACAAAAATTACTACCGGTTGCCGGTCGAATGGAGCTTTTTAGTCATCCTCAAAAAGCCACGATAGTGGTTGACTATGCTCATACACCGGATGCCTTAGAAAAGTCTCTGATTGCTGCACGCCAACATTGTAAAGGCCAGTTATGGTGCGTTTTTGGTTGCGGTGGCGATCGTGATAAAGGGAAACGGCCACTGATGGGGGCTATTGCTGAACGTTTAGCGGATCGTGTCGTAATTACTGACGATAACGTTCGCACCGAAATACCCCAACAAATTGTCGAAGATATATTACAAGGTTGTACTAACGCCCAGCAGATCTTAGTGGAACACAGTCGTACTAAAGCGATTGAGTTGGCGGCTGGACTATGCAAGGAGCAGGACATCATTCTTGTCGCGGGTAAGGGACATGAAGATTATCAAATAATTGGCCAACAGAGCCAAGCTTACGACGAAAGAGCGTTTGTTAAGCAGTTTCAACAGGGGAAAACACTATGATCCCAGTTTCACTATCATGGGTGGCTGAGCAAATACAAGGCAAGCTTATTGACGCTAATAATCAATCAATGATGATTGCAAGTGTGAGCACCGATACGCGGCATATTGAGCAAGGCGCTTTATTTATTGCCTTGCAAGGGCCTAATTTCGATGGTCACGACTTTGTCAATCAAGCCCAAAAATCAGGGGCCATCGCTGCTATTGTAACTCATCAAGTAGTAGCTGATATTGCGCAAATTATTGTCAGTGATACTAAAGTCGCCCTGGGTCTGTTGGCTGGGGCAGTGAAAAAAGAAGTCGCTCCTCTTACGGTCGGTATTACCGGTAGTAGTGGTAAAACAACTGTGAAGGAAATGGTTGCGGCTATCTTGTCGCGTCGCGGTAAAGTATTGGCGACCAAAGGCAATTTTAATAATGATATTGGCGTGCCCTTAACTTTGTTGCGCCTTGAAGCAGATCATGAGTTTGCGGTAGTCGAAATGGGTGCAAACCACTTAGGTGAGATTGCTTATACCACTGATTTAGTTAAACCTGACGTGGCAACCATAGTTAATGCTGCGGCGGCCCATTTGGAAGGCTTTGGCAGTTTGCTCGGCGTGGCTAGAGCCAAAAGTGAAATTTTCAAAGGACTACCAGATCATGGTGTTGCGGTACTTAATGTTGATAGTCAGTTTTATGATTTTTGGAAAAGTAAATTACGTTTAACCAAAATTCAAAGTTTTTCCTGCGACAAGGCGGCTGACTATTGTGCCGAAGAAACTATCCTAGGTTTAGATGGTTGTGCCCAATTTGATTTGGTCTCACCTTTAGGTCGTGTCAGTGTGTCTTTGTCATTACCAGGTATGCACAATGTCAGTAATGCTTTGGTTGCAGCCGCACTTGCTATTGGTGTGGGAGCGAGCTTGAACGATGTTGTTGAAGGGCTACGTAATATGCCTCATGTTGCCGGACGCTTAAACGTTAAGCAGCTAAGTAATCAAGTTAAGATTTTAGATGATACTTATAATGCCAATGTTGCCTCAGTCAATGCCGCCATCGATTTACTCGCCAGTTTTGCCGGACGTAGAGTACTAATTTTGGGGGATATGGCTGAGTTAGGCGAAAAAGCGCGTTATTATCATGAACAAGTCGGTGAATATGCCAAACAAAAAGGAATTGACGAGTTATACACCTTAGGAGTGTTAAGCCAAAGCGCGAGTGTCGTGTTTGCTGCCCAGGGTAAACATTTCAGTGATATAAACCTGCTTGGTGAATATGTTTTAAGTCAATTAGCCGGTGAGCAGCGCGATATAACTATCCTAGTTAAAGGTTCTCGCAGTGCCAAAATGGAACGTGTGGTGCAGGCTTTGGAGGGCTCTAACTTGGGAAAGTTTGAACGGGTTAGGGAGCGAATCGCATGTTGATTTGGCTAGCCGAGTGGCTACAACAATTTGATTCGGGTTTTAATGTCTTTACCTACCTGACCCTGCGCGCCATTTTGAGTACTTTAACTGCATTACTCATTGCTTTGCTGATTGGTCCTAAAATGATCCGCTGGCTGCAACATATGCAGATAGGGCAAACCGTAAGAACCGATGGGCCGCAAACTCATTTAGTCAAGTCAGGCACGCCTACAATGGGCGGTTTGTTGATTTTAGCGGCTATTATGATCAGTGTCTTATTGTGGGCTGATTTATCTAATCGCTATGTATGGGTGACGCTTTTTGTGGTGGCTACTTATGGTTTAATTGGTTTTATTGACGATTATCGTAAGGTAATCCGCAAAGATCCCAAGGGATTAATTGCCCGCTGGAAATACTTTTGGCAGTCAGTCGTAGCCATTGGTGTTGCTTTCTATTTGTACGCCAGCCAACAAAATGTGGCTGAAACTGCACTCTTAGTGCCATTTTTCAAAGAAGTCATGCCGCAAATGGGGCTGTTTTTTATTGTGTCGACATATTTTGTGATTGTGGGCACCAGCAATGCAGTTAATTTAACCGATGGCTTAGATGGTTTGGCCATCGTTCCGACCATTTTAGTGGCAGGTGCATTTGCAATTTTTGCTTATACCACTGGTAACGTGAATTTTTCAGCCTATTTAAATATTCCACACATCCCACTTACTAGTGAATTGGTTATTGTCTGCACCGCCATTGTGGGAGCAGGTTTGGGTTTTCTATGGTTTAACACATATCCAGCTCAGGTCTTTATGGGCGACGTCGGTTCCCTAGCCTTGGGCGGTACCTTGGGTATTTTGGCGGTATTGGTGCGCCAAGAAATTGTATTAATCATCATGGGTGGGGTGTTTGTGGCAGAAACCTTGTCGGTGATATTGCAAGTTGGCTCATTTAAATTGCGCGGGCAGCGCATTTTTCGTATGGCGCCGATACATCACCATTATGAATTAAAGGGGTGGCCAGAGCCGCGAGTTATTGTGCGCTTTTGGATTATTTCTTTGATTTTGGTGCTTATTGGTTTAGCGACATTAAAATTAAGATAAGGGTTTTTTAGAGGGCTTATGGTCACGGTTAACTTGGCGGATAAAAATGTTGTAGTAGTAGGTATGGGGCTTACGGGCCTGTCCTGCGTGCAGTTTTTATTGGCTCAGGGTGCTAATGTGAGTGCTATGGATAGTCGCTCAGAACTCAGCCTTTCACTGGACATTCCACTTTATCTTGGTGCCCTTGACGAGAGTAGATTAAGTCATGCTGATTTAATCATTGTCAGTCCCGGAGTCAGTTTGCAAACGCCAGCATTGCAATATGCCATCGCGGCTGGGGTGAGCGTGATAGGCGACATCGAGCTATTTGCCCGATTTAATACTCTGCCTGTCATCGCGATCACTGGCTCTAATGGCAAATCAACGGTGACTCAATTGGTCGTTGAAATGTGTAAAGCGGCAGGAATGCGGGTATTGATGGGGGGCAATATAGGTGTGCCTGCCTTAGATTTATTGAATATTTCAGCGGACATTGTAGTCCTTGAACTATCAAGCTTTCAATTAGAAACCACTCAATCATTACATGCCCTTGCCGCGACAGTATTGAATATTTGTGATGATCATCTTGACCGTCATGGCAGCCTAGAAAATTACCAAAATATTAAACACCGTATCTACAAACAGGCGACATATGTAGTGGCAAGTCGTGATGATCTTGCGACTCAGCCCAAGGGGCGAGCCATTGATATCAGCTTTGGTTTATCCACCAGTCAAAGCGGATTTAGTTGGGATAAGGTGAGTGCCAGCCTGCACTATGAAGGCAAACATTGGTTGAGCAGTACTGAATGTTTGTTAGTAGGGGCCCATAATATGCTGAATATTCAAGCAGCAGCGGCTCTGGCTATGTTGGCTGGGGTACATATCCACGGCATCAAACAAGGAGCGAGACTCTTTCCAGGCTTGGCTCACCGTTGCCAAACTATATCGCTACATAAACAAGTGCGTTGGATTAATGATTCTAAGGCCACAAACGTTGGGGCAACATTAGCTGCGATTGAGGGGCTGGCTGACACGTGTACTGGCAGACTGGTTTTAATTGCAGGAGGACAAGGTAAAGGCGCTGATTTTAGCCCGCTAAGCTTGTTACTAAATGAAAAAATTGACTTACTCATTACCTTAGGTAAAGACGGCGACAAAATTGCTGCATTAAAAGCAAATAGTTCGCAAGTAAGTAGTTTGGAGGATGCTGTGAAGCTTGCTGCAGGCTATGTGCAGCCCAATGATACGGTGCTGTTGTCTCCGGCTTGTGCCAGTTTAGATATGTTTCATAATTATCAGCATCGCGGTGAGTGTTTTATCCAAGCAGTGCAACAATTAGCTGTGCAGGAGTGCTCTGCATGACGACATTAGTGCAATCAAAAATAGAAGTATTGCGTCATCTTTTTGTGCACAAGCATGACAGCCCAGCTAATGCAAAAGCAGCGTCACAGGAGATTCGCAAAGCCTACGACACATTATTGTTGTTAGTCGCCCTAGCCATTTTATCCATAGGCTTTGTTATCGTGACCTCGGCATCGATGCCGGTAGCGGATAGGCTTTACAATAATCCTTTCTATTTTGCTATTCGACACGGTATTTATATATTACTTGCCATAACTGCTGCCCTAGTCGTTATGCAAATCCCTATGCGTTGGTGGCGAATGACCAATGTGTGGTTATTGTTAATGGCCATCGCTCTGTTGGTCGCAGTGTTGCTGATTGGCCGCAGTGTTAACGGCAGTACCCGCTGGCTAGTGATAGGTCCTATTACTATACAAGCGGCAGAGCCAGCGAAACTGTTTTTCTTTTGTTACTTGGCGGGTTATTTGGTTAGACGTTTTGAAGAAGTCACTGAAAACATTAAAGGCTTCATTAAACCCTTAGCGGTATTTTTTGTACTCGCCGTATTGCTGCTGATGCAACCTGACTTAGGCACGGTGGTGGTGATGTTATTTACTACTGTTGGTCTGCTATTTTTAGCCGGTGCTAAATTGTGGCAGTTTTTTGGTTTAGCCATCACCGGTAGCTTAGCTGTCATTATGCTGATTGTATTTGAAGAATACCGCATGAAGCGGATTACATCCTTTTTAGACCCATGGGCTGATCCATTTGGTAGTGGGTATCAATTGACGCAATCGTTAATGGCCTATGGGCGTGGCGATGTATTCGGTCAAGGCTTGGGTAACAGTCTGCAAAAATTGGAATATCTTCCTGAAGCACATACCGATTTTATCATGGCGATTTTAGCTGAAGAGTTTGGTTTTGCCGGCGTATTAACCGTACTCGTGTTGATGTTGATTATCGTCATTAAGGCCATGAGTATGGGTAAACTTGCGCTGCGCAAAGAGCGTCCGTTTGACGCCTATTTAGCCTACTCCATAGGAATTTGGTTTAGTTTGCAAACTGCTGTCAATGTAGGTGCCAGTGCGGGTATCTTGCCCACCAAAGGATTGACTTTCCCCTTGTTAAGTTATGGTGGCTCAAGCTTAATTATTATGGCGATAGCTGTTGGTATATTAGTGCGCATTGACTTTGAGTTAAGAGTTGATGGTATTCAAGCGATGAACAAAGGTTTTACCGGCAAGTCTAATCGTAAGGCTTTGCAACAAGGTGATAATGCAGTCAGCGCGGGTAAAAAACGTCTTAGTCAGGTCATTGAAGGTTTGAAAAAACCAAAGATGAAAACAGATGCTAATGGTGACGTAAATGAATAAGCGCTTATTGGTCATGGCGGGCGGTACTGGAGGACATGTGTTCCCCGGTTTGGCGGTCGCGCATCTGTTGGCTGACAAACAATGGCAAATACATTGGCTTGGCACTAGTGAACGTATGGAAGCCGAACTTGTGCCTAAAGCAGGTTTTGCGATTAGTTTTATTGATGTGGCTGGTGTGCGTAACAATGGCTTACTGCGCCTAATAGCTGCTCCAGTAAAGATTATCAAATCTATTCTACAAGCCGCAAAAGTGATTAAGCAGTTTAATCCCGATGTCGTTATTGGTATGGGCGGTTTTGCCAGTGGACCAGGGGGAATCGCTGCGTGGTTAGCAAATAAACCCTTGGTAGTGCATGAACAAAATGCGGCAGCGGGTATGACTAATCGAATATTAGCGCGCTTCGCCGATAGGGTGTTGACTGGTTTTGATCATACCTTTCGTGCTCAGCTTAGCTCGACTAAGAGCCAAACTAAAAAATATCAATGGGTAGGTAACCCTGTACGTTCCGCGTTTGACAGTTTACCCCCTAAAACACAGGTATCCTTACCACTGAATATCCTAGTCGTTGGTGGCAGTTTAGGTGCACAAGTATTGAACCAAATTGTGCCTATCGCATTGGCCAACAATAATAATGTTCAGATTCGTCATCAAACCGGCAAGGGGCATTTGAGCAGTGTTGAAAGTGCTTATAAACAGTACTTCAGTGACCAAGATAATTGGCAGTTGAGTGAATTTATCGATGATATTCCAGCCGCGTATAACTGGGCAGATTTGGTTATTTGTCGCGCTGGAGCACTGACTGTGGCCGAAGTTGCTGCAGCTGGTGTGTGTGCTATTTTTGTGCCCCTACCTCATGCTGTTGATGACCATCAAACTAAGAACGCGCGAGTCTTGGCCGATGACCACGCGGCATATTTACTACCACAATCACAGTTTACAGTGTCAGCACTGCAAACTCTTATTAACGTTTGTATATCACAACCAGAAAAATTAATTTTAATGAGTCAAAAAGCAAAAAAATTAGCATGTTTAGATGCCACCCAACGTGTTGCTGCAATATGCGAACAATTAGCGGAGCACAGCAATGATTAAACCATCTGCGATGAATTATCACGTACCGGAAATGCGCCGCATTAAACATATTCATTTTGTGGGTATCGGCGGCGCAGGGATGGGAGGAATAGCTGAAGTCTTATTAAATGAAGGTTATCAGGTAGCAGGCTCTGACCGTCAAGCTAATGGTATGACAGCGCGCTTACAAAACTTAGGTGCAACTATTTTTATTGGTCACCAGGCTAGTAATGTTGAACAAGCCAACGTCGTAGTCGTTTCAAGTGCGATTGATCCGAGTAATGCCGAGGTTAAAGCGGCAATAGAGCAGCGCATACCGGTTATTCGCCGAGCTGAGATGTTGGCTGAATTAATGCGTTTTAGACATGGTATTGCCATCGCAGGTACCCATGGCAAAACTACTACCACTAGTTTGATTGCGACTATATTTGCGCAAGCAGACTTAGATCCTACTTTTGTTATCGGTGGTTTGCTTAACAGTGCTGGTACTAATGCACGATTAGGTGCAAGCCGTTATTTGATAGCCGAAGCAGATGAAAGCGATGCTTCGTTTATCCATTTGCAACCTATGGTTAGCGTGGTGACCAATATCGAAGCGGACCACATGGATACTTACCAAGGTGATTTCCAAAAAATGGAAGACACTTACATCGATTTTCTGCATAACTTGCCCTTTTATGGCTTAGCAGTAATGTGTATTGATGATCCGGTTATCAGTAAATTATTGCCACGCATCGGGCGAAAGTATTTAACCTATGGTATCTCAGATAACGCCGATGTAAGAGCGGTTGATGTTAAACTAGGTTTTAATCAAAGCGAGTTTACGGTAATTCGAGCAGATCTAGCGCCATTAAAAATTCGCCTAAATATTCCCGGCAAGCACAATGTACTTAACGCCTTGGCTGCTATCACCGTGGCAACGGACGAAAATGTGTCAGATCAAGCTATTGTAAGCGCGTTGGCAGGCTTTTCTGGCATAGGTCGTCGTTTTGAATTGTTGGGTGATTTCACGACCCAAAAGGGCCAAGTTATTTTGGTTGATGATTACGGCCATCATCCAACAGAAGTGGCAGCAACAATTGCAGTAGCTCGCAACAATTGGCCGGATAGACGCCTAGTTATGGCTTATCAACCACACCGTTTTACACGGACGCGAGACCTGTATGAAGAGTTTGTACAGGTACTGTCACAGGTTGATGTGTTATTGCTACTGGAAGTGTATTCAGCCGGTGAAGCGCAAATCGATGGTGCAGACAGTAAAGCTTTGTGCCGTTCTATTCGCCAACGAGGTGAACTAGAACCGGTTTATGTGTCTCATGTCAATGAATTGCCCAAGTTGTTAGCAGAAATTCTCACTGACCAAGATATTTTGATGACCCAAGGCGCCGGTAATATCGGCCAAATCGCGAAATTTTTACAAACAAGCAAACTTGATATTGAGCAATTGGGCAAGGGGGTGGTGCAATGAAGACAATTGATTCTTTAGACCCATCTTCTTTTGGCAAAGTGGCAGTGATGTTCGGTGGTAAGTCGGCTGAGCGTGAAGTGTCATTACTTTCCGGCAATGCAGTATTAAACAGTCTACTGTCGTTGGGCATAGATGCTCATCGTTTTGACCCTGCTGAGCAGGCAATTACCGAGCTGCTGACGCAAAATTTCTCACGAGTTTTGATTATGTTACATGGTCGTGGCGGAGAAGATGGCACTATGCAAGGAGCCTTGCAGTTGCTCAATATTCCTTATACAGGCAGTAGTGTGCTCGGATCGGCTTTGTGCATGGACAAGATAAAAAGTAAGCAGATTTGGCAAACTTTAGGTTTACCCACCGCTAAATATGAAATTGCCGTTAAAAGTTCCTTTGATGCGGGATCTTGCAAGGCTATAATGGACAAATTGGGGAATGAGGTAATGGTCAAACCTGCGCAAGAAGGTTCTAGCATAGGGATGACCAAAGTAAATAATACACAACAATTAGAAACGGCCATTCAAGACGCTTTTAACTACGATGAGCATGTCCTGATAGAGCAGTTCATTCAAGGTTCTGAATTTACCGTCAGTCTATTAAATGGTCAGGCTTTGCCTTCTATTCGTATGTCGACCCCGCGTATTTTTTATGATTACACCGCCAAATATAAATCTGATAGCACCCAATATTTCTGTCCCAGCGGCCTAAGCGGCGAGCAGGAAGAGCAATTGGCTGAGTTAGCACAAAAGGCTTTCAATGCTTTGTCGGGTAGTGGTTGGGGTAGGATAGATTTTATGCAAGATAAAACCGGACAGTTTTATTTGCTCGAGGCGAATACCGTGCCTGGGATGACAGAGAAGAGTTTAGTGCCGATGGCGGCAAAACAAGCGGGTATGAGTTTCACTGAATTAGCCTTGGCAGTATTGCAAACGTCTATGGGTAACGCTTAATAGTATGGCTGAACTAGACCAATTGCCGGCGCCTCAAGCGCGCTCACAAATGATAATCGGTCTGACGTTTCTGCTGTGTTTGTTATTAGTATTGGTATTGGGTTTAGTCAAATTGTTAGCGTGGTTAGATGACGAACAACAATCGCCCCTTAAAGAAATTACTATTTCAGGGCAACGACAGTTTATTGAAGATAAACAAATTGAAAGCTTGGTTAGGCAAGGTCAACCAGGCAGTTTTTTTGAATTAGATGTAGCACAAACCCATAAAATGATTGAAGCATTGCCGTGGGTTTATCGGGCATCAGTGCGCAAACGTTGGCCAAATGGCTTAGAAATTTATGTTGTAGAGCAGGTGCCCTCTGCTCGTTGGAATGATGATTTATTGTTAAACCAACATGGCGAAGTGTTTGATGGAATTGAAGTAGCTAAGCGCGAACAATTGAGTTTGCCGAGCTTGTTTGGACCGGGTGGTAGTGAGCAGACTGCCTTACAAGGATATCGTGATATGCAATCCTTACTTGTAGTGGCGGATTTGCAGATTCACGAGTTATTTTTGAGCGAACGATTTGCTTGGAATTTACGTTTGGCAAATGGCATAAAATTAAATTTAGGACGCAGTGAGTTTATTGACCGACTGCAGCGGTTTGTGGATATTTTTCCATTGATTTCAACGCAGAATAAGGCAGTTGACTATGTTGATTTACGTTATGACACAGGTTTAGCAGTGGGTTGGGTAAATGCCGAAACCACAGAAAAGACAAAAACCAAACAGCGAGAGAGCTAATAAAAGTGATTAGGAAATACAATGTCTAAGGTCGTAGAACGCAAACTTATCGTTGGCTTAGATATAGGCACCAGCAATGTTAAAGCTGTAGTGGGTGAATTACTTGATGACAATAGTATCAGCATTGTTGGCGTGGGCAGTCATGCATCCAAAGGTATGGATAAGGGCGGCGTCAATGATTTGAACTTAGTTGTGCAATCAGTTAAACGCGCGGTGCATGAAATGGAACTCATGGCTGATTGTCGGGTGTCTTCGGTATTTATGTCGATTTCTGGACGTCATGTTAAGTGCCAGAATGAGAGCGGCATGGTGCCGATAAATAACCAAGAAGTGACACAAGAAGACGTTGATAATGTCGTGCATGCTGCTCGCTCAGTGCCGATCGCCGCTGAACGTAAATTATTACATGTATTGCCACAAGAATTTACTATTGACGTGCAAGAAGGTATAAAAAATCCCATTGGTATGTCAGGTGTCAGGATGGAGGCTGAAGCCCATATCATTACCTGTGCCGATGACATGGCAAAGAATTTAGTAAAGTGTGTTGAGCGCTGTGAGTTAAGCGCCGATCACATGATATTTTCTGCCTTAGCCTCTAGCTATGCGGTGTTAACCGATGATGAAAAAGAATTAGGCGTGTGTGTGGTTGATATTGGTGGCGGCACCATGGATATAGTGATTTACACTGACGGAGCGATTCGTCACACCGCTGTAATCCCTGTGGCAGGCAATCAGATAACCAGTGATATTGCCAAGATATTTCGTACACCGCTTAATCATGCAGAAGAAATAAAAATCAACTATGCCTGTGCCTTAAAAGACATGGTCAGTATGGAAGAAAGCATTGAAGTACATAGCGTAGGCGGCAGACCTGCCAGAGCGATGTCTCGACACACTTTGGCTGAAGTAATTGAACCACGTTATCAAGAACTGTTTGAATTAGTTCAAGATGAAATTCGTGCCAGTGGTTTTGAAGAGCAAATAGCCGCAGGCATTGTACTCACGGGTGGCACTGCAAAAATGGAAGGGGCAGTTGAATTTGCCGAAGAAATTTTCCAAATGCCGGTAAGAGTGGGTGTGCCACTTGGTATTAAAGGATTGTCTGAATATGTAGAAGATAGCAAATTTGCTACTGCGGTCGGTTTATTGCAATACGGCAAAAATCATCTGTTAAGTAAATTAGCCACAAAAAATAAAGTCAGTGATGGACCCTGGCAAAGAATACAAAGTTGGTTTAAGGGTGAGTTTTAGCCAAGTCATTTTTAAACTTTTTAATCTGCAGCTGCTAAGGAATATAGCCAGCCTGTTTGGATGTTAAGACCGGAGAGATAGTATGTTTGAATTAATGGATAGTCACAGCGAAGAAGCAATTATTAAAGTTATTGGCGTGGGCGGTGGTGGCGGAAACGCTATCGAGCACATGGTAAAACACTCTATTGAAGGAGTGGAATTTATTGCTATCAACACCGACGCACAGGTGTTACGAAGTTCAGCAGCTAATGTAACTTTACAAATTGGTTCGGGTGTAACCAAAGGTTTAGGTGCAGGAGCGAATCCAAATATTGGACGTCAAGCGGCAGAAGAAGACGCTGATACCATTCGTCAATGCCTCGAAGGCGCTGATATGGTGTTTATTACTGCCGGTATGGGCGGTGGTACTGGTACTGGTGCTGCACCAGAAGTGGCTAAAATTGCAAAGGAAATGGGCATATTAACGGTTGCAGTAGTAACTAAACCTTTTCCTTTTGAAGGACGTAAAAGAACTGATTTTGCAGAGCAGGGTATTGCTGAGTTGTCAAAATATGTCGACTCTTTGATCACTATCCCCAATGAAAAATTATTAAAGGTATTACCCAAAGGGACTCCTTTACTGCAGGCTTTTAGTGCAGCAAATGACATCTTACGCGGTGCGGTACAAGGTATTGCTGAGCTAATTACTCGTCCAGGTTTGATCAACGTGGATTTCGCTGACGTGAGAACAGTTATGTCTGAAATGGGTACAGCAATGATGGGTAACGGAAGCGCTAGCGGCGAAGATCGTGCTGAGGAAGCGGCAGAAATCGCTATAGCCAGTCCTTTGCTTGAAGACATCGATTTGTCAGGCGCGCGCGGTATTTTGGTTAACATTACTGCCGGTCCTAGTTTCTCTATTGATGAGTTTGAAACAGTGGGTAATGCGGTTAAAGCTTTTGCCTCTGAAAATGCGACTGTGGTTATTGGTACTGTAATTGATATGGATATGACCGATGAATTACGTGTCACTGTTGTTGCAACAGGTATCGGTACTGAACGTAAACCTGATATCTCACTGGTATCAAATCGGGCGCCACGTGTGATGAACGACCACAATGAGTTCAGATTGCAAGCAAATGGGTCGTCTGCAGTGCCCTCAAGCATTACTAGTGAGAGCTTACGTTCTGCTGCGCAAGAAGATAAACATGAGAGCAGTAGTGATCTAGAATATTTAGATATTCCGGCTTTTTTACGCAAACAAGCCGATTAATAATTAAAAGAAGGGAATTTTAGGATTAATAATGTTGTCTATATATTGCATCTGCCAAAAATCAGAATATGCTGACGATTATTGGTTTATGACAGTATTTTGACAAGGCTAAGCATTTTTAGTACTATACGTGCCCATTTTTATTACGTTTTGGCAACTGAGCAAAAGGTAGATGATTAAACAACGTACCATCAAACAATCTGTTCAGGAGACTGGGATAGGTTTGCATAAAGGTGACAAGGTCACAATGACTCTCCGGCCTGCGCCGGCGAATACAGGTATTGTATTTCGCCGCGTTGATCTTGAGCCTTATGCAGATATTCCGGCGCGTGCGAATGCGGTTGGTGATACGATGTTGTGTACCTGTATCAGTAATGAGCAAGGCGTCACTATTTCTACTGTGGAGCATTTATCTTCTGCTCTGGCTGGCTTAGGCATAGATAATATTATTGTTGAAGTTGATAGCAACGAATTGCCGATCATGGATGGTAGTGCAAGTCCCTTTATATTCCTGCTGCAATCAGCAGGCATTGAAGAGTTAAATGCAGCCAAACGTTTTATTAAAGTTACTAAACCAGTAAGAGTTAAAGACGGTGACAAATGGGCAGAGTTACGCCCTTTTGACGGTTTTAGAGTGGATTTTCGAATTGATTTTGATCACCCAGTGATCAGCCAAACACGTCAACATATGGTGCTTGATTTTGACTCAAGCTCATACGTCAACGAGGTTAGCCGCGCTCGAACCTTTGGTTTTATGAAAGACATTGAATACATGCATTCACACAATTTGGCACTCGGTGGAAGCATGGAAAACGCAGTAGCCTTAGATGAATACCGAGTGTTAAATCCAGAAGGATTGCGTTATAGCGACGAGTTTTTAAAACATAAGATTCTCGATGCTATTGGTGACTTGTATCTAGGTGGTCACAGTATAATTGGTGAATTGGTGGCCTATAAAACAGGGCATGGTTTAAATAATAAACTGTTAAATGCCTTATTGAATGACAAAAAAGCGTGGGAATTTGTCAGCTATGATACTCCCGAAGAAATGCCTATCCAATTCGCTTCGCCAGTACTGGCTAGCTGAATTTGTATTTAATAAAATGCCGCAGCTTTGCGGCATTTTTGTTTTTGGTAGTTTGTATTTTTGATGTTTTGAACTAACAGAGGCTTGTGTTAATCTCAGCCCCAATAAAAAATAGATAACAATCTCAACCTAGCACAGACTGTAAGTGGCGCAAATATTGACCTGTTAAATCGAGAAATATTTACACACTAGTTTTGGCGCGATAATCTGCTCAAGCTTTTGTAAAGAGGTAATTAACAGAATGAACATCACTTTGCTTGTTAGAAGCGAAAAAACGCGACTAAAATTTCGTGCAGACAAGCCAAAACTAATTATTGCACTGCTTATAATTTGTGGCGTCTTTTTGATTTCTAGCCGCTCTACTGAGACTGTAGATGAAAAAATTGCTCGAATCTCTTATGCCAAGGCTGGCTTTGAACAGCAGGAACAACGTGTAGTAGAGTTAAAAAATGCAACAGAACAACAATTAACCAGTATGACAATGAAACTAGCAGAAATGCAAAGTCATTTACTGCGTTTAAATGCCTTGGGCGCGCGTTTAGTTGAGGACGCGAGTTTGAATCCTGAAGAATTTAGTTTCGCTGAAGGCCCCGCCATTGGTGGGCCAATAGACTCAGATGGTATCACTATTCAGGTTGAAGATAGCTTGCTCAACAAAATGGATAGCTTATTAGTGCAAATACAACATAAGGCACAACAGCTTGATGCACTTGAATCTATCATGTTAAGTCACCATATAAGTGAACAGAGTCGCCTTGCGGGCAGACCCGTTGTGTCAGGATGGTTGTCTTCGCATTACGGCATACGTAAAGACCCCTTCAATGGTCAACCCGCTATGCACAAAGGTGTCGACTTTGCCGGTAAGGAAGGCGATTCAGTGTTGGCTACTGCAGCTGGTATCGTAACATGGGCCGATGAGCGATATGGTTATGGTAATTTGGTTGAAATCGACCATGGTGAGGGATTAGTCACTCGTTATGGGCATAATAAGCTGGTTAATGTTAAGATAGGCGACGTAGTAACCAAAGGGCAAGTAATCGCTGAAATGGGCAATACTGGTCGCTCGACTGGCGCTCATGTACACTACGAAGTATTACGCAAAGGGCAACAACTTGATCCACTTCCCTATGTTTACCGGGAGTAGTTTGGGTTTGAAAAGCGTTAGTAAAAACGCACCGTAGAATCATTGATAATCGGCTCCCAGTGAGCCGATTGTTTTATTTTTATCCTGTTAGTTAGTCATTGTGCTATGTAACAACTAATTATTAGATTGGAAGCTGTAAGTTGATGTTCTCGAGTATCCTCACCAAAATTTTCGGTAGTCGTAATGACCGCATTCTTAAAAAACTTAATGTTGCTGTTGAGCAGATTAACCAGTTGGAAAGCCAGTATGAAGCCTTGGCAGATGATGAGTTAAAAGCCAAAACAACAGAATTCTCTAAACGTATCATTGATGGTGCGACGACCGAAGATATTCTGGTTGAAGCATTTGCCGTTGTCAGAGAGGCGAGTAAGCGCGTATTTAATATGCGCCATTTTGATGTGCAAATGTTAGGTGGTCAAGTATTGCATCAGGGTAAAATCTCTGAAATGCGCACAGGTGAGGGTAAAACACTTACCTCTACGCTACCCACCTATCTGAATGCCTTAAGCGGAAAAGGCGTGCATGTTATTACAGTCAACGACTACCTAGCTCGCCGTGATGCTGATTGGAGTAGAGCCTTATTTGAATTTTTAGGTTTGACGGTAGGTTGTAATATTCCAGGTATGAACCATCAGCAGAAAAAAGAAGCCTATCAAGCGGACATCACCTACGGAACCAATAACGAATTTGGGTTCGACTATTTGCGCGACAATATGGCTTTCAGTCCTGAAGACAGAGTGCAGCGTTCCTTACACTTTGCGGTGATAGATGAAGTCGATTCAATTTTAATTGATGAAGCCCGCACACCGTTAATTATATCTGGTCAAGCAGAAGACAGCTCTGAGCTTTATCGCAAGATAAACCTGATCATTCCTGAACTAGAAAAACAGGATAAAGAAGATGAGGAAGGTCAAGAGGGTGAAGGCGACTATACCATTGATGAAAAAGCAAAACAGATCCATTTGACCGAACATGGTCAGATCCATGTTGAACAGATTTTACAACGAGAAGGTGTGTTAGCCGAAGATGAATCCTTGTTTGCTGCGACTAATATTTCATTCTTACACCATGTGAACGCAGCGTTGCGAGCACATAAGATGTTCCATCGTGACGTAGATTACATCGTAAAAGAAAATGAAATCGTTATTGTTGATGAACATACTGGCCGCACCATGGAAGGCCGTCGTTGGTCTGAAGGTTTGCATCAAGCAGTTGAGGCAAAAGAAGGGGTTAATATTCAGAATGAAAATCAAACTTTAGCCTCAATTACTTTCCAGAACTATTTCCGTCTTTATAAGAAACTCTCTGGTATGACGGGTACCGCTGATACTGAAGCCTTTGAATTCCAGTCAATTTATGGCTTAGAAACCGTGGTTATTCCGACGAACCAACCAATGGTACGAAAAGATAAGGCCGATTTAATTTATTTGACTGCCGAAGAAAAATACGAAGCCATTGTTGAAGACATTAAAGAATGTGTTAAACGCGGCCAGCCGGCTTTAGTTGGAACCGTGTCGATTGAAAATTCAGAGTTGATTTCGGGTATTTTGAAAAAAGCCAAAATTCCGCATAAAGTACTTAATGCTAAGTTCCATGAGCAAGAAGCCGACATCATTGCTCAAGCGGGTAAACCCGGTGCAATTACCATCGCAACCAACATGGCTGGTCGTGGTACCGATATTGTATTAGGCGGAAATTGGCAGGCAGCGATCGATAAAATTAACGATCCTAAAACCGGTACAATTGAAAAGATTAAACAAGAATGGAAAGCCGATCACGAAGCAGTATTGAAGGCTGGTGGTTTACATATCATCGGTACTGAGCGTCATGAATCGCGACGTATTGATAACCAATTGCGTGGTCGTGCCGGTCGCCAAGGCGATCCCGGATCTTCACGTTTCTATCTGTCCCTTGATGATGCCCTAATGCGCATATTTGCTTCAGAAAAAATGGGCAATATGATGAAGCGTTTAGGTATGGAACGCGGGGAAGCAATAGAACATCCGTGGGTCACTCGCGCGATTGAAAATGCTCAACGCAAGGTAGAAGGCCGTAACTTTGATATACGTAAGCAGTTATTGGAATACGATGATGTTGCCAATGACCAACGTAAGGTTATTTACCAACAGCGCAATGAATTGCTTGATGAGGGCGATATTAGCAGCACCATTGAGGCCATCAGAGCCGACGTGCTAAACGGTGTTATTGATCAGTATATTCCGCCTCAATCCTTAGACGAAATGTGGGACATTGATGGTTTAGAAGAGCGCTTCAAAGGTGATTTCTTACTAGATTTACCGATAAAACAATGGCTAGCCGACGACAATAAATTATTTGAAGAGAAGTTGCGTGAACGTTTAGTAAGCGAAGTCGTAGCGGCTTATAAAGCTAAAGAAGATATTGTCGGTGCTCCTGTTATTCGCCACTTTGAAAAAGCGGTAATGTTGCAAAATTTGGACAGCCACTGGAAAGAACATTTGGCTGCCATGGATTATTTGCGCCAAGGTATTCATTTACGTGGTTTCGCACAGAAAAATCCTAAGCAAGAATACAAACGGGAATCTTTCGAATTATTCTCACAAATGCTTGAAACCTTAAAAGTAGAAGTGATTACTATCTTGAGTAAGGTACAAGTGAAAGCTGAGGCTGACGTTGAAGCAATGGAAGAGAAACGTCGTATAGCTGAGGCAAAACAAGCGAAAAATTTCGAACATGAGTCACCAACTGAACCTAAGGCAGCAGCACCGAGTGTTGGTTTACGCCACGGTCCTAAGGTCAGTCGTAATGACCTATGTCCTTGTGGCTCAGGTAAAAAGTACAAGCAATGTCACGGTAAATTGAGTTAAGTTTAAACAACTAGTATTTATGGATAACCAAAGTGTGTATCCATATCGTTGAATAACCACAAAAAAGTCGAACGATTGTTCGACTTTTTTATAGCTTAATATTGGAGACAAACATGAAAGTGGTCGAAGTTGCTGTCGGCGTAATTAAACGTGCGGATAAGATCTATATCAGTAAGCGGGCAGATACCCTGCATCAAGGTGGCTTATGGGAATTTCCCGGTGGTAAGCGTGAACAACAGGAAAGTATTGAGCAGGCTTTATGCCGAGAACTCCTAGAAGAGGTGAATATCACCGTACTTGAGCAACAAGCTCTAATGGTCATCGAACATGACTATGGTGATAAAAAGGTCAAGCTAGATGTTCGTTTGGTTGAGCAGTTTTTAGGTGAGCCGAGTCCGCAAGAAAATCAACTTGCGCAATGGGTTAATATTGATGAGTTAAATAACTACGAATTTCCTCAAGCAAATTTGCCCATCATCGAACATCTGATGAAAAACTGATGGTAATCGCTAAGAGAAAACGTCGGCTGTTGGGCTGACTGAAAATGGTGAGCGTAAGGGGTTTAATTGAGGCTCATTATTACTAACTAAATCAGACTGGAGGTATTACATGCAATTAGAAAGTCCATATCCGATCGGTACACCTGGACACAAGTGGGAAGCTAAAGAAAAAGCCCAGTGGTCGTCTGCGCAAAAAGTGCAGCGCTCTTACGCAAACGATGTTCTAGCCCCCATTACTGCTATGGCAGCCTCAGGCATATTTAAGACTCAGCAATACGGAGAACTCGAGTATGAGCAAGATACATATCCTCTTATTGCGCTGACCAGTACTCAGTGGGACGACAATAATCCCATCGTATTAATTACCGGTGGTGTGCATGGCTATGAAACCAGTGGCGTTCATGGTGCCTTGCGGTTTGCTCAAACAAAGGCGCAAGACTATGTTGAGGACTTTAACTTTATTATTGTTCCCTGTGTTAGTCCGTGGGGCTACGAGACCATTAATAGGTGGAATCCTTTAGCAATCGATCCTAATCGCTCTTTCTACGCTGATAGTCCAGCCCCTGAAGCGGCCAATTTACTCAGTTTGACTGAGGGATTAAATGTGTTGCTGCACATTGACCTGCATGAAACCACGGATAGCGATAACAGCGAATTTCGTCCAGCGTTAGCTGCTCGAGACGCGATTGAGCAGCGTAGTTGGGATATACCAGATGGTTTTTATACGGTAGGGGACACTCTCAACCCTTGTGAGGCATTGCAAAGCGCCATTATTGCTGCAGTAGAACAAGTAACTCATATTGCACCATGCGATGAACAGGGCATGATTATTGGTTCGCCAATGGAACAAAAAGGCGTGATCAATTATCCACTCAAAAAGTTGGGTTTATGCGCAAGCTTAACTAATGCAAGTTACACAACAACAACAGAAGTCTATCCAGACAGTCCTAAAGTGGATGCTGAAAATTGTATTGTGGCGCAGGTCGCGGCGATTTGTGGTGGTTTAGATTTTGTCAAAGAACAATAATAATTAGTCTATAAACTGATATCACTATCATTAATGCAGCAGAAGAAAAGCAAGGATTAGGTTTGAAAAACGAATTGCAGTATCGATTCAACGATGGGCAGATAGCTAATCGATTTTTAAATGAATTGACCCACTGGTCATCGTCTTCGGGGAACGTTCACGTTAAGGCTAGTTTAGCCAAAACAAGTCATACGGTGCAGGTAAGCTACCTATTTGATGGCCGTGGGTTTGATTATACTTGCTCTGAACTAGATGAACTGGCTGCCCGCTACGGTGGTGAAGAAGTTTGAATCCTAGCGAGTAACGGCAAGTTTGTTGGCACAATAACAACCCTCTACATCGGCGTTGATCTGGGCGCCAAAGTAGCGTGATTGACTTAGTTTAATGATTTTTTGTGACAAGCTTGAATTGGTGAAACAGCCCAAACCCTCAGAGTAAGGGCCCAGATAGAGAAGTTTCTGCTCATGGTTGAAAACCAACACTGCTGGTGTAGACGGTATTAACTTTGCTAATTCTGGCAGCGCATCGAGGTTAATCGCCTCGCTTTTAAAACCTAGTTTAGCTAAGTTATTGGATAATTCACTGCTGTGCTTTTCGGCTAAAGATTCACATACACATTCGCCTGAGCGAATGTGTATAACCTTATTGGCTAAATCAGCTTCTACCGTTTTGAGCGCTGCACCTAGGCGAGGTTCAAAATTCAATTCCATGCTCTGCATGATCAGCGACTGAGTGGGATCAAAGGGGCTAAGTTTAGCTGCTTCAGCAATTTTAAGCAGGGCAAAAACGGCTGTCAACCATAGAGCCAAACCAAACCAAAGCCCCAATTTCATACTTTAAATTGGCTAATTTGTTTGAGTAAAGCCACGCACATATCGTGTAACGAGACCACTTCGTGTTTGACCGCAATCATATGCTTAGACTCTTCTTTTGATAAGCTATTCAACTGTTGCGCTGCATCTGAAATAGTATTAGATAAAGTAAATTGTTGTTTCGATGCCATCGCGATCTGTTGCGAGTTTGTGCTCACTTCTCCTATAGCTTTTACTATTTCGCCCATTACCGTTGCATTTTTAGAGGATTCTCCAACTGAAGTATCAACCATAGTGACACAGTTATTCATTTGAGTAACTGAGTTGCTGGCACTGCTAATGAGTGTTGCAGTAATGGCTTCAATTTCTTCCGCGCTTTCTTTGGATTTAATGGCTAGCTGTCTTACTTCATCTGCAACCACCGCAAATCCGCGTCCATGCTCACCCGCTCTCGCAGACTCAATCGCAGCGTTTAAGGCCAATAAATTGGTTTGTTCGGCTACAGATTTTATTGATTGCATCACGGTTGAAATATTTTGACATTTTAAGCTTAATTCTTGAATAGTAGCTGATGCTAATGTGAGCGTATCACGCAAAGTCTCAATACCTTTACCTGATTCAGTTACATTTTTTGCAGTATCAGCCGTCTTCTTCTCGGCCTCTGTGGACAACTTATTGGCTTGTTCCGATAAGGAGGTAATCGAATTGATAGCGCGAACAACGTCTTGAATTGAATTATTAATATTCCCAATCTGATACACGCTGTTGTCGTATGAATTAGACAATTCAAGCGAAGAGGCTTGAACCTTATTAGTAATTTCTACCGCATTTTCACTTAAGTCTTTAGACTGACCTACCAACACTTTAATCGCACTAATAAGTTGATTAAATTCCTTTAGGTCATCTCCACTATTGAGCTCTGAAGCCCTAAAATCCAAATAGTCTTTGTTCTGCATTATGCTGCTAACACTTTTTGATAATAGGAAAGCAGAACGCCCTTCAGCATTGATTTTTATCGCCATATACATCAGAACCCCACCTTCAATTAGGGCGAAGACTGCATGTATTACAAGAATGTAGAACTCAACACGATCCTCTTCGAATATATAGATGCCTTGCGTATTGGATTGTAAAACAAAGAAAAGGATATGGTGAATTGCAACCACTGCGGTACTAGAAGCTATTACTTTCCAATCGCGGTAGAAGGACAAAAACGCCAATAGAGCGAATATTTCAAAATGCATCTCGGTCATGCCATAGGTTTGTTGAAGATGCAGCGCTGTAAATAGCTGTACGCCAACCCCTACAGCATGTCGGCTAATGGCTTCTTCAGGAAACTTCAGACTCAAGTAAAACGGGACCACTAAAATAAAGGTACCAATAACGAGCGGTTCAAGCCAGTTGCCAAAAAATGCAGCGATGCCAATAGACACTAACCACTGAATAAGGAGAACATATCGAAAGGTCGTATGGGCTTGTGAAATCCAAGGATATTGCATGGGGTAAACACTCCGAATGATGGTTGTATATGACCAAGCTTAGTCGTCAATGTTTGAATTAAACAATCAAAGTATTAACGCATTCTTATCGACTATATCGACCTAGTTGCTTGTTTCATTGAAATAAATTTTTTCACAAAATCCATAGTGTGAAGGTAGAGATAAAAACCTATATTTAAAATATGTTATTTATTTAATTAAGACAAACAAAATGCCAATGTCTATCGCTTGTTTTGTTGTTTTAAATTTTTCTTTAAAACAAGGTAATTTAGTTAATATTCAATCCTTAAGTCATAACCACTATATTTTCGTAGGTTAATGACTCGGTCACCATCTAATAATAGGTATTGGCCCTTTATACCCTGCAATATCCCGGTGAAACTGCCTTCCTTATCTAAGTTAATTGATTTTACTTTGTCGGGGTAACGCTCAACGGGATACGAAATATCAACCCCATCGTGGTCGATAAAGTGAATGGCCTGAAAACCATATTCTTGTTGAATATCATCAAGTTCTTCTTCAACTTTAGCCAATAATTTTTGTTTAAGGGCCATCAAGTCAACTTTGTCTGGTTGGGCTTTCAACATGGTTCGCCAATTAGTTTTATCGGCTATATGAGCCTTCATAGCACTTTCTACTAATCCACTGATTAAACGGTTTTGCACACGTAGTATAGCCACAGCTTGGCTTGCACCTTGATCCAACCAGCGGCTAGAAACCCCAGAACTGACCTGACGTGTAATGCCAACTTTAACAGTGCCTGTGTTAGCCAGATACACAAAATGATCTTGTAAACAATGGGTTTCACCCCAAGAGGGCTCTCTACACGTTCCTGCATCATAATGGCATAACTCAGGTTTGATAATGCAACTATCACATTGTGCTAAGCGAGTTAAACAACGATAGCAATAACCCTGATTAAAACTTGTTTTGGTTTTTGTTCCGCAATGTACACACAGAATTTTATCCATAAAGTTGACGGTGAGTTGTTGTCCAATCAATGCATTCATTGGAACTTCCTGCTCACCGATAGGAAGGATATATTGCGCGGTCTGCGAGGGCTGTGCCGTCACACGCATTTTACGAATGGTTCCGTTAAATTGCATTACTACTCCGATATGACAACTTAAAAAAGATTAAGATTTATCTATGATATTTTTAAATGTAGCACAGCTCAAACTTGAGTTTTGTTTTGATTCATTAGCGCCCACATCGTTTGCTCCAAATTTGACCACAGCAAATAAATAAATGTTAGCAATTAAATGGGGTACTTGTGCTTCAAGTAACATGGAGTAGAACAGCCCATCTACTTCTCGCTTAGCAATGGGAATATTGTCTAGGTATTGATAAAGAGCGTCATGGACTAGACTCGCGTGTAAGGCGACTTGCCAGAAAACAGTTTTGTCGATAATTTGCCCAGAGCTCGTCAATTTTTGTATTTTAAGCTCTTTATGCCACCAATCTGGGGTACCAATTAGAGCAAACCAATAAAATAACCGCTTGGGTGTACAGCCATCCCAAGCATAGGTGCGTGGACTCTGAATATTATAGCTAACTGTGCCTGCCTCTTTGTCATAAGTATTGGCGCCAGGATTAACAATGATATTGCCATTTTCGATAACCAGCCAGTCACTGTAAAAATATTTGTCTATGGCAATAGGGCTTTTATAAAGCAAGGGATAGTCAATATAATTAATCCAAGGGCCCTCTCTATCTCTACTGGCGAATCCCCATTTTTCTAGCTCTTGAGTTTTAGCTTGAAGGGCTCTTTGTTCTCTTATTTGCCAACTAATATGGCGTGGAAGATAGAAGCCTGCACAAAGAACGACTCCCAAAACGATAAAAGTGACGATTAAATTGGGGTAATTAAACAGTAAAAATACAATTAATATCCCACCCACTAACAAAAGCAGCTTTAAAATCTGGTCAATGCGTTTTACTAGTTGAATAGTGGTAGCAGGTGTTTCCATGTTGCTCACAATGTAAAAAGTAATGAGTCAAAAGTATAGAGCTGTTTGGCTTAAAAAACATCCATTGTAATTCAGCATTTATTTGAAACTATGAGCTAACGCAGGTCGCGTTGTCTTAGTTTGGATCTTAGCTCATCATGTTCCAAGTTTGTGTTTAATCAGTTATGTTAGAACATCATTACTCGACTAGCCTTATCCTTATGTATAAGAAAGTTATTTTTACTTATCTAAGTGTTTTACTGGTTTTATTGCTGATGGATGGTGTGTGGTTAAGTTTAATTGCCAAAGACAGCTATCAGCAACAAATTGGTTATTTGATGCGCCGAGATATTCCCATATGGCCATGGTTTACTTTTTATTTGCTTTACCCTGCAGGTATTATTTATTTAACCATAGTGCCATCGATTAAAATCTTGCAGGCCAGCCTTAAAGGCTTTGTATTGGGCCTAATTGCCTACGGAACTTATAATTTAACCAATTACAGTATCATTGAACATTGGCCCCTATCTATTACCTTGCAAGACTGGTTGTGGGGCAGTGTATTGACTTTGATTTGTGCAAACTGTGGCATGTAAACTTGGCTGCGGATAAACCATGATTCAAGCGAATGACTTGTTGGATCGGGTAAAAGCTCCTTAGATAGGGAGTTATCAAGCACAAAAAGCTCTAACTATTAGTCTCTTACTCAGTCTCAAAGCGCCGCAATCGCAACTTTGAGTTTATTTAAGATTATGGGGTCAATATTTTTATTGGCAGCAAGATAAGCGGTGATTTCCAGTTCTGGGATGGGGGCAATGAATTTAGCCATGTCTAAAGGTCGGTTGAATTGTTGCAGCATGCTTGCTATAAAATCTGGAGATTCAATCACAAGATCGACATTTCTATTAAGTAACAACTGCCATGAACAGCCAATATCCGAGCAAGTGATAAAATGTTTATCTTCAACAAACCCATGACCTAACAACCAAATATGCGCTATGTCATCCCGCTGGACTACTATTCTATATTGTTTGGCATCCTCTGGTTTATTAATTTGGATATCAGATCTGTCGCGTAAACTGACCCAGCCAAATTTATATTCTGTCACAGGGGTTAACCAGTAAAACAATGGTTCTCTTTGCTCACTCTTAGCAATGGAATATATCAGGGTATTGGGCTCAGTTACTGCTTTTTTGTAGGCTCTAGCCCAAGGGAAAATTTCGATGCTTGCGCTTAATTCAGCCTTATCTAGAATCTCTTGCACTTTTGCGGTGGCTGTTCCAGCTGCCTTACCATCAATGATGGTTTGCTCGGGTGGAGATAACTCAGTGACAACTTGTAAGCGGGGCTCTTGTGCTTGACTTTTAATCGGCAATAACAGACTTAAGCAACACAGTAATAATCTGAGCTTAGGCTTTTGTGAAAACAACATATTGGTTGAGCTCTGACTGATTATTTTGAGTCTTATCATAAGCAAATTAATTGAATTGTCCAAAACTTACTCTATTAATCTCTAGGTACTAATGGGTACGACACAAATTGAAGCACTTAAAATGTTATATCAAGGGCCTAATTAACTTCAATTCACGTTAAAGTAGTTACACTAGCACCAAATCAGTTTAGGTAAATTTTTCGGTGAAAAAACACTCAACTAAAGCACTCATGTTATGGTTATTTGGTCAATTAGGCCCTTACAAACGACAAGTCACTTTTGCCATGTTGGCCCTCATTGTGGGTGCTATGTCTTGGTTAGTTCTGGGCCAAGGCGTCAAGTATGTGGTTGACCAAGGTTTTGTGGCAAATAATGCACAACGACTTAATCAGCTTGTCTTAGTGGTCATTGGTATTGGTCTGGTGGGGAGTTTTGCTACTTATTTTCGTTTTTATTACATGATCTGGCTGGGTGAGCGAGTGAGTGCTGATATTCGACAAAATGTTTATTCCCATCTATTAACCTTGTCCCCATCATTTTTTGCGGCAACTCGGACCGGTGAGGTTATATCGCGGTTTACCTCTGACACCACAGTATTGCAGTCTGTTGTCGGCATGGGATTGTCTATGGCGCTGCGTGCAATTGTAACCTTTATTGGTTCATTAATTTTAATGATGTTAACCAGTCACATGTTAACGCTTTATGTACTGATTGCCGTGCCTGTGGTGTTATTTCCTATTCGGATTTTTGGTGCCAAAGTCAGAGTGTATGCTCGCAATAGCCAAGACAGAGTAGCCGATGTTGGGGCTTATATTGATGAAAGTTTACATGAGATCCAAACGGTACAAGCTTATACTCATGAGCAAATCGATAAACAACGTTTTTTTAGTCGCATCGATGGCGTAATGGAAGCGGCCAGAAAACGCATCCAATTTCGTGCCTTGATGATTGCGAGTATTATGGGCATCAGTCTCTTAGCCATCACCTTGGTGGCTTGGCTGGGTGCGCAATTAGTGCTTAATAGTGAATTAACCGCGGGTGAGTTAACCGCTTTCATGTTTTATGCGGTAATGGCAGGTGGCAGTGTCGCGACCATCAGTGAAGTTATTGGTGAAATACAAAAAGCGGCCGGGGCCAGTGAACGTCTGATGGAGCTATTGCAAACCGACAGTACAGTGCAAACTCAAGCCGAACCAATATTAATATCTAGCAAGGTCAGAGGAGAATTAAAACTTGAACAGGTTTCATTTTACTATCCCACTGTAGATGAAACACCGGTACTGACAGAACTTAATTTAAGCATCAATGCTGGCGAGCGAATTGCGCTAGTCGGACCTAGTGGGGCGGGTAAATCAACCCTTTTTCAATTGTTATTGCGCTTTTATGATGTGCAACAAGGGCAAATAACCCTCGATTCATTACCTATTGCCCAGCTAGATATCAATCAACTGCGACAACAATTCGCGTTGGTTTCGCAAGAGTCGGTTATTTTTGCTTGCAGTGTATTCGACAATATTGCCTATGGTCGTCCGAATGCGAGTAAGGATGATGTCATTGCCGCGGCTAAAGCTGCAAGGGCAGATGAGTTTGTCAGTGAATTTAGTGAGGGATATGAGACGCAATTAGGGGAACGTGGAGTGCGTTTATCGGGCGGACAGAAACAACGTATTGCTATTGCTCGGGCGATATTAGCAGACCGACCCATTTTGTTATTGGACGAAGCCACCAGTGCATTAGACGCAGCCAATGAAGTAAAAGTGAAGTTGGCACTGGATGAGTTGATGAAGGACAAAACCACGATTATTATTGCCCATCGGCTGTCTACTGTCATTAATGCAGATAGGATAGTGGTAATGGATAAAGGAAAAATAATAGCCATCGGCACTCACCAAGAACTGGTGCAGAGCAATAGTTTGTACCGAGAATTAGCGGAGCTGCAATTAATTAGTTAGGATTTTTAGACACGAGTTTCGAGCAAGAGTTAAGAGTGACAGATAGGAGTATTGAGCTTAATGATGAAAATTGCGCAAATTGGTGAAGTGATACTACGTACACCAGCTCGGCAGGTGGAAGAGGGCGAATTTAATGGGGCTGAGTTGCAAGTTTTTGCTGAAGCCTTGCTCAGTACTATGCTTGAAGCCAATGGTATAGGTATCGCCGCGCCGCAGGTATTTGACCCAAGGGCGATGATGATTATTGCCTCAAGGCCCAATGTGCGTTATCCCAATGCGCCTTTTATGGAGCCTTTATTGCTCATCAACCCGCGTATTGTCAGTCAAAGTGAAACAAAAGTTTGGGAGTGGGAAGGATGTTTGTCGGTTCCCGCACTAAGGGGGAAAATACAACGTGCCGATGTGGTCGAAGTAGATTATCAAGGATTAGATGGTCGCTCGCATAATCACCGTTTTGAGGGTTTTGTTGCTCGGGTCTTTTTACATGAGTTTGATCATTTAATTGGTCTGACTTGGTTAGACCATATTCAATCAGGACAGCACATTATGGCTAATGAAGTGTGGTTACATGCTCTTGAACAAGGTTTACTGTAATGACTTATTTTGCACAACATAGTAGCTAGAAGGTGAATAAAGTAGTTTATAAAATCAGTGATATGCGCCTAGCAAGCCTATTTTGGTTTGCTTTGGCGGCCGTGTTGGTGACGCTATTTATAGAGCTCGCGCTAAGTGTATTGGCGGGCGAGACCATGACATTTGATCGCAATATTATCCTAGCTTTGCGCAATCCCTTGGACTTAAGCGACCCCATTGGTCCTTACTGGCTGGAGGAACTGATGCGCGACATTACGGCTTTGGGCGGAACCGGTGTACTGAGCTTTGTCACGCTATTTACGGTTTTATACCTGTATTTGCAGCAGCATCGACAAATGGCCATGTTTGTTAGCATAGTGATTGTGACCGGTATGCTGAGTAGTAGTTTATTGAAATATGGTTTTGCACGTCCTCGCCCAGATTTAGTGCCACATGGTAGTTATGTTTATACCAGTAGTTTCCCTAGTGGCCATTCAATGATGTCGGCTTTGGTGTATTTAACCCTCGCTTTGATGTTTGCTAATAGCCAAATCAGAGTCAGTATTAAAATTCTGTTTATTACAAGCGCGCTATTTTTAGTGTTATTGATCGGTTTGAGTCGTATCTATTTGGGGGTGCACTGGCCGAGTGATGTTTTAGCGGGCTGGAGTGCAGGCAGTGTATGGGCCTTGATGAGTTATCGTTTTGCGCGTTTTTGGCAAAAACGCGGTAAATTTTTGTTATAAATAGCTCGATTTGATTATGCTTGTTAATCCTTTTGTTTTGCTTAAATGCTTTATTAGTAGGGGCTTTCCATAACACGCTTACACTTTATTTCATTTTTCGAGCTGTTAATTGGGGCCGCTTCAGTTAGCATATCCCTATAGTAAAAAAAGTGATTATGGTATTTATGTCTGGTTTTCCTTCTCTTCGTTGTTTTTTACCCCGCTGCACTATTGGCTTGTGTTTTTTAGCCTACCCATTGCTGGCGCAAGAGCCTTTGCTTGAAAATGAGCAGCAAACCCAAGCGCAAAGCTTTGCGCAATGTGTCGTGGGCTTGCAGCAAAAAGCATTAAGTGCGGGCATATCAACCAATACGGTTGAAACAATATTAGGTCAAGCCCGTTACTTGGCTAAAATTCTTGAATATGATCGTAATCAACCGGAGTTTGTGCAGACATTTCCTGGCTATTTCTCCGCCAGAGTCAATGACTGGCGCATTACTAAAGGGCGCGAAATGCTGGCCAAGCATAAGGACTTTTTAGCTAAGCTTACCCAAGAATATGGGGTGCCTGGGCACTACTTAGTGGCATTTTGGGGCCTAGAAACTAATTTTGGTAACTACATAGGTAAGATGCCAATTATTGATTCTTTGACCACCTTAGCTTGCGACGAACGGCGGAGTAAATTCTTTTCTGCTGAGTTAATGCAAGCTTTACGCTTACTAGAAAGAGAAAACTTGGCTGTTAGTGACATGGTGGGGTCGTGGGCAGGTGCAATGGGCCATGCACAATTTATGCCGACCGCCTATCTAACCTATGCACGTGATGGCGATGGTGATGGCAAAATGGATCTGTGGAATAGTGAGTTAGATGCCTTAGCTTCGGCGGCTAACTTTTTAAAAGCTTTAGGCTGGCAGGCAGGTTTTCGCTGGGGCAGAGAAGTGCTCATTCCGAACAATTTTGATTATCAGTTAGCTGGCAAAAGCAATGTTCAAGCGCTCTCCTTCTGGCGAGAAAAAGGTATTACTGAAGTCGGTAATATTGCGCTAAACAATAGCGATTTGCCCGCAGCGCTGGTGGTTCCCGCGGGGCATACTGGCCCAGCATTTTTGATATATCATAATTTTGAAGTCATCTTACGTTGGAATAACTCAGAATATTATGGCATCGCGGTGGGTCAACTTGCTGATCAAATTGCAGGTAGAGGCCCTCTGTCTAAGCCTTTGCCTGACTTACCCCAATATACCCTGCTTGAAATGCAAGAGTTTCAACAAAAACTCAACGACTTAGGTTTTGATGTGGGCAAGCCAGACGGCATATTAGGGCCGGCTACGCGTCAAGGTGTGCGGGCTTTTCAGGCCTCTAAACGTTTAATTGCTGACGGTTATCCATCCAAAGAAACTGTCGAATCTGTTATGAGTGAAACCTCAACAGACACTGCACTCTAGCCTCACCTTGGGGCGTAGAAATGCCGCTTAAATAGCCCTTACTGTCGGTTTAGTAAAATCTGGGCCGACAATTGTAATTGCTAACTTGTCAGGCTATCGCTCGAATCGATGGGTAATATTATAGTAAATTGGGTGGCAAATTCACTACTGCCATTTTGTTCAGAAACAAAACTCAGTTTACCCGCTAATAGTTTTGTCACCCATTGATTGACCATATATAAGCCCAGACCAATGTTGCCCTTACTTCTGCCGCTAGTAACAAATGGTTCAAATAGGGTGCTTTGCATGGCTTGTGGGATGCCCGAGCCATTGTCCGATACGGTAATACAAATTTTGTCTTCAAGCAGTCGGCGCGCTTTGATGGCAATAATACCTTGTTGTTCAGACTCAAATCCGTGGTTGAGACTATTGACTATCAGGTTTTCCAGCACTTGTGAAATAATGCCAGGCCGGCTGATAAGGTGCAGTTCAGGTTCAATGTTGTTAACCAGCGCCACTTTTACTGTTTTTAGGCGAGGCTCCAAACTTATGATTAAATCGGCAACGATTACATCCAATGAACATTCAATATAATCCTCGTTAACTCTATCAATGGCCAAGCGTTTAAAGTGTTTTATATGGCCGACGGCTTTATCTAAGTTGATTTTTGCCATATTTAGATTGCTAGCAATCGAATCCACACCCTCACTAAATTGGGTCTTGGTAATGCCTTCTAACATCGCTTTTTTAAGTAGCTCATTGGCGTTTTCTGCATTGGATACCGACATTATGGCACCACCAATTGGGGTGTTTAGCTCGTGGGCAACACCGGCTACCATTAAACCCAAGGAAGAAAGTTTATTCGCTTCGACTAATTCGTCTTGTAGCAATTGTTGGCGGGCAATGTTTTCAAGTAATATTTGATTAACGCGCTTTAATTCCTGTTGTTCAGCCCTTAGTTTTAATGACAATGCAATTAACAGACTTTGATGACGATATTCTCGCCAGTTTATGGTTAAACCAATTAAAGTTAAGCTTAGAAAAATACCTAAAGCGATAAGTAGAGAGTTGTTTCGAGCGTGTGCAAGAAAGCGACTATCACTTATTGTATATAACATCAGAGTACTAGTATCAGCACCGTATTCTGAGCCTGAAAAAGTTGCCAATGGCACAAAACTACTAAGTTGATTGTTGATTATAAGATCACCGCCAGCGGGATGTTGGCTTTGATACTGCCACAATTGTGGCGACTCATTTTTTAAGGTTAGCTGGGGTTGCTGCAACATGAACCCCCATTCTTTTTCTGGCAGGGGGTTTAACAACCAATATCCCTGATGATTAACAATGTTGATTTGAGCTTCAGCAATACTGTCCTGTTTTATCGCAGCCAGAAGATTGTCTAATCGGTAATTGACAATAAGTAAACCTTCAAATAGATGCGTTTCAGCGGAAGTTTGTATCGTTGCTCTGATACTAGGTTCATAGGGCTCGACAACCTTATTATGTTCCACGTTAAGGTCGATGGGAGAAAAGTAAATATTGGGCGGAGCGACTTTCATTGCCTGATTAAAATAATAACGTGCTTGTTTATTTTGTCGCTCTTTTGGCTCAGCTATCTTGGCTTGGTCAGCAGAAAAGTCCACTCTAACAATCTCCTGCCCATTATAATCAAGCCAACGCAGTTGAGCGATTTTGCTTGAAGCATGGCCAAATTGAATAAAATGGTCTTGAATTTGTTGTAAATATTTCGCTGGTAATTCTTGATTCTGCCATCGATCACCATTGTTATTAGCCAGAGCTTTAGTTTGCGCAAGTAACAGTAATAAATCACTTAAACTACCTAGTTCGCGGTTAAACAAGGCTGAAGTAGCTAACAACTTCTGAGCTTGAATGTTCTTTAATTCATTCACTTTATTATCATAAATGAGTTGGCAGGCTAACCAAGCGAGTAAAAAAGAAAAAAATAATAAAATTAGGGTTTTAATCATTATTTTATATTTTCTTTTTCTCAGGTTTTCATTAGAAATTAACATGAATGACAGTCACTAGATTGTGTTGTTGGCGCTTAACCATTCTATTAATTCATCGGTGAACATGGGTTTGGCAAATAAATAACCTTGACCGACATCACAGCCCATTTTTGTTAGCCACTGTTTTTGATAGTCAGTTTCTATACCTTCAGCAACGATAGTGAAGTTAAATTTTTTACCTAAATTCAAAATCATATTGATTACATGTTGGCTATTTTTATCCGTCTCCAGTTGACTGACAAAGCTGCGATCAATCTTTATGCAGTGGGCGGTAATGTTAGAGATATGGGCGAGCGAAGAATGGCCAGTACCAAAGTCGTCAAGGCTTATCTTAATGCCTAAAGCAGCAAAACGTTGTAGAGAATGTCTTATGCGCTCGTAATCGGTTATGGCTTGGGTTTCTGTTACTTCTAATTCTAGTAGAGCAGGAGACAAACCGTATTTTTTGATGCATCCTGACACATAAGTAAAATAGTCTGGATGCAATAAATCAAAGGATGAAGCATTGAAGGCCACTGGCAATGTGTAACCTAATTCAAGTAAACGTTGCAAAGCTTGCATAGTTTTTTCAAAAATCAAACAATCGAGTGAAATAATCAAACCTGATGTTTCAGCAATAGCAATAAATTCATCTGGTGGCACAAAACTACCATCATCACGCTGCCATCTTGCCAGAGCCTCAAAACCCACGACGTCGCCAGTGGATAAACTGACTTTTGGTTGTAACATTACGTTTAATTTGCCTTCCCTAATACTCTGCCGTAATTCTGTCATTAAAGAATAGCGCCGGCTGATGGTGTCGGTTTTTTCCTGTGAATACTGAACATAGGATACATTTTTAAGGGTGGCTTCTTTAAGGGCTGATTCTGCCATGCTGACTATTTTAGTAGCAGAATTTTGATTAATAGTGTCAAGCTGCATATCTAATAAGCTAAATAATGAGGTATGTGCTACACCATCCACTTTAATCTCGTTAATCGTTAGTTTGTCGATGAGTTCAGGCGACAGTTTAAATTCCTTGTCTAATAAGATTGAAAACTGCTTGTGACCTGACAATGTTACTCTTGAGCCGGAAGGCAATATTTGACGTAAGTTTTTATAAATATGGGCCAACACTCCCTGAATAAATTCATAGCCAAAAGTAAACTTCATTTCATCAAAAAATTTCACTTCAAGCATCAATAAACGGGTTTGTCGCCATTCTTGGCGGCTCATATTATGAATTTCTTTGCTTAGCCAATTACGATTTGGAATATTCAGCTCACTGTGGGTATAGGCAAGCTCGGTAACCCTATTTAATAAAGCGATATTAGTAAAACCACTGCCGATATTTTCACAAAATACTTTAAGTAGATTGATATGTGCAGAGGTTAATGGCTGCTCTGAATTAACCACGACCAAATAGCACTTTTCATTAATGTTTTTGGTTTCAAAATAAAAAAACGATTGTGTTGGTGTTATGACATTTTGCTTTTTTTCTAAGACTGCTCTTATGTCTGCATGCATGATACTAAGTTGTTGATCGACAAGTGGCAAACCCTCTAAATGGGCAAAGCAGCCCGTCGCGCTGAGTATCTGAGCCTGTTCAAATGGCAAGGTGCAATCCCCCATACACACTATGCCGCACTCTTTGACATTAATAATACGGCCAATTTCATTTAATACAGCGCGAGTAAAAGAGGGCAGGTCATAACGACTGTTTATGCTTCTGGCTGCATCCAGTACTATTTGTAAGCCTTGTTTTGCTTCGTTTAAAGCAGCTATGTAATTCCATGTGCGTATATTGCTGGATACAATAGAATGTAGTTTTTCTGGGGTGATATCCGCCTTATTCCAATATTCATCGATGTCTAAGGCACTCATTACTTCTTTTTCAGGAGCGAAACCCGGTTGACCGGTTAACAGTACTATTCTGACTTGGGCATTGCCTTGCTCTTTTCTGATGGTGTTGACTAAGCGCAGTCCTGCATCATCCTCCTCCATCACTACATCTAATAGAATGAGGCCAATATCTTTTTGTGCATTTAATACTTTGCATGCTTCAAAAGCGGAATTAGCGGTGAGCACTTGTAGTCTAGTGCGATTGGGTAATATTAAAGCCTCTAAACTGGCAACTAAGGCATTTTGGTAATCTAGATTATCTTCCACACTTAACACTTTCCAAACTTGAATCGGCGTGAGCTTGGTTTTTACTTGTTGAGTGGTTTCTTCAGTAAATTTAAATGAGTCATTAGCTTGTGACACAGCGACCTCCCCTTTTTCAACTAATAAACGCTTTTGCAGAATAAATGAGGAGAGCCTAAGAAACAATGGAGTTGTTAAATTCTTTGTGCAATACAGGCATCCGTTCCACTTTAAAAACGATAAAATTATTTACCTCAGTCTATTGAACATACGTCTTTTTAGCAACGGCTTAAACTCTAAATCTAAAGTATGGTTGGCAAACAGAAAATGTAAATATGACCCAGTTATATTTTTTAAAAGAAAGATTTGTAAAAATGTCAATTATGATGGGCCTATGTCTCTGCCTATCGATTCAACAAAGTTAAAATTGTCAGCGTCAAGAGCAGACTAATCATTTGCCAGACTGCTACTGGATTACGCTCCACCAAGGGTAGTCTAGCTTTAGATAAAAACGCTTGGCTGGATTGGCGTAGTTCAAAGATAAACGTTGGCCTTATTTATAGACTAAAGAGATGTGTTGTTGACCGCCATTCAATTGATTTCACTAAGTATTTTTAGCGATATAATTGTTCAACAGTTACTAAAAAACTGAGCAATGCAGCTTGATTATTAGTTAGTACAAACGATTTACACCTAAGTAACATGCAAATTACTTTAGTCATTATTTATTACCTAATATGGTAAAAATTCTTTATATAACATGTTGTTGGGGGTGTTTTATTAAGTTTATACTGCCATGATTAGTGTAAATAAATCATGCCAGAAAATTTCAAATAGCTAACTTGCTTTAATTATATTTGTTTCTATAATTTTTCGGACTCAAATGAGTTCATACGGAGATTTTCCTTCTTAAAGTAATGTCGTTATCGTATGTCAGATATATAAAAATAAAGGGATTGTCAGCCGTTTCAACTATGAAAAAACAATAGTGATTCAGGAGCAATACATGAAATTGAAATTCGTGACACTTGGTACATTACTGATGCTCAGCGCAACCAGCATGATGAGCTTAGCTAAATCAGACAACCTTTACGGCGACTTGCCAATGAAAGGTGCTAACACCGATAACCCCGGTCATCCTTTGGGTGATAAACAAAATGCACTAAAACTAAAAGCCCTGCAGGCTAAATTAAAGGGTAAGACATCTGGACCAGTGAAAGAAGTCGCAAAGGGCCAGTTTGTCGAGCTAGAGCGGGAAGGTGAGGATTCTATATGGACCGTCGTTGCTCAATTTGGACCGACAACTTCGCCCTATGGCATACTGCAATCTAACGTTCCCGGCCCTTTGCGTAACCAAATTCCAGAGCCAGATAGAAGCGTTGATAACACCACTATATGGGCGCCCGATTTTACCCCAGAGTATTATGAACAGTTATTGTTTTCAGACGCGCCCGGTGCCATATCGATGCGTAATTTTTATCTAGAGCAATCATCCAATCGATATACGGTAAATGGTGAGGTTAGCGATTGGGTACAAGTGCCTTTCAATGCGGCACATTACGGTCGTGACTATTGTGGGGGTATTGTATGTCAAACAACATGGTGGTTTGTAAATGATTCAATCGATGCGTGGTATCAGGCGCAACTTGATGAAGGCAAAACTGCTGACGAGATAAATGATTATCTTGCGCAATTTGATGTATGGGACCGCTACGACTTTGATGGTGATGGCGACTTTAATGAGCCAGATGGATACATAGATCACTTTCAATCCGTTCATGCCGGTGAAGGGCAAGAAACTGGCGGCGGCGCTCAAGGCAGCGATGCTATTTGGAGTCATCGGTGGTACGCCTATTTTTCTGCAAATGGTCCTGATGGCGCAGGTCCAAATGGTCGAGGTGGTGTCAAAGTGGGTGGTTCAAATTACTGGATTGGTGATTATACCATTGAGCCTGAAAATGGCGGGGTTGGCGTATTCGCCCATGAATTTGGTCATGACTTGGGTTTACCTGATTTATATGACACCTCCGGCAATACCGGTGGCGCTGAAAACTCAGTGGCGTTTTGGTCACTTTATTCCAGTGGTTCATATGGAAGTAATGGTGACGCCAGTGCAGGTATCGGTTCTAAACCGATTCCGATGAGTGCTTATGAGAAAATATTCTTGGGTTGGTCTAATTATGAGGTAATTAATTACGGTCAATCAGCCTCGTTGAAAATGGGTCCCGCTACTGACAATACCAAACAAGCACAGCAACTAGTGCTGTTGTTACCGGATAAAGAAGTTGTCACTCAAGTGGGCGGTCCCTTTGCTGGCAGTTACTTTTATTATTCCGGCTCAGGCAATAATTTGGACAATGCCATGAGTCGTAACGTTACTTTACCCGCAGGTGCGCCAATGTTAAGCGCTAAAGTTAAGGTTGCAATAGAGCTTAATTGGGATTACGCCTATTTAACCGTCAATGGCAATGCAGTGGCGACTAATCTTTCAACCAACACTAATCCCTATGGGCAAAATTTTGGTAACGGTATAACTGGTTCTAGTGGCGGAGCATGGCTTGACCTAACGGCTGATCTAAGTGCCTATGCTGGTCAAACGGTCACCATTGGTTTCCGTTACTGGACTGATACTGCTGCGATTGAGGAAGGACTGTTTGTCGATAATATCGCGATTGATGGCAGTGCTTTAGACGATGCTGAAAGTGACGCTGGTTGGATTTATTCTGGGTTTACTCGAACAACAGGCACAGTTTCTGAGTATTTCTTTAATGCTTATTTTGCCGAATATCGAACCTATCGCGGATATGATGATGGTTTGCGTACTGGACCCTATAATTTTGGTTTTACTGACGATCCGGCATTAGGAAATTGGGTAGAGCATTTCCCTTATCAAGATGGTTTGTTAATTTGGTATTACGATACTTCATTTGCTAATAACAACATAGGTGACCATTGTTTGGCGGGTAATTGTGGTGGTTTAGTGCTGCCTGTGGATGCGCATCCGGAATTATTATTGCGTCCAGATAATGCCAAAGCGTGGAGACCAAGAGTGCAATCTTATGATTCTACTTTTGGCTTAGATAAAACTGATGTTGTGTGTTTGCATCTCTATAGTATTGAACAGTGCTATGGTGGTTTACCCGCAGTGAAAAAATTCGATGATACCCAAAGTTATTGGATAGCCCCGGATGCGAGTTTAAACCACTATGGTTGGTCAAGTGTGCAGGTACCTAATACGGGCACTACTATTGAAGTGAAAAGTATTTCTGCGAAAGGTAACTTTATGCAGGTTCATGTAAACAAATAGTCATGCATTAACCAAGACAAAAAACCCATCAATTGATGGGTTTTTTTAACACATCATAATTGTTCAAACTTTACCAATTTACTTTATTAACAAAGTTACAATCATCAGCGCCAAAATAAAACTAATCATTTGCCAGACTGCAACCGGATTAAGCTCCACCAATGGTGGCCTAGCTTTAGATAAAGACGCTTGGCTGGGTTGGCGTAGTTCAAAGATAAACTCTGACAACTCCTGATAACGCTTAAAAGGATTGGGTTGTAAGGCTTTCGCCATTTCAGCGCCAAAGGGAAGTCTGCCGGTCAGCATTTGATAAGTAATCACGGCTAATGAAAATAAATCGGACTGTGTCCTACCGACTCACCTAGAAAATATTCAGGTGCGCTGTATTAGGCGTTGCCAAGCATGCTTTGTTGAGCAAGTGGGCTCGCTATTTTTGCTAAACCCGCCAATAAAGTTGAACAGAAATCGATGATTTTTACCATACCAGATTTATCGATCATAATATTTTGTGGGCGTAAATCTTGATGCAGCATTTCGAGTCGGTGAAAAGCGCCTAAACCAGTAGCAATCTGCTCAACAATTTTACGTACTGCATCTAGCTTGCGGCGGGTTGTCTAGCATCCATTGGCTTAATGTTTGTCACTCGATATATTCAAAGGCAATATATAAAAATTGACGTTGCCGTTTTTGTTCATAAGGTTTGAGTACATGGGGATTATTGATCCGCCGAGCAATCCATTCTTCTTGTAAAAAAACGTTCAAGATAGGCCGCATCATCTCGCAAATCGATAGAAGGTGTTTTGATTATAAGCGGCCGTTCATCCACTTTACCGTTAAGGCCTTGAGCAAGATAAACTTGGCTACGACTGCTGGCGTTTTTCTTTTAAGTCAATGTTCAGCAGAGAGTTTATTTTAACTAGTTGGATACTTAAATTATCATCGCTATTATTATTAAACGCCTGCTCGGCAATCAACTTTGCTGCATTATTAAGCTCATTTGCATGTTGATTAATTGCTCGTCGCTGGCAAATTCATCAATACCGGTCTGTAACACTACTCTGGTGAGTAAATAAAAAACTTTCCGCCGATAAAGCTAGGATAGGTTGCAATAAAAACTGATTTACAGTTGGTGTAATAATCAATCGCGGACAATAGCTAATATTGAAACAAAGTAACAATGACATTGATTTTAGCCCATGGCATCTGAGGAGCATATAAATGTCAGCAATTGGGCTGTTTGGCTCAATCCACATCTGCTATAATCTCGCCGATTTTTTGACCACCTGTTTTTAGAGAACCTATGCCCACTATCCAACCTGTCAGCCGTGTTAAACCCACTGAACGAATGAAAGCCGAACGTGGCTTGTTTTCGTACCCCAAATATTGGGCAGAATGTTACGGCCCAGCGCCATTTTTACCAATGTCACGCCAAGAAATGAACGACCTAGGTTGGGATAGTTGCGACATTATTATTGTGACCGGTGATGCTTATATTGACCATCCTAGTTTTGGCATGGCAGTTATTGGTCGTACCCTTGAGGCGCAAGGTTTTCGTGTTGGTATTATTAGTCAACCTAATTGGCATTCAAAAGATGATTTTATGCAGTTAGGCGAGCCCAATCTGTTTTTTGGTGTCACCGCGGGCAACATGGATTCGATGATCAATCGGTATACGGCCGATCGTAAATTACGCCATGACGATGCATACACTGCCAATAACGAAGGCGGCAAACGCCCCGATCGCGCCGTAACGGTTTACACCCAGCGTTGTAAAGAAGCCTATAAAAAACCCGTAGTCATTGGTGGTATTGAAGCCAGCTTGCGCCGTATTGCTCATTATGATTATTGGTCAGACAAAGTACGTCGCAGTGTATTGTTTGACTCTAAAGCCGACATGTTAATGTTTGGTAATGCTGAACGCCCTTTATTAGAAATGGCTCATCGTTTTGCTGCCGGTGAAACTATCGAACAAATGCAAGATATTCGCGGTACAGCGGTTATTCGTAAAGAGCCTTTGCCCGGTTGGCAAGGCGTAGATTCAACCCATGTTGATGTGATTGGTAAAATCGATCCTATCATCAGCCCATATGAAAACATTGAAGATAAGTGTGCTGTTTCATCTGAAGCCGAAAAACAAGCCGCTATTGATTTGCAAAAAGCCAAACCCGTGGTAGTGCAGCCTTATAAGGCTGGCACTGAAAGGCGCAAACCGTGGGAGTATACCTATGTGTTATTACCACCTTATGATGTGGTGCGCGCCGAAAAAACCCACTATGCTCATACTTCGCGGATATTACATCAGGAAACGAATCCAGGTTGTGCTCGTGCTTTAGCGCAGCGCCATGGTGATCGCATTGTCTGGATTAACCCGCCGGCCTTTCCCTTAGAAACCGAAGAAATGGATGCGGTGTTTGATTTGCCCTATGCGCGGGTGCCGCATCCGAGTTATGGCAAAGCTAAAATTCCGGCTTACGACATGATCAAAACTTCAGTCAATATTATGCGCGGTTGTTTTGGGGGCTGTACTTTTTGTTCTATTACTGAGCATGAAGGACGCGTGATCCAAAGCCGTTCTGAAGAGTCAATCATTCGCGAAATAGAACAAATTCGCGACAAGGTCCCCGGTTTTACCGGCGTTATCTCTGACTTGGGCGGGCCAACAGCTAATATGTATAAGCTGCGCTGTAAAAGCCCCAAAGCAGAGCAAACCTGCCGGCGTTTATCATGCGTATGGCCAGATATTTGCGGCCACTTAGACACCGACCAAACGCCTACTGTGGATTTATACCGCAAAGCCCGAGCAGTAGAGGGGGTGAAAAAAGTACTGATTGCCTCTGGAGTGCGTTATGACTTGGCGGTTGAGGACCCAAACTATGTACGTGAACTTGTTACCCATCACGTAGGCGGCTATTTAAAAATTGCCCCAGAGCATACCGAAAAAGCACCATTGGATAAAATGATGAAGCCGGGTATGGGCAGCTACGATAAATTCAAAGCCATGTTTGAAAAATACAGTAAAGAGGCGGGTAAAGAGCAATACCTGATCCCGTATTTTATTTCAGCCCACCCAGGCACTGAAGATATTGACATGCTTAACTTAGCCATGTGGTTAAAAGAGCGTAATTTCAAACTCGATCAAGTACAAAATTTTTATCCATCTCCCATGGCGAATGCGACTACCATGTATCACACCGGTAAAAACCCGATACACAAGGTTAATCACAAAAGTGAAGTGGTGAATGTGCCTAAGGGTGAAATTCATCGCCGTTTGCATCGCGCGTTTTTGCGCTATCACGATGCAGCCAATTGGCCTTTATTGCGTAAAACTTTAATAGAGATGGGTAAGGCCCACTTGATTGGCAGCGGGCCTAAGTGTTTGGTGCCTGCAGAAAGTCGCAATGAACTGAAAGGTCGCGACCAAAAAGACTTTGCCAAGCGCTCAGTGAATAAAGCCGTGGCTAAAGGTAAAAATCCAAATGCCGCCAAAGCGCAGCAGGGTTTAACGCGTTTTAGTGATAATCAGCCGCATAATAAGGCTGGTGGTACTGACAAACCTAGCGGTCGTCCGGCTCGGGCAAAGCGTTAAGCTTTCAGGAATAACAATAGCTTGGGCTGTTAGCAGCCCAAGCTAATACACCGATTAGTTTAGGTGTAGGACTTCGCGTTAGGCTTTTTGTTGCACTTTAATCCACTCGTCTATGACATCCTCTAATACATCCATCGGCAATGAACCCTGACCAATTACGGTGTCATGAAAACGACGTAAATCAAATTTACTGCCTAAGGCTTTTTCTGCTTTGGCGCGTAACTGACGAATTTTAATCTCCCCTATTTTGTAGGAAAGGGCCTGACCTGGCCAACTGATATAACGGTCAATTTGATCATTAACCGATTTTTCAGTCAAAGCCGTGTGTGAGGCTAAATAGTCAACTGCTTGCTGGCGTGTCCAGCCGAAGGCATGAATACCAGTATCAACCACTAGCCGCACGGCACGCCACATTTCATAACCAAGGCGGCCAAAATCACTGTAGGGGTTTTCATAAAAGCCCACTTCTTTGCCTAAGCGCTCTGAATATAAACCCCAACCTTCAGCAAAAGCGGAATGATTGAGAGTGCGGCGGAATTCCGGTACGTCCTGTTCTTGGGCGATGGCATTTTGTAAATGATGGCCGGGAACTGCCTCATGTAAACTTAAGGCCTCAAGGTTGTACAAGGGTTGCTGTTTGGGATCAGAGCTTAAGAAATACGTACCTGGAGTGCGGTTGTCGGGTGGCGGCATGTAAAAAGCGCCCCGTGAGGCAGAGCCTTTGATTGTGAAAGTATTACGCGGCAAATGGGTAAACAAAGAAGGTAACAGGCCATACATTTTTTGGGTAATAAAGGCAGTTTTTTCTAATACATCTTGGCGGTCAACAGCATAAAACTGCGGATCATTCGCCAGAAATTGTAAAAATTCGGCTTTACTACCTGTAAATTCAACTTGTTTAATAATGGCATCCATTTCTTGTTGAATACGTGCCACTTCACTTAAACCGAGTTCATGGATTTCTTTCGGTGTCAGCGTGGTGGTGGTATAGAAATTAGCCACGTAGGCATAATAGTCATCGCCACCTTTAATGCTGCCAATACCCGCTTGCTGTCTGCAATTGGGCAGGTATGCTGTTTGAAAATAATCGTAAAACTCTTGATAGGCTGGCACAACGGCCTCGCTGATCAATTTTTTGGCCTTAATAATGTAAGTCTGCTTTTGTTGCGGACTAAATTGTGCCGGAAACCGGGTGAATGGGTCAAACAAGGCGCTATCTTCGGGCTGAGTGACAATGTGCTGACTGATGGTTTCACCGTAGTCTTTGAAACTCTCACAATAATGCACAAAACCCTCGGCAAGGCCGGCTTTGAGCAGTGCAATATTTTCCCGATTAAAACGCGGATAGTCGGCTAAGCTGATTAAAAATTGCTCGTAATCGGCGGCACTTAAAAACGCCATATTAGCGGGGGCTTCAGCAAAGTAAGTATGCCAACCACTTAAAAAATTAATCGGAAAGTATTTGTCTTGATGGGCAAAGCTGGCTTTTTCGGTTTGCCGTTCGTAAAGAAACAAACGATAACTCATTTGATTGTCAGCACTTAATTGAGCTGGTGCAATCGACTCTAGTTTTGCCAGTACTTCGCTATTAAAAGCATCGCGCCTTGCCATGGCCTGCGGCGTCCACTGTGCAAGTTTGCCATCGGGCTTCCAGCCATCTGGGTCGGTGCGAAAAAAGACTTTTTCTTGTTGGGCGTTTTGCCAGTGTTTTGCGAGCAGAGCGGAAAAGTCACTATCGGCATCAGCCAAAACGTGGCTACTAAATAAGCAAAATAATGCAAATAAACTGTTTGGTATTAGTTTCATTGTGGTTTCTTATCGTTAAAGTGGTAGGGCGGCAAGCTTGCCGATGGGATCGGTCAATGAGTCTGGTGGCACAGTAAACCACTGTGGGCCTTTACTGCTCATATAAATACAGTCTTCCAAACGTACGCCAAATTCGCCGGGTAAATAAATACCGGGTTCATTAGAAAAACACATGCCGGTTTTTAGTAATTCAGTTTCACCGTGCACAAAGTTAACGCTTTCGTGGCCTTCCATACCAATGCCATGGCCAGTGCGATGAGATAAGCCCGGTAGTTTGTAAGCTGGGCCTAAACCTTGAGACACATAATATTGACGCACTGCATCATCGACCTTACCTGCAGCTGCACCTAACTGAGCGGTTTCAAACGCAATGCTTTGTCCTTTACGCACAGTATTCCAAATTTTGCTTTGTTGTTTATTGGGCTCGCCAAAAACAAAAGTTCGGCTGATATCCGATTGATAACCTTCGACTGCACAGCCACAATCCATTAGGACAATTGAGCCCTCGCGAATAGTTTGGCTTTGGCGTGTGCCATGGGGGTAGGCACTGGCTTCGTTAAATAGGGCCATATTCCACACACTACTGCCACCTAATTGACTTTGGGCAGACGACATCATCGATTTAACTTCGTTTTGATCCATACCTAATTGCAGGTTTGACCAAACATGGGCATACGCGTTTAGGGTGATTTCATTGGCTTTGTGCATGAGTTGTAGTTCATGGGTATTTTTGAACATGCGACAGCCTAGGGTAATAGGTTCAGCGCGTAAATCTTGCATGTCATTAGCTAATTCCATCACACCCTTGAGTACAAAATAACGTACCGTATGTTCAAAGGCGAGGTTCGCACCAGACTTGGCAACGCCGCGCTCAAGCAATATCTGCTTGACTAAGGCATAGGGACTTTCATGCTCTTGCCATACTCGTACATCTTTACCGACGGCCAAGGATTCACGAATGCTGGGCTCTTCAAAAAATGGGCAAACGACACCAATTTCCCCTTCACGAGGAATAATCACCGCCGTTAAACGTTCACTACGCCACCATTGAATACCACTAAAATAATCCATCGCTGCACCGGGCTCGAGGATTAAAGCTGCAATATTATGTTCCACCATTAAGCGTTGTGCTTTAGCGATTCTGGCTTTACGTTCGTCTGGACTGATGGGTAATACATCACCAATAATATTTTTTAGGGCACTTGAGCCAGAAGATATTGGCTTAGAGGTACTACCTGCAGCCAATGCTGGGCTGAGTGATAAAGACGCAACGGCGGCACCTCCTATCTTTAGAAATTGTCGTTTATTGATACTTATCGTCATGATATTCCTGCCTGAATTGTTGATTAGTTAGCATTCTAAGTTGCTTTACACTGCAGGCCAGACTATTACAAATACGGCTTGTTTTACAGTGTCTTGCGTTCAACGATAGGTGAGTTAAGAGCAGTGTATTAAAGTTAGCTTGGGCAAAGCTGATTTAATATTGGTTTACTCTTTGCTGCAGCACATTGCTAGCTGCCACCCCATGCTGTTTAGGCACCAGTATAAATTACTATCAAAATACGGGGTTTAGTTAGTCAGTTTGCTCTTTAGTCTATATAGTGATCAACCCTGCGTAGCGGATCTTAGGTGTATCTGGCGAGTTGCGTTTATCTAACCGAGCCCATCTCATGCCTTTTCGCGTGCGTTACCAAACCATTGAATTTGATTTATTCGATATTCACTTATGTACCTTGCGTGATAAACAGCAATTTTCTGATCAATTAGGTGAAGCCGAATCCATGGGGATTTCTTCTGCACAGTGGTCGTTGTTTGGCGTTGTGTGGGAGTCCAGTGAAATTTTAGCCAGAGAAATGCAACATTTTGATATTAAAAATAAACGCATACTTGAGTTAGGCTGTGGTATTGGCTTGTCTAGTCTGCTTTTAAATGAGCGACTTGCCGATATTACAGCCACTGATATTCATCCCTTAGCAGGGCAATTTCTAGCCGATAATGTGCGCTTAAATCATGGGCGGAAAATTCCTTTTTTACGCACGGGATGGAATGATGATAACCTGGGGCTTGGGCGTTTTGACGTGATTATTGGCTCTGATGTATTGTATGAGAGGCAACATATCGAATTGTTGGCCAGTTTTATTTTGCTGCATGCACAGCCCAATTGCGAAGTGATTTTGGTTGATCCTGGCCGCGGTAACCATGCAAGCTTCAGTAAAAAAATGTTGAGTTTAGGTTTTAGTCACACCCAAAAAAAGCCCATTTATGCTGATAATTATGCCGGCTCATTGAAGGGGCAAATTTTGACATATGGCCGTATTCAATAGGCAACATGCAATTAATTTGTTACCTTACTAGCTTGTAGTTGTGATGAGGACTACCTCATCAGGCAGCGTTACCCGATAACGTTTGCCGCTCAACCTTAATTTCTGGGGACGACCCCATCAATTAGGGGGCACTATGTCTTGGTTTATTCTATTTTTAGCTGGTTTACTCGAAGCAGATTGGGTTTTAGGTCTAAAACAATCTGATTCAATGAGTAAAATACCCTATGTTTTACTGGCCATCGTCAGTATGTTGCTCAGTCTATTTTTTTTACTCAAGCGCTACGCACTATTGCCATTGCCCATGCCTATGTGGTCTCGGTGGGTGTCGGTGTGATCAGCATTTCTATACTAAATACCTTATTATTTTCAGAGCCAATTTTAAAGCAACATTATTTTTTCTATGGATTAATATTGAATGGCGTAGTGGGTTTGAAATTTTCTTAAAGGAAACGAATTATGTTTGGTGAAAAAGACTTAAAGGTATTACTGGCATCAATGGCGCCGAGTTTGGATGTGGAAGAATTTGTTTTTTGTACAGCTGACGACCTGCAGATTGTTTTAAAACTCGGTATTTTGCCCAAAGGAATGTTTGCAGAGAAAGAGGGAACAACCTTAATTTTAACAAAATCGGAGGCACAACAAGCTAGTTTGTCTTTCTCTGGTGAATATCGCTGTATCACTCTGAATGTACATTCAAGTCTGGAGGCGGTAGGTTTAACCGCCGCAGTATCGACAGCCCTAGCCCAAGCTAATATCAGTGCCAATGTAGTTGCCGCTTATTATCATGATCATATATTTGTGCCAAGTAACAAGGCGCAAATCGCCATGTCTGCGCTTGAAGCTTTGGTAAATAAAAGTCGACTTAGCTGATTACTGCAGGGTAATGCGATGTTATTAGTGAACTGCATGAAACAGCTTAACCAAGGTACTTAGTATTTTGCGAAACCAATTTTTATCTCATTGAATACTGGTATTCATAGCCATTAACTAGGATTGCGGCAGAAAATTCCTGCTCAGAATAAAAAACATCTTTGGGACAGGTCAGTTTGCTGCTTTGTGTTCGAGTGGCAAATATATTCGTTGGGTGACGTCGACAAACTGAACCTGTATTAACAGCTATTCTATGCGAATTAAATTAGTTGTCAGCTCCGGATAAAGGGTCTTTAGTGCTGCCACAGGCATCTGCTCTCCTTCATCTAGTGCATTGGCTCGTTGCCTGCTGCGCGCAGTGGCGACCATCTCATTTTTCGCTTAGAGCTTGCTTCCTCAAGTGGGTTTAATAGGTAGTCTGCGGTCTAGAGCATATCTTATGCATAAAGATAGTTGATAGGCGGGTGGTAAGTTAAATTTCTAATGGCTTATGATGGACTCTAATTGAAAGTCATACCAAAGGAAAACCTGTGCGTATAGCAGTGCCAAATAATCTATTAGCCTTAGATAATATCCTACCTGAAGAACCATTATTGATGATGGGAGCGGGTCCAGTGCCTATTCCTGCAAAGGTTGCGGCGGCAAATGGCATCGTGATTAATCATCTGGGCGATACCATGGCACAGATTATTGAGCAGGTTAAAGCGATGTCACGTTATGTATTCCAAACTGAAGATGGTCATATACTCGGTGTCGCGGGACCGGGCTCGGCCGCGATGGAAATGGCAGTGGTTAACTTGGTGGTGCCGGGCAGTAAAGTGCTGAGTGTATGCAATGGCTTTTTCAGTAATCGCTTGGCGCAAATGGCGCAACGAGTTGGCGCTGATGTGGTGATGCTCAATATTCACAATGAACAAAGCGCTAAAGTCAGCGAGGTTGAGCAATATATTATTCAACATCAACCGCAAGTCCTCACTATCGTGCAAGGTGAAACGTCGAATACAGTATGTAATACCGAATTAGCCGCCATTGCGGCGATTGCCAAGCAGCATCATTGCTTGGTTATTGTGGATGCCGTTTGTACCTTGAGTACCATGGCATTTGAAATGGACGAGTGGGGTATTGATGCGGTTATTACCGGCGGGCAAAAAGGCTTGTCATGTATTCCGGGGATTTCCTTGGTGGGGTTTTCGGCTAAAGCCTGGCAGCATATTGAAGCGCGCAAGGATCAACTTAAACATTGGTGTTTGGATGCAAAACTGGCTGATCAATTTTGGTACAAAAAGTCTTATCATTATACCGCGCCTGTTTCAGGCATACTCGCGATTCATGAAGCGCTGCGGCTGGTCTGTAATGAGACATTATCGCTACGTTTTGACCGTCATTTGCGCTGTTCTGAGGCCTTACAAGCAGGCATAGAAGCGATGGGTTTGGGTTTGTATATCACGCCACCTTCTCGTCTGAATTCAGTTGTTGGCATCACTATGCCGGCAGCTATTAATTCGAAAGCCTTATTGAGTACTATGTCGCAGCGCTTTAAGGTCGAAATATCTGGCTCTTTTGGTCCCAATATTGTGCGCATCGGCCAAATGGGTGAACAGTGCCGCGCGCATAACTTATTTCGCACTTTGCATGCCTTTGGTGCCAGTTTTAATATTTTAGGACAAAAATTAGATTTGCCAGCGGGAATGGCAGCCCTAGAAGGTGTATTAAATAAATATCAATTTAGTGAAGGTTTATAACTAAGGGCAAAAGTGACTGGTCGGCTCGCCTCTTTTAGTTCATTATTTAAGCTAAGGGAGAGGGGGCAATACTGGCTCGTCTTCCCACCGTTAACCTTTAGTATTCTCAATTGTATCTTGCACAGAGCTTGTTGTTGAATAGTCGTATACGGTGTTATCGATATTGAAATCAGCCAATCTTGAAGGAAATAAGGATGAATAAAGCTATTCAGTTTCAACACGAGGTTATTCGACCTGTACTCGCCAAAATGCAAGCATCGAGCCTTGCTGCAGAAGAACTTTTGTTAGGCACCGCGGTGCAAGAAAGCCTAAATTTCAAATATAGACGGCAGATGGGTAACGGTCCTGCTCGTGGCTATTATCAAATGGAGCCCGCTACACATGATGATATTTGGCAAAATTATTTAAAATTTAATGCGGCAAAAGCACAACTTGTTAGCACATTTTTATCCTCAGCGAATGCCGATAAACACAGTGAATTAGAAAACAATGATCAATATGCCACTGCTATGGCGCGGGTGCATTATATGCGTGTACGAGAAGCACTACCCAAACAGGGCGATGTAGCAGGCCAGGCCAATTATTGGAAGCAGTATTACAATACCCCGCTTGGCAAAGGCAAACCGGCTGAATACATCGAAAAATGGCAACATTATGTACTTGCTGACCAGGCGTAATGTCTTACTTTAAAAATGCAGCTACGCTGCTATTACTGCAGGCCTTATTATGCGCTTGTAGTCGCGCTGCAGTTGAATCGCCCACTCTCCCTTATGTGCTGAATCACAGCACCACAGGTAAAACTTACTATCACTTGATGTATGCACTTACTGCAGATAATTTATTGAGTGTAGAGCGAATGGATCACGCACAGTTTGTGGCAAATGGCGGGCAGTTTGAAGTGGAAATAAAACAGAGTGCCTTTCCTATTCAAGCGCCCCATTGCGAGGGCAATATTATACTGAGGATGCCTTGGGTATCAGCGGGTAACGACTTGAGTGAAAAGTATCAACTGTATAGCGCGCTAACTACACTGGTTGATTCGGCTAAGGGCTCTGTGTCAGTAGCGCTAGAACTTAACCCTTATATTGAAAAAACTGCTGAGGGTATTCAGTTGCAGTATTGTAATGTGTTTTTCAGGCATGTTTACAAGCAATACATTCCCCACGTAAAGGCATTAAGCCAGTAGAGCTTATTTTTGCTGGTATTTAACATTGAGCAGAGGGGCCCTGCCTAGACTGGATTTTCGGTCAGATAAGCTACTAATATATTGCTAGCCACAGCAATATGCCGTTTTAATATTGCCTGAGCCATTACGCTATCGCCTGCTTTGACCACCTCAAGTAATTGATAATGCTCAGTCTGACTCGTGTTGTTATAGTTAAGTTGGCTATTATGATAGCCAATATAACGGGCACATTTTTGATGCAGACCAGCGATGGTATTAAACAAAGTAGGGCGATTAGCTGCCTGATACAAGCAAGCATGAAACTGCCAGTTTAACTCACCATGTTGGCTTACTGATAAACCGTCAGTATCCAGCTCGAGCAATAAGTCTTCTGCCTTACCTATGATCGCTTTAGTCAGATTAGGTAGGGCATAAGTCAGTATCAAAGGCTCAAGATATTGACGCATCAAACTTAAATCTAGGGCTTCAGTGGCATTTAAGGCTTGTACCATGACCCCGCGTTTACCACATTGTTGTAACCAACCTTCAGCTTGAAGTTTGTGTAACACGTCTCTGATGGGAATGCGACTCACGCCGTATTGTTGTGATAATTCTGTTTGTTTGAGAGTAATACCCACTGGATGTTTGTTCTCAAGAATATCCTGTTTAAACTGCTCGCAGAGTGACTGAGCCAAAGGTTTATTTGCCATCTTATCGAGCCTTATATTGTCGCAGGACAAAATGAGTTAGCAAGCCCAGTACTAAACCCCAAAAAGCCGAGGCGATATCAAAAAATGAGACGCCCGATGCGGTCACTAAAAATGTCACGATGGCTGGATCGCGATATTGCGGTTTTTCGGTGGCTGTCATTAAACTTGCGCCAATGGTGCTAAGCAGAGCTAACCCCGCCAGTGCAGCAATAAGTGGTTTGGGAAAGGCCGCAAATAGGCTGACCACTGTGGCACCACCTATACCTGCCAAGATGTTAAATACCCCAGCCGATACTCCAGCAATATAACGCTTGTTGGGATCTGGATGGGCTTCTTCGCTGGTACAAATTGCCGCAGTGATGGCGGCCAGATTAAAGGTGAAACCACCAAAAGGCGCCAAAAGTAAATTAATGATACCTGTGCCACTTAATAGCGGTGATATGGGCTGGGCGCTGTAGCCGCTAGATTTGAGTATGGCCACACCAGGAATGTTTTGTGAGGTCATGGTCACGATATACAAGGGAATGCCAATACCAATGAGGTGACTGAGGGTAAACTCGGGCATCACCCAGATAGGTGTGGCGAGAGAAAAATTAAGCGCCTCAATCAACAAGCTATCTTGCCAATAAGCTAAGGTTAAACCGCTACATAATACCAACATAATGGCATAGCGAGGCAACCAGCGTTTAGCCACAATAAACACGCTAAACATCACCGCTACCAATAGTGGACTGGCTTGTAAGGCAGTGAAAATACCTAAACCAAATTGCACCAGTATGCCCGCTAACATAGCCGCTGCGATAGGCAAAGGTAGGCGTTTGGTTAGGGTGTCAAATAGACCTGATAAGCCAGTAATTAAAATAAGTACGGCAACAAATACAAATACACCGATGGCCTGTTCAATACTGATATTGGTTAAGCTGGTGGCTAATAACGCTGCGCCAGGCGTGGACCAGACAATAATAATGGGCCGTTTGTAATACAGTGAAAAAGCTAAACAGCCAATGCCCATACCCCAACCCAGTGCCCAAACCCAAGACTCAATCATCTCCTGACTAGCACCCGCCGCCTGCGCAGCCTGAAATACAATCGCCATAGCACTGGCAAAACCTACTAACACAGCAATAAAGCCCGCGCTGATGGCAGATAAACTCAGATCGGATATAAAGGACTTCATCTGCTTCGCACCTAAAAATGTATACAAATATAATTTTGTATACATTTATAAAGCATTAGCCTTCGTGTTCCAAGTAAAAACAGTAAATAGATGCTAGGAAATAGAAGAAACTAAAGTCAACTGTAGGACAGCCTTTAGGCGGGAAAGAAACAACCACCAGAGCGAACGCTCTTGACCTCCATCTGCCAGAAGCGTTTATTCGCGAGGCCATTGCTCAACGATCCCAATTTTGCAAATAACAGCCGTTCAGTGCGTTGGAAGGTTAATTATGTTTCCAGCAAGACTTGCTAATCTGTAATTAAGACTCTGGTTGTCATTGCTATTTGGTAAGCTTTGCTTGTGGTAAGGATATCATTTGTTCAATATCTATTTTTTGATGCTGCTATATCGGTAATATTTGAATGGTTCTTCGCTCTAGGCTTAATTTTACCTTTCAGTGCATGTTTAGTTTTGGTTATATAAGAGGCGGCCCTTAAGACTAACAGACATAGTGATTTTGTTTACTAAGAGTTGCTGTAAAAAGGACTTAAATCGTATTTGGTCTCAGGTATGTAATCTAATAGCAGGCTTTGTTGCGACCAGATTCTTTTGCCGCATAGAGTTGCAGGTCTGCGTCTTCTGTGGCGCTTCGACTATTATTTTCACTCCTTAAAAAAGTCGATATGCCGATACTGACACTGATTCTATTATACGGGGACTGCGCATGTGTTATTTTTAAGCTTGCCACATTGTGCAGTATTTTTTCAGCTACCACTAAGGCACCTTCTATATCAGTATCAGGTAATACCACTACAAATTCTTCCCCCCCATAACGACTAACAAAATCTGCTGGGCGACTTAAGGCCATCTGTATCGTCAGAGCTACCCGAATCAGTGCATCGTCACCCGCAACATGACCGTAATGATCGTTGTAAAGCTTAAAGTAATCGATATCTACCATCAATATAGCGGTATCACGATTTGAACGCTTTACTTCATTGTGTAACTTTTCAAGATGGGTATCAAAATACCGTCGATTAAAAACGCTGGTTAGGCCATCCACATAAACCATTTTTAATAATAAATCACGTTGGTACTTTAGCGTTAAATGGGCTCTTACTCGATTTTTAATCGTCATTGGGTTGACGGGTTTGGTTATAAAATCTATGCCGCCACTGCGCCAACATTCATCTTCTTCATGTTGTTCGTTGTAAGTGGTAACAAATATCACTGGAATGCTTTTAGTGTCAGCGCGTTGTTTGAGCTCGTGACACAACTCTAAGCCTGTCATCCCAGGCATCGATACATCTAATAAGATCAAATCAGGCGGATTTTTTTTACAAACTTCTAAAGCGTCTTGGGCACTGGTCGCAGCCAATACCGTATAATCTGCTGCCAAGATGTTATAGATAGTTTGAATGTTGATAGCTTGATCATCAACTACCAAAATCTTTGAATGAGCTAAATCAACCTCAGCTTCTTCATTTAATCTATCAATTGACATACTACTCCTTGTCGATTAACGCATCAAAGCGCACTAATATCTCAGTGGCTGTTTTAAATTTTAATTTATTCAAGGCAGTTGTTAATTCATTTGCCAGTTCAGTAGACACTGATCTTAGTGAACCTGAAATTTTTTGGAAGGAATCAATCGCATGCATATTAAAGTTTTCAACTTCAGTCTTTAGTTGCTTGTAGGTCGCTAAAAAAACATCGGCATCGGCTTCTTGCTCATGTTCACTAAGCCCTCCTTGCAGTAACTCCATTAGTCGTGATAGCGTCAATAAATTTGTACGGCAAACCTCTGCAAAACCAATGTACTTTTTAATATCGAGTTTTTCAATGCCGTCGTCTATTAGTTTGTTATCTCTTGATTTTGCTTGTTTACTCAGTTCGGTAAAACCCAGTGCAGCAGCCGTACTTTTTAAAGTGTGAAAAATCAATTTTAGATGGTCGTAAGTACTATTTTCGTCTTCGAGTTGAAGTATATAGTTTTGCAAATCTGCTCTGAATAGGGCTAGAGATTTAAGATATAGTCTCTCAAGATGATTAAAGCGTTGCATTGCTTGTTGTATATCAATCTTGGCTTCTTTGCAAAAGTCAGTGAGGTTTGCACTTTGCTGTGGATGACTTTGGGCCTCGCTTTTGGGGGAGTCATATAGGTGGTCAAATTTATTGGTAATGAGTAAAATCTGCTTAACGACATGACTTAATTCAAATGGCTTGCCAATGTGTCCATTCATACCTGCAGCAAAGCAGCGCTCTTTATCTGAAGGCATGACGTTGGCAGTCATCGCTAATATAGGTAATTGTGTGAATTTTACATTTTCCCTAATTCGTTCGGTGGTTTCATAACCGTCAATACCTGGCATTTGTATGTCCATGAGAACGACATCAAAAGGCAGTAGGCTATTTTCTAGTTCAAATAAAGCGTCTAGCCCACTATTACTAATGGTGGTACTGGCCCCTTGGCTCTCTAATAATTGCTTTACAATATTTTGATTCGTTGGATTATCTTCCACCACCAATACCCGCATTTTTAATAGTGGTTTATCATTTATATTCAGAGCTTGTTTTATAGAAGCTTGTTTGGTGGTGGCAACTGCATCATAAAATGCGTTGATTAATTGCGCTCGAGTAATCGGTTTGGTTAAAAAGCCATTTAATAATTTGGGATTTTTTTGGTGATTTTGCACCAATATTTCTTTGCTATGTGCTGTAATCATAATAAGCAAAGGCATCATCTCAACCGGTGCCTGCTGTCTAATTAACTCAGATAGGGCCCAGCCGTCTGTATTAGGCATTACCCAATCAATTAATGCCAAATCAAAGGGGGAATTATGCTCAAGTGCTGACTGAAATAAGCTGAGCGCATCTTTTGCATTATTGGCTGTTTTTAACTGCCATCCGAGTTGAGTGATCGTTTCACTCAATATACTCAAACTGGTTTGGTTATCATCAACCAACAACACTTTAATGGGGGATTCGGATGTAAAGGATAACTTAGTGTTTTTAGGCTGCACGGCGGGTTGCATCAAAACAGAAAAGCGAAATTCTGAACCTTTATTCAGCTCACTACTGGCTTCAATCGTACCGCCAAGGAAATTGATATACTGGCTAGCAATGGTCAATCCAATACCGAGACCACCGTATTGTCTATTGGCAGCATTATTGGCCTGAGTAAACATTTCGAAAATATAGCTGAGTTTATTTTTATCGATACCGATGCCACTATCTTTGACTTTGACTTGTAAACAAATATGTTTAGTCCCTTGTTGCTGAGCTGCCAGTTCTATTAATACTTCTCCTTTATTTGAAAACTTAACGGCGTTACTACCCAAATTCAATAAAATACGTTTTAGTTTATTTTTGTCGCCATACATAACATAGGGAGTGTCTGGTGATACCTTGAAATGAATCTCTATGGCTTTGTCTCCCGCCATTTCATATAAAAATAACCCTACTTCAGCGAGTAATTCATCGAGTACAAAATCACTTTGTTCAAACCTTAATTGATTTTTCTCGGCATAGGTCACTTCTAATATTTCATCAACGATTTGGGTTAAAGATGAAATGGCTATTTTGGTTTGGGTGATATGTTTTTGTTGAATATCGTCAATGTGAGTTAATTGCAGTAGTTGCAAAAAGCCATTAGCGCTGTTTAAAGGAGTACGAAGTTCATGGCTCATATTAGTAATAAATTCTGTTTTGGCTTTATTCGCCGTTTCAGCTCTATTAAGGGCTGCTTTTAGTTCATTTTCATCTTTAATACGCTGAGTGATATCTGTGGCGGTTAAATAGATAAACTGCTGGCTTTCAACCTTTATTCGGCACGCGGATACAAGTTTTAGTAGCCATTCCCCTTTGGCATTTCTGAAACTGACTTCAAAAGTATATTGTTGCTTTTTTATCACTTCACTGACCACAGCTTCCCAAGAGCTGGCGGCTTTAAAATCGACTAGGTCACTGATATTTAAATTTGTTAACGCGGTTTCTGAGTAGTTGAGTCGTTGATATGCATAAGGGTTCGCCTTACAAATAGAGCCATCGATATTTACCCATAGGAGTAACTCTTTGGTGTTATTAATGGCGGCATCAATTAAGGCAATATTATTTTCAAGGTCTTGTTTTTCACTTAAATCGTGGGCAATCAGTACAAAACCATTTGAATTAAGCAAAGTGGTTACTGTCATTTTTACTTTAACTGATTCCCCGTTTTTGCGCAGTAGCAGACAAATAGCAGGGATCTTTTTGTTTCTCTCTGCTTGCTTCATTTCCATCTCAAACATTTGTTCTGTGACTGGTTTATCAGTGAATATCTGTTTTAAACAACTTGGGTCCATTAGGCTTACTATGTTTAATTTGCCAACGGCCTCAGCGGCGGAAAACCCGAGTAAGTTGATGGCACTGTTGTTGAGTAGTGAAATGAGACCAGACTTATTAAAAGCAATGATGGCTGAATTATCACTTTCTATTATGCTATGCTTAAAATTAAGCTCTCTGCTGAGTTGGGCTGTTGCCTCGCTAATTTTTTGACTTAATATTAAGTTTGTTTTTTCAACCACATTAGCAAAATCTGCTCTTTGCCTCAGTTTTTGTAAACGACTGGATGAGAAAACCTTGAGTAAATAGAAACCAAGTGCAGTCAAAAAGGTCAAACCTAAGACTGACCAAAATTTATGATTGGCATTTTGTAGGTGCAGTGAATCAATAAAGTTGCCCGTGGGGGTTATAGTAATTTGCCAATTGCGGCCAAATACTGAGCTAATATTTTGGCTTTGGTACTCTATTGCTAATCCATTGCTAGGCTCGGATTGTGCAGATGATGAGTAGAAATCAATTACACGATCGTTGGTCGTATCTGAAATATTGATTTGAACGTGGTCGGTCTGGGCTAACACTGCATCCAGTATTTCTGAGATGAGAAGAGGGGTGTAAACCCAGCCAACTAATTTTTTTTGTTCTGCATCTGGGACTTGTTGATAAACGGCTAATAATAACAAAAAACCGTGTTGTCTCCCTTGAACGGCCTGAACCAAGGTAATAGGCCCAGTTAATTGAGGTTTGCCCGTAATTGCCGCTTGCAGTGCTGCCATACGTCGATTTTTTTCTGAGCCAATGTCTAAACCTACGGCCGCTTGGTTATCTATTTCGGGTTCAATGTATTGAATGATAAACAGCTGATCATAAGGTTCATCCAATTGTTTCAGCGCAAAGGGTGCCTGCCTATCGGTTGCTGCAGTTTGTAAAAAGGTTTTTAGTTGCGATTTTTCAACATATTTAATTAAGCCAAAACCCCGGGTGCCTGGAAATTCAGTTGGGTAATCTCGACTATTGAAATAGGCAAGTTGCTTTTTATAATTGAAGTTTTCAACTTCGGCGGTTTTAATGGCAGCCAGTAAGCTCCGCAAACCATATTGATATTTTTCTAAGCCCAGTAGGATGTCAGAACTGATACTGTTTAATTGTACGGTTATTGTCGCTTGAATCAGTTGCTGATTGTTTTGCTCAGTAGAGGTTTTTGTTTGAATCGCGACATAAGTGCCTATTATAAAAATCCCTGCTAATAAAAAAGAAAACCAATAAGACCGAGTTTTCATAAACGACAATTATCCTTAAAGTGATTTGTGATGTTTCGGTTTAATGCCATCAAGCACAAACTAGCTATATAAACTTACTCTATTTTTAGTTTTTAGATAGTGAGTCGACCAGTTTAACTCTTATTAGTTGACTGTTGTGTGGTTTTTTTGCCGATAGTGGCATGCTTGTTTAGCAAAAAAGATAAGTACGTTATTTTTAACAGATATCAAGGAGAGTGACAAAGATGCCTACAGGCACCTTTGTTTTATGGGTAAACATATCGACTACGAATTTTTTTCTTAGGAAAGGGTGTTGTATAGCGCGAGAAAATTAAGACTTTTAATTAAGACACTGAAATTTAACACTCCTTGTAACGTCAATTGACTTAACCTAATTAACTCATTTTTGCCAGCCAACTGAGCGGTGCGATAGGGGCGATATATCTAAATAATGCCCAAGGCCATGCAGGCACAAAGCTACTTGCCACTTCTTTTTCAATGGCTTTTACCATGGCTTTGCAGCCGGTTTCAGTGTCGACGATAAACGGTACTTTTTTCACTTTTTCGTTGATTTCACTGCGAATAAAACCGGGGTGGATCGTAGTCACTTTGATAGGGGTGTTCATTACATCGATGCGGATCCCTTCACTCATTGAGGTCAATGCTGCCTTGGTTGCAGCATAAACGGTCATGGCGCGCCGTGCACCACGCACTGCACTGACTGAAGAGATCGTGACTAAGTGCCCTGCATTTTGTGCTCTAAATAACTGCATAGCGGCTTCACACTGAGCCAAGGCAGAGACAAAGTTTGTAATGGCGGTTTGTTTATTGGCGTAAAAATAACCGGTGCCCACCGAAGCGCCTTTACCCATACCGGCGTTAACAATGACTCTGTCGAGACCGCCCATATCATCAGCAAAGGCTTTGAATACGGCAAAAACTTGGTCGTGATCATCCACATCAAGAGCGCGAATATAAATTTTGATGTCTGGATTGATAACAAGCAACTCGGTTTTGAGTTCTTCTAAACGTTCTAAACGACGGGCACACAAAGCCAGATTACGGCCTTTTTTGGCAAATTCAATCGCCATACCGCGGCCTAGACCAGAGCTTGCACCGCTAATTAATATATTTTTTCTGAGCATCATATTCTCGTTTTTATTTATAGCTGATGAATTTAGGTTGCTGATTATCAAATGCAGCATGTTCGTTCATGGTAGAAAGTATCGGACCCTTGCGACTAACAATAATCTTACTAACACCACAATTAACCAAGGTCCAGTTCAGTTGCATAAGCTTAACAGCAGGCACGCCCAGTAGCATTTGACATAATAAAGCAATCGGGCCACCTGAGGTGAAAACAGCGATATTTTGGCCATGACTGTGCTGGGCAGTTAACTGAGCCAGTGCAGATCGAATTCGTTGTTGGTAAGCCGACCACGATTCTTGATAATCCTCGTCATGTTCACTTTGAATCCAGCGGGTAAAGGCCTTAAACACCAGTGTTTCAAGCGCTGTTTGAGGATTGGTTTGAGCCAGTACCCATTTTTTGACTCCTTGCGCAGTGGCACATTGCGGTTCGTATTGTGCCAATATATCTTGATGATCATATTCATTCCAGCGTGCATCCACAATGGGCTGTTGCTGATTTGAATTTAGGCCGAGTAAACAATGTTGTGCAGTTTGAGCATGACGTTGCATGGCACCCCGCACCATTTGGTCAAATTGAATATTACGTTCTAAAAAATGTTGACCTAATAAGTTGGCTTGTTGTTCACCAAGTTGGGATAAACAGTCATAATTGTCTTGACCAAATGAGGCTTGACCATGACGAATAAGATAAATACAGGTCATTTAACGTTGTCCTTTGATGGCTTTACGGCATTGCCATAACAAATAGTGCACGAAAAACCAAATATGTTTAAATGCTGGATTTTGGGTTTGTTTATGGTGATAACGGTAATAAATTTGCTGAACAATGGCGGCTAAACGAAATAAACCGTAAACCTCATAAAATGCAAAGCTTTCTACCTTAAACCCCGTTTTTGCTAGGTAATAATCAATCACTTCACGGCGTGTCAACATGCCATCTAAGTGGCTGGGCTGTCGACGTGTGCCCAAGGCTATGCGGTCATCATCTGCTTGTACCCAATAGGCGAGGGAATTACCGAGGTCCATTAAAGGATCGCCTAAGGTAGCGAGCTCCCAATCAAGCACACCAATGATATTGCTCGGGTCTTGGCTATCCAAAACTAAATTATCAAAGCGAAAATCGTTATGGGTTAAACAAATATGCTCTTGACTGGGTTGGTTATCTTGTAGCCAGGCCATGACATATTTACCGCTTGGTACATTCCACGTTTTGGCTTTACGATAGCGTTCACTCCAGCCTGATATTTGTCTTTCTATATAACCTTCACCTTTGGCAAGGTGACTTAATCCGGCCGTTTTATAATCAACTAAATGCAGTTTTATCAGACTATCTAGGGCGTTCAAACATAACTGGTGAGTTTCATTTTTTGTTATGTTCAGGCCCTTGGGCATATTTTTGCGTGGAACAATACCCTGCAGTTTTTCCATGACGTAAAAATCAGTGCCAATAATATCGGGATCATCACAAAATGCATGCATCTGCGGAACATAGGGATAAACCGGTTTTAGTGCAGCTTGTAAGCGATATTCACGGCCCATATCATGGGCACCTTTGGCTTTAGTGCCGGCAGGGGCTCGGCGTAAAATAAGCTCAAAGACAGCAGCGTTTTCTAAGGTATAGGTGAGACAGTAAGTCCAGTTTGAGGCGCCACCAGAATATTGTGTGACGCTCGGCCTTGCAAGTTGCGTCGAGGTGTTTAGCTTTGCTATATGTTGGATCAACCAAGGATGAAGTCGCTCAAAGTCTAATTCTTCGCCTTGCCTGACTTGACCTGCGGTATCGATAATAGGGTTTTTCATGTCGCTTTGGGCCCAAATTGTTTTAACTTTTTCAACATCATCTTTAAATAGCGATTGCTTGGTAGGTAACGTTTTAAGCGATAGGCAAGTCGACCTTCTTTATGACTCAGTATCATAAAATCCCCAGCGTTTGCTCGACTTACAATGATTGCGGCAACTTCGGCTGCATCAATCGTTGAGCGTGTCAGTAGCTTGTTTACTAACACTTGTGCACCGGGCTGTTGACTACGCATAGATTGACCAAGTCGAGTGGCAAAAAAAGAAGGACAGGCGACACTGACTTGGATCCCAGACTTGGCAAGTTCCAAATACATGGTTTCTGAAAAACTCACTACTGCCGCCTTACTGGCATTGTAACTGGCCATGTAAGGGATGGGCGTAATACCGGCTTGTGACGCGATATTAATTATCTGGCTATGTGTTTGCGCAGACAATAAGGGAACAAAGGCTTTGGTCATTCGAACCAAGCCCAATAGGTTGATATTTAAAACCCATTGCCATTGCTCGATATCTTCATATTCTAATGCACCGCCCGTCGCTACCCCTGCATTGTTAACTAATACATCTAATTTACCCCAGCGTGACACGATAGCCTTATATAAGTCTTCAATATCAGTTTGATTGGTAATATCGCAGGGCTGAAAAAATAGATCCTCTGCCTGCTCAGAATGGGCCGCAATGACCTCATTAGCGAACTCGGGGTTTAAATCAGCAATACAAATTTTAGCCCCAAGTTCGGCATAGTATTTTACCAAAGCGGCACCTAAACCTGAGGCGCCGCCGGTAATTAAGATATGCTGCGACATGAATTAACCTGCCTGATATTTACGTAATTCCAAGCGTGTTACCATGGCCTGATGCACCTCATCCGGGCCATCAGCTAGGCGTAATGAGCGCGCACCTGCAGCAAAACGAGCCAGTGGGAAATCACCACACATGCCAGCACCACCGTGAATTTGTACCGCCATATCAACCACTTGTTCTAACATTCTAGGCACTGCGACTTTAATTGCAGATATTTCTGTCATGGCGTGCTTCACACCCACATTGTCTATTTTCCATGCTGCATAAAGAGTCAATAAACGAGCTTGATCAATCGCAATACGCGCATCTGCAATGCGTTCGCCATTGCCGCCCAACTTGAGCAGCGGTCGACCGAAGGCCGTGCGACTTAAACCGCGTTGCATGGCTAACTCTAATGCTTTCTCAGCCATACCAATGGAGCGCATACAGTGGTGAATACGGCCTGGACCTAAACGCCCTTGGGCGATGGCAAAGCCTTGACCTAAACCAACCAGTAAGTTTTCTTTCGGCACACGCACATTGGTAAAGTGCATTTCACCATGGCCAAAGGGGGCATCATAATCTCCATAGGCTTGTAACATGCGTTTGATTTCAATACCGGCAGAATCAAGAGGCACTATAACCATAGAATGCTGACTGTGCTTGTCGTTTTCTGGGTTAGATAAAGCCATAAAAATAGCCACTTTAGCATTGGGATGACCAAGACCTGTGGTCCACCATTTTTTACCATTGAGTACTAATTCATCGCCGTCAAGTTCAACGGTCGCTTGCATATTGGTGGCATCAGAGCTGGCGACATCGGGTTCAGTCATGCCAAAAACTGAACGAATTTCTCCGGCTAAAAGTGGTTTAAGCCACTTATCTTGTTGAGCCTGATCACCAAAGTGATAAAGCACTTCCATATTGCCTGTATCAGGGGCATTACAATTAAATATTTCTGAAGCAAAAATACAGCGACCCATTTGCTCAGCTAAGGGAGCATATTCTAAGCAGCTCAAACCTTGCCCTAGTTCCGCTGAAGGCAGAAATAAATTCCATAAACCTGCAGCTTTAGCTTTTTGTTTTAGTGGCTCAATCAAAGGGTGTACTTGCCAGTTACGCCAATTACCATCTGGATTAAGTGCATGGGTTTCAGCATAAATTTGAGTTTCAAGCGGATAAATATGTTCATCCATAAAGGCTTTTAACCGCTCTAGGTAACCTTGGGTCAGTTCATTGTGAGCAAAGTTCATATTGATATTCCTTTTAGTGTTTCAAACACGGGTGGCAAGAGCATACTGCCAATTATCAATTGAATGAAATGAAAAATAGTATATAAGTAATGTGAATATTATTCACAATGGTGGCTGAGTGACGGATACTAATCAATTACACAAGCTCGACTTAAATCTACTTAAAGTTTTTGAGAGTATTTACCAAGAGCAAAATATGTCGCGTACCGCAGAGTTGCTGCATATTACTCCCTCTGCTGTGAGTCACGCTCTCAAGCGCCTGCGTGATGCCTTAGGTGACCCCCTTTTTGTGCGCAGCAATAATCAAATGTTACCCACATCGGTTTGCCAACAAATGGCCCCTTTAATCATTGATAATTTGAGTCGCTTACGGCAAATTTTGCAACATTGGGGCGCGTTTAATCCCTTGCTCAGTACCCATCATTTTCGTTTAGGTATGCACTATGCGCTTGAGCCCTCTATTTTGCCCCTACTGGCTCGATTGTTGGCTGATGTTGCACCTAATACCACTTTTGCCAGTATAAAAGTGGAGAGGGCTCATTTAACTCGCGCCTTAGCGGCAGGACACATTGATGTGGCTTTTGATGTCGCCTTGCCAATAAAACCGCCGGTTCTGCACAAAAAACTACTAATTGATGAATTTTGTGTGATGATGAAAGTCAGTCATCCGCTAGCGTCCGCGCTAAGCGCAGAGGATTATTTAGCGGCTAAACATATTGGAGTGTCTAATCGACCCAGTGGCGCAGCTTTAGAAGATATATTGTTGCAGCAGCAGGGCTTGGCACGGCAAATAGGTATTCGATGCCAAAATTACTATGCTGCCAAAGATATTGTGGCACAGTCAGATTATTTGCTGACCATGCCTCGTCGCTTAGCCACCCAATTGATTACTCAGTTAGGCATGGCAGCCGATGTAAGTTTACAAGAGCTACCTATTACCCTGACGGGCATAGAGACCCATCTTTATTGGCATACTCAAACCGAGCAAGATGAGGCACTCAGTTGGTTAAGGCATCAAATGAATCATTTATTTGATTGAATGAAAAACACTTCTACAGTAGTAGGGTAGATAAGATTGAAATTACCTTTAATTAGTGCGTAACTGGCTAACGCATTTTTGCTGAAAAATTTGGAATTTAAACACTATGACTGATCTTTTTACCCCTGTTACCTTAGGTAAAGTAGAACTAGCAAATCGTATTATCATGGCGCCGTTAACGCGCTGTCGTGCAACTCTGGAGCATGTTCCTACTGATTTAATGGTGGATTATTATAGTCAGAGAGCGAGTGCCGGCTTAATCATCGCAGAAGCGACTATGGTGGCCGAGGGAAATAGTGCATTTTTTCACGAACCGGGTATTTATTCCGAAGAGCAAATTACTGCATGGCGTAAAGTGACTACAGCAGTGCATGCCAAAGGCGGAAAAATATTTTTACAACTTTGGCATGGTGGTAGAGCCTGCCATCCTGCACTTAATAACGGAAAAGTCCCGGTAGGGCCAAGTGCTATTGCTATTCAAGGGGAGGTTCGTACACCAGAGGGGAAAATGCCTTATGTGGTGCCTAAAGTCCTTAAAGACTCTGATATTGCGGACATTCTTGAAGATTTTACTAAAGCAGCTAAAAACGCTAAAGAAGCGGGATTCGATGGTGTTGAGATCCACGCTGCCAATGGTTATTTGATTGATCAGTTTTTACGCGATGGCTCAAATAAACGTGATGGTGAGTATGGCGGTGATTTAGAAAACCGTGCTCGATTATTATGTGAAGTACTTGATGAAGTCATTAATGTTTGGGGCAGGGGGCACGTAGGCGTGCGCCTGTCGCCTATTAATAGTTTTAACAGCATGCAAGATAGCAACCCCATGGGCTTATTGGAGTATGTGCTTGAACGCATCAGTGAATACGACCTCGCTTATGTGCACTTGATGCGCGCTGATTTTGAACAAAAGCAGCAGGGCGATGTTATGCAAGTGGCATTGGACAATTTCGACGGTAATTTAATTGGCAATATGGGCTATACCTTCAAAGAAGCAACTGTCGCGGTTCAAAAAGGGCAATTAGAAGCCGTTGCTTTTGGCATGCCCTTTGTTGCCAATCCTGATTTAGTACAACGTTTTGCAAATGGTTTGTCACTTGCCCAAGCTGATAGCGCTACTTTGTATACTCATGAAGCTAAGGGCTATAGCGACTACCCCACAGCATAAGCGGCTATTTTGATTGCAGTGTGGCCGGGATCTCAGCCTTTACCCCGTGTTTTTCGAGCAAGCTCGCTAATTGGCCAGATTCTTTGATCGTTTCTATGGCTTGATTGATGATTGGCATCCATTCGCGTTTGTCATCTCTGAGTCTAATAATTATTGAACCATGAGTATGGGCAGCGGCAAAACTAATATCGATATCTAACAGGTTTGCCCAATATCTTGCTGTTTCTTTTTCAATAATGATAGAGGTGAACCTCTCGTGTTTGAGCCCGAGTAGCAACGCCTCTTCATTAAGAAAGTCCATACGTTTAAATTGGTCATCATCAACGTAGAAGTAGCCTGCAATAGTACCTACCGACTGATCATAAATGGCACTGCGGTCAGGCACGGCTGCTACATTTTTCGGCAGAGTCACCACATATTCGGAAACGTTGAATATAGGATTGCTATAGGCAAATTGTGCGGGAGAACGTCCCTCTTTTAGCCATTCTAAACACACAAAATCAAAATCGACTAAGCCATCCAATAAGGCCTTTTCTGCACGTTTTGGCGGGAAATGTACCGCTTCAAATTCGATGCCAGTTAGCTCTTGAATTAGTATGGTGACTTCTTCGAAGATGCCAAGTCGACCCCTCTGTGCACTCTGCTGATAAGGGATCCACCCACCTTGCTGCCCTAAGTCATATCGTAAAAGAACAGGCTCTTGCTTAGTCTCTTCAGCATGGGCTTTCATAGTAAGTAAATACATGCTGCACAGCATGAGAACATAAGCGAACCAGCTGTTCGTTTTATTCGGCTGCATTATTTATTCATCCTTTGGCGTGACGAAACTTTTGACACATTGTTGATACTTGGTAATCATTTTTTAAAAGCTGGTACTGATTAAATAATAATTATAAATTACAAAACAGCTGAGTAAAGCACCACCTTCTAGACGATTAAGTCTTCCGGGTTTTTTGATGCCTAAACAGAAAACCAGCAAGGCAACGGTCACAGCTAACATTAGTAATGCATCTCGATAGAAAAACACCGCGTCTACGGTGACGGGCTGAATCACACCCGCTAAACCGATAACCGCCAAGGTATTGAACATGTTAGAACCAACTACGTTGCCTATGGCCATTTCGTGCTCGCCTTTTTTAACGGCGATTAATGAAGAGATTAATTCAGGTAGAGACGTACCGATACCGATAATGGTTAAGCCAATAATCACGTCACTAACTTCAAAATAGGTGGCTATTTCCACTGCACCCCAGACTAAAACTCGTGAACTGATTACTAACACAACTAAGCCTAAAATCAGCCATACTAGATGGGGTTTTAATTGGGTTTTATCACCCTTAATAGATTCAGTGACTTCATCGGCAAGTTTATCTCCCTTGTCATTTTTGGCATGCCAAATACTCCAGACAATCAGCAGTACAAAAATACCTAGTAGAGATATTGCATCGTCATGAGACAGTTCAAAATCCATTAGCTGCCACACGGAAAAAAACGAGATGGCCAATAATAGCGGAAGTTCTTTACGAATAATGCCTGATTGCACTGCAATAGGGCTGATCAAAGCTGTTAACCCTGCAACCAAAGTGATGTTGGTTATATTTGACCCGTAGGCATTGCCGAGGGCTAGACCACCATTGCCTTGTAATGCGGCAAAAACCGAGACGATGATTTCAGGGGCAGAAGTACCAAAGCCGATGATAAACATGCCTATAAATAACGGTGAAACACCATAATAGCCAGCAGTGAAGGACGCTCCGTGAATAAAACGTTCGGCGCTCCAAATAAGTAGCGGTAGACCCAGCAAAATGGCAAGACTAGCCAACATCATAATACATCTCCATTCTCAAAATTAAGCCGCGGCATAGTAACAGGTTTAGGGTGAACACTAGTGTAAATCAGCTCGATATCAGCTGTTTTCTTTGGCATTTAGGATCTCAGTTACAGGATTACTACCTTAAAAACCGCCTAAAAGTTCTCTTAATTTTTTATCGGCGCGTTCTTTGGCGCTAAGGTTATTATCGTTATTATCTGCTTCCGGCAGCGGATCACCGAACAGTTCTGCAAATTTGACTTTGGCGGCATAAGATTTGTCTTCAGACTTTTTGTTAAACACTCGAAAAGCCGGTTTAAAATAGTCACAGAAGTTAGCTTTTTCAAGATCAGTGACCTGCTCAGCGCGCTCTTCATTGCAGCCCATTCTACTATCATAATATTCACACATCCGGCATACATGCTGGTCAGCGCCACAGTTTGCGCACTCTTCGCGCCGAGAAAGTGGAAAGATAACCCCGTCCAGTTGGCTTAAACATTTCCAACATTGCAGTGATTTCACGTGCGTTCCTTAATGACTTTGCATATTCAATTTGCCGATCTTGCGTGAATTATTAGAATTGATCAAATATTATGACATTACCAACGGGGTCTTTAAACTTGAAGTGAGCTAGGTCAGTATCAGCCAAAATCGCTAAATTAAGTCGCGTATGGTTAGGGAATAAGCATTTTTCAAACGCCCGATACGTAAACCCCATAATATTAGCGCAGCTAATACCGACGACCTGTATAAGTAATTAATTACGCTTAGGTGTTTAAGGGTCCGGCTTCAAAAAACAAAACCTGTTTGAACGGTGTTACCTAAACGAAAAGAGGACTAGGCAAAGGTTTAAGTAGGCAGGGCTTAAATTGCATCCTCATTTTCTTCACCTGTGCGGATCCGAATAGTTCGCTTAAGCGACGTAACAAATATTTTTCCGTCACCTAATTTATCTGTCTTAGCAGTTTGTTCAATTATTTCAATGCTTCGCTCTATTTCTTCGTCGGATAATACGAGCTCTAGCTTAATTTTTGGCAAAAAGTCCACTGAATATTCTGAGCCACGATAGGTTTCAATGTGACCTTTTTGCCGACCATAACCGGTAACTTCGGTAACAGTCAGACCTTTAATACCGGCTTCAGTTAGCGCTTCTCTCACTTCGTCGAGTACATAAGGTTTAATAATAGCTTCAATTTTTTTCATATAAATGACGACGGATTCAACAACGTCTCCCATGGTACAACGGCTGAAAGAAATTAAGTTGTCTGTAAGTAATAACTTAATGGGATAAGTTATTACAAATAATTAACAAAAATTTGATAATTTAAAAAGGCAAATGAAAAAACACAATCTTCCAGCTTAAAATTTGAGTTTATTAGTAGTAATGAAATTTTTAATCGGCATAATTCAAGGCTTGCGCAGTACGTATTATTTTACTGCCCCTTTTTAAAACTAGGAATTTGCATGAGCTTAGTGGTAAAACTTCGTCTTATCTTTATTATTACCTTCGTCAGCGTAGCTATTGATCAAGTGAGTAAGTTGTGGGCTGATCGCTACCTAATCCACTTTACGATGAACAGCTATTGGGGCGATATCGTCAGGATTGGTTATGTGGAAAATCACGGTGCTTTTTTAGGCTTGGGTAGTAGTTTGTCTGAGTCATTACGATTTTGGATATTTGTTGTGGCAGTGGGATTGGTGCTGTTGACGCTACTTATCTATATGTTCAAAAGCAAACAACAGACTACTTACAGTTTAACTTGTCTCGCGTTAATTTTTTCAGGTGGCATCAGTAATTTTTATGATCGTGCAATGAATAATGGCGCTGTTATTGATTTTTTAAATATTGGTATTGGCTCATTACGAACAGGTATTTTTAATATTGCCGACATGGCCATCATGTTAGGTGTGTTTATGTTGTTGTTTGCAAAAAATGAAAACAACAAAAGCCAAAAAGCATAGTTAGCAAGACTCTGTGATTAATAGCAGAGTCTGTACCTTTTATCTCCGATTTCATTGTTGCCCTTCTTAACTTTTCATCTGTTATTTAAGCGATATCCACATAACTGCCTGAACATTTTCTCTTCATTTTAACCTAATTCGGTCTGATTGTTGCTGCATGTCAGTTTAAGTCTAGTGATTTATGTTGTATGGATGGAATAAGTTGGGCGATGCGCCCCGCGTTTTTATTAAGCTGAGGAACAATAATGAGTGGAAATCAAGCAAGAGAACAAGCGATCGCATATATAACCAATCGTGAACCAAAACAGAGCAAAATGCCTGAGTCATTGAGCAAAATCTGGGCAAAGGATGTTTTTAATTTAGCCGCTATGGAAGAAGCATTATCAAAAAATGCTTTTAAAGCCATGAAAAATACCGTGCAAACTGGCGCTCCACTCGACCCCGCTACCGCTGATGTGGTTGCTGCAGCGATGAAAGACTGGGCGATGTCTAAGGGCGTTAAATTCTTCTCACATATTTTTTACCCAATGACCAATATTACGGCTGAAAAACATGATGGTTTTATCATTACTAATTCTGACGGCAATGCAATTACAGAATTTACTGGGAGTTTGCTTATAAAAGGTGAGCCAGACGGCTCTTCTTTTCCCAATGGTAGTTTGCGCATGACCAATGCGGCTCGTGGGTATACCGCTTGGGATCCCACTAGTCCGGCCTATGTTATGCACACGGATAATGGCTCTACGCTGATGATACCCAGTGTGTTTATGTCTTGGACCGGTGAAGCCCTAGATAAAAAAATTCCACTGTTACGTTCCAATGCGGCGATGAATAAATCTGCGACCAAAGTGTTGTCATTGATGGGCGAGGTAGAAATCGCTCCGCTTAATTCAAGTTGTGGTGCAGAGCAAGAATACTTTTTAGTGGATGAGAATTTTGCCAATAGCCGCCCTGATTTATTGCTAGCAGGAAGAACCTTATTTGGTGCACCACCGGCCAAAGGCCAGCAGTTTGATGATCATTATTTCGGTGCTATACCTGCGCGCGTTCAAGTGTTTATGCAAGATTTTGAAGATAAGCTTTATCATTTAGGCATTCCTGCCAAGACCCATCACAATGAAGTCGCCCCCGGTCAATTTGAAATTGCTCCCTATTTTGAAGCGGCTAATGTCGCGGCGGATCATCAGCAATTGTTAATGACCTTGATGAAAAGTACCGCCAAACAACATGGTTTTTTATGTTTATTACACGAGAAACCGTTTGCAGGTGTCAATGGGTCTGGTAAACACGTTAACTGGTCTGTGGGCAATGCCACACAGGGTAATTTACTGGATCCGGGCAGCACGCCCCATGACAACCTTAATTTCTTGTTATTTTGTGGCGCTGTTATTCGTGGCGTTCATCTATACGGCCCATTGTTGCGTGCCGTTATTGCTTCGGCTGCCAATGATCACAGACTAGGGGCAAATGAAGCGCCTCCTGCTATTTTGTCAGTCTATCTAGGTGAACAACTAGAAAGTGTCTTCAATGATATCAAAGCAGGTAAGTTGCTAGAAAAAGCTAAAGGTGGTTTGATGGATTTGGGACTGTCGCAAATCCTAAAATTTGAGCGCGATCCTGGTGACCGCAACCGGACCTCGCCTTTTGCTTTCACGGGCAACCGCTTTGAGTTTCGAGCGGTCGGTTCGTCACAATCTGTATCCGGACCCCTGGTAGCGATGAATACCATGTTAGCCGATTCATTAGATTGGATTGCAGAAAAATTAGAAGTCGCTCTCGCTAATAACGACAAAACCACAGCGGTGATATTAGTGTTGAAAGAGTTAATGGAATTACACGGTAACGTAGTGTTTGGTGGTGATGGTTATTCATCTGAGTGGCACAGCAAAGCGGTAGAAGAGCGCGGACTGAAAAATATTCCCACTGCGGCAGAAGCGCTACCTTATTTTAAAGATAAGGCGATAGTTAGCTTGTTTGAGCGCACTGGCGTGCTCAGCCCAAAAGAACTGTTAAGTCGTTTTGAAGTGTATGCAGAGCAATATATTTTGTCGATTGAGGTTGAAGCTAAACTGGTTAAAGATATTGCTACAACTCGAATTTATCCGGCTGCAATCAAGTATATTTCAGAAATATCAGCTACCAACGCTAGTTTGACGAGTGCAGGTATAGGGCTAAATAAGGAGTCTCTAGAAAAGTTAGTTGCCTTGACCAACACTATGATGACTGCCGTCAGTGAACTCAGCACTGCTATCGATGAACATGGCTTTGATTCGGTCGAAGCACATATGACTTTTTGCGCTAAAACAATATGTCCCTTAATGCTTGAAGTAAGAGCTGCCGTTGACTCACTTGAAGGCATTGTCACTGATGAATATTGGCCCTTGCCAAAATATCAGGAAATGTTATTTATCAAATAACCAGGTTTAAATACTTGGATATAAATTAAAGACTATAGTGTAAATCGTGTATAAAAAAACCGGCTAAGAGCCGGTTTTTTATGTGTTCAAATAATACTGAATTTAGTCTTTTGGACCACGACTCGCACGTTTGCGATCATTTTCAGTTAAATGCTTTTTACGGATACGAATGCTTTTGGGCGTAACTTCAACCAATTCATCATTATCAATAAATTCTAGGGCTTGTTCTAAAGCTAGAATAACCGGCGGTACCAGTGACTGAGCTTCGTCAGTACCTGATGCACGAACGTTAGTTAACTGCTTGCCTTTAAGCGCATTTACAGTTAAGTCATTGTCACGGTTATGCATACCAATAACCATACCTTCGTAAACTTCCACACCATGACCGATAAACAAACGACCACGTTCTTGCATGTTAAACAAGGCGTTAGTCAGCGCTTTACCAGTGGCATTAGCTATTAGTACACCGTTTTTACGTTGACCGATGCTGCCGCCTTTATGCGGGCCATAATGATCAAAAGTATGGTACAACAAACCCGAACCTGAAGTCATGGTCATAAAGTCAGTTTGGAAACCAATCAAACCACGGCTTGGAATGATAAAGTCTAAACGAACACGACCTTTACCATCAGAGGTCATGTTAGTCATTTCGCCTTTACGCAAACCAAGTTGTTCCATCATAGAACCTTGGTGTTGTTCTTCACAGTCGATAGTCACTGTTTCAAAAGGTTCTTCTAATACGCCGTCAACAGTGCGTAAGATTACTTCTGGACGCGATACGGCTAACTCGTAACCTTCACGACGCATGTTTTCGATCAAGATACCTAAGTGTAATTCACCACGGCCTGATACACGGAATTTATCTGCATCTTCGGTTTCATCAACACGTAAGGCTACGTTGTGAATTAACTCGTCTTTCAAACGGTCAAGGATATTACGTGAAGTAACGTATTTACCTTCTTTACCAGCAAAGGGAGAGTTGTTGACTTGGAAAGTCATCGTCACAGTAGGCTCATCCACTGATAAAGGCTTTAATGCTTCGACTTTATTTGGATCGCAGATAGTATCTGAAATTTTCAGTTCACCAAGACCGGTAATAGCAATAATGTCGCCGGCGCTAGCCGATTCAACTTCAGTACGCGCTAATCCCATATAACCCAAAACTTGGCCAATTTTGCCAGTACGTTTGCTGCCATCAGCGCCAACTACTGTTACTGCTTTGCCCGTTTTAACTGAGCCGCGGGTAATACGACCTACACCAATAACGCCAACATAAGAGTTGTAATCAAGCTGTGAAATCTGCATTTGGAAAGGACCATCAAAGTCTGCATCCGGTTGCTTAACATGCTTAACAATGGTTTCGAACAAAGGTGTCATATTCTCGCTTGGAGTATCAACATCATTTGAAGCCCAGCCGTTTAAGGCAGAAGCGTAGACCACTTGGAAATCAAGTTGATCATCTGTTGCACCAAGGTTATCAAACAAATCAAATACTTGATCAATTACCCAACTAGGACGTGCACCAGGCTTATCAACTTTATTGATAACTACTATTGGCTTTAAACCCTGTGCAAACGCTTTTTGCGTAACAAAGCGAGTTTGTGGCATTGGGCCTTCTTGGGCATCAACTAATAATAAAACTGAGTCGACCATCGACAATACGCGCTCTACTTCGCCACCAAAGTCGGCGTGTCCAGGAGTATCTACGATATTTATGCGGTAATCATTCCAGCGTATCGCGGTGTTTTTGGCAAGAATGGTAATACCACGCTCTTTTTCAATGTCATTTGAGTCCATGACGCGCTCTGCAGCAGCTCCACGGCTTTCAAGGGTGCCAGACTGTTGTAAAAGTTTGTCAACTAGGGTGGTTTTACCGTGGTCAACGTGGGCTATTATTGCTATGTTCCTCAAAAAGTCTGTTGAGGTTTGCGGTGCGCTCATGATCTTATCTCTATAGGGGCGACACACAAGTTTGTGCTTCGCCGATTAACTGAAATTTACTGGGCGCGGATTGTACAGGCTTATCATCCATATAGCGAATGACAAATAATGTTTGTTAAAAATTAACTTTATTGGGTGGTCATATAAAATTGCAATGGGGGTCAAATGGTGCAGTAAAGCTGTTTTTGCCCTTCTTTGGTGCGTAATTGCCTTTTTGTGGTGCCTTGTGATTTTTATGTTTCTACAAAATGATGCAGAAAAACCGTAATTATGGGCATTCCTTTCTGTTGGCTATGTGGCATGATAATAGCTTCACTATCTCCATAGCTTAATATTAAGTTAGTGACTTATTCGTATATACTAATCCGGAGGACACCATGTCAGCACAAAAGGCCATAGACCTAATCAAATCAAGCGAAGCTAAATTCGTTGATTTACGCTTTACCGATACCATTGGTAAAGAACAACACGTTTCAATCCCTGCCCATCAAGTTACCGATAGCTTTTTTGAAGATGGTAAAATGTTTGACGGCTCTTCAATTGCCGGTTGGAAAGGCATTCAAGAATCAGACATGGTGTTAATGCCTGATGGTGATACTGCTGTTGTCGATCCTTTCGCAGAAGAAACTCAGGTCAACATTCGTTGTACTATCCTTGAGCCTCACACCATGCAAGGGTACGACCGTGACCCGCGTTCTATTGCTCAGCGTGCAGAGCAATACCTGATTTCTACTGGTATCGGCGACAAAGTATTAATGGGGCCAGAGCCAGAATTTTTCATGTTCAATGACATTCGTTTCCATACTGACATGTCTGGTTCTATGTACAAAATCGATGCAGTTGAAGCTAAATGGAATTCAGGTACTGAGTATGAAGATGGCAATATGGGTCACCGTCCAGGCGTTAAAGGCGGTTATTTCCCAGTTCCTCCAGTCGATTCAGCCCATGACATTCGCGCAGCAATGTGTTTAGTTATGGAAGAAATGGGTTTAACTGTTGAAGCTCATCACCACGAAGTTGCGACAGCTGGGCAAAATGAAATTGCCTGTTTGTTCAATACTATGGTTAAAAAAGCCGATGAAGTACAAATTTACAAGTACGTCGTACATAACGTTGCTCATGCATATGGCTTAACGGCTACCTTTATGCCTAAGCCTATAGTTGGTGATAATGGTTCTGGTATGCACGTTCACCAATCAATCAGTAAAAATGGTAAAAACGTATTCGCTGGCGATAAATACGCTGGTTTGTCTGAAGAGGCCTTGTTCTATATTGGTGGTACTATTAAACATGCTAAGGCCATCAATGCTTTTACAAACCCTGGCACCAACTCATACAAGCGTTTAGTACCGCACTTTGAAGCCCCTGTTATGCTAGCTTACTCAGCGCGTAACCGTTCAGCTTCTATTCGTATTCCTTATGTAACGAGTGAAAGAGCACGCCGTATCGAAGTGCGTTTCCCTGACCCTTCAGCTAACCCATACTTAGCATTTGTTGCATTGTTAATGGCTGGTCTTGACGGTATCAAAAACAAAATTCACCCTGGTGATGCGATGGACAAAGATTTGTACGACTTGCCTGCTGAAGAAGCAGCAGAGATTCCACAAGTTTGTACCTCTCTAGAAATGGCTTTGGATGCATTGGACAACGATCGAGACTTCTTAACTGCAGGCGGTGTTATGTCTGACGATATGATCGATGCCTACATCGAATTAAAGCGCAAAGAAGTACAAAAGCTTAATACTACGACTCACCCAGTCGAATTCGATATGTATTACAGCTGCTAATAGATATATAAATAAATAACAAGCCCGCAAATGCGGGCTTTTTTTTGCCTGTTTTGCGGTTACACTGTTAGTTACTGATATCCAAAACTGCGTAGAATTGAGTTAATCATGAAAAATGCATTCCAGTTAATTGCCTTGTTATCATTGATAGTGACCGCTCCATTGCTTGCAAATACCATATATAAAACAGTTCAAGCTGATGGAACAGTGGTATACAGCGATGTACCGAGCCGTGATTCTGTGCCAGTCAATATGGTGCTAAGTAATAACGTGATAATTCCTAAATTAGCTGATCCTATGACCACTGGGCAGGATATTTCAGAGATTAAGCAGCCTACCACGCAATACCAAATTACGGTGCTGTCTCCTCGGCCTCAAGAAACAATCAGAAATAATAATGGTGAAGTAAATATAAACTTTGAAATCACTCCAGATTATGTCGGAAAGTCATATTTATTAGTTGATAATCAGGTGGTCAATACAAAAGGTAAAACTCAAATCAAGCTTAATAATGTTGAAAGAGGTGAACATTTCATCGAAGTTCAATTACGTGACAACTCAGGCAAGATCTTTGCATCATCAGGAAAGCAGAGCTTCTATTTGCACAAAGCCTCGGCACTTATTAATGCTAATTAGCTATAAATTATATAATTAGTACAAAAGTATCGGCAAGGTATAACCTTATTGCACCGCTATGGTGCTCGATGAAATTGAGTTTATGTCAGAATTTCCAAACTTGGACAATTTATTAGATAATCTATCAACGGCTGTGTTGTTGTTGAACGACAAGTTGCAAATCCAATACGCCAACCATGCCGCTCAGTCTGTATTTGATCGCGGCTTCAATTTGTTAGTTGGTTGTTCTATTTTTCAATACATTGCTCATAGCAGCTTAGATTTAAATCGATTTAATCAAAGCATGCAGCACGGCGAAGCTTATTCAGATGGTGAAGTACAAATCTCCTTTACTGACGGTCGTCATATATTAGCAGATGTATCCGTTACCAATATGGTCGAAGAGCAAAGCAATCAAATATTGCTTGAAATTCGCTTAGTTCAGCAACAAAAAAGAATAAGTCAAGAAACTCACCAGTGGGCGCAACAGCAGGCTGCAAGAGAATTGGTGCGTGGGTTGGCCCATGAAATTAAAAACCCTCTTGGCGGCATTCGTGGCGCTGCTCAGTTATTAGAAAGACAACTAATCAGCGAAGAGCAAAAAGAATTTACTGCCGTCATTATTGAGCAATCAGATCGCCTAAGTAACCTTGTTGACCGTCTATTAGGGCCGAATATTAGACCTAATTTCAAGTGGCAAAACATTCACCAAGTGCTAGAGAAAATTTGCACCCTAGTGAGCCTAGATTTGAGTCACAACATCAAAATTGTAAGAGACTACGACCCGAGTATACCTGACCTATTTATCGATCAAGATATGCTGCAGCAAGCTGCGCTAAACATTGTTAGAAATAGTGTGCAAGTGCTTACCGAAAACAGTAACTATGAAGAATCACAAATTACCTTAATCACGCGGATCGAACGTCATGTCATTATTCACGGCACCACGTTTCCTTTATGTTTGAAGATCCAAATTATTGATAATGGACCCGGTATACCCACTGAATTAAAAGATACGCTTTTTTACCCGATGGTAACCAGCAAAAAAGACGGAACGGGACTGGGCTTATCGATTTCACAAACCTTGATTGGGCATCATCGTGGTAAAATTGAAGTCGATAGTTGGCCAGGACACACAGAATTTACCCTATATTTACCCATTGATAAAAAGGAAGCAGATAAATGAGTTCAGAACCCGTATGGATAGTGGATGACGATAGTTCAATTCGTTGGGTGCTACAAAAAGCTCTACAAACTGCCAATCTTGGTTGTGTGAGTTTCGAGAATCCACAAGATTTGTTACTGCAATTAGAAACAGGGCAAGCGCCTGAGGTAATAGTATCGGATATTCGAATGCCACAAATGGATGGTATGACCTTATTAGGTGAAGTACATAAACTTTATCCTAATATTCCTGTAATTATCATGACTGCTCACTCTGATCTCGATAGTGCAGTGAATGCCTATCAAAGTGGTGCCTTCGAATATTTGCCCAAACCCTTTGATATCGATGAAGCCGTTGGTTTGGTGCGCCGTGCGTTAACTCATGCTAGAGAACAAAGTAAACAGCACCAATCTCCAGAGTTGATTAAAGCCACCGAAATTATTGGTGAAGCACCGGCCATGCAAGAGGTTTTTAGAGCGGTTGGTCGTTTGTCGCGCTCGAGTATCAGCGTACTGATCAACGGTCAATCAGGTACTGGTAAAGAGTTAGTTGCCCAAGCATTGCATCGTCATAGTCCTAGGGCGAAACAGACATTTGTTGCGTTAAATATGGCAGCGATACCGGCCGATTTGATTGAGTCAGAATTATTTGGCCATGAAAAAGGCGCCTTTACAGGGGCGCAAAATGCGCGGCAAGGGCGGTTTGAACAAGCTAATGGCGGTACTTTATTTTTAGATGAAATTGGCGACATGCCTGTCGGTGTGCAAACCCGTCTATTGCGAGTCTTGGCAGACGGTCAGTTTTATCGAGTAGGGGGTCATAATCCTGTTTCGGTCGATGTCAGAATTATTGCAGCAACTCATCAAAACTTAGAGCAGCGTGTGGCAGAGGGGAAATTTCGAGAAGATTTATATCATCGTCTTAACGTGATCCGTATTCACATTCCAAAATTAAGTGAAAGGCGAGAAGATATTCCAATCCTTGCCATGCATTTTTTACAAAAAGCAGCTGCTGAATTGGCCGTAGAAACCAAATCTCTCAGTAAGGAAACTAAGAAAATACTGTCGCAGTTACCTTGGCCAGGAAACGTACGTCAGCTGGAGAATATGTGTCGTTGGTTAACTGTTATGGCCAGTGGTCAAGAGGTTCTACCTCATGATTTACCCCCTGAAATTCATCAGCAACCTATTGTTTCTGAGCAATCATCCAAAGGTAATGATTGGCAGTCTTTACTGTCAAATTGGGCCGATGTGCAACTTCAATCGGGACAAAGTAATATATTAGATGAAGCGGTGCTCAATTTTGAACGTATTTTACTTGAGCGAGCTCTTCACTATACTCACGGACATAAACAAGAAGCGGCAAAGCGTCTAGGTTGGGGCAGAAATACCTTAACACGCAAATTAAAAGAGCTTAATTTAAAACAATATGAATAGCATCATTAGATAGCCAGACAAAGAAAAGTAAAAAAGTGACCTAGGTCACTTTTTTATTGTTTGCTTAAACTGTTTTTTTCGAATTGTGCGTTAAACCCAGGTAATTTTTCTATTATTTTTTGTTGAATTAAGGGCAGTATAGCAGCGTGTTTTTTGTGAATGACATGAAATACGGATATTTCTTGGATATCTACCATGTTGAATTCTTGAGCAAAATCTATTTGTCCGTCTATTAAGAAAAAAGCATAGTCTGCTCTTTTAGCCTTTAACATATCTATTGCATTTACCGTACCTTGGGGCTTCACTATTCTAGCGCTCACCTTTAATTCGGTTAGATAAGGTTCAAATGCATCACTAGAGAGCAATACCTCATTTTTTGAGTGTAAGACGCTTGCTTCACATGTCACGTCTTTTCTACATAGTAGTACCAGCTTGCCAATTTTTAGTGCAGGCTCAACTAAAACGGCATTGGGATACTGTTCTATTGTGCGTCTCACACGCACTACATCTGCATCAACCTCTCCCTCGTTAAGCAATATTAGTCCCCGAGTCGATGGGGTTGATAGCATAGTAACTTTGAACCCAAGCTCAGTGTAAATGTCTTTAATCAAAGCTACATAACCCTCTGCCTGAGGGTAAACAACATAGGAAATAGTCATCTTTTTATCATCAACACTGTGACTAATTGCCCAGGCGCTGCTTGCAAATAGCCAGACTCCGATAGCGCTCAATAGAAATATTTTCAAAAGGTAAATCAAATCCTAAAGTAGTTCTAACTATGATATTAGATTACCTTCACTTAACTTGTTACTAACTTTTTGTTTATTTCGTCAGTAAGGCCGCCATACCTGAGTTAAAGGCTTGCATCCATTTAGTACTAAATTGGCCTTTGGCAATCCGATTAATCTCAATCACTGCTTTTTTCTTAGGTCTTTGCAAGTGACCCTCATGGGCACGAGCATGTGTGATGGCATCAAAGGTATCAAGTATGCCCAATAGCATAGCGCCATCACAAATATCTTGTTCTTTGAGACCCAATGGATAACCTGAGCCATCTATCCGCTCATGGTGTTGCATTACGATTTTACGAGCTTCGTTCCATTGGTTTAAATACTCAAGCAAACGGGCGCTTTTATAGACGTGTGAACGCATTAAATTGAACTCTTGATCCCCTAAGGTGCCTTGTTTATGCAAAAGATGAATGGGCATAAATGCCATGCCAAAATCATGCATGTAGCAAGCAACAGCAAGCTGATCTTCATCAATCGGCGAGCCAGCTATCTTATTAATGTAGGCGGCTAATTTAGCAATGCGGTCACCGCGACCTTCCCAATACATTGAGCGTTTTTCGATGGGCTTCATCAGTTCACGGAAAAACACGATATCAGTGCGTTTTTCATTGCTAATAGATTTGGGTATGCCTGTAGTTGCCAAACTGATGGGCGCATTAGCTGTGGTGTCACCCGCCGTTGAATTGTCTTCGCCTAGATGTAAATCTAAACTGGGGTCTAAGAGTAAAACAGCTTCTGCTAATAGTTTTTCGTGCTGTGTGGAATTTTCAGGTGTGATGCGCATGATTTGCGTAACAAGTTTAGAAAATAACGCGTCGTCATATTCAGCTTTACCATCATTAATACTGCTTTGTACAAAAATTTTAACTCTATCCATGGTCAGCAAGACCAAATCACTCATATTACTGGTGTACTCGATTTGACCTTTACGTAAAAAATCTAATAAATCTTCAACATGCTGTAATAGCGGAATTAAAGGGGTAAAGCTCACTAAACCCAAATCACCTTTTATAGTGTGGATAGAACGAAATAAAGCTCGTTGTAGCTCATTGTCGTGTGGTTTTAGTTCAAGCTCAATGAGCGTTTGCTCACTGGCTTCATAAAGCTCATTAATTTCTTCCAGCAAATCCGTCAGAATATCTTCATCCAAATCTTCATGTTGAAATATTTTCATTACTAGTAGCCTTTTTGAGTCAAAAAATATCGAGCAGTGCTTAATTTAAAGATTATCGGCCAATTTGCACAATAATTCACAAATTAGTGCAACGTTATCCTGATAACTTGTTTCAATCAAAGTAAAAACAATAAGTTCAAGGTGTTTAGGCCAGCATTAAAAGTCGGTATACTGCAGTCATATACTATTCTTTCGGATAATTTGTGTTAGCCCTAGCCCGCATCTTTGTCATATTTTTTTATTTTTTACTCATCAATTTTGTATTGATCGTAGTTTGTTTGCTGCGTCCGTTTCACCGCAATAATGTTCATTTAGCGGGTAAACTCTATAGCAGTGTTTCTTTTTTTCTGGGGCTCAAATTAGAATTGCGCGTCCCCGAAAAGATTAAGCAAGGTGGACCATTTGTGTTTATCGCGAATCATCAGAATAGCTATGATTTATTGACTATATGTGCCGCAGCACAAGAGGGCACGGTGACTGTAGGCAAAAAAAGTCTTAAATGGATCCCGATTTTTGGACAAGTATATTGGTTGTCGGGCAATATTATGATCGATCGTAAAAATTCTGGTAAGGCTCAAGATACCTTGCAAAGTGCAGCGCACAAAATCCAAAATAGGAATCTCTCTGTGTGGTTTTTTCCAGAAGGTACCCGCAGTTATGGTAGAGGACTATTACCATTTAAATCGGGGGCGTTTCGCCTCGCCAAAGTAGCCAATACCCCGGTTGTGACGATCGCTGCCAGTAATTTGCATAATAAGATAAAGCTAAACCGTTGGAACAATGGCACCTTGCTAATTGACGTGAGTGAACCGCAGTTAATGGACGCGAGCCTAAGTACTAAAGGGTGGAATGACTATTTTCATAAACAGATGGCGACACAAATAGAAAATTTAGATGTTGAATTGGCGCAACGCTAATGAGCCCAATATCAACTTACCCAATGACACATCGACAGGAATTAATATGAGTACTGAATTGCAAGAATGGCGTGAATTCAATCAAGAAACTATAGAAGCATTAATTGAAGATGGGAGCGACCATAGTCAGGCCCATACTATTGAATACCACTTCGCCAGCTCTAATTTCGAAGCCTTAGAAAAAGCGGCTGTAGATGCATTTAAAGCAGGTTTTGAAGTCGGTGATGCTGAAGAGCTTGAATTAGATGATGGTGGCGAAGTGTTTTGTTTTGATGCCGTGGTTGAACGCATGTTAGAGATTGAATTAATCAATCAAGATACTGAAAAGTTATTGGTCATTGCCAATAAACACAAAGTTCACTATGACGGTTGGGGAACTTACTTTATCGAACTCGAAGAATAGGAAACTAGCAGTCATATAGACCATTGTTAGGATGAGGGCGAGCGTTCAATAATAGTTGAATATTTGCCCTAGTTGCTTGGTTAAATTCCAAAGGATGATGGGCGTAAGAAGCGGCTAAGGAAAGACAAAACTGCGCCTGTTTTGCTGTCTGTTGAGTTGCTTAACCCACCTTTCACCAAGCCACCTAAAACCAACAGAGCTAAGGTATCCGGTCTTGCTATGAGGTGGCTAAATTCCTTTTTTGCTGTGATTTTTTGTAGCTGACACACGCTTTTATCAAGGGCTATTTGTTGCTCTTGTTGCTCAACTTCTTGGCTATACTTAGCAACTAAATACTCTGCTAACATAGGTTTATCCTTATATTAATTGATGACTAATCGCTAAAACTGCTAATTAAACGTGAAAATCCAATTTTCTGTATTAACGTTTTAATGGTTTGCCATAAGCCAATAATTATCCCAACATTAAATAGCAGTAAAATACTACCTAGTCCCCATAGAGGGCAGCCTACTTTGTATAATAGAGAGCCTATTACGCCGTTAGTAATTAACCAAAGGGTCGATATCATGGCAGACAGGATTAAGGTCAATAGCAAAATTAATGCAGCAGATTGCTTAGACAGTACCCACTCTTTTTGGGCTAAGTTATATTGAGACTTAAACCGTTGTTGGTAGACAGCGATTAAACCGCCCACGGAGTCAACCGTGCGCTCAATTTGAGCGCGTAAGGCTAACTCCTCCTCAGTCGATGTCTGCTGATTTTGTTCACCTGACATCAGGTTTAAGAACGACGCAACAGAGTTGACACTAAAACACCGGCCGCAAAGGCGATGCCAGCAGCGGCAACGGGGTTTTCACTGGCATAAGACCGTACTTTAGAATTCTGCCACTTGTCTTGCAGTTCTTTTTGTTGTTTAGCAATTGCTTCAGCTGAATGTGTCGCAGAGTCACGTAGCTTCTCTTCTTGGCCCGCAGCTTTTTCAGCCAATGAATCAACCGCTTTGTGCAAGGCTTCAGTGGTTTTTTCAGTCAAGGGTGACGGGCTGTTGGCAGAGGATTTAGTACTTGAATTTGCTGTTGTGCTAGCCATGATAAAACTCCTTTAATCGATTGTTTGAAAGATAAAAACGAAATGAGGGGGGTAACTCAATATATCGAGAGTAAATTGCGTCATTACATTTTCTCTTGAGTACACGAGCAAAACTTAAGCCAAGGTTGTTTTCCTTAATTTAATCAATGTGATAAGCGTTTTTGGCTGGTGTTTTAAACTGAGTTTTAAGAATTAATAAGTAAAATATTCGCCAGACAGGTAAATATTACAGGGTGATGAATAATCATTAGACTAAGCCATGGCCATATAAATTTTGACTAGATGAAAAGCCAGTAACTGTCTGCCACTTTAGGGTTTTAGCGTTATTTAAACTCATCGGGTAAGGAGATTGTAAAGCCCTTTTGCTCAAGCCAACGACACGCTTCGGCTGGTTCTTGGGTATACAACTGAAAATCTGCACCATAATTTGAGACATCGCCAATTATGTTTTTTTGCATATCAAAACGGCATATTGTCGCTTCGTGGGTTTGATTATTGGCTAAACACCAATCGTAGATTTGTTGCAAATCATCCATGGCTTCCATAGAAGGCATTATCCAATCGCGAACGTCGATATAAGCAGCCCAAGGTTGATGTTTTATGGTTGACACCTGCCTTTGGCAATCAGCAAAAATCGCTTTGACATTCGATTTTGTCCAAATACCGCTAAATTTTACATACAGTACTCGATCGACAACTTTCATATAATATAGATTTGCTCTCAACATGATCTCCCCAATTCGCGGCCTCTTGTTGACTTATTTGGCTAATCATTGTCAGTACATGAACACTTATTTTGACTGACTTTTGGCCACTACCGTACCAAATTTAATCACAATATTAAAAGTGTCGCAAAAGTATCAAGTAAGCGTCATCAAATTTCTATCTAACTGTCATACAAAAACTCCACATTATGGCGCATTAAAATAACAGTCAGGAAAACACTTGTGCGCACATCTAAACTCTCAAAACTTACGCTGGCAATAACGTTGGCATGTGGAACCCTTAGTCTCTCTCAGGCAGCAATGGCAGAAGAAACCACTGAAACTGCCGATGCAATGGAATCTATCACAGTTGTTGGCAAAAGCGTGTCTTACGCTAATAACCAAACTTCAAATGAAATGCTCAAACAACAAAGCGCTTTGACCAGTGCCTTAGCGGTTATCGATAATTTACCCGGTGTATTGGTTAATGAGGGCGATACCTTTGGTTCAGATGACTGGTCAACTACCGTTTCAATTCGTGGTTTTCAGTTAAGCTTAGATGAGCAACAAATCGGCATTACCATAGATGGTATTGCTAACGGAAACTCTAATTATGGCGGTGGCGCAAAGGCTAATCGTTATATTGATACCGAAAATTTAGGTTTGGTTGAAGTATCTCAAGGGACCGGTGATATTGCTTCGCGTTCGAACGAAGCCTTAGGAGGCACACTTAATTTCACTACTAAAACACCTGATACAGATGAAAACATGGTGGTGAGTTTATCGCTGGGTAATTTTCAAGCGCAAAAATACTTCGTACGTTATGAAACCGGTGAAATTGCCAAAGATACTTACGCCTGGCTTAGTGCTTCAAGCAGCCAGAATAGTGATTGGATTGATCAAGCTGCGGAAAATAAACGTGACCACTTGGCGGGTAAAGTTGTTAGCTTGATTGGTAATGTTGAAGTAAAAGCATATATATCTTGGGATGATACCCATGAAGATAACTATCAACGTATTACTCTGGCTGAATTTGCACAAAATCCTGAATGGGACAGACTAACATCAGACTGGACCGGCGTACCTTATGTTGATCAGCTATATCGTCGCGGTTGGTCTACTTTAAGGGAAAACCTGTTTGCTTACGTCAGTGCAGATTACAAATACGACAATTTACAATTATCAGGTAACGTTTATTACCACAAAAATGAAGGACGTGGTGATTGGGTTCCACCCTATATTGTTGATGTAAAAGCGGACGGCGCTGATGTTGGACATTCAGAGTTGCTATCGGGTAATACCGTTCTAGGCGGCTCCGCTTTGGGCACACTTTTTTTTGTTGATGCCAACGGCAATTCACTTGCTCCAAACCCGAATTGCAGCAGTTCAATTACTTTTCCCTATGGTGGCGCAGGTAAGGAATATGACTCAGCTTGTTATATATCCAGCGCTATTCCGGTAAGTTCATACCGCACTACCAATTATAAAAAAGAGCGAATTGGTTTTAATGCAGATTTTGCTTTATTCAGTCAAATAGGTGACATGGAAAACACCTTACGCGGCGGTCTTTGGTACGAAAATTATCAACGGGATGAAACGCGTAGTTGGCAAAAAATCATCGATTCTGAAGTAGGCTATGAATTCGACCATACGCCTTACTGGATTCAATACGATCGTTCTTTTCCAGTACAAACTGTAATGGCCTACCTTGAAAATGAGTTAGATATGGGCTGGGCTAACGTACGTTTTGGTGCGAAACAGTTTTATGTAGACTTAGAGCGTAATGATAACTTTGCTGTTGATGAAGACTTAAAGGTCAATTCGGATTCAGACTTGTTATTCTCAGCTGGTATCGTCGTTCCTATGCCTATTGATGGCTTGGAGCTGTTTGCTGGCTATGCGCAAAATTTTGCTGCCATCAAAGATGGGGTATTAGAAGCCGACCCAACTAAATTTACTAATGTGAATCCTGAGACCGCAGACAATATTGATTTAGGTCTGCGTTATGTGTCGCAAGATTTGAGTATGAGCTTAACCTACTATGATATTAAATTTGATAACCGTTTAACCTTTATCGCACCTGGTTCAGCCTCTGGTGTGGATTATTTGTCAGGTGAAAATGGCAATTATCTTAACGTAGGTGGAGTTGAATCTAACGGTATTGAAGCTTCTATCACCCTCAGCGTAACGGAAGATTGGCAAGTGTACGCTTCTTATACTCACAACAAGGCGACGTATGCCGATAGCAGCATTATTTTACCTGATGGCAGCACCACAGAACTCAGTTTCCCCGCAGGTAATACGGTTTTCGGTTCACCGCAAAATATGGCAGTGGTATCGCTTGATTGGAGCAAAGAATCACGTTTTGCCGGTCTTTCAACTAAGTGGGTTGATGAGCGTTTTATTGATGCAAGTAATACCCAAGTAGCTGATGCTTATGTGATAAGTGATTTATACGCTGGCGTGGCGGTGGAAAGTCCTGTTGCTGGTATTCAAGCATTAGAGTTGCGGTTTACGCTGAATAATCTGTTTGATAAAAGTTATTTAGGTGGAATTGCGGGTGGTTGGGGCGCATGGATTGGGGCACCAAGAACAGCTGCAATGAACCTAATGTTTAAATTTTAAAAGTTGTGTTTAGCATGTAATTGACTTTGGTTGATTGGATGTTCCCTGGTTGGGCGAGCTTCTGCTCGCCCTTTTTTATGGAGAAATAAGATGAAATCAGTCATTTTGGCTTGTTTAGCATTATCAATAATGTTGTCTGCTAAAGTACATGCAGCCGAAAATTTACTTATCATCAGTATCGATGGCTTGCGTTGGCAAGAAGTATTTCAAGGTATAGATTCAAGTATCGTAGAACTGCAAAGTAATGAGCAGCAACAAGGTTTAAAAAAAGACTTTTCAGCAGATACTGAGGCCTTGAAAAGGCAAAAACTGATGCCGTTTTTATGGCAAGAGCTGGTTAAAAAAGGTCTTATTATCGGTAATCGAACCCTTGGTTCTAAGATGAATGTAAGTAACGATATGTGGTTTTCTTATCCGGGTTACAATGAACTATTAACGGGTAAGCCGGACCCCAAAATTACCTCCAATGACAATGTCCCTAATACAAACATCACCTTTCTTGAGTGGCTTAATCAACAGAGTGGATATCAGAATAAGGTTGCTGCCTTTGGTAGCTGGGATGTATTTCCAGCGATCATTAATCAACAACGCAGTGGTGTCATGGTCAATGCCGGTTTTGAATCTGCAGTGTGGCCCAATTTATCGGCAAAAGCTCAGTGGCTAAATACCTTGCAGCAACAGATACCCAGTCCTTGGCACAATGTGAGGTTCGACGCATTTACTGTCGGCTTCGCCAGCGAGTATATTGACACTCACCACCCCAAGGTTATTTACATCGCCCTTGGCGAGACTGACGATTATGCCCATCAAGGTCACTATGCTGAATATATTAGAGGTGCCCACCGCGATGATCAGTTTATCGCTCTGTTATGGCAGCAATTGCAGTCTATAAAAAGCTACCACAATAATACTAACTTAATCATTACTGTTGATCATGGGCGTGGTAATACGGCACAAATGTGGCAGCATCATTCTAGTCACAAGGTGATGAAAAAATCCGCAACCACAGATGCAGAATCACAAGGCATTATTGGCTCTGATCAAATATGGTTGGCAGCCATGGGACCTGATATAAAACCATTGGGCGAGCTAAGCATCGCAGGGCAATATTACTTGTCTCAGGTTGCGGCAACTGCGTTAAATTTTCTTAATTTCCTGCCATCCAATTATGCAACTGATATCGGCAGTACGATTAATATCATGCAATCCAACCCTTAAATCCAATGGTTAACCACTTTTGTTGATGAAAGTGAGACGCAAACTCCGCGGTAAAATTCATTTTTAAAGGTACTTGGTGCAACAATTCAGTATTTATTGTGTACTTGGTAGCAATACTTACCACAAAAAAATCACAACGTCCGCTCATTAAATTGAATTATCTGATAAAAGTAAGGTAAAAAATAAGCACTGATTATTTTCATTTTTGATGTTAATTTTTATGGTTTGTCGCTGTTGTTTTTAGTAACATCAAAAAAATGCAGCCCCAAACGCTGTAAAAATTAAAATAATAAATCAAGTAATAAAGGGACTTATGTCAAACTTAACGCTACTAATATTACTGAGCATTCTCTCATTAAATGTTTTTGCCAGTTCAAAAAAATTAATTCCAATAGAAAATTTTGCTGCATTGCCAGCAATTACCCAACCAGAACTTTCGCCTGACGGGCAGCGAATACTCGCTTTAAGCACCATTGATGGTTCGGAAACCGTTGTCGTAGCAAAATACGGTTCAGTAGAAATTTCACCGGTTATAAAACTACGTAAAGACAGTGACAGAATTGAATGGGCTGAGTGGGCCAATAATGAGCGCATCTTAATTTATGCTACTTATCCAAAACTTCAATTTGGCAAAAGGATTCGTATTGGACGTTTATTCGCTGTCAACAGTGACGGTTCAGATCTAAAACAGTTGCAGCTCAATAAGATATTTAGACATGAGCAAGCCGATCTATTTTCAAGCATCAGCCTTCGAAATATTTTACCTGATGACAATGATAATGTTTTGGTTCAAACCTACACTGGTCGGGATGAAAGCCCCGCTGTGTTCAAATTCAATATATACGATAGCTCGTTCGAAAAAGTGGTTTCAGCAGTTCACGAGATTGGTTCATGGGTGTCCAATAGTAAGGGCGAGGTATTAATTGGCCTCAAACGGGACTATGACGGCAAAAAACAAGAGCTAACCACTGATATCTATTTTAGACCGAATATTGAAACGGATGATTGGGAAAAAATATACAGTTATCGCTCATTCAAAGATTTTTATATCAACCCTATTGCTTTATCTGACGACAAAAAGACCCTTTACGTTATGACTGACTTTGAAGTATATAAAAACGTAGTGCGTGAATTTGATCTTGAAAAACGCGAGTTTGGCAAAATCGTCTACCAACAAGACAAATATGATGTAGATAGTGCAATCACTCGAGATGGACGTTTTGTCGGCGTAGGTTATACAGATGATTTTTATCGCATTGAGTACTTTGATGAGGAGTTAAAAAATCGACAAGCGATGATCGCTCAAACATTTCCTACTTATAAAACCTATATAACCAGCAGCAGTAAAGATAAAAATCGCTTAATCGTAGCGGCACTTTCAGCAAATAGTCCGACCAAATTTTTTCTGGTTGATCTAGAAAGTAAACAAGCTAGCTTCTGGTTGTCTCATAACGCAAGTTTAGAAAATCAATCACTGCCAAGTAAACTACCTTTTAGTTTTACCACCAAAGACAATTTTGAACTTTATGGTTATTTTACTCAAGGAACTAAGGGCAAAGATTCTCCTCTTATAGTTTTACCTCATGGTGGGCCCGGAGCTCGAGATACCATGGACTTTGATTATTGGACGCAGATGTTGGCTCGTCAGGGCTATGCGGTATTGCAGGTAAACTTTAGAGGCTCGAAAGGTTATGGCAATAACTATGAAATATCAGGCCGTAAGCAATGGGGTAAATTAATGCAAACCGATGTATATGAAACTATTGATTGGGTGAAATCGATGGAATTGGCTGATACCAATAACATGTGCATGGTTGGAGCCAGTTACGGCGGTTATGTTGCCTTGACCGCAGGATTTCAGAAACCAGATGCCTTCAAATGTATTGTGAGTATTGCTGGTATTTCAGATCTTGTCGCGATGATCGAATTAGACGATTTTTATGACGGCTTGAAAGTTGATAGTAAAGTTCGTATTGGAGACATTGAAAACAGCGCAGAAAAAGCCGATTTAGCAATGAACAGTGCGATAAATCATATTGCTGCATTTAAATCGCCAGTTTTGCTCATTCATGGTGAGAATGATCAGGTAGTGAACTATAACCAAAGTAAATTGATGCATGAGGCACTAAAGAAAAATAAGAAGAAAAGCACCTTACTGATATTAGAAGATGGTACACATTACATTGACAATCCCAAAAACCGCACAGAAGCTTTTACTGCAATAGATAAATTTTTAGCCAAATATTTAGATTAGTTATAGGTAATTTAAAGATGAAAAAAGACGCTTCGGCGTCTTTTTTGTTTTGGCGCTAAACGCCTTAAGTTTGCGGTCAGTATACAAACATCAACTGGGCTAAGGTTATTAAACGCCAGGGTGTTCTACTCCAATATATTACTGTTGTGTTTCGACTTTCATCGTAGTGAAACGGGGGGCTTCCTGCGACGTATTAATCGCACGAATAGGATAGGGAATAACTATTCCTTCTTGGGCATAACGTTTGTGCAGGGCTTTTATAAATGCAGATTTTATAAAAAAACGATTAAAGTATTCTTCTGCTCTGAGCATTACGGTGAAATTGATACTGGAATTATCAAATGTATGGTAAACCACAAAGGGCTCATAAGCATCAACCCCCCATTTGTGCGAGACTAAGATTTGTTTCGCTACCTCCAGTGTGACACTTTCAACGTGCTCTAGGTCACTGTCATAGTGCACACCTATATCCACCGGCACAGATAATTCTTTTTCTGGATAATAATAATTGATAATTTTTGACTGTGACAATTTACTGTTGGGCATTATTACCACGTTGTTAGGCAGCATTTTAATCCAAGTGGAGCGCCACCCAATTTTTTCAACAAATCCTTGTTCACCGGAGTCTAACTCTATGTAATCTCCGACTCTAATAGGTTTATCGATGACCAATTGTACACCCGAGAAAAAATTTTCAAGGGTCGGTTGCAAGGCCAGTGCTACAGCCAGTGAGGTAATGCCTAAAGAGGCTATAATAGGGGTAATGGAAATGCCTAAGGTACCCAGTATTACTAAACCGCCAATGCCTAAAATTAGTATTTTAGTGAAGCCTTTAACGATACTTTTACTGGTTTTTACCGCCTCAGAAGATTCAGCAAAGTGATTAATTGCACCTGAACAAAAACGTTCAATAAAAATCAACAAGCTCAAGATTATGGCTATCTTGGTAGTGATAGAAAAGTATTGCTCAATTTTAAGGCTGGTCAGTTGATAATAGCTCAGCAGTAAATCCAGCAAAAATAAATTAAGCAACAGGATAATAATCGACAAGGGCTTACTCATTGCCATCAATACTATTTTGGTGAGGGAATGCCCTTCCAGAAACCGGCTTTTACTTAATTGCACCATAGTAATGCGTTTGATGAGGTACATAATCAAAGTGCTTAAACTGACTAGAGCCAGCGTCACTGCCCATGGTGACATTGAAGAGTCTAATAATTCTTGCATATTAATTCCAAAGCAAAAGTGGTTTGAGGAAATAAACGCAAGTTATATACCATGCTAAAAAATACAGTATTGCCTGATACAAAAAAGCCAGTCTAGAATAAGACTGGCTTTTTTAGGATGCTAATATGGTATTAAATTAGTCATTGCTGTGTAGACTGGCATTGAGCCCGCCCCATTTAGATGCGTCGGCAACAATGGCTTCAACCGCACCGCTTTGACTATTGCGTCTAAATAGCAGACCGTTCATGCCCGAAAGTAAACGCGCCGCTACGATTTGACCGTCAGGGGTGAGCACCTTAGTGCCTGCGGTAATATAAAGACCCGCTTCAACAATGCAATCATCTCCTAATGAAATACCAATACCTGCATTGGCTCCCAACATGCTGCCCTTACCAATGGCGTTAATGGTTTTACCGCCACCTGACAAAGTGCCCATGGTTGAGGCTCCGCCACCAATATCAGAACCTTCACCGACGACAACACCTTGAGATATGCGACCTTCAACCATAGAGCTGCCTAAGGTACCGGCATTAAAGTTAACAAAACCTTCATGCATTACGGTAGTACCTGGTGCCAAATGCGCCCCTAAGCGCACTCGATCAGCATCGCCAATACGCACACCTTCAGGAATAACGTAGTCGGCCATACGCGGAAATTTATCAATTGAGTTGACTAACAAATGATGATGCTCATTGGCGATTAAGGCCCTGAGTTCTTCTATTTTCGCTGGTAGTACCGGACCCGCTGATGTCCACGCGACATTATTTAGCAAGCCAAATACGCCTTGAAGATTAATACTGTTAGGCACAACAGCACCTTCAGACAATAAATGTAAACGTAAATAAGCGTCTTCTGCAGATGTTGGGGCTTGGTCTATTTCAATACTCAGTTCAATAAATTCACTTTGAATGAGTCCTACTTTTTGCGCTAAACAACTGCGGGCAATTTTTTGATTGCTACGCGCAAACCAGACATCCAGTGTCTTACCACTTTGCGCGTCAAAATACTTGTGACCTATGCGAGTTACCGTCATGTTAATTCCTATCTTCTTATCAAAACGCGAGGATTATGGCCTTATTTACCCAGCAACGCAGCCACCTTTTGTTTATAGTTTACAACCAAAGTGTCTAGAAGAGTCTCTACTCAGGTAAAACGATGAATTATCTAAACAGGGGCTTAACTAAGTGAGCGTGTTTTAAGCCATTGCTGGTATTGATCCGAGCGCATAAAATTGGCGCTGTCGTCAAATTCAGCAATAACATCTTGGCCCATAATGAAATCAAATTTGCTGATCAATACCTCTATTAGTTCAATACTTAAATCATAGTCTTTAGCCAATAAACTCACCTGAAGTAAAACGAAATAAGCTTCATTGTCATTCGGCGCAGCAAAAATAGCACGGCGTCCGTGTAACACGGCTGGCTCAAAATCTTGGTTGTAGGCATACAAAATAGCCATTTCACTAAGCATTTTACTATCTTGTCGAGCAAACTCAGGTAGCCCTTCGACCATTTTAATCGCCTGAGTAAAGTTATCTTGTTGAATATAATAAGATTCAAATAATAAAGAACTTAGATTCTGTTGTTCATAGCTTCTAATTAAAGCCGCCATGAACTCAGGGCTATCATTCTTCATCTGACTATATTTGCGCAACAGAAAATCATTTAACACTGGTTCAGCTTTAATATCGGCATCTAATGCTTGGTAAAGTGCGGTGACTGTATCCCATTCATTTTTTTGCGAGGCGAGAATTAACTCAGCTAGTTGTGCTTGTCTATCACTGTATTTAGTAAAGAGTTGAGTAAATTCACCAACAAAATTTAAAGTAGAAAAATGAAAAGAAACTGGATGAAAATCATAAATTTTATAGCTATCTGCGCTTAGCCAAAAAGTAATATAACTATAGCCCTCATCATTATCTATTCGATAATAAGCGGCAATTTTATCACTGCCAATCAACTCTGAATGCAAATAATGCCAAGTAAAAGTATTCGACAGCTCGAGCATACCTGAGACGAGTTGTTGTTTTATATCGGCAGCTGTTTTAGCGGTTATGAGTGGATTTAAAAACTGCTGTGGTTGTAGCGTGCGTAATTGCTGAGCGATAAGTAAGACGTCAATTTTACTTTGTAAACGACTGAGGTTTTTATCATTCAAATCGTTCTCTAAACCTTGATTAAATCCAAAACGAGTCAGTGTGTCTGGCTCTGTTACCTCAAGTGACTTTGGTGTATTGACGCTAGGAGCTGCTTCTTGCGAACTCGTGCCTGCACAGCCGTTTAATATACAAATAAACGCCACTACTACTATATGAATCCATGAAAAACACCCCTTCGACATACTACTCTCCTGCCTTTTCTTTTTGCGCTATACGACGTTGATTTAAATTAAGCAGTAGCTTTTGTAATGCTATATTGCCAGGATCATCAGTGACGTTGGTGATGCTATTGTAATAATTCATACGATTAGCTATCTCAGATAACAAGGCCAAATGCTCTGGTACCTGAGCGACATCGACATATTCACCTTTTGTTGTATAGCTATTTTGGAAGGTCAATAAACGTCGATCGTAAATAATACTTGAAGCAAAATTCACAAAGTTATCTTCAAATAACTCTGTGCCTTCATCTGTACTAAAGTCGATATGCTCTGGCAATTGCAAGGTCACTTTATGATTAATACTCAGATTAGGATACATCGCCAATGGTTGTTCGCGCTTGATGGACTTAGGCAATTGCGCATAGTGGCTATAGTAATCCGCGTGCAGCTCAAATTCGGCATTTTTCTGGGCATTTAATAGCCAAAACTCAGGCACTAAATAATGTTCCACTACGGTGATGATGTTTTGCTGCCTTTCATCAATAATCTGCAATGGCCTAAGAGATTCAATCTTGGCAAAACGCTTGGCGTAAAAATTTAAGTAGGCCTTGGCTAATTTAACTTGTCCTTCAGATTTAATACGATAACGTAAACTATCTGCCTCACGTCCAGTGACGGTAGTGGTTACCGTCCATTCAACTGGTGATGCGTAATCAGCTGCTACAATAAATTCTTTAACCGCAATTTTACTGTCAAAGTTAATAGTCGGTCTGGCGCTGGTAAGCCCTTCAGTATAGGGTGCCACAACTAAGGCTAAACCATAATCCGTTTGAAACTTACTATCTAGTTGCGAGCCTTGATGGGTCATCGTTGGGTCAATCCAATAACTTACGCCATCTACTTGAATTTCCACTATCGCATGGTCAAATACCGCATGAGTAGGCAAATAATCACTGACATGAGCGCGACTACTGGTTGAAACTAATGCAGGATTAGCGGTAATACCCAATTGATTGAGTAAAACACTGAGCAATAGCGATTTGTCTTTGCAATCTCCTTGGCGATTAGCAAAGGTCTCAGAAGGACTGTTTGGACGATGGGAGTTTTCTCCGAGCTCCAAGCCTAAATAGCGGATTTGATTCTGGCTAAAGTCAATCGCCGCATTAATTGCCTGATCAATTGGCTTTGTTTTTAACTGGCTGATGTAAGCCGCTAAGTCAGCTGAAGGAATGTGCTCAACATCAAATAAATCATTTGCCCACTGAGCTACATCCTGCCAATTTCGGTATTCGCTAAACTGTATATAGGGATAAGGGTTGTACCAAGCCGGAAGGTTATCCTCCTCATACACTTCTGTGGTGTTGGTTAAACCTAGTCGGTAAGTACTAATCTGCCCTACAGTTTCGACATTTAACTGTGCGTTGCTTTTAAATATTTTGTATTGAATTGCTCGCTCTGAAGGCATTAGCACCGAAACGTTGACTTTATCTACCGGGATTGACCAACCTATGGTGGCTCCTGCCGAAAATTTGTCAGCAAAGACCGGATTGTTACCCACAAGGGTATAACTATAATCGACCACATCACCGACCCGAATGTCTTTAAGCAAAATAACCGCTTCAACTTCGCCTGAGTAGATATTACTACTTTGCCGATCTTCGACATTTATTACTTCTACATCCGCCGGCGATAATGAATTTACAAGTTTACCCAGTCTATTGACTGCAATAGCGTGGATTTGCAAGGTTTCATAAGCCGGATTAAAACGAATACGGATGTTGGAATTGGATTCGATACCTGAAGGATCCGTTAAGGAATAAACAAATCGAGAATACACTTGTTTACCTTGGATGCCGTTTATTTGCTTATCAACTAAGTGATAGTGACTTGGGCTGACTAAATCCACTAGATCACCCACTTCAAAATCTTGTACTTCAATCCACTCTGGCACCGCGACTATACTTACTTGCGGTTCATGTGCATTAAGTCGGCTAGTGGCATAGCTATTTACCGAGCTGCTGCAAAGTATGATAAATAACAAAACAGTAAGTGGGGATTTACAGCGATAAAGTCGATGACTAGGCATGTCCATTTCCTAACAAAGGTTTGTGTGTCTGAAAATTAGCGCAGCAGTATATCCTTTATTCGACAATTTACTTATGCCTGAATGGAATAACTGCTGCGTCAGAAGGTTTGCGCTTACAAGTTCAATTTAAGTTGTTCAGCAGCCTTCACTTGTTGATCAGCAATGTTTTTAGCCACAGGGAAATTAACCAAGGAAAATTCTAAACCACGACTGTTCGCATTTGCTGCGCCGGGGGCAAATGCACAAAACCTTAAAATCTCAGTATAGTCATTTTTAGGCCACAAATAACACTGATCAAAGCCGTTTTGAAATAAGCCATAACCCTGTGAGTCAGCACTGATTTTGGCATTTCTTGTGACACCGAGCTTTTTAAAATAGTCCCGAGCCTCGGCAGATAAATTGGGTATGGTATTAATGAAATCGGTTATTTTAACTGTATTTTTAGTTTGTCCCGTTGCGGTTTGCGCCTCTTGCAAGGTTAAGGGCGGTCCATATTTTGTCACGGCAGCTTGTAGTACTTGCTCGCGAATCAGCTCGATACTTAAATATGCGCTACTAATAAAATAACGTAAATTGATTGCATTAATAAATCCCAAATTCTTATCAAAATTCAAATCAATTCGTTGCTCAACACTCGATTCTTGCAAAGGTTGGAAAAAACTAAATGTCACTTTGTCACTGCGGTTTCCGCTAGTAATATTATGAATTTCGCCCCCTTGTTCTGTCAAGTCGATGGCCTTTGCTAATACATTTTGGCCTATTTTGACGTTTTTAATATCCATGCTTGAGTTGAGTACTACGGCAGGATTTTGCGGGTCAACAAGTAATGTTGTCTTGTTAAAGCGTTTTAAGCCATCGAGCTGTTCAAGCGGATGAGCTTGTACTGAGTGACAAAGACCAAACAGAATATAAGTGGAAATGACCAGTTTACTGATGAATAAGCCAATATTGTTATTAGTATGCCTAAAAAGCATGGAGTGCCTCTATTACAATGATATCTATGATATTTCGATGCAAAATCCTAACATATAAGCCGTTGAATTAAATATCGAAAACGAAATTGCTTAAAACCACTTGGGTATCGCCTCCTTGAATTAAAGATTTACACTTTAAGGCGGCACAAACAAGGTATTTTGATATGCTGCGCTACTCGTGTTCGGGCTAAAGGAAAGCATAATGAAAGATACGTACTATCCACTTAATTTGATCTTTAAGACTAGGGTCATTGTCAGTTTTTTGCTGCTAGTCGTGGTCTCTATGCCTTCATTTGCTGATAAATCTGCTTTATTTTCCGAATATGCGATTGAGTTGCCCTTTAATCTCACGCAACCCGTGTTGGCCGCTAATCTACTGGCAAACCCCGGTAACGAATTGATTGCCTTTGGAGTGTCAGAAAAGGGCGATAGGCAACTGGCCATTTACGCCTTTGATTCACAAAAAAACACCTCAGTGTTACTGGATTTATTCACTTTAAGTCATAACTTATTTGCTTACGATCTTGGTGTCGTGCAAACAAGTGGCTTGCAATCCCTGTATTTTTTAAGCAATCGTCATATTTTCAAATATCAATATATGGCTGATGAGGGCGGAAATCTCCCTAAATCTGGCCCTGTTATGATGGCAACAAATGACAAAGCCGTTGCAACAATTACCAAATCTAAGTCTTTGTTACAGCCGATTTTAAGTGTTTCGTCAATGTATCTGAGTGAAAAATCAGATGTGCTTATGGACTTAGACTTTTCGCAAGACTTGAATGACGATCAGCAAGATGACTTTATACTTGCACAATTTACAGAGCTGAGTTTGTGGCTATCGCAGTCCAATAATCGAGATTTATTGGCGCAGACCTTAACCATTCCATCGTTACTCAAGGTGGATGGCAAAAATGTGACGTTTAAGCCCCGTGAGTTGTTTTTTGTGGACATGAATTTAGACACCAAAAGCGATGTGGTTTTGGTGGAGACTGGTGAGTTACTGGTTTATCAACAAAATGCACAAGGAAGTTTTAATACTCAAAGGATATCAATACCCTTGGCCGATGATATCGAAGGTGTGAATTGGTGGGATAAAATTGACGCTGACGGACAGCAGCTCGACCAAAGTCAGTTAAATCACAAGCTAGTCGAGACAATTGCTGACCTCAATGGTGATGACCTACCTGATTTGATCGTGCGTTTCACGCAAAGCTCAGGGGTGTTAGATCGTACCAACGACTATGAAATTTATTATGCTCAACTTGGGCAGCAAGGTTTGCTTTTTGAGCAGAGTCCCGCGACACGCATTCAATCTGACACAACTTTGTCAGACTTAAAATTAGTTGATTTAGATAACGACGGACGTCAAGAAATTATGGTCTCGTCCTTTGAGTTGGGGGTATCGCAAATTATAAGTGCCTTGTTATCCAGCAGTATTGAGCAAGATGTATTTATTTATAAAATGGACGAAAATCAGCGTTATCCGAGCAAACCTACCGTCAGTCAAGAAGTTGAAATTACCTTTAGTTTGTCTTCTGGACGCAGTGGTCAACCTATGGTGAAACTACAGGACATTAACGGCGATGGTTTTAAAGACATTATTTTTTCTGAAGAAGATGAGCAAATAAAAGTGATTACCGCCTTACAAGACGGAAAAAGGTTATTTAATCGCCGAGCAGAGAAATACGAAGTAAAGGTACCTAAAAACGCCACTCTTATTACTCACAATGACGTCAATCAAGACAACAAGATGGACTTGATATTACATTATAGTCGAGCTGATTCAGCTGAACGGCTAAATAAAGTCATAGTGCTGATCGCTAATTAGGTAAAACTATGTGAAAATTTGCTAATACCTACCTAGGCAAGTGTAAACGCAATTTGACATTGCGCGGCCATAAGGGTTTAAGGCAAACTCTGCATTAATTTGTACAGCGTAGTTAGTTGACTTTATAAGGACTCCATGAAGACCCCCAAACGAATCCAGCCTCTTGTTGATGATGGCTTGGTAGACGAAGTGTTATATCAATTGATGAGCGGCAAAGAAGCCACTGTTTATGCAGTGCGCTGCGGAGAGCAGGTGCGTTGTGCCAAGGTCTACAAAGAGGCCATGCAACGTAGTTTTAAAAAAGCCGCGCAATATCAAGAAGGTCGTAAAGTCCGCAATACTCGCCGTGCCAGAGCCATGGAAAAAGGTTCCAAATTTGGTCGTAAACAGCAAGAAGATGCCTGGCAAAACACCGAAGTAGATGCTTTGTTTAAACTTGCTAAGGCTGGAGTGCGTGTGCCACAACCTTATGGTTGTTATGACGGTGTTTTGTTAATGGAGCTGGTAACCGACGAAAAAGGCGATGTCGCCCCACGTTTAAATGATGTCAGCATGACAGCTGAACAAGCAGTTGAAGACCATACACAAATAATGCATTACGTTAAACAAATGCTGTGCATTGGTTTAGTACATGGTGATCTGTCTGAATTTAATGTTTTAGTCGACGACTACGGCCCGGTGATCATCGATTTACCCCAAGTCGTTGATGCCGCAGCCAACAATAACGCGTTTAGTATGTTGTGCCGAGATGTGCGAAACATGAGTGAATATTACGGTCAATACGCCCCTGAATTGCTCGATACCCATTACGCAGAAGAAATGTGGGCGCTGTTTGAAGCTGGTGAATTGACCACTGAAACTGAATTAACTGGCCATTTTGAATTCTCATCCGAAGCGACCGACGTTGACTCAGTATTAGAAGAAATTAAAGCCGCCTTCGCAGAAGAGCAAGAACGTTTGGAACGCATTAGCGACGCTAACGAGGACTAAGTCAGCGAGCTGTGAGTTAAAAAATACAAACATATCTAGCCAAGATAAAGTGCTTGGACACAGGACGCGATTAGCTTGTTGAGCATTCTCGCTGATCCAGCCCTGTGTGCAAGCGACTTTTTAAAATCGTCATCTTAGCTTTAACAGCATGTTAGTGTTCTGCTGGCTTGCCTTATCTGTCTCACTGATATCCTTAAATACTGGTCCTTAATATGCGCTCTAAGCTTTATCATTTATGGTTTATATGTGAAATTACGCCAAAAAACTGCAGATGGGTACTGCGCTATCATTGAGATATCTGTTAGCAAGAGCGAATAACTCGGAGGTAAGATGAATATTGAAGTGTTACACAATCCAGAACAACAACTGATCGATTATTTGGATGAAAAAATTGCTGAGTTTAACTGGGCCCATTGGGAAGTAAATGAGCGAAGACCTTTGGCGGTGCAAATTAAAAATGCCAAGGGTGAAGTTATTGCCGGTGCGGCGGGTCGTACTTTTGGTAACTGGTTGTTAATTAATACATTATGGGTTTCAGATAAACTGCGTGGTCAAAATATAGGCAGTCAAATATTACAAGCAATGGAGCTTGCAGCTAAGCAGAGGGGCTGTATAACCTGCCTTTTGGATACGCTGAATTTTCAGGCTATGCCTTTTTATGAAAAACATGGATATAAAACCCAATGGATTCAAAAAAATTACCCTAAAACGGGCTGTAAATACTTTATGGTCAAAGTGCTTTAGTAGCGTTCAGATCTTATTCGTGGGTTTAATAAGCAGTTTTGCTGACTGTTTGCTCAAGATTCAGCGTCATTAAGCTGAACGCTATATAGTAACAGCCGATCATTGATTTCTGTGACCTCATGCTATTGTAAGCAAGCTAGTATTTAGGATTGTTAGGGTTTATCGGGCTATGATGGTCCGTAAACTCATTTTATTAGTAACTACCTTAGTATTGGGTAATACAGTTTCTAAAAACGACCCACCTTAAGTTGTCACTGTGAAGGGTATTACGAGTAAAAAACCTCAACATCACCCTTACGGTTTGGGCAAATTTTAATCACACAAGCACCAGCAAAAAGAAGGAACCCCATGTTTTCAATTTCAGTTGAACGTATTATCGATAAGCCCATTGCCGATGTTTTTCAGGTATTAAGCGAACATGCTAATTATGCGCAGTTCAAGGGTGTCGATAAATCTAGCCTTATTAAAAAGGGTCATAGTGAAATTAATGGTCTTGGAGCAGTCAGAGAAATTCAAGCGGGTGGTGCGACTTTGCATGAAGAGATTGTGGCATTTGAGCGGCCCTATTTACTTGGATACAAAATCATTTATTCAAAGCCACTCCCTTACCTGCATGAATTAGGTGAAGTTAAGCTAACTGAAGTTGGCGGAAAAACCCATGTACATTGGCGGTCTCAAGGCCATATCAATATTCCCTTATTGGGTAACTGGTATTTTGATAAGCAAATAGAAAAAGGCGGTCAACGTGCTTTTGGCAGTATTTTAAAATTTATTGATAATATGCCCGCTTAAGCTGCTAAGTAAGGGAAAAAAGACAGAGTCTCTATTGTTGCAAAGCGATCCGTCCGGTTTTTACCGCACTTTTTATTAGCTTGGGCTGTGGGGCAATAATAAATAAATCTCCATTTAGACCGGTTAAGCTTTTGGGCACATGACATTGGTTGGCTATGTCGGCATTGGCGCGAAGATGCTTTGGCTCACCATGAGTAGGAATGGCAAGTTGCGGTTTTACCCACTCATACATAAGTTTTAATTCGTCTTGATAAGGATGCCCTGAAGCGTGGATGGGTTTGCTGTGTTCCTCGGCTAAAATGGTGCGAATTTTGCGCTGATGAAATTGTTCTATCATTCTATCGATGAGTTTTTCATTACCCGGGATAATAATCGAACTAAATATGATGAGATCGTCTGCCTCTAAGCTGAGATTACGATAGTTATCTTGAGCCATTTGACTAAGGGCAGCCCGGCTTTCTCCTTGGCTGCCAGTCGCCACCGCCAATACTTCGTGTTTCAACAAATAACCTGCATGATAGGCGTCAATCACATTTAGATCATCTGGCCAGTGACCGGTTGCTTTGGCCGCTCCGACGGTATTTTGCAGTGAACGACCAAATAAGGCTAAATAACGACCTGTCTTTTGGGCTATTTGAGCCAAGCTGATCATGCGTGCAATATTGCTACTAAAACACCCAACCACCACGCGACCCGTTGCCTGTTCAACCAGTTCCAGTAAACCTGCAGAGCATTCACTCTCAGAAATGGAGTGACCGGGCCGCAGTGCGTTGGTTGAGTCGCACACCATGGCGTTCACATTTTGTTTGGCCAGCAGTTTAAAAGGGTGAGCATTGAATGGCTGATCGGTGATTGGTTTTTTGTCTATTTTCCAATCTGCAGTATGAAATACACTTCCAGCCTCGGTGCGGATCATTAAGGCATGCGGTTCTGGAATAGAATGCGTGATGCCAAGCCATTCGACATTAAAGGGGCCAATATCAACCCTTTGGTTCGTTTCAACTTCAATAATTGGCATGCGCTGGGCCAAATTATCGCGATTAAGTTTACGGCGTAAAATTTCAGCGGTGTATTTTGTGGTATAAACCGGACATTTGAAGCGCTGCCATAAATAGGGCAGGGCCCCCACATGATCTTCATGGGCATGGGTGATAACAATGCCGGCTAATTGTTGTTTGCGACTGCTAATAAAACTAGGATCAGCCGATACCACATCAAATATATCCCGAGCTAATACCGATGAACCTTCTGTTTGCAAATATTCAGGACGCAGAGGGCTTTGAAATGTAACACCACAATCTACCATTAACCAACTGCCTGCATGGCCATATAGGTTCATGTTCATGCCAATCTCACCAGTGCCGCCGAGGGGCAAAAACCACAGATCATTAAAACTTGGATTGAGACTAGTAATGGTATTTCCTAATTGCGCGATTATAAATGTGTCGTATTGACTGTTTACTTGCTTAAGTAATAAAAAAGTTCAGTTTGTGTCGATTTAATCCGGCTGCATACTCTGGTGAGTGTACTAAGGCTTTAAAAACAGCATGGCTTGGCGTTGGTCGATTTTAAAATCAAATTCTCGTAAAAAGTTCATACCGAGTAAGCCATTTACATTGTCCATATTGCGCATGGGTAAAACGATAATCGATATATCGTATACAATAGCATGGTTTAATTTGAGTTCTGCAAATTGATACATAGGAGCGAGCACTTTGCCTGCTGCTGTATTGACGTTGAACCGCCCAATAAAATTAATCTTGAAACGGTTTGCTAGGTTTTGGAAATAGGTGTTGGACACGGCAGTTATAGATGCGCCAGTATCGATTAATAAGGCCACATTGTTGCCACTAAGTTGGCCATGAACTACGTATTGGTCGCCCATTTGCTGTAATTTAATAGCGGTAGCACTAACTGGCTCTTTAAAGGGGATATCTGGTGATTCAGCATCGCTGCTTTTCTCTTTTGTTTGCGTGATTAATGTTAATTGGCGCAGGCGCATAGCACTGGGATCATCATAAGCCAAGGCTGCTAAGGTGTTTTCCATTAAGTTGATTTGCTGCTGTTGTGCATATGCCTCTGCTAAGGCCAAAATATAATCACGATTTTCAGGTTCGAGTTGTAATAAAGGCTCAACAAAAATAGCAAGGGTATCCCAAGAATAGGCTTTTTGTAGTTGTGTTATGGTTTGCGCCGACAGGGTATTAATTTGGGTGTTAACTAATTGTTCTTGTACCGCATTCATGGGCAACTTTTTTAAGCTGTAATAATGAGCAATGGCGTCACTGAGTAATTGGGTGTGGACGATAAGTTCAGCCTCTAGTAACAAAAAATCCATATCAAGGGGATGTTGTTGCAAATAATCACGTAAAAACAGCTCAAGTTCTGGATAATTTGCTGCCACTAACCATTGTTTTCCTTGGGCTAACAGTTCATCGCGCTTGAGCCGGGGCAATTGCTCTGGCGATTGTTGAGAAGTGCTAGGATTAAGTTGAGCATTTAAGGTGGTTGAAGAGCTTGTTTGCGAAAACCCTAACTGATTTGAGCTCATCGATTCTGCCTCAGGTTTATTTACCTCAGACTCATCTGTTCGGCTGAGTAGTTGAACCAGCAAAAACACATTGAGCAAGACAGACAAAGTGAGTAAAAAAACGATACTGCTTTGTCTAGTCATGGGCCCGCAGTCACTATTTGTGCTTGACCATAGGGCTGGGTAAATTCTGGCGGCATGCGTTTGGGGCGACCACTTGATAAGGCAATACATACAAATTCAGTGCGCGCAGTCAGTAAACATAAGCCATCAGCCCGGCGAATAAACTGGAAAGCGCGGGTGAGTTTTAACCTATTATCACACTCAACAATCCAGGTGGCGCAGGCTATGTCATCGTGTAAATAAGCGGCGGCCAAATAATTAATTTCATGGCGACTGATAGCCATGCCTCGATCGAGTTGCTTGTATTGCTCTATTGTTAAACCCAATGCATTGGAGTGAGCCCATGATGTCTGCTCTAACTGACTGACATAAGCCACGTTATTAGCATGCCCATAATGATCTATATGTTCAGGACTAATCCGCCATTCATTGATAAACGGGTTAGCATATTGCCAGAGTAAAGCGGGCTGCCTATGATTAACACTCGACATAAGTTGCTTAAACGTCAGGCAAGGGGTTGGGCTGATTGAGATCGAACATTTGATTCATTAAACCTTGTTCATGATGAACGATAGGTAAGATAAATTCATCCACATTGCCTAAATTCTTAAAGGCTTTAAAACCCATTTCAATAAATTCATGTAAGGCTTGCACGCCTGCCAATTTGGCCGGCTTACGTGATAGCATCAACAAAGCCGAAATGCCGCGCATTTTAACCACTTCGGCTAAATCTTTACCTAGTACTTCGATAAAATAAATTTGTTGTTGTCTGGCATTGCGATTATCACAGGCGCGGTAGGCTTCAAGGTAAGTATCCCGATTAATTTCTTTGCCTTGTATTTTCTTAGCTAAGTCAAAATCGAGTTCAAAAGACAGTTCATTTAGATGCAATGCCGATACAAGGGATTGCAATGCCGTTTCTGGCAGAAGCTTGGCCATCTTAGGTGCAACACGAGCAATATCTTTATCTCGTTGGCTAAAGTCTTTGGGGCCATACAATTCTTTCACAAAAAACTCTACTGCAGGTTTAAACTTATCCTGTTCATACATTTTTTGATGACTCGCTAGCAAGCGTTTGCATTGCCATGCCTGGACTGAGCGAATGGTGCTGAGCAAATCGCCTTTTTGTGCAATCTCTTGCATGGTCATGACACCATGTAAGTGGCGAATAATTTGTTTAGTGCTTTCACTCATTGATTACGCTTCCGAGTACTGTATTCATACTAAAACTAGAGTTTAAGGGTGATTTTGCCAAATACACTGGCATCAATAAAGCCTCTATTGCGACTGCCATTTAACGGCTCAACCTCGTGAGAGCCCATAAAATGTTCCCTAACATCACTACCGTCATTGTCACAATAAGCCAACATAAAACCAATCACTTGATCGCCAGTCAATACCAAGGGAGAGTTTTGCTGACCCTCTTGGTAATTGTCAGGATAAAGTTTAATTGCGACTTCCCAAATAATATTATGAGGTGCCTCTGAACTACGTCGCCATTGGCTTTTTAGATGATCAGTATACAAATGGGCTTGTTTATCTGGACCATAGTCAGCGGCTTGATTGTCAAGGCCAATATGATAGGCAAAGGCTGTGTGGTTAAATTGATGATTGCCACCTGAAGCATCACTATCTATAAATACTTCAAGACAATCATCATCCCAATAATTCACAGTTGGATCAGCATGAGTATCGATTAATTTGTCGTCAGTAATTTCAGCTTGTAAATATAAGTAATTTTTGTCCCACAGTAGGCGATATCTGCCGCTAAAGTCTTGTTTTGAATCGGGCAGACTACCGTCCATTAAATGGGGCATATCGTGCCACGTTGCTTGTTGCCAGGTTTGTTCTGCAACGCCATCGATCACGATTGCACTGTCGGTGTAACTCACATCCATGGCGAACAGATGATGACTACTTAGTAAGGCACAGAAGGCTAAAAATAATGGTTTCATAGACTGATTCATTAACAATAATTTGCCATAGCTTGGCGTAAACTTAGCATGAAAACAATAGCTGGCAGTCATCCGCCCTTCAGTTTAAAATGCGCGCCCTTATGAAAGATACTAATTCAGCTCTCCTATTTTCTTCCTTATTAGAGGCTTGTTTGCCTGTCATCGACGAGCCTGCTGCGCGCTTGCGTTACCATGATATTATTCAACTATTCGCGCAAAACTTTGCAGTGAGTGAAAATACTCAACTGGTCAAAGGGGAGTGTGAGCCTGTGTATCTTCCTGCGGATGAACAGGTCAATTATCATCGTGTTATTTTTGCCCATGGATTTTTTGCCAGTGCCTTACATGAAATAGCCCATTGGTGCTTAGCTGGTAGGGCTCGCCGTTTGCAAGAAGACTACGGTTATTGGTATTGTCCTGATGGCAGGAACGCCGAGCAACAGGCCGAATTTGAACAGGTTGAGATAAAACCACAAGCCATAGAGTGGGCCTTTTCGGTAGCCTGTGGAAAACCGTTTAACGTCAGTACTGATAATCTTAATGGCGCGCCTGTTGATAGCGTGGGTTTTACGTATAATGTGCGACAGCAAGTTTCACATTATCTACAACATGGCTTCCCCCCTAGGGCGCAAATATTTATTGGCGCCTTACAGGCTTTTTATCAAACGCCAGCATTAACAGAGCGAGATTTTCATGCTTAAAAAAACCTTTAAAGTGGGCCTTATTATCAATCCGTTTGCCGGAATTGGTGGTGCATTAGCTTTAAAAGGCAGTGATGGGGCTGAAATCAGAGCGAAGGCTTTAGCCTTAGGAGCAGAAAAAAAAGCTTTAGATAAAACTCGTGTCGCTTTAACAGAAATTCTACCCTTACAACAACAAGTGCATATTTATACTGCCAGTGGTGATATGGGTGAGACACTCGCACAAGCCATGGGGTTTAATTATTCGGTGGTCTATCATCCCGCCACAGAACAAAGTGAAGGACATGATTCAGAGTTAGCCGCCAAGGCGATGTTAGACGAAAAAGTCGATTTGTTATTGTTTACTGGTGGGGATGGTACGGCGCGTAATATTTGTAAGGTAGTTGACTTTAGTGTGCCAGTGTTAGGTATTCCGGCGGGCTGTAAAATTCATTCAGGTGTTTACGCCATCACGCCGCAAGCCGCTGGCAGAGTGGTTGCGCAGATGATTCAAGGCCAAATAGTTAGTCTGACTCAAGCTGATGTGATGGATATTGACGAAGATTTATTTCGCCAAGGTCGGGTTAATGCTCGTCAGTTTGGTGAAATGCACGTCCCTACTGAGCTGCGCTATATGCAGGCGGTAAAAATGGGGGGCAAGGAATCTGACGAATTAGTGTTAGCCGATATCGCCGCTTACATTATTGAGTTAATGGATGAGTATTCTGAGCATTATTTTATTATGGGCTCTGGTTCTACAGTTGAATTTATCATGCAGGAGCTGGGGCTTGCCAATACCCTGTTGGGTGTGGATCTGGTTAAAGGCGGTCAATTGGTCGCCAGTGACCTCACCGCTCAGCAGCTATTTGAACGGGTCAATCATCAAGCGACTAAACTGGTCATTACCCTGATTGGCGGCCAAGGCCATGTGTTTGGCCGTGGTAATCAACAACTCAGTCCTCAGGTGCTACGCAGTGTGGGTAAAGAAAATATTCTGTTGGTCGCCACTAAAAGCAAACTCAATAATTTGGGCGGAAAACCGCTAATTTCAGATAGTGGTGATATTAAGCTAGATGCAGAGTTAGCAGGCCTGATGACGGTAATAACAGGCTATCGCGACCAAGTACTTTATCCCTTGGCAGATTTGCAATAATTTTAAGTAGAAGAGTACAAACATGCAGTTAGAAAAAATAGTAGAAAAAGCCGAGCAATATTTTGTTGATGTGGTAGAAGAGGGCAGTGATCAAGACCTATTTATCGCGGGTTATGTACAGGGGCATTTTTCCTTAGGGCTAGCAAAACTTCAATCGTACGAGACCCAATCCACTGAACAATTAAAAGCCATTATTGATAAAAATTTAGACCAAGCCTTCGCCGATAAAGAACTTGAAGAGCCTGACCAGCAACAAGCCCGTAAATTAGTTGAGACCTTGTTTAGTAGCTAAAATTGGAACCACTGAGTACAACTAGCCCGAAGAGGGAATTAGGTAAAAAAGACAGTTATTATTGAGCTAAAGAGGCAGAGGCGACTGGCTCTAATGTGCCAATAGCGGTCATAGCCGAGTCGCTCAGGGAACGATTTCAACTAGCAGACAGGAGACATTCAGGGCATGACTCGCAGAATCCAATGTTATTGAGAAATTAATTTTTATTCTTGAAGAAAACAGGGCTGTAAAACATACTCGAAGTTGAAAATACAATACATAGAAGAACGGACTTACCACAAATGCATGGTCGCGGTGGGAAAGATATTGAAGTCATTTGTGTAACATGCTTGGAGTGGAATAAATGAAAGTTTCTATTATCTTGTTATTTGTATTATTTTTCGTGCAATTAAGAGCAGAGACTGAACCTGAGCTTATTAGTAACGCTCAGATTTATTATTCAGGTTGGTCTTCGACTACAATAATTCCTAAAACATACGACAGTCTAAAAAAGAGTAATGATTATATTTTGAATATTAGTAGACGTGCTATTGTCGAAAGGATTCTGCAACGTTTAAATTTGTTGGAATGGGTAGATCAAAACGGAAATGTTAACGATATTGATTGTAGATTATTGATTGAATTTGGTAATGCTAAAAAAAGTTTAGTGAAAAGATTTATAAGCAGTGGTGCCAATATTTATGAAGTTGGTGAAAATGATGTCATTTTAAGAAAGGCTGCAATCAATGAGACATTCAGGTCAGAGTTTGATTTAACTTCGAGGCTTTTCAATTAATTGGCTGAGATTCATTATTACGTACTCTGAAATAATAGATTCCCAACGGCCGCTTACTCAGAGTAAATGCGATCCTCAAGACCAATTAATTGTATGACTGCTTTTCGCTCTAAGGAGCCAGTCGTAAAATTTTTACAGAATCAATAAGAACACTTTTTGTTGTTCTAAATTTGGAATTGCTTAAACGTCTTTTTGTAGGATCAACTAATTTGCAGGACAGGCATTAGTGACTTGCTGAAACTTTAGTGGCGGAGCCACTAAAGCGCTTCTCGGCAAATATTACTCTTCTATCTGTTGAGGTAGGGGGCCGGCTTATAAGTGCATTAATCCATAGCGAAACGTAAGCTTTTTGCCAATAAAACCCACATTTACTCGGTGGAAGTCATACTTAACGTGATTCAGCTATCAGTAAATTATAAATGTATACTTATAATCAGCAGGCAGACCTGATTGACCAGGGTGGATAACCTTTGCCACAAAGCGACTTCTCTACATAAAGTTAAAAGATATGTACGTGGTAGATTTGCACCCAGCTGAGGAAGCCGTTTAATATAGCCTTATTGTTGTTTTATTAGTCGGCTCAAAAAATTCTGCTGTCTTTGTTTTTAACAAGACACCTTTTTTATACTTGCAAGGAAAATACAGTGTTGTCACGGTTGTGTGATTTTATGCCGGGTTTGAATACCTTGCTTAATTATGAACGTAGTTGGTTTTCTGATGATGTAAAAGCCGCCTTATCGGTTGCAGCAGTTGCTTTACCTGTGGCTATTGCTTATGCCCAGCTCACAGGCGTTAATGCCGCGGTAGGCTTGTATTCCTGTGTGCTCCCTATGCTAGTTTACGCATTATTTGGCACCTCTAAACAATTAATAGTCGGCCCCGATGCCGCCACCTGTGCAGTTATAGCCGCTGTGGTAACTCCTCTGGCAGCAGGAGACGTCGTTAAACATTGGCAATTAGTGATTGCTATGACTGCCATGACTGGCTTTTGGTGTTTAATTGCCAGTCGGTTTAAGTTAGGTGTATTGGCAGATTTTTTATCTAAGCCCATTTTAATGGGTTTATTAAATGGCGTGGCCATTACCATTATTGTTGGCCAGTTTTCTAAGGTACTTGGTTTTACCTTTGACGAAAAAGATTTGTTAGAGCGTCTCGGGAGCGTGCCCTCCTATCTGTCCCAAACCCATTTTCCTAGCCTATTAATGGCCTTGCTTACTGTCGGCATCTATTTTGGTATGAAACGTTTGAAACCTAGCTGGCCACCCGCTATGTTTGCGATAGCCATTGGCGCAATTTTGGTTTGGTTATTTAACTTAGAGCAGTATGACGTCAAGAGTATTGGCATGGTAACCGGCGGCTTACCCTTGTTTCAAGCACCTGTATTTGATCTCGGTATTATTCGTGAGTTAGTCATGCCGGCACTTAACTTAGCTATAGTAAGCTTTGTTAGTATGATGCTAACTGCGCGTAGTTTTGCTGCAAAAAATGGTTATGACATTGATGCAGATAAAGAGTTTAAAGCGCTAGGTCTTGCCAATATCGCTTCTGCGCTATCTCAGGGTTTTGCGGTAAGCGGTGCAGACTCCCGCACCGCGGTGAATGATGCTAATGGTGGTAAAACCCAATTAGTCTCAATAATAGCTGCAGCAATCATTGCAATAATTGCTATTTTTTTAACTGCACCACTGCAGTTTATTCCCAGTGCAACATTAGGCGTAGTGCTGATTATTGCTTCCATACATCTCTTAGATCTAAAAGCGGTTTGGCAGCTAAGACTGCGCGACAAACAGGCGTTTTACCTAGCCTCTATCACTCTTCTTGCGGTGCTTTTTATTGGTGTGATTCCGGGCATTACCCTTGCGGTATTGCTGGGTTTATTCCAATTTATTCGCACCGTAATGCGCCCAACCGATCAAATACTGGGCGTCGATATTAAAGGCGTGGTGAGAAGTTTAGATGCAAGTGATAAGGCAAAAGCTATTCAAGGCATTTTTATCTATCGTTTTAACTCACCACTGACGTATTTTAATGCGAGCTATTTTAAACGGCGACTGCTAGAGCAATATGCCAGACAAAAAGACGACATTGAAGTGGTGATAATTGATGCGGTATCCTGTTTTACTCATCAAGATCTTAGTGTTATGGCTATGTTGGCCGACTTAGATGTTATTTTCAGAAAACGAGGCATACGTTTTGAAATCGCTGGTAGAAAGCGTCAGCTAAGGGCTTGGTTTGAGCAGGCGGGGATAAAATCAGGTAGTGAAGGGATTTATATTCACTCAGACTTATATTTAGCCTTACGGATAAATCAAAGCAAGCTCAAGCAAGTTGACCTTGCTGCCCAAGCTGGTATTGAGGACGCTGAAGCTAAGACGGCGTTGCTGTAAATCAATGATTAGGAAGATGTAAATAAAAGTACGTTTACAGGTCTATGGCTTTTGCCGTCAAACCCTCTGTTGTGCTACTTATTTATAAAAAAACGTCTCTATATTTTACTTTGAGCTATTCAAAATCACTCTAGGCGACCTTGTCTTTTTTGTCTTTAGGTGAGTGAGTATATTTGCTATTACATCCCATTTCTCATATTTGCAATTACTTGGGGGGGGGCGACGCTTCTTAGTTTGATAAACGGCCATTAGAAAAACAACTACTTATGAACCACTTCGGCATGACTCAATTAACTTATTTCCCGTCGTATGAGTCCACGAATTAAAAAACGATTGGGGTTAAGCGCATCCAGCAGTGGCGTCGACAATGGTATTGACTCATGGCAAATCTGACTAGCAACGACTTCTGACAAAAGCGGAGCGGTGGTTAATCCTCGAGAGCCTAAACCATTAAGCATATATAAATTAGGGTAGTCTGCGGCGATGGGATAATGCCCCACGGGTAATGCTTTATACAGATCCCAAAACTGTTGACGCTGGGTATTGATATCTGGAATAGCACCAGCCATTGGCAGATGATCCGCGGTGCTGCAGCGAGTGGCGGCTCTGCCATTAGCCTGACCTTTTAGTTCTTCTACCCAATCACAGTGCTTGAGTGAAGTTTGGTGCATGGCTAGATTTTCTGTTTGCTCTTGCGGGCGATAGTCTGTTGAAAAGTCTTGTTTTTTGTAAGTTGAGCCTAGGGCATGCAGGCCTTCGTGGGCGGGGGTTAAATAACCTTTGTGACAAATAACGGTAGCAAGCTGGGTGAGTTTATCTGTGGTATCAATGTATTCAACTTGGCCGCGGACACCGCGTAAGGGTAAATCTGCTATTTGTTCAATATTTGCAAACTCGCTGCCTGTTGCCACTATCACAATATCAGCCTCAATAGGCGCCTGTTGTTCAAAGTGCAATTGCCACGTTTTTTCATGGCGCACCATGTTAAGTAGTTTGTTGCTGGTATGCATGCGACTCTTCGCTTGTTGCAATAGGGCAGAGACGAGTTCAGGTGGGTTGAGCCAGCCACCATGAGGAAAATATAAACCTGCATAAGGCAAGTCGACACCGGCAACCTTTGATGCTTGCTCTGGTGTTAAAGCGCTGACCAGTTCTTGGGGCCACACATCGTGTTCGATTAATTTTTGTTGGCGATCAAGTACTTTGTCATTAAATGCGGCATGAAACACACCGCACCACTGGTGGGCGAATGGCACATTTTGTGTCGCCAAACCCTTGTAAAAATTAGCCGCGTAGAGATAAGCCTGGGCATAAAACTGGCTGCTGATATTCGCGATGGCATTTAATTGCGGATAAAGCGCACCTTGATGATTACCTGAAGCACCCTGGGCTAAGTTTTCATCTTTGCAATATATATCGGCAATCAGCCCTCTTTTTGATAAAGCGTAAGCACAGTTAGCGGCGGCTAATCCTCCGCCAATAATCGCGATGCGAGGGGGCGTTCTGAGCATGTTATCTAGGCTACTTGACTGATAAGACGCCCTGGCATAATAGGGCTTTGGCCATGGCATTAGTGCTTTATCGTTTAGTACACCGCAGAGGTTATGGCGTTTTTGACCATGTCCTGGCACTTTTTCAACGCTAAACCCGGCTGCCGTTAATCCTCTTTTAACTATTCCTGATGCGGTAAAAGTCGCATAACGACAGTTATTCTTGGCTAATCGTGCCATTTGGCTAAAGAGTGAGTCAGTCCACATTTCAGGGTTTTTACTCGGAGCAAAACCATCTAAATACCAAGTATCAACTAAGCCCTCAGGCGGAGTCGATATTTGTGGTAATACATCGTGTACATCGCCTAGCCACAAATCTAACACTACACTGGCGTCTAGAAACGTCAATCGATGGCAACCCGCAACATTAGGTGGATATTGCTTAATTAGCGTCTCACTGTAAGGGGCTAAACTTACGTAGCGGCTTAAGGCTAAGGTTAATTCAGATTTTTTAATTGGGTATTTTTCAATGCTAATAAAATGCAGATTAAACTCTGGAATTGCGCCATCAGCCCGTAACTTAGCAAAAAGGGCTAAGGTCACTAAAAAATTGAGTCCGGTGCCAAAGCCTGTTTCTGCAATAGTAAATTGGCGGTCTTGCCAACCTTGCCAGCGCTGAGGAAGTTGGTTGTGCTGCAGAAACACATGATGGGTTTCCTCTAGGCCAAAGGCATCGGAAAAATACAAATCATCGAATTTTTTGGCAAAGGGAGTACCATTTCCATTAAAATGGATTTCAGCATTAATTATTTTCAAAAACAAGATTTCCCATTGTGTGTCATCAATTAATCATTCGTTACGATGCAACATGCGCTAGTGTTCAATTCGCGGATAGTTTAAGGTAGAGGACGTTAGGTAACAAACTCATCTTAGTGGGTCTTACCTACTACAAGTAAATATTCAAATTACCGAGACAGTGTAAAGAGCAGACCAGTTTACACTGTAAAATCAGTAAAATATGCGACAAATTTTTGTTGAAGGGTTAAGCATGAGAAGAGCGGTTATCACTGGCTTAGGAATAGTATCCAGTATCGGTATTAATAAAGAAGAAGTCACAGCGTCGTTAAAAGCAGGGCGTTCGGGCATTACTTTTTCAGAGGAATTCGAACAGGCGGGTATGCGTAGCCATGTTTGGGGTAAAGTTGACATTAATCTAGATGAAGTCATAGACCGTAAAATAAAGCGTTTTATGGGAGATGCGGCTGGGTACGCCTATGTTGCGATGCAGCAGGCTATTGATGATTCTGGTTTGACGGATGACATGGTTTCCAATGTACGCACCGGTATTATAGCCGGCTCGGGTGGTGCTTCGTCGCAAAATCAAGTTGAAGCGGTCGATATATTGCGCGCAAAAGGCGTAAAACGTATTGGGCCATACATGGTGACTCGTTGTATGGGCAGTACAGTTTCAGCCTGTTTAGCGACCCCTTTTAAAATTAAAGGGGTGAATTACTCAATCAGTTCAGCTTGTTCAACCAGTGCTCACTGTATTGGTAATGCCCTAGAGCAAATCCAACTGGGTAAGCAAGACATTATCTTTGCTGGTGGCGGTGAAGAACTTCACTACACTTTGTCGGCAGAATTTGATGCTATGGGCGCGCTGTCAACTAAATACAATGATGATCCGACTAAAGCGTCACGTACCTACGACGCTAATCGTGATGGATTTGTTGGGGCTGGCGGTGGTGGCATGGTGGTAGTTGAAGAACTCGAACATGCCTTGGCTCGCGGTGCAAAAATCTATTGTGAAATTGTTGGTTACGGTGCCACATCTGATGGTGCTGATATGGTTGCTCCCTCAGGTGAAGGCGCAATGCGTTGTATGCAACAAGCAATGCAAGGCTTAGATAAACCTATCGATTATATTAATACTCATGGTACTTCTACGCCGGTAGGGGATGTGAAAGAGTTATGGGCTATTCGTGAAGTATTTGGCGATAAAGTCCCGCCTTTCAGTGCCACTAAAGCAATGACAGGCCATGCGCTAGGTGCTGCAGGTGTTAACGAAGCTATCTACAGTATTTTAATGATGGAAAATGGCTTTATAGCACCATCTATTAATATCGAAACCCTAGATGAGCAAGCCATCGGTATGGATGTGGTTACGACAACACGTGAAGCTGAGTTAACCACGGTTATGTCAAATAGCTTTGGTTTTGGTGGAACAAATGCAACCTTAGTCATGCAAAAATACAAAGCCTAAACATTTAGGTTTGAGCAGTATAAAAAAGCCGTTCAGTTGAACGGCTTTTTAGTTTCTGAGATCTGAAGCTTAGTTTTCGATCACTTTAAATTGAATTGAGCTTGGAAACTCCTCGCTGTGATAAAGCTTATGCTGGGCTTTAACAAAGTCTTCAGGCTTGGCTTCAAAGATATTATCAACATAGTTTTGCGGATTCATATCAATGAAAGGAAACATGCTGCTTTGCACCTGGATTTGCAGTTTGTGACCACGCTTGATGGTATGTAGCACATCTAATAACTCAAACTTAACCAAAGTCGGTTTGTTTGACTCAAAGGGCTCTGGTTGGCTCATACTGTTTCTGAAACGCCCACGCATGGCATGCCAACGCACTAATTCATGACGATTACCGGTTTCTTTGTCAATTTTGTCGGTATTAACATCCTTACCGGGGAAAACATCAACTAGCTTAACGATAAAGTCAGCAGCAGTTTGATTGGTCGAAACCCATAAGTTTAAATCAATGGCTCCTGCTATTGTTTGATCTTCAGTGGCCACTTCAGTATTAAAAACCAATACATCGGGACGTCTAGCTGCAAAACGCTGATCTTCGGCCATATAAGGTCTATCCCAGCCGCGACTGATTTTGGCAGAATGGGGAACTGGTTTTTTTGGATCGCTGACATATTCACTAAATCCACCGCGGCTTTCTTTGCCGTTAAGCAGTTTTTCGTCAGCACCCATATATAACACCACGTCTTTTCCTGCTTTAGGTGGCCAGCTTGAAAACTCACGCCAGCGGTTTGCCCCGGTTTCGAATATGGTGGCGGTGGCCAAAGGCGCTGCCTTTTCCTGTTTCAAATTTTGTTTAAAAAACGGCAGTAAAATATGCTCTTGAAACCATGAGCTGGTATCAAAGCCAAGTTGTGCCTCACCCATTTTGTCGCCTTCACCGCGGTTCCATTGGCCGTGATACCAAGGACCCATAACGAGGTGCACGTTATCTTTTTTATTGTTCTTCGACATGGTTTTGTAGGTAGACAAAGGACCGTATAGATCTTCTGTGTCATACCAACCGCCGACCACAAGGGTGGCAGGTTTTACGTTATCAAAGTGCTGCAATACATTGCGAGCTTGCCAATACTCATCGTAATTGGGATGTTGGGTTAATTCGTTCCAAAATGGCCGCTCACCTTTAAAATACTTAGCATTAACGTTACTTAATGGCCCAAGTTCTCGATAAAACTGATAGCCGTCAGGCGTGCCTAAATCACGTCCTTCAATACCCTTGGCTTGTGGCCCATCGCGGGGTGCGTCAAAGGTATCAAAAAAGATAAATGCCATGGGTACAACAAACGCGCCATTGCGATGAAAATCATCAAAAAACCAATCAGCAATGGGGGCTTGTGGTGAGATAGCTTTAAGTGCTTTATGACTATTAATCGCCCCTACTGAGGTGTAATAACCGGGATAAGAGGTTCCCCACATACCCACATTGCCGTTGTTGTTGGCAATGTTTTTTACTAACCAATCGATGGTGTCATAGGTGTCAGTTGCGTCATCTGCGGCTTTACCGCCTTTTTTATAGGCGTCTTGGGGGCGCATATTAACGAACTCACCTTCAGACATATATTTGCCACGCACATCTTGAAAAACAAAGATAAAACCCTCTTTTTCGAAAATTTCACTGGGTCCAAGTTTGGTTTTGTATTTATCTGCGCCATAAGGCGCCACACGATAAGGGGTGCGCTGCATCAACATCGGCCAGCTTTTTGATTTGTCGTAGGGAACATAAACAGAGGTGAAAAGTTTTATGCCATCACGCATGGGTATTTGATATTCATATTTTGCGTAGTGGGAACGAATATACTCCGCTCGTTTGTCTTGCTCTTTGGTATCGGCTGCTTGCACCCACGCGGCGTGCATCAACAAACTCAGCAAAGCCAATAGCCCGCCAAATGACTTAATTTTCATTACTCTTCCTTTTATTTTTATCTGTAAGAAATAGTGAGGTTTGATTTTTATATTACTCATTAAGCCTACTATGAAGGCTCTCATCAAACGATCTACTTGAGTTGAATGTGGTAAAAAATAGGACTGTTTATTAAAGATTTGTAGATGTCTCAATTGCTAAACTTGGCTTAAACTTAATAACTTGGATTTATCAAACAAGGTGATATGTCCGTAGTGAACGCTAAGCACGCCTTCTTTTTGTAGTTCTTGCAAAATCTTGTTCACAGTTTGTCTGGAGCTATGCAGCATCAGGGCGAGAGATTCTTGTGAAATATCCAGTGTGTAGGACGGCGATAAGGCGTCACTTTGCTTATTTGGCCACAGTCCTAAGCCATCAGTCAGCAGTAACAAACGGCGACACAGTTGGCCTTTCAATGACAAACTGGCCATTTCATCAATAAGTTTAAAGGTTGTGCGTACTCGTTGGCATATCAAGCGAATGAAATGAGGATATAAGCAGGGCTTATTTTGCAGCAATAGCTCGAAGTTTTGATTCGACAATTTTAATAAACAACAATCTTGCTCAGCAATAGCATCATGGGTGCGAGGTAAACCATCGAACATCGATATTTCACCAAACCAATTACCAGCTTGTAACCATGTAAGTATCAGTTCTTGTCCAGCGAGGGTCAGGTTACTGACTCGTAACTTGCCATTTAATAAACAATAAAGCCCATCGACCTTATCGTCTTTACGATGCAAGTATTGACCTTGTTTGAGATGCTTAACCGCACCTGCTGCTGCAATAGCCTCTTGCAATTCTTCGGGTAAACCACTAAACCACAGGCTTTGTTGTAGAGTTGGTCGTAATAAAGTGGCTTCGGTACACATTAGTTTAGTCAATTGTCTAATTGGCGACAGTTCAATAGGCTTATGATAGCTTATGTTGTTGACAAATAATTAACAATCATGAGAGCAAATAAAATGAATTCAATTCAACAGCAAGTTTCGTCTGAAGAGTGGCAGTTACGGGTAGATCTGGCCGCATGTTATCGCGCCGTCGCCATGTATGGTTGGGATGATTTGGTTTTTACTCACATATCGGCTCGTGTGCCGGGGCCTGAACATCATTTTTTGATTAATCCTTACGGCATGATGTTTGAGGAGGTTACAGCGTCGAGTTTAGTGAAAGTTGATTTGCAAGGTAACAAAGTCATGCCATCTGATTATGATATTAATCCAGCGGGCTTTGTTATCCACAGTGCTGTGCATGAGGCCAGAGAAGACGCACACTGTGTCCTTCATCTTCACACTGCAGCGGGCATTGCGATTTCGGCCACCAAACAAGGCTTATTACCTTTAAGTCAGCAATCATTATTTGCCCTGTCTTCATTGTCTTATCATGATTATGAAGGAGTGGCACTCAACCCAGATGAAAAAGTACGTTTAGTCGCTGATTTAGGTGAAACTAACTTTATGATTTTGCGTAACCATGGCTTACTTACCTGTGCTAGCAGTATTGCCGATGCATTTCTTTTTATGTATTTACTCGAACGTTCTTGTGAAATTCAATTGAAAGCGCAGTCAACGGGTTGTGATTTATTGCCTATTCCGGATGTAATTTTGGGCGGTATACGAACACAAGCGCAACAAGTAACACGTTCTGCAGGTGGGGCCTTGGCATGGCCGGGAATTTTGCGTAAATTAGATCGTATTAATCCTGGATATGATAAATAAATTTTGACTGAACTCAGCTTAGCTCGATATAAAGAACTCGCTCAATACAGCCAGTTGTGTGGCCATAAAATTGCTTACTGGCAGTCTTATGCACCTGCATTGGCCAAGAAAAAAGATACGATTTTATTTATTCATGGCTTTCCAAGTGCCTCGTGGGATTGGCATTATCAATGGAAGTATTTGGCGCGAGAATATAGTTTGCTTTGTTCTGACATGCTTGGATTTGGCCTATCTGCTAAACCACAAAAATATCGTTATAGCCTGATTGAACAAGCTGATATTTATGAGGCTTTATTACTTGAAAAAGGCATAGGCGATTATCACATTTTGGCTCATGACTACGGCGATTCTGTGGCGCAAGAATTACTGTATCGTCAGTCTTTGCGGGCCAAAACGGGCGAGCAAACACATGCTCAACTTAGGTCTGTGTGTTTTTTAAATGGCGGTATATTTGCTGCCTGTCATCGGCCACTCCTAACCCAACGTTTGTTGAAAAGTCGTTTGGGACCTTTGTTGGTTAAATTTTTAAGCAAAGACAGCCTTACTGCCAGTTTTGCTAAAATATTTGGTCAACAGAGCCAAGCTAAAAAAAGCCATGTAGATATTATATGGGAGTTAATCAGATACAATGACGGACATTTGGCCATGCCTGCTATTTTGCGTTATATCGATGAACGCAGTGAATGGGGAGGTCGTTGGGTAGAGGCGATGATAAACGCGTCAGTGCCATTGTATTTTATCAATGGCATTCAAGATCCGATTTCTGGCAGACATATGTTGGATCATTATATTGATGTCATTCCGAATGCGCATACGGCCTTGTTGGATGTTGGCCATTATCCGCAGTTAGAGGCCCCAGAAGAAGTGCTGAGCTTATATCAAGAGTTTTTAAGCTCGCTAGTAACGCGGGACGAATAGTAAAAATAAAGTCAGCTAAGGCTAAAGATGCACGAGACTGTGTATTGATAAAAGCAACCAGAGATAAGCGCGATCCGATTAGTGCCTATCCATGCTAATTGATAGGTTTGTCGCTTAATTAATTCGCTAAATAACGTCGCTTACGTTTTACCTAGTGTGGCTTCGTGGCATACTATCGTCCTGTATTTTTCTGTAAACAAGACCCTTATTTAATGAGAATTTATTACGAAGATAGCATGCCCTATGCTGCAGAATTTTTTTCTGAGTTAGGTGATTGTCAGGTCTTTTCACATAAAACCATTACTGCCGAACAATTAATCGATGCAGATGTGCTGCTGGTGCGCTCTACCACTAAGGTCAATGCCGCATTATTAGCCAATAGTCCAAACTTGAAATTTGTTGCTACGGCTACGGCGGGGACTGATCATGTGGATATCGATTATCTAACTCAGCGGGGCATTCATTTTCAATCGGCGGGAGGATGTAATGCAGTTGCTGTCGCAGAATACGTAATGAGTGCTTTGTGTATTATGGGTGACAAGCTTAACTGGCAATGGCATGACAAAACAGTAGGAATAGTCGGTGCTGGCCATGTGGGTAGTGCCTTACAAAAGAAACTAGATGTGCTTCAGGTTAACTACAAACTTTGCGATCCCCCTTTACAACAAGCAGGTGACCCACGTCAGTTTGTCGATATGCAAGAGATCATGAAGTGTGATGTGATTACCTTGCATGTGCCACTTGTGACCAGCGGACATCATCCTACTGAACACTTGTTTGACCTTGCACGCTTGACTCAACTGAGTGAACAACAATTGTTGATAAATGCCTGTCGAGGTGAGGTTGTCGATAATGCAGCCGCATTAGCCTTATTTGAAGCGGGGCATAAACGGCATATCGTTTTAGATGTATGGGAAAATGAACCTGATATAAACTTGTCGCTAATCCCTTATGTTGCCTTAGGTACTGCGCATATTGCCGGTCATACTATTGAGGGTAAAGCACGGGGAACAGAAATGTTATATCAAGCCCTTTGTGAGTTTTATCAGCTACCCAATACCAAACGCTTAAGTGATTATTTACCCACTACACAAACCCAACTAAGCTTTAATCCACTGCATGATTTGAGGCAGAATATTAATGATTTTATACTAGAAGTTTACAATATCAGTACTGACAGTGAACATTTTAAAGCGGCTATGCAAAATGCAGAGCAATTTAGATATATCAGAAAACACTACCCTATAAGAAGAGAGTTTTCTGCGGTACAGGTTAATACTGGAAATTTTGCCGAATCAAAGGCAATCTACGCCCTCGGTTTTTTACAGACTTAATTGGCTGATTTTTATTTTATTTTTATAGGAGTATATCAAACATGTCGCGGTCTTTTGATGTTGCTGTGCTAGGCGCTACCGGATTGGTAGGGCAGCATATGATCGAAATTCTTGAACAACGGAATTTCCCGGTCAACACACTTTATCCTTTAGCAAGCTCACGCTCAGCCGGTGGTACAGTATCATTCAAGGGTAAAGATATTACCGTATTGGATGCTGAAACCTTTGACTGGTCAAAAGTACAGCTTGGTTTCTTTTCAGCGGGTGGCAGCGTGTCAGCCAAATACGCCCCCATGGCGGCTGAAGCAGGCTGTGTGGTCATCGACAATACATCTCATTACCGTTATGACGATGATATTCCCTTAGTCGTGCCAGAAGTGAATGCCCATGCATTGGCCGACTTTAGAAATCGCAACATTATTGCTAATCCCAATTGCTCAACTATTCAAATGTTAGTTGCGCTAAAACCAATTCAAGATGCAGTTGGTATTGCACGGATTAACGTGGCGACGTATCAGTCTGTCTCTGGTGCAGGTAAATCTGCCATGGACGAATTGGCTCATCAAACAGCCGCATTGCTAAGTGGTAAGGAAGTGCAAACCAAGGCCTTTAGTCGTCAAATCGCTTTTAACGTTATTCCACAAATCGACGTCTTTATGGATAATGATTACACTAAAGAAGAAATGAAGATGGTGTGGGAAACCCAAAAAATTATGGGTGACAACACTATTTTAGTGAATGCCACAGCTGTGCGTGTTCCGGTCTTTTTTGGTCATGGTGAAGCTATTCATATTGAAACACGTTCGCCTATTGATGCTGAAGAAGTGAAAAATCTGTTAGCTGATGCACCAGGCGTCAAATTGATGGCACAGCGCGAGGACTTCCCGACGCAAGTAGGTAACGCTAGTGGTCATGATGAAGTGTTTGTTGGTCGTATTCGCAATGATATTTCTCACCCAAATGGTATTAATATGTGGGTGGTTTCGGACAATGTGCGTAAAGGCGCTGCCACCAACAGTATTCAAATTGCTGAAGTGCTGATCCGCGACTACTTGTAATACCTCCATATAGTTTGTACGACTAAGGGGGCATTGGTTTATAGCTAATGCCCCTTATGTTTTCTGCCAATTTGCCGATGACTTTTCATACGTTTTAAAAAACGCTTTTTGATGACTTAAGTCGCTGTATTCTAGATCCGTTTTCTCATCTGGTTTATAGTGTTTGGGTTGAGTGTTTATGACTAGAAAATGTTGGAATACCATTTGCTTACCATTTGTTAATATAATGTCATTAAATCGGCAATAAACAAAAAGTCTAAAAGTTTGACGCTTGCTTAATGGCACTCGACATGAAAACTGATGTGAGTGCAGGTAGTGGAATATAACTAAAATGAGTAGGCTAGCTTTTAGTATTACTCAATAAAATTGATTTTTAGGTCTGAGTGGAATCGCACAAAACATGACACAACCAATATTGGGGCAAGCCGTTTGACAATAAATATGCTAAACAAGGCGAGACTATTTGTCGTTTGTTGCAGTTTTGCTATTTCAACACTGTACGCAGCAGAACCTCAAAGTGCCGAAATCAAAGGGCCTAAAAATAGTTCAGCGCAATATTCTGGGGTGACTTATGGCCCTATTAAATCTTCCGATACGCTTTGGCAAATAGCCAGTCGCTATCGCCAAAATAAAGACCTATCTATTTATCAGGTCATGTATGGTATTTACCAATTAAATCCAGACGCCTTTGAGCAAGAGAACATTAATCTTGTTAAAAATGGCACAATTCTCAATTTACCCTCCGAAAGATACGCGCTCAGAATTGATAAAGCTGCTGCACTTGAACGCTTTCAAGCGGATGAGCAAATACTTAAGATTGCCCAATCCAATTTGGCCTTGTCTAAGGCGTCTTCTCCTGCAAATGCCGACTTGGCGAGTGAATTATTAAGCAACGCGGCAGCGAACAGCAAAGTCAGTAAAAATGATCTTGACGAAACTAAGGCGCTAATTGAGGAAAGATTGGGCGCCTTGGATGAGGCACAATCACGCCAATTTTTAGAAATTCGGCAACAATTTGCCGAATCAATTGGTCAAGTTCAGGCCATATTGACTGAAAATCAAAAGCTATTTGAACGACTAGACAAAGTTAATACTGATATTGACCAAATGCGGGTTGATGAAGTCAGTAAAAGTCAGCAAATGGATCAAATGGGCCAGAGTATTGAGGAGTTACTGGCGCGTTCTCGATTAGAAGACGAACTTAAAACAAAACAAGCAGAGGAGCAGGCCAACTCAAATTGGTTAGATAGTCCTCTTGCGCTTGCTGCTATCACCGTACCCCTGACTTTATCGATCATTGGAGCATTAGCTTACTTTTTCTTAATGCGTCGCAATAACCAAAAATTGCCTAACGAACTTGATCTAGTTGAAGATGACGATATTTCCCTTGATCCCCACACTTCAGCCCTTGATGATTTATCGGATGCCTTAAGTGACGAACTCTCTGATGAATTAGGCGACGAGCTTGATGATGACAATCTCTTTGGTGATGATGATTTACTCGACGACGTATTGGCCGAGGAGTTACGAGAATCTTTAGATGACGCCTTAGATGATTCCTTAGACGATTCTTTCGAGGAAGATATTGATTCCTTTGATGATCTCGGCGATGACGTGCTTGATTCAAGCACTGCAGATGAACCCTTTGAAGAAGGTGAGCAACAACTTGAGCAAGACGATCTAGATAGCTTATTTGATGAAGATGAGATGGAAGATCTGCTGAGTGACCCAGATGATGGAGCAGAAGCTGAATTAATTGATAGTGATATTGATGGGCTATTGGCGGAGACAGCAACGCCAGAAGAAGACGTTGCTGAGCAAGTAGATGATGACTTAACCACACAAGCAGAGGGTTTGGACGAACAAGAACCTGTTATTGCCACCATTCCAGATCAAGAAGAGCCACCTGAAATAAGCATTGATGAATTATTTGAAGGTGGAGTAGCGCCTATCACACCAGAGGTGATATCTGATGAAGACGAAGATATCAATGAAGACGTATTACAAAAGCTAGATAACGAAATTTCGACTCAAAATGCTGAGATAGATAATTTAACCGGCAATCTGCTTGATGAGTTAGAACAAGTTGAACAAATGCGCGATATGCTGGGTGAATTCGGTGATGACGACGAAGATGAAACTGAGGAAAACATTGCGGTACAACCCAGTATACAGAAACTCGATGAGGACAGTTTAGCCGCTGGCTTTGATGAAAATGCTGGTTTTGAACCAGACTTTTTGGACGTAGACGAAGAGACGGCAAATACCTCTATAGATGATATCGACGAAACTGAATACGACCTTGAAGAAGCTAAGGATGCTCAAGAAATTAGCGACGTACAAGGGGCTGATGAGGCTGAAGAATTAGAGCAAGCTGAAGTATTAGCCGACGTTGAAGAAAATGATGAAGTCGAAAAAAATGATGAAGTCGAAGAAGGCGATGACGTCGAAGAAAATGATGAAGTCGAAGAAAACGATGAAGTCGAAGAAAACGATGAAGTCGAAGAAAACGATGAAGTCGAAGAAAGCGATGAAGTCGAAGAAAACGATGAAGTTGAAGAAAGCGATGAAGTCGAAGCAAGCGATGAAATCGAAGAAAGCGATGAAGTCGAAGTAAGCGATGAAACCGAAGAAAACGATGAAGTTGAAGAAAACGATGAAGTTGAAGTAAGCGATGAAGTCGAAGAAAACGATGAAGTCGAAGAAAACGATGAAGTCGAAGAAAGCGATGACGTCGAAGTAAGCGATGAAGTCGAAGAAAGTGATGAAGTCGAAGAAAGCGATGAAGTCGAAGAAAGCGATAAAGTCGAAGCAAGCGATGACGTCGAAGAAGATAATGAAGTCGAAGAAAGCGATGAAATCGAAGAAAGCGATGAAGTCGAAGAAAACGATGAAGTCGATGAAATCGATGACGTCGAAGACTTGGACGACGGCGATGCAGTCGACGAAGCTGAAGAACAGAGCACAGAAGCGCAAAGCGCACAATTTGAGCAACAATCTCAAAACGATAATGGCCTCGATGAAGATCAGTTAGAAAAAGCGTTAGAAGATTTTGAACACCAAGAATTAGATGAAGTACTAAAAGATTTAACCTCTAATAAAAAAGACCCTCTGGATTCACTAGACGATTTGGAGTTTGGGGCAGTCGCTGAAGATTATTTGGAACACAAGTCTAGCGATAGCCAGATTGAGTCTGAAGAACCAGATGATTCATTATTAGAACAAGCCTTAGCTGATCTTGATTCTGACGCTGAATCCCTCAGCGAAGATAATGAAAATGATGAGCCCTTAGCTGAGTCGACAGCGGATGACTCACTGGATGATTTCCCTGGTTTGGGCGATTGGCTAACGGAAGATAAGCACCCTGATTCTGCCAAGAGCAAGAAGAGTCAACTACAAAGTAATATTGAAGATGATTCCGTACTGGAAGAAATTGAAGACGCAGATTTTGATGAGTTACTTAATTCTATTGATATCAGCAATGACAAAGATTACTTAGAGGCTGATGACGGTTTAGATATTTCAGCTCTGCTTTCAGAGCCTTCCACACAAGACAATTCTGACAGTGAAGTGACTGATAGTAGCGATGAGGATGATTTTTTAGATGTCGAAGCTTTACTAAATGATAGTTTCGACGAGGGAAATGATACGACCACGGATAAAGATTTTGATTTGTCAGCGCCACTTGCATCTTTCTTCGGAGACCCACAGGATGGTGAATCTATTGATGTAGATGATGACAGTGGTTTTGGCGCAAAGTTAGATCTTGCCCATGCCTATATTGAAATTGGTGAGCATGATTCAGCGGTCGAATTGTTGCAAGACATTATTGATAATGGCGATCAGCAACAAATAGCTGAGGCTCAAGCGGTATTAGCTAACCTTTCTGATTGATTAGATTAGCCTTGTAAAAAATCATCAAGCTGAAATTTATTTAAGCGTTTAGAAACTAAAAAGCCAACTTATTCCAGTTGGCTTTTTTCATCATACTTAGTTTAGAAGAGTCTAGGTTTAGAAAAAGGTATAAACAACGGTTACAGCTGTTTGTGTATCAAGATTATCCTTACCTTCGACAACATCAGAGTTATGATCCATCAGCAGTGATACCTTCAAAGAAAGTGCCTCATTAATTTTAGCTGATAACGAGGTTTCTGATTTTGATTTTGTATTGTTACTACCGACTTCGCTAGACAGTATCTGTTTGAAAGTCGCAGTATCAGAAACCTTCCATTGATAATCTATTGCTCCCCTGACGATAACACCATTCTCAGACACTCCGTCATTGGTTTTCGCAAACGAATAACCCGGACCTATGCTGTAGCTAAATCTGCTGCTAGGATCATCCCATAATTTTTGTTGCCAACCTACTGCTAGGGTAGCCTGATAATCATAACTACTAAATTTGTCGTCAGCATAAGATGCAAAACCAAACAAACGGTGGTCGGGGTTATCTAATTTATAGTTACCTTGCGCAGACATAAAGTATTTTTGCGCTGTCGTTTGGGACACACCGGCGACATCATCTTTTTTATACAGACCTTCTATAGAAAAGTCGTTACTCCACATATCAAGTTCTTGGTGAGCGGCTAATTTACCTTTAAAAGATGTGGTTTCAGTATTACCTGTGGTAGAGATGAAACCAAATTCACCATCCATTGATAAGGGCTTAACTTCGTCTGCTGCAGTTGCGATGCCTGAAGCGAGAAGTCCTAGAACGACTAGTGTTTTTTGCATGAAATATCCTTAAATTAAATTAAACGCGTTTTTTAAGCGCTGGCGCAATACCAAATCATAATATTCTACCCCATTGGTTAGTTTAGAAAAACTGATAAACCAAGGTCACGGCTGTTTCTGTGTCTAATTCTTCAGTTTCTTGACTGACACCGGTGTCGTGATTAAGTACAAAAGTTAATTTCATGGCTAAGGAGCCATTGATTTTCGTGGACAATGAGGTTTCAGATTTGGTTTTTGTAGAGTCAGTCGCGGCTTCTGTGCTAACAAATTGTCGAAATGTGGCCTGCTTATTAAACTTATGTTTATATTCAAAGGCTGCTCTAACAATTAGGCTTTGTTCATCGGGTAGGTTTTTAACTGGTTCAAACTTTGATACAGCGTAACCTGGTCCTATGCTGTATTTTAATTCGCTAATGTCGTCTCGCCATAATCTCGATGTCCACCCTGCAGCAATAGAGGTTTGATAATCGAAACCGCTAAAACGATCATCTTCATACTCACCATAAATAAAAACACGATTATTGGGGTCAGGTAATTTGTAATCTAACTGTGTGGATAAAAATAGTTTCTGGGCAGAAGTTGCATCTACACGTTCCCCTTCTACTACTGAACTACTGCGCTTGTACAAGACATCACTGATAACTTGATAGCTCCAATATTCCAATTCTTGGCTGGTATTTATTTTTGCTGTAATGGTAGAGGTATTGGTATTGCCGGCGGCTACCACTAAGCCAAATTCTCCGATCATTGACATTTCACTGTCTTGACCGATAGCGTAAGAGGGTTTTTCAGCCATATATAATGAACGCATTATATTAAGCTGTGCATGACTATGGCATGCGAATAGGAAAAGTAACAAAAAACATTTTTTCATCAAAAATATAAGCTTTAGCGCCAGTAAAAAGCAGGGGGCATTGTATAAAACTAATGGCGCAAAGTGCAAAAATAATGCAGGAAAAAGCTCAGTAAAAACATTAATTTATGGGTTTTAATAATTAATTAGCTAACTTTTTTTCGCTTTGGCTGCATTAAGGTAATAATATTGTCCGATTCCATAAGCGCATACTTTACTGCCGCATTTAAATCATAGTTCTCTAGCTTTAACGCGCTGATAACCAATGGTGGAACAAGTTGATGAATAGTGTACATGTCTTGATTTGCCATAGCGATACTTGCTCTGACTGCGCAAAAAATAACCGCTATTTCTTTGTTGTTTAAGGCTTTATTTTCGTCATGGGTATATTTAATCGGCAAGTAAAGTTGAGACGGTAAACTCCACATCTGCATCAGCTCTGAACTGCACTGCGCATAGTCAAAGCCCAGAACTTGTTGTTGTTGTTGCCAAGGGCAAACGGTCTCACTGTATTGGCTACTCTTTATCGCCAGCTCAGGAGCTTGAACAGCCACCAGAAGCTCGCCAATATTGTGCAGTAAACCCAAAACAAAAAATCGCTCGCTGCCACGAATGCGGGCAATTTTGGCCAGATGTTTTGCCACTAAACCTGCATACACGCTCTGTAACCAAAACCTTTTTAAATCAATTACATCACTACTAAAATGCTCAAAAGCTGAACTGGCAGTCTCTGCCATCACTAAGTTATACAAAGCTTCACCACCGATAACCCCTATGGCCTTCGATAAGGTATCGATTTGCGATTCAAAACGAAATAGGGATGAGTTGGCTAACCTGAGTAATTTAGATGAGAGTGAGGGATCTAAAGCGATGAGAGCGCCAATATCATCGAGGCTGGTATTGTCGTCATCTAGCATTGACCGAATTCGCACGCAGATATCCGGCAAGACAAAGGATTGGCTGGCAACTTTAGCAACATCTTTAGGGTTTATAGTTAGCATAGTAATATTTAGTATTTCCAGACTCGCGCATATTATAAACAGATGATAGCGCAAATAAGTGTCACCTTATGCATAAGGATTCATAAATATTATTACTCTCACTCTTGTGAATGGTGTAAGTTAACAAAGAATTTACAAAATGTTGTGAGGCTTGGGGAAATTAATGGAAGAATTAAGCGGCTTAGATGCATCTTTTTTATATTTAGAAACGCCCAAAATACCCATGCATATAGGGGGGGTTGCGATTCTAGAAGGCTCACTTAGCTTTGATGACTTTAAACAGTATGTCGCTGATAGGCTGCACACCGTCGACAAACTCACGCAGAAATTAGTCACGGTACCTCTTAGCCTTGATAGACCGTACTGGGTCGAAGACCCTGATTTTGATATAAACCTGCACTTGCATCGCACCGCATTACCTCGTCCAGGTGGTTGGAAAGAGTTACGTTATTTGGCCTCGCACATATTTTCGCAACAACTGAATCGTGAGCGGCCCTTATGGGAATTTGTTTTTGTCGAAGGGATAGACACTATCGCCCAAGTGCCCAAAGGCTCGGTTGCTCTGATCACCAAAGTTCATCACGCAGGTTTTGATGGTAAATCAGGTGACGATCTGATGAGTATGTTATTTGACATTTCACCGACCCCCAGAGCGGTGCCAGCAAAAGTTGCCAAACAAATCGAAGATGTGCCTGGACCAATAGGTTTGATGGCCAAGAGCGCTTACAATTTTGTTACTCGTCCAACTAAATTGCCCGGTTTGTTATGGGATACAGGTAAAGCCACGCTAAAAGCAGGTTATATGACCCGTATCCAGGGGATCAAAATGCCGACCTTGCCTTTTCGAGCCCCAAAAACACGCTTTAATGACACAGTTGAATTAGAACGGGTGTGGAATTCTGCGATTCTCGATGTTAATCGAGTCAAAGCTCTGCGCCAAGCAGTTGAAGGCGCCACCCTAAACGATGTTATTTTGGCCATTTGTGCGGGTGCATTGCGACGCTACTTACTTGAAAAAGATGAATTGCCAGAAAAACCTTTGGTTGCAATGGTGCCAGTGTCGACTCGCTCTGAACAACAAAAGAATGCCATGGGTAATCAGGTTTCTGCAATGTACATCCAGTTGGCAACAGATGAAGAAGATCCAATCAAGCGATTAAAGAAAATTCATCTTAATACGCTAATTGGAAAGCTGTATCAAGATGCGGTTGATGCAAAAAGCTTGATGGGGTATGCCGAATTAATTCCTTTTGGCTTAGCAGGGGTAGCCGCCCGTTTTTACTCACGAGCCGCCATCGCCAAACATCATAATCCGTTTTTTAATGTCGTTATTACGAATGTCCCCGGTCCACAAATACCCATTTATTTGGCGGGCCATAAGTTAATCGTCAACATGGGAACGGCACCTATTTTTGATGGTATGGGGCTGATTATTCCTATTTGTAGTTATAACGGTGTATTGACGATTAGTCCGACCAGTGCAGCCAATTTAATGCCAGATTTGGACGATTTCACTCGTTATATTCGTGAAAGTGCTAATGAATTGGAAGTTGCAGTGCAAGAAAAACTAGCTGGATTAGAGGCACTAAAACGCTTAATGCAAGAGTAATTTAGAGGATAAAGTATGAGACATGCTGTAATGAAATTGAGTTTACCCAAACCTTCATTGTTTCATTTTTTAGTTGAGGGCCGTTCGTTGTTTGAACTTGGTGCGACCGGATTGGCTATGCCGTCTTTGCGCAAAGCTCCAAGTGGAGATGGTCATCCTGTAATGGTACTTCCAGGATTTTTGGCCAGTGATTTAAGTACTAAAGTTTTACGTAGCTTTTTAAAAGGCAAAGGTTATCAATCCAGTGGTTGGGGCTTGGGTCGTAACCTTGGCAACCATATAGTGGGAGGTCAACAAATCATTAGTGATAAATTGATTAATCAAGTTTTACGTATGAGCATTGAACACGATGCGCCTGTGAGTCTAGTTGGCTGGAGCCTTGGTGGCATCTTAGCCCGCGAAGTGGCCCGAATTATCCCTGATTGTGTGCGCCAAGTTATTACCCTTGGTAGTCCTTTTAATGGCCCTCATGGAGCGTCACCTATTGCTGCAAAAATCTTTGATCTAATCAATGGTGATCTGACTAAAAGTAATGCACAAGCGATGCAACAAATGTTACTAGCGCCACCTGTGCCAAATTCTGCTATTTACTCACGCAGTGATGGCGTAGCGCATTGGCAAGCCTGTATCAACAATGATGATGAACATCAACAGTCTGAAAATATTGAAGTTCGAGGCAGTCATATCGGTTTGGGCCATAATTCGCAAGTATTGTGGATCATCGCCAATCGCTTAGCTCAAGCTAGAAACCAATGGTTACCTTATCAAGCATAAAGCCTGATTCAGCTCGTTAGCAAACTGCTACTCTAAGTAAGGAAAGTCTGCATGGCAGAATATGACAATATTATGCATCAAGCTGAACAACAGGTAGATGTTAATGGCATTCGTATTAACTACGATGCCTTTGGTGATAGGCAAAACCCAGCGATTGTATTAATTATGGGTTTAGCCACACAGATGATTTTTTGGGATGAGGGATTTTGTCGACAATTGGCTGCAAATGGATTTTGGGTGCTGCGTTTTGACAATCGTGATATCGGCAAAAGTTGCTGGATGACAAAAGCAAAAACTCCCGGAGTATTTGCATTTTTAAGCAATGGTTTATTTGGTAAGCGGCTTAAAGCGCCTTATCTGCTAAGCGATATGGCTGCTGATACTCTGGGACTACTTGATGCGCTAACTTTAGCTCAAGCGCATTTTGTTGGGGTATCTATGGGTGGAATGATTGCGCAAACAATTGCAATTGAAGCCCCTCAACGCGTGCTAAGTTTAACGTCAATTATGTCAACTACTGGCGACCGTGCATTGCCCAAACCGAAAAAATCTGATGCATTAAAGTTAATGACACCGCCACCCAAAGAAAAACATGCCTATATCAAACACGCCGCTGATATCTGGCAGTTGTTACATGGTTCGCATTTTCACTTCGAAAGAGACAAAATTGAACTACAACTTGGCATTGCGCGGGAAAGGGGATTTAATCCTAAGGGTATTAGTCGTCAATTAGCAGCAATAATCGCCTCACCTGACAGAACAGACGCTCTAGCACGCTTGAAAATGCCTTGTCTAATTATCCACGGTGACAACGACCCATTAATATTAGTTGAATGTGGACGTGCCACCGCTAAGGCTATTAAACAAGCTGAACTAGTGATTTACCCGGGAATGGGACATACACTGCCAAGTGAGCTGCATGGGGATATGATTGAGCATATTAGTGATATGGCTAAGTCAGTTTCTTAAACAATTAACTCACTTGAGTTAATTGTTTCCAAGCCTATTTAAAGCGGCTAAATAATCCATTTACGCCGCGCACCATCCAACGTGGATAGTGACTCGCCCATTGCACAATGGCTTTATTTGCCAGTTTATCTAAAAATACTACCTCACCTTTCATACTGGCTTTATAGGCTTGTGCTGCGAGTTCCATCGGATCTGCTTTGAGGAACTTAGGTATAAAGCGCTCCAAACCTTCAGCATGGCTAAGCATTTTAGTTTCTGTCATGCCGGGGCATACACAAGTTATTGTTACCCCTGTACCACGCAATTCCTCGGCTAGGCCTTCAGAAAATGACAAAACAAAAGCCTTACTTGCGCCATAGGCAGAAAAGTTCGGTGTCGGCATAAAACTGGCAATCGACCCAATATTGACGATTTTCCCTTTGCCTCTGGCAATCATTGGGTTGATAAAGTAATGCGTCATATTGACTAAACTTTGCACATTTAATTGCAGCAGATTATTTAAACTTTGATTATTACTTTGATGCAGTTTTTCGACTAACATCATGCCGGCATTGTTGACCAGAATATCAACAGCAATGTTTTGTGTTAGCAAGTCGTCAAAGAGGTTTTTTGCTGCATCTACTGGGATCAAATCGTAAGGAAAAACCTTAACTTCGATTGCATATTTAGTGCTCAGCTCAGCGGCAAACAACTCGAGTTTTTCCTTACTGCGTGCGACTAAAACTAAGTTGTGTCCATTTTGGGCGTAAACCTCGGCAAAACAACGACCGATACCTTCAGAAGCACCTGTAATTAGGGCGGTTTTCAAGTTGTGCATAATTTCCCTTTTAAATAAGGTAATAATTTTTAATCGATTCAGTCCAAAAGACTAATTTGTTGTTGCTCATCAGTGCCTTTAGTTGGTTTTGAGTGAGTCTGTGAGAAACGTTTTTTACGCAAAGCGCAGGCTTTAATAACCTTGCTTTGCACATCTTGTTCAAGTTTTGTCCAATGCAGCCTTTCGTCTCTTGAACGAAAGCAACCCAAACAATAACCCTTAGGGCCGGATTGGCATACACCAATACAAGGACTGGTTATTTCAAAGATTTCAATTTGTTTCACAGCCCACCTCAATGGGATAAACAATCAAAGCACATCGCTTATTAAACAGTAAAGCCGCAGACGAGTCGAATTTACTTACATCAGATTTTTTTAGGAGCTGTCGGTAAGCGGTATTTTTGAGTTGTGAACATTTCGACAGATTAGATTTAGATTAGGATTGTGGAAAGATTAGTCTTTGTGGCTGGTTTGTTCGTACCTGAAGGAACTCCTACGAGGGTGGGGAGGACTGTCTTTGTGGCTGGTTTGTTCGTAATTGGAGGAGCTTCTACAAGGGTGGTGAGGGCTGTCTTTGTGGCTGGTTTGTTCGTACCTGAAGGAACTCCTACAAGGGTGGTGAGGGCTGTCTTTGTGGCTGGTTTGTTCGTCCCTGAAGGAACTCCTACAAGGGTGGGGAGGACTGTCTTTGTGGCTGGTTTGTTCGTAATTGGAGGAGCTTCTACAAGGGTGGTGAGGACTGTCTTTATGGCTGGTTTGTTCGTACCTGAAGGAACTCCTACAAGGGAGGGGCGGTGAGTGCAGGCTCTGTGGAAATTATGTTTTGGCTTTAAGCTACTTTCTGACTTGTCAAAAAAAAGCCCTAATCAAGTATTACCTGATTAGGGCTATATCTATTAGACTTCTTACCAGATTTTTACTCGATCTTCTGGTTTGAGGAACATTCCGTCGCCTTCTTTAACGTCAAAAGCTTGGTAAAACGCATCAACGTTGGGTGCAATACCATTTACGCGGAATTCGCCAGGTGAGTGGGGGTCACTTAACAATTGTGCTCTCAGAGAATCTTCACGTGACTTACTGCGCCATACCTGGGCATACCCCATAAAGAAGCGTTGTGCCCCTGTTAATCCATCGATTACTTGTGCTTCTTTGCCCATTAATGACATTTGATAGGCTTTATAACCGATTGTCACGCCAGCTAAGTCACCGATATTTTCACCCAGCGTCAGGCTACCATTTACATTTTGGCCTTCAATTGGTTCAAATGCGTCGTACTGAGCAACTAACTTTTTACCTAGAGCATCAAAGGCTTCACGATCGGCGTCAGTCCACCAACTACGAAGGTTACCTTGTCCATCGTATTTAGAGCCTTGGTCGTCAAAGCCGTGACCGATTTCATGGCCGATGACCGCACCTATTGCGCCATAATTTGCTGCGTCATCCGCATTCATATCAAAGAAAGGTGGTTGTAAAATTCCAGCAGGAAAGACGATCTCATTTCTGACCGGGCTGTAATAGGCATTAATGGTTTGTGGTGTCATGCCCCAATCTGCCTTGTCCACTGGTTGGCCAATTTTTTTCACATCTTCCATATGGTCGAAGGTAGAATAACGTAAATAATTGCCTACGAGGTCATCGGCTTTGATTTCTAAGGCCGAATAATCACGCCATTTACTTGGGTAACCAATTTTAGGGGTAAATGAAGCAAGTTTTTCTAGGGCTTTGACCTTGGTTTCTTCACTCATCCAATCAAGTTGCTGGATACTATCGCCGTAAGCTTTAATCAAATTTTTGACTAAGTCGTCCATCTTGGTTTTAGCTTCAGGAGTAAAGTGACGTTCAACATACTGCTGACCTAATACTTCACCTAGTACACCACTTGTGGAGTTCACTGCACGTTTCCAACGTGGCTGTTGCTCTGGAATGCCGTTTAGCGTGGTTGAGTGAAAGGCGAAGTGCAAATCCACAAAGTCCTGACTTAAACGACTTGCATAGCTGTCAACCAAGTTAAAGGTTAAATAGTCTTTCCAGGTTTGTAAGTCGTGGCCAGTCATTATACTACTGAGCTGCTCAAAGTAGGGCATATTGCGTACTACTAAGTTTTCAACCGAGCCGATACCACCTGCATCTGCATAGGCTTGCCAATCAAAACCTGTGAGTAGGGCTTTTACTTCATCTTTACTGCGGTTGTTATAATTTTTCTCTGCATCGCGACTTTCAACTCGAGAGATGTGCTTTGAGGCAATGTCTTTTTCTAAAGCCATGATGCGCTTTGCCGCGTCAACTGAGTTAGGTGTTCCAGCCTTAGCTAATATTTCTGCCATGTACTTTTCTGTGGCTACACGGAAATCGACGTATTTTTGCTCATCTTTGCTGTAGTAGTCTCTATCGGGCAGGGTCAAGCCAGCTTGATATAAATACATTGTTGTGACTTCGGGATCTTTAGCATCCGGTGAGGTGTAGTAATTAAACGGGCCACCTACACCTAGAACATATAACTCGCCCATTTTTTGCGCAAGTTGAGCGGGCGTTTTGATCGCAGTAATTGCATCAATATAACTCTGTAAGGGGCTTAGACCTAATTCGTTGGCACGGTCTACATTCATGTAACTGTTGTACATGTCACCCAGTTTCTGGGTATTGGATCCCATTTCTGCCTTGGTGTCTGCCGCTTCTTGAATAATGGCTTTTAGATTTTCTTGAGTATTGTCATACAGTACATTGAATACACCATAACGACTCTTATCTGCCGGTATCTCTGTGGTATTTAACCAGTGGCCATTAACATGGCGAAATAAATCGTTTTGGGCACTTACTGTTGAATCCACGGCCGTTAAATCAATGCCTGATGTTAGCGCGATTGTTTCAGCTACTGTCTGAGTTGCCTGTGTTTCAGTTTTAGATGCTGGGCTACAAGCGGCTAATCCTAGAGCCACTGATACGCCTAAAGCGAGCATACTTAATTTGTTCATCTGTTTTCCTTCGTAGGAGCAAGTTATAGGGGATTATGCCTTCTTGATCTTATTATTTTGAGAGTAAAAATCCGCCAGAGTCTACTGTTTGCAGGAGGGCCTTGCAAAATGTTATGTATTTAAAGTGTGAATAATTGTTACAAAACATAGATATTTAATGGATTGCTTGGAGTGAAAATGCCGAGGAGGGTCCGAAGTTTGCGTTTTTGTTAGAATAAAAAAAGGGCCGTATTGGGCCCTTTGTATTTAACGTTTTAAAGTCTATTATTTTTTCTTGGCTTTGGGATTAGGCAAGTCAGTAATACTACCTTCGTACATTTCTGCAGCTAAACCAATTGACTCGTTAAGTGTTGGGTGAGCATGGATGGTTAATGCGATATCTTCAGCATCGGCACCCATTTCTATGGCAAGTCCAATTTCACCTAACATTTCACCAGCGTTAATGCCGACAATGGCTCCACCGACGATGCGATGAGAATCTTTATCGAAGATAAGCTTAGTCATTCCTTCTGTGCGACCAGAAGCAATCGCACGGCCAGAAGCGGCCCATGGGAATGTAGCAGTCTCAACACTTAAACCTTGTTCTTTGGCTTCTTTTTCAGTCACACCTACCCAAGCCATTTCTGGATCGGTATAAGCAACAGAAGGAATACATTTAGGATCAAAGTAATGTTTCAAACCAGAGATAACTTCAGCTGCAACATGACCTTCATGTACCGCTTTATGAGCTAACATGGGCTGACCAATCAAATCACCAATGGCAAAGATATGCTTGACGTTAGTGCGTAATTGCTTGTCTACGTTAATAAATCCACGCTCGTCAACAGTAACACCTGCTTTGTCGGCATCAACTAGTTTACCGTTTGGACGACGTCCAACAGCCACTAATACTTTATCGTAACGTACCGCTTCAGCAGGGGCTTGTTTACCTTCAAAAGTGACATAAAGGCCATCTTTTTTAGCTTCTACGCCGGTAACTTTGGTTTCTAACATCACGTTAAATTTCTCTTTAACGTATTTCTGATAAACCTTAGCAACATCTTTATCTGCGGCAGGAACAAGTTGGTCTAAAAATTCAACCACATCAATTTTCGAGCCTAGGGCGCGATAGACTGTACCCATTTCCAAACCGATAATACCACCACCGAGTACTAACATTTTTTCTGGAATGTCGGCCATCTCAAGGGCGCCAGTTGAATCAATGACACGTGGATCATCTTTCGGAATAAAAGGTAGGCTGATAGGCTCAGACCCTGCAGCAATAATCGCATGTTCAAAAGTAATGACGGTTTTACCGTCAGGGCCTTCAACTTCAAGAGTATTGCTACCGGTAAACTTTCCGAAGCCTTGCACATGTTTAACTTTGCGCATTTTTGCCATACCAGATAAGCCTTTGGTTAACTGGCCAACAACGCTGTCTTTCCAACCGCGAACTTTGTCTAAATCTATTTTTGGCTCACCAAAGACAACACCATGGGCGGCCATGTCTTTTGCATCATCTATTACTTTTGCGACATGCAATAAGGCTTTTGACGGGATACAACCGACGTTCAGACAAACACCACCTAGAGTTTCTCGGGCGTCGACGATGACAGCTTCTATTCCTAAGTCAGCAGCACGAAATGCCGCAGAATATCCGCCAGGACCTGCGCCTAATACTACTAACTGGGTTTTAATTTCGCTCATTATGACCTCAATTTCTTTAAATTTTTTATTTGCTTTGTATGGACGCTGAAATTCTACCTAGTCGCCCGAGAGTTAGCAAAGAAAAGGCGCTAAAACACGCCAATTCTTTCATATTTGTTATAACAACATTTGACGAATGTCACCGAGTACATTGCTTAAGTGCACTACAAACCTAGCGCCCACCGCACCATCGATGACACGATGGTCGTAAGATAGAGACAAAGGTAACATTAAGCGAGGCTCGAATTCTTTACCATTCCATTTAGGCTTCATTTCGCTCTTCGATACACCTAAAATGGCAACATCGGGCGCATTGACGATAGGCGTAAACGCTGTTCCGCCAATTCCACCTAAACTAGAAATAGTAAAACAACTGCCTTGCATATCAGGTGCTTTGAGTTTTCCGTCACGGGCTTTGATACTGATTTCAGTCAATTCACGTGACAGTTCGTAAATGCCTTTTTTGTCGACATCACGCACCACAGGAACCACTAAGCCCCCAGGTGTTTCTACCGCAATACCAATATGGAAGTACTTTTTCTGAATCAAGCTTTCACCTGATTCTGATAAAGAGGTATTAAATACAGGATAGGCTTTCATCGCATCGGCTACGGCTTTCATCATAAACACTAGTGGCGTGATCTTTACCCCTAACTTACGTTTTTCAGCAATCGCGTTTTGTTCTTTACGAAAGTCTTCTAATGCGGTGATATCAGCCTCATCAAACTGCGTTACATGGGGAATAGTTACCCAATTTCTGTGCAGATTAGGGCCGGAAATCTTTTGAATACGAGTTAATGGGACTTCTTCTACTTCACCAAACTTACTGAAATCAACCTTGGGTGCCGCCAATACTTGTAAGCCGCCTGAACCACCCGCTGACACTGAATTGTTAGTGGCTTTGGGACGAGATAACTCGTATTTTACAAATGACTGAACATCTTCCTTCAATACACGCTTTTTAGGGCCTGTACCGCTAACTTGGGCTAAATCAACCCCAAATTCACGGGCTAAGCGACGCACTGATGGCGAAGCATGGGCCTTACCGCCTTTACCTTGATCACCGGCTGATGGATGGTGGGGTACCGGTGGAGCCTTCTGAGCTGAAGAGGCTGGAGCGACTGTTGGCTTAGTGGGTGCTGCATCTGCTTTACTGCTGGTCTCTTTGGCAGGTGCGGCAGCTTTTGCACTGCCAGAAACCTCGAGTAAGAGTACCAAGCTACCTTGCGACACTTTATCGCCAACCTTCACTTTCACTTCTTTGACGACACCGGCTTTAGGTGCCGGCACGTCCATAGTGGCTTTATCTGTTTCAAGGGTAATCAAGCCTGTTTCAGCGTCTATCTTGTCGCCCTCTTTAACTAGAATCTCGATAATATCAACATCAGTATCACCGCCGATGTCAGGCACACTCACTTCGATCACTTCACTTTCGCTGGATGAACTTGTTGGCGCAGACTCAGCTTGAGCAGGTGCTGCTGTTTTTGCTGCAGGTGCAGAGGCTGAAGCGGCACCGGCTACTTCTAGCATAAGCACCAAACTACCTTGAGATACTTTGTCGCCAACCTTGATTTTAATTTCTTTAACAATGCCGGCTTTAGGGGCAGGCACGTCCATGGTTGCTTTATCGGTTTCAAGAGTAATAAGGCCGGTTTCTGCCTCAATTTTGTCACCAACCGCAACAAGTATTTCAATCACTTCAACATCAGTATCACCACCGATGTCGGGTACTTCAACTTCAATTAGCTCAGCAGAACCACTATTGTCTTTCGACTCTTGTTTAGGTTCTTCCTTGGCTTCTTGCTTCTCTGGTTTAGGCTCTGACTTAGTTTCAGCTGGAGCCTTATCTTTTGGTGACTCAGACTCAGCTCCGGCAGCAGCACCAGACATTTTCATGATTAAAGTATCTTGGCTCACTTTATCGCCGACTTTAACCAGTATTTCACTTACTTTTCCAGCGAATGGAGCAGGAATGTCCATACTAGCTTTATCGCTTTCGACGGTAATAAGCGACGCTTCTGCGTCTAGGGTGTCGCCAACGGCTACACAAATTTCAATGACTTCCACTTCTTCGCCACCGACATCTGGTACCAATACATCTTTTAAATCTGACATTTTGATCGTCTCCTATTCGGTTAAGCGTAAAGCGGGTTAGTCTTGTTGCCGTCGATGGCAAATTCTTTCAGCGCGTCAACCAATACTTTTTTATCTAAGTCACCGGATTTCACTAGTTCACGTATAGACGCAATAGCAATAAAAGCAGGGTCAACTTCGAAGTGACGGCGCAAGTTTTCGCGGCTATCAGAACGACCATAACCATCAGTACCTAGTACCTTATATTGACCTGGTACAAAGGCACGTATTTGGTCGGTATAGGCTTTAACATAATCAGTAGCAGCAATAGTTGGACCTTTGTTACCCTTGTTTAATAGTTGGGTAATATAGGGGACTTTCTCTGTACCCTCAGGGTTTATCATATTGAAGTGTTCGCAATTTAGACCATCGCGGCCCAGTTCATTGAACGACGTCACACTATACACTTCCGAACTTATGCCAAACTTCTCATCTAACAACGTGGCCGCAAGGCGAACTTGTTGTAATATGGTGCCAGAGCCCAGTAATTTAACATTAAGTTTGTTTTTCTTTTTACCAACAGTGTCTAATAAATAAGCCCCTTTTACGATGCCTTCGGCTGAACCTTCTGGCATGGCGGGTTGCACGTAGTTTTCATTCATTACAGTGAGGTAGTAAAACACGTTTTCTTGTTCTTCAAACATCCGACGCATACCGTCTTGTACAATAACCGCGACCTCATAACCATAAGTAGGATCGTAGGTAATACAATTTGGAATAAGTGACGCTTGAGTGTGTGACTGACCATCTTGGTGCTGCAAACCCTCACCGTTAAGTGTGGTGCGCCCCGCGGTACCTCCAATTAAGAAACCACGAGTTTGGCTGTCGCCAGCGGCCCAGGCCATATCGCCTACTCGTTGGAAACCAAACATGGAGTAGTAGATGTAAACCGGGATCATGGGTAAATCGTTGGTTGAGTATGAAGTCCCTGCTGCAACAAAAGAGGCCATTGCACCTAGTTCATTAATACCTTCTTGCAATACTTGCCCTTTGGTATCTTCACGATAATAAGCTACTTGGTCAGCATCTTGCGGAACGTATTTTTGTCCTTGATTGGCATAAATACCTACTTGGCGGAATAAACCTTCCATGCCAAAAGTACGTGCCTCATCCGGAATAATAGGAACAACGCGAGAACCAACTTTTTTGTCTTTTAACATCACGGTCAATACACGAACAAAGGCCATGGTTGTTGAAATTTCGCGGTCCCCAGAACCTTTGGTAATCGCATCAAAAGCCGATAGAGCTGGAGCAGGCAGACTTTCACTGCTTTTGGCTAGGCGTTTTGGCATGTAACCGTGCAGCGCTTCACGACGACTGCGCAGATATTTCATTTCAGCGCTGTCTTCATCAAATTTGTAATATGGAAATTCAGCTAACTCATCGTTACTTAATGGAATATTAAAGCGGTCACGAATATGTTGAATGGCTTCCATATCCATTTTTTTCACGTTATGCGCGATGTTTTTACCTTCACCGGCAGAACCCATTCCGTAACCTTTAACGGTTTTAGCCAGAATAACCTGTGGACGACCTTTGGTTTCTGTCGCGCGTTTGTAGGCTGCATAAACCTTAACTGGATCATGACCACCACGATTTAAACGCCAAATGTCATCGTCTGACATATTAGCGACCATGTCTTTGGTTTCTGGAAACTTGCCAAAGAAGTTTTCACGGGTGTAAGCGCCGCCTTTAGCTTTGTAATTTTGATACTCGCCATCAACAGTAGTATTCATGATATCAAGTAGCTTGCCAGTAGTGTCGCGAGCCAATAATGGATCCCAATAACGGCCCCAAATGACTTTTAATACTTCCCAGCCAGCGCCACGGAATGTGCCTTCCAACTCTTGAATGATCTTGCCATTACCACGAACCGGACCATCTAAACGTTGCAAGTTACAGTTAACCACAAAGGTCAAATTGTCTAAGCCTTCACGCGTTGCTAAGCCAATAGCGCCCAAGCTTTCTGGCTCATCTACTTCGCCATCACCCATGAAACACCAAACGCGTTGTTCAGAACAATCTTTCAATCCGCGGTTGGTTAAATACTTTAAGAAACGCGCTAAGTAAATAGCCTGCATTGGACCTAGGCCCATAGATACAGTAGGGAATTGCCAAAAATCAGGCATTAATTTAGGGTGGGGGTAGCTCGATATACCTTTACCATCAACTTCTTGTCTGAAGCCATCTAGTTGGTCTGAACTCAAACGGCCTTCGATAAATGCACGGGAGTATATGCCCGGGGATACGTGGCCTTGAACAAACAAAAAATCGCCGCCGTCTTTTTCATTTGGGGCGCGGAAAAAGTGATTAAAACCCACATCATATAACATGGCAGATGAGGCAAAACTAGAAATGTGGCCACCAAGGTCAAGGTCTTTCTTAGAGCCTCGAACTACCATCATCATAGCGTTCCAGCGGATCGCATTACGGATCTTGCTTTCTATGGTTTGGTCGCCAGGCATAGTAGGCTCTTGGCCTGCAGGGATCGTGTTTAGATAAGCGGTTGTCGCATCATAGGGCAAATGTGCTCCGTTGCGACGAGCTTTTTCTATTAAACTTTCAAGTAGAAAATGGGCTCGTTCTACGCCTTCCTCTTCTAAAACTGTTTCTAAAGAATCTAACCACTCTTGGGTTTCTTGTGGATCCACATCCGAATGCATCATATCAGCCATGGTGCTTCCTATATTAGTTTGTTAATGATGACACTTACTAAAAATCAATAAGGATAGTTTAATTTCCAAATTTGGCATGTAATTTCAATAAGTTGTTTAGTACTTCACTTTCTACTTCACTTCAATACGACGTAAGGCACGCTGCATACGCATGTCTTGTCGATTTATATTTAACAAGGTTTCTTCTATATATGCTAAATGTTCATTACTAGCTTGACGCGCCTGTTCAGGATCACCAGCCAAAATTGCCTGCACAATAAGTTCTCGTTGTCGATTAATCACCAACTGTGCTTCAGAATGCGTAGCTAATACTTCTAAGTTACGTTGAATATTATCTTGCAACATAGTTTGTAAACTACGCATTACATGCAATAACACAAGGTTATGTGCCGCTCCAGCCATGGTTAGATAAAAGCTAACAAGTGCTTTTGACTCAATACTTTTATCAGCAGAATTAGCCCCGAGAGGCAAATCAATTAAAGCTTTTTTTAAGGCCGTGTAATCGTCTGGCTGCCCTCGTAGAGCAGCATAATAGGCTGCCATCCCCTCAAGAGCATGGCGAAATTCTAATAAATCAAATTGCATTTCAGGTCTGTCTGACAGTAAAAGCAATAAAGGATCTGTAATCAGTTCATTTAATTTAGGTTTAACAAAGGTACCGCCCCCTTGTTTACGTTCAACTAAGTTTTTGGTTTCTAATTTTTGAATGGCTTCGCGCACTGAAGGGCGAGAAACGGCAAATCGTTCAGCAAGTTGACGTTCAGGTGGTAGTTTTTGGCCTGCTAAAAAAGTACCGTTTAAAATCATGGATTCAAGTTGTTCCATAATATCATCGGATAATTTTCTAGATTGAATTTTACGCATTGCCACCCTTGGGATTACTGTCTAACGTTTATGTCTTGACTTCGCCATCTTGGTAAATTGGTAAGACCATTTAGCCCAGTAGCTTATTAGACATTTTAAGTTGAGTAAATAGGTGTTTAAAAATCAAGATAAATAGATGGAGTTAATTTCATCTATTTTCTTGATTTAAAAGGGTTTTTACTTAATTTTAGGTGTGGTCCGATCAGCTAGTTTATCCAACCTGAAAGGGTCAAAAGGGCGATAGCAACTAGGATAAACATGACGTTGCGTTTGGCTAAACGAACCAAGGTGCAAGGCTCTTCGGTACAATCCTTTTCGTCTGGTTCTATTTCTTCGGCTTGTTTAGCAACATTGAGTAGTAAGCTTTTGGCATCTATTTGTGGGTCCAGTAAATACCCAAACCAGATAGGAAAAGCCCGTGAAAAATGACCGACTAACAGAAAACCCAAAGCCGTAATACGCACCGGCACCCAATCAAGTACGTACAGTAATTTGTCAGCATCAATCGCTTCAGGATGAGAGTTTAGCTTAAGTTGTTTGTTCATTTCTCGACTTAGCACATACAGTAAGGCTCCAGCTGCGCCTAAGGCGGTAAACCACAAGATGACGGCGGCATAATGTAAGTAGTTTTGCCAAACCAAGTTACGGCCAAATGATTCGATCCCTTCGTCTGAGTTACCGAGTTGTTCTGCATAAAGGCTACAGGCCTCAATATCGCCTCGATTGGCCGCCTGTAAAAAACACTTGTAGGTTGCACGAACTGCGGGGCAGCCTACACAAACCATTAATATCGCTGTACTGGCGACTAATTCAATCAATCCACCTGCCAGTTGTTGCACTAAAATGTAGACGACAAAGACCGGTAGGATGATACTTCCTAGCCACCAATAACTTTTACTTGATTCTTCTAAATCCTCTTTTTTGAAGGCTTTCACTAACTTATTGAAATAAAATTCAAATTGCCAGTATTGTGATTTTGTGGTCACCCGCTCAACCAGTAAGACCAAGAGCAAACTGATTATTGTCATAAGACATTTTCTCCAAAATTAATAACTTACTTAATATATCACTTAAACCCAGTTAAAGGGCAACCAAGCATTGACGATAAAAAGACCAATCAAACATTGGCCCTGGATCCGTTTTGCGTTCAGGGGCAATATCACAATGTCCAACAATGCGTGACAGCTTTATTTGTGGGAAAAGCAACATTAAATAGTGGCTTAGTTTTACCAAGCTAGCATATTGGATAGGAGTATAGGCTATATGATCAGCACCTTCTAACTCAATGCCAATAGAATAATCATTGCAAATGCTCCTACCCTGAAAACTCGATTTACCAGCATGCCATGCCCGTTGTGTAAATGGTACAAATTGTATTATTTCACCATTGCGTTTTATCAAACAATGGGCTGATACACGCATCTCAGCTATTTCGCTAAAATAAGGATGGATATTTTTATCAAGTTTCCCACAAAAAAACGCTTCAATATGTTTACCGCCAAACTGGTTGGGGGGTAATGAAATGTTATGAATAACCAACAATGACACATTGTCTGGCTTAGGTCTGGCATCACAATGCATGCTTGGGCATTGTAACGCAGGGGGATAAAAGTCACGGCTTGGTTCGGTATTGATAATGTAGCTTCTTCTAATAATATCCTCTGGCAGTTATCATAGTAATCAGGATAAGGTCCTGGTCAAGTAGCAGTTTAGGTTTTAAATAGGAGATAACTTTGTCTGAGCAACACAGTGCGATGGGAAAATGGATGCTAATTTTTGCTTGGGTAGCGGGTTTAGCTTTGCTAGTAGTGGTATTTGATGAGCAGCTCGAAGAGCAATTTAACCCCAATAGAAAACCTATTTCAAGCACCTTGCAAGGAGTGAGCGAGGTGCAATTAAAACAAAATCGCAATGGCCACTATGTCAGCAATGGTTTAGTCAATAATGAAGCTGTGGTGTTTTTATTGGATACAGGTGCTACTCATGTATCTGTGCCGTTACACTTAGCAAAACGCCTCAATTTAACTGCGGGTGCTTTGTATCCAGTGCAAACTGCCAATGGTATTGTGCAAGTCGCACGGACCACAATTGGACAACTTTCAATTGGAGATATTCAACTGTTTGATGTGCAAGCCAGCATTAACCCTGCTGACCAAAGTGATGAAATATTATTGGGCATGAGTGCATTAAGGCAGTTAGAGTTCACCCAAAAAGGCGAATGGCTGATATTACGCTCATTGTAGGAACGGCTTTAGCCGCGAAAAATCAAACCGCAGCTTCAAGCAAGCGCCTTCGAAATGCGAGGTTCCGCCCCACATATGCAAGACCTTATTAACGGGTAAAAATAATCCAAAATAAAATAAAACAAAAAAGGGAAAATATGTTGCAAGAACACATTACACAAGCAGTAAGCTTTGCGTTATTTGAAGACTTAGGTGGTAAGCCAATCGAAACCGGTGATATTACGGCCAATTTAATTCCTCAAGACCAAATGATTCAGGCACAAGTAATTACCCGAGAGCCTTGTGTATTAGCTGGGGCCGAATGGGTCAATGAAACCTTTCGTCAACTTGATCCCAATATAAAAATTACGTGGCTGGTTAAAGATGGCGAACACTTGCAAGCCAATCAAGCTATTTTTCAGCTTAGTGGTGCGGCTCGCGCTATTTTAACCGGAGAAAGAACGGCCTTAAACTTCTTGCAAACCTTAAGCGCCACTGCAACACAAGTTGCTGCATGCGTTGCAGAACTCGTTGGCACCCAAACACAACTATTAGATACGCGGAAAACACTGCCTGGAATGCGACTTGCGCAAAAATATGCAGTGACCTGTGGTGGTGGCAAGAATCACCGCATAGGCTTGTATGATGCTTTTTTGATTAAAGAAAACCACATTATGGCCTGTGGCTCAATTGCTAAGGCGATTGAACAGGCAAGATCACAACATAGTGAGTTAGCGGTTGAAGTCGAAGTAGAAAATTTAGCTGAATTAACTCAAGCTATTGAGGCAGGGGCCGACATTGTTATGTTAGACAACTTCAGTATTGCCTTGATAGAGCAAGCAGTCATACTTAATCAAGGTAGAAGTAAACTTGAAGTGTCTGGTAATGTGACACGTGAACGTTTAAAAGCACTGTCTGCAACAGGAGTGGACTACATTTCTTCTGGTGCGCTGACTAAAAACGTTAATGCCATTGATTTATCACTGAGAGTCATAAAGTCACGATAATGTTATTTAATTTTCACACTTTAGACTTAAGTATGTTTTTAGATACTTGTCAGATTGTTAAGTCGTTCTATACTAAACAGGAATTTAAAGAACGCCATTAAGCAGCCCACTGTCATTGGCACAAACTTGAAAAACCACTACGCACTTATAAAGTGTTGGAGAAATACACCATGAACATGAATCAAATGAACAATGTTAAAAAACAAGGCGGCTTCACACTAATCGAACTAATGATTGTTGTAGCTATTATCGGTATTTTGGCCATGATCGCTTTACCTGCGTATCAAACTTACACAGCTAAGGCTGGATATAGTGAAGTGGTTTCATCGGCTGGCCCGGCTAAAACTGCCGTTGAAGTTTGTGTACAAACAGGCATTCCAGCTGATTGTTCAACTATCGCTGCACAGGCTGGTTGGAGTCAAAGCCCATTAGTTACTAGCGTTGCTATAACAGGCGCTGCGGGCGGTCCATATACTATTACTGTCGTTCCTACTGCCGGTGTGCGTAGTGGCGTTGCTGTAACTGATACTTATGTTGCTGTTGGTACAGTAGCAAATGGCACTACTACTTGGGATACAACAACTGGCGGATGTGTCGCTACTAACTTGTGCTAATCAATACTAGTAAATAAAATAAGAAGCCCAGAATTGTCTGGGCTTTTTTTGTTACGGACTTACTGAGAAATTCATTATGGCTACTGCTCCCATTACTTATATATACAATGGCGCTAATAAACGCGGTCAAGCGGTTAAAGGTGAAATATCGGCTACGTCGATAGTAGAAGCAAAAAATCAATTGCGACGCCAAGGTATCTCTGCCAAAAAAGTTAAAAAGTTAAGCAAACCTTTATTTGGCAAAGGCGCTGAAAAAATTAAACCGATGGACATTGCGATTATATCTCGTCAACTGGCAACTATGCTCAGTGCCGGTGTAACGCTGATTCAATCCATCGATATGATTGCGCAAGGCCATAATAATGTGAACATGCGTAAAATGTTGGCAGCCGTTAGTAATGAAGTAAAAGCCGGTAATCCCTTATCTAATTCCCTGCGCAAACATCCTGACCAATTTGACGATCTTTACTGTGATTTAGTAGAAACCGGTGAACAATCCGGAGCGCTAGAAACTATTTATGATCGTATTGCGATTTATAAAGAAAAAGCCGAAGCACTAAAGTCAAAAATTAAAAAAGCCATGTTTTATCCAGTGGCAGTTATTGCAGTAGCGTTTATTGTTACCACCATATTGCTAATTTTTGTGGTACCGCAATTTGAAGAGATTTTTAGTAGTTTTGGTGCCGAGCTGCCTGCCTTCACCCAATTTGTTTTAGTGATCTCACGTTTTATGCAAGATTATGGTCTATTTGTTGGCGCTGGTTTGTTTGCGGCCAGCTACTTATTTAAACGGGCGCATAAAAAGTCGAAAAAATTACGTGATTCAGTTGATGCTAAATTACTTAAAATCCCCGTTATTGGTGAGATTCTTAAAAAAGCCGCAGTGGCACGCTTTACCCGAACATTATCTACAACCTTTGCTGCTGGTGTGCCCCTTATCAGCGCGCTAGACTCTGCAGCCGGTGCCGCAGGCAATGCTATATTTCGCGATGCCATTTTATTTGTTAAAAAAGAAGTAGCAGGCGGGATTCAAATGAATGCCGCGATGCGCACGACCGGTGTGTTCCCAGAAATGGTGGTGCAAATGATTGCCATTGGTGAAGAAGCGGGTGCAGTTGATGAAATGCTTAGCAAAATTGCGTTTATCTATGAGGCTGAAGTCGATGACTTAGTTGATGGTCTTACTAGCTTATTAGAGCCACTGATAATGGCGGTATTAGGTGTTGTTATTGGTGGGTTAATTGTGGCTATGTACCTGCCGATATTCGAAATGGGTAATGTTATTTAGGGTATAAAGCAGCTTCGAGCAGCGAGTTTTAAGTTAAAGCCGCCGAGAGGGAGCTATGTTGTAGGAGCTGCCGGTGACCGGCGCGGTTCAGCTGCGAACAGTCATCCTAGCTAATAATTGGATATTGGTTGTTAAATCAGCATTTGTTGTTGATTTATCTTTTGTAGGAGCTGCTTCAGCTGCGAACAAGTATCCTAGCTAATAATTAGACATTGGTTGTTAAATTAGCATTTGTTGTTGATTTGTTCGTCCCTAAAGGAACTCCTACAAAAGAGGGGGGCACTTGTAGGAGCTGCCGGTGACCGGCGCGGTTCAGCTGCGAACAAGTATCCTAGCTAATAATTAGATATTGGTTGTGGAATCAGCATTTGTTGTTGATTTATCTTTTGTAGGAGCTGCCGGTGACCGGCGCAGTTCAGCTGCGAACAAGTATCCTAGCTAATAATTAGACATTGGTTGTTAAATTAGCATTTGTTGTTGATTTGTTCGTCCCTGAAGGAACTCCTACAAGAGGGGGGCGCTTGTAGGAGCTGCCGGTGACCGGCGCAGTTCAGCTGCGAACAATCAGCTCAGAAGCAAACAAATATTGAACCGTAGATTGACGTCAGTATTTCTGGCAAGCTATAGCGTTTTTCTTTCTTGACTTAAAAGTACTTAATTATGGATATTTGGATTCAGCTAATGTCGCAGTCGCCGACGTTTTTTATTGCTTTGGTTTTTGTTGTCAGTTTAATGGTTGGCAGCTTCCTGAATGTAGTTATCTATCGTTTACCCATTATGATGGAGCGAGCATGGCGTAAAGAATGCGAAGACTTTTTGCACCCTGAGCGCCCGCAAGATGCCAATAATGGCCCTGCATTTAATCTCATCAAACCCGATTCAACTTGTCCTAGCTGTCAGCATAAAATCAGAGCGTGGGAAAATATTCCGCTGCTGAGTTGGTTATGGCTAAAGGGAAAATGTAGCCAATGTCTTAATCCGATTTCAATTCGATATCCTTTGGTTGAATTAACTACCGCTGTGTTGAGTGCTATTGCCGCTTGGCATTTTGGCTTTGGGGTTCCTGCTTTGTTGGCAGTTTTGGCTACTTGGCTATTAATAGCGATGACCTTTATTGATTTGGATAAAATGTTGTTGCCTGACCAACTCACTCTCAGTCTGCTATGGATTGCTTTAGTCGCCAGCGTAAGCGGCGTGTATGTCAGTACAACTGATGCGATTATTGGTGCCGCAGTGGGATATCTATGTTTATGGTCACTTTATTGGGCATTTAAGTTGCTCACCGGTAAAGAAGGCATGGGTTACGGCGATTTTAAATTACTGGCCGCCCTAGGCGCTTTAGTCGGTTGGCAACAATTGCCAGTTGTCATTCTATTATCCTCTTTTGTGGGGGCGATTGTTGGGATCAGTTTAATCCTAGTTCAAGGCCGCGATAAAAGTCAGCCTATTCCATTTGGGCCATACCTAGCTGCCGCTGGCTGGTTAACCTTGCTCTACGGAGATTGGTTTGTTAGTCAATATTTAAATTGGATTGTACAATGAGTCGCTTTGTTGTGGGTGTAAGTGGTGGCATAGGTAGTGGTAAAACCACCGTTACTGATCTTTTTGCCCGTCTCGGTGTGGATATTATTGATGCTGATGTTATTGCCAGAGATGTCGTCGCCCCGGGTACGGTGGGGTTAAGTCAGATAGTGGCTAAGCTAGGTAAAGAAATTTTAGATGAAAAAGGCCAGCTTAATCGCAGCCTACTTAGGCAAAGAGTTTTTGCTGAGCCTGAACTTAAAGCGTGGCTTAATCAATTACTTCACCCACTGATCCGTCAACAAATGCAGCAACAAACGCAAGCGGCAACATCACCATATTGCATATTAAGTGTGCCTTTGTTAGTGGAAAATAGCTTAGCTAAGTCGGTGGACCGTGTATTGATTGTCGACGTGTCTGAAGCAACTCAGTTGCAACGCACTGTGCAAAGAGATAACAGCAATGTTGAACAAATTTCTGCTATCATGCGTGCACAAGCTAGCCGAGAACAACGTTTAGCTATAGCCGATGATGTAATACAAAATGAAGGCGGCCCCAAAGATCTAGTAGATAAGGTGGCGGAATTACATCAACTTTACGGTAAGTTGGCTGCACAAACACACAGCGTTATTTAGTTTCCTTTCTGCAATTTGCAATAACAGCCTATTGATTTGTTTAAAAACTCTTTACAATGTGAGCTTGTCTCGTTAATGAGTCATCAAACAAACGCTTAAATCCAAAAATTAATTAAAGAGTAACTATGTCACAAGCGATCTACGAATTTCCGCTCAATGAAAAGGTCAGAACGTATCTGCGCCTCGAGCAACTTTTTAAACAGCTTGTACATGCCAATTCAGCCAATGAGAGCTGGCAGTTTATCAATTTTTTTAGTTCATTATTTACCCTACTTGATTTGTTGGAGCGCCTTGATTTGCGCACTGACGTATTAAAAGATATTGAACAACATGAAAAGAATTTGGTCATTTGGTCGCAGCATCCAAATATCGATAACGAAGCTTTGCAGGCATCATTACAAAAAATATTACGTTTGAGAGAGTCTCTTAAAGGTAATAAAAAAATTGGGGCAGATTTAAAAGAAGACCGTTTTTTGGCCTCTATCCGTCAACGTTTTAGTATTCCTGGTGGCACGTGTAGCTTTGATTTACCCAGCTTGCACTACTGGTTACAACAGCCTAGTGCCAACAAATTAAAACAGGTTAATACCTGGATGTTAGAATTGACCCCCATTAAAGAAGCGATAGAAATAACACTTTCATTTTTGCGTGAGCGTGGCCGTTTTGTGCAATACAACGCCGAAAAAGGTTTTTATCAGGGCGTGGCAGAAGATAAAAATGAATTGATCCGTGTTTTTAGCACTACTGATCAAGGTTATTATCCTATGCTCAGTGGTAACAAATATCGCTATGCTATTCGTTTCACATTATTTACTCCCACAGTGCAAGGGAGTAGTGGTGTGGATGCAGTGGTGCCTTTTCAATTGGCTTGTTGTTAGTCAAGCACGCTTGCTATCTGCTTTAGGGTGCATAGTTTTTATAATTAACCCATTTAACTTTATGTTTTTAAACAATCGTCACCCGAACTTAGGTTAATTTTCTTATGAATGTAGTTTGTCCAATGTGTAAAAAAGAAGTGGAATGGTCTCCCGCTAGTGCGTTTAGACCCTTTTGCTCAAAACAATGTCAACTTATCGATTTAGGTGAGTGGGCCAATGAAGAAAAAGCCATTCCCAGTGGTGCAAATAAAGATCAAGAAACCAGTGCTTTGCCAAGTATAGAAGATATTGATGCTATGTTAGCCGAAAAAGGTGATGATTTTTTTCAATGATTTTTAATTAAATGAATTGAAAAATGTTTTTTAATCGTTATTTCCTATTGGTTGCATCGTTTTTATGACTTATCTTTTGTAGCAATAACGGTTTACTCTATTGGCATTGATTGAACAGAACCAATCGAACAACCTACTAGAAGAGGAAAACTTATGACTAATCCAAATTTTCAAGATAAAGCCGGACAAGCTGTACCGAATGTAACTTTTGCTACGCGCGTTAATGATGAATGGGTAAAGCGTAGCACCGACGAATTATTTAAAGGTAAAACCGTTGTGGTGTTTTCACTGCCCGGTGCGTTTACCCCAACATGCTCTTCTACGCATTTACCACGTTACAACGAGTTAGCCAGCACATTCAAAGCTAATGGCGTAGACGACATTATTTGTATGTCAGTAAATGATACCTTTGTCATGAATGCATGGTCGGCGGATCAAGAAGCTGGTAACGTAACGCTTATTCCCGATGGCAATGGCGAGTTTACTCAAGGCATGGGATTGTTGGTAGATAAAGCTGATTTAGGGTTTGGCAAGCGCAGCTGGCGTTATTCTATGTTGGTTAAAGATGGCATTGTAGAAAAAATGTTTATCGAACCAAATAAGCCTGGTGACCCATTTGAAGTATCTGATGCTGATACTATGTTGGGTTATATTGCACCAGACGCAGTTAAGGCAGTGCCTACTACCATTTTGACTAAACCGGGTTGTCCTTTCTGTGCTAAAGCAAAGAACTTACTCGACGAGAAGGGTTATGCCTACGAAGAGTTAGTGATGGGCAAAGAGGTCTCTTTTACCTCACTTAAAGCACTTTCAGGAAAAGAAAGCTGGCCACAAATATTTATTGGCGGCAAACATATTGGCGGCAGTGATGAGCTAGCGGCATACTTTGCCTAAGTTTTTTTAAAATTAAAATAAAACGGCGCCTTGGAGGCGCCGTTTTTATTGCAACACACTAAACATAGATTAAAGCCATGGCGAAAAAACGCTAGGCTCGTTATAGTAAGGAGCTTATCTCAATCTAAGAATCTTACTATGCAATCAAAACATTTCTGCGTTTTTTATACTCTTGTTTTTCTTTATCTGGGTTTTGCCTCTGCGTCTAATGCCCAAGAACTGGACGGCGCGTTTAATCGCTTTGAACAACTTTACCAAGCTCAGTTAGGCACTACCCAAGGTTGCCAAACCCCCAGTTTAGCTGAGTTCTCAGTTTGCTCTGCGGCATTGAGAAACGACGGCAATGCCCCCTATATTCTGCATCACAATAAAGTGACTGAAAAAGTCATTGTATTGTTTCATGGTTTGAGTGACTCACCTTTCTACTTGCGTTCCATCGCTCAATCTTTTCACGCTGAAGGTTATAATGTAGTCGTGGCTTTACTGCCGGGTCATGGTTTGAAAAGTGCTGACACAGATATGGAAGATCCTCAATTAGCCGCCAAATGGCGCGATCTTGTAGACAAGGTGGTTAACTTAGCAAGTGACTTAGGTCAACGCGAGGTTATTGGTGGTTTTTCTACGGGCGGCGCTTTAGCCACAGAGTATGTATTACATCACCCTAATAAACTCGAAGGTTTGATGCTGTTTTCTGGCGCTCTACGCTTAGAGTCAAAGGCAGAAATGTTAGCCAATGTATGGGGCATGAGATGGGTTGCCAAAAAATTAGACGGTGATTACGCAAGCGAGGGACGCAACCCCTACAAATATCCGTCTGTTGCTACCTTTGCAGCCTTTCAGCTTGTTGATGTCATTATGTCGACACGAGAGCTGATGGAAAATAATAGTGAATTAAATCTACCTATTTTTGTTGCCCATTCTCAAGCTGATGCCACCACCTTAATTCAAGGGGTTAAAGACTTAATGGCTTATAACCAAGGAGAAAATCAATTTTTTGAAATTCCGCAGTCTGAAAATGTCTGTCATGCTGACTTGGTTATTAGTGCAGAACAACTTATCGCGATGAAATACGATATGACGGGAATTGAAGAGACCGAGTCTTGCTCAATACCTAAAGCCAATCCCTTACATGCTCAGATGTTGAAAGCTGCTATTCGCTATCTACGAGAACATTAAAATGCAAACTTGGGTCGCGCTGTTGAGAGGTATTAACGTCGGTGGAAACAACATTATACCGATGAAAATATTAACTCAAATTATGACAGATGCGGGCTACGAAGGTGTTCAAAGTTACATTCAAAGTGGCAACGTAGTATTTCAACATACTGAAGTCAGTTCTAATGTTTTGGCAAGTGAATTGTCGTTGTTAATTCAGAGGCACTTTGATTTTCAGCCCAAAGTAATGCTATTGACTGCCACAGAATTTAATCAAATACTTGCACAAAACCCCTATAAACAAGCATACAGTGAGCCAAAGCAAGTGCACTTTTTCTTTGTGGATGAGATACCCGCTTCTCCTGATTTAACCAAGCTGCAACAATTAAAATCACCCAGTGAAACATACGAACTGCAGCCTCAGGGCTTATATTTATTTGCACCAGAAGGTATTGGGCGTTCTAAGCTGGTGGCTAAAGTAGATAAATGTTTAGGTGTTAGTACTACTGCACGTAATCTGAATACCTTGTTGAAACTCAAGGATATCTTAAAACTTAAAACCGTTTAATTAAGGAGTGCTGTGATGCATTTGGTTTGTTCATCTTGTTTTTCTACCAATAATGTCCCTGAGAATAAGTCTTATCTCGAAGGAAAATGTGGCAAGTGTCAGTCGATTTTATATGCCGCAAAACCTGTAGAGCTCACTGATAGTAATTTTTACAAGTATATTGAACGTAATGACTTACCGGTAGTGGTAGATTTTTGGGCCAGTTGGTGTGGGCCGTGTAAAGTGATGGCGCCGGTATTTAGTCAAGTCGCTAAGCAGTCCCCCGGACTCCTGTTTGCCAAAGTGAATACCGAAGTAGCGCAACAGGTATCAGCCAACGCTACCATTCGCAGTATTCCGACCATGATCATGTTTAAACAAGGCAAAGAAATTAATCGAGTTTCTGGGGCTTTAGGTGAAGCGCAACTAAAACAATGGATTCTGCAATCAATGGCATAGTTACGCTTTTTTACATATTTAGGCGCTTAATATCTCAACGAGTTGGCGCAGTTCCTCTAACTGACTTTTCATTTCTGACACTTGGTTTTCAAGTTCAGCAACCCTGACGTTCAATGCTGGCTGGTTGTGAACCGATCTCTCATCCTGCTGGTTAAAATCAGAGGAATTTATTTGTAAACCTTCTTCACCACAAAATAGCTGAGCATAGCGTGATTCACGTTTGCCAGGCTCTCTGGCTAGCTTGGTGACTAACTGTTCGCCATTAAGATCTTGTAGAGCCACTAAACAGCCCTCAACTTGCTCAACATTAGAAAAGTCGGCTAAGCGCTGGGTACGTGTGCGCAACTCGCCCGGAGTTTGTGGACCACGTAGCAACATCACACAAATAAGGGCTCGTTGCTGCTCACTAAATTGCAAAGAACTAAACTCAGTATTGCAAAAGCGGTGTTTATATTTGGCGACGCGACTGCCACTGGTGGTGATGGTAAAGATGCACTTTTTATCATTCAGTTCGTCCAAGCCTTGCTGCACCTCTTGCTCAGATAAATTCATTACCGGTTCACGATTACTTTTTTGATTACAGCCAAGGGTTAAGCTATTGAGCGAGAGAGGGTATTGCTCAGGTGTAGTACTTTCTTTTTCAAGTAATACACCAATGATTCGAGCTTGCAATGGCGTTAAACTAATTAACATGGATTTTCCTTATACGACGGTGGCATTTTACTATCATAACGCGCTTTAAGCCGTCGTAACTAGAATATAACAACTTATTCCACCTTGAATTAAAAACGCTCAATACACCATTGCAAGGCAATGATTGCAATAACGGCTGAACTTGCCTGCATACCGTAAGTTTGGTACCAACGACGTTTACCGACATAGAGTAAAATTGGTAATAGTGCCGCCAATATCATTAGCTGGCCAAATTCTACGCCAAGGTTGAAGGCGATGACCGACAGCAGTTTTTGGTCCTTGTCTATACCTAGCTCTCCCAGAACACCAGCGAATCCCATGCCATGTAATAAGCCAAAAGCAAAGGTAATCCAGCCTAGGCGTAAAACTAAGGGCCAAATATTATTGAGTGCGGTTAACATCACTGACAAAGCAATACCGAATTCAACCCAGCGACTACTTGGCACAATAATATCCATTGCGGTGGCCGTTAGGGTAAGTGAATGAGCAACCGTAAAAGCGGTTATTATCCAGGCTGTGTCTTTTAATATTTTCTTTAAGTTAGCTTTGGCTTGCCACTGGTGATTTTCGCGATGAAGCACACAAGTAAGTAACAAGGCACATAGAAACAAAATATGGTCAGTGCCCATGAAAATATGGCTTATGCCCTGATAAATATAGGTAAAAACAATACTTAAAATTCGGTTATTTTCGGGCTCTATTAGGTAGCTTTGGTTTTGTACATCTAACACGCCAGCAAACTTTTGCTCGAAAAGCTCGGCGTTGACTAACAACTTGTGATCAGCATCTTGAGCGAAAATGGCAGAATACTGAATAGTCAAAACATGGGGTTTATTATCTGCGTTTATCACGGGACAGGGGCTGCTAAAATACAGCACTAAGTAACCTTCATCAAAATGCATGTCGGTCTGAATATCGTTCTCTATGTTTAATTCACAGCGCGCATTAGCGCTTAATATGGAAAGGTGTTGCCGCACAAAAGCTTTGATTTCCGGTGAACGACTATCAACTTCAGCCCAAGATAATTCGCCGTCAGTATTCGCATCTAGGCCAATCACCAATTCTAAATCAAACCAACGCAGTTGGAGTTCCCCATAAAAAGTGGCTAGGGGAGTTTCTTCAGCTGTTTCTTGCTCAAATGCAGAGATATGCAAGGGGCTCTGCGACAACTGCAAATAGGCCGTACTCATTTGATGGGCGTTAGCCGCAGGCCAGTATAACAAAAGGCTTAAAAGTAGCAGTCTGGCATGACAAGAGTTAAAAAAGTACTTCATGGTGGTGTTCCAAAATAAATAGAGTGAGATGACCGCATGGATAGTTGTTGTGCTTAAGAGTCGATATTTTGCATCATTAAGGCTCTATCCAAAAGTTGTTTATCGTCATTTAATTTTGCCTGTTGCCAGTTAATTCTTGCCCAATAAAGTGCTTGCTCAGGATTGGGCGCGATATCCAGATAAAAACGTGCGAGATCAGCACTGTGAAATTTGTCCTGTCTTGCTACTCTTAGTTCAATACGCTCTGTTAGCAGGGTTTGCCACTTAGTTTTGGCGGTGGTTTTTTCGGCCAAGCTCAGTCGTGTTAACAAGGCATCATCTTTGAACCCAGCCTGCTCAACAACGTAACTAAGTTGCACTAATACTGTATTAGTTTGCTTGAGGCTTAATTGCAAATCAGCCCACAATACAATTAAACTGAGTGGTTTCTGCGCTAAATTGAGCTTGTCAGAGCCTTCGCTCACGTCAGAAAGAGCCATAGCCAGCCACTTTTCCGCCTCTTGATACTTATTCAATCTTAAGGCCATATCAGCGGCGAGTTGTAACAACCAATCTTGCTTTTGTTGGCTATTGCGCATCGATTGCTGATTTAACAGTTGGCTCAGTTGCGCATAGCTAGCGCTTAATTGCTCTTGATTTGCCATCACCTCTAAAACACATGCAGTGGTAAGCAGCAGATCGGCTTTGCCTAATAACTGTGTACAAGTCTGTTTGCTCTGAGCGAATTGCCCTTGGGTCAGCAAAACGTTAGCCTTGAGTAATATAGCCGCACTGTTATCAGGGTTCAATTCAATGCTTTGGTCTAGATAGTTGATCGCTTGGGCAAATTGGTGTTGATGTTGTAACACTCGTGACCATAAATATAAGGTGTAACTTTGGGTGATGTTATTTTCAGTACTTAACTGGGAAGTTTGTGCAGAATCAAATAAGGGTGATAACAATGCTCTTGCACGACCATAATGCTTATTGGCTTGGCCTGCATATTGGCCTTGTTCAATGTGCCAAGCGACTTTTTCCATGCGCTGTTGTAAGGGTAAACTAGTTTCTTTATTAGCTGCACCGAGATCCCAACGGGCAACGATTTGTTGTCTATCCAGGGGCTTAGAAGGCTCTGCCGACGCACCAAGGCTAATAAAAAATATGAATAAAATTAAACTACGTTGCTGGTGGCGCATGACTATCTCTCCTAGTTGATAAACAAGGGTATTAAAAAAGCCATCCATGGCTACATAACCTTCCTGGTAAAACAGGTTTGTTAGTTGTTAATTAAGTCGTCATAGGCGTTAGCCTGAGTGACATCTTGGGTGAATGCCCTGCCATTGATTGGTAGAGGTGAGTCGCTTGATGCTTGATTAAAGGCTTGTCGACTGTATTCACCAAAACTAAGCTGTAAGGTTTCAATAGTGATATTCACTGTAGCCTCAGCAGCAGCGCTAATGCCATCGCTCGCACTGAATACAAAACTATCTGAGCCAACAAAGTTTTCTGCTGGTGTATAAGTGAATGAACCATTGCTCATAACCGTCAGGGTACCTGACATGGGGTCGGTAATAACACTGAAGGTCAGAGCATCATTATCAGCATCGGTTGCGCTTAGATTATCCATAACGGGCGTATCAGTTTGGGTCACTATGCTGGCATCTAATGCCATAGGTGACATGTTAGGCTTAGGCGTATCATCGTCTGAAAAATTACACGCCGTTAGCCCAAATAAACTGAATATCACCAGAGTGACTGTGTTTATATTAGCTTTCATTATCGACTCCTTACTCTGAACCAGATTTTGGGGTAGCAAGATAGGGGAATGAGTTCATCATCATTGAAGCATTGACCGGGGCACCATCAGTAAAGGGTACATTGCCGACACTTGCATCTTCAGGCGCACACAAACCTAAATCAGTTTCAACACCTGCAACGGGGATGGGATAACACAAGCGACCCATTACTACACGCAGTGCAATATCTACTACGTCATCACCAGGGCGGCGACCATTAGGAAAACCGGCCAAATCATCTCCAGCAACGCCAAAGGGAGACTGCATTGCACTGGCTGTTGCTGCAATATCCGTATTTAAACGCAACATCTCAGACGGTGTTACTGTAGAAAGTTGGTTTACACCAGGGAAGCCAGTTAAAAATGCCGTGACTAAATCCGTACGAGGAAAATTAGTGGGGGCAAGTGTTGCAATGTTTGCGCCTAAGGTTGTATTGACCGCATCTTTGAATAAGATATTCAATAATTCAGGTAGGGTCGGGTGAGTAACATAATCAGCGAACTGACCATCATCTTTGGGTTGTGAACTAGAAAAAGTATCTTTATCCGCTAAACCAATTACCAATTCATTAACCAGTGGATTACCTAAGCGTGATACTTGAGTCAATGCTCCACCGTTCACTTCTGTGGATGCAAAACTCGCATCAGGATTCAGAATCCGTGCTTGAGGTAAACTGGCTGTGGTCCAAGCTCCAATGGTGCCGTTACCCATACCTGTGGCACATGACTTAGGGACTTCAATGGCAATAGACGTGACATTTTTATCAATTAAATCATCATTGTCAGCCGATTGCGTGATCCCACCAGGAAATCCACCTGCATCACCGGCACCCGGTGCGCTGTCGCCTTCAACCGGTACATAATTGACTAAATCAAAGGTTTTACCTAGGTTGACGACGAAGGCGTCTTTGCGTTGTCCAACAAATACTTTGCCCATTTGCTCACAACCGGGTAGGGCAAATGAGTAAACAAACGTATCTGCGTAGGCTTGATAACCGGCTGCATCAGTAAAACTTTTATTGCCAATGAAATCTAAGGGTTTGTGGAAGGAGTCCATGCCGCTTGTGGCATTTTGTATAGTCGTGGCTGTGCCGCTACTTTGTGGTCCATTTACTAAGGTAAGCGAATACGATTCACTAAAATTAGCAGCACTTTGGTCAGTGGCTGAAATACCACCGATATTTTTTAAAGGTACACCTACGGTACGTTGATTACCTTCAGGGCCGACAGTTAATTTAATTCCTTCATTACTGTTGGCTAACATTGATTTAAAACGCAGTTGAAAGGTTAGATCTTCAACAGCGTCACCGTCATTATCAATGTGTATGCTGTAAACTGCTGCTGGATCCATGGCAAAATAATTTGGACCGCCGTAAGCATCTTGTAATGGAATGTAGTTAGCGATCATGGTAACAAAATCACCGCGCCCTTCTTCATAACTGTTAAAAGCATAAAAATCTGTTGAATCGAGTGTCGGAAAACGCGTGATGTTAGGTGCTTCTCTGTGACTAGATGCATGGGCAAACTGACCGATAATGGCAGTGGCTAAAAGACTCAGTGCGAGTGTGGATGAAGACTTGTTCATGACATATTCCTCTATTGTTTTGTTTTGTCATCAAGCCAAACGATCCACATCCTCAACTAGATGCAAAATAATTAATTTATTTTTTAAATTATTTTAAAAAGAGGATATAGCGATGATTAATATGTGCGTGGTCAAGCTAAAATATTATCATTACTCCTAGGTTTATAGGGGGCTGTGAGGGTGTTTGGGAGAATGTCTCTGATTTAAAAATTTAATCTGTTACTGTTTAGAGTAGTTGAAAATATTTTTTATTTTGTCTTACTTCACTCATTCGGAATCTAGTAAAACTAAGACAGGCTGATATTTACATTATGGGGTGGGGAGATTGAGTTAGGTGAATTCACCAATATTTGTATCGAATGGGTCTGATACAAGATATTGACGCCCTGAGATCAGGGCGTCATAGATTGAATTGAACGTTTACATTAGGGCAAGCTTCGCGACATACAATACTTCAGTCGGTGAACCTGTGGGCGAACCACCTAGCGGCTCTAAACTGACCGCCAAAGCAGCAATATCAAGTTGTTCAAATTGTGCATGTTTTGCCAATGATGCTAAGCCTGACTGTGGCAATAGACCCAGAGAAATAGGGGGCCTGCCATCTTCGGCAATCATCCATAATTGATAGTCATTTTGCTGACGTTGGCTGACGTTTTTAGACGCATAAGCTTCTATTGTCTCTGCGGTAATTTCGATTAACCACAGCGATTCTTTGGCTTCATTTTGCATTACTGTAAATTGTTGAGCAGGCAACAAGGGCGTCGGTTGCAATTGTACCAATAATACAGCCAAAACGATGGCGGCGGCGCTTGCGAGTAGGGACAGTGCTTTGTAGCGCGATACTGTTTTACTTGGAAACTCTATGACATTTTCTGCCAAGGTTTGTTGACTTGGTGTACGTGCCCCGTCAAAGGCCAGTCGTTGTTTAATCTTTTCCCATACAATGGGATCGGGCGGCACAGGTTGCAACTGGCTGCCCAGTGAATTGATGTGTTGTTCCCACTGTTCTACTGAAGCGCGTATCGCAGGATATTGTAAGATTAGACCTTGGAAACGCACACGAGCTCTGCCACGCAAAGTACCAAGCACATACTCGGCGGCCAATGCATCGCGTCGGGGTTGGATTAAATAATTCATATTCCTAAACACCTTTTTAGTAACTGTAAACCACGCCTAATCATGCTCTTGGTTGACCCTAATGGAGCGTCTATGTGGGTAGTCACTTCTTGGTGACTTAAACCACAATAGAAAGCCAAATGAATCGCTTGTTTTTGCGTATCTTCGAGCTCATCTAAACAAAAATTGAGTTGTTTTTTATCTTCGCTAGACAGGTCGAGCAAATCATCATCGTCAAGTAAGATCGTCTCATCAATATCTTGTTCGTTGCGTACTTTATAAAAACGTAACATGTCTAAAGCACGGTAACGGGCAATACTCACCATCCATGTTAGTACCGTACCTAAACCGGTTCGATACTCGCCAGCGTTGTGCCATATTTTCACATAAGCATCTTGCACTGCGTCTTCAGCCCATTCTTTGCGCCTCAGCATTTTTAGACAGATTGCATATAATTGTGCGCTGGTGGCTTCGTATAACGTTGTAAATGCCAGCTGATCGCCCGCTGCTATTTTGCCTAACAAGCGAAGATGCTCTTCATGTTCCATGGTTACTACCTAGTCAAATTGCAATTTAGTTTTGTAGTGTTACCTATAAACGATTGAGAATCCAAAGTAGATGCAAAAAGATGCAAAATTTAACTTTTTTGTACCTTTTTAGAGAGAAATAACGAGGTGGGAAATGGACTAAGTTTTATCGACGGGAGTTCGCGCAAACTCATTGTTCAGCGCGAAACAATGCCGATAATACCCTTATTTATAAAGATAGGGAGCAAATAGTTCGGCCATATTGACCTTGGCTTTGAGTTTCATGGCTAACAAAAACAACCCACCTAATTTGCGATGTAAGAATATCGCGTCGCTAGGAGGGGTGTGAATGTATTCTTTGTCCAAACCAATTTGCATACCTTGTTGTTGCAAACGGGCGGACAAACCACTGTTGGCAAAATCATAAGCTTGTTCAGCATATAAAGGTTCACAGGCTAGATACACCATATCAGTGATAATTGCCTGAATGTGGCTTGGAACAGCCTCAGCTATAAGACCAATAGTTAAGGCGGCTTGTAAAATCGCACTTTTATCTTTGGCAACAGCTGCACTCATCAAACGTCGGTAAGCATTGGCAAATTCAGCTGGATAATTGCGAGTGGCACCAAAGTCTAACAGTATGATTTTTTGTTCGTCGTGGTTGTATTGAAAGTTGGCAAAGTTAGGATCAGTTTGTACTAGTTGAAAATCGAACAACTCCTTAAAAAACAGGCGCATTAAATCGCTTACCACTTTATTTCTTAGTATTTGTGGAGCATCGACTAGTTCTTCAATTGGACTGCCATCCAGATAGGTCATGGCAAGTATCAACTCAGAGCTTAACTGGGGTTCGAAGATGGGCATCGCAAAGGCATCGTCATTGGCGATAACCTTGGCATACTCTTGTAAGCGTCGTCCTTCGAGTGCGTAATCCGCTTCATCGTGTAATTGTTTTTTTGCCTCATTTAGCAAAGGAGTCAGATTTAGTTTCTTGGGTAACAGCCCCGTCATTTTTATCAAAGCCGCCACATTATCAACATCACTGTCGATACTTTGTTTTATGCCGGGATATTGAATTTTAATGGCTAAACGTTTTAGATCATCATCAATAACTTTATGCACTTGGCCAATTGAAGCCGCGGCTATGGGTTTTAGTGGAAATTGGATAAAACGTTTGCGCCAATCCTCTCCCCATTGCTGGCTTAATAGCTTTACCAGTTCTTTTTCTGGCATAGCATGGGCATCAGAGCGCAATTTAGCCAGCAGATTGGTTAATTCCGGCGGCAGAATATCGCCTGAATCCATTGACAACAACTGACCTACTTTCATGGCTGCGCCACGCATTTGCGCCAGTTGATCCGCTACTCGGCCGACGTTGCCTGGGGTAAGCAGTAAATCTTTCAGTTTGGGGCGATTGCCCCTCGCTAGCTCACTCACACCATCGGCCAGCATATTACCCGCCACGCGAGTGGCTAAAGAGCCTAATTTTGAAAAGCGACTGAGCCTACTACTTGGCAAGGCTAAAGCTTGTTTATCGTTTTTATCGTTCACACTGTTCTCTATTCATGTCTTATTCAACTCTGGCTTAATATTGTTAACGAAATCTGGGGTTTACTCACCGAAAGAGCCAGCTGGTCCCGGAAATACCACAGGACTCTCAAATCCGTCTTTACTCACACTGGCAAGGCCAAAAAAGTAGTTGTCGATAACCACATTTTCTAAGGTGTACTCACTAACATCGCCAACATATTTACTGTATTGCCACTGCGGCGCATCAGTATAACGCCAGTAAATTTTGTAGCCAGCCAGTTGAGGATTTTGTTGTTTGTCTAAGGCCTGCCACCTTAAGGTTGTGCTCGCTTGAACGGCCCCTTTGAAGCTTACCTTAGCTGGTGGCGAGGGAGCCCAAGCCATACTGGCCAACGACGCTGCGTTTAACGAAGTGAGTTTGGCAACATAGGGAAAATTAACACCAGTTAGGGTGTCACCGTATTCGATACCCTTTTCAGAGCGTAAATCTTGATGTTGCCGATTATAGTTTTCGTTGGTTTCCATAATACGCACGGCTGGAAAACCTAAGTCGTTAAACGGGCGATGGTGTCCACCGCGACCAAAACGGTCGAGTCGATAGATGACCATAGTATCTAAATTGGGAATATAACGGTCGGCAATCCAGTCTATATAGCGGGCTAAGTTACGACTAGGTGAATCAACTTCTCCACCAGTAAAGCGTCGGCTATTCGCCTCTTCTTTGGTTTCGTTGACCCGAGTACCTTCGGCAAATACTCGCGCACTACTGTTATTGATAACACCGTTGATACCGGCGATATTGCCAATCATATCGTTGTTTAGCACGGCCTTGAGTCGCCATCCGGCTTTTTGTGCTGCTGCGGCGAGAATCTTACCGCCGAATAATCCCTGCTCTTCTCCGGCAAGAGCTGCATAGACAATGCTGCCATTAAATTTATACTGGCTTAGTACGCGCGCCGCTTCTAGGGTGCCAGCAAGGCCTGAGGCGTTGTCATTGGCGCCAGGAGAATCAGAGGTGAAATCCATCACATCCGATACACGGGAATCAATGTCACCAGACATCAATACGTATCGATTCGGATCACTTATACCCCTTTGAATTGCGATAACACTGACGACTTCTGTTGGTCCGGGAATACGTTTTTCATCTTGTATCACTTGGGTTTGATAATACACCTCTAAACAACCGCCACAATTGGCGCTAATTTGTTCGAATTCACTTTTAATCCAACGCCTTGCTGCGCCAATGCCGCGAGTCTCAGACTCAGTTTCAGACAGCGTATGACGAGTACCAAAGTTTACTAGCTTAGTGATGTCTTTTTCGATGTTAGCAGGCGATATTTGGCCAACAATCTGATGTAATTTTGCTTGGTCTTGATAAATCACTTCTGCGTTTGCTAGGCTTATCATGCTAGCGATAAATAAAAGTGGTAAGAGAATTTTTGTTAGATATTGTGGCTTATTCACAGTAGGGTAGTATTCCTTTAAGGCTTTTTTATCGTATTCACTATACAGATACGCTAATTCTTATCATATGGTTTGTAAATGAGCCCATTAGTTTTTCATCCGATTTATAGTCAACTAGAGTTACCCATTCGTCATCGCTTCCCTATTGAAAAATATCAAGGGATCCATGATCGTTTATGCGAATTACAGATACCTGAATCACGCTTTATTGCGCCTACACCAATGACAGAAAAACAGCTGTGCCAGGTATATAATCCTCTCTATGTTAAGCAATTAGTCAGTGGCACCCTTGATCCAAAAGCAATGCGCCGGATTGGCTTTCCTTGGTCAGAACAACTGATAAGACGTTCACTTACTGCAGTTGGTGGAACAGTATTGACCGCTCAACTGGCTTTAGAGCAGGGCAAAGCATTAAATCTAACAGGCGGTTATCATCACGCTTTTGCCAATTATGGCTCGGGTTTCTGTTTATTTAATGATTTGTATTTAGCCGCATTAAGCATGTTGCAAACTAAAGGAGTTGATAAGGTACTGATTTTTGATTGTGATGTGCATCAAGGAGATGGTACCGCCAAATTAGCCGCCAATAATTCACAGGTTTATACCGTGTCGATTCATGGTGAGAAGAATTTTCCAGCGCGCAAACAAGTTTCCGATCTTGACTTTAACCTTGCCAAAGGCACCGAAGATCTTGAATACTTAGAAACCGTTGATCAGGCCTTAAATTTGGCCCTAAATACCTTTGGTCCTGACGCTGTTATCTATGATGCGGGCGTTGATATTCATATCAATGATGACTTAGGCCATCTAAACATCACCACTGATGGGGTATATCAGCGTGATAAGTTAGTTTTTGATATTTGTGCCCAAAAAGGTTTGCCTATTGCAGCCGTGATCGGTGGAGGCTATCAGCGTGATATCAAGGCTTTAGTTGAGGTGCATTTACAGCTTTACAGAGCAGCAGGTATTGTGGCTTAACAAGTTAAGGCGCTGTCAGCAAAATTTATGCTGGCGGAGTAAAACTGCAAAATATTCATTAATGATTTTTTTAGTTAGTTAAGAACTAAACAAGGAAATACAAATGCGCGGAGCAGGTGGCACCTCAGGTGGTTTAGGCCTTTTTTTGCGCTCTTTGAAAACTATTGATGCCAAACCAGAATAGACAGCACTAGGCCAGCGATATAGATGAAATAGTTGTGTTTACTCGCAATGACTATCAAGCCAATGCAGATCTTGGTGAAAACGTCGAAAACAAGATTTTTTACCTAGCTAAAATTTAGTATTGCTCGATCTCCAGAACCACATCCGTGCCGTCTACAATGGTTTAACTGACACCTCAGTGGTTTCACTCACTAATGATATCGAGGTGTTATCAAACGACGAATTGAAAATTAACCAGTAGAATTAATAACAAGAGTTAGGTGTATTGTCTGGGTTTATCTCGCCATAAACCTCTTCTGGATCAACGTCGTTTGCAAGTAATTCTTCACGCACGGTCTCAATATGTTCAAGCACTTTGGTATAACGCTCACCATATTCATACTTATTTACTTCAATCGCTTTAGGCATATAACTAAAGGCTATTTTTAGCGCCATCAAGGCATCTTCATTCATTTTATCTGTCATAGTCGTTCATCTCTGTTCGTTTGAATACGCCCATTGTAATGCAGTTTAGATGACATACCTATTCATCGTCGCTCAAAGACAGTTTTCATTATACTGTTTCATGTTAGGTCAATAAAATCCTAAAAATGCACTCTAGTCGCGCATGTTAGGGCCACTTGCAACTGTGAGTGTTAAAATTCTCTTAGTATTCATCACTATCTATCTGATTTAAAATGATTATTTTTTAAGCCGATATTGAATGCATTTTTGGTGTATAATTTGCTTCTATTGACTAGAACTCAAGTATGAATGGGTGTGAATCTTCACTTGAGAGTTAATTTTCCTCAAATTACGCTAATCCACTGAATAGTGCGCCAATAGGGCTGCGCTGAACGTACCTTTCAGGCTTATAAAGATTAGCGATTTAGCTAAAATCTCGTTTTGCGATGTGGTGCGTCATCGACAATCAATTAGGAATGAACATGACTACAATATTTGTCGCAGTAGGCTTACTGCTTATGATGCTACTAGTGGCTGCTGAATGGCGCAGCCGGAAGACTCAAGATATTCTCGATGAGAAAGAGAATAACTAACAAAGACCCAACAGTGTTGTGTTTGACTTAGGTGCTAGTGCCGCTTTTAGACGCCCATATGGTTTGGGTTTAAAGCTTAAAAGCCCTCTAATACAATTTTGCCAATGGTCTTGTTACTCTCGCTGAGTACATGTGATGCACGTAAATTTTTAGCATTGATGCTCCCCAAGTTTTTACCTAAAGTACTTTTTACCAAGCCTTCATCGATGAGGGTGGCGATACGATTGAGTAAGTGGTGTTGCTCTATCATATCTTCAGTTTGGTATTTGCCCCGTGTGAACATAAACTCCCAGTGCAAAGAGATGCTCTTATCCTTGAGTAAATTAAGGTCTATCGCGCTGCCAGAAAATTCAATGATGCCGAGTTTACCTTGTGGTTTTAATAGTTCGATTAGAGCCACAAAGTGTTCGTCTGCGTGGGTGGTGCAGGCAACGTGACTGACTTGCCCCAAGTTTAAGGCCTCTATTTGTGCTTTAAGAGGCTGGCTATGGTCGAGCACATAATCTGCACCGAGGTCTTTCACCCAGGCTTGACTTTGTTGGCGGGAAGCCGTGGCAATAACAGTTGCTTGGCTGAGATGTTTAGCCAGTTGGATCAGGATTGAGCCCACTCCCCCTGCACCACCTATTACTAGTAACAAGGGGTTGCGGTTCGCCGGTTTGTTTATATCAAGGCGCTCAAACAACATTTCCCAAGCAGTTATCGACGTTAGCGGCAGCGCTGCCGCTTCAGCGTCGCTAAGAGTGCGAGGTTTGAAACCCACAAGGCGCTCATCGATTAATTGATACTCAGCATTGCTGCCACTGCGAGTGATATCCCCTGCATAATACACCGAATCGCCAATCTTAAATAAACTGACTTCATCGCCAACATCTTCGACTACGCCGACTGCATCCCAACCTAATATTTTTGCTTGCCCTTGAGGATCAACATTTTTGCGAATTTTACAATCCACGGGGTTAACTGAGATGGCGCTAATTTTTACCAGCAAGTCGCGGCCTGTGGCAATAGGTTGTTCAATTTCGATGTCGACCAAAGCATCGTCATGCAAAATAGGTAAGGATGAGTAATAGGCGATTGCTTTCATGAGGTGCTCACTAATAAATCAAGGTCATTCTGCCTTCATAATGACCTTATACAGGATTAATTCAAATCTTTTTAAGCATGTTCTGCTCAAAGGGGCAGACAGAAAATTCTTTTTTATTGCTACATTTGCAATTTAATGGCAAAAAATGTGACTTTTGCAACGTATTGGCGTAAAGTTGAACAGAATTCAAGCGCTTAATGCTTAGTGTAGTTTTGCAAAAACTAGAGGAGTCAACGATGTCAGCTTTGGCGAATATAAAAGAGTCAAAAGACCGAGCGTCGGTTTTGCTAAAAGCCTTTAACAATGCTTGTGCTGAATTGGGCATTAGCAAGGTAATAGCCGGCAAGATTATTGGGGTAAATCGTTCTACTTTGTCCCGCAAAGAAGGCATCGGTCTAGGGCTAGAGTCAAAATCTTCTGAGTTATCGCTGCATTTTATCCGACTATATCGCTCTTTATTTGCTATTTCAGGTGGCGACCAAGGTTTTATGCGTCATTGGTTGAGTACGCCCAACAATGCCTTGGGCGGAAAACCCCTTGAGTTGGTGCAAACTGTGCAAGGCCTAATGCAAACCAATGATTATCTTGATGCCATGCGCGGGAAAATATAAACGCTAATGTTTTCCTTAGCAGATTTTACTGAGCTATATAAACACAGTCATTGTCCCGTTAATTATGCGGGGCGGGTGAAACGTTTTGTTGAAACTCAAGAAGTGGCTGCCACCATGAAATTGGTTGATGATCTCGATGAGCAATACTTACTTGAGCAAATGCTCGATGAGGTCAAACCCCGTTATCGTGCAGATACGGAGCACATGCATTATTTGCTTAAAACACCTTTTCGCTATCCTCCACTAAAATACGGCTCACGCTTTGGTACGCGTCTGTTACCCAGCTTTTTTTATGCCAGCGAAAACGAGCATACAGTGCTCGCCGAAGTGGCCTACTATCGATTTGTTTTTTTTCATCATCTGCAGGTTCCTTATCAACATCCAGTCCAATCCCAGCATATGATGTTTAGTTTACAGATCAATACTAGCCAATGTGCAGACTTAAGTTCAGGACATTTTGACCCAATTAAAGCTGCTTTAATAAGTGTTGATAGCTACCAGTTTTGCCAAACAGTGGGGCAGTATTTGCAGCTAGAAAAACAGGTTGCGGTAATACGTTATTGTTCAGCAAGGAGTGACGAGGGGATTAACATTGCGATTGCAATGCCACAGGCGATCACATCAAAAGAGCCAGAATCTTGCCAAAATTGGTTATGTTTAAGCCATCCCGATAAAGTCAGTTTTACTCAAGCAGGGCAGGGTCAACCCTATAATTTTTATCTCAGTGATTTTTTGCATCATGGTAGTTTGCCCTTACCTGCTTAAGCGTAAAAAAAGTTTAATGCTTATAATGATTATTAAGATGCCATCATAATGATTGCATCTTTCTCAAGCTTGGTTTATGCTTTTTTGACATCATCAAAATGAGTCTATGCCAATGCCACAACCCACTCTGGATACAAAACAAGCTATTACTTTATTGGGTCACGCTCAACAAGACCGATTGGCCTTTATCGATTTTAGTTTGCAGTATTTTGGTCAAGTGGCCCGTACTGATCTTATTCAACGTTTTCAAACCGGGTTAGCCGCCAGCACGCGCGATTTCAGTACCTATAAAGAGCTAGCGCCAGACAATTTACAACTGATGCACCAGACCAAGCGTTATCATCGGTGCGAGCAATTTAAGCCCTTATTTAAGCATAACCCTGAAGTCATTCTAACTTCCCTTAGTCGTGGTTTTGGTAATGGTATTTCAAGCGGTGTGCAGCCCTCTGACCAATGTTTTGATGCGGTGCGACTTATTCATCCTGATGCCAACATTATTGCCAGTATTATGCGAGCCATTCACAATAAACAGGCCATTAAGTGCTCTTATGTTTCGGTATCTTCAGGTGAGAGTGAACGGGCTATCGTGCCCCATTCAATTGTGAATAATGGTCATCGTTGGCATGTGCGCGCTTATGATCGTAAGACTAATAAATTCCGCGATTTTGTGTGTACTCGCTTTACCAAGGTCAGTGCAATATCGGCTGATATACGGGTACACGAAGCCAGTGCCTATGACGAACAGTGGCAGCGCATGGTCACGCTTTGTTTAATTCCACACCCAAGTTTGTCCAGCAGTCTTGCCATCGAACTTGATTATGCTATGCAAGAAGGGAAGTTGATTTTACATTTACGCGCGGCCATCGCCGCTTATGTATTACGTCAGTGGCAGGTTGATTGCTCGGTCCAGCATAGTCTGAATAGTCAGGGATGTCAGTTGGCGCTTGCTAACCTAGAAGTGCTTTCTGATATTGAAAGTGTCGGCCTTACATTAGGTCATAAGTTGGCTTAAGTTTTAGTTCGAAACGGTTTGTGCACTAGTCACTTTTGGCGCGAATAGCATAGCTTACTCGTTTTTGCAGTAAGTCATAAATAGCCGGGTCGTCAGTTGCCAATACATAAAGTTTGGCGTGTTGGCTACATAATTTAAGCAGGTAACTTACCTGCTGATTAGCGTAGCTATCATAGTCTTCTTGCAATGCGTTGCGACGGCCAAATAATGAATCGGCCTCATCAAAAAACAATATGGCCTCACTGCTCTGTGCTTCAGCGACAATGCGCGCCAGATTTTTTTCGGTTTCACCAATGTAATCTGTGCTTAGTTGAGCAAGGTCAAGAATATAAAGCAAAGAATGACTTAAATGCGCGAGTTTATTGAGTATCAAAGCCTTGTTACTGCTATTGAAACCGCCCAATAAAACAGTCACCAACTCACCTTTTGCAGCTTTGCTGACGGCATCCTGCAAGCTGACTTTATCTTCGTCACTTAACACAGCGTCACGTTTTTGATCATTCGCATGGCGGAATAAACCTAGGGCCACAACATGACCTTGCTGGTAATCCAAAAATACTTTGCGATATTGCTTAAAACTCACGGCTAAGCTCCCACTCTCATCAATTTAGTTAGCAGAGTGTGGGATAAATTAGGGATTTTCGCCACCAAAGTAGGCTTAAGACTTTTTTTGAGTTTCAATATCAAGAATTTGTTGCCACAGTTTTTCTGCTTCGGCAGTGAGTTCGGAGTACTTCCGAATATCGCCTTTGCGCTGCGCTAACATAGCGTCTGTTGATAATTGATCGTAGGTCTTTCGAAGCTTTTTAGTGGGGTCTGATTTGAAGAAAGAAAACATGGTTAATCCTTTAATTAAATTACAGTAGTTTTACGCTAAGTTATCTTAATGTGATCACTAATTTTGCAGGCTTATTTTCAAAATTGTAACCGGCTCGGACAATATTTGTCCCTGAATATAAGGATCATCCACTTCTATTGCATCACGGTTTTGATGAATCAACTTAACAACTTCCATACCTGAAATAACCCGTGCAAAAGCGGCAAAGCCTTGACCATCTGGATTACGCAGTGCCCCTTTGTCTAGGGCAGGTTGCTCGCCAATACAAATAAAAAATGCTTGGGTGGCGGAGTTCGGCTCACCTCGTGCCATAGACAGTACACCGTCCAGATGTTTAATTCCGGTCTTTTCCGTATTCTCTAAAGGAATGGGCGCAAAGTCTTTGAAGTCAGGATTTGCGCCGCCTTGAATAACTTCAATCTTTGGGCTGCCATTGTCGTTGTCTAAACGTACCACCCGATAAAAGCTGCCACCTTCATAGGCGCCGGCTTGTATATAACGCACAAAATTAGCGACCGTAATTGGCGCTTGCTGGATATATAGTTCAATGTTTATATCGCCCACGTTGGTATAAATCGTTGCCTCTTGCATAGCTGGTTCAGCAGCAAATAGCACTGTTGAAGTGCCTCCACTGAGCATTAATAAAAGGGGTAAAACATAATGCCTGAACTTGGGTGTAGGTCTTAATCTAAGCCTTAACATATTATTTATCCTTAATAGTTAGTCTCTACTTCTTAATGTATAGCAATTGCTATAACAACACACTAGTGGCAAACTATATTGATTAAAATTCGAACAATTCTGAGTGGCCGTCCGGCCTGTCGTCCCAGTCTAATCATTAAGAAAGAAATTAGAGGGAGTTATCATGTATAGAATATTTAAAATACTCATCATCAGTTGTTTGTTCGTTAGCTTTATCGCCGATGCGGGCTTAATTCGAACTGTAGGTCGAGGAACAGTTTCAAATAATTCTGCAACAATCGTTTTATTAGTGCCAGAGACGCAAATTAGTACCAATAGCAATTATTTGTTTTACGATTATTACACGCAGTTTGGTCGCAGTGCTGAGGTTGTAATGGAGTCAGGCTCAGAGAGAATTTATACTGTGCCAGATTATTGTTATACTTTTGTCGGTGACCAATCTCAACTTGCTGATTATAATGAGCCTTGCTACTGGCAATTTGCCCAGGGTGAACAGTTGCAAATGTTTGGCTTTTTAGATCATTTATTTGCTAATACGATTAAGGAAACATTTTGGCAAATTACCTCAGCAACATTTGATGAAAGCTATATTTCGCCTGAAGTTTCTACTGTTTCGCGTAATGATTCAACTACACAAGCAGATATTTATTTAGATACGGCTATGCCAGCAAACATGGAGGTAGGTGAATACGAAGTATTTGCTAACTTTAAACAAACGGCACCAAGCGGTTATGTTTTTTATCAATATGCTTGGGTTAACTCACAAGAAATTTGTGCTCAAGTTGGCGCCGATCCTAATGATATAGAATGTTGGCTTCCTGGTCAGGTACTAGGCTCCACGTTTGACAATAAGTCAGTCGCTACTCGGCTTGTGATTACCGCAGTAAATCAGGTTAATTCACCACCAACTATTGTTTTATCATTGGCGGCTATGTTTGTATTAATCAGACTTCGTAGGCAGAGACAATTCAACTAATTTCGGTTTAGCTAACTCGCGCTGTTCATTCAGAGCAGCGCGAATATCTTGAGCGATTTTTATGAATCTCTGGTCGTCAGCAAGGGCTGAAAACAAAGGGTCATATTCAGTCCACCACTCACGCCAACCAGTTTGATAAAGCTCCTCTAACAATTTTATTGCTTCTTCATTTTTATTAGTTAGTGCAGCAATTCGAGCGGTAAGGAAGGTATGATTTTTTTCGACAATGTTACTTTTTATCGCCTGATTTAATTTGATTTCACACTCTTTCAACAACAGTTGTGATTCATTGATTTTATTCAGCTGTTGCAGGGCCCAAGCTAACTCAATGGCTGGGCTGCAATATGGCATTGCATACAATTCATTCGGGCCTAAGGTTTGATAAATGTCTTGCATGTTTGAAATACCCTGTGATTTATCACCAAGTAAAAGTTGATACCAACCAGCTTCAAATTTTATCCAAGGGTCATCTGGATTAGCCGCAATTTGAAAGCTCATGTATTCAAACAATTCAGAGAGCTTATTTTTATTGATTAAAAGTTGCGGCCGATAGAACGGGTCGTCAGTTAACTGTTCTACTGCTTGATCAAATTTAAGCATAATAAGAATTCCGATAAATCGAAACTTGTAGGTCGTATTATCTGGTGATAGTTGACTCGCCTTGTGCCAATTCATCATACTCATGGCCAGTTTACCAACTTGAAAATCAATATCAGCTAACCCAGCATAACCTAGGGGTGAAGAAGGATATTCTGTTACCAAGTTGTTGAAATGGTTTTTTGCTTCATGCAAATCACCTCTGCGGCTAAGCTCCGTGCCTAAATTAAATTGCAGAGTTCTAGATTCGGGATCCAAACTTAATGCGACCTTAAGAGTAGAAAACGCTTCACTTTCTCGTCCAATGTCCCGTAGTAACAAATATTTCCACATATGGGCAATGGCTAAACTGGGATTAAGTTCTATTGCTTTGTTGAATGCTGAAAGCGCTGAATCTTGCTCATTGCCTAAATCAAATACTCGCCCTTGTACCGCATAGGCTTCTGCATACTCTGGTGCTCGTACCAGCGCCTTAGCTAAATGTTGGCTGGCAAGCTGTTTTGCTATCTCAGGTTTTAGTATACCGAAATTACGACTACCGTCAGCCAGTAAGGCAACCGTATCAGCCAAGGCCACATAAGCTTGGGCATATTCTGGGTCAAGGCCGATAGCTTGCTCAAACAGCTTTCGCGCCTCTTTCAGAGATTCAGTGGTTTGTTTGAGGTATTCCTCACGGCCTTTGAGATAAATCACGTAGGCATCAGTGCTTTTGGTGGCAGCATTGTTGGTTAATGAGCCGGTTTCGATATAGGTGTCTTGCAGCATATTAACCGTTGAGCGGGCGATTTCACTTTCAACGGCGAAGATATCGCTGAACTTACGTGCAAAGGATTCACTCCACAAAACTTTGGCATCAAAGGCATTTATCAATTCTACGCGGATTTTAAGTTGGTCACCGGTGACTCTTACACTGCCAGTTAATACAGTATCTACCTGTAAGCGTCTGGCTATGCTGACGGGATCAAGGCCCTTGTCTGCCAATATGCTTGTTGAACTGGATGCCGCGACTTTTAAACCATTAGTGCGACCCAATAAGCTGGTGATTTCTTCAGCTAAACCTTGGGCTATAAAGGCTTGGTCTTGGTCTGCGCTGGCATCTTTAAAAGGCAGCACGGCAATAGAGTTGGCAATAAAAGTTTGCTGAATACCGTCGTTGGCCTTGGCAAACTCAATTTGTACCGTTGAAAAATAGCGATAGGCCAAGAAACCTGAGCCCAAAGTAATGAGGGTGAGCACTGCCCAGCGAGATAGACCAAAAGGTGATACCTCCTCTGACTCTGCATCAGGGATAGGCAATAAACCATCTAGGGTAAAGTCAAAATACCACGACAAATACAGCATAATGGGCATGCCGGCGAATAAGATGACGGCCACTAAGGTATTGAATAAGGGTGAAAGATTGAACATGGGGGTAATAACACTGATTATTTGCAAAATCAGCCAGACAAAACCTAAGTAAGGCACAAAGGTTTGAAATACTTTACGGCGGCGAATTTCAGCAAATAATGCGGACACAATGCCTCTCATGTTAATTATGTGAAAATGACGAGTAACTCACCAATGCACTCAACTAAATGAGACAGCTGCAAACTTCTGGCTAGGCCTATGATATTACGCAGTTTATCTCGAAAGTTAAGCCCAAAGACAAAATAATCTGTCGAAATTCGTTAATGGGTAAGTATAGGTGGCGGCCAGTGAGTTGTTGGTTATTTAAGCAAATAACTAGCTTCGTTTTTAACAGACAAGCCATTTACTTAAAACTGGGCTTCTTCGGCATAAAACCAGACTTGCTAGGGTATGCATTAGCATTAAAACTCGGTAATATTCGGCCCATTCTTTTTGCTAGCCACTCAGCATTTTTGTGCTGTTGGTAAGCGTTAATTTAGCTAGTAGTAGGTTGTTTATGCCTGGTTTACATCGCATTATTCTTATTGATACTCATCTACCCGGCGTGGTGGAATTAAAACTAAATGGTCACACTAATATTTGTGGCACAAACGCCTCGGGTAAAACCACCTTACAACGTTTGATCCCGGTTTTTTATGGCGAATATCCTAGCCGAGTTGTGCCGGCGACTCGCGATAGTTTTGAGCGTTGGTATTTGCCGCGTGAATCCAGTTTTATTATTTACGAATATGAGCGTAATGAGCTGGACTTATGTCAAGTCGTCTTGGCCTCTGGCGGCAATGGGGTGAATTATCGTTTTATCGGTAAACCTTTTGAATTAAGTGACTATTTGTTTAAAAACAATGCGGGCGAACATGTCAGCGTGTCGATGAATGAACTAGCGCGCAGCTTAAAACGATCTAATATCTTGGTCACCAACCTGCTTAATACCAAAGACTACCGGGCGATATTGCAAAATGACCGCGGGGTATTAAATGGTTCAGCCAATAACCGAGAGTTACTCGGTTATGCACGTATTTTTAGTTTATGCGATAGCAGTCATCATTTGCGTCATATCGAAAAGCTAGCCAAGGCCGTGCATTCAAAAGAAGGCAAGATGGAAACCATCAAGGCCATGATAGCTGCCATCTTGGAAGAAGATGGCGTGCAACCGCCTACCTCGAGTTTAAGTCGCAATCGGGTTGAAGATTGGATCCGCGAATGTCATTTAATCAAAGAGTTTGATGAAATTCGCCCGCAATTTGCCAAGTTAGAACGGGCCGATCATGAACTCAGTCAAAACGAAGGGCGTTTAGCCGAGTTGAAATTACAATTTGATTTTGACCTGAGTAAATTAGCCGCCAATATTATTAAGTTACAAGGTCAGTTTGACGAGACTTTACTCGACGTCAAAAAACAAGAAGGTGAGTGGGCCAATAAACGTGATGTGCTTAATCAGCAGTTGTCTGCCGCCAAAGCCGACAGCCGTAAACTTGAAAAAGATCTCGAACAAGTCGAAAAAGAATTTGATGACTGGCAAAGCCAAGATATTGAAACCTTGCAGGCTAATTTGCAATTGCTGCCTCAATGGACAAGTGAACTCGACACGGCCAATACTCGCTATCAACTATTGACCGAAAAACACCAAGACGTTGAATCTGCCTTTAATAAACGCATTGCTGAATTAACCGAAAAGCTAAATTTGGATCTTGAAGCTTTTGGCGAGCAAAAGCAGCAACTACAAGACAAGTTATCTGAGCAGAAATCGCAAGAACAACAGCACTTACAAGAAATTAAACAAGACTTTGCTGAGCAACAAACCCAGTTAAATGATGAATTTCAGCAGCGTTTAGGCGAGCTTAAAATTCAGCAGGCGACCTTAAGTGCCAGCATAAAAAATGCCGGCTTTAGCGAGTTTGAACAAAGCCAAATCGACTTACTGGACGCCAGTATCAGAGAGTTGAGCCTGATTGAAGATGATACGCGCGACAAACTGCGCGCGGCCCAGCAAGGTTATCAAACAGCACAGCAACAGCGCAGTAAAGCCAATGAGGTGTTGGAGCAAGCAAGAAAACAGTATTTACAACAGCAACAGCAAGTGAATAAAGTTGAAGCCTTGTTATACCCTGGTCATAACAGTTTGTTAGAAGTGCTGCGTAAAGAACAGCCTGGCTGGGAGCAAAAACTGGGTAAGGTCATTCATCCAGAATTACTTAAACGCAGTGACTTAAAACCCAGTTTTAGCCAAAAAAACGATAATCTTTTTGGTTTACAACTAGAACTTGGCAATGTATCGGTGCCTGAATATGCCCAGTCTGAGCAAACCTTACAACAGCGTTTACATGAGGCACAACAGACTTTGGCCAGTTTGTTAGATAGTCAAAATGACGCCGAATTATTGCTTGCTAAAGCCAGCGAGGAAGTGCGCAACAAAGAATTACTCTGCGCTAAATGTGAAAGTGATACTCGTACAGCTGAAGCCAAGCGGAAGCGTGTGCAACAAGACAAAGAGCTATTGCAGCAAGAATACGCCCAAGCTCTAAGTGAGCGTAAGCAGCATAATAAAACCGCCCTAAAGAAAAATGAAACACAGCAAAGCAAAGAACAAACCTTGCATGCTGAGTCTAAACAGGCCTTGCAAGATCAACTACGTGAAGCTCAAACTGAACACCAATTTCATTGGCAACAACTACTAGGTGACACCCAGCAACAAGTCAATCAGGTTGAGCAATATATTCAAAAGGCTCGGCAAACAGCAGCGCTTGATAAGAAAAAATCTGAACAGTGGTTGGCTGATGAATTAGCTAATCGGGGCGTGGATGTGGATGAAATAGGTGGTTTACAAAAACTGATCAAACAGCTTAAGCAGGATATTCAGCATACCGAAACCCATCGCCATAAAGTGAAAGATTATGAACATTGGTACAAAACTATTTTTACTGGGCATAAACTCAGTTGGCAGCAGCAACTGGCAAAAGCCAAAAAAGTGGCCAGCACTGCCGAGCGCGAGTTAAGCCAAGAACAAGCCGCGTTTAAAGCCTTAATAGGCCAGTTGAAAGAACAACAAAGCGAATTTGAACAAGGTCTAAAAACCGCTAGAGAACAGGAATTAGATGTCCAGAATATCAAACGCTTATTAGCTAAAATAAGCTTAGTAGCGGTGGAGTTAGCCGCACAGAATACCGGCTCAGAAACCTTAAATATTGCCCAGCGTATTTCTGAAGGTCAGGCCCTATTGCAAAATCGCGAAACATTGTTGAGTGATATTAAAGCCTATGTCGAACATTTTGACCAGCTTATTGCCGCGCAGGCTGGAACAGGTTTATCGGATACCTGGGAGCGTTCGCGAGAAGAGTGTGCTTATGTGAATGATAAGGGCATAAGAGGGGTGGATCACCGCCGTTTGGTGAGCCACTTAGCCCGTTTGTTAAATGAAATTGTGCCACAAAAAATGCAAGGTTTACGTGAACAAGGCAGAATTTTTGGGGCGGATTTAACTCAGTATTACAACGTACTGGAAGACATTGATAAACGCATTGCCAGTCAAAGCAAACGCATCAGTAAAGAAGTTGATGATGAACTGTTTTTAGAGGGTGTATCGGAGTCAGCAGTTAAAATACGTTCGCGCATCAGTGAGTTAGAATTTTGGCCAGAGCTCGCACAATTTCAAAAACTCTATCACGAGTGGATGAGTGAAGGGGCCAATGAGTTGCCAGACGATGATTACGCCCAAAGTATGCGCAAGGTCTTAGATATCCTAGGGCGGGCGGCCTTAACTGGCGGGATCAGCAAGTTACTCGATATCGAATTACATTTACGTGAAGGCAACAGTGATTTGATCATACGCACCGATCGCCAACTGAATGAGTCCTCTAGTCATGGTATGGCTTATTTGATTTTATGTAAGTTTTTATTGGCCTTTACCCGTTTATTACGTGGTAGCGCCAACGCGACCATTCATTGGCCAATCGATGAGCTGGGTACCCTGCACCAAAGCAACGTGAAGAAAATTTTTGATGCCTGTCAAAACAATAATATTTGCGTTGTGGGCGCCTTTCCTAATCCTGAATCAGAAGTACTGACCTTATTTGAAAATCGTTATCTGATTGATAAAGGTACACGGCAATTACAAGTGGTTGAGCCTAAGGTGAGTGCCATTACTGAACGCCTTAAACAGGCTAAAGCTCGTCAACAGCAGACCAGTAAACCGGAGGCACAAGCATGATCACTGAACAAGGCCGTATTTTAGAATTATTGTTGTCTGGTGCTTTTATCTGTCAAATTAGTGATGAAGAGGCTTGGCGTTATTTAAAAACCTCGGGCAACAGCGACAAAGTCGAAACTCAGCTGAATATACTCAACCGGACCTTGGCCAGTGCGGCTGAGGGGGATGTGTTTTTTGCCGCATATCAGAGTTTGTATGATAACGAACGCAAGCAACTGGGTAGTCAATTTCAAGAGATATCCAGTCAACTGATGCCCTTGGTTGAATGGCTATTATTGGTGCAGCAAGCCAATGGGTCCGATGTGCCAGTCACGCAAGGGGCGGCAATTCGTTTAAACGAATTGCAAACCACCATTGAAGATACCCCAGCCTTTGCCGAACAGTTAGAAAAAATCTCGCGTAATCGTTTATTTGGCTCCACCAGTACTCAATTGGATGGCCAACTTAAATTGGTATTTAACCGCTTAACTCAACTTGGTTACTTGCTAAAACCCAATGCTGAAAAACAAATTTATATCGGCACCGGTAAAATTGAGTATTTGTATGACGTGCTGAAATTTATCGATGAAACCGAAGCCTTGTCCTTAAGCGAGCAAGCCGAAAACGCGGTGCAACAGGGCAACTTATTATGATTTTGCTGCTAAGTAAGCTGAGGAGTTTTGGCCTATGAACCAACATTTGCAACAAGCGGGCGTTAAGCTACTTAATGCCCTTAGTCGCCATGCTGAGATGATTATGCAGGTGTATTTGTCAGGCACCTTGGATGAGAGTAAATATAGCCCGAAAGTCATAGAAGGCCTTTGTCAACTGGGTATCTTGTGGCGGCCAGAGTCAGATACACAACTGCGTTTAAAAAGTGCCGTGCGCAATCTATTAGAAGGCAGTTTACATGATGAACGCAATCGTCAAATTGATGCCAATATAGGTTCGGCGCTGGCCAGCTTAAAAACCTTGGCTCAGCACTACAAAGAAGCCCTGTATCATAACCGCTATGCTGAAGTTGATGCGCATTTATCCGACTTAAGCGAACACGTTTATGCCTTAACGGAGTCCTTATCAAATAGTGTGCGTTTATTGTTTAGCCGGATTAACAATGAATTTGGTTATGTATCGTCTATCGATGCAAAAATTCGTGAAAACGAGTTAGCGCAAAGCCAAGTGAGTGAATTGCTTAATCAACTTGAAATGTTTCGTTTTGATGAATTAAGTGAACTGGCTGGCAGTAATCGTGAGCTTCGTCATTTGCTAGTGGTGATCTTACAGCACAGTTTTTCAAAAGTGATCCAAGAGTTGTCGATCGTGCAAGCGCGCTTACTCGAGTTAATCGGGCGTTTTCGTGAATTTAAAGGCCGCACCCAGTTACTCAAAGGCTTTCTATTGCACATGGAACAAAAGCCCGACTTTAGGCCAGTCAATTACAGTCAACTTAGCCAAGTGCCGATGTTATTTAACCAAGCTGCGGCCCTAATTAAACCGGCGGCAGTGGATGTGCATCGCATTGAACATGAGCAAGATTTACAACAATTAGTAGGTGCGATAAAAGCCTTTAATCGCTCCAATACGGCCAATCAACCAGAACGTGCTGCGCAAAAAATTAATGTGGAACAACAAAGCGCTGCACAATTTGCCGAAGACAAACTAAGACTAGCGGTAGAGGCTTATTTTTGTCAGGTAATCGACAGTGGTGAACGTTTGACTGCCCTCGATTATCACCAACAACACGAGCTGGAATTTGATCCAGAAGTATGGATTTACCAAGTGGTCGGCGGTTACCAGGGTTTAACCTTAGAAGAGCAAAGTTACTTCGCCTTAGACACTAATGGCGAGGTTCATCCAATCTATTCAGGCAACTACATTATTCGTGATGTGGAACTGGGGTTACGGTAATAGCAATGGAACTGGGTAAATCAGAAATAACTGCATTAAGTCGCTTTTTTCGTGATGAGTCCAAGTTATTACTGAGCAGTAAAGGCAAGCTAAAGCAGTGGCTAGAGCAGAATTTTGATTTGTATCACAATGGTAAAGGCTTTGTGTTTGACGCAGCGAGTAAAGAGCAATTACGCAGCGAAATTGAGTTGAGCTATCCGCGATTGAATATGCGTGCAGGCTTGCCCAGCGAGCAAGACAGAATTGCCATTAGCCAATACATCAATAATGAAAAATTGGCAGATATAAAGCCGAGTGATCATCATGTACTGGTTAAAAGCCACAATACGCCTTTGATTATTGCGGGCGACACATTTCACTTGCCCCAAGGCACGAGTTTGCGCCTTGCAGTTGATGATATCGACTTTAGTCAGTTCGCTTCGATTATTATTGTGGAGAATCTCGATGTATTTGATGTGTGGCACAAGATCAATTTGCAACACAGCATACCGTCAAGTTTAATCGTTTACCGTGGTCATGAGCATGCCACAGCCAAAGGCCTTAAGTTGTTATTGGCAACCCTACCCAACAATATTGCGGTCATCATGTTTGCTGATCTCGACCCTAAAGGTCTAGAAATAGCACTTACCACCGAACGAGTGATAGGGGTATTAGCACCGAGTATCGACGATATTAATAAGCTTTTACTTGCTTACTCACAATCTGCGGTCTTTTTACGCCAACATAGTTCCGTTACTTATATAGCGCAGCGCCAAAATATTGCTTGGCAGGGGGTATTGGAGTGCGTGCTTCAACACAAACTAGCTGTGATGCAGCAAGTATTTGTTGCCTTGAATATGCCCTTGATTTGCTACAAATAAGCCAGCATTCACTCAGGCCGTCGCCATATCAAATAGTTCTGTCACCACTGGCACCAAAGATAATAACAACAAGGTTGCCATCACAATATTGAAAATTCTCAGATGGCGCGGACTGGCTAAATAACGCTTTAAGGCTGTACCAAAACCAAGCCACAAAAAGGTGCAAGGTGTGCCAAAAGCCAAGAAAAACATAGCGATGATAGACACCTGCAAGAGATAACTTATATCTGCCACTGTGTAGGTCACAATAGCGCCAATAATCATGATCCATGCCTTGGGGTTAACCCATTGAAAAAGTGCCGCTTGTATGAAGCTCAGAGGCTTCCCTTGTATTATATTCGACGTATCCGCTACCAATGGTGTCGTTTGACTCGTTGCGATGCGATAGGCCAAATAAGTGAGATAAATAATCCCAGCTAGTTTGAGCCAAATTAATAAAGCAGGCACTTGCACAAAAAGCTGACTTACGCCTAAACCAACGGCAATAATCATCAAAGTAAAACCAATATCAATGCCTAATAAATGCGGGAGACTGCGGCGAAAACCATAATTAACCCCAGAACTCATGATCATCAAATTATTGGGGCCAGGGGTAATGCTGGTGGCAAGAGTAAACAGAAAAAGAGCACTGTATTCCATGGTATTCGGCTGATGGTTTTAATCGGGAGGGTATTGTGCGATGGCGCAGGGCAAATGCCAAGACAAGCTTGCATTAAAACTGGCCAATAGATTTTTGGAGTAAGTAAAAAACGTGGAGCAGCAAGTTTTACTTGCCGCTCAGGTATTTAAGAGTCTAAGGCATGACTTTCATCAGATGACTAAATCGATCTTGGCTTTTGACTACCCAGCCTGGGGTTGCTTTGCCGGTGCCAGCAAAAAGCAGTTTTGGGTGACGAGTAATGATGGCGTCTAAAATGGATTGTTGCTCCTGACTTATATCTACAAAAAAAACATGTTTACCTTTACTCAGCAGCTCTTGAAATTGTTTAAATTGATGGTTGGGTAATTGGATACCAATTAATCCACCTTGCCATGTGCAAAAACCCAATACGACAAAGGCGGAGAATAAAAAAGGTACCCAACCAACCGCACTTAGGTGCCACTGCATTAAAAAGGCAACCGCCAAAAGTATACTTGCACCGAAAAGGCCAAATAGCGCGCCTATTTGGGTTGAGCGCACCACATCTTTTTTCAATACAGGCTCTATGGCATGTAAGTGATGCTTTTCTACTTCGGCATCATTTTCACTGAGTACATGAAATTGTGGCGTCTTGATACCTTGTTTTTGCAACTCACTTTCTAAACGCTCTAATTCATCTAAATCGTCGCTAATATAATAATGTCTTTGCATGATGCTTCTCCAAAAAAGTTTGATTGATTGGCATAAGACCGAAAACCTTAAGTATAGCAGCGTTTTGAAAATGTCTCGGACCACTTGTTAGTTATGCCATTTACATAATTCTGATATGCTATTTTCAGCAAACAATGGAATAGTAGAAAGTCGATGACAGGTCTTGGTTTAGGGTTGGTATTTTTGGTCGCCACTGTGGTGGCAGTGCCTATTTTTAAAAAGTTAAAATTAGGCGCCATACTGGGTTATTTGGTGGCGGGGTTGGTCATCGGGCCGCAGGTCATGGATTGGGTAAACGACCCTCAAACGATCTTACATGTTGCTGAATTAGGTGTGGTGTTATTGCTGTTTCTGATCGGTTTAGAACTCGCCCCCGAAAAATTGTGGAAAATGCATAAACAAATTATCTTTTCCGGTGGTGGGCAATTAATTGTTAGTGCCTTAATTATTGGCGCAATTTTGTATTTCTTATTAGGTTTTAGTTTCGTTATTTCTAGCATTATCGGCTTGTCATTAGGTTTGTCTTCAACCGCATTTGCAATACAACTAATGACTGAGCATAAAATACTCAAGTCGCCACCGGGCCAACAAGGTTTTTCCATCTTATTGATGCAAGATCTCGCCGTTATCCCCATTTTGCTCTTAGTAGAAAGCGTGTCGACGACTAATATTACTGGCGGACCCGAGTGGTGGGTGAGTATTCTGGCGGTAGCAGGTATATTGGTTATCGGACGTTTTTTAATTAATCCATTTTTAGGCCTAATCTCCTCCTATGGTAGCGCCGAAGTGATGACTGCGGCGGCACTGTTAATTGTTATTGCAACGGCCTTAGGTATGGAAGAGGCTGGCTTGTCGATGGGGATGGGTGCTTTCATCGCCGGAATACTTCTAGCCAACTCGACTTTCAGGCATCAATTAGAAACCGAAATAGAGCCCTTTAAAGGTTTGCTATTAGGATTGTTTTTTATAGCCATTGGCATGAATTTGGATTTAAGCCTACTAGTCTCTGAACCGCTATTTATTATCTGTGCCAGCGTTATTTTGGTCTTGATAAAAACGACAATTATTTTTGCTATTTTAAAAGCCAACAAACAACTCACGACTGATGCCATGCGGATTGGACTGATGTTGTCCCAAGGTGGCGAGTTTGCCTTTGTCGTCATGGCTCAAGCTGCCAGTAACGGTATATTGCCCACTGAGGTGGCAGCCCAAGTTACCCTTATTGTTGGTATCTCAATGGCGCTTACTGCTCCTTTGGTCATATTACATAGTCTTTGGTTTACCAGTAAAAATTGCCCTGCGGTGTATGACAGTCACAGTGATGAAAGTGAACCTCAAGTGATTATTGCCGGTTTTGGCCGTTTTGGACAGGTCAGCGGTCGCATATTGGCTGCCAACAATATTCCCTTTACCGCCTTAGACAAAGACGCCAAGCATATTGAGTTTGTAAAGCAGTTTGGTAATAAAGTGTTTTATGGTGATGCCTGCCGCTTAGACTTATTAGAAACCGCAGGTATAGAGCAAGCTAAAATTTTGCTGATTGCCGTAGATGGTGAAGATGAAGGCTTAAAGATCGCTGAATTAGTTCATCATAACTTTCCACATGTGCGTATTATTGCTCGGGCTAGAAATCGTTTTGCCGCCAGACGTTATGCTGAAATTGGCGTTAACCACTATGTGCGTGAGTTATTTGCTGGTGGGCTTGAAGCCGCCAGCATGTTGTTGACAGAATATGGTTTTAGTGACGAGCAAGTAAGAGAGATGGTGGATATCTTTGCCAAACATGACAAAACCCTGCTAGATAAAACAGTTCATGAACAGATGAGTATGGATGACTTAATCAAAACCAGTAAACAGGGTAGGGAGGAATTGGCGACCTTGTTTAAACGTGATCGCCATTTAAATGAGAAATAATGAACTAGAAGGTGTAGTTGAGGCCCACTGTTAGACGGTTATCGGTTATGTTGCGCTCACTGCTGTCAGAGTCTCTATCTAAATATCGAAAGGAAGAACTAATAGAAGTCCTTTTACTTACGTTTCTATTTAAACCAAGGGTTATCGTTAAAGTATCCTCGTTGCCAATTGCATTCTCAGAGTCACGATTTCTTTTCGATAAGTTTGTGGTTAAGGACAGAGTAGTAGACTTTGCCAACTGGTAACTTGCATTAACTGAAAGCGTTTTGTTTTTTTGTAAGCGTTGAGACTCTAAATATTCGGTGTTTGCATAACGATAATTCAAAGATAATTTAAGTTTTTTCTTGTCATAGCCTAAGGCAATTTGCCCTACTTTATTTAAAATTACTTCATCTGTTATATCAGACGTAATATCGTTATAACTTCTAAACTCTTCTCCTGGTTCAAGAACATAGCTTAAGTCATTAGGTTGAAAACATTCAAAGAATTCTATTGAACCGACGGGACAAACGAATAAGCCAAGGGAAACTTCTGAAAAGCTGAGTCTAGAATAGGAAGTAACGTCCTCACTGTATGACATTGAACTACGAAAAGACTTTAAATTATAGCTTAAATTAGCGCTATAAGCATCACCATAAAAACGCTTGCCGTATTCTAAACCAAGTCTAGTTCGTTCGGTAAAGGCCCAGCTAGAACTCAAGCCTAAATACTTGGTTTCTTGTAAATCTTGTTCAAGCTTATTATAAGATAACTCTATGTACCTTGCGTTGCTTGGAGACCACCTCAAACCGGCACCATAACTAGTGGTATCGATGTTTCTTCGATTTGCACTAGCGTTTTCTGATGAGATATTATAAGCAGAATCACTACCTAACAGCACAAAGCTTAAATCTTCGAATAAACCAAATCTTATGTTTCCATTTATTATCTGAGATTCAAAGTTTTGATTATTTCTGCGTGTTGTATCATTGTATTGAGCGCCAAAATTAAAACTAATACGTTGTAAATTTCTACCATTATACAAACTTAGTGTAAGACCTTTATTATCAGAGCTCAAAGCCGAACCATCGTTAATTGAGTTATCTGCCGATGTTTTAGAATAAAGTGCCTGCCAATTAACACCTACAAAACTTGGATTTGGGGTTGTAAAGTTAAGCAGTCCAGTATGTTTCTTAGTTTTGGATAGCTCATTGGCAGATAGAAGTCTGTCTGTAACAAATCCATCTAACTGACTTCCTGCTCGATAACCTTGGCTAGCATTGACTGACAACCTGAGCATATTTTCGATTAAAGTTGCGGTGGAGTTTAAATTATAATCAGTGTAGCTTCTATCGTACGCTTCATCATAACCACCTTGCTCTACTTTTGTGTGATTAATGGTAAAGTCACCATAACCCCCCTTACTTTGAAAAATGGAAACTAAGGAAGGATTCACAGTAAGTGCGTATCCCTCTTGGTTTTCTTCGTTATCTCTTTTGGTTTCATAAACTATCCCTTTGGTATTTAGAGCCTTATTAAACGTTAATTCGCCTGCAATTAGCGTATGAGGCACTAAAAGTGTCGTTGCAATGATAGCTCGAGGAATTAATTTAAAATACGAATCTGCCAAAGACACTAACGAGCTCCCGCATAATAATATCCATAACCAGTACCATCGCTATTAGATTGTTGTGATTTATTGACCACGAAACCAATGGCCATTTCTGGGTTCAATTGACTGATAGCTTTTTGGATATCATTCATTTTTGATTTATTCTCTTCCGTCACCACAATAGCTTGACCGGCGAGATTAGCAAGAATAGCTGTTTCATTAATGCCTAGTAGTGGCGGTGTGTCAACAATGACAATACGATCTGAATATCGATTTGCCATTTCTTCTACTGCTTGATACATCCTTTCACTTGCTAATAACTCGGTCGATAAATGGTGAGATTTCCCAGCCGATATAATGCGCAAGTTAGGTATATTCGTTTTACAAAGTATTTCGGCCAAGTTGTTTTTTTCACCTAGCAAAAACTCCATCAAACCTATTTCATTTTTTAGTTCTAAAGTGCGCATTACGTTTGGCCTTAATACATCCGCATCAACAAGTAATACAGTTTTATCTTGCTCAAGAGCAATACTGAGTGCCAAATTAATTGCGGTAAATGTTTTACCTTCACCAGCTCGAGAACTTGTAACCATTATTATATTGCTGTTCGTCAATGATTTAGATAAAGGTCCAAACGCGTTGTCAATAATTTTACGTTTTATCGCTCTATATTCTTCATTAATTAGTTGTCTACTTGTAGTAGTTGACACAAAACCTTTAGCACTCAATTTGTTTAAGTCTATTTCAATAAAATTAGCTGCCATAGATTCAGGTTTAACTGCTTCAGCCTTTGCGGATAAATGCTCTGCGCGTTCAATGGTGCTATCCGGCAATGGCGTTTTCACAATTTCGGGCTCTTTATTAGCCTGACTATTCTGCTGTTTCAATAATGCTTTCTCAATAGAATTCATGAAAAAATCCTCGCATATACATTAATATGAAGCAGTTCAAAACCAACTAACGCCGCAAAAGTGAATAAAATCACTCCACTTGAAGCAATAAATACCAAGAGCCTATTCCTATTACTTTTGCGAATTTCTTGTGTATTTAAATGACTCACTATGCCAAACACAGGGTAGGAAGTTAGGGATGTTAATTGATTAGCTCTGAGTAATATCGGGTTGATTTGGCTGATTAAAAAAGCAATGGCTAAACCAGAAGAAAATCCTATGAGTAACACTGCAATATATCCAATAAGCCTATTAGGACCACTCGGTTTTTGGGGAGCCAGCGGTGGGTCTATCACTCTAAATTTAACATCATCTGAGGATACTTCTGCTTTCTTAGATAGTTCATTTGATTCCTTTCTTGTCAATAACTCTTCATATTTCTTCTTAGTTATTCCGTAGTCACGATTCAGGGCTGTTGATTCGGCTTCTATCTGCGGAACTAAATCTATTTTTTGTTTGATAGCATTGATCTTAGATTCGTAGTCTGCCTGTCGTACTTTCAATGAAGCGATTTGTCCCTGCAAACGAGTGGCTTCTAATTTTAACTCGCTAGAAATTGAACCTGCTGGTGCGCCATTTTCATTATTTTCATTTGAAGAGTAATACTCTTCGATTTCTTTTTCTCGTAGTTCTTTTAACGACTGCAGGAGATTATTTGCTTCAATGACATCCGGATGAAACTTGGTGTATTTAAGCATTAACTGATCTAAGTTAGCTTCTAAACTCTCTATTCTGGTGTCATAGCGCGTCGTTAGCGCAAACTTTGAGTTAGAAGGCCTTACAGAGAATTGATCACCCTCAGCTCTAGAACCATTCGCTTCACCAATTAAGGTTTTCATTTGTTGTTCAGTTTCTTTAATCGTTAGTTTAGTGTTTTCCAATTCCTTTTCTAGCTGATTATAATTCTGTAAGAAAGAACCTTGATTGGGTAACATATCGGCATATTTTCTTTTGAAGTCAGCTACCCGTTGCTCAGCTGCAACTAACCTGGTCTCGTATTCATCTATTTGCTCTTCAATAAATTGTGTCGCAGAGTCTGAGTCCTTACGACTATTTCCATGCGTACCCTCAACAAATAAATCTAAAGTTTCTTGTACAATAGTCTTAGCCATTTCTGCGTTTGGATTGAAATAAGATATGGTATAAATATTGTCTCTACCTGCAGATTTAAGTTGGATGTTGTTACCTAAAGAAGCTATTAGATTTTCGTATTCTGCAGCGCTCTTAGCGGTAATATCCAAATCAGCTTCGCGCGCTATGATCTCCAAATTAGATCGACTAAGAAGAGTCTTAACCATCATTGCAATTTCTTGTTGAGGGTTTGATTGAATAGCGAGTCCTCTTAATAATGGCTGTAAAACCGAACGGGTATCAACAAAAACCCTTGCTTCGGATTTATATACGTCAGGCATAGATGCGACATAAATAAAACCGATTGGACAAATTAACCACGAGCAAATCATAACATACCGCTTTTTTATCCAAACTCCCTTTAGATAATCGATAATCTGTTCAATTGTTTGTTGTAAATCCTGCATTTAAGTAATTTTCCGTATTATAGCGTTTCTAGAACCAAGCTTCAGGGATAATCAGAATATCACCGGGAAGAATATCGATATTTTGTAATATGTCGCCTTCTCTAATCAGGTCATCTATTTTTACAGTGTAAGTCTTTTGTTTGCCATCAATAGTCCTAACCAATTTAGCTTTGTTACCTGCCGCAAAATCTGTTAATCCACCCACTGCGATCATTAAATCTAACATGGTCATTTTTTCAACATAGTTGATGGCTCGAGGGTTAGTAGCTTCACCGATAACCCTAACTTGTTCACTGAGTGGCCCGTTAAATCCGTTCACACTCACTGTAACTCTAGGATTGTTTATATACTTTGAAAGTTGTTGTTCGATTTCGCGAGCCAACATTGTAGGTGTTTTTCCTGACACTGGCACATCTTCAACGAGTGAGGTGGTTACCTTACCATCGGGTCTTACGATAAATGACCCCGAAATATCTGGATTTCGCCAAACAAATATTGATACTGAATCCCCAGGACCAATTAAATATTGATAATCATCAACTGATGTCGTTATTGAGGGGTAGGTTGTGGCTGTTGGTAAAACACCATCACTACTTGCACACCCTGTAAGAATAAAAATAGGTAAAAAAAACAATTTGAACAATGCTATTTTGTTAGTCTTCATGTAAATTACGACTCCGTGTGTTTAAACTTGTTGTTCAACAATGTAACAAGTTTTAGACTTGCTCTACAACAATAATATATTGTTAATATTTAAAATTTGTCAGTATTTTACGTTCAATGCTCATAGATGAACGAACACTGTGTATTTTGCACAGCCCATGAGGAAGATGTAAATGAGTTTTGGTAATCGCAAAGAAGTTCGTCGCTCAAACATTTTAATGATGCTTGAGGCGATATTCGTTAGTTATGTAGGGTATTTATCCTTCGAATTAGTGACTCAATTTTACAGTTCTCCGCCCTTAGGTTTAGTTGATTTATTTACTGTTATTGGATTGTTTACGTTTTTGGTCGTAGTGTCAGCATTGTCAGTTGGCCTTTACGAAACTAAACTCAGAGAAACCTTCAGAGGTATTATTCGTCGTATTTTTGTCAGTGTGGCCCTCGCTTATTTCGTCATGGAAGTATTAAGAAATACCTTTATTAGTCAACTTGAAATCCATCAATATTTTTTACCTTTTTTTGCCGGACTTACTATCTTAGTCATTGTGATTTTTCGTTATTTTGTCAACAGACTCGGAATTTTGGGACTTGGCCAAACTAAAATCATCGTTATTGGCGCAGGTGAGAGAGCTTCAATAATCGAAAAACGTATGCGTCGCGAAGTTGACCGAGTTGGTTTTGAGTTATTAGGGTTTATTCCAATTCCAGGTGATAACCGCGAAGAAGGGATTCAAAATGAAAAACTTATTCATGTAAAAATTGATGAAAACTTTAGAAACTTCATTTCAGATAATGACATTGATGAAGTCGTTATTGCCTGCGACCAACGTCGCGGCACTTTGCCTGTTGAAATCTTGTTTGATTGCCGCCTAAGAGGCGTTGAAGTCACAGATTTACTCGACTTCATGGAACGTGAAACAGGGCAGATAGTTGTGAATTTGATGTACCCAAGCTGGGTTATTTACTCAAACGGCTTTAACTCGCAAAACTACTTACGTGATGCCCTTGATTACGGCGTTAATTGTATTCTTGCTTCTCTGGTGCTTCTAATTGCATGGCCCTTTATGTTGTTAACCGCCATTATTATATTTTTTGAAGATGTGCGTAATTCCAAGGCGTCCATTTTTTACAAGCAGGAAAGGGTTGGACTAAATGGAAAACTCTTCAATATTATTAAATTTAGAAGTATGCGACCTGACGCAGAAAAAGACGGTGCGAAATGGGCTACGACTAATGATTCGCGCGTGACCAAGATAGGTCTGTTTATCAGGAAGTATCGTATAGACGAGTTACCACAGCTTCTCAATATTTTTAGGGGTGAAATGTCTTTTATAGGGCCAAGACCTGAGCGCCCCCAATTTGTTGAGCAGCTTATAAGAGAAATACCTTATTACAATCAGAGGCATAATGTTAAACCAGGTTTAGCAGGATGGGCGCAGCTTAACTATCCCTATGGTGCGAGCGTTGAAGATTCGATGGAAAAACTTAAATTCGATCTCTATTACGTCAAACATCAGAGCTTGATGTTAGACATACTCATACTGATCCGTACGGTTGAAGTGGTTTTATTTGGCAAAGGACGATAAGCAATGAAAGATGCCGTACTCAATGCAATGACGGTTGATGTGGAAGATTTTTTTCATGTTTCAGCATTTGAATCGATCATTTCGCCAGAACAATGGAAAGATTATCAACCCAGAGTTGAGGCTAACACCAAAAGATTGTTAGAACTTTTTGCAAAACATAAGGTTAAATCTACGTTTTTTGTTTTGGGCTGGGTTGCAGAGCGCTATCCTCAACTTATCATAGATATACATCAGCAAGGTCATGAAATTGCCAGCCACGGCTATGCTCATAGACGGGCAACCGAACAAACTCGAGAAGAATTTACTACCGATGTAAGACGATCTAAAGATCACTTAGAAGACTTACTCGGCATAAAACTGACCGGTTACCGGGCACCCAGTTTTTCGATTGGTTATAATAATGAATGGGCGTTTGAGGTCCTAGCTGAGTTAGGTTTTAGTTACAGTTCGAGCACCTATCCAGTAAAACACGACCTTTATGGTACACCTGATTGGCCTCGATTTGCGTATAAACGCAAAGAAGGAATTATAGAGATCCCTATTCCAACTCATAGAATACTGGGTCGTCAAACACCCATCGGTGGTGGTGGATATTTTAGACTTTATCCTTATGGTCTAACCAAACTTTTGGTTAACAGTTACCTTAAGAAAGAAAAACAGCCTTACTCATTTTATTTTCATCCATGGGAAATAGATAGTGAGCAACCTCGCCTGAACAATGCTCCTTTAAAGTCTAGATTTAGACATTATGTCAATCTTGACAAAACCTATGGAAAACTAGAGCGCCTGTTGACAGACTTCTCGTGGGGTACCATGAAGGACGTATACAATATCGATGCTAAACAAAACTAAGGCCTAGTTAATGCCGGGTGTAAAGCATGAATTATCGCAAGGAATGAAACATTGTCGGTCAATAAAGTTTTTGTAGCAGGGCTTTTCTTAACATTATTTTGGTGTTTACTTTTTTGGCAAGGCATCACAACGGCTGTTAGCATCTGGCTAGAGTCAGATGTTTTTAATCATTGTTTATTTGTATTGCCAGGTGCATTTTTTTTGATGTACATGAATCGAGATAAACTATCGATTAATGAAATATTACCTAATCTTTGGGTATTACCACTGTGCATTGGTTGCTTGGTTTTATATGCAATAGGCTTAGCCGGCCAACTTCAATTGTTTATGCACATAGCTACTTTTAGTTTCCTACCTTTAGCAATTTGGGCCTATATCGGCAATAAACTTGCTTACAAACTGATGTTTCCTTTATTTTTTATTCTTTTTTGTATTCCAATTGGTGAAGAACTGGTACCCAACTTACAAGAAATTACCGCTGATTTATCAGTCGTTATGCTCAACTGGACCAGTATTCCGATTTACCGCAGCGGTCTTTATATTGAAATTCCCAATGGCCGGTTTTTAGTGGCTGAGGCATGCTCTGGTATTAGCTTTCTTATTGCTTCCATAGTGATTGGCAGTCTTTATTCCTACCTTAATATTCGCTCAACAAAACGCAGAATATTGTTTGTTAGTATTTCGATTTTATTTCCTATCATAGCCAATGCCATTCGCGTATTCGGCATAATAGTTATTGCCTATCTCTCTAATATGGAATACGCAGTTGGCGCAGATCACCTGATTTACGGTTGGTTTTTCTTTGCGTTTGTTCTTATTTGTCTTTTGGGCATTGGCGAGTTAGTGCGCGAAAAAGGTATAGTTGAAGAAAAGTTAGATACACTAAACCCCGAAATTACTAAGTCGCTCAAGACGAATAAAATCAAAGTGCTTTTTGCGATACAAGGCATCGTTTATTTAATTTTTCTCTGGTGGTTTAATAATATTCAACATCAATTGGAAATTGTTTCTGAACCCACGAAAATCCAACTAAAACTCGAGGGTGCAGAGTTATTAGAGCAGCACAAGATCAAGCAAAGTCCATGGGAGCCATTGTTCCCTGAATCATTTGATGCAGCTAAACTGATAATAAATGTTGATCCTCTTGAGCTTGATATTTTTGTAGCTTGGTATCCTGCAGGTCAGGGTGAATTGATCAGTTCATTAAATCGTTTTTATCAGCAAGAACGTTGGACGCAAGAATCTGTTACATCTATTTCAGTTTCTGAAAAGGCTAAGATAAGCTTACTGACTCTGGTAAGCGCAAATGAAACACGCTTACTCAGTTACTGGTACGTAGTGGATGGCAAAATATTTGGTGATCAAAAACTGGCTAAGCTTTATGAGATTTATCGCGTTTTGTTGGGTGAATATCGTGGTGGTGGTGTTGTAGCTATTTCGTCATCTATAGAGCGTATGTCTCTTGATCCGTACACCAAAGAATTTGAGAAAAACATCGGAAAGCTTATGCCTTCTCTCAGTCAGAGTTTTGAATTTTAGCCATGCTGACTAAGGTAAAATTTAACAGGTTCAACGTGCTTACTAATGCTTTATTATGTAAAATACAGCAGCACGATTGGCCGGGAAAATATCGTTTTTACCAGTGGTTTTCAAAAAGATTTGGCGATCACATTATTCAACATCAACTTGGTAAAAAAGCGTTTGTGGTACCGGTTGATGAGTGGTGTTTTTGGTTGGAATTTGGTCCGCAAAACTATTATTTGAATGAGTTTGTGCCTTTTTTTGACATCATAAATGCGTATGAGCAAGAGTTTATTTTTATCGATCTTGGTGCTGACATTGGCACTGTAAGTGCCTTGGCAAATGCCTACTGCCCTAAGTTACTCAATATTATTGCCTTTGAACCAAACCCTCAGTCGTATAATCTTTTACATACCAATTTAAGTAATATAAATAAACCCAGCCTTGCTATTAATGCTGCGGTATCTGATTTTGTTGGTAAAGCTAGTTTTAATCATTCGACAACATCAACTATCGATCACGAAGGCCATATTGACCTGACTAAAGAAGGTAATACTGCTGTTACCAGTCTCGATGCTTGGTTTGCGCAAAATGAAATTGAGTTACCATTGTTAGTGGTGCTTAAAATTGATGTAGAGGGACAAGAAGATGCAGTGTTTAGAGGTGCGCAACACCTGCTTAAACAATGTCAAAACTGTGTTGTGTTACTCGAAATTCATCCCGATGTGCTCAGCGCGAGCAATATGCAAGCTGAGCATTTATTTGAACAAGCTGAAGCTATTCGGCCTCTCACTTGGATGGTTCCACTGCTGGGAAATCAAATCGTAAACCGAGATTTACCTTTGTTTGACCAAGTGCCGCGTGGCCAATACGACATTATTGGGGTTTCATCCTTAAACTGACAAGTATTTGTCCTATCAATCTAGTTTTTTATCGGGCTCACCGTAAAGGTCCTAACAATTTTATTAATATTGCCTTGTTTATCTTTAATAGAAACATCTAACATAGCTTCTGGCAACATGGTTATGGGCGTTTTTAGTACATACTCATAAACACCGGGGCTGGTGTTTATGAAAAATTGACTTAATTGTGTGTTTGCTGCTTTATCATCTACATCAAAATTGGCTGTTACCGAGAAGCTTTTTAGATCGATACCTGAATAATAATCATCGAAGCCAATAATTATGCGGGTCAATGGTCCTTGTTGTTTACTTGATTTTGGTGAGGTTAAAGTGAGAGTTGGTCTAGTTTCATCTAAAAACCAACCGAAACCATCTTTGTCAGTATTTTTAGCGGTATCAATAGGACAGCCTAAATCAATCCAACGTATGAATGCGAGTTTTTGTGCGTCATCTAGTGGCGCAACATTAGAGTTAGGGGGGGGCATTATTGAGCCCGTATAATCGATATCAACCAAGCCCGTGTTTGCCCCAGCAGGAATCGTAGAGGGGTCACCGAGCACGGTTTCTGTTGGATGATCGGTATTGCTCCATCCATCTACTCGTTTACCTAAAAGTTTCCATGTTAATAAACTTCGACGGCTTTGAAACATACGGATATAACGGCTGGCATTGGTTTGATTCCAGCCAGGTTTTTTATTCTTACCAGCATACAAAACAGGCGGGTAGCCCCAATTAGCCTCCTTATCTGCACAGAGCCTTGCATAATCGTTAGGTATCAGGGAATTAGAAGGCAATTCAGTGTTATCTAAGCTCAGCCTTCCAGGGGCTTCCTCGTCACTCCCCTTATGGCAAGACACGCAACTGTTTTGTAATATTGGACGTATATCTTTGTAGAACTCAACATCGACAGCGGGGGATTGAGCATAAACTATCTTTGGTTCGCCTGAATTTGAGTGACTTATTAAAGGTGTGTTTTGGGTTAAATCCCACACTTTGTATTCTTTATTTGCCGCGGCAGTGTTTTCAAAATCTACTGGAATCTGACTATGAGCATGACATCCTCCGCAATTTGTTCGTACTTCTCCGGGTCTTACTTGATGCCAGGTTTGTGACATATTTAGTACACTGCCATTGCGGTCTAGGGCTTGGAAAGTAAAGGGGACATCGGCTGGTATTTTAGCTAAAAAGCTAGTGTCAGGATCTCCAGTATAATCTAACAATTCAGCGCCATCAGGTGATATTTTTCGAAGTGGTATCTCTCCTAAAATCCTGAGTCTCTCTCGAGCGTGATTGATATAAAATTCACTTCTATGATTACTTCCACCAGGACCATAATTTTTATCGCTGTAAGGTTCCATAGCTATGATTCGAACGGCCCAAATGTCGTCGTTGGAATATTTACCGGCATCTGCACCTTGTAATACCCAATTGCTACTTTTGCTTTTGCCTCTAGTATTAAATTCATCTAAGCCATCAAACGGCAATTTTGCTGCGTGTCTGGTGGCACCTGGCGACGATTCTCGATTGTAAAAACTCGATGCGCCTACAAGTCCATAAGGCGAACCTTTAGCGAGGTTTGAGTTAATCTTGCCATCATTTGGCAACCAAGCTAACTGTTTAGGCTCTTTAATACCGTGAATAGCTTCATATGGAACTACCGCTCGCGGCCAGACTTCGTTGTAGGCAGGATCATTTCTGACTTTTATTAGTTCTTTAGCATCTTTTACAATATTGCTTTTTTCAATTAAGTAAATACCTGAATCAACAGAAGGGAACGGCCAAGGTCGTTTTAATCTGTTGACTGGACCATCTGACCAGACGACCAATAAGTCGTTATCAGGCGCTGCAGATGGGTGAGTATACTTACCTTGTCCGTCTACCGCAGCACTATCTGAGGAGCTTGTAGTAGGAGTCACTGCGTAGATCCCTTTTGGTGAAAACGGGAGTCGATAAGGACGCAACTTCCCTTTTACTGTTTGTAGGATTGGGGGGGCTTGTACAGCACTAGCACTAAAAAATTGCGGATAACTCGGCGCTGACATATCTGGTAAAGCATAAAGGGTGCCAAAACCAAAATTATTTCTGTTGTAGTAGTCTTCGAAGATAAATTTTCCATCACTAATTTGGGTCATAAAATGAAAGACACTTGCGTGTCCAAAAGCACTCACTATAGGCTCCCAATTTTGACCATCAGGATGTATTGCCCACAAACCCCATAAGCGCAAATCTCGTAAACCCTGACTTTCGTAAGTGCTAAATACTACTCGACCGTCGGTTAGTGGTGTTGGGTGCAAGGCGGACCCGAGGGTCATTGGAGAAACTAACTCGACATTTTTACCGTCTTCATCCATGACAAAGAGCTGCAGATTAAGCGTTGTGTAAGCGTTAGCCGGTTTAAAGCCGTTACGATTACTAGTGAAAATAATTTTACCACCAGCAATTGGCGCTGGACCTAAGTTAAATATTCCATAACCTAAGGCATTATATTCTGGACCAGGGTTTGCTGGATTATTGGTATCCCAGTTGCCACTGCCAGTATTTGGCGTAAATTCTTGATGGGTTAATCTTATTATCTCTCTAGTCTCAATATTTATTTTATAAATATCTGCCCCTAAACGAGATAAATTGTTTTGTTGTGAATTAATATTATCTTTGACTAAGTCAGGAAAAAAACTGTAGTAAACCCAATTACCATCAAATGAAACAAAAGGATCGGTTACCGCGCCATACCCAGCGTCTACTAATATTTCTTCACTACCATCTGGCTTGAGTAACATGAGATCTGAACCGGGCGGAACAGAGGCTGGGCTAAAGGCTTCCGGCCACAGTGTGTGCTCATTATCACCTAAACGCGGTTGTCTTACATACACGACACTATAATCGATGGCTATGACATCGAAGCTCGCAAGGAGAAAAAGCAAGAATATTTTAATGCTTTGCTTTAATTGCTTTGGATTTAAAATTCGGAATAAAAACACAAGAAAACGAAGATTCCTTTAGTTAACGTAAATTGAGTAACCAGTCTAACAGAATACTACGGTGCATCGAATGCCCATTTTTTTATTTGCTCATCGGATAGAAAATCACTAATTAGATTGCTACGTTGATTATTGTTGACGGTGGCTTGGGCACCATTCCGTCGTCGAATTGCTTTGTTGGTCAAATTCTCGGAAATTGTGACGTTAGTGGTGTTTGAAAATCGATACTCTATGGCGTTAGGGTAGTCATGCAGTAGCAATATTTTATTGTTTTTCACTAGAGTATTTGGGCTTTCTTCAATGATGATACCAGCATCAGCATAGGGGTGCTGATTATTACTGTGAATGATCAGATTATTACTAATGGTACCACCAAGTGTTGGTCTGCCTTCTAAGCCAAAACCAATACCTCTATCGCAATTGATAATAATATTTTGGTCGACTAATGTGTGTTCAGTATTATTCCAAAAATGAATTGCATGTTCAGCAACATGGTTACTTGGACTAGCAATATTGCGAAACGTGTTGTGTTTAACTGTCCAATTTTTTCCTCCATGTATATCAATTCCACCAATATAATACTGGGGACCAATGCCCGCACTATAACTAAATTGACAATTTTCAATCAATCCATGATCGCTGGCGACTTTTGTTTTACGGTTATAACTGACTTTAAAAAGTTGCTCATAACTGTCTCTTAGGATGCAGTTTCTTAACACTGGAAAATCTGCATTTTCTTCTCCCGCTATTTGAACTAAATGATTGCCTGCTTGTTCAAGTGTTATTCCGTCAAGTGTGAAATATTTACCAGATACTCTGATTAAATTGTCTACTTTTTTAGACGCTCGCATGCCATTACCACTAATAATAACTTGCTGAGGGTCCTTTGATTGCGAATACAAACCGATATGGTCGCCGCTAATCACTAAGGTATTAAAAACAGAATAGTGGCCGTCCGTTAAAATTATGTCAGTATTACCCGTTTTATTGGCTAGAGTTATTGCAGTAAAAAGCTGATTTTCATTATTGACAATTAAACTTCGAGGTTCTTCATTAGATTGAACATGTGTTGATAAAATTGTGCATAGCAGTGAAACACAAATAGTAGAAAAGAAACTAGTGTATTTAATAGGTAAACCCATGGTGGTTGTATTCCCAATTTTTGCAGGAGCAAAATAAATTACTGCACATAGCAGAGTGATAAATCCCTCTTAGCTATTGTCGCATTTTTATAATTTTGGCCGGATTGCCGCCAACTATCGCATAGTCTGGTATGTCATTGACAACCACCGCGCCTGCAGCGACAACGCATTTTTTACCTATGTTTGCCATAACAATTGCACCGTTCCCTAGCCAACTGTCTTCACCTATGGTGATTTTAGTAAAACTTCCGCCTTGGTCTTTTAATGGTACATCGATATCAGAGAAATTATGTTGTGCTTTACCGCTTAATATATGTACCCCACTGCCAATTAGGCAGTATGCACCTATAACACATTTACCGATATTGCATTGTGGACCAATATACACGCCTTCTTCTATCTCTGTATTCTGTTGTGAAAACAAAGTACCAAAAGAAATGACCGTATCTTTATTACAGGTTTGCATACTGAGTCTAAAAAAAGCGACTCGTAAATAGGTGCCGAATTGACCTGGAATCAAGCTGAACAATTGTGAAAAAGAAGAGAAGACACGGTCTTTATCACCGATCAATAAATTTATTAAGTAGAGAATATAAAGTGGTAATGCTGCGACTAAAAAAAGAGCTTGAATAATAGATTTTAAGAGAGTTTTCATGACTAATTCGCTTGAGTTTTCAAAGCATTAGATACAGCTAAAATTTGTTCAAAAGGCAATAAAATACTATCCCAACTATAATGCTGTTGAATAACAGTAATCGCATTTTCACGGATAAACCGATAGTGACTATCGCTGTTTAGCAAATCTTCAATCTGCTTTATAAATTCGTTTGGCGTCTCTGCCAGCAATATACTCTCTCCATTTAAGCAGCGTATACCCTCTGCACCCATTGGCGATGCAATAACCGGTAATCCGCAAGCAAAAGCTTGCAAAACCTTATTCTGGACACCTCGCGCTATCCTAAATGGCGCCACAAACAAATTGGCTTGATCAAAGTAATGTATTATATCTTCGACAAATCCGGTGACTTCGATTCCTTTTAAGTTTGCTAAATCTTTAATTTTTTCAGTCGGGTTCATTCCAGCAATTATAAATTTTGCTTTCGGCCACTTTTCAATAATTGTTGGCCAAACATGAAGCGAAAACCAAAGTACAGCATCAATATTTGGTGGGTAGTCCATAACTCCCGTAAACAAGATTATGGGGTTAGTGTGGTCATGATGAACTAACGAAGGTTTAAATATACTGTTATCTATTCCGTTTTCTACAGAATGGATATTTTGCAATTGTGGATGTTGTTTTAAAAACAAGTCTTTTTCTGCATCGGTAATAAAAAAACAAGCAAAGAATGCCTTAGCTATTTTGAGTTCAAAGGTAGAGATTAAATTCGCCTCTCTTAAGTAAACCGCTTTCATCAGGCCTTTGGAACGTTGTGAGTACTGACGCCATTTATCTGAGTCAAGATCCATAAAATCCATCACTAATTTAGGGGGATTTTCAAGATTTAACAGAGCTTTTGATTTAAACACATATTCAGCCATGCTTGAGGCTGTGCATAAAATGACGTCGATTTTATTTTGATTAAGAAACTGATCTATTTTTTTTTGCAAGGCTATAGAGTAAAAATTGGCCACACTCAATGCTTTACCAGTGAGTAACGCTAAAGGTAATCTAAAAATTTTATGAGGTAATTTATGATTTATAACGCCTTCGCAATATTCGTCTTCTAACGCTTTGAAATTAGCGATCTCGATTGATTCTTCAAAAGGAGCGGCCAACGTTATGTTGTGCCCTTGTTTAGCTAAATATTGCAGCTGGTGAAACGTTCTTATCTTTTCTCCTTTGTTAGGTGGAAAGGGGACACGTTGTGAAATAATTAAAATATTCATTCAATTGATATTTTTCTAAGTTTTAGGCCGTTTAAAACTGACATGAAGCAAATCTAATTAACGACGAATTGCGATTTTGACACTTAGCTTATATTGCATTAATGGTAGAGGCAATGACATACTTCCAATCCAACTTTAGATATGAAACTCAATTATTTTTAATATTACAAAAAATGTTAAGGATTTGTTCTAAATGATAAATAGTTTATTTAAGGTGTATTAATTGCAAAATTCAATTCGAGGTTTTGCCTTATGGTTTTGTTTTTTATATGGCATATTTATTGTTTATGGGAGCTTTGTTCCACTTAACGTCAACAGCCTAAGTTTTAACGAAGCAGTAAATCAATTTTGGGCCTTACAGTTCTTAGATTTTAAGATTATCAATCGTTCTGATTGGTTTACTAATTATCTGTTATTTATTCCTTTAAGTTACGCCTTGCTATTTGTTTTGCCTGCAACCAAAAATTTTGCCAGTTTAATGGTTAAGTTAGCTGTTATTTTGATTTTTTTAATGGCCCTCTCCATTACAATTGAGTTTTTTCAGATGTTTATTTCGGTTAGGGTGTCTTCTTTTAAAGATGTTTTTGCTCAATTCTTGGGCACTCTTACCGGATTTACTCTGTTTTATTTTAGTCGTCATACTGCTCGTAGCTACTTTTCCCTTTGGATGAATGGAGAAGCCAACGACAAGTGGTTGGTTTATGCTAGTGGTTTAGTGGTGGTATTTACCTTTTACAATCTTATGCCTCTCGACCTGTCTATTAGTCCAGTAGAAATTTACAACAAGTGGCATGCTGGAAAAATTAATTTATTACCTTTTTATAAAGGTCCCGATCCTATCATCCCCTATGTGTTTGGCATCGTATCGGACTTCGCGATTTGGTTTGCAATAGCTACGCTTTATTTAAAAAGTGGTAAATATACCGTTCAGAAAATTCTACTGATTTGTGTACTTTTGTCTTTGATAGTAGAATTTTTACAGTTATTTGTACTAAGCCGATACACCGATATCACGGACGTTATAACCGCTACAATTGGCGGCATATTCGCCAGTAAAGTATCTCCGTTTTTTGATACTTCCTCAACGTCGCTGCCTTCAACTACAAAATTGCACAGCACCTACAAAATCATTAGTGTTGAGTTAATATTAGTATTGTGGTGTTTAATTCTATTGTTTTTTGCCCTTTTCCCAGCAGAATTAATTCAATCAAAATCTGAATTTCTTTATAAATGGCGAGCTTTTTTTGCTGTTCCATTTGAAACATATTGGCGCGGAAATCCTTACTCTGCAATAACGCAACTTTTACGCAAAGTGGTATTGACCATCCCCTTAGGCATGCTTATAACGGCAGTTACTTTCAAATATCAAGTAAGAAAAAAATACTTTATTTTCCCTATCTTATTTGGGTGTTTTTATGTCTTGGGACTGGAGCTTTTGCAATTACTCTTAGTTAACAAAGTCGCGGTATTGAGTGATGTTATTTTAAATATTGGTGGTTTATGTTTGGGATATATCATGTTTAAAAAACACCAAAATAAGGGACAATATGCAGTGAATAATGCTAATCAACATACAACGACAACATTTCCGGTACGTTTATTTCTGAGTATATTAGCTGTGTATGTGTTTCTACTGGCGATGATTAATTTTGACAAGACGCCTTATAACGTTAAAGAATTATTTGATCAGTTTCCCCCTTTTGTCAGTGCAGGTTTAATCAGCATAGTGCTATTTTTTGCCATGGGCTTTCCGAAAAAGTGGGTCGAAATTTTAGTAAGTAAAGACAGGTTTGATTTAGTCACCTTAGTTTTTAGTCCAATTTTACATTGTGTAATATTATTTAATTTAGTCTATCTTACGTTTCCGCTTGAAAGCATTCACGACATCTTGGGGTTTCCAGTATGGCATAGTTGGCCAACATATCTTGAGTTAGGCTATCGCTTTATCGGCTTTTACTTATTTATATCGGGGGCATTTTTTGCGGTGGCAAGCTGGTATGTTGAGAGCAATATCATTGCGGTTAAAACAGTTAAAATATTGTTTTCGTTAATTTATATGTTCATATTCTTACCTGTTAGTTTTATAGTCATCGTAATACAAGCTGGAACCGACAATATAGTAGAGTTACTACAAAATAACGGTTACTCGTTTAAGCTACTTTGGATTTCACTTTATTTAGTAGTGTTAGTTTTTTTGAGCACTAGTTGGTTGCCAAAAAATCGGCCAGCGAAAACCTTCTATCTTGGTTTTTTAATACTGCTAACAATAGGGACCGGGCCTTTAGGATTTTTTTTAGTCGAAGCAGGTTTGCAAGAATTGCTGATTAAATATGGGCAACCGTTCTCCGCATTGCAGTTTTTATTGAGCCCATCACGTGAACAATTATTACAAGAAAATCAATTATTTCCATTATTTTGCATTTTGCATTTTTGTATTTTAGTCGTGATATATTGTGTGATTTGGTCTTTGGATGGCCAAACGGGTCGTCGAGCTAACACTGTAATGAGAGTTAATTAAACTCGTTAAACGTATTGTGTATTTATAAAAACAGTTAATACCTATTAAAAATAAAACTCTGTAAATTCTCCAAGGGAAAACATGAAACTAGGCATTGTCATACCTCTTAAATCAAAGCAAATATCACGTGATTGGAAAATAACGAGTGACACTTTGCAACAATCACTTGAATCTTTAAAGAATCAAACCTTACAAAATTTCGAGGTTATGGTTGTGGGTCATGAATGCCCTACATTTTTACAAACTAGTTTTGGTGAAAACATCCATTTTACCGCGGTTGATTTTGCAGTACCAAATAGAAGTGCGGCTGATTTTTCTCACCAGAAGTTAATCCAAGACAAAAACATGAAGATCGTTACAGGCCTTAAAGCCTTGCAAAATAATAACATCAGTTATTGGTATCAACTCGATTCAGATGATGTACTTAGAAGTGACTTTATTGAAAAGATAGCGGTTGTTGAAGGGCAATCAGGCGCAGTTATTGAGGGTGGATACTTAATTTATAGCGAGCAAAAACGGTATATTGAAACAAAACAGATGTCACAATATTGTGGCTCTACATCAATAATCGCTAATGACTATATGACTATTCCACCTAATGTATCGCCAGATTCGATAAAGACAGTGCCTTGGGCTCGTTATTCACATCGAAATATAAAACAGTTTTTTAGTAAAGAGTTAAAACAGCCAGTAACGCTCATTAATGACAATATTCTTGGTTATGTACTCGGTAGTGGCGATAATATCAGTGACAGATGGAGAGACTCACCGATCAAGGCATTAAAAGCATATTTGAAGCCGTATATTAAAGGCTCAAAAATAACTAAGCAATTCTCTAAAGAATTCGCCTTAAAATAAATGTTTGTAATTACATCCTTTTTCCCTATTCTTGTTATTACAGGGTGGCGTTGTGCTCTGGCTTTAACTCAAAATACCTTTTTGCCGGTTATTCGTGTTTTTTGCCAAGAATACATCGATTTAAGGCCAGAAAGAAAATCTCGAATGTATAACTTTAATGAGGCTCTATTTTCATTTTCTAATTCATCAGGTAAATGAAATGTCTTAATAAATTGATTATCCATAGGTAAACCCGCATCACCTCCAGCGGTGTTTGATACATTTTCACCTGTACCTTGAATCCAGCAAGCTGAATAAAAGGGAAGGGCTTTAGGAATAAAACCTTTATTTTTGAAATAATTAAAATTAATCAAATGGTTAGATAACAGATTAACGACGAAAAAATGTGAGGTGGCGTCAATGAGTTCTTTCTGGGTAGATTCGCTACTAATGTTTTGATGGATATTTGCTTCAGACATTAAGAATTGGTAGTCGTAAACAAACGTACTGCCACAATAGCGAACTAAACCACTGCGCTTTTTATATTCTTTTTTGTCAAGATTGACAAAATAACCTTTATCGACATACCAGATGGGATGTGCTGGGGCGCTATTTAAGAATGCTATAAAATTAGTATTGACCCAATCATCAGAATCCAGAATGTAGACATAGATAGGATTAAACTGTTTTGCGTAAAGTAAGCCCGATAAATATTTACTACCCTTGTCAGTAAACTTCTGTTCTACATTAAGTTTGCCGTTTTCTTTAGCTACAGCTGGAAAATGAACTACATGAAAATGGATACGGTCATCTTGAATTGAAACCTGCGGTAAGCGATTGCAAACTACAACTACTCTGAAATCTTCAACAGTTTGACCAACGACTGAATGCAAAGTATTACTTAGTAAACGCTCTACATTCTGATAATCATTAGCGGTATCCGGGTGCTTCAAAGCAAGTAAAAAAATAAACATATAGTTTCCAAGTTGTTAAAGGTCAAGCTATTGACTTATTTGCTCGAGGACTAAAGATGCCCCAAAATTACTTAAGTGGTTATTATCAAAGTAAACAGCTTTGCCATTTATTACAGAGTGACAATAAGAATCATCGCACAGTTGAACAGCAGGTTTTAAACTGGATATGGCGTACTTTTTTACTAATCTTTCTAGGTTGTCATTCGCATAACTCGCAAAGTTGTCAAATTGACCTTTAGGTCTGTTTAATAAACTCTGATTTAATGTAACATTAAAAATCGTATTTGGCGTTGTAAGCTTCTTTATGTCCGCTATGGGTTCAGGCGTAGGAAATAATACGGTAATTTGTTTGCCACTATCTTTTAGTTTTTTGATTATCAATTCGAAACTTTGCCAATAGAGGGCATGCAATTCTTCCTTGCTCGCTTCTTCTTTTTGTGACAAAACCTTTCTGGGTCGATTTAATTCGCCATGAGGTTTACTTATATAGGTCGTATGTCTAAATGCCAACAATACATGAGTTACTTGACTATTTTCTACCAAATACTCAAGCGCTTTTACCATCCATTCATGACACCCTTTTACAGGTGTTTCAAACTCTATAGCTGGTGGACAACCTGAATATGTGAGTTGTTGGACTGCGGTTTTTTCTCTTAGTTGTTTACCTAGAGCATAACTTAATTCAACTCCGTGACTATCTCCCAAGACAGCCCAATTGTTTTTCGTAAGCTTAGCATTAAATATACAGGGATTCGCAGGGGGCGGACCCACGCCGAAATTTGCATGGCATGAGTAGCGCTCTGGACTAAAATCAATTGAACTAAAATCAAAATCCACCTGGAATCGCTGTGGCCACCCCTTGTATAAGTGCCCTAAGATGCCAATCGTAATAAAAAATAGTAGGCCTATAACCGACAAAGTGAAAATCTGTTTTTGATTTAAAAAATCTTTTTGCCGAAATGGGCTTTCAATAATACGATAACTCAACCATGCTGCAATTAGAGATAAGGTAATAGCCAATAGAAAGGCCAAATCTGATGGAGAGTCTAACGATTTAATGCGAAGAATAGCAAAAATAGGTTGATGCCATAAGTATAAAGAATATGAAATGAGGCCTATAAATACTAATGGACGAATACTTAATATTTGTGCTGTGAAGGTGTTTTTTGCAAAAGCAATAATGAGTAAGGTTCCAATGACTGGCAATAGGGTTGGAAAACCGGGATGTGCTAGATTTTTGTTTAAGACCGTCAAACTGAAAATCAGTAAGAAAATTCCTAGTGCACTTAATATTTGACGAGTATTACTCTTAACTGCGGCTAAGGTTTGATAGTTCAGAGCCACTATTGCGCCGACAAACAACTCCCAAGCACGGCTAGGAAGTAAGTAAAAGTTGGCAGAGGGGTCGCTATCAATAAGGATCAAACAAGTAATAAATGACGCACCCGACAGTATAAAAAGAGTGCTTAGTAGTGACTTGCGGCTGAACCATAAAATAGACATTAATATTGGGAAAATAACGTAAAACTGTTCTTCTACCGCTAAACTCCATGTATGCAACAATGGTAACTCTTCAGAAGCGGTAGCGAAATAGCCACTGGTTAAGTAGAAGTATATATTGGATGCAAAACCATTTACTGATACTAGACTTTGGCTATAGGATTTGAGTTCTTCTGGACCAAGCATGAAATAAGCTATGACTGTTGTAACAAACAACACTGAGAATAATGCGGGCAAAATGCGTCTAGCGCGTCTTTCGTAGAATCTCATAATGGAATATTTATTGTGGCTTAAGTCATGGGCAAGGATGGAAGTGATTAAAAAACCACTTATAACAAAAAAGATATCCACTCCTAGGTAGCCACCGATAAAAAACTCACTGCCAGAGTGATACAATATAACCGGTATTACTGCGACAGCACGCAGCCCATCTATGTCTTTTCTATATTCCATTTGTTTAGCCTAACTATAAATCGTTACAGGGTTGTTGATTTTGATTGACGTCGAATTATTGTTAGCCCAATTAAGAGAAATAAGGCTGGCAAAGGCCATTTTAGCCAATAGGTAATACGTTCAAAATAATACTTCTTTGTTATAAAGTGCGAGACACCATCCCAGCGCTGATAGTCTTGTGCATAGGCGCGCCTCAGCGTGGCAATTTCTCGCTCACTAAATCCTTTTTCTTGGTAAAAACTTTCAATTAACCAAGGAGCTGCTTGTATTTCTTCAATTGTATGCGGGACTAGTACTCCAAAGTCGGCATCATAGGTAAACTCGCTACCTAGACCATTTTGTGCCGCTACCACAACATGCCCAGGGAAACTTACGATCTGGTTAGTCGTTCCCTGTTGATTGAGGACTTGAGACATAATCATTGACGCATCACCACAAATGCCAATTCCACGTTTTAAGCTGCGCTTATAATCTGCAAAGTGGTATTTTTGAAACTCTGGCATGTCAGTAAATTGTCCGACAAAGTATAAAAAATAATTTTCCCATATGGGCACTAATTGATTGTAAACTGTATTGTCTTCTTCCTCATTCCAATGAATATGAGCCAAGCTGTCTGCAATTACGTCAGTTATTCTCTTATTAAAGTCAGACTGAGACTCCTGTGGTTGTTTTTTTAATGAATGTATTGCTTGCTCATAGGTCATTTTCAAGTCATCTTTAAATCTATAATCTTGATGATTCATATTCTCAGGTCGAATATTTTGAGTCAGACCAAAGAGGTTTATACCTGTCAAAGTTAAACCGACTAAGATGAGTAAAATGGTCAAAAAACGAATTATATATTTCATGTTTTTACTAATTTATTCCGTTGAAGTAAACGTTGTGCGGCAGCAGTAATTGGTGCAGTCTGAAATTTCAAATAGTAGATGTTATAGGCACATGCTATATATAACAAACACCAATACAATATTTCTGCTCTCAGACGATTTAAGAAAGTCATCGAAACTATAAATGAAATACAAGCAGCTTCTATAGCCAGCACTTTAAAGTAATCATCTATATCTCCTCTTTCTTTCAACAGTATTCGGCTTTTTTTCGCCACTCTATATGCACTAAACAACATTGCTACGAATGCAAATAAGCCCAAGTAACCTATTTCTGTTAGTGTTTCAAACCAAGTTGAGTGAACCGTTCGCTGTAATCTTTTACCTGTATTTACATTTGCGGGCATGTATAGGTAGCCAAATCGATTAAAACCTAAATAACCCGCACCAAATGGATGATCTTTGGCCATTTCCCAAGCTGCGCCCCAAAAAACTGTGCGAGTCGCAGCTGTTTCTCGATCTTCATTCACTTCTGTATCAGTAATTGTTCGCATACGCTCAATAAAAGAGTCATCTGCTAAAGTAGCAGCCCCCATAAGGCCGAATACGGTAATAAATACAGCCATTAGTTTCTGCTTAGGGCGTTGAAAAGAGGATGTATACATATGGTACATAAAGTAAGCTAAGCTGACTGCCGCAGCTAAAAATGCGCCTCGACTGTTAATTAATACCAACCCATTCGCAATAAATACGCCCGCGACAATAAATAAGGCTTTTTTCCACCACTCATTCGATATCCAAAAATAGTAAAGACTCAAAACTAAGGCAGGAGCGATAGCTGCTGCAATACCGTTGGCATCAGGAGAATCAACGGTGCCTATGCCTTCTAGTCGGTCTCCACTGGTGCGTCCGGTTTGATATGCGACAAACCCGATGTACCAAGCACCAAAAATGTACCCAAATAGCGCATAGTCTAGCTTTTTACTCGTATCAATCAGTTTGTAGGCCAAACTGACGATAAGTATTGTTTTGAAATAGTAATCAAGATAACGGGCGTGAGTTTCTGGATTGTTAGCATAGAAGTAGGCTATTGCATAAAGTATTAAAACAAAGTACATCCACCGAAAATGTGGTACGGATAATAATTTATTTTCTTTGAATGTCTTATATTTAATAATTACTAAAGTGAGTACCAGTAGCGATACATACAATGAGTAACTGAGGTCTGGCACCATTGGGGCCCACCAACGTTGTTGGGGGTTATAAAAATAGACTGCTTCGTATAATACAAAGGCAAAAACCGGCATACGCCATATGGCAAGTACAAATCCAGCTAAATATGTGGAATAAAACATTAAAACATTCAACATATTATTTAATCCGTATCGATGGTTGTTTGCTGTTTTTTTTGAAGGATTTATAACGGGCCTTGCGCCATTGCCATTGCAGCTGTAATTCACCTACTATTTGCTGATGCATCTTGTAATACAGGCTTTCATAAAAACTAGGTTTAAGCGGTGGGATTGATAAATCATAACCCTGTGACTTTAACGTATCTTGTGCAACAAAATTGATAATGCCTATTTGGCGAGAGCTTAATTTATTTTCCCACTTAGTCGCTAATCTTAAATCGGGTGGCTTTTTAGTGTTGATATTACTGGCATTTTCTTTAAATTGCGCTTCTTTTTTATTATATTTGAGCATGGTTTCGTCAAATACAATATCTAAGTGAAAACAAATTTGACGAAGTGAGTGTTCCATGTCGCTGATAAAATCTTCGAAACGGATAACGAGAGTTTGTTCTGGAAATTTTTTGGCAAAGGCAATTTGTTTATCGACCTCCATTTTCCAGCGTTTAGCCCCTGTATAGGCATTGGTGCCCAATCCCCACCTATTATCTATATAGGAATTAACAACCCCTCTGGCATCCCTAACAATAATAATAAACTTTGATAATGTAGAAAATTTTTCGAGGGCGCTAAGATGATCGGTTAACTCAGGGTCTTTTATGCCCCAATACTGCTTCTTTTGCGACAGCATTATTTGATTAATATTTTGTTTATGCCGTTTTAGAATTTGTGTATCCATCGCATCAAGCATGGCACTAGCGTCTATTTTTTCTGGAAACACTTGCTCCACACTGATTTCATTTTGGATAAATAAATCTTTATGGGCGGAAAGCGCCCGAGTCAGTAAAGTCGTACCTGCCCTTTGAGTGCCTAAAATAAAAAGAAGAGGACTTGATACTGTCATATACATTGAATTCCTTGGGAAAGCTGGCCAAAGCCATTGCCTCTCGTTACCTAGTTAGTATGTCAAAGCTACAATTCTGTGAAACAACTATATTGGTTAAGTTGTAGTCTCAATAATTGGTATTTTAAATTATTCAGTTACAAAAATTCACTAAAATAAAAAGAGTAAAGCTACAAGCAAATTCGGGTTAACTCAATTACACTTTTAACAAACATTAAAAGTAATCTAATAAAGCTACAGCCATTAGCAGTATATTATAACTTCTTCTCATATTATCAAACGATAAGGTATATTATATAGTACGTATTGAAAAGGGGTGTGTTACAGACTAAATATTTTTCACAAGGAAACTAGATGAGTAAAATAAAAAAGGCAAAAAAAGTCTTTTACAAAATATTATTAAAAACAGGAATGATTAAACAATTTAGTTTGTTTGCAGTGACCGATTTTCAGAATATTCATATTGTTCCATATGAAGACTTGTTAGACCTTCCATTCGGTCGCTCAGATCACAAAGGGGGGCCAATTTGGTCGGTTTGGAATGATACAAACAATTTACGTCACAAAAGGGATGAGTATGTAGATGTTAGACCAACATTGCCTAGCACTGAGGATATTTACGAAGAAGAGCGCGAACTTTTTTGGTGTGGCGCAATAGCAGAGCATTACGACCAACAGAGTGACAAAATTTCTGGTCACTTTGGTCATCAAGTCGCTGACTTTATGTCAAGAATTCCAGCGTATAAAGAATACGAAAAAACCACAGGTAAACAGGGCTATTATTGTTTTGCAGTAAGAAATAATAGTCTGATCACTCAAATAAAAGATACTCCAAGTTACTTTCAACAAATCCTAAGGTGGTTTGAAATAGACCCAACTAGGGTCGTGATTGTAAACAAACCAATTTTGGCTAAAAAGTTGTTAGTTACCCCCCAACTTGAATGTTTGAATCCAAATGGACCTGTTTTAAATGATCGTTACTTATCTCTTCTCAATGAATATGTTAATAGCAGACTAGGAGTGGCTATCACGAATGATAAGACGCTTTATATATCGCGCAGTGCCATAAAGGGAGGAGAATTAGCCGGGGAAAGTTATTTGGAACGGTTCTTAGAGAAAAACGGAGTTGTAGTGATTCATCCTGAAAAACTGCCTTTAACAGAGCAAATTAAAATGTATCGGGAGGCAAAACACTTAATCTTTTTAGAGGGCTCATCATTGCACTGTTTACAATTTTTAGGCAAGTCAGATGCTAAGGTGTATGTTATTAATCGACGACGTGGTTCTAATTTAATGAGGAGCTCTCTGGAAAGTCGTTTCCCCCGAGTCGAATATCTTGATATCACCGATTTGGTTCACGGTTTGTCTGCAGCGGGTAAAAAGGCGAGGTATGATGGCATTTCTATCTTAAACAAAAATTTACTTTTTAAGTTTTTTGCAGATGTTAAATTCGATAGCACATTTTGGGAACAAGAAGAATTTGAGAAGATTCAAAAAAGTCATCTGAAAATTTGGTATCAAAGGAAAGAAAAGGCCCAAGTTTCTGGGCACAAAAACTCATTGATTCTAATAGATAATATGTTTCATGAATTAGGTATTAAAGTTGAAGACCTAAAGAAATACTAAAAAAGACCAAGCAATCTATTTGTAAAGATCGATTTTGCTCTTCCTACTTAAGATAATCATCTCAAGTTATTACATTACAAACTAGTTGTTTGTTCACCTCATTTACTTGTTTCAGTATATTGATAATCTGAAATAAATTCATATTGTTGTCGGTAACGACCATACATTATTTTTTACTGACCACTCTTTTTAGCTCGATTTTTAGCGGATGGTTAGTTAAGATTATTGTGCTTATCCAAACTAAAAAAGTCGAAACACCTAATAAGGGAACAACTATTGCCGCATTTTCTGCGCTAAAAGGCATAATAAAATGATCAAAGATAAACGCCCAAGCAGAACACGTTGCCGTTAATGTAATTATAGGTAAGAGCGACGATAATTGGGTTTTAATTGAAGCTTCAAACTTTACTTTAAATAAATAGCTAAGAAATACAAATCTCATAATAGCCGTCACCACATCAGCTAAAGGCACATAAATAAGGCCAAACGGATAAAGAAAGTAAATTAGGATGGTATTGAGTATTAATGTCATTAGTCCTAAAAGAAACATTGTTTTTTCTAATCCGCCAGTGAGTAAAAGAGAGGGGGCTAGGGTATTAAGAAAATGAATCGAACTGGCAATGCACATAATAGACACGAGCGGCGCACTGGCCCCCCATTGGTCACCAAAAAAAAGAGTAATGACGGGTAAACTGGCTATACCTGCTACGGCTAATGCTGGAATAACAATGCTACTCATTAAACTCGCTGCATGGAAATAGGCTTCGGCATACCGTTCTCCGTCACGTTTTTTACTCGCCAAATAAGGTGTTACAACGGGTCTGATGCCACTCGTAATAGTACCCGCCAAAAAACTGATAAAGCCAGAGGCTCTAGATAGATAAGCAACTTCCTCTGCCGTTCCCCGTTTTCCGACAATCAGGGCGGTCATATTTGCATTCATACTCATTACAAAACTAGTGCCCGTGACATAAATGCCAAATTTTGCAATACCTTTCATTTTATTAAAGGCAGGCTTTACTGTGTACAAGGCTGGTTTAATCATCAAGATAATTAATAACTCAACACCAAAGCCTATTGCATTTGAATAGGCGAGAGAGAAATAGCTTTGTCCTAGGTATATAAAAGTAATCGCTGCTGCGAATTGACAAACTTGGCTCGCAATTTCTGCGACCATTTTGTGTTTAAACATAAAATACCTATCTAGCAATGACTTACCAATACCAATATGCGGGGATAAGAAAAAACTAATAGATAAAAATTGAACAAGAAAAACCAGATCGGGCATTTCGTAATAATCGGCAATAGCCCAAGAACCTATTACCATGACCAGACCTGCACCCCAAGAAAGTATCATGCTTAAACCAAGAGCATTTGATACTTTCTCTGCGTTTATTTTTTCTTCACGGATTAAATAACCACCTACACCAAAAGATTTAAGTTCTGCTGCTATTAGGGTAATGGCACTGGCAATTGAAAATAATCCTAACTCCTCCGGAGTTAATAAGCGTGCAATTAAGACAATTGAAGCCATATTTACAGCACGGCTTAACCATTTTGAGAATACTGAGTAGCCTAGAGCACTACGAACTTTACTCATTTACTTTTCCTGTGAAAATGTTTCTGTATTAAGAGTTAATCAATTTCTCTATCTAAATTATTGAACATGATTTTTGCAGCGTTGAAGAAGGTAAAGAGTTCTGCGTGTTTAATTATTCTAGTCGCATCCCAATTAGTAGCTTGTGCTTTAGAGATGGCCTTTTCAATTTCAGTATCTGTAATGTCACTGATAAAAACACCCGTTTCAGGTGTAATGACATCCCGTAAAAATCCTGCTTCAATAGACATTATCGGGCAACCATAACTTATCGCTAACATTGCTGTTCCTGAGGTCAGAATTTCTGTGTAAGGCATGATCATAATATCACTCGCGGCTAGATACATTGGAACTTCTTCATTGGGAATAAACTTGGCGTCTAGTCGAATATTGGATGGTTCGGATTTTAATAAGTCGGATATCTCACGTTGATAGTCATCGTCTTTAAATTGGCCTGCAATTAAAAGGTAAAGATCTTTGTTTTGATTTCCTTTTAGTAATTCAATTAAAACATGAATGTTTTTGTATGCTCGTAATTGCCCAAAAACTAATAATACAAATTTGTCCTTTGGCAAAGATAAAGCGTCCTTAGCAAAGTTTTTTTCCGAAACAGAACCATAGTAGTTGATCCAATTTCCATGTGGTATTTCTATATTTTTATGTCTGCTCGATGGGAAACGTGTTTCAAGTTGTTTGCGAGCAAAACTACCATGAACAAATATGCGTTTACTGAAGAAAATTATTAAATGTCGAGCAAGAATGTCAAAACTGGAAATAAAGTTGCGGTCATGCGGTAATAGATTATGTGCAGTCCACCAGATTTTCGCACCTGATAGGCGGATAACTATAAGAATAACGAAAAATTTCAAAAAACTTATAATAGCAGGAAGTGTCGACTTTGTTGTGTTGTATGCGAAAGAAGGCCAATGAATGTGGACTATATCTTCTCTACGTAAATGTTGCCTAAACCAACCAAGGGACCAGACACCTTCTTTTACACTAACGCCACAATCAATCATACATCCGTACAGTGGGCTTGTGTAGGAGCCCTTCATGGGGAAGGCCCAAATATGTTTATTTCGTTTCATAAAAAAGGTTCTTTTAGGGTTAATTTTTTCTGATCTAAATTAGGCAAGACATTTAAGTTCTATTTATTTTAAAGGTGGTAAAAATATCTACAAACTGTGTCAGGTAGACATTATTTAATCCTTAAAACTAAGAGTCGCACCTAAACATCTACCGATGCTCACTTAAATGAATAATAAGCGTATTTTACTAAACAAACTAAAAAAGATTTTATATATAAAAGGTTCTTTGGTTGTAATCTCCAAGCATTAAACATGGCTTTTGAGGCTTGTCGGTATTGTTGTTTTTGTTGTAAAGCAATGGAAAGCTCCCATGCATTAACTCTTGCTAATTCGTGTTTAATAGCGTCAGTTTCATTTTGATTTTTAGCTAAATCAAGTAACTCACCATAACCTTTCAGCATTGTTTCTGCACTTTTTTGCAATTTATTTGCATCAGCACCAGCCACAAGAGAGATATGAGAGTCATGTATATGGTATATTTGGTGGGTATTTTTTACGAATGCAAATGTAAAGCCTGACATTACTGCTTTGATTGCAAAAAATCTATCATAAGCAGTTCGGTAACTATCATCAAAAAGATTATTTTCAAACAAAGTTCGTCTAATTAAGGCACATTGGGTACTGCCAGGTACACAATGTAGAATTGCTGTTTCGCTTGCTTTTACATCATTTATAACGTTTATTTTTCCTCTTTTATCATTTTGTAATCCGATAAAAGGATGTGTTGTACCAGATTTCATTATGAAATTACTGGCTTCTTTTATTTTTCCTGTGCCATGTTCTATGCGACGTAAGCTACCAAAAAGCCAATCAACATTGGAGTATTTCTCAAGCGCTTCGACAAATTCGGATAAATGATAATCTGGCCATTCATCATCACTGTCTTGAAATGCAATATACTTGCCCATTGCTATGTTCAGCCCTCTATTGCGAGCAGAATAAGGACCACTATTACTCTGTTTCAAGTAAACAGTCGGCTGTCCAGAAATCAATTTATGTTGGTTTATCCATTGCTCAGTCCCATCAGTACTGCCGTCGTCAACGAGGACAAGTTCAAAATTCTGATAAATTTGTTGAGCTAAATTTGCAAATAGCTGAGGTAAAAATTGCTCTCGATTATAAAGAGGGATAATAACACTCACTAGAGGAGAATTGTCTGACATTTGCGTTAAGCCTTTATTACATATTTATATAATTTAAACAAATTAGCGTTTCAGCTTGTTTATCAATGTTTTACTCAAAGTGTCCGAAATGACTTTTTTTATATAAGCAAACTCTGCCGATATGAACGAAAGTCCAAAAATTAAACCTGACATTATGCCAATATAACAAGTTACATACACACTACCAGTGATAAAAAATTTAAGGATTGTAGGTATATCATCTAAAGGCAAATATATATTTAGTAGATTGGATATGCCTAATGCAATTAAACAACAAAGGGTTGTGAGTATTACTACAACAATTACTTTCAATTTAATGAATTTATTGACATAGATGAGCAAGGCAAAAGTAACGAAACATCCAAGTAATCCTCTAACAAGAGCAAAACTCTCTATTTGACTATTTCTAGCCATTAATAGTCCAACGGCAATGATAACTAAACTGACTATATCAAAGTAAAAAGCTTGTTTTAATTTATTGGCCGCGAGTAAGTACTGCTCAAGAATTAAAAGAAATGGAAAATAGAATGCCAAAATTGCCAAATTACCTAAAATTGGTGCGGTTTGGTTCCATTTTACACCTAAAAACGTTTCTATTAATAAAGAGGGATATTGATAAATAAATACCGTCAGTGGCGCCACTATCATTCCCACAATATATAAACTCAAACGAACGTGAGATGCCATTTTTTCTGGAAAATAACGATAGTTTTTTAGTACAGCCAATAATGGCTCAATCGCTGGGGCAAGTAAGTTATGGCTGGGTAAAAGTGCTACATTTCTAGCAATATAGTATTGGCCTAAAACAGTTTGAGAATACAATAAAGAAACAGTAAAAGTATCTATTTGTGAGCGAAGATAACCCACTATACTTTTTGGAATCATCCATTTAGAAAAACTCCATTGATGCTTAATTTCAGCAATTGAAAAATGGGGGACGTACTTGATAATTAAATAAGAGCCAATAGTAAAAACTGCACTTGCAACTAAATCTGCAATAATAATTGCCCAATAATTTTCATATAAAAAGGCTAATAAAACCACGGTCAAAAACGAGCTTACTTTTTGAATCAATGAAAGCCAGAATATTCCGTTGTAATTTAACTCTCTCTTTAACTTAAAAAGTGCGGGATTTCTAAGGGAGTTGATCGGTAATACAAATGAGGCAGCTATTAATGCATACATGAGCTCAAATTTATCGTAAAAATTTGCGATAAGGGGAGTTGTTATGATTAACAATATAAAAAGACTAGTTTTTATTAAAATATCTAACGACCAAGCAGTATTAAGGTCTGTGTCGGCTAGCTTTTGTTTTTGAATAATGTACTGTTCACTTCCAAAATTGGACAGAACATCGAAAAAGTATATAAAAATAGAAACCAGAGCTGCAATTGCGAAATCACCGGGTGATAATAATCTTGCTAATATTAGTAAACTGACAACACCAATTAAACGCTGTGAAAACGTTATCAATATAGACAGAGCGGAGCTATTTATTAGACTAGCGGAAGGGGAAGCCATTTTTTATTTAAGTGCCAACTATAAATACTAGTTAAAATGCTGTTTTATTAATATTATTAATTGCTTCCAATCTAAAGTACTTTCAACATGCGCTCTTCCTAATTTTCCCATTTCATTGGCTTTGTCGGGGTAGGAAAACAAGTAGCTTATTTTTTTGACTAGTTCATTTGGAGTATTACAGTCAACAATAAACCCACTTTCATTAATTTTCATCGTTTCGGATGTTCCTCCAGAGTTACCCGCAATGACAGGCTTGCCACAGGCTTGTGCCTCGACTAAGACAATCCCAAATCCTTCAATATCATTGTCAACGGTTCTGTTTGGCAAAACAAAAACATCACACTGTTGATAACATTGGATCATTTGTTGATCGTTTATCTCATCCATAAACATTACATGCTTTTCCATGCTTAAGGTTTCAACTAGCTTCTTCAAGTGTTCTTTCTGTTCGCCATTTCCAATAATTGCGTAAAGTGTTAAAGGAAATTTATCAACAATGGCGGGCAGTGCTTTCATGAGCATGTCATGGCCTTTTCGCTCTTGTAAGCGACCTACTGTCAAAATTACATTTCGATTTTCCCAATTTAGCGTCGCTTTGATATTTTCATCGGGCGTTGCTGGACTGAATTGCAGAGCATCGACGCCGGGATTGATTACAAAAGTTTTCGAAGGGGGAGAATCCCATTTGTCCAAAAGTATTCTGGCGCTGTTTTGACTGTTACATATTAATTTAGTTGCCCCATTCAGTGCTTTGTTAACAATCCAAGTCAATTCTCTGCTTGTTGCTGCTGTTTCAACATCTTCGCCATGTATGTAACAAATATAGGGAATACCGTGGAGCTTTTTAATTAAGTATCCAATAAATCCTTCTGGTAAACATCGTCCGCAATGTAAAATTTCTATTTTTTCATTTTTGATTAAACGCCTAACTTCGCGATAAACCCGCCAATAGTAAAGTAAGCCACTTTTACTTTTTAAGCCCCAGCTATGTGAACTTAAGGGCAATCTGTAAGTTTTTAAAGGACTTGTAGTATCAAAATTATAGGCTGATTCTGTTTGTCCAGCCGCTACAACAATATTTTCTGCCGGAAGACGAGTATATACCTCCCAAAACCAACGTCCACTGCCGCCTTTGACCGGGGGGAAAATTTCACTTAGTAACAAAGTTTTACGCACTATTCTTCCCTCGTTGGGCTTATTTTACCCAACATTAACGTTAAGTTTTCTTCACAAATATTTTCATGTTGTTTAAACCAACTATCATCTGCATAGCCTTTCCAACGGTTTGATTTTGGAGCCTGAATAATAGAACTAAGTTTCTCTACGTTTACATTTTGAATATTTAACTTGTTAAGCAGAATGGATATGTGTTTTTTGGGATCTTCAGTTAGTTCTTCAAAACTCAAACTATAGTTACTATATTTAAGTCCATGTAAATAGCTGAGTTTCCACAAATAATAAAATCGCTGATAAGGATGTGGAGTATGTTTCATATCGAGAATTGGGTAATAGCGCGCTAAGTCGTTACACCAAATATCAAGATAAAAGCCATCAACATAGGTGTCTTGTACATCGTCTTTATTCATTTTCTTTTGGTCAAGTAAAAACGAACACCATTGATCTCTAGGATTCCTATATAGATGTATTATTTGTGCATCAGGAAAATTATGTTTTATCCAAGGAAGACGGAAATCAATCCGATTAAATTGTAACACTGGACGTAATGGGGCTGCGGAGATTAAGCTCTCTATGTACGCTTTCATTTTTGGCAGCCAACTCTGTTCGGTCATTAATAAATCAGAACGGATCCACTCTTCATCATACAAATCATTTAAGTGAGCTAGATTGTCGTATTCAGACCAATAGTCATCTACACCACGATGGCTATTATCAACCTCAACACCACGAAGTTCTCGATTAAACCATTGTCGTTCATTAAAAGGTTCATAAAATGAAGTACAGACACCTGACTGTCGAAACAAATTCCACAATAGAGTTGAACCACTGCGAAAGCGGCTTGAAATAAAAATAGCGTTTTCATTTGCGCTATCTCCTCTCTTTTGAGCACTCGTTGTAGCATAGGGAGATAGATCATTGTTTATCTTAGGTAAATTTAGTGCACCTTTTCTAATAGCATGTTGTAGCACCTTTGAAATATTGTCTTGCTCTAGAAATTTAATAAAGATGTAACTAGCTAGTTTTTTAAAATAAGAAATCATTCAATTATCCAAATTATTATTGGAGGCAATATACAATTTTTGGTAAGCCTGATTCATTTTTTGTAAACTAAAACAGTTATTGAAGCGCTTTTTAGCTTCAACTCCAAACTGAGCCATTAAGTTCCGGTCACTACTTAAGCTGATGATTGCTTCAGCGAAGGCCAGTGCATCATCGTTGGGAGTAACTAAACCGACCACATTGTTATCTATGATTTCTGGATTACCGCCTGCATGAGTAACTATACAGGGTTTACCGATAGACATTGCTTCCAATAAAGTTATCGAAGTTCCTTCACTTAAGGATGATAGTAAATAAATGTCCATCATAGCGAGCAAATTTTGCGGTTTTGGTTCATAACCAGTTAAGATGACGTTGTTTTTCAGGCCCAGAGTAATTATCGTATTTTCAATATTGACGCGTTCTTCGCCATCTCCGACTATGAGTAATTTTGCATCGATGCCTGACTCTAATACAATTTTGAAACTCTCTAACATCATTCTATGATTTTTGATTGGATCTAACCTAGCAATGGTGCCTAAACAAAGTTGTTGCTCGGTAATGTTATAGTATTTTTTTAACTGGCTGATTTTATTATCGTCATAATGTAAGGCGGCAGTACCATTATAAACCACTTCTATACCTTCACGCGGTAAGTTTTCAAATATAACTAAAGCATCTTTAGTCGCGGCTGAAATGGAAGTTGTAGCTGCGGTAAGACGGTGCAGTATCGGATTAATTAATTTACGTTTCCAAGTACCAGAATCAGGATAAAAACGCCCATGTTCAGTAAAAATAACTTTTGTTGACGTCAGCATAGCGGCAAATACCCCATAAATATAAGGGGTATACTGATGACAGTGCACGATATCAATCTTATGTTGCTTAATATGTTGTCTGATAGCTTTTATCAGACTCAAGTCAAAGCCTGGTTTTCTAGCATGTTTAACTATTTTAATACCAGCGTCGAGTAACTCAGCGGCAAAAGGACCCAAAGGCGATTCGATACAAAAAATACTCATTTCTAGCAAGCTATGGTCAGAACCTTCAATGATACTTTTAATGACCATTTCGGTGCCACCGATGCGCATATCATAAGTGATGTGCATGACCGAAATTTTAGCTTGTTTCTTCATTGAGCTTGTTCGCCTTCACTACCTGTTTGCATATAGCGAAACCACCACATTTGAAACATCAACATGCTCCACAGTACGGTGGCATGATCGGCTTTTTGTGACTGATGTTGTTGCCATAAGTCTTGCACAACCTGCATATCAAAAAACTGTTGAATACCTTGGCTTTTGGTAAACAAGTAATCGTGGGCTAAGTCCTTAATTTCGTGCCTAAACCAAGACGCGAGGGGCACAGAAAAGCCCATTTTTTTACGATACAGAATGCCATCCGGTAGTAGAGGCTTAAAGGCCTCTTTTAGTATGTGTTTCTTTTCGCCGTTTTTGAATTTCATGTTTGAGGGCAGGGTAGCGGCAAATTCGACGATGTCTTTATCTAGTAAGGGCGCTCTGACTTCTAAAGAGTTTGCCATGCTCATGCGGTCTACTTTGACTAAAATACCGCCAGGCAGATAGGTCTTCAAATCGGTATACAAAATTTTAGCGAGATGGTCGGGACCATCAGCCTTGTTATATGCGTCTAAGGTTAACTGTGCTGGATGATAGCCGGCTAACTTCTGTAGTGTGTCACTTGTGGCTAAACGCTGCCATAGGCGGTCTTCGATTTGCGCATTCGTGATATAAAATCCCATCGCTGGTTCGAGGCTCAGACTGTTGAGTAATGATTTTGCCTTGCGAAATACTGTCATCTCACTTTTAGCAAAAAGGTTTGCTAGTGGCGGAAACACAGACTTGCGAATCAATTTTGGAAACTTCTGGCGTAGTTTATTTTCAATATCATCGGTGGTGTATTTTTCGTAACCAGCAAATACTTCATCGCCACCATCACCTGCTATGGCTACCGTTACCTGCGCACGCGCTAACTCAGAGACAAAAAATGTGGGCACTAATGAAGGATCTGCAAAAGGTTCGTCAAAATAACTGACGATATGCTCTAAATTTTCAGCCACATTTTGATGCACCATAAATTCATGGTGCTCTGTGTGGTATTTTTCGGCTACTTCACGGGCAAATTCAGTTTCGTTGAATTTTTTGTCATCAAAACCAATAGAGCAAGTTTTAACCGGCGTTTTACTATTCAATGCCATCATGGCTACAACACCGCTTGAATCAATGCCACCGCTTAAAAATGCGCCCAAAGGTACGTCACTGACCATGCGATCTTTGGTGCGTTGGGTCGCCAAATCAAGTAACTGTGTGGTTAATGTCGCTTCATTTTCAAGACTGGTATTTTTAAAACTTACATCCCAATATTGTTGTATTTCTATACCATCGGCACTTACCCACATATAGTGGGCTGGGGGTAATTTGTGGATATTGGTAAAAATTGTTTTTGGGTCTGGAACATATTGATAAGCAAAAAAATCATGTACTGCGTCTATGCGAATATCTTTTGGTACATTAGGCAAGGTTAAAATTGCTTTTATTTCTGAGGCGAAGGCAAACTGCTTGTCTGTATGCAAATAGTAAAGTGGCTTTTTACCCAAGCGGTCTCTAGCAATAAGTAATTTTTTGTTTTGGGTGTCCCACAAGGCAAAGGCAAACATGCCATTCAGTTTATCGAGCATTTTAATCCCGTCGCGAGCATACAGGGCCAATATGACTTCAGTATCTGAATGGGATCTAAACACGTAGCCTTCGTCGACTAAGATTTGTCGATGCTGCTGAAAATTATAAATTTCACCATTAAAAGCGATGATATAACGCCCATCAACTGAGGTCATGGGTTGCACACCAAGTTCGGATAAATCAATTATGGCTAATCGTCTGTGGGCTAATCCGACATGCTCATCAAGATACTCTTTACCTGCATCGGGCCCACGGTGGATGATACTTTCACCCATACGTTTAAGGGTGTCTAGGTTACCCATGTTACCTGAAAAGTGCGTAAACCCAGCAATTCCACACATTGATGTTTATCTCCAAAAAATTTAGTTGGTCGACTAGGCTAGTGTGCTTTGATGTCGATTATTACAAGCTGATATATTTTCTTAGTTGTGGTCCCAGGGTTGTTGTTAAACCTAAAGGTAAACGAGACCATACTGTTTCAACTAATGCTCTTAATTGGCTCTTCTCGACCACGGCAGCATTTTGTTCTGAGGTTTGACTGGCTAAGTCAGACCACACTAAATGAACGGGTTGTGCTCCCCATTGCTGCTTGAATTTATAGGTACCTTCTCCAAAAGTCGAACGACCGAAATCAAACTCGCTGCCTCCCACGTCACAGGCATGCTTGAGTAAAGACCAATAGAGCATCATATTTGGCGCAAGATAGTTAAAATCTGCATCTGTAGAAGCCCACGGAATGGCGAATTTATGATTGTTGCTAATAATAATGCCAGCGCCAATAGGGGTGGATTGTTTATATACCACGCCGAGGAAAATATCGTCTTTGTAATGTTTAAATAAGCTTTCGAACCAAGCCTTGCTGTGCACAGGAGAGCCTAATTTACGCATATTCTTAGCAAAGATAAGATAAAAATTATCGATTGCCTGCTGATTGTTATTAATGGTGCAGCTTAAACCATTTTTTTCAGATTTACGGATTTGGCTGCGCAACTTAGACTTAAATCCATCAAATAAAGCGGCAGAAGAATCAGGTAAGGCCATCAGCATTCTTACTTTTTGCGAGGCTATTTGCTGTTCTGTGATGGTTAACTCAGTATCACGATATTCGAACACTTGACCTTTTTGCTTTGCCAATAGATTCAGGGCATGGTCTTGCAGGGCACTAACAATGTCTTGATTATCAGCAATGGCGTGACCAATATCGCAAAAGGGTAAGGCGCAAAACTTGGTTTTGGCAAATGGTCGAGACATAGCAACGCAGGGTAAAACACCCACGATTTTAGTATCATGAGTGGCTATTAAGCCAATATTTTGATGTTGATAGGCCTCTTCAACTGACTGCAGCCAAGCATATTTATGATAAGGCGAGCCTTGTGGATGACGAGAAACATAGTCATCCCAGGCAACTTGGTCGATGGCAATTACAATTGATATAGACATTTAGCGCAGTGCTTCCGATGATTTATTGAGTTTTTGAGCTGCTTCTGAAATGGTACAAAACTCGATATTATAGTGTTCTGTCAAATGCTTGGTGACCTCAGAGACTGCCTGTGTAATAAAGGAAAACGCATTCTTATTGCCTAACAAACTATTCTGATTATCAAGTAGACTTGAGCTATGCATGTACATATGCAGTACCGGATAGCCTTTAGCGATGACCTTGTCGCACAGGGCTATCATATCCTCAACGGCTGAAAGTTCTGGGCACAAATAGTTCTTGCGTAACAATTTGGTATGCCAAGCGAAGCCATTAAATCGGGTTAAACTCAATGGTGGCAACGAACAGGCTTGGTGTATGGCATTGCAAAATTCAAAGTTATCTCGATTAAAGCCTACGGTAACCGGTAATTCAAAAATTTGACGCTGTTCTGATGCTTTAAGTGGATCATTTAAGTCAGGCCAATAGGGTAGTTGGGGAGCCCCTAGACAAGTGAAAAATTCATTTTGATAAAAAGGATATACGCTGGAGTCAACATTAAAACCGTACTTGACTAATAATTTCATCACCTTGCTGTCAATACCCCAGCGCCCCGTTCTGAAGGAACTAGGCTGGACATTTAAGCTACTCTGAATTTTTGCCACTAAGCTGTCTAATTTTTGTTCAACTTGAGCTATGGGCAAGTTGATCACGTGGGATTCTGCTTCTCCTACTTCGCCAAAATAGGGGGGATTACACCATGGGTGCAAGTGAGCACCAATCTCACAATCAGCCGACAAACAAAACTCCAACATTTTGGCACTAGCGCTAGTTGAATTGACTACTGCATAATCGACGAAATAAGTCGGTTTGATCCCTAAGCCAGTGCACAGTTTATGGAAATCTGGCAAGCGGTCTATGTTTTGCACTTGTGCTTGTTTTTGAGGGAAAGGGCCTGACCAATCCCATTCTTCTTCAGTATCAACAGAAAGAATAAATAGAATAGTGGGCTTGTCATCCTTGTGCTTATTCATTAATCCAGTCCTACTAACTCTGAAAATAACTCAGTATATTCTGCGGCCATGCGATTGGCTGAATAATGCTGATAAACATAGTCTTTTGCAGCCGCGGCTAATTTGGTTGCATGTTCGGTATCAAATAACAGCTCTTCCCAATATGTTAACAGAGTCTCTTTATCGCCCAATGTGGCAAGTAATCCGGTTTCCTGATGGCTAATTAATTGATCAATACCAGCAATGTTATAGGCAGCTACTGGAATACTGGCTGCGGTCGCTTCCATAAGACAGCGAGGAATACCTTCTAAGGTTGAGGTCATGACAAACAAGTCAAAGGATTTAAGTAAGGCTAGGCGGTCATCACGAAAGCCAAGAAATTCTATATTATTTTTACTTTTTAAGTTTTGACTGTAGCTCTCTAACTCTTGACGGGAGTCACCGTCACCCAACAGCAATAAACGTGTATTAGGGTGTTTTTGATGCAGTGATTCAAAAACATCGAGTATATCAACAATATTTTTACGGCTGATCATTTGCCCAACGAAACCAATTCTTTTTTCGCCGTCTTGGGGGCGAACAGGCGCAATGGTGGCCTCTACTTCGGATAAATCCACGCCATTTTGAATATATAAGGTTTTATTTTTATTTACGCCCATTCTTAATACGTCACTCAGCAATTGCTGTGACAGAGGCACAACTTTGGTGCCGTATTTCATAGCTTGGCAGCCTAACCAAATGAAAACACGCAATTTGATATCTTTTGCATTTTCGAAGCCATGGGGAGTAACCACAGACTTTATGCCTGCTTTTCGAGCCGCTAATACGCCGATGATGTCAGATTTGTAACCATGGGTATGGATAATGTCGATATTGTTAGCTTTGATTAAAGCGGCAAGTTTACTTACTGCAGATAAATCGAATTTATTTTGCATTGGCACAATATGGGAAGCTAAACCAAGTTTGTTATATTCACTCACTAATTCAAGCTTTTTCTGGCTAGGCTCCATCGTGACTGCTAATTCGCAGTCTACTTTTTGTGGATCTAAATGCTTAGCCAGGGCCAAAACCCAACGTTCAGCGCCATAGAAACCTGTGGGGCAAATAAATTGTAATACTTTAATTGGACGCGTCACGTCATGCTTCCTTGTTCTATTTTACTTTAATGGTTTTAAAAAGGCCGGCAAACGTTCCTATTGCTCTAGCAGGAAAATACACCATATAAAACCATAATATAGGAATTAATTGTACTTTAGATTGTGCCAAAATAAACAAGCGTGAACTGTAAACAACAACTGGCAGCATGGCGAATACTAATGAGACCATAGCTAACTCTGGCCAACCACTGAGCAAGCAGAAGACAGATGCGACTAGAAGGAATAAAATTGCTGGAGGTACAAAAAAGCTGGGTAGTTCTCGCAGTGGTATCTTTCTTCCCGCTAAGGATTGAATATTAGATTGTCCGCGCCATATTTCTTTTTTGAACATAGCACTAAACTCTTTGTCTTCGCCAATGTGTCGATAATTCGCTAACGAAGTATAATAGAGCTTACCTAATTTGGCAGCTTGATCGGTAAAGTAGTAATCCTCACAAGTCACTAAGTGTTCAGGAAAACCACCAATTTTTTTAAATGAAGCCTTGCTCATAAACAAGTTCCGACCCGGTAAAAACGCCACATCTTGGTCTATTTCTACATTGCTTAAACTCGTACGGATTTGTTCAAGCGCCGGAGCATCGGCGTTACATACCTGCATTGCACTTACTATGATTCGCTCAGGTGAACCGAGAAGCGCTGAAAACATCTGCTCAACCCAATTTGATGACAAATAAATGTCAGCATCTAAGAAGGCTAAGTAGTCTCCTTGGGCCTGCTCTACGCCAAAGTTCCTAGAGCTGGAAATTGTATCTTCAACTGGACGAGTGAATACCTTTAGCTCGAGTTTGTCAGACGTCGTTAATATGCAATCTTTTATCTCGTCAGTTTGGCTCACCACTATGACTTCAAAGCTATGGTCTGACGTTTGCTGATTAATAATAGATTCAATTGTTTCAATCAACATTTCGAATCTACCCTTGTGGGGAATTATAAAAGACAGTTGCATTAAAAAGTGTATCCCCAGTTATTTTAATCGCTTCTTGAGCCAATTAATTTCATTTTTTATTGAAAGTTTTAACAAACGTTGACTAAAGGATTTTATAATACTGATAACTAGGTTGCGACTTTCATAATTTGGTCTCGGCCAATCCTGTCTGCAGGCCTGCTCAAATATAACCTGTTTACGGTTTTTATAAAAATCAACCATTCCACAATTTTGTAAGACTAGCACTAAAATTCGGGTGTAAGTTTTGGTTAGCGAACTATTTAGCCTGTGTGCTACTTCATTTTCAAAATATATAGCTTTTGTTAAGTAATCTTGTTTTTTGTCCGGCGCATAGTAATAAGCTGCAGCAAGGACATTAGCTTTTCTTAAGTCCTGGGCCGTCCATGTATCATTCGGATATTCCAAAATGTCGGGCTTATCGAGATACATGTATTCGTTGTCTGCCATCCAGTCAGCAAAGTTAATTAAACAATCTCGACAATAATAAAAATTGTCATCCATTTCGTTGCGCGTTTCTTTGACAGATAAATAACGCACTACTGCTTGTAAAAACACCGTATAAAACCACGTAGTTTCAACATCGGTAAGCTTGCGCTGCTTGATGTCTTCATTGGGATGAACAGTGTTGATAATGACATGTTCTGCTTTGAGCAAATAATGGTGCTCATTGGTTAGTTCGAAACTATCTAATAAGGCAATAATATAATTTGCAGTACCTCTGTCGAGTGGATACTGGCCAGTAAAATGATTTTTAATACCTAATAAATTACGATTTTTAAGGGCTAGTAACAATTCTAGGCAGGTACCAGAGCCTTCATAAACATGAGTTATCCAATTAGTTAAGGTCAAGACTGCCTGCTTGGATGTCTCTTCTCCGGCAATAAAATAGTGCAGTGCCATTCCGCTGGTATAACAGTGCTGACCACCAGGTCCACCACCACCAGCATGATCTTGATATGCATTGGCGGTTTGATGTTTAGAATACGAGCGATGACTAGAAGTATAAGCCTGCAGATAATGATCGGTATGCCAAAATAAACCACCGTTATATTCAGCTTTATCTTCTGTGGTTTGATAGATGTCAATATTCTTTACATGTCTTGCTAAGTCATCAGCAAGTTCAAACCAACGTTTGTCTTGAGTAGATAAATACTGTCTTAAAAATCCTAAAATAGGATCATATTGATTATTATAATGAGAAACAAAGGTGTCACGGCTATTGTATCCTGCCGTTTCATGGTCTGCGTAGATATCACCAAAATTTCTCCAACCAAATTCATCGAGTTTTTCACGTTTGTTAAAAAAGCTTTCCTTTCCGCTTATTCCAATCTCAAATAAGTCATCAAACAGACCCTTTCCTTGGTTTAAAACATAGGGTGTATTTAATAAAACTTGTTGCGTCCATGTGGCTGGAGGGATTAGATAAATCCGCTTATGGACCCAATCCAAATTTGTTTTACTTTTACCTAAAGAAAGCCACATTTTGTGGGTTTTACTCTCTCCACCTTGAAGTTCATGTGGTGAATTTTCAATTGTTGGAAATAGTGAGCAAATAAAACTATTTCCTTTTTGAACAAGGGCTTTGGGGAAGTTCTGCCAGAATTTCTCAAACGTAAACAACACAATATCATTAATATAAACAGTGGGTGTTGCTCTTAAAATCTCTATTTCGACCTGATTGTGAAAATCTAATAATGCTCCTTTTTTTGAAAACGGTATCTGCCCGCTACTATTTACATGGACAGGGCTAAGCCAGTTTTTCCCACCACTACTGGCTTGGAATAAAGTAAATTGGTTTTGAATTGTTTCGTGCCACTGTCCCTTAACCTGAGATTGTAGTTGCAATACCTTGATTGAATTGAACTCTAAACATATGTTTGCAGAGTCAAAGAGTATCGAACCTTTATCGCCTAAGTCCCAATGCCCATTTGTGTGAGTTGCTGCTTTGGAATTATGCAGGGTGTGTTCAATACTAACTGTGTTCTGTTGATTATAGAAAGTAAAGTAAAGCGTGTTCTTGATGTGTGATGTTTGCGCTGTCACTCCACATAGCTCTAATATCAATTCGACTTTTTGCACTGAGCCGTCAAATAAATCTATAAAAGATTCCAATTTATGGCTGGTTATATCAAAGGACTGGGCTACTTGGCTTTGATCAAAGAGCTGTAAATAACCCTCAATAGTCTCGTTTTTACGATTTTTTTGATGCAGGGTAAACCTTGCCGTATCAAGCAATAATTTAAAACAAAGTTCATCGATTACTATTTCTATGTTGTCTTGGTCTGTCTGACAGGAGATTTCTGATTGGGCTTTATTTTTAAGCCTTTTAACATCACTAAGCTGTAATGAATATTCCGCATTATCTACGTTACAAAAAAAATCAAAGGTAACCCATTTGATACTGTCATCTTGCCATCTTGATGTGATTTTAGCATTACAACTGATTGCTTTATCATTTTCGAGCAGAGATAGTTGACTTAAACAAATGACTCTTTCTTTTGGCAAGGGAACAGCAAAAGAGCAAAGTGATGACCTTGTTAGTCCATCTGACACAATGAGGTTTATCAGATTTACATTGTTCGTGTTTTGAGATGAAGGGCTTGTCATTCAATTTTCTTTTCTGTGTTTATATTCAAGTAATTTTTGATGTATCTTAAACCCTCCCTAAGCTTCAAAGATAAAGTGGGTTTATAAAAACACACTAACTTTTGAAGATACTCCTCGGTGTTACTGAGAGATTTCTTATATCTAGCATCACCAGCTAAGAACCGATATTGGAGAGCTCCACTGGCAATGGCCTCTTCTATGACTAATGTATGGATGACTAAACCTACTTTAATTCGATTATCGCTGTGTGGTTTAATCGCAGATAAATAGAAATTCCAACTTGTTTCCTCGGCTAAAATGTATATATATCCCAATGCTTCATTATTTAAAAACAAGCCGTATAATTTAGAATATTTTTGAGATTCGTCTTCCAGTATAATTTTTCTATGAAATTTGTTGAATACAGGATTGTTAAATCCACTGCCAAACCTTGTATTACTCCATTTATCTATGTGTATTTCCGCAATTTCACTTAAAAAATGTTGTTTTTCTTTGATATCATTGGCCTGCTTTAACTCCAGTTGTCCCTGATTTTCCAGTAGTCTCTTTGACCGCAAAATTTGGCTACGGGAGTTTTTAGAAAGATCCGCAAGGTAACTGTCGACCGAATACTTGCCGGTTAAATTGACGGTAAAACTCGGAGATTCAATTTCAGTTCGACTACTAGCTAATTGTTCATGAAAAGCAGATAAAATTGGGACCTTAGACAAACCAACAAATATTTCGTGCCATTCTAAGTTGTTACCAACTAGATAGTTTATCATGGCATTTCGAATCATTGACGACGACTGGGCATCTACCAAAAAGTCATTATGCTCAATCCAAACTTGGTCAATTGATTCACAGCCATATCGATGCAGCCACAACTGCTTGATTTTGCAGCCAGGGAACAGATTATAGTGTTTAGTTGAGAACATAGCTAAACCTACAGTCTCATTCTTGTCATTCGCTTCTAAAACAATTGGAGGCTCAGGTAACGTTTCTATCCAAGCAGAAATCCAGTGCCATGAAATAAAAAAATTGGGACTGGATTTCTTGGTAAGGTTAATCCACTTATCCTTAAATTCGGCATTTTCCTGATATGTGTAATGGTTAACAGATATAATGACACATTTTCCTTAGCAAAAATAACATGACTAAAACGTAATAATTTTAAGTTAGTATTACTGTATGGTGATGCTAAACATTAACCAATAATTTATTCAGTCTTGCTAATGTTACTTTATCTGATTCCTTCAAGACTTTTATTTCACTGAGCATATTTTTTGCTTTGTTAATATTTCCATTTGCGATCAGTACTTCTACTAAATGAAGCTTAATTTCAATGTTTTGAGGTTGTTCTTCATTTGCTTTACTTATAAAAGTGAGTGCTTCAGCGAATAATCCTTTTTTGAACAGAACCCAGCCATAGGTATCTAAAGCAAAATGTGACTTTGGCTTTAAGTTTATGGCCTCTGTTGCTAATTTTTCGGCACTATCTATATTTTCCCTTTGGAGTTCAACCAACGCATAGTTATTTAGGGTAATAAAATGCTGTGGATTCTTTTCGAGAAACATTTCGTAATATTTTGCTGCTTTATCATACATTTTGTTTGCCGTAGCGTATTCAGCTACAGTATGAAGTTCAACAAAAGCTCTTCCCAGTTTTTGCAATTCAAGCTCTAATATTTTGATACCCTCGTCAGATTTGTTGACACCCTGCAAAGCATAAGCAAGGAATTTGGCATTTTCGAAAGTTGGGTATTCATCATAGTGGGGGGATAATATTGAGACGGCCTTTTTAAAGTCGTTTTGATATAATGCTAACTTACCTTCAAAGAGTGGAAAACCGACAAGTCTATTTCGGTACTGATTGACGGATTCTAATTGTATCTTTGCTTCGGAAATACGACCCATTTCAAGTAAAAAATTGCCATATAAAGCTGTGAATCTAGGATCATTTGGAAATAAATTAGATGCTTTGAGAGCCGTATCACTAGCAAGTGCTATTTCTTTATTGAGTTCGTAAGCTGATATCAATCTAAACCACGCTTGTGAGTCAATTGGGAATTTACTGGTCGATATTAAAAAAGTAGAAATGGCTTTAGTAAATTGGCCTTCTTTTAAATAAATATCACCTAAAACCTTGAGCATGTTGGAGTCTGCACGATCTATGTTTTTCGTTACAAGTTCAATACCTTTAGTTGGTTCGCCCTGCCAAGCATACAATAAGCCTAAAGCTGAAACTGGTGCAATTTCTTCTTTATTTTCCTCAATAGTTTTGTTGAAGAAGTTTTCCACTGATTTCAAATCGTCTATGGCGATGCCAAAGTTTATTAAGTCAATCATTAAATTGAAATTGCTTGGGTTATTAGCAATTAGTGGTTTGGCAATATTAATTGCTTCTGTAAATTTCTCCTCTTTTGCGTTCAATAACATTAGAAATCTTGATGTACTCAAATGCAGCGGCTCGAGTTCTAAAACACTATTAAATATATTTCGAGCCTTATCATTTTTATCTGTTTTAAGATAGATATAACCTTCAATAGAGAGTCCACGAACTTTATCAATTTCTTGCCACTCTTTAGCTATTTTAAGCGCTTCTATTGGTTTATTGTCTCGCAAGTTAGATTCAATAAGTAACATCCAAGCTTCATTAATACTGTCATCGAATTTCACAGCATTCTCTAAATTTTCAATCCCACTGGTATCATTCGAACTCAACTTCACTAAACCTTCTTTTAGTTGGTTCTGTGCATTCTTGTTGTCTAATGCATTCACCTGAGCAAAATACTTGGCCGCATTGACTAAATCACCTTCTTGAAACTTTTTAATGGCAACGGCGCTTAGTAACTTAGTATTTTCTTCGTCAGAAACTTCAAGCGTTTTTAATTGTTCAAGCACTTCATCTGTGTATCCGAGTTGAAGACGTACTTCAGCAAAAATTCGATTAACTATATGTGTTGGAGGAAACTTGTCTGAAATTTGAGAAAGATAAGAATATGCGGTTTCTGGTTTACGCAGTTTAAAGGCTGATACGCCACCTATGAAGCTGGCTTCTATACTTCCAATACCCCTTGGGTTAGCTTTTTCCGCATATACTAGCGCTTGCGGAAAGTTTTCTTTTTTAAAGTATATTTTAGCTTGGAGTAAATTAGCGTAAGCGCTATCAGAATTAATATCTAATAAAAAATCCACATGTTTTTGGGCTTTATCGAGTTGATTTACTTTTACTAAAAGGTCTGCCAACTGAAATCTGACAAAATAATAGTTAGGCAGCATGTCCATTATCTTGGTGTAATGTTCAACGGCAGCTTCATTCAAACCTAACTGAACATTAATGAATCCTGCAAGCAGTAATTTTTCAATCGCTTCGTTAGATGGATCAGTAAATTTGTCTAAATATTCAGCAGCTTCTGACAGCTTCCCTAGAAAAAGTGCTTGATAAGCTTGAGCAATTACATAATCATCACCTATCAGATTAGAAGGGAATTGAAGCGCGGTTTCATCCTGTATCCCACTTTTTAACGCTGATAAATATCGAAATAGTTCAATCTGACTTTGTACTTTACTTTCTTCACTTTGGAACGCTTTTGTAAATAAATAAACCCTGTCAAAATCATCTTGGTAATACATCGATTTGGCTAATAAAGGACCTAAATTGTCATTTTCTTCACCTAGTTCTTCTGCTTTACGTAATTCTTTTTCAGCATTAGCAAATTGGCCTGAGATAAAATAAAGATTACCTAAGTTAAATCGGGCTTCTTTACTTTTCGGTGCATCAATAAGGGCATTTTTAAGTTCAATAATTGCTTTATCGATTTCCCCATTTTGTTGCAACAGGCTTGCTTCCTGCAGTCGCTCTTGTATTGTTTTTTGTGAACAACTCGAAATGGATATTAATGCGCCTAACAGGCAACAAATTAAAATTCTTTTACTCACCAAATATCTCCTTTTAGCATTTGATTCAGTTCCAATCCATGTTTCAAAACATTAATTTGTAAACTTTCTTTGCTTTAGACTAACAATGTTATTTTAAAAAATATGATAAATTTTACTTAACATTAAAATTGTTTTTAGAAAACTCAGCAGCTCGTTGCTTTATTTGCTTCGCCAAAATTAATAATTTGGGATAGCCAGCCAATTCTTGAAACAATCTTCTTAACATTTTCCAATTTGAAACATCTTTACTGTATGCATCAATTAATTCCTTTCCTTGTCCGCCATAATTGGAAAACTTATCTGGAAAGAATGCTGAGTTTACCAAAGGCATTGTATTTCTCAATTTTACTATTTCAACTTCCCTCCGACCTAATATACTATTTAAGTTAGGTGTTGTGGGAGTAAAAACCCAATTTAAATTTAAGTTAATGGGTTCCATAGAGTGTACCTCATGATACCAATATCTGGGCAAAAACAATATGTCACCGGGTAAAGTGTCAAATTCGTAGAAGTCAAATTTATCCGGGTTGTAGGTGAAATCTTTTCCAACTAACCCAGCAAACATGAAAGGAATACTGGGTAAGGGAGTATTCGGAGACGTGATAATCCAGTGCTTTTTACCAAGTACCTGCTGATTGAGCCCGTGTAAACTATTCCCATCATAATGAGGCAAGGTAACATGACCTTGTGGCTGCATAAACAATCGCATTGGAGATTGTCGCACCGACATATCCTCTCTGGCCAAAATCATTTTTACTATAGTTGGAATTTGGATTGTTCCATTGTCGACTAAATCGGCATCAAACCAACCCGCTTCTCTTTTTGTTTCATCAGTGAAATGTTCTAAAACATAATTAGGCGTTAATATATTTGTATCAAATGTATTGACCTGACTGATTATCAGAGGCTTTTCTGGGATCAGATACTGTTCTATAAAAACGGAGTCTTTTAAGTCGGGTAATGCAACCTTATCGATATCTAATTTCATTATTAATTGCTCTCTGTTAGGTCAAACAAGTGGTTAAATATTATACTTATTACTAAATAAAAATTTAACTTGTTATGTTGCAAAGTACACTTTTACGGATTATACCTGTTGGGAGCTAGTATTCTGTTCGGATCCAATGTTGATTTAATAAGGTCTGTAGTTTCCCAAAATATGTGCTCGGATTCCAATTTTTTCTGTTGTGTAGTATCCAGCCTATAAGGTACAAATCCATATTTTGCCCCCTCATTTATAAGGTGATCTAGACATGAATGGGCGTTTTTTACTTCTGTGGCATTGCTTAAGTTAAAAACCAGAGGAACAGTAGAATCAACACAATCATGTTTAAGGTTAGTAAACGTTATCAAAGGTTCGATACCGTATAGAGGTGTTATTTTTCTAACGAAATCAACAAACTTACTGAGTGATTGCGGTTCCATTTTTATAAGGGGCGCATACCACAGTAAACCACATTCGTCCTTTGATGGAGACATAATCTTAGATTTATCAGGTCTAATTTTAGCATTTCGCCAATAGGGTAGGGGCAGCGCGACTTGATTGGGTATTCCTAACATAATGTCAATTCCTTCTCGCAAAGACTCCAATTTTTGTTTTGTATCGCCTAAAAAATTATTATTAGGCGATGTGAATTTTAAGAAAAAGTCAGCCAATCGTATTAATAATGAATCTGAGTAAAAAACAGTACCTAGTTTTTTCGCTTTCTTGCGGAACAACTTTTTACTTGCTTTGACGATGTCTTTATCACCATACATTGATCCTACTACCATCCATTGAGGCAGCTTTTTATTCTCTGATTCTTTAGCTATTTGACTCTCAGTCATTAGTTTTCCGTTTTCATGACCATTAGGGTTTTCAGAGGTGATAGATATTAGTCTGCGCTGATCCATAAGGTTGATTGAACCGACAATGCCAGAATAATTTTTAAGCGTGTCTTTAATCAATGAAACCGCGTCCTCAAAACTTTCACTTTTGGGAATTTGTAGATAAAAAGCGCAAAAATACTTAGGTATCGGGGCTAGCCTAATAGTCATTTCTGTAACAATAGCTAAATTACTTTGTGTGAAAAGTCCATCGATATACGGACCTAGTCCCCATTTATACGTTTTATCTGTAAAATCTTCTCCTGATTTATCGATCGCACTAATTGCTGATTCGTAAATTCGCTCACAAAATTCTGGATGTGGCAGGTAAGCCTTTAAAGCAGTGCAGGCATAAAAATGATCGTTGTGAGGGGTAATACCATAACCTCGTTCTAGTGCATTACTCAACAAGCTACAAGTTGGACCCGCACCGGTGACAGGTACCATGTACTGCCAATTATTTTTTGTAAGAAAATCATAAAGTTGCTGTTGTGTCACTCCAGGTTGTACGGTGACCAATCCGAGCTCTTTACTCGTAGGAATTATTTTTTTTAGTTTACTAAAATCTAATATTACATTGGGCCTATTATCGGAAACATTGAATGAACCATAACCCCAATTATTGTTTGTTGAGACAGGATAAATATTGAATAGATACTTATTAGCCAATTTTAAAATCAAACTGATTTCTTCAATATCATTGATTACCACCGCCGCATCCAATGCTACTGGTTCCGAAAATGTTGTTTTGCCATATTTATTGGTGGCGTCTTGAAGTGATAGTATTTCAGTGTTAAAAATTTTAGTTTGGTCTTTAAGTATCTCTACAACGTCCATCTACTGATCCTACAGCTCTAAATCATATAGTGAGTATGGAGAATTTTGTGTTAGAAGACTATTTAATTTATTTAGATAAAATATGAAATCGAAACTTGATAGGAGTTTACGTAATAATGGATGAGATTTTTTCAGAAAAAAAAAGGCCGGATTATCCGGCCTTTTTTAAACTAATCTAATTTTTGACTATTTTTTCATTCTTTTTGCTAAGCCCAAACCTAAAAGACCAAGACCTAAAAAGGCTAAGCCTGTAGGTGCTGGAACTGGGCGATTTCTCAAACCGATAACAATGTTATCAAACTCACCAGCTACACCGGTTGAGGTTATTCTTACTCTGTCAAAAGCATCAGCGAACGAGAATGCAATATTAACATAGACGTTTGAATCACGGTTAGTTTGACTACCATTTACACCGCCAAGCTGTGCCAATAAAGATGACCCAGTAATTGTTTCTATCAATGAACCACCTGAGTAAAACTCAAAATCGTTATAATCGTCAACTGAGCCCCAATAGAAACCTAGGTAAGTAATACCAGTGTCCAATTGAGCAGCTAAGAAACCAGAATAATCGATTTCAACCCAAGAAGGTAATGCACCACCCTGACCAGGAGTATAACCGTAACAAGTTTGGTCACCTAATGGAGCAGCTGCAACATTACTTACAGAACCACTACGAACACCTAAAGCATTTGCTGCACTTGCTGAAACCACTATGCCAGGAGTACCAGCACCGTTTACAGCGCACGAACTTGCAGGGTCAACATTATAATCTTTAGAACCAGGGCCTACACCTACTGTTTGAGTGGCATCATCAAATGTTTCAACGAAGAAACCAGTAGATCCATCTAATAGGTTTGACGGATCAACAAAGCTGCTTGTTAAGCCAGAAAGGTCAGTTGCAGCTTGGCCACCAAAAGAAACGGTAGCAGCGTTAGCGCCAGAAGTTACTGCTAAGCCAAATACCATGCTTGCAGCGAGAAGTTTTGTTTTTGTTAACATATTTTTCATATTTTCGTCCTTTTTTGGAATTGAATGTATCGGTAAACTGTTACGGAATTAAATGCAGGAGCTGTGCCAGAAATAATAATTCCTTTTATAACAATGCCTTATGGTTTTTGCTTAAATTTTTTTTTTGCAAAGTGTAAAGAAATCCGACAATTTGATGTTCTGAAAACGCCCTATATTATACATTTAAGAACATTTGTTATTGGTCACTATTTTTTGGCATTGCTTTAAAGTAAATTTAATTGTTTTTTTGTTTAAACTGCAGGGCTACTCTTTTTTCTATGTTTTGAAGCATTTTTTTAAATCCCGGGCTCAAACCCTCCATTAAGAGTTTGCGACTTATATAGTAAGGCGCTCTTTGTCCGTGGTATTCAACTACTGGGCCTACTTGTTGAAACGGAATGCCGACGAATCTCAAACTTCTGGCCAATCTGGGTTCCATCATAACAAAGCAATGTTGAATGCCATGGTGCAGTGTTATGGATGCTGCAGATAAATACAAACCAACAGCGATGAAAGGAAAACATCTGAGTTCTCGTTCAGAATAAACATGTTCATTAATCGCACCTGTTGCTGAACCTGAAAATTTATCCGTTGCACGTTTTCTAAATTGTGCCGGTATGGCTAGCCTCGATATTTCACAAATTTGTTCTCGCGGAAAATCACTAGGGTGAACACTTTTTTCATCGATTGAACTGATGCAATATTTTTCAATAGGTAATAGTTGTTCAGCGCTGTTGGTTCTTACAATTCTTACTGTTCCTGCATAAGCTCCAGTTGGAATATGTTTAATCAGGCAGTGGGTTGAATGTAAATCAAAGTCGTCAGTTTCTTGGGAATTCTCTTTTAAGTCCTCAAACTTAAGTTCTTCACAGTAAACATTATGGCGAATTTTAAAAGACTCACTTTTAAATTCATTTGAGAAAGCCACTATTGGATGTAAATATTCAGAAAAATGCTGTGAAATTTGATTTGCTTTGCGGCTTACCACAAAGTTCATTATTTGCTTAACCAATCTTCCAATGACAGGTTTATCTGCGTATTTTCTTAAGTTATTCATCAATTGCGGTCCAAAAGAACAGGTTCCATTATAATCTCTTTTTTTCTAGCAGCTAAGCGTTTGGGTACAAAGGTAAGGGCGGTTTCATATCCTACTTTAAATAGATATTCCTTTTGCTCTAATGACATGTTGAAATCCACTGGCGATAGCAGCCCAGTGTTGATAACAATCGTATTTTGCCAATGATTGTCATGCACATACTCTCTCGACATTGCGGTCATAAATGTTCTTATTAGCATCATCACATATTGCTTTAGGGGTAACCAACTTTTTTTAAAACGCGGTTCAGTAATCTGCTCACTTTTAAGTCTAAAACACAGAATGTTGGTGCCATCTCCCGCCCAATCATTATAAAGAGCATCTTCAGAGAGTATCGCACCATCTACTAGTATATGTTCTTTGTAATTTTGAAAACTAAAAAATAGTGGGATCGACATCGAAAATCTAACCGCTTTTGAAATTTTTAGGTCAGGTGAGTTGATTTTGTTAAAGACAACTGGACCTCCGCCATTAACATCTGTCGCTAATACGTGAAGGTTTAACTCGATGTCTTTGAAGGTTACCCCGTTGAGGAGTTCGTCCATCCATTGCTCAAAACTATCCCCAGAACAAAGGCCACCTTGTGTGATAAGTCTAAATAATGAAAAACCACGAAACTTTTTAAAGTCGGTTTCGAGGGCAAGTTGTTGAATCTTTTCAATTGATAAACCACATGCAAATAACGCTGATACGATGGAGCCTCCCGATACGCCGACAATATGTTCAAACTTAATATCTAACTCAGTTAAAGCCTTTAATATGCCGATATGAGCAGATAATTTGGTTCCACCACCGGAAAAAATAGGAACAATTTTACTCATTTAATCAAGGGCCTATTCATATTATTTCCATTAAACGTTTGGTAAATTATCGTGCAGTTTCTGGTAAAGTAAAATTTTATAAAAACAAATTTTGATGTACCAAACCTAAATACTCATGAATAGCTCGTTCACTGCGGTATAAACTTCGCGCACTGGGTAAACTTAAACTCATTTCAATATTTATTCGACTTAGATGCTCAACAGGCACAGGGACAACCTGTATGTTTTTGTCAGTAAAATATCGCATAGCTCTTGGTAAATGGCTGGCGGAGGTGACAAGGGTGATTTTGTCAGTTTTTAGAATTGACAAAAGGGCGCGAACTTCAGTTTCAGTATTTTTACCCTTTGTAACAATGTGAATGTCTTCGGCTTTAACGCCAAATTTTATTAAAAAATCTCTATTATGAACGGCTTGTGGCACCTTATCTTTGTAACCAAGTATATCTCCAGCTAAATAAACGGGCATTCTGTGTGCTTTATATAAGAGAACTGCTTCCATGTTCCGTTGCAACGAACAATTTGGCCATCGAGATAAAAATGGCAGGTTTTCGTCTTCAAAATAATTACAAGCTAGCACTACAATCGCACCGGTATTGCGCCATTCTTCCGATTCAATCTTTATAACGGGGTATTGGTCTTCAAGTGGTTTTATCAGCACTACACTTGGATAGGTCATACTACATAAAAAAAACCAAACGATTGGTATATAAGACAGAGCTCTAAATAGCACTTTACTAGCCGAAAAGTGAAGCGCTACTCTTAATGATAAATATATCAAGGGAGCATGGACTAAGGGAGAGCTTAATATGTTGGCAATTTCCGATAACATAACTTTAATTTCTTCCTGTCATTTATGCTAGAGAGTTTAGACTCGTTTGGTGGCACAAGTTTACCCTATTTTGTAAAAATGCTTATACCATTCAACAAAGAGCTTGATGCCGTGTACTAGATCCGTACTGGGTAAATATCCAACATCTGCCGATAAAGCTGACACATCAGCATAGGTATCTGGAACATCTCCAGCCTGCATGGGGAGAAGATTCTTTTGGGCATTTTTACCTAAGGCTTGTTCTAGTGTTTCTATAAATTTAAGTAAATTAACTGGGGTGTGTGCGCCAATGTTATAAATTTTCCATGGGGCTTTACTTGTACTGGGATCAGGACTTTTACCCGCCCATTGCTCATTGCCCTCTACATTTTGATCGAGAGAAAGAATTATCCCTGAAACGATGTCGTCTATATAAGTGAAATCTCGACGATGATTACCGTAGTTATATACGTCAATTGATTCATCTTGCAGGATAGCTTTGGTAAATTTGAAAAGCGCCATGTCTGGCCTTCCCCAAGGTCCATAGACGGTAAAAAAACGAAGTCCAGTGGTTGATAAATTATATAAATGGCTATAAGTATGGGCCATTAATTCGTTGGCTTTTTTACTTGCCGCATACAATGAAACAGGGTGATCAACATTATCTTTTACTGAAAAAGGCATTGTTTCATTCGCCCCATAAACGGAACTCGATGACGCATAAACTAAGTGTTTGACTGCGTTATGACGACAACCTTCTAGTATGTTTAGAAAACCGACTATGTTGCTTTCTACATAGGCGTGCGGATTTTCGATTGAATACCGTACCCCAGCTTGCGCAGCCAAGTTGATAACCTTGTCAAACTTTTCGGTTTCAAACAGACTTGCTATTTTATCTCGAGCGGCAATATCTAATTTAATAAAAGTAAATAAGCTGGAGCTTTCATGTTTAGCTAGTTCTTCGAGACGTCCTTGCTTTAAACTTACATCATAATAATCATTTAGGTTATCAATGCCGACCACAGTGTCACCGCGAGTAATAAGGTAACAACAAACATGAAAACCGATAAATCCAGCTGCGCCCGTTACTAAAACTTTCATTTAAATCCTTGATTTATACTGTACAGTTTTACATCTACTACTAGTAGAGCCTCTTAATGTTTGTAATCATAACAAAAATTAATTTAAATATTGAATAGTAAGGTCTAACTCATGAATTTAATTTTAAAAGTAGCATCAATTTTTGTTTTTATACTTAGTGCGACGCATGTTGAAGCAAGTTCCGTTTCAGACATTGTTACAAAAGTAAAACCTTCAGTAGTTGGAGTTGGTTTGTATGATGCAATGTCGGCCCAAACCCATCAACTAAGAGGTACCGGGTTTGCCTTTGGTGATGGCAGTCTTATTGCCACTAATCATCATGTTGTCTCGATTGTGCTTGACCCTAAAATAGTCCAGTATCTTATCGTGTTTGCAGGTCAAGGTGCTCACCCAACTATTTATCGAGCTGAAATTGTAGCAAAGGATATTGAACACGATATAGCGATTCTTAAAATTGCTGCAAATTTGCCTGCACTTAGATTAGCTGATGATTCGGTGGTTGCTGACGGCAATGAAGTGTTACTTACCGGCTTTCCTATTGGTGCTGTTCTTGGTTTATATCCTGCCACACATAGAGGTATTGTCGCAGCTTTTACGCCTGATGTAATCCCAAGTATGAATTCGACCCAGTTAAGCAATCGGATATTAGATAGACTAGACAAACCTTCAATGATTTATCAGTTAGACATTACTGCCTACCCGGGCAATAGCGGCAGTCCGCTTTATAATGCTCAAAATGGCGATGTGATTGGTATTTTAAATAAGGTATTTGTTAAAGAAACCAAAGAATCAGTGATTGAAAAACCCAGTGGTATTAGTTACGCCATCCCGGTTAAATATCTGAGAGGACTTACATTACAAAGTGGATTGGCGCTATAATAAGGCATAAAACACAAGGAATGTGTCAAAAAAATTTACACATTAATTTCTTGCTAAATTTTTTTCTATATAATTCATGCGCTTGTGTTTTGGCGTGTTTTTTGCATTTGATATTTAAGATTAAGTTTTGGGAAAATGACAATGAATGAACTAGGGAGTGAAAAAATGCCTAAAGTCGAGAAAATACAACAAAATGCTAGACGTAAATTTTTAATTCAATCATCTGCTGGTGTCGCGATCACGACCTTACCAGCCCAATCTGTTTGGGGTGCGTGCAATACCTCTGGTTTGTCTGGTGGTTCACGCAGCGCAGGGACGGTTTGTATTATACCTCACGTAACTGGTGGGCGTTCTCCCGGAAGCTGGACAAAATTTGTTGACTTGGCGGCCCCAGACAATTTAGCTCGCAATAAAGTAAGAGAAATGTTTAGTCTTGGGCCAGGCGGTGGACCGAGTGCACCATCAGAGAGCTCTTTGAATGCTGCATATTGCAACGTACGGACCCACATTAGGGGCTTACCTACATTGACTCTTGTTGACCCCCAAGGGATTTTTGCTGACGTAGATTTCAATGTCGAAGATTACTTAAATGATAGTGGGCCAGAGAAAAATTTTGCTGCCTATTATTTGAATGCTCTATTTGGCTTTTATGGCCCATTAGCACCGCTGGCGGACGCTGATGAATTAATCCAACATGTATGGGGTGTTATGCTGGTTAAAGGTGATGCAAACTCGACAGGTCCTACCAACACGGCAGACCTAGAAGCCGCATGGGTACCAGAAACCTCAACTACCTCAGCTTATCTCCCCAGTGGAAGCGGTTGCTCTTAAGACTTTGACGAAGTATAACATCGCTCCTAATATGGTTTGTCATATTACATCTGACTTAAGTGGATTAGTTTTTTTTTCGACCCAAGACTTTTCCACTTCTTGTATTCAATTTGATTTATCGCCCTACAGAGATTGCCGCTTAGCTGATGGCCAAATTGATTTACATCGCTTTAATTTGGCATGTAAAGTTGATGAGGCTATTAGTGAGTTGAAACGTCAGTTACTGAAATACAATTTTTTAACTGAGCAACTGTGAACTCGATACTAGACTTAGGCATTTATCGCTTTAATATTGAACATTGTCCTAAATTTATTCAGCCCAGTTTACGGCTGCTGTACGATGAAAGTGTAAATTTACACCCAGACAAACCCATCGATTTCCATCTGACCATTAAGAATACTTCTTTTTTGCGCCGCTTTATCAAACCTCAGGTATGTATTTATATTGATCAACAAAGGCCCTTTCATCCCTTGAAAAAAAGCTTGTTGTTGCCTTCTTTAGAATGGGGATTAAACTGGTGTATTGCCTCTTTTGATTTTAATCATTTATTGATTCACTCTTCAGTCATTGTAAAAAATGGCAAAGCCATTATTTGTCCTGCCCAGCCAGGCTCAGGTAAAAGTACATTAGCCACTTATTTTGGTCTTAAAGATTGGCGAGTGTATTCTGATGAAATGGCGATTATTAGTTTAAATACTAATCGAGTGAGGCCGATGCATCGGCCAGCGTCCCTTAAAAACAAGTCTATTGATGTTATAAAGAAATTGGTCCCCGAAGCTGCTATGTCCCCTATTGCTCATGGCACTCACAAAGGTGACATTGCACATGTAAAATTGATGACTCGTGCCCAGTACAATGAGCTTGGCGATGTTGAAGTTGTCGCTGTGGTTTTTCCAAAGTACCAAGCGAATAGTCAACTTAACATTAAAAAAATATCCCAAACTGATGGTTTTTCGCGTTTAGTGCATCATGCGTTTAATTATAATGTGGTGGGTGAAGATGGCTTTAATACTCTAAAAGCAGTTGTGGATAGCAGTCAATTTTTCGGGATTAGCTATTCTTCGTATGATGGCCTGAGTGCATTTTTAGATGAACTGGTAAGGTAATGACGAGTCTATTTACCGCACAAAAATTTTTCGCTCTATTTGCTCACTCTGAGTCAATCGCGGGGCTTAGTCTGAAACAGTGGGAGCAGTTACTCAGAATTTTGCGTGGTGCTGATATGCTGGGCTCGTTCTATTATTTTTTGCAACGACATGAGCAACTGAGTCATGTTCCTGATTTTGCCCTTGGTCATTTATTATCGGCTAAACGCTATGCTGACCGACAGGTCCAACAAGTTAATGCTGAGGTGAGTTTACTAGCAGCTTGTCTGGCGATTATTGACTGCAAACCGGTGTTTCTAAAAGGTGCGGCGTATGTGCTCAATAATTCCAGTAATCACTTTGGTCGTGTCATGAGTGACATAGATATACTCGTTCCTAAAGTTGATTTACTAAAAGTTGAGAATGCATTAAAAAGCGACGGCTGGCTTGAAAAGAAATTAGATGATTATGACGAGCAGTATTACCGAAAATGGGTACATGAACTCCCGCCATTCACGCATCCCGAACGTGGTGTTTCTTTAGATGTGCATCATACTATTATCCCACCCATTACTGGTATGATTATTCCTCAGCATTATTTATTTGGTAATAAAATTAAAACCGAATTCGGTCATCTGACTTTAAGTGCAGAAATGGTTATTATGCACTGTATTATTCACTTATTTTACAACGAAGATTACGAAAAAAGTTTCCGGGATATTGTTGATATCCATATGTTATTGCTAGATTACGAGAGTGAGCATAAGTTAACGGCAATTAACCAAGTTGCCAATGATTTACATTTTGCCAAAGAGTGGCATTACGCTTTGTATTTATGTGATCATCTGTTTAACGTTAAGCGAATTGATACTCTATCAAAAGACACTCGCTTTTATTCTCTTGCTTCTATAAATACCTTGTTTATCAAAGTTATTATTCTACCTGCACTGATACCAAGTCATGATTTATTTGACAGTCGATGGAATAAATTTGCTCGTTTTGTGATGTTTTTACGTGGTCATTTTTTAAAAATGCCTTTAAAGATTTTAATTCCCCACTTTTTTGTGAAGTCACTCAGAGCATTAGTTATGCTAATAATGGGGCCTCACCATTACGAGAAGTAGTGTTTCAGCGCAATGTTGAGGCAACCAGTATTTGTTCTTTCCTAACTTAGCTAAGTTGAGTGTTTAGTTAAAGTGTTTTCAAACTTCTTTTCATTACTATTCTCTTGGCATGCAACACCGGCTCAGTATAACCATTAGGCTGTTCTTTCCCTTTAAATATCAATTCTTTGGCCGCATCAAAGGCGATAGAGTTTTCAATATCATCCGTCATAGTAATATAGTCGGGATCATTGGCATTTTGTTGATCAACTAAAGCAGCCATTTTTAGCATTGAGGCGCTTACTTGCTCTTTTGAGATAATATTATGTTCTAACCAATTCGCAATGTGCTGACTTGATATACGCAGCGTTGCGCGGTCTTCCATCAGTCCAACATTATTAATATCAGGTACTTTTGAACAACCTATGCCCTGGTTTATCCAACGTACAACATAGCCTAATATGCCTTGTACATTATTATCCAGTTCTTGTTGAATAGTGGTTTTATCAAGCACTTCATCTTTATTTAATAGCGGAATGTCGAGTATCGCGTCGAGCATGCCTTCACTGCGTAAATTGAGTTGCTCTCTTAAAGTAAATACGTCGAGTTGGTGGTAGTGCAATGCATGCAATGCTGCCGCAGTAGGGGAGGGTACCCAAGCGGTATTGGCGCCAGACTGAACATGGCCGAGCTTAGCTTTCATCATGTTGGCCATTTCATCGGGAATGGGCCACATGCCTTTACCTATTTGGGCTTTGCCTGACATGCCTGTTTGGATGCCGTTGATTACATTGAATTTTTCATAAGCCATTAGCCAGGGGCGTGTTTTAATCTCGGCTTTAGGCGCAAATGCCCCGAGTAACATAGAGGTATGTATCTCATCACCGGTTCGATCTAAAAAGCCGGTATTGATAAAAACCGCACGGTCTTTAGCGGCAAATATACAGGCTTTTAGATTAACACTGGTGCGACGCTCTTCATCCATAATGCCCATTTTTATTGTGTTTGCAGGTAATTCGAGTAAGTTTTCTACGCGCGCAAATATTTTGTCACTAAACGCAACTTCTTCCGGTCCGTGCATTTTGGGTTTGACGATATAAATACTACCAGCTTGGCTGTTTTTGAATTGGCCGTGATCAAGTAAATCATGTTTAGCGATTAGTGAAGTAATAACCGCATCCATTAGTCCTTCAGGGATGGGCGCACCGGCATATAAAATCGCATCATTGGTCATTAAATGTCCTACGTTGCGGATAAACATTAAACTGCGGCCCATTAGGCTCACTTGGCCACCATTTAAGTCATGGTAGTTGCGGTCTGGGTTTAACTTTCTCGAAAAGGTAGTGCTACCTTGTTGAATCTCAGCACTGAGGTCGCCTAAGATTAAGCCCAGCCAGTTTTTGTAGACTAAGGTTTTGTCTTCGGCATCAACTGCCGCTACTGAGTCTTCACAATCCATAATGGTGGTCAACGCGGCTTCAACAATAATATCTTTAATGTTTGCCACATCACCACTGGCGTTTTGACTATCACCGTCAAACACCATCTCAAAATGTAAATTATTGTGCTCAAACAAAACAAGGCTTGGCTTTTGTATCGTGCCATCAAAACCCTTCAATTGCTTGGGGTTTTGTAAGGCTGTTGTGCTGCCATCGGCTAAGGTAACAATAAGGGCACCAGATGAAATATCGTACTGTGTGCTACCTGTATGGCTGCCAGTTTGTAAAGGAAGCAAAGTATCAAGCCAATGCCTAACATACTGAACAACGGCTTTGCCTCTAAGCGGGTTGAAGCCTTTAGATTTCAACTTGCCATCTTCTTGGTCAATAATATCTGAGCCATAGACGGCGTCATATAAACTGCCCCAACGCGCGTTAGCTGCATTAATGGCAAAACGGGCATTGTTGATGGGAACGACCAGTTGTGGGCCTGCCATCGTTGCGATTTCTGGATCAACATTTTCTGTAGCAATGCTAAAGTTTTCAGGCCCTGGCAACAAATAGCCTATTTCAGTTAAAAACTGTTTATAGTCTGTTAACGATGTCGTCTTGTGACTTACACAATAATTGTCAATTTGACCTTGTAGCTCATCCCTTTTGTTTAATAAACGCTTATTCTCTGGGATTAATTCAGCTAACAGGTTTTCGAAACCTTGCCAGAATAAAGATTCATTTAAACCTGAATTGGGCAGTACTTCATGACTTAAAAAGGCATGGAGTTGTTGTGCAACTTGCAAATTGCCGAGCTTGATATAGTTGTTCATGATTGACTCTTATAATGCTGATCATTGCTCAATACTATTAAATTTAAAGTATATTGTTTAATTTATGTTGAACATCCTAGCTATTTATTTTATGAATGTTGTGTGCTTTATATCCATCAGCTTAATTCTGCACCAATATCGGTGATCAAGCGTCTTAACCAAATATGGCCGGCGTCATGCTGTAACAGTGCGCTCCATGCCATTTTTAAAGCAATAGGGGGAATATCAAAAGGGGGCGCTAATATAACCATCTCTGGGTCATTTTTATATAAGTTAGCGGCTTTCGACGGTAAGGTCGCCACCAGATTTTGCGCCTTAGCTAATTGTAAAGCCACATGATAGTGGCGAGTAAATACACAGATATCACGTTTCTTACCAATTTTGGTTAGCTCAGCATCGACCCAGCCTAGTTTTTGTACTTCAGTAGGGTCAATACCGACACCGACACCGAATCCGGTTTTACTTACCCAGATATGGCGGCTAGTCAGATAATTATTTAAATCAAACTGTTTAACGATAGGGTTTTTGCTGTTCATTACGCACGAAAAACCGTCATACCAAATGACTTTTTGATGGAATGACAGAGGTAGTTCTTCAAAGCGATTGATGGCCATATCGACCCGGCCCTGCTCAACATCATGAAATGTCACATCACTAGGTGTAATCAGATCTAAGGTAATGTTTGGCGCTAATAAACTTAAGCGCCGAATCACTTCGAGTAGTAGGGTCGATTCAGCATAGTCACTGGCCATGATCCGAAATGTGCGGCTACTCGTTTGTGCAGTAAACTCAGTTTCCGGTTGTATGGCTGATTCTAGTTTTGACAATACATCTCTAATAATCGGCTGTAATTCTGCAGCGCGTTTAGTCGGCGTCATCCCTTCGCTTGTGCGCACTAGAAGCGGATCTTTAAACACATCACGTAAACGTTTTAAGCCGTTACTCATTGCCGGTTGAGTGATACTCAAATGATTTGCCGCTTTCGTCACACTGCCTTCACGGAGTAAGACGTCGAGATAAACCAGCAAATTAAGATCAATTTTAGCTATATTCATATACTTGATGCTCGCAAAATAAATATTGTATTCATGAATTCTACAAGGCCACATAAATATTGCTAGAGAATTGTAAATTTAATTTAACTTTTATATAAATATTAATCAGAACAAGTGCTTAGCTTATATTTTTGTCTTCTTATTTAATTGTCAGGAAGGAGAGAATGATATTTTTTATAAAATATATGAATTGATTTAAAAATATTTATAGTTAAAAGTGATAGCGAGCTAGTTTAGCTCGCTATCGTTTAAGACCTAAGCTTAAGAAACCATATCAAATTGGTTCATAGTGTTGTCTTTACCAGACGCTTTAAGAGCCTGTTCACCTGAAAAATATTCTTTGTGATCGTCACCTAAGTTTGACCCAGCCATGGCTTGGTGTTTAGCACAAGCCAAGCCTTGACGAATTTCTAGTCTTTGCACACCTTTGACATAAGCCAACATGCCTTCTTCACCAAAGTAACCTTTAGCCAAATTGTCTGTTGAAAGTGCAGCAGTATGGTAAGTCGGTAATGTAATTAGATGATGGAAAATACCCGCTTCACGCGCCGCATCGGCTTGGAAGGTTCTAATTTTACTATCAGCTTCAGTTGCTAACTCAGTTTCATCATAGCTTGCAGACATTAACTTATCGCGTTGGTAAGCACTTACATCTTTTCCTGCTTCTACCCATAAATCAAAGATTTGCTGACGGAAATTTAGTGTCCAGTTAAACGATGGTGAATTGTTATAAACCAACTTAGCGTTTGGAATGGTTTTTCTGATTGCTTTTACCATGTCACCAATTTGGCCGACATGAGGTTTTTCAGTTTCAATCCACAAAAGATCAGCACCATTTTGAAGTGAAGTAACACAGTCTAGTACTACTCGGTCAAAACCGCTGTTCTCTTTAAATTTGTATAATCCATTAGGCAAACGCACTGGCTTAACAAGTTGCCCGTTTTGTTTTAGAACTGAATCACCTTCCTTTAAATCATCAATAGAGTCGACTTTTGAGGTCTCAAGAAAGTTGTTGTACTGAGTGGCCAAGTCGCCAGGCTTTTGAGAAACGGGGATTTTCTGGGTTAAGCCTGCGCCCAATGAATCGGTGCGAGCAACAATCACTCCGTCATCCACACCCATCTCTAAAAAGGCGTAACGAACTGCATTTATTTTTGCTAAGAAATCTTCGTGTGGCACGGTGACCTTGCCATCTTGGTGGCCGCACTGTTTAGCATCAGAAACTTGATTTTCAATTTGAATACAGCAAGCCCCTGCTTCAATCATTTTCTTAGCTAATAGATAGGTTGCCTCTTCGTTACCAAAACCGGCATCGATATCTGCAATAATTGGCACAACATGAGTTTGATAGTTTTCGATTTCTTGCAAAACAGCACTATGCTCTGGTGTATTAACTGCAGTTTTGTCGAGTTTTTGAAATAGTTCACCTAATTCACGTGCATCCGCTTGGCGTAAAAAGGTGTAAAGCTCTTCGATTAATGCAGGTACAGTGGTTTTTTCGTGCATCGATTGGTCAGGTAATGGACCAAATTCAGAGCGCAGTGCTGCTACCATCCAACCTGAGAGATAGAGGTAACTTTTATCGGTAGTACCATGGTGCTTTTTAACCGCCAACATTTTTTGTTGGCCAATAAATCCATGCCAGCAACCTAGTGATTGTGTGTATTGAGCAGGATCTTTATCATAATCAGCCATGTCTTTACGCATAATTGCCGCAGTATATTTAGCGATATCCAATCCTGTTTTAAAGCGATTTTGCATTTTCATGCGAGCGACATAAGCTGGACTAATAGCGTTCCAAGTGCCGTGTTGCTTGGAAACAAGTTGTTCAACTGCAGTCATATCTTTTTGATACTGTGACATAAGGATGTTCCTTTTATTGTAGAGTTAATCAGCATGGAAGACATATTTTGGTATTTGTCCACCGCGATGAAGCTATCCTATGCTAAAATAACACCATATAAATAGTGTATATATTTCATTTTCAGTATTCACTATGTGAATGAATGGTGGAAGTCTTCGATAAACAATTAGGTATTTAGTCTATTCAGTGACTACTATTGTTTATTGTGAATCTAGCTTAATATCCAACTATTAACAGGAGTTAGTGCATCCAATGGTGAAAAGATATGTCTGAGTTATTAGCATCTATAGACTTACGAACCCAGTTAGTGGGTGAAAATAGACTAGAAATATTGATGTTTAAACTGGGTACCCGTCATACCTTTGCGCTCAATGTATTCAAAGTACGCGAAGTTATAACCGTACCTTCGTTGAATCAACTGCCTGGCTCTCACGCCCATCTTAAAGGTGTGACTAATTATCGCGGCGCTTCGATACCCATAATCGATTTACGTGCCGCCATAAAAATGAATGACAATTCAGAATATAAACCGGCTAATGTCATCATTACTGAATACAATCGTAGTGTTCAGGGATTCTTGATAGGTCAGGTAATGAATATCATCAATACCTCATGGAGCGATATTCAACCACCCCCATCTACTGCAGGAAAAAATCATTATTTGACCGCCATCACCCAAGTCGATATTGATGGTAAGCGAGAGCTCGTTGAAATTATTGATGTTGAAAAAGTCTTGGCTGAAATCATTGAATACGACACGACTATTTCAGCAAATATTCTAGAAGATCCTGTTTCCGAATATTTGAAAGGTAAAAAGGTATTAATTGTTGACGATTCTGCGACGGCCCGCTGGCAGATTAGAGAAACATTACAGCAACTAGGTATTGTTATTCTTGAAGAAAAAGATGGCTTGAAGGCTTTAACAAAATTGAGGCAATGGGCCGATGAAGGTAAGAAAGTCACGGATGAAATTTTAATGATGTTTACTGATGCCGAGATGCCAGAAATGGATGGTTATCGTTTAACCGCTGAAATACGCCAAGATCCTCGAATGAGCGACCTGTTTATTGCACTTAATACTTCGTTGAGTGGCAGCTTTAATGAAGCAATGGTAGAAAAAGTCGGATGTGATCGTTTAATCTCGAAGTTTCAACCTGATTTATTGGTTGAAGTGGTACAACAACGCATGCGTCAGATACTCGACTTAGCGGATTGATTCATCTTTAGCAGTAAACTCTTTCAGCCTATTGGCAGCCAATATACTTAAAAAGTGTAAACAGGTTTGTTTTCCTTACCCATTGCTATCAGACCTAGCTTATACTCCTATCTGATAAATATAATGAACTCTCTTGGAGAATTGATGAAAAAGAGTGCAATTTTACTTTTAGCCTGTTTGTGTGCGCCAATTTATGCCAATCCAATGCCGAAAAATATTATTATGGTAGTGGGTGATGGCATGGGCCCAGAGTACACAACTGCTTATCGAATGTTTATGGATGACAAAAGCACGCCAGAAGTCGAGTTAACCATCTTTGACCAATTACTAGTCGGTATGGCAAGTACCCATCCTGCTCATTCACAAGGATTTGTCACTGACTCGGCTGCAGGCGCTACAGCACTCTCTACAGGTGTTAAAACCTACAATGGTGCCATTGCCGTAGATGTAAATAAACAGCCTGTATTAACAGTGCTTGAATATGCCAAGCAAAATGGGCTTAAAACAGGGGTAGCTGTGACTTCGCAGATTAATCACGCTACACCTGCAGGCTTTGCTGTGCATAACATTAGCCGTCAAAATTATGATGAAATAGCTGATAGCTACTTTGATGATAAAATTAATGGCCAATATAGGCTTGACGTTATGTTAGGTGGCGGTTGGAAGTATTTCATTCGTGACGACCGTAATTTAGTCGAAGAGTTTAAAGCGGCTGGTTACCAGTATATTGATGATCGTCAACAGTTAGACAACATTAAGGCTAAAACACCCTTGTTAGGTTTGTTTGCTGATGTCGGTCTACCTTGGGCCTTAGACGAACAAGATAAACAGCGTTTACCTTCGTTGGTTAAAGCGGCAGTTAAGCAATTAGAGAACGATAAAGGTTTCTTTTTATTGGTTGAAGGAAGTCAAATAGATTGGGGCGGGCATTCTAACGATATTGCCGCATCAATGGGCGAGATGCATGACTTAGCTATAAGTTTAGAATGGATGTTACAATACGTTGACAGTCATCCTGATACTTTGTTTGTGGTAACGGCTGATCATAGTACCGGCGGTATGACAATTGGGGCAAATGGAGAATATAACTGGGAGCCTACTTGGTTAAAAAATCTTAAAAGTTCGCCAACCAATATCGCTAAGATGCTAGTAGACAGCAAAGACCGTAGCGCAACCGCAAATGAACAACTTGGTTTTGCATTAAATCAGGATGAACAAACTCAATTAAGTAATATTAAGTCAAATGACTATAAAGTGTTTTATAAGGCGCTAAAATCTATCCTAGATCAACGCAGTTTTACCGGTTGGACAACCACGGGTCATACTGGCCTAGATGTGCAAATATTTGCCAAGGGGCCAGGTAAAGAGCTGTTTAAGGGCCATTTAGATAATACTGATATTGCCAAAAAAATATTCAGTTTACTGGGCCAAAAGTAATCGCTCAGATTTATATTGAGTGAACAAAAAAGCCAGTTTCCACTGGCTTTTTTGGGTTTTAATCCTGAGGGATAATCTTAGCTTTTACTTAGTTTCAGCTAAGAAGTGGTCGAGATCTTGACCAGTTAGTTTCTTGATTTGTGCAAACACATACCACAAGGCGCCAAGCAGCATGATCATGCTGGGGATCACGATAACAGGGTAGCTTAACGCCGTCATGTGGCCAAGTTCTTCAGTATATTCAGTGGTGCCAGGAGGGCTAACCAATATGACCTTAGCCAGGATATAGTTGAGTGCTGATGACAGAAAAAATGACCCGGCAACAATATACGAACTGATCGCTAGCTTTTTCTCGAATAAGTCAGCTGTACCCGTTTCTTCGAGTGACTTATTTAAATTATGCCAATTTACAATCTGCTCGTTGAGTACAAATACTTTTAGCAATGGCTTACTAGTGCGTTGAGTAATCAATACTGCTAAGCCAATTAATGCCGGTATAGCCGCTTCTTTAATCGCGATATATTCAGCGGGCAATTGTAACAAACTGATACCGCCGGTTAAAATAACGCTAACAATACCTAAAATTGAGAATGCGTTCACTTTGCCTGATTGTTTTAAGTCCCATAAACCAAAGCCAATTGGGAAAATTAACGCAACAACAATGCTCCAAGCCGGCCCTAAACTGTCTTCACCACTTAGTTTGGTCATGATCAACACAGGAATGATAATGTTAAAGGCTAAGTTACCTAACATTCCGCCTGGTTTTTTTTCGATATTTTCGCTCATTTAAACCCTATTTAAAAACGCTAATTTCAGCTGCATTATATGGTTATTCTAAAGGTAGACCTACCAATAATTTGATTTAAGCTGAACTGTGCCTCGTGATCGGTGCTACTTATTCATAGTTCAGCTTATTTTGTTGGTTTAGCCCATAACCTAGCGGCAATGACGCCAGCAATAAATCCAAATAGATGGGATTCCCACGATACAAATGGGGTGGTTGGCATAACCCCAAAAATGAGTCCGCCGTAAAAGAAGGCCACAATAATAGAAATAGCCAGTAATTTAACACTTTTACTTAAAAAGCCTGCCAGTAATAAAAAGCCAAAATAACCATAAATGAGCCCGCTGGCACCAATATGGCTGGCAGAGCGTCCAAACAGCCACACTAATAAACCTGACAGCAGAACAATCCATACAGTCACAAGCCAATAGCGTTTAGCGCCGTATTGCAGTGTTAAATAAGTGAAGATACCTAAAGGGATAATATTAGCGAAAAAATGTTGCAAACTACCATGTAAAAAAGGCCCAAAAATGATGCCTTTAAGCCCAGGAACATAACGCGGAATATTGCCAAATTGATTCAGAGAGCGACCGCTTAATAGATTGATAACCTCAATGGCAGAAATGACAGCGAGGACTAACAGGACCCACTTTATTTGTTGTGTTGTATCTAAATTTTTCCAACGTATATTCATATAAGCCAATTTAATTATGCCTGTTAACTTCAGTCATATTCTGAGCGTATTTGTGTTTAAAAGACGTGTCAAATTGTCACAAAATAATATGAGGCAAATAACGGGATAAATCCTGAGTGATAAGTGACTTATCCTCGCGAATTGATATACCGGCTGCTTGATCGTCCACTAACCAAGAGCCAATTAAGGTGTGTTTTTCGCCGAAGGTAGGTAAGGCATGAAAACTTTGATAGATAAACCCTTCTTGTCCATAAGGGCCGTCACCATCGATAATAGTGCGACCTTGATCTAACAAACTAATATTGGCGCCCTCTCGCGAAAAGAAGGGTTTTTTAATTAATTTATGCTCTGTGGCCAAGTGCAGTTCATTCTCAAAATAGGAAGGTAATAAATTGGGATGGTTTGGAAATAACTTCCATAACATCGGTAATAGCGCTTTATTGGATAAAATGGATTTCCATAATGGCTCTAACCAATTGACTTGAGCGGGCATGATGAAAGGGGCAAACTCCTCTCTTTGCATAAACTCCCAAGGATACAATTTAAATAAGGTTTCAATAGGGCGGTTATTCAAATCGGTAAACCGTTCACATTCGCTAATACCAATATCTTCAATAAACACAAAATCACTATGAAGCTGGGCCTCTAAAGCACAATCTTGTAAATACTGTACGGTACCACGATCTTCGATCGTGTCTTTACAACATGCAAAATGCATTGAATCAATATCGTAATGCTGGGCGATTTTAGAAAACTGTTTTATGAGTTTTTCTTGCAGTGAATTAAATTGGTCTGCTTGTCTACTAAGCCTGCCCAAATTAACTTGTTCTTCAAGCCATAACCACTGCCAAAAACCAGATTCATACAAGGATGTAGGCGTATCCGCATTATTTTCAAATAACTTTGCTGGTCCAGAACCGTTATAGGCAAAATCTAAACGTGAATAAAGGCTAGGGGCTTTGTTGGTCCATGAGTCTAAAATAGCTTGCCAAAATAACTCAGGTATTTGAAATTTACTCAGCAGTTCATCGTCTTTGGCTACAAGGTCAACTACTGCAAGGCATAGTTGATGGATTTCTTCTGTTGGTCCTTCAAGATCACGTTCTATTTGCTGCAGAGTAAATTGATAATAAGCACTCTCGTCCCAATAAGGTTCCCCATGCATAGTATGAAAAGTAAAACCAAACTCGGCGGCCTTTTTGCGCCAATTATGACGCTCTGCAATATCTATTCGAAACATAATTTCAGCCGGACTTAACTGCCCCAACTACTTTTAGATGATGAGCTTCCCCAGCTTGATTTGGCTCTGACACTGCTGCCAAACCCGCCTCGGCTCATGGTTTTTGTCACGGATGGTTTTGCTTTCAAGGCCTCTTTATTGACGCGCATCTTACGTTGGCGTTGGTCGCCAAAATCATAACCATCTGAGCCTACCCAGCGATTACGGTAAGAAGAATAAGGTGAATAAGACGTATACATTGGCTGACTATTAAAGCCTCTAGGAGACATTAAATTACTCAACATATAGCCGGCCATAAAGGGCATAAAAAACGAGCCACTGTCTTGGCGAACCACTTGGCATTGATTCGCACCAAACTCGGCTTCACAGTCTCTGGCTGAGTTGTATTTGGGGCCAGTGCGCTGTGCTTCTGCAATGGCTTCTTGATACGCCGTTTTGCATTGTTCGACCATGTTAGGGTTGGCGTCGGCACATTCATCTGCATTGGTATAAATGATTGCGTCTTGCTTTTCTTCTCCACAGGCGGCTAAAAATATGACTGCAATGCCCAAAGCCAAGGGTTTAACCGTAAAGCTTTTGCGCATTCTGGTTAGATTGATAGACCTTGAGCGTTTTAGCTTAGCTTGCATATTGCCTCCTAGTAAGTCATGCAGGCGGCGTTAAGCAGCCCAACAGAAATTGACATCGCCGCTAACATAGTACCGGCAGAGACCTCATTTTGATTTATGCGCTCAGCAATTTTGGGCATAAACGTAAAACGTAAGAGGGCAAAGGCAAATGATTGAGCAATCATGGCGACAATTCCCCAAATGATAAAATCAACCAATGATAAAGAGTTTGTAGCGGCACCTGCTAAGGCAATACTGAAACCTATCATTGCTCCACCAAAACCCACCGCAGCAGCAACATTTTTATCTTCTTTAACCAGTTTCCACTCATCATGAGGCGTCACGAGGGCATAAATAATTTTGAAGACAAACAACAGCGCTATTGAGATTGCAAAATACATGGCAAAATTTCCTAAGCCCGCAATTGAATGTAATATTGTTTCCATGTCGACTCCTCTTATTTGGGGTTTTTAAATATTAAAGGTGACTAACCGTTAATGGTAATGTCACCTTGGGTCAAATTAAAACCAGTGCTGATAACTAAACAGCGGTCAAGGTTACCATTGACTAATTTTTCTTCGCCAGTGACCAACAGGGTTTCAACCTGATCATCGTCTAAATTACGTTCGTATAACATTACAAATTGATCGGTTTCACTTATGTCACCGTCTTCTTCATAGGTGCGCTCTGTCATCGCCACAGGCGGAGAGTTGTCACCCACTGCATCCCATACTCGCGAAAAGGTGTAGCCCTCGACGTTATATTGCGGTTGTGAAATATCAGTATTAATGAGTGATTGCCACTGTTTTTCACTACCGACGGTTTTCGTCTCGTAAAAGTACCATAGCTTGACATCAGTTATATGACTTTCAGTCACACCGCCATCCAGAATAACTTGTAAATAAGCATCATCGTCAGTGTAGAAGCGCAGTATCTTGCCACCCGTATCTAAGTCAACTTCACCAACAGCTTGAATAATATGGGTTGATGCGGCTTTATCTATAATTAATTGGGGCTCGAGTAAGCGCAGTTTTAACGGCTCGATCTGAAACGAACCACCAAGGTACAAGCCCATGATTTCTGGCGTTTTTGCCTTTTCTGGCGGTTTTTTACCAAATAAACGACTAAACATAAGTTTCTCCAGCAAGCGCGTGCCAATCAAAGTTTCTAATTCTGTCATCAGCAATGTAAAATATTTTATCCTCAGCAAACACTTCTTCGTGTAGGTCTGGGTTAACTTGAATCTTGAGTCGGTCTTGGGCTCTGGCTACCCCAATCAGGGTGGCGCGATAATCTCTTTTTAGAGCGATAAACAATTGGGCAACTTTAACCGAGGGTGTGCCTGGGGGTAAGGTGACTGAATATTGCGCATTACCCTCATCCACATCGAGCAAATCATGATGTAATAAACTTGAACCGGGATCAAAAGCCGCTTTAGCCAGCATTTCTACCGCAACACTCGGGGTGCATTCAATATTGGGGCAATGTTTTTGTAATAAGGGCACTAGGCTTTCGTCATTAAAATAGGCAACCATTTGCGCATGGGGATTTCGTTGACTGCAATACAATGCGGTAGTCATGGTGAGGTCATCTTCAGGATTATCCATCAAGATCACTTTGGCAGCAGCGACACAGGCTCTGTCCATATCGATGTCATTACTAAAGGTGCCGACTTTAACAAACTCAATATCATCTGGCATGGGGTTAGTAATTTCAGCTCTAACACACAATACTATTGTTGGATTACCCTCTACTGAAGCACGTTCACGCAGTAATAATTTTAACAAACGCAAGGTACGATGACCGTTCCACCCTAAGACTAGTATATGTTCGTCAACATCTAAATCTTTCAAACCTCTTGCTCCTTTTTGCCATTGATCGGATACCCAAGCGGCGATACGACCTAGTACTAAAGCAAAAATACTGAGGCCCATGGGAATAATATAAAAAGCGACTAAGTATTTACCCGCGTCAGTAGAAGGCGAAAAGTCACCGTAACCCACAGTGGAGCCGGTGACCACCAACCAATAAATAAAGTCGCTACTTTGGGTTAATTCTTTTTCGCCCGCAAACCATAGCAATAACCACGTGCTCAAGGCATAAAAAGTGAGCGCCAGTACAATAGTGTACCAGCGCATTTCTGAGAAAACTTTAGCAAAAAGTTTGCGAAACTTCCGACTAATCATTTAACTTGAGCACTAGTATCATTTACCTAATATTCGGCTTAGTTCATCATCAGCAGAAACATTGCTACCTTTGATTCCCGCGGCCGCTAAACGTTTTTCAAGATCGTCACTACTCTCATCGGCAGCCAGCTCTTCTGCGGCTTGCAATTCTGCCGTACGCATCGTTTGCTTTTCTTGGATTCGTTGCAACGATTCCGTAGCCGTTTTCATTTTACTGTTGGCGCCTAAGTGGCGTGATGAAACCGCTACTTGTGCTTTTTGCACCGATTCAGTGGCCTTGACCATATCAACTTGTTGCTCAAGTCTTTTCAAATTAGCCTTGGCTTGTTTAATATTATTGGCCAATTGCTTTTCTGATTGACGGAACTGGGTAAGAAACTGATTTTCAGAATCTTGTTCAACCTTCAAATCTGCAACTTTCTGGGCGCAATCTAAGGCCAATTGACGATCCGTATCTATGGCTTTACGAGCATGTGTTTCATATTGCTCAATTGACCCTTGCAAGCTGTCCACCTTTTGTTGAGCGAGTTTGCACTTCGCTAAAATTTGGGTTCTTGCATGATCTGATTTACGTAATTCGTCTTTCGCTTCACGAATTTCCTGCTCAAGAATGCGAATTGCCTGACCATCAACTACAGATTGGGCTGCTTCTGTTGCACCACCTTTAATTGCGGTGACTAATTTTCTCCAAACTGACATAATCTTTTCCTCAATTATTTTAAATGTACTTGGTAAGCGTCAATAAAAGCTTCTACATTTTGAAATAGTGTATTTAGTTCAATAGCAATACTTTCAGCTTTAGACTGAGAGCTCAGTGAACCAAACGCAGTGTAATATTCATCACCACCCACTTGCGAAATACCTACGGTTGTGAGGGGGAACAGCATGTGTGTCTTTAGAATTTCTTCATTTAATACCGCACAGTCCTTGACCTCACTTTTGGCAAATAATAAGGTTTCAATGATGATTTGTTCTCCACTTATGGCAAGCCACGCATCAATTCCATCGCTATTGGCGATCATCAAGCAATTTTGTTCTTTAGTCACAACTAAATCTGCGTTATCACCCAATAGGGCCTCAAGTTGGTTAAGATCCCAAGTCATGGTTACTCTCCTGTAAGTCGTATGACCATTAAATGATGTACATCGATGACATCACGGGTCATAGTTTAGCCAGTAAAAAAGTAAATAGTCAAATATATTTTCAACATTTGATTATTATTTGTTTTAAATGTAAATTATACGTCACATTAAGCGGTTTAATCTAAATCACAAAACGTAACTTGAAAGACTCATATTTATGAATATATCCATTGAAAATAAACCTCGTCCTGCCGATTGGCGTCAACTTGTTCAACGTTTATTAAAAGCTGAAATGTCAAAACGCGGCACAAAATATCAAGATTTGAGCGACCGGCTGCTAAGCATAGGGGTCAATCAAAGCGCAGACAACTTAAGAAATAAAGTAAATAAGGGCATTATGGGTGCGGATTTGTTGTTACAAATCATGTATGTGCTTAATATGCGCCGCATTGAACGAGACGAGATTATTGATATCTTTAACGACTTAGGGCGACAATTAGATAATTAATTAGACTGAGGTCTATTGCGGAGAAGCGTGAATGGAAAAATATATAGAGAATTTACTCTACAATGCTCGATGGTTATTAGCACCGATTTATTTGGGCCTTAGCCTGGCACTTTTTGCATTAGTGGTTAAATTCTTTCAAGAGCTTATTCACTTAGTGCCAGTCTTGTTTAGTATTAAAGAGACGGATCTGATACTAGTGATTTTATCCTTGGTGGACATGTCTTTAGTGGGGGGGCTGCTAATAATGGTCATGTTTTCAAGTTATGAAAATTTTGTCAGTAGAATCGATATTGAAGAAGGTAAAGAGAAACTGGGTTGGTTAGGCAAAATGGACGCCGGCTCTCTCAAAAATAAAGTGGCTGCGTCAATTGTAGCTATATCGTCGATTCATTTATTAAAGGTGTTTATGAACGCTGATAATATCAGCAATGATAAATTATTTTGGTATGTGGTTGTACATTTAACCTTTGTGATTTCTGCTTTTCTGATGGGCTATTTAGATAAGATTACCCGTATTCAGCATTAAAAAACCATATATTGGTGCTAAGCATGTACTCCAAAATATTGAATTTCTACCCAAAATAAAAAAAAAGCCCGACACTCAAATAGAGGTCGGGCAAAAACAGTCTTAGGAGAAACGTCAATAATATAAACTGTGAACTTAGTCTAAGGGTTTTAACCTCAACATCAACTTAGATTGGGTATCCAGAATGGATTGCAGGTATAGATAAATATACGTAAAATAAACAATAAACTTTTTTGAGACAGCTATGAAACTTGCCGATTTTCGCTTTGAATTACCTGAAGATTTAATTGCTCGCTATCCCACACCTGAAAGAACCGCTAGTCGTCTTATGCACTTAGATGGCAACAGTGGCAAAATTGACCATTGCCACTTTACAGACATCGTCAATCTAGTTGAAGCAGGTGATTTACTTGTATTTAATAACACTCGAGTTATTCCGGCACGGCTTTTAGGGCAAAAACTCTCGGGTGGAAAAGTAGAAGTATTAGTGGAACGTATACTGGACGAGCACCGTGTATTGGCCCACATCAGAGCGAGTAAATCACCTAAAGTAGGCAGCCAGTTGTTACTTGAATCAAGTCTGAAAGTTGAAATGCTGGCCCGCCATGACGCGCTTTTTGAGCTGCAATTTCTATCGGACGAACCGGTATTGGCCATCCTAGAAAAGTTTGGCCACATGCCATTGCCCCCCTACATAGACCGACCTGATGAAGATTCGGATAAAGAGCGTTATCAGACTGTCTACAATCAAGTACCGGGCGCAGTAGCCGCACCGACGGCGGGTTTACATTTTGACCAAGCTATATTGCAAGAGTTAAGGGATAAGGGCGTTAATATTGAGTTTGTTACTTTGCACGTTGGTGCTGGAACATTTCAGCCGGTTAGAGTTGACAACATTTTAGAGCACAAAATGCATGCAGAATATGCCGAAGTAGGTCAGTCAGTTATTGACGCTATTCAAGCAGCTAAGGCTGCGGGCAAACGTGTGGTGGCAGTGGGCACAACTTCAGTTCGTTCATTAGAATCCGCTGCTCAGCATTCTCTTGAACAAAATAGTCCTTTGTCTCCCTTCTTCGGAGATACCAGCATTTTTATCTACCCTGGTTATCAGTTTCAGTTAGTAGATGCCTTGCTGACTAACTTTCATTTATCTGAATCAACTTTGCTGATGTTAGTGAGCGCTTTTGCCGGTAAACAACATATATTTGATGCGTATGAGCAAGCAATAGCCGAGCGATATCGCTTTTTTAGTTATGGCGATGCTATGTTTTTGGAGCGTAAAACCAGTAACTAAAACAATTACAGTGCTCAATTTATCTAGCTGGGGCATGTGGGCTGCAACAAATTATCGCTGTTTTGGCTCACCTTAGCATCGCAGTCGTTGGAATTTTGTACACTTTGTAACTCTAAAATCGAATTGTCGGCTATTAGTTTTGTTCATAGCCGCATTTCATATATAATCCTGCGACTTTTTTGCATCACATCGAAACGATGTTATGCCACAGATATTGAGCACTGGACTGTATTCCGGTTAGCAGGGTGGATTAAATGAAATTTGAATTAGATAATACCGATGGCAAAGCGCGCCGTGGGCGACTTATTTTTGAGCGCGGCATAGTCGAAACCCCTGCTTTTATGCCAGTGGGTACCTATGGCACCGTAAAAGGCATGACGCCCGAAGAGTTAGATGATACCGGAGCGCATATTTGCTTAGGTAATACCTTTCATTTGATGTTGCGACCGGGCACCGAAATTATCAAACTACATGGTGATTTGCATGACTTTATGCATTGGCATAAACCGATCCTAACGGATTCAGGTGGTTTTCAGGTTTTCAGTTTAGGTGAGTTGCGCAAAATTACCGAAGAAGGTGTGACTTTTCGTTCGCCCATCAATGGTGAAAAAATTCTGCTTACGCCAGAAAAATCTATGCAAGTCCAGCGTGATTTGGGTTCTGATATCGTGATGATTTTTGATGAATGCACCCCTTATCCGGCGACTGAAAGTGAAGCTCGAGTGTCAATGGAGTTATCATTGCGCTGGGCAAAACGCAGTAAAGATGAACATGGTGATAGCTCCTCTGCTTTGTTTGGCATTGTTCAAGGTGGCATGTATGAGGGGCTGCGTGATATTTCATTGCGTGGCTTAGAAGATATCGGTTTTGATGGATATGCCATTGGAGGCCTTTCAGTCGGAGAGCCGAAAGAAGATATGATCCGGGTTCTCGATCATATGGCAGATAAAATTCCAGCGCATAAACCTCGCTACCTGATGGGTGTGGGTAAACCAGAAGATATCGTTGAGGCGGTGCGTCGTGGTATTGATATGTTTGATTGTGTGATGCCGACCCGTAACGCTCGCAATGGTCACTTATTTGTCACCGCAGGTGTGGTGAAAATTCGAAATGCAGCTCATAAAACCGATACGGGTCCGCTAGACGAAAAATGTGATTGTTACACTTGTAAAAATTATTCTCGGTCATATCTCCATCATCTAGATAAGTGCAACGAGATACTTGGGGCTCGATTGAACACCATTCACAATTTGCATTATTATCAAAGAGTGATGAAAGGGTTACGGGATGCCATAGCGAGTGAGAGCTTAGCTGATTTTGTGGCAGATTTTTATGCGCAAAAAAACATGGCAGTGCCTGATCTATAAAGGCTTTTATGATGAGGTTGGCGCAAAAGTCGGCTTATCTATATTTTTAATTATATTATTACAATAAGGAAGAAAAATGAGTTTATTTATATCTGATGCATATGCGCAAGGAGCTCCTGCTGGTGGCTCTGGTGGTGGTTTTGAAATGTTGATTATGCTGGGCGTGTTCGGTTTGATTTTTTACTTCATGTTATACCGTCCACAAGCGAAGCGCGTTAAAGAACATAAAAACCTTGTTTCCTCGTTAAGCAAAGGTGATGAGGTCTTAACGCAGGGCGGAATGGTGGGTAAAATCACCAAAGTATCTGAAGATAAAGACTTTATTGAAATTGGCTTAAATGATTCAACAAATATTGTTATTCAAAAGTCAGCAGTCTCAGCAGTGTTGCCAAAAGGTACAATGAAGGCCATTTAATGGCCTTTTGTTTAAGCTCAAATAGCGCCTATTTGAGCTTAGCCAATTTTGCAAAAAGAAAGGAATAACTTGTGTTAAACCAAACTCCATTATGGAAGTACATTTTGGTGATCTTCGTGATCGGCATTTGTACTTTGTATGCCTCCCCCAATCTCTATGGTGAAGACCATGCAGTGCAAATTTCAGCTGGTCGTAACGCGGTTGTTGATGCTCAATTGGTAGAAAGAGTTAAAAATGAATTAACCCAGTCGAATATTGATAGTAAAAGTGTTGTGCTGGAAGGTGACCAAATACTGGTTCGTGTAAAAGATGCTGACACTCAATTAATTGCCCGCGAAACCCTCGAAAAGAATCTTGGCGAAAACTATTTCGTTGCGATGAATCTAGCGCCAGATACACCAAGTTGGTTAAGTGCTTTAGGCGGCGAACCCTTAAAGTTAGGTCTAGATTTACGTGGTGGTGTGCACTTCTTGATGGAAGTGGATATGAAAAGCGCCTTGGATAAAACGCTTAAAGATTCAGACAACGATTTTCGTACTGCTTTGCGTGAAGAAGATATTCGTTATCGCACCGTTAAACAACTTGAAGACGGCTTGGAAATATATTTCCGTGATCAAGATACCTTAGAAAAAGCCGAGACTTTCTTAAAAGATCGTAACCGCGATTTCATTTTTACTGAAAGAGCCGATTTGGTTTTGTTTGCCACTATGTCTGAGCAAAAATTACTTGAAACTCGGGACTATGCAGTAAAACAAAACATTACCATCATTCGTAACCGTGTTAACCAACTGGGTGTTGCTGAACCTACCGTGCAAAAACAAGGCCCTGATCGCATTGTTGTGCAGTTACCGGGTATTCAAGATACTGCCAAAGCTAAAGAAATTTTGAACGCGACAGCCACCCTTGAATATCGTGAGGTGGATATTGAACATGATATCAGTGACGCGGTTGCCGGACGTGTTCCTCCTGGCTCTGAATTATTACCTGATGAAAACGGTATTCCTCAGTTATTGAAAAAGAACATTATTGTTGAAGGTAACCACATTATCGATGCCACTAGTGGCGTTGATCAAAACGGCATGCCTAAGGTATCGATTAAGTTAGACTCCAAAGGTGGAGCTAAAATGTTAGCCTTTACCAAACGTGCCGTAGGTAAACCGATGGCAGTGGTATTTATAGAGTACAAAGCGACTGGCGATAGAGATGAAGCTGGTAAATTAATTTTTGAAGCCAAACGTACCGTTATTAGTGTTGCTAGAATTAATGGTGTTTTTGGTAATCAATTTGAAACCACTGGTTTAGATTCTCCTAAAGAAGCCCAAAATTTGGCCTTATTGTTGCGCGCCGGAGCACTTATTGCACCCATTCAAATTATTGAAGAACGCACAGTCGGTCCAAGCTTAGGTAAAGAGAATATCAAACTAGGCAAAGAAGCCATTGCCGCGGGATTTATTATGGTTTTGGTTTTCATGCTCATTTATTATAAAAAGTTTGGTTTTGTTGCCAATATCGCCTTGGCCCTAAACTTAGTCATGATGATAGGTATTATGTCGATGATCCCGGGCGCCACATTAACCTTGCCAGGCATGGCGGGTATTGTATTGACTGTGGGTATGGCAGTGGATGCGAATGTACTTATATTTGAACGAATAAGGGAAGAAATTGCAGATGGGCGCAGTCCACAGCAAGCGATCCATTTTGGCTACGACAGTGCTTTCTCGACTATTTTAGATGCCAACATTACCACTTTTATTGCGGGTTTGATTTTGTTTGCCGTGGGTACAGGGCCGATAAAAGGCTTCTCAATTACGCTGATGATAGGTATTGCTACTTCAATGTTTACTGCCATCATCGTTACACGAACCATAGTCAATGCATGGTGGGGCGGTAAACGTCTGACCAAGTTGTCAATTTAGGAGTCAGACCATGCAAATCTTTAACGGAAAAAACACCGTCAACTTTATGAAGTTGTCGTTGCCAGCAGCAATCATTTCGACAATATTAGTTATTGGATCGTTTACTACGCTGGCCATTAATCAACTCAACTGGGGCTTAGATTTCACCGGGGGTACACAGATTGAAATTGGCTATCAGGACACTGCTAATCTAGATACTATTCGTGAACAACTAGCCGCGTCTGAATTCAATGATGCAGTTGTGCAAAACTTTGGTTCAAGCAAAGATGTGTTAATTCGTCTTGCTTCTCGTGAAGGGGTCAAACCCTCTGAGTTAGGCGATAAAGCGATTGCCATATTAAAACAAGCTGACAGCAGCGCAGAAATGCGTGGAAGCTCTTATGTCAGTGCCAGTGTAGGTGAAGAACTCACCGAGCAAGGCGGTTTAGCGATGTTGATTTGCCTATTGTGCATACTCGTCTATGTCACCATGCGATTCGAATGGCGCTTTGCCTTAGGCTCGGTAATTGCTCTGGCCCATGACGTGGTTATCACCTTGGGTTTATTCTCTATTCTTGGTTTAGAGTTTGATTTAACGGTACTCGCTGCCGTGCTCGCGGTCATCGGGTATTCGTTAAACGATACCATTGTTGTATTTGACCGAATCCGCGAAAATTTCAGAAAAATCCGTAATATGGAGCCGACTGAAATTATCAATACTTCTTTGACTCAAACGCTCAACCGAACCACGATTACCTCGGGTACAACCTTGTTGGTTTTGTTTGCCTTGTTCTTTTTAGGCGGCGCGACTATCCATGGTTTTGCTACAGCCCTATTGTTTGGTATTTTCATCGGTACTTATTCATCTATTTATATCGCCAGTTTGGTGGCCTTAAAATTAGGTGTAAGCCGAGACGATTTGATGCCAACCGTGATAGAAAAAGAAGGGGCCGATCAAGATCCCATCTTGTAGTTTTAGTATCAGAAAAAATAAAAACCAGTGTCTAGCCGAACTGGTTTTTTTTTGCTTTGTTATCACTGAACACAGATTGAGAACACATATTTACTAACAGATTAATCAGGCGTTGAGCTAGTAAGTCAGTTATATTTGCCAGCCTATTCGATTGTCATGCGATTACAAGGTACGTTCATGATGTTAAGCAAGTCCTCATTTGTTCCAATCATTTTAGCTATTTGCCATATTTTACTGTTAAGCGCTTGCAGTAATGTGGCACCTAAAGCACCAGCGGTAGTTTCTGTTTTACCCGAGCCGCAACAGAAGATAGTCAAAAGTCCTAACGATAAGCGTTTATACAAGTCGATTATTTTAGACAATCAACTAGAAGTGATACTTGTCTCTGATCCGACTATCGAAAAATCGGCCGCGGCCTTAAGCGTCAACGTGGGTTCATTTCAGGAACCCAAAGAGTTTGGTGGTCTGGCGCATTATCTTGAGCATATGTTGTTTCTCGGTACTATTACTCATCCAGAAGTAGGTGACTACAGCGAGTTTATTAGCCGCAACGGTGGAACACAAAATGCCTACACTCAATTGGACCACACCAATTACATGATGGCGGTAAATAACGACGCTTTTGAAGAGGCCTTAATGCGTTTTAGTGGTTTTTTCTATGAAGCCACCTTAGACCAAACCTATGCAGATAAAGAGCGCAATGCCGTGCACTCTGAGTGGTCTATGAAAAGTCCCAATGACTGGGTTATGTTAAGTCAATTAGATGGTCTAACCTTGAATTCAGCTCATCCTATTCACCAATTTAACTGGGGTAACTTGAATTCCTTGTCCGATAAAGGTGAGCTTAAATTGCAAGACGCCTTAGTTAAGCTCTATCAAACGTATTATTCAGCTAATTTAATGAAAGCCGTGCTGATCAGTAATTTATCATTGGATGAGATGCAAACGCTGGCTAAAAGTTATTTTGGTTTAATACCCAATAAACAAACCCCTGCACCCCAAGTACTTGTGCCAGTCGCCACTGCCGAAAACTTGAAAAAGATCGTCCATTACGCCCCGCAAACAGAAATGAAACAACTGCGGATCAGCTTTGTGATGGCCAATAATGCAGATCAATTTGCGGTAAAGCCAAATGGTTATGTGAACTATCTATTGAATAACGAAATGCCTGGCACCCTCGCTTCAACGCTCAGAGATTTAGGTTTAAGTGAAGGCCTGTATACCAGCTTTGATGCTAAAGAATATGGCAATGCAGGTAGTTTTAATCTGTATATTGATTTGACTGAAACTGGTTTGAATAATCGAGATAAAGTAATGGCAATAGTCTTGCAGTATCTTGATTTGTTAAGGGCCAAAGGTGTCGATCAAAAGTATTTTTCTGAGATAAAACAATCGTTAAGTAATAGCTTCCGCTTTAAAGAGAAAAGCAATGATTACAATTATGCCATGCAAATTGCTGCCGATTTACAGCACCTGCCAACCGAATACGTATTAAGCAGTGATTACGAGTATCAACGCTTTAACCCACAAGCCATTCAGCAAGTATTAGATCAATTAACCTTGGAAAATGCCCGAGTCTTTTATATTGATCAAGCGCAAGTTACAGATAGTGCAATGGAAAACTTTGTCGGGCGTTATTCAGTGGAGGATATTGATCCTGCTACAGAAGCATTATGGGGTTCCTTAGGTCAAGATATTACGCTTAATTTACCGCGTATTAATCGATTGATGCCTGAAAATTTCACCCTAGTAAGTCCTCGTTACATCGACAAGCCCATTCAATTGGTAAATGAAGCTAACTACAGCGCATTTTTAGGACATTCTTCTCACTTTGAGCAGCCTAAAGGTTTAGTCACTTTGGACTTAAACAGCGGCGTAACTAAGGCCAGCGCGGGTAATCAAGTTATGGCTGAGTTGTTGAATCGAGGCTTAAGCCAAGCCTTAGTTGAATTGCAAAATGAAGCAATTGGCGGGGGCATGGGGCTCAATGTTAGCTTGTTCAATGGTTTATCCATTACCACTAACGGATTTAGTGATAAACAAGGGGTGCTTTTAGGGCAGGCAATCCAAGAAATTATCAAATACCAAATGACTGAGGAAGAATTAGCTAATTTTAAAGCGGCATTTAAATCAGACCTCATCAGTAAAACCAAAGGCATTTTGCTCAATCAACTTTTTCCTAAATTTAGCCAAATATTTGCTTTAGATGAATTTAGTGATGAAACGATGTTGGCAGCGGTTGATGGGATTAAGTTGTCTGATATTTCTGCTTTAAAGACCCAAATTCTGCAGCAAGCTAATTTACGTGTATTCGCCTTTGGTAATTACAGTGAAGAGCAAATTAAAACTATGTCGCAATTGGTCTTAAGTGAATTGCCTAAGGGACGCAAGGTGGGGCCTATTTATGAGTCGCCAAAATTCAAACCGCAAGCAGGACAAATATATAATTGGCAAGAAGAAACGCAGTTAACCGATGTGGGTTTGGTGAGAGCCTATTTGTCAAAGCGTAATGCAAAAGATACGGCGACCGCAGAGATATTATCGCAACTGCTTCAGCCAGCCCTGTTTAAACAAATTCGTACGGAAGAGCAGCTAGCCTATGCGGTGGGTTTTTTCAGTCAAACCAATAAAGAGCAGATGTTTACCGCCTTTTATATTCAGTCGCCTGCTAAAGGCTTGGCCGAAGTAGATGCACGTATTAACGATTTTCGTCAGAAATTTACAACTCAATTGTCACAAGTTTCAGCACAAGAGTTTGCGACTACTAAAAACAGTGTGCTTATTTCTTTGACTCAGCCACCAAAAAATTTGAATGAAGAAATGTCTCGATTCATTGGTGATTGGCGGGAACAAAATTATGAATTCGATACACGAGCTCAACTTATCGATGCCCTGAACAGCGTTTCACTCCAAGACATTATCGATTTTTATAATAAATTAGAAAAAGGGCAGGCCTTTGGCCAATTATTAGTGCAAATGCGGGGTACTCAATTTAGCGATAAGGATTTTGTGACGCTTGAAGGGGCAAAAAATATTAACAATATAGATGAGTTTCATCAAAGCCAGTTAGCCGTACAAAATCCAGAATAAGAAGTTAAATGGCATAAAAAAGGTGAGCGCAAGCTCACCTTTTTTATAAAATTTGAGATTAACTACGCTAATTTCAACTTATTTAAGATGCTTAACTAGCGCCTGAACCACTTTGGGTGCACCAGCAACAATCTCACCTTTTTTCATCGGATCGTTACCACCGCTAAAATCTGTTACCAAACCACCGGCTTCACGCACTAACAGTTCGCCGCCAGCAATGTCCCAAGGTTTTAAGCCACTTTCCCAATATCCATCATAGCGTCCGCATGCAACGTAAGCTAAGTCTAAGGCGGCAGAACCACAGCGACGTATATCACCCGCTTCCATATATATTTTGCTAAAGCTTTCTAGACACTTTGGAAATGCGGCTTTATTTTTGAAAGGAAAGGCTGTGGCTAATACGGTTTGACTTAATTCACGTGCTTTACTCGCACGAATACGAAAACCATTAAGCTGGGCTCCGGCGCCTTTGCTTGCGGTAAATAACTCACTACGAATAGGGTCGAATACTACGGCTTGATCTAAGCGGCCTTTGTGCATTAGCGCAATAGAGACTGCAAAGTGAGGAATGCCTTTGATAAAATTAGTGGTGCCATCTAAGGGGTCGATGATCCATTTGTAATCATCGTCGCCTGCAACTAAGCCGCCTTCTTCACCCACAAAACTGTGCTCAGGGTAAGATTGTTTAATTTTGCTAATAATTGCTTGTTCAGCTTCTTTATCGATTCGTGTGACATAGTCATTGTCACCTTTGGCTTGAGTCATTAAGTCAGACTGATTCTCGAAACCACGAGAAATAATTGTACCGGCAACACGTGCCGCACGCACTGCAATATTCAGCATAGGATGCATAGATAAACCACCAATTGTAAAAGAACGTTAGCTCAGGCCAACCCATAAGATTGACCAAAAAATCGCCGCGCAGTTTACCAGCTATTCATATTTACGCAATCATAAATTGCTGACCTTTGATTTTAAGCGTATTGCTACACAGTTCATTATGAGGCATTTTTGCTGGAGATTTTTATAACAAAGACAGGTTAAGATGATGAATTTGAGCTAAAAAATCCTAGATTGACCTTGTCAGCAAACTGTTCAGTGAGTTGAATTATTGCTATTATCCGCGCCCTTATTTAATTAGCGTAAAGTCATGTTAGAAAATATCCGCATCGTATTAGTTAACACCTCTCATACTGGCAATATTGGCTCAACAGCGCGCGCCATGAAAACGATGGGTTTGAGCCAACTGGTTTTAGTCGATCCGGTGACGCCTCCTGATGGTCAGGCTAGTGCTCTTGCGGCAGGTGCTGGTGATGTACTTGCTGGTGCGCGTCAAGTTGCCACTCTAGCGGAAGCAATAGCAGGCTGTGGACTGGTCGTTGGCACGAGTGCCCGTTCGCGTACCTTGTCATGGCCGATGTTAGAACCCAGAGAATGTGGTGAAAAACTCGTTGCTGAAGTCAGTCAATATCCAGTTGCCTTGGTCTTCGGACGCGAAAATAACGGTTTGAGTAATGAAGAATTACAACAATGTCATTTTCATGTGTGTATCCCTGCCAACCCTGAATACAGCTCTTTAAATTTAGCCGCAGCAGTGCAAACCCTGTGTTATGAAATTCGCATGGCTTCTTTGCAGATGACCCGAGAGCAAGAAGTAGTTGAACCTTATCCCTTGGTTGATGACCTAGAGGCTTTTTATAGTCATTTGGAACAAACCCTACTTAAAACGAATTTTATAAAACCACAACATCCGGGTATGGTAATGCCCAAGCTTCGTCGCTTATTTAACCGCGCTCGGCCGGATGAGCAAGAATTCAATATCTTGCGTGGTATTCTGGCCTCCATTGAAAAAACTATTAAAGCGAAAGACTAATTATGTTTGAACGCATTAAAGAAGATATTCAAAGTGTTTTTCATCGCGATCCAGCAGCGCGTACGACGATGGAAGTGTTGTTTAACTATCCAGGTTTACATGCTATTTGGTTGCATCGTCTAAGCCATCGACTTTGGAAGGCGAATTGGCTGTGGTTAGCGCGCTCTGTTTCAACTTTTTCACGTTGGTTAACTGGCGTCGAAATTCACCCAGGCGCCACCTTAGGGCGACGGTTTTTCATCGACCATGGTATGGGAGTGGTAATTGGTGAAACCGCAGAGATTGGCGATGACGTTACTATATATCATGGGGTAACCCTCGGCGGTACTAGCTGGTCTGCAGGTAAACGTCACCCTACTTTAATGGATAACGTGGTAGTTGGGGCAGGGGCCAAAGTGCTGGGTCCTATCACCATGGGCAAAGGTGCAAAAGTGGGCTCAAACTCAGTGGTGGTTAGAGATGTGCCTGAAGGAGCCACCGTCGTCGGCATTCCTGGTCGGGTGGTCATGCAAAAGTCTCAAGGTGAGAAAGAAGCAGACAAAGCTAAAAATGGTTATCGCGAAAAAATAGCGAAAAAATATGGTTTTGATGCCTATGCTGTTGCCGCAGATAACCCTGATCCCGTTGCTAATGCCATTGGCATGATGGTTGATCATGTGCATTTAATCGACATTAAAGTGGAAGAAATGTGCGCTGCCATCAATAAAATGGGCGGTGGTGTGTGTGGTAAATCCTTGCCAAGCTTAGAACTAGAAGAGTTTACTAATCAACAGGTTGAACTTAATAGTAAACAAGCCAAAGAGTCCTTTGACCCGCAAATATAAAGTGCATAATTAATACCCTACTAAAACACTCAGGTATATACTTGACTAATTTAGTAGGGTATGTGAGAATTTAGTCACTTTTTGAGCGAGTAATGTCTATGAAATTAACATCTAAAGGCCGTTATGCGGTGACAGCAATGCTGGATGTATCCTTACATTCACAACGTGGGCCGGTGTCTTTAGCTGACATATCTGAACGACAAGAAATTTCTCTCTCTTATCTTGAACAATTGTTTTCAAGATTACGTAAAGAACAATTAGTCGAGAGTGTGCGTGGTCCTGGTGGTGGATATAAGTTAGGGCGAGAAGCTGCACTCATCTCTATTGGCGAAGTGATTCGTGCGGTAGACGAGTCTGTTGACGCGACACGTTGTCAAGGCATGTCAGATTGCCAGAGTGGCGTGCGTTGCCTAACTCACAACTTGTGGGAAGGTTTAAGCGAACGCATCAGTATGTTTCTAAACAATATTACTCTCGGTGAACTCATGACGCAGCAAGATGTTAAAATAATTGCTGAGCGTCAGGATAAAAACAAACATTTTAATCAATTAGCTGCGAACGAAATTTCAATTAACTTGCAGTTGTAAGCGGAGTAAAAAATGAGCGATATGAAGCTTCCCATTTATTTGGATTATTCATCAACAACTCCTGTGGATCCTAGAGTTGCAGCCAAAATGGCTGATTGTTTAACCAGTGATGGTGTTTTTGGTAACCCAGCAAGTCGGTCTCACCGTTTTGGTTGGGTTGCAGAAGAGGCAGTCGATATTGCCCGGAATCAAATTGCCGAGCTAGTTAATGCTGATCCACGTGAGATCGTATTTACCTCTGGTGCCACAGAATCAAACAACTTGGGCATAAAAGGCGCGGCTAATTTTTATGCCAAGCAAGGCAAACATATCATTACGGTTAAAACTGAGCATAAAGCAGTATTAGACACTTGCCGTCAGCTTGAGCGTGAAGGATTTGAAGTTACTTATTTAACGCCTGAGCCTAATGGTTTAGTCGATTTAGACAAGCTAGTGGCTGCAATCCGTCCTGATACGATTTTAATCAGCATCATGCATGTCAATAACGAAATTGGTGTGATTCAAGATATTGCCGCTATAGGTGAAATCTGCCGTCCACGTAAGATACTATTTCATGTTGATGCAGCCCAAAGTACAGGCAAGGTGCCGATTGACTTAGAAAATTTGAAAGTCGATTTAATGTCCTTTTCAGCACATAAAACTTATGGTCCCAAGGGTATTGGTGCTCTGTATGTAAGACGTAAACCACGTGTGCGCCTAGAAGCACAAATGCACGGCGGTGGTCACGAGCGCGGCATGCGTTCAGGTACCATGGCAACTCACCAAATCGTTGGAATGGGTGAAGCTTTCCATATTGCCAAATTGGAAATGGGCGCAGAGAACGAACGCTTAATGATGTTGCGTAATCGTTTATGGGACGGTATTAAAGATATCGAAGCTGTTTATATTAACGGCGACCTAGAACATCGTATTGCTGGTAATTTAAATGTCAGTTTTGCTTATGTTGAAGGCGAGTCATTAATTATGGCGCTTAAAGATATGGCTGTATCTTCTGGTTCTGCTTGTACCTCAGCCAGTCTTGAGCCTTCTTACGTATTGCGTGCCTTAGGTTTGAATGATGAATTGGCGCACAGTTCAATTCGCTTCACCATGGGCCGCTTTACAACTGAGGCAGAAATTGATTATGTGATTGGGGTTATTCGTAACGCCATCGACAAATTGCGTGAAATGTCACCCTTGTGGGACATGTATAAAGAAGGTATCGACTTAAGCACAGTTGAATGGGCACATCACTAATAGTGTCGCCCTCAGTGTTCAAAACAAACGAGCACTAAACGGTTTAAGAGTAAAGAACGTTAATTTTAGTTAATAACGAGCGCATTAGCTCGAACGAAGGCAAATACCATGGCTTATAGTGAAAAAGTAATCGACCATTACGAAAATCCCCGCAACGTTGGTGGGTTTGATAAGAACGATCCAAGTATCGCAACTGGTATGGTAGGGGCTCCTGCTTGCGGAGATGTGATGAAGTTGCAACTTAAGATAGATGCAAATGGCATTATCGAAGATGCAAAATTCAAAACCTATGGTTGTGGCTCAGCTATTGCCTCTAGCTCATTGGTAACTGAATGGGTCAAAGGCAAATCTATTGACGAAGCGATATTGATTAAAAATACCGATATTGCCCACGAGTTGGCCTTACCGCCAGTTAAAATTCACTGTTCTATCTTGGCAGAAGATGCCATTAAAGCGGCAGTGGCTGATTATAAAAGTAAACATAATCAATAAATTGGCAAATGAGTTAGAGGACCATACCTTGGGTATTAAAGTATCTGAAGCGGCAGCAAATAGAGCTCTGAGCTTTCTGAACAACAGAGGTTCAGGGATCGGTTTGCGGCTGGGAGTAAAAACAACAGGTTGTTCAGGCTTGGCTTATGTACTTGAATTTGTAGATGAGTTGAATGCGGATGACTCAGTTTTTGAAGATAATGGCTTAAAAGTCATTATTGATGGAAAAAGCTTGGTTTATCTGGATGGCACTCATCTCGATTTTGCTAAAGAAGGCTTAAATGAGGGGTTTCAATTCAATAACCCTAACGCTAACGGTGAATGTGGCTGTGGCGAAAGCTTTAATGTGTAAATAAGACAATATTCAAGTGGATATTGTCTTATCTCCTCAATGCCTAAGGCTTACTTTAGCCGTCCTTATCAAGGTAAATCGAGCCCTATGAATTATTTTGAGCTGTTTAACCTCGAAGTCAGTTTCAACATCGACTTAGGCAAACTGGCAACAACCTATCAAAAACTGCAACAACTTACCCATCCAGATAAGTTTGCCACCGCCAGCGATCGAGACCGTCTGCTCTCGGTGCAAAAAAATGCGCAAGTGAATGATGCTTATCAAACATTAAAATCGCCACTGTCTCGCGCTGAATATATGCTCAGCCTTAGAGGTATTGATTTACAGCACGAGCAAATAACATTGCAAGATAATGCATTTTTAATGCAACAAATGGAGTGGCGAGAACAACTCGAAGAGCTTGATAGTGAAGCTGAACCAGAGAAAAAGCTGACGGAACTTGATGGCGAAATAAAAAACATCATACAGTCAGAGTTAGGTGCACTTGAGCAGGCTTTGGTTTCAAGTAGTGAACAGGCTAATCAGTCAGCTGCACTTGTCATCCGTAAATTAAAATTTATGTACAAATTACGTCAAGAGATTGAACGTAAAGACGAACAGCTTAACGACTTTTAATTTTTACTTTAAACGACTAATAGACGAAACGAGATTATGGCATTTTTGCAAATATCCGAACCCGGCCTCAGCGCCGTTCCTCACCAACGTAAATTGGCCATTGGCATCGATTTAGGTACCACTAATTCTCTGGTAGCCAGTGTACGTAGCGGGCAAGCAACTACGCTAAGCGATGAAGATGGCCAAGATTTATTGCCCTCAGTTGTACACTATCAATCTGATGAAGTTGTTGTTGGCAAAGCAGCAGCACAACAGGCAAGTCTCGACCCAGCCAATACGATAGTGTCAGTAAAGCGGTTTTTGGGCCGCGATTTGAGTGATATCCAACATGCTTATCCCAACTTGCCCTATATCTTTAACGAGCAAGAAAGTGGCTCGGTGCAAATGCAGGTAAGTAGTGGCCAAGTTAACCCTATTCAGGTCTCGGCTGAAATTTTAAGTGCCTTACGTATAAGAGCAGAACATACTTTAGGTGATGAACTAAGCGGTGCTGTAATCACGGTGCCTGCTTATTTTGATGATGCACAGCGTCAAGGCACCAAAGATGCTGCGACGCTTGCTGGTTTAAAAGTACTGCGTTTATTAAATGAGCCCACCGCGGCTGCGATTGCCTACGGATTAGATTCAGGTCAAGAAGGGCTAATCGCCGTTTATGATCTAGGCGGAGGCACCTTTGATATTTCTATTTTGCGCTTAAATAAAGGCATATTTGAAGTACTTGCCACTGGTGGAGATTCAGCCTTAGGTGGTGATGATTTTGATATGTTGCTGGTGGAATACATCCGTCAAAAAAGTGGGCTAAGCGGTCAGCTTTCTAAAAACTTGCACCGCACTTTATTAGATCAGGCGAAAATTGCTAAAGAAACCCTCAGTCAAGAGTCTGCAGTAACAGTGGTGTTTAGTGATGATCAGCAAAATGAACATAATGTCGTTATTAGCGTTGATAAATTTGAAGCGCTAATAGCGACACTGGTTAAGAATACTTTGCGTGCTAGTCGTCGTGCACTGCGCGATGCTGAATTAGAGAAAGAACAGATACTGGCCGTTGTATTGGTCGGTGGTTCGACACGTGTGCCCTATGTACGTCAGCAAGTTGGTGAGTTCTTTGGTCAAAGTCCTTTGACATCTATTGACCCTGACAAAGTTGTTGCCATTGGCGCAGCGATCCAAGCTGATATACTAGTGGGTAATAAACCTGACAGTGATATGCTGTTGCTTGATGTATTGCCCTTGTCGTTAGGCATTGAAACGATGGGCGGCTTGGTAGAAAAAATTATTCATCGCAATACCACCATTCCCGTGGCCAAGGCCCAAGAGTTTACTACCTTTAAAGACGGTCAAACCGCAATGATGGTGCATGTCCTGCAAGGTGAACGAGAGCTGATGGACGATTGCCGTTCATTAGCAAAATTCACCCTAACAGGTATACCACCTATGGCCGCAGGTGCTGCGCATATTCGAGTAACATTTCAAGTTGATGCAGATGGGCTGTTAAATGTTACTGCCATGGAAAAATCCAGTGGAGTGCAGGCTGAAATTGTGGTTAAACCCTCATACGGCTTAGATGAAAACAGTATCACAGCAATGCTGAGTGCATCGATGGAGCATGCTAAAGAAGATATGGCTGCGCGTATGCTAAAAGAGCAACAAGTTGAAGCAGCCCGAGTAGAGGAAACCTTGCGAGCTGCGCTGCAAGCAGATGGCCAAGACTTACTTAGCGCTGAAGAAATTGTAGTTTTGGAGCATAGCTTAAGTCATTTAAATCAAACGGCTTTGGGTGAAGACAAAGACGCCATTAAGCAGGCGATTGAGCAAATAGATAAACTCAGCCAAGCCTTTGCAGAGCGTAGAATGGATCATTCAATACGTAAGGCTTTTGCGGGTCAATCAGTTGATACCATATAAAAAATTAATAGATAATACCGATCTTAGAACAGGAATAATGTAATGCCTCAAGTGATATTTTTACCTCATCCAGAACTTTGCCCAGATGGTGCAGTAATCGAAGCAAAGTCTGGCGTATCAGTGCTCGATGTGGCTCTGTCTAATGGCATCGGGATAGAACATGCTTGCGAAAAAGTCTGTGCCTGTACCACCTGCCATGTATTGGTTCGCGAAGGTTTCGATTCCTTAGACGAAGGTGATGAACTAGAAGAAGATATGCTTGATAAAGCTTGGGGTTTAGAGTCAGACTCTCGTTTAGGTTGCCAAGCAATTATTAAAGACGCAGATCTAGTGATTGAAATCCCAAGATATACTGTTAATCAAGTCAGTGAAGGCCATTAAAATATAGTGCCAACCAACTAACAAAAAAGCCAACATATGATGTTGGTTTTTTTATAGGCGAAATAAATTAATAAATACTGTTTTAATATACAGTGTTTGTGGTAGTCTAACTGTGTTGTATATCAATTCATTGTAATAAACAGAGGAAGCTGAAATGGCCATTATCATTCGCTATGTTGTAGAACATAAAGGGGTAGAGAAGTTTGTGACAGCAGATAAAAAAGAAGCAGACAAATATGACAAAATGTTGGATTTGGCTGATAACCTTAGTGAGTATATTGAAGCTAAAGGCCTCGCTATAGAAGGTGCTGTACTTGAAGAGTTAGGCATAATGCTGGCTAAAAATTCAGGCGCCCTAGCTAAGTTACTAAAAGGCACTACTGCCGAACAAGTATTAGCTGAAGACAGTGCCGAAGTGATTACTTTGGACAAAAAGAAAGCCTGATAGCAGGACTTTTTTAAAGCGTTGAGCGCATGCACTACTGACACGGAGCATGCACTGTGCCCATTAATCTTGGGCTGCCGCCACCAAGACCAAGTGCTGCGCCACAAAAGCATGTGCTTAGTATTGTTATCACCACTAGGTGATAAAGCATGCGCTTTGCTTCCCACGACCCACACTGCACTGACGCCATCCCTGGCGATGTTTAAAACTCATACCGAGAGTTTTACTGACGGCTGTAAATAGTAAGAAAAAAATTGCTGTTCTGCGCCTAACTTATTATTCAACTTTAAGCCTCTACTTTTTGACCAAACCGGTGTTAATAATACCTGTATGCACTCACTACGCCTTGTTTGGGATAAGAGTAACCGTTTGGATCATGACATTTTTAGAGTTGAGAGTTAGCACGTTATTGACGATCTGCTTGGTAAGGGACCAACATCTATGCAGCAAGGCAGAACATCATATACACCTTATCGATACATCGTTTCAAAAACGCAACGCAACACATTGCAGTCGCTAAGCGTTTACCTAGGCTACGCTTGATACGCCCAGCGAAGGCCGGTTGTCTAGCGACAATCTGGTGCGGAGTCTACTATGGCTGCATTGGGCATATACCGTTTACGTTTTTTGGCTTTGAGTTTACTGATATCAGCCAATATCAAGCCGTCAATACAATCACTAAAATCGGGGTCAACATTAAAGTCTATAAAGTGCACTCCACCTTCTTCGTAGGTTTCAGTGTATTGCTTGTAAAGAATAGGCACGGCTACGCCCGTATTGGCGAGTAAGTGCTTCAGTGTTGAAAAGTCTTGTTGATAGTTGTTACCGACAAAATATTCTATATCTGTTGGCTTGATTATATAGGGAGTTTTAGATTTTGCGGTGGCTACGGGATGTTTAAAATAGAGGGTGTAAAAACTAACGAGTAGATCTTTTGCGGCTGCGGGGTAGTTGTTGCTCATACTAACCGGGCCAAATAAATAACGGTATTGCGGATGACGTTGCAAGAATGCACCTATCCCATACCACAGGTAGTCTAAACTCCGTTTACCCCAATATTTAGGTTGTACAAAACTTCGTCCTAGTTCAAGTCCTTGTTCAAAATATTGGTCCATGCCCGGGCCGTAGTCAAACAACGTCGAAGAGTAAATACCTTTGAGACCCTTTGATTGAATTAATTTTTTAGCATCACCAAAGCGGTAGGCGCCAGCAATTTCTAGCTCTTCTGGATCCCATAAAATTAACTGAAAATAATCTTGATCATATTGGTCAAGATCACGCTTTTTATTCGTTCCTTCACCTACGGCGCGAAATGCTATTTCACGCAATCTGCCTATCTCACGCATTATTGGAGAGCTGTCAACGTGCTGATAAAGATAGATTATTTTTCCGTCTAGCGTTGCGCCCAAACGTTCGCAGTTTTTCTTCAAAGCATGGATCAGTTCAACTCGACTTTCAGGTAGGGCAATGGGTTTTTGGGTTTTAAATATGCCGGCTTTATCATGTCCAATTTTGTAGAGATGTTTTTTAAATAATGAGACTAGATGTTTTTTACGTAAATTTAGCTTATTGAAAGCATCAAGGGGAATGATCTCACCGATGCGCATAGGTAAGTGTTTGTGTTGCTGTTTAAACATTTCAGTAACTAACAACATGGCGGCCAATGGTTTGTAAACCATTGATAAGCTGTAAAATAACGGCGAATTTTTAGCATCAATGAATACTGGCAAAATAGGTGACTTACTTTGTTTGGCAATGCGTAAAAAACCACTTTGCCAAGCCGTGTCCCGAATACCTTGCGGGCGTAATCTCGATACCTCTCCGGCTGGAAAAACAATAATAACGCCTTCTTTTTCCAAGTGCTGTTGAATATTCTGAATGTGCTGTTTAGGTGTGCCACCTTGCATATTATTGACAGGTAATAGTAGGGGTTGCAAAGGTGATAAGGCCATTAAGAGTTGATTAGCAACAACCTTGATATCGGCTCTGATTTCAGCCACCAACTTAATAAGAGCTAAGGCATCTAAAGAACCGATAGGATGGTTGGCAATAATGACTAAGCGACCTTCACTGGGTATATTTTGCTTTTCTACATCTCTTACCGAATAAGATATTTTGAAGTGATCGAGGACTTGCTCAACAAAATCAATACCTCGCACATGAGGATATAGTTGAGCAAATTCATGCATTTCGCGCTCATGCAGCAGTCTGCGTAATAAAAATGTGAGCGGTTTAGATAAAAGCGGATGGTTGGCTACGCCAGGGTAGTGTTTAGTCAGTACTTCATCAACAGTAAACATAAAGCTCACAAATAAATTAAGGCAGTTGCATTAGCGTATTCAGGGTTTGTGACAAATGAGTGCTATTTTTATGGCGTTTAGATGAACTAAATTGCTCGGATGAATAAATTTTACTTGATACAGTTTAAGGCTCATGTAATTTATGCTCTTGGTGCTTGACGATATTAGCGCAAAGGCATTTTATATTCATACAATGACACAGCCGTTGTTCTGGAGTTGAAGTTGAATAAACAAAACAATCACCGTTTACCTTCATTAAATATACTGCGTGTGTTTGAATCGGCTGCGCGTCATTTGAGTTTTAAAAAAGCGGCTGAAGAATTGTGTATTACTCCCCCTGCAGTCAGTCACCAGATCCGGACTTTAGAGACGCAACTTGGGATTGTGCTATTTACTCGTCTGAACCGTTCGCTAGTTTTGAGTAGCATAGGGGAGCAGTACTTTGCTCAAGTGCAATCTGCTTTACAGCAATTGCAAAGCGCCACCAATGAATTGCTTACAAATAATACTAAATCGACGTTCGTTATTAACACCGTGCCGATGTTAGTCAGCACCTTGCTTGCGCCGCATATTCACTCTTTTCAAGAATCTCAAGCGAGCTTTAATATTCAAATTGATTCAGATGCATCCAGAACGGACTTTGCAATTAACAATATTGATGTGGCTATTCGTCGGGTAAAAGGCGATGAACCTAATTTGATCTACAAACCTATTTTTAAGATCGCTATTGCGCCGGTATGCAGTCCTAGCTATTTAGATAAAAACCCACAAGCAAATTTAACCACCTTAGAAAATTGTCGCCTTATCCGCACATCAGTTGATATGGGCAACTGGCCTTTGTGGCTTAAACAATGGGGTTACCAGGCGCCCTCCACTAATGAATTATTATTGAATAGTTTTCGTGCTGTATTAGATGCCACACAAAGTGGGGCAGGAATTGCCATGGGATATTTACCTATTATTTCTGCCTCAATAAAACGCGGAGACCTAATAACTCCCTTCGGTAATAAAAGCAGTTTTTATGGTGAACCTTGTTTGGTTTATCGTAAAAAAGATCAAGACAAACCGATATTAAAGGCTTTTGAATCTTGGCTTGATGAACTGTTAATTCAGTTAGGGTGGTCAGATAAATAAAACTAACCCGAAGGTAATTAATTTTGCATTTGTCACACATTAATTCGTAATTTAAGCTATTTTTAGTTTATCAAAAGTTTTCTATCCCTTTGTTTTAAAGCGTTTTTGTGAAAAAAAATACTCTGGATTAGAATATTTTAAAAACGTGGGATAGTAGTTTATAGAAGGGAAATGTGATCATCATGCTAATAATATTGAGGAGTTTTGTATTACTTTCGTTTAGTTTTGTTTTTCTATCCTTAAGCTTTGTACTCAAAGCAGCTGAAGTGTCGTATGAACAAGGCTTGAATTGTTACGTATTTAAAACAACGAACTTAGACTTAGGCAGTAACCTAAGTAATTTGAGTGAGTTAAGCATCGAGCAACAGTACTCGGCGCTTAGCGGAGATTTGGACCCAAGAATATCTGCTAGTGATCAAACGGATACGACAGTAAATAAGCCTGACTGGTTTACATATGGGCTTTCATTTTACCGTTTTGCAATGATGATCCCGGCACCTATTGTTTTTATCTGCTTGTGGCTCATCGCGTTTAAGTTACTGCGTATACCTAAACCAGAACTTAATAGGGCCAGTGCGTAACAAAAAAGGCTTTGAAAAGCCTTTTTTGTTACACCAATAGATATTAGAAAAACCTTATATTCAGTGCAAGGTCTCGTTTAATCGAGCTTTGAATTGCACTTGCTGATTTTGCGTTAACTGGGTGTTGTCTTTGCTGCTCACAATAAATAAATCTTCTGCTCGTTCACCAATAGTGGAAATTTTAGCCATGTGTAGGTTGAATTCTAACTCGACAAAAAGTTCACCAATCTTGGCTAATAAACCGGGCGCATCAAGGGCTTCTAATTCGACTAAGGTAACATTACTGTGGCCAGGATAAAAACGGACCTTGGTCGGCACGTCTAGTTGTTTCATTTGTCGTGACATTTTGCGTTTATTACTGTGGTCTTGTCCCGGTTTGGTGAGCTGGGTCTCAACTGCTTTTTTCAAGCTATTGAGTCTTGAAAGGGATTCAATGCGGTCACCGTTTTGTTCAAGTATGATAAAACTATCAAACACATATCCGTCATGAGTGCGCATTATCTGGGCATCATGGATAGACACATTGCGACTATCGAGAACTGATGCTATTTGGGCAAACATGTTTTTCTTCATCTTGCCATAAACAATCAGCTCAGTACCTGATTTTGCAGTGGACTCATTGGCTTCAACCAGTAAAAAGTCATCAGTCATTGGATGTGAAGCAAGAATAACATTGGCATGCCAGGCTATTTGTTCCGGTTTAAATCGGGCAAAATAGTCGTCACTAAGGCGCTTCCAAAATTGTTCAATTTGCGTAGAGTTCACACCATTCTCTAACAAAATGGCTTTAGCTTTGGTTTGATGTTCATCCACCCTATCTTGAATAGCCACCTTGCATTCAAGACCATTATCCAAGGCTTTTTGAGTTAATAAATATAGCTCACGTAACAATGAGGCTTTCCAATCATTCCATAGATTATCGTTGGTAGCGCGAATATCAGCCAAAGTGAGCACATAAAGCGTATTCAGATTATTATGCGTGCGCACTTGATTGGCAAAATCATTGATAACATCCGCATCGTAGATATCTCGTCGCTGAGCAATGACTGACATCAATAAGTGGTTTTCTACCAACCACTTAATTAACTCAGCGTCCTTATTTTCAATTTGATGGGCGATACAAAATTCTTCGGCGTCTATGGCACCTAATTTCGAATGGTCACCGTTACGCCCTTTGCCAATATCGTGAAATATGGCGGCAATGTATAATAACTCTGGTTTATCTAAGTTTTTAACAATGCGCCCACAGCGCGGAAAATCTTTGTTCTCCGGCAAACCATAGTGATGTACATTTTTAACCAGTCGATGGGTGTGTTCATCCACCGTGTAAGCATGAAATAAATCGAATTGCATCATGCCCACAATATGATCCCATTGGGCTAGGTAGGCTTGAATGATGCCGTGTTTGTGGGTGATATCCCAGGCAATGGCAAAAAAGTTGGGATGTTTCATTAGCTGCATAAACAAAATGCGCGATTCAGGGCGTTCAGAAAAATACTGGCTGTGAAACTTACGTCTAGCTAAGCGTAACTGACGTAAACAACTGGAATGTAAGCCTACGATACCGGGATGGTCTGCGATAAGTAATAAAAATCTTAGAATATCTTCTGGGACGTCAAAAACATCATTACCGCGAGGTGCAATAAGACCATCAAGTGATTCAAAATCGGTATTAATTACCTCTATAGACTTAACCTTAGTGGCCAGTACGTCTGAACTAAAACGTTGCAATAACATTTCGTTCAACTCACTAATGCGACGGACGGTGCGGAAAAAGCTTTTCATCATGCGTTCGACAGAGGCTTTACCATCTTCACCGTAACCTAGTTTAGCCGCCACATCCGTTTGGAAGTCGAATAATAAACGGTTTTCACTGCGTCCAGCGATAAGATGCAAAGCAAAACGAATACGCCATAAATGATCGCGGCATTCGATTAACTCTTCAAATTCTTGTTCGTTAAAATAGCCTTTTTCAATCAGTTCAGTGCCATCAACTACTTTAAAATGTTTTTTAGCCACCCAACCGATAGACTGAATGTCACGCAAACAGCCGGGACTTTCTTTTATATTTGGTTCAAGATTATAGGAAGTGCCTTTAAATTTAGAATGCCGGTGTGTCTGTTCTTCCAGTTTAGCTAAAAAGAAATCTTTGCTGCTCCAATAAGAGCGAGATTGTAACTTGTTGTGAAGTTCATCAAAGGTATCTTGACTACCTGCCAGTAGGCGAGCTTCGACTAAATTGGTGGCAATGGTGACGTCTTGTTTCGCATTATTGAAGGTTTCTTTAATAGTACGCACTGATTGACCAAGATCTAGACCAATATCCCACAGCAAGGTAATGAATCGGCTAATGCTTTCTTGTTGGCTTTTGGAATATGTTTTACTGCTCAATATGAGTAAATCAATATCGGAATAAGGTTGTAATTGACCCCGACCATATCCTCCCACAGCAACTAAACTGAGATGCTTTTGCTGATTAAGCTCGACTAAACGCCATAAGTGCCTTAACAAACTATCGATAAATGTTGCACGGCCGGTGACTAAGCCTGTCACGTCTCCACCGCTAAACTCACTGTTTAGCCAATCATAACTGTTGGCAATGCAAGCCTTGAAACCTTTAATGTTATCGGCTGAATTTATGAGTTTAATTTGTGCAATTAGGCTTTGTAACGACAAGCTAGATTCCTTTTAATAGACGTCAGGGAGTCACTCTACAAAGAGTTTTTAATAACGTTAAACACTGTTAAGTTAATGTTTTTGTTGAGAGTTACTGTGTCAGTTAACAAAGTATTTTGCTAGCTTGATATCAAGCTAGCTTATAATTTTAATGACTAATGATGCGGTCAATCTGTTCGTCATCTCTGAGGGTCAGGATTTCCACCCCATCTTTGGTGACTAATAAGGTATGTTCCCATTGGGCACTTAAACTACGATCTTTAGTGACGACCGTCCATTTGTCAGGTAGGACCTTGGATTGTCTCTGACCGGCATTGATCATCGGTTCGATGGTAAAACACATACCTTCCTCCAATACTTCCCCAGTGTTGGGTTTACCGTAATGCACTACTTGCGGATCTTCATGAAAGTTTGCGCCAATTCCGTGCCCGCAATATTCGCGCACAATAGTATAATTATGGCTTTCAGCGTACTGCTGAATAACATGGCCAATATCGCCTAAGCGTATGCCAGGTTTAACTAATTTGATGGCTTTGTACAAAGACTCTTGGGTAACTCGAATTAACCGTTCCGCGAGAATACTGGGTTTACCCACCACAAACATTTTAGATGTGTCACCATGATAACCATCTTTTATGACGGTTACGTCAATGTTGACTATATCGCCATCTTTAAGGTTTTTATCAGATGGGATACCGTGGCAAATGACATGATTCACTGAGGTACAAATTGATTTGGGGAAGGGAGGACGGCCATAGTTGAGCGGTGCAGGAATCGCTTGCTGCACGTCTACAATATAGTCATGGCAAATCTGGTTCAATTCTTCAGTCGTCACCCCTTTTTTTACAAAGGGACCAATCATTTGTAATACATCGGCGGCAAGACGACCCGCTACACGCATTTTCTCTATTTCAGGGGCTGTTTTTATCGTCGCAGGCAAAACGTTTATCCTATTTAAAAGTCAAATTATTCACAAACGGTGAATGCTGGTTGTATCTTAACTTTTCAGCAAAGTGATGTATAGACTCTGCAGCTTAAACTTGAATATTGTCTTTTTGCATGGTATAAAGCGCCCCGCTGAAATTAGCATGGTTAAAATAGCCGTGTTAATTGTCGGTAAACTAACTTAAATAACACACATATATCGACACAGTGTTCGGGGTGTCTTCTACCAAGATATTAGGTAGGCGATCGAGTGCTGGGATATATGGAGGCCTAACCCCATATTGAGGAATTTATAATGGCAAATGTATCTATGCGCGACATGCTTCAAGCAGGCGTTCACTTTGGTCACCAAACTCGTTATTGGAACCCAAAAATGAAACCTTTCATTTTCGGTTCACGTAACAAAGTTCATATCATTAACTTAGAAAAAACAGTTCCAATGTTTAATGAAGCATTAAGCTTTGTTGGCAGTGTTGCTGCTAAGAAAGGTAAGATCTTATTCGTTGGTACCAAACGCGCAGCAAGTGACGCAGTTAAAGAAGCTGCTGATAAATGCGACCAGTTTTATGTAAATAAGCGTTGGTTGGGTGGTATGTTGACTAACTGGAAAACAGTTCGTCAATCAATCAAACGTTTAAAAGATCTTGAGCAGCAAAGCCAAGATGGTACGTTTGAAAAAATCGGCAAAAAAGAAGTACTGATGTTACAACGTGAAATGGCCAAACTAGAAAGCAGCCTAGGTGGTATCAAAAACATGGGCGGTTTACCTGACGTCTTATTCGTTGTTGATGCTGACCATGAGCACATTGCTATCACTGAAGCTAGAAACCTTGGTATTCCAGTTATCTCTATTGTTGATACTAACTCAAGCCCAGATGGTGTTGATTACATCGTACCTGGTAATGACGATGCTATTCGTGCTGTTCAATTATATTTGAACGCCGCAGCAGCAGCTGTTATTGAAGGTCGTGAAAAAGACCTAGTAGTTCAAGCTGAAAAAGGCGAGTTCGTAGAAGCAGCTGAGTAATCACCTGCACAACGGAGTTATCTTGTCTAGGTGCAGGCCTTTCTGCACTAACGAAAAAATAAATTTCAGGGGCAACTGCCCCTGTTTTTAATAGTTAACCAAGAATTTTATTTGCTGAGGAAACGAAAATGGCAGTGACTGCAGCCCTAGTTAAAGAATTGCGCGAGCGTACAGCCGCCGGCATGTTAGATTGTAAAAATGCATTGGTTGAAGCCAATGGTGATATTGAACTTGCAATTGAAAACATGCGTAAGTCTGGTCAAGCAAAAGCCGCGAAAAAAGCTGGCCGTATAGCCGCTGAAGGCGTGATTTTGACCAAAGTTGAAAATGGTGTTGCCACCATGTTGGAATTGAATAGCGAAACTGATTTTGCCGCTCGTGACAAAAGTTTTGTTGCCTTTGGTGATAAACTCATCAATGTGGCTCATGCTAACAAAGCAAACGATATGGAAACCTTAAATGGTCTTGATATTGATGGTAGCAAAGTAAGCGAAGTACGTGACACTTTGGTTTCTAAAATCGGTGAAAACATTAGTCCGCGTCGTGTTATCTCTTTAGAGGGTGACAATCTTGGCGCTTATGTTCACAGTGCACGTATCGGCGTTCTAGCTATCCTTAAAGGTGGTGACGAAGAATTAGCTAAAGATATCGCAATGCACGTAGCGGCGTCTAATCCTCAGTTCGTAAGACCTGAAGATGTGCCTGCTGAAGTTGTTGCTAAAGAAAAAGAGATCCAATTAGACATCGCTATGCAGTCAGGCAAACCTGCTGATATCGCTGAAAAAATGGTTTCTGGTCGTATGAACAAGTTTACTGGTGAAATTAGTTTAACGGGTCAACCGTTTATCAAAGATCCAAGCATACTTGTTGCTGCTTTACTTAAATCAAAAGGTGCAGAAGTGGTTAGCTTCGTGCGTTTTGAAGTGGGTGAAGGTATTGAAAAGAAACAAGATGATTTCGCAGCTGAAGTTGCCGCTCAAATGGCTGCTGCTAAGAAATAAATGTGCCTTTGGCTTTTGCCAAAAGCCATTGTCATATAAACTACGGGCACCTCAACTTGAGGTGCTTTTTTTTAAGCATTAAATAGCTTACCTTCGACACAGTTATAAACCTAAGGAAATGCCAATCTATGAATATTGCTCCTAAATCCGTCTATCGCAGAATTTTGTTGAAGCTCAGTGGAGAAGCGTTAATGGGAGAAGAAGGCTTTGGCATCGATCCCAAAGTACTTGAGCGCATGGCGCAAGAAATCAAAGAATTGGTTGAACTGGGTATTCAAGTTGGTCTTGTTATTGGTGGTGGTAACTTATTTAGAGGTGAAGGCCTAGCCAAAGCCGGCATGAACCGTGTTGTAGGGGATCACATGGGTATGTTAGCGACGGTAATGAATGGCTTAGCTATGCGAGACGCACTACACCGTGCTTCTGTGAATGCCAGATTAATGTCTGCTATTCCACTTAATGGTGTATGTGATGACTATAATTGGGCTGAAGCCATTAGTTTGCTGAAGTCAGGTCGTGTAGTGATTTTTTCAGCAGGGACTGGAAATCCATTTTTTACCACTGATTCAGCTGCGTGTTTGCGCGGTATTGAAATAGAAGCAGATGCGGTATTTAAAGCAACTAAAGTGAATGGTGTATATAACGCAGATCCGGTTAAAAACCCAAATGCAGTGATGTATAAAACATTAACTTACAATGAAGTATTAGATAAAGAATTGAAAGTAATGGATTTAGCTGCCTTTACTTTAGCTAGAGACCATAATATGCCAATCAGAGTATTCAATATGAATAAACCTGGCTGCTTAAAAGCAGTGGTAATGGGTGAAGATGAAGGCACATTAATTTGCCACCCCGAAAAATGACTACAAAAATAGGAAAATTATCGTGATTGATGACATTAATGAGGACGCGCGCCAGCGCATGGAAAAAAGTATTGTTGCTCTACGTGGCCAGTTAGCGAAGATTCGCACTGGTAGAGCACATCCAGGATTACTGGATAGTATCATGGTGCCTTATTATGGCACCCCAACGCCAATCAGGCAGTTGGCGAATATCATCGCAGAAGATTCACGCACGCTTGCGCTAACCGTTTTTGACAAAGCAGCGGCAACAGCGGTTGAAAAGGCCATAATGCAATCTGACTTGGGTCTAAATCCAATGAGTGCAGGCTCTGTTATGCGCATCCCAATGCCAGCATTAACTGAACAGCGCCGCAAAGATTTAATCAAGATTGTACGTGCTGAAGCCGAAGGTGGCAGGGTTGTGATACGTAGTATTCGTCGTGACGCTAACAATGATATTAAAGAGCTGCTGAAAGAAAAAGAGATCAGCGAAGATGATGCACACCGCGGTGAAGACTCAGTGCAAAAAACGACTGATGTTTTTATCAAACAAATTGATGAAATTCTTGCTCAAAAAGAACACGATTTAATGGAAGTCTAAGTAGGTGTCGTTAATTTAATGGAAATGGAAAATCATATTGTTGACCCTATTATGCCTAAGCATGTGGCTATTATCATGGATGGTAATGGCCGTTGGGCGAAACAAAAAGGTAAGATTCGTACCTTTGGCCACAAAGCTGGTGTTGATGCAGTAAAGGCGTCGGTATCTTTTGCAATTAAGAATGATATTGCTGTGCTGACCTTATTTGCCTTTAGCAGTGAAAATTGGAATAGACCGGTAGAAGAGGTCAGAGTATTGATGGAGCTGTTTAAATTAGTGTTAAGCAGTGAAGTTAAAAAATTACATAAAAATAAGGTGAGACTGAGAGTTATTGGAGATATCAGCCGTTTTGATGCTAAATTAGTCGATAAAATAAGCAAAGCTGAAACGATGACAGCCAATAACACTGGTTTAACCTTAAACATTGCTGCGAATTACGGTGGAAAGTGGGATATAGTCAACGCCGCGAAGACAATGTGCGCGCAAGTGCAAGATGGAAAGATAGTATTAGACGATATTTCTGAAACGCTATTCCATTCTTATACCTGCGCAAATGATCTGCCGGAAGTGGATTTATTAATTCGTACCGGTGGTGAACAACGCATCAGTAACTTTTTATTATGGCAATTGGCTTATGCCGAGTTGTATTTTACTGATGTATATTGGCCTGATTTCAGTGAAGAAGTGTTTCTTCAGGCTGTAACGAATTTTTCTGAGCGTCAACGTCGTTTTGGATTGACCGGCGAACAAGTTTGTAGTTGAACGCTCAGTTTGGAATATTAATGTGTTAAAACAACGTATTATCACCGCTTTAATTCTGGCGCCTATGGCGCTATTTGCAATTTTATTCTTGCCGTTAATCGGCTTTGAATTATTGATTGCTTTGGTCGTAGGGCTCGGCGCTTGGGAATGGTCCAGCATGTCGGGTATGACTCGTGCCGCCACTAAATTTGCTTATGCTGCGGTGATTGTGGCTACGTGTTTGGTTTTAGCGTGGCTATTACCTATCCACATGATTTGGTATCAAGGGCAATTAAACGGCCTATATCAGTATATATTGTCAGTGGCTGCTGCTTGGTGGTCGATTTCGTTATTGATGATCATCCTGTACCCTAAATTTAGCTCTGTATGGCATACAAGTAAGATATTACGGGCCATCTTCGGCTTGTTGACTTTGATCCCCACTTGGGTGGCCGTTGTGTCATTGCGTACTAGCCTGTATGAGGTTGATCCTTTCTATGGTGCTTCATTAATTTTTTATGTACTGGGTATTGTGTGGGCGGCCGATATTGGTGCCTTTTTTGTTGGGGTTAAATTTGGAAAACATAAACTGCGTCCAAACGTTTCACCAGGCAAAACAATTGAAGGACTGATGGGCGGTATTTTTGCGTCTTCGGCTATTATTGCATTTGCGGCCTTGCATTATCATGTTGAACCCTCACGAATTTGGTTACACATTTTGGTCGGAGCGCTTACCGTAGGCGTTTCAGCCCTGGGCGATCTGAACGAAAGCATGTTCAAACGTTGTGCAGGTCTTAAAGACAGTGGCACATTATTGCCCGGACACGGTGGCATTATGGATAGAATAGATAGCTTGACCGCCGCATTTCCTGTATTCGCTTTTTGTTATGTGCTGTGGATGGCTTAATGCAATCAATTTGTATTTTAGGCTCAACGGGATCCATCGGTCAAAGCACCCTTGATGTTGTTCTCAGGCACCCAGAACAATTTCAAATATTTGCTCTGTCTGCACATAAAAACCTCAATTTATTGATTGAGCAAGCCGTTTTGTGCCAACCACAATATATTGTATTGGCAGGTGAAGAGAATTACGTCCAAGCAAAAACTCTAGTACAGCAACATGGTTTACAGTGTGAGATCTTGTGTGGGCCAGAAGCGTTGCAGCAGGTGGCCTGTGCTAGTCAAGTTGACGTTGTTATGGCCGCTATTGTCGGTGCGGCTGGATTACTGCCCACGATGGCCGCAGTAAACGCAGGTAAAAAAGTTTTGTTAGCGAATAAAGAAGCCTTAGTGATGTCGGGTAACTTATTCATTCATGCAGCAAATCAATCTAAAGCCCAACTGTTACCTATTGATAGTGAACATAATGCGATTTTCCAATGTTTACCCGTCGATTTTGAATATGGAAATTTAGCCGCTAGCGGTATCAGTAAAATATTATTGACCGGCTCAGGTGGACCCTTTTTAAAAACCCCAATGGAACTGCTTAGTAGCATGACACCACAGCAAGCCTGTGCGCATCCTAACTGGGATATGGGTCGTAAAATTTCTGTCGATTCAGCCACAATGATGAACAAGGGGCTAGAATTTATCGAAGCCCGTTGGTTGTTTGGTCTGCAAAGTAAAGATATTGAGGTGGTCCTGCATCCGCAAAGTATCATTCATTCAATGGTACAATATTGTGATGGTTCGGTATTGGCGCAGTTAGGGAATCCTGATATGCGCACCCCAATTGCACATGCCTTGGCTTATCCACAGCGTATTGAGTCAGGTGTTGCACCACTCAACTTCATGCAATTGGCTGACTTTAGTTTTTGTGCGCCAGATGTGCAGCGTTACCCTAACTTAAAATTAGCTATTGATGCTAGTAACGCCGGACAAAGCGCGACCACGGTATTAAATGCGGCGAACGAAATAGCCGTGGAGGCTTTTTTACAAGACCAAATCAGGTTTACTCAAATTGCCACAGTAAATGAAAGTTGTTTAAACGCCATCGCAAGTCAAGAGGTTAGCGACATCAACAGTATTATTGAGTTAGACCAACGAGCCCGCCGCCAAGCTCTAGTGGCCATCGAACAACTGAATCAATCTTCGTCACGCATAAGTGCCAGTCATGCTTGATATTCTCCAAACTATCATCGCTTTTATCGTTGCAATAGGTATTTTAGTTGCTGTGCATGAATGGGGACACTTTTGGGTTGCCCGTCGTTGTGGGGTGAAAGTACTGCGCTTTTCTATCGGGTTTGGCCCTACCTTGTGGTCTCGTACTGATAAATTAGGTACCGAGTACGTAATTGCAGCTATCCCCTTGGGCGGTTATGTAAAAATGTTGGACGAGCGAGTAGAGGAAGTATCTGCAACTGATCTGCCTTTTGCCTTTAATCAGCAAGTAGTATGGAAGAAAATAGCGATTATTGCGGCTGGCCCATTAGTTAATTTTATTTTTGCGGTCTTTGCCCTCTACGTGATGTTTTTAATCGGGGTGCCGACCAGTAAGGCCATGTTAGGTGAAGTAGTGCCAGACTCAATTGTCAGCCAAAGCTCGATAACAAGTCATGCAACCATCACGGGCGTAGGTGAGCGACAAACTCGCAACTGGGAAGAAGTTAATCTCGAGTTAATGTCATACATCGGCCAAGACGCAATTGCTATAACCTGGCAACCAGAAGGCCAACAGTTTATAAAAACCACCAATCTAGATATTAAAGAATGGAAATTTGACCCCGACAAAACTTCAGCAGTTAGTAGTCTAGGCTTCAGTGTATACCGTCCTGATATCATTTTAGTGTTGGCGCAAGTGGTGAAAAATTCGGCTGCTGAACAGATTGGTTTACAGGTTGGCGATAAAATTCTGCAGTTCGATGGAACTACTATGCAAAATTGGGAACAAATAGTGGGTTATGTTACTGAAAGACCCAAACAGCCAATAGTTATTAAGGTTGAACGCGATGGCCAGATACTGGCGTTGAATGGTTTAATTGGTGAAAAAACTGATAAAGGCATTACGCGAGGCTATATGGGTTTCTTACCAACCTTAGAAGCTTGGCCAGAAGGGGTGTTGTTCGACTATCAATATGGTGTTGTTGATGGTGTAGCTAAGGCCTTAGATAAAACCTGGCGCTTAATGACAGTGAGTGTTGGGATGTTAGGAAAACTGATAACAGGAGATATATCAGTTAAAAATTTGAGCGGGCCTATTGCTATCGCTCAAGGCGCAGGAATGAGCGCGAGTTCTGGATTAGTCTACTTTTTGGGCTTTTTAGCGCTAATTAGTGTCAATTTAGGAATTATCAACCTATTACCTCTACCAGTGCTTGATGGTGGCCACTTACTCTATTATTTTATAGAGCTTGTTAGCGGTCGGCCTGTGCCTGAGTCTGTGCAGGAAGTAGGTTTTAAAATCGGCGGCGTTATTTTGCTGCTGTTAATGAGCATCGCGATTGTAAATGATATAACGCGTTTGTAGTTTTTATCGGCCGATTTGGTCATGCGCAAATTGTTGTGCGTTTAGGAAGAATATTAATAAATGAAGTTTAAACAGTTAGTTGTTGCCGGATTGATTCTTTCCATTACTAGCTTTGCTAATGCGGCTGCCAAAAGTGAATTTGTTGTTCAAGATATTAAAGTCGAGGGCCTACAAAGAGTTGCCTTAGGTGCGGCATTGACCTATCTGCCGGTTAAGGTTGGTGATGAGATGAATGGTTTCAGGGTAAGCCAACTGATCCGTTCTCTTTATTCTTCCACGCATTTTGAGAGCATCCAGATCCTACGTGATGGTGATACCTTATTGGTGCGAGTTAAAGAACGCCCCACGATCAGTAGTATTATTTATGATGGTAATGATGATATTAAAGATGAGCAGTTGCAGGAAAGTTTAGATGGCAGCAACATCAAAATTGGCGAGCCTTTAGATAAAACAGTGCTCACCTCAATAGAAAATGGTTTAAAAGACTTTTATTACAGCATTGGTAAATATAACGCGGATGTTACCGCTATTATTACCCCGCTGCCACGTAATCGGGTCGATGTGAAATTACTGTTTGAAGAGGGCGATGCGGCAAAAATTCAACAAATTAATATTGTTGGTAATCAAAAGTTCGCTGATCAAGAGTTGTTAGACCAAGTTGAACTGCAGTTTGACACACCGTGGTGGGATTTCATGTCTGAAACCCGCTATCAGAAGCAAAAGCTCTCCGGCGATATGGAAACGATTACCAGCTATTATAAAGATCGCGGCTACTTACGTTTCAGTATTGATTCAACCCAAGTATCAATGACCCCTGAAAAAAGCGGTATTTACATTACGCTAAACGTTGATGAAGGTGAGCAATACACTATTTCTGATGTAGAGCTCATAGGTGATTTACTTGGGCACGAAGACTATATCAAATTAGTTTTACCATTGACCAAAGGTGAGCTGTATAACCAAGCTGAAGTCACCTATACAGAAGAATTTATCAGCAAGTATTTAGGCCGCTATGGTTATGCTTATCCTACCGTTACCACTATTCCTGATATCAATGAAGAAGATAAAACCGTCAAGTTAGTCTTGTCCGTCGATCCCGGTAAACGTATCTATGTGCGTCGTATTAACTTTCAAGGAAACGCCAGTACCTCTGATGAAGTATTACGCCAATCGGTTACACAGATGGAAGGTACATGGTTATCTAATGCCACACTGGAGTCTTCCAAAAACAGTTTGTCGCGTCTGACTTATATGGAAAAAGTTGATTTTGAAACCATTCGTCTACCTGGTGAAGATGATAAAGTTGATGTGAATTTCGACGTGAAAGAACAAGCTTCTGGTTCATTTAACGCGGGTATTGGTTATGGTGATAGAACCAAACTGAGCTTACAAGCCGGTATTCAACAAGATAACTTCCTCGGTACAGGTAAGCGTATCGCATTTAACGTCAGTACCGTTTCTTATCAGAAAAGCGTGCAAATATCTTATACCGACCCTTATTTCACCATCGATGGGATCAGTTTGGGCGGCACCATTGCTTATAGTGAGTTCGATGGTAGTTCAGCTAACTTAATTCAATATAATAGTAAGCAATACTCTATAGGTGGCAATATTGGTTATCCAATTGATGAGTTTAATCGTATTAACTTTGGCTTAACTTATAGCAGTGTAGAATTATTTCAAAACACGCCTTATATCCAAACTACGCGCTTTAATAATCAATTTATTGACCCCAATAACCCTGATGCAGCGATTAAATACGACAGCTATTTGGCTTCAGTAGCGTGGTTACGTACAACTCTTAACCGAGGTGTATTTCCCACTGCAGGTTCGTCACAACGAGCATCGTTTAGTATTACCACACCAAATTCTGACGTGAATTACTTTAAAACGGAAGTCGATACAAAATGGTATTGGCCTTTGTCACGTAATCAACGTTGGTCTTTCTTAGCACGCTTTAAAGCGGGCTACGGTAACGGTTATGGTTCAGTCAATGGTATCGATCAAATATTACCTTTCACTCAGCACTTTACTGCGGGTGGTAGTGATTCCTTGCGTGGATTTGAAAATAATACCGTCGGGCCTCGTGGTATTCAGGTTTCACCCAGTTTAGTATTAACCGATCCAAATGGAGTACCGATTTATTCAGGTCCAGAAAACGATACGATTAGCATTTCCAGTCGTTCTCTAGGCGGCAACGCGATGGCATTAGGTGGCTTGGAATTGATTGTTCCGACCCCATTTGTAGATGTTGACTTTGATAACTCGGTTCGTACTAGTATCTTCCTCGATGTAGGTAATGTGTGGGATACTGAGTTTGATTATAATAAATATAAACAATTAACCATCAACAAAAGCTTTAACAACGATGATTTGCTTGATTACAGTGATCCAACTCTTTTTAGATCTTCTTACGGACTCTCTGTACAATGGTTATCCCCTATGGGACCCATGGTTTTTAGTTTTTCTAGAGCTTTAAAAGAACGTGAAGGAGATGATATTAAGTTCTTCTCTTTCAACATTGGTCAAACATTTTAATAATTACATTGGCAGTAATGCCAGTTATCGATAGAAGTAGGAGTGTGTTTTGAATAAGTTTACTAAGAGTTTAATTGCCAGTGCGTTGTTGACTACAGCTATGGCCAGTACAGTTGCCATGGCAGAACAAAAAATCGGCGCCGTTAATGTGCAAGGCATTTTTCAATCCATGCCACAAGCAGCCACTATCCAGCAAACTATTGCCGCTGAATTTAAAGACAAAACCGAAGAAGTCAGCCGTTTAGAAAAAGATATTAAGTATTATCTTGAAAAAAACCAACGTGATGCGGCGACAATGAGTGCCAAAGAGAAAAAAGAATTAGAAGATAAAATCATTGCATTACGTGAAGAATATACGGTTAAGGCCCAGCCTTTACAGCAAGAAATTCAGCAGCGTTTGAAGGATGAGCAAAACAAGCTACTTGGTTTGATTAAGCAAAGTATCGATGTTGTAGCGGCCAAAGGAAAATACGATGTTATCTTAAATGCTAATGCCGTGGCCTTCATCAGCCCTGATCACGATATTTCTAAGTTGGTTCTAGACCAAGTTTCTAAAGTTAATTAACCCGCAAAGGTTTAAGCAAGGTTCACTTGATTAATGCCATTAGTTTAAAAGATATTGCTTCAGCCATCGGTGCACAATTGCACTTGGCTGAAGGCGATAGTGAAAATACGCTAATTCACTCAATCTCCACTCTAGCGAAGGCCGGCGATGGTCAGATTTCATTTTTGGCCAATAGCAAGTATCGTAGTCAGTTGTCTAGTACATCTGCCCAAGCGGTTATTGTTAATGCTGATGAGCAAGCACACTGTCAACGTACTGCCTTAGTGATGGCTAATCCCTACGTGGGTTTTGCCAAAGTAGCGCAGTTGTTAGATACCACGCCAGCGGCTGCCCATGACATTTCGTCAAGAGCGGTCGTAGCCGATGACGTCGTTCTGGGGCACAACGTTAAAATTGGCCCTAATGCGGTCATTGAGCGGGGTGTGCAGTTGGGCGATAACGTAGAAATTGGCGCAGGCTGTTTTGTAGGACAAGACACCGTTATTGGCGCTGATACCAAGTTATGGGCCAATGTGACTATCTACCATCGTGTGGTAATTGGTAAAAATTGTTTGTTTCAAGCCAACACTGTTATTGGCAGTGATGGCTTCGGTTACGCCAATGAAAATGGTCAATGGCTCAAAATACCTCAACTCGGGAGAGTTTTGATTGGTGACCGTGTTGAAATTGGTGCAAGTACCACGATAGATCGCGGTGCACTAGATGATACGATATTGCACGACGGTGTTATAATTGATAATCAATGTCAAATAGCACACAACGTAGTCATTGGTGAAAATACCGCAATGGCAGCGTGTTCAGTGGTTGCTGGAAGCACTAACATTGGCCGCAACTGCAGTATTGCAGGCTTAGTCGGGATCAATGGTCACATTGATATATGTGACGGTGTCTTTATGACAGGCATGAGTATGATCACTAAAAATATTTCTGTGCCTGGGGTTTATTCGTCTGGAATGCCAGCGGCACCCAACAAAGATTGGCGCAAAAACATGGTTGCACTGAAAAATATTGATAATCTCAATCAGCGCATCAAAACTTTGGAAAAGTTACAAACCAAATAGTCTGACTATTTGGTTGTTGTAGTGTGAGGAGACGCCTTTTGGCAAACGAATTACAAACTATCGAGATAGAAGAAATACTCAGTCTTCTGCCACATAGATACCCATTTTTATTGGTTGACCGTGTCACAAATTACACTCTGAATGAGTCAATTAGTGCCTATAAAAACATCACCTTTAATGAACCTTGTTTTACTGGCCATTTTCCTGGGAAACCCATTTTTCCGGGGGTACTAATTCTTGAAGCGTTGGCACAAGCTGCCGGTATTTTGGGTTTTAAAACCTCAGGTAACTCAGACGATTTGTATTTGTATGCTGGCATCGATAAGGCGCGTTTTAAGCGACCAGTGGTGCCAGGAGATAGAATGGATATGGATGTCATATTGAAGAAAGAACGTCGTGGCATCTGGATGTTCCAAGGTGTTGCTAGCGTCAACGGTAAAAGCGTTTGCGAAGCCGACTTTATGTGTGCAATGCGGAAAATGTAATTGTGATCCATTCAACAGCTATTATTCATCCTGAAGCAGAACTCGGTAACAATGTCTCGGTGGGCCCATTTTGTATTGTTGATGCAAATGTGACCATCGGCGATAATACCAAGCTAGAATCGCATATTGTGGTAAAGGGAAAAACCACGATTGGCAGTGGTAATCACTTCTATCAGTTTGGTTCTATTGGTGAAGATTGCCAAGATAAAAAGTACAAAGGTGAACCAACAGAATTGATTATTGGTGACAATAATGTATTCCGTGAAGGTGTCACTGTACATCGTGGCACTGTGCAAGATAAAGGCATCACCCGCATTGGTAATAACAATTTGTTTATGACTAATGCGCACATTGCCCATGATTGTGTGATTGGCGATAACAGCATTCTAGCAACACTGTGCACGTTAGCGGGCCATGTAACCGTAGATGATTGGGTGATACTAGGTGGCATGACTGCTGTTCATCAGTTCTGTCATATTGGCTCCCATAGTTTTGTCGGGGGTGGGGTCATTGTACTACGTGATGTTCCGCATTTTGTCATGCTCGGTGAGGGCAGCGTACCGCGTGGAATTAATACTGAAGGCTTAAAACGCCGCGGATTTTCTGCCGCAACAATTATGCAAATTAAGCGCGCTTATAAAGTACTCTATCGTAATGGTAATTTGGCTGACGAAGCTGTTGTCATCTTGCGAGAAATGGCGATAGAGACACCTGAAATTATGGCTTTGGCAGACTTTGTTGAACATTCAGTACGAGGTATTGTACGCTAACTCATGCGCGACAAACCTCTTAGAATTGGCATAGTAGCCGGTGAATCCTCCGGTGATATACTCGCTGCTGGTTTAATAAAACAAATCAAACTGCGTCATCCAGATGCACACTTTGTGGGCATCGGTGGGCCAAAGATGCTGGCCTTGGGCTGCGAATCCTTATTTGAGATGGAAGAGCTCTCGGTAATGGGCTTAGTCGAAGTTTTATCGCGTATTCGCCGTCTATTGTTTGTACGAAAATCCTTACTTAATTACTTTTTAGCCAATCCTATCGACTTATTTATTGGTGTTGACGCGCCTGATTTTAATTTAGGTTTAGAGCTTAAGTTAAAACGTCAGGGCATACTTACCGTGCAATATGTTAGTCCCACTGTCTGGGCTTGGCGTGAAAAACGCATATTCAAAATTGCCAAAGCAACTAATCTAGTACTCAGTATTTTTCCCTTTGAAAAAGCGGTATACGACAAACATGCTATTCCCTGTGCTTTTGTTGGCCATACCTTGGCCGATGATATTGCAGTGGAGCCTGACAGAAACGCGGCACGCAAAGCTTTGAATTTAAAACCGCAAGATTGTGTACTAGCCGTGCTGCCGGGTAGTCGTCAAAGCGAAGTTGAAGCCTTATTAGAGGTCTTTATGCAAAGCTGCGAGATCCTTACTCAGGCCAAACCAGACTTAAAAATACTCATACCTGTGGTAAATCGTCAGCGTAAAATTCAAGTGGAAAGTTTTTTTGCTAATCATGCAATGTATGTTGATTATCGTATTGTGATCGGTCATGCCAGACAAGTGATGATCGCGGCGGATGCCGTGTTATTGGCATCAGGCACCGCGACGTTAGAAGCCATGTTATGCAAACGCCCTATGGTTGCAGCTTATCGATTGAATAAACTTACTCATCTGATGATGAAATGGTTATATAAAGCCAAATTTTTCGCTCTGCCTAATGTACTAGCCGACGAAAAAGTAGTACCAGAATTATTGCAAGAAGAAGTCAATGCTCAAACCATTAGCGAGTTACTGTTACCGATGTTGAGCGATGATAATGTGCAACAACAGCTCAACGCTAAATTTACTGAGCTGCATCTCGCCTTAAAGAAAAACGCTGATGTACAAGCTGCGGATGCGGTACTTCAGTTAATTGAGGCCAAGTAAGTGATCAGGCTGCTTGCGGGAGTGGACGAAGTGGGTCGCGGCCCCTTGATTGGTGATGTAGTAACCGCAGCGGTGATCCTTGATCCCAATAAACCTATTTTAGGTTTAGCTGATTCAAAAAAACTATCTGAGAAAAAACGTGAAGCTTTAGCGCAGATTATTCGTCGCGACGCATTGTGTTGGGCTATCGGGCGCGCGTCGCCACAAGAAATTGATGAGTTGAATATATTACAAGCTACTCTGTTAGCGATGACACGAGCAGTACAAGCTCTGTCTGTGCAACCTGATCACGTATTAGTAGACGGTAATCGTTGTCCTAAGTGGGCTTATTCTAGTGAAGCGATTATCAAAGGTGATGGGCTGATTGCAGAGATATCTGCCGCCTCAATCATTGCTAAAGTGGCCCGTGATCATGAAATGCTGTCGCTTGATAAGCAGCATCCAGAATACGGTTTTGCCAAACATAAAGGCTACCCGACACCCTTACACTTAGCTAAATTGAATGAATTAGGACCTTTGTCCTTACATCGTATGAGTTTTAAGCCAGTGCAGCTTGCTTTAGCGGCACGTGACGGCCAATTGGCAGGAAATTAAATGGCACAAGCGCCGGTAAACTTTGTGCATCTGAGAGTGCACAGTGACTATTCAATGATGGATGGCTTAAATAAAGTTAAGCCATTAATCTCGAACATCAAAAAACTTGGCATGCCTGCGGTCGCAATTACCGACCAGATGAACATGTGCGGCTTAGTTAAATTTTACAGTGCCGCCCACGACAATGGTATAAAACCTATTGTGGGTGCCGATTTTTGGGTACAAAGCACTGAGTTAGAAGACAGTATCTTTCGACTAACTATCTTGGCCATGAATAATGCGGGATACAAAAATGTCACTTTGTTGATTTCCAAGGCGTATTTACGCGGTTCAGTAAAAGACAAAGCCGTGATAGACCAGCAGTGGTTAGTGGAACATGCCGAAGGACTGATTGTATTATCGGGAGGGCGTGTAGGTGACTTAGGCCTGACGCTTACCAAAGGCAATGTAGAAGCGGCAGAACGCATCACGCAATTTTATCAACGCCATTTTAGCGAACGTTTTTATCTTGAGTTAACGCGCACCGGACGACTGGGCGAAGAAGATTATATTCATCGCGCAGTAGCTTGGGCCGCCAAACACGATTTACCTGTCGTGGCGACCAATGAAGTGTGTTTTATTGAAGAAAAAGGCTTTGCTGCTCATGAAATTCGGGTCGCAATTCATGACGGTTTTACCCTTAATGATCCAAGGCGTCCTAAACTCTACAGTGAACAACAATATTTGCGTAGCAGCGAAGAAATGGTGGCATTGTTTGCTGATATTCCCGAGGCCATTGAAAATACCGTAGAAATAGCTAAACGTTGCAATGTCACCATCACTTTGGGTGAATACTTTTTACCGCAATTCCCCACTGGCGGTTTAACCGATTCAGAATATTTAGTAAAAGTGTCTAGAGAAGGTTTAGAAAAGCGTCTTGCCTTTTTATTCCCAGATGAACAAGTGCGGCTCGAACGTCGTCCAGAATATGACGAACGTTTAACCATAGAGATGGAAGTGATTAACCAGATGGGTTTTCCCGGTTACTTCCTGATAGTTATGGAATTTATTCAATGGAGTAAAGATAACGGTATTCCTGTGGGACCCGGTCGTGGGTCGGGTGCCGGTTCGCTGGTGGCCTATGCTCAAGGAATTACTGACCTTGATCCCCTGCAATTTGATTTATTATTCGAACGTTTTCTTAACCCCGAACGGGTATCCATGCCTGACTTTGACGTCGATTTTTGTATGGACAGACGGGACGAGGTGATTGAGCACGTTGCTGAACTGTATGGCCGCCAAGCGGTATCACAGATAATCACTTTTGGTACCATGGCCGCTAAAGCGGTAGTGCGCGATGTAGGTCGAGTACTTGGCCATCCTTACGGCTTTAATGATCGCATATCCAAGCTTATTCCGCCCACTCCAGGTATGACCCTTGAAAAAGCCTTTGCTGAAGAGCCGCGTTTACCTGAGTTATATAATGAAGATGAGGATGTCAAAGAACTCATCGATATGTGCCGCATACTGGAAGGTGTAACACGTAATGCTGGTAAACATGCCGGTGGTGTGGTCATTGCCCCGACCCAAATTACCGACTTCGCCCCCCTGTATTGTGATGATGAAGGCAAGAACCCAGTAACCCAGTTTGACAAAAATGATGTTGAATATGCCGGACTTGTTAAGTTCGACTTTTTGGGTCTGCGCACCCTGACGATTATTCAGTGGGCCATTGATATGATTGCCAGTGGCCGCGGAGTTAAAATTGATATAACCGCTATTCCATTGGTGGATGCCAAGTGTTTTAAATTACTGCAAAATGCTGAAACGACGGCGGTATTCCAATTAGAATCCCGCGGTATGAAGGAGCTGATCAAACGACTGCGGCCTGATACTTTTGAAGATATTATCGCTCTAGTGGCCCTGTTTCGCCCCGGACCCTTGCAGTCAGGCATGGTAGATAACTTTATCGACCGTAAACACGGTCGTGAAGCCATTTCTTATCCAGATGCGCAATATCAGCATGAATGTTTGAAAGAAATCCTAGAGCCTACCTACGGTATTATTTTATACCAAGAACAGGTTATGCAGATTGCCCAAGTTATGTCGGGTTATAGTTTGGGCGGTGCAGATTTATTACGCCGGGCTATGGGTAAGAAAAATGCTGATGAAATGGCCAAACAGCGTGAATCATTTGAGACCGGTGCCAAAGATAATAATATTGATCCCGACTTGGCGATTAAAATATTCGATTTGGTTGAAAAGTTTGCCGGTTATGGTTTCAATAAATCTCACTCTGCTGCTTATGCACTGGTTTCGTATCAAACCTTGTGGCTTAAAACCCATTATCCAGCTGAATTTATGGCGGCGGTTATGTCCGCTGATATGGACAATACCGACAAAATAGTTACCTTGGTTGATGAATGTCAACGCATGGGCATCGAAATATTACCACCTGACCTTAATGCCGGTGAATACAAATTCACCGTCGATGAGCAGGGTCGTATTGTCTATGGCATCGGTGCCATCAAAGGGGTGGGAGCCGGTCCTATCGAGGCGATTATTGCCGCCCGTGAAAAACATCAAAAATTCTCAGATTTGTTCGACTTTTGTGCCAAAGTTGATGTTAAAAAAATCAATAAACGTGTACTAGAAAAATTGGTTTACGCTGGTGCCTTTGATACCTTTGGTCCTCATCGTGCATCGATTATGGCCACCTTGCCCAATGCCTTGGCAGCCGCTGATCAACACGCCAAAGCCGAATCCTATGGGCAGTCAGACATGTTTGGTTTACTAACCACCGAGCCTGAATTAGTTAAACAAGCCTTTGTTGATGTACCAAAATGGCCGGAAAAAGTCTGGTTAGACGGCGAAAAAGAATCTTTGGGTTTGTATTTAACCGGACACCCCATTAACCAATATCTTGGTGAAATAAAGCACTATTCGCCAACTCGCTTGGTTGACCTTAAACCCACCCATAAAGACCAAACATCCTATGCTGTGGGCCTAGTGCTGAGTGTTAGGGTGATGACTAATAAACGAGGCAAACGTTGGGCTTTAGTCACCTTAGATGATAAAAGTGCGCGGATTGATGTTCGCTTTTTCCCTGAGATGTATGAACAATACGAAAGTATGCTGTTGGCAGACAAAATATTGGTTATTAGTGGACAGGTCAGCTTTGATGAATTCTCTGGGGGCAATACAATGCAAGCCCGCGATGCCATGGATATTGTGCAAGCCCGTGAAAAAAATGCCAAGGCTGTGCAAATACAATTGGAATCAAGCTGGTGCAATCCTGCAAGTCTGGCTAAACTGCAGACTATACTAAAGCCTTATCAAGGTGGCAGTTGTCCGGTGCTGGTGCGCTATCGCCACCCCGATGCAGAGGCAAATTTAGCCTTTGGCGCGCAGTGGTATATAAGCCCTGAAGATGAATTATTATATGACTTACAGCAGTATCTGGGTGCGACGCAGGTCGAACTCGTCTTTCATTAAGGCACAGTGTTTACTCTGCTGTAAGCAAAACAATTAGGTGTGTAATGAGTGTAAATTTCTTAGAATTCGAAAAACCTATCGCCGTATTAGAAGCGAAAATTGAAGAATTGCGACAGGTCAATCAGGGTGGTGAATTTGACGTTAGCATCGAAGAAGAAATTACTAAATTGCGTGAAAAATGCGCAGAGCAAAGTAAAAAGATCTTTGCTAATTTAGGTGCGTGGCAAATTTCGCAATTAGCCCGTCATCCGATGCGTCCTTATACCTTTGATTATGTCTCTAGAATATTGACTGATTTTGAAGAGTTGGCTGGTGATAGAGCCTTCGCGGATGATAAAGCCATCGTAGGCGGTTTAGCCAAATTGGATGGTCGGCCTATTATGGTCATCGGCCATCAAAAAGGCCGTGATACTAAAGAAAAAATTCGTCGTAACTTTGGCATGCCCAAACCTGAGGGATACCGCAAAGCATTACGATTGATGAAAATGGCTGAGCGTTTTAATTTACCTATCATTACCTTTATCGACACCCCTGGTGCCTATCCTGGTGTCGGTGCTGAAGAGCGCGGTCAAAGTGAAGCCATTGCCACAAATTTAAAAGTCATGTCAGGTTTAAAAGTGCCGATTATTTGTACGGTAATTGGTGAGGGTGGCTCAGGTGGCGCCTTAGCCATTGGTGTAGGTGACAGAGTGAATATGCTGCAATACAGTACTTATTCGGTTATCTCGCCCGAAGGTTGTGCATCGATTCTGTGGAAAAGTGCTGACAAAGCACCGCTGGCGGCAGAGGCGATGGGCGTGGGGGCCAAACGAATTAAAGAATTGGGTTTGATTAACCATATTGTAGAAGAGCCATTAGGTGGCGCGCATCGTGACCACGACAGTATGGCCGCCAATTTGAAAGCGACTCTGAAACAACAGTTGGCTCAATTGTCGACCTTATCGACTGAAGATTTATTAGAGCAACGCTATGAGCGTTTAATGTCGTTTGGTTATTGCTAAACCAAGCTACATGACAAATATAAGCCATTGGTTGTAACAACAACCAATGGCTTTGTGCTTTTAAAAGCAGAGTAAACTGAGCCCTTATGGATTTGATAGCTACCTTAGATCACCAATTTAAATGTGTTGCTTTGCAATCCGAGCAAACGCTAGTGCTTGCTTACAGTGGTGGTATTGACTCGCATGTCTTGCTCCATGCTTTAGTTGCCTTGCGGGATAAAGGTTTGGTGACTAATCCTATCAGTGTAGTGCATATTCATCATGGTCTTAGCCCGAATGCTGATAAATGGCTAGCCCATTGTCGGCAGATTTGCTTAGATATGAAGGTGGCATTTCAAGGGGTAAAGGTAAACCTCGCGAGTGACTCAGGTCAAAGTCTAGAAGCACTAGCGCGTGAAGCCCGTTATGCAAAGTTACTGGAGCTTGCGCCAGCTAACAGTGTTATTTTGTTGGCTCAACATCAAGATGATCAACTTGAAACCTTTCTATTACAGCTAAAGCGCGGAGCAGGGCCTAAAGGCTTAGCGGCCATGGCATTGTATAGTACTAAATCCGTTGGCCAACTCAATAAAGTGGTTCACCTGTTGCGGCCATTTTTAGCCCTTACTCAGCAAAACATCAATGACTATGCGAAACAGCAAGACTTAGTTTGGGTTGAAGACGAGTCGAATCAAAACACCCATTTTGAGCGTAACTTTCTGCGTCATGACATTCTGCCTAGTTTAATAAAAAAATGGCCTGACATAGCTAAAACTGTGTCGCGCAGTGCAGCCCTTTGCGCCCAACAGCAAGATTTACTTGAAGAAGTGGCCCAAGAGAAACTGCAAGCAATACGCACAAGTGATAACACCTTGTGCCTGCAAGCCTTAAGTAAACTAAGTTCCGCATGGTTACATCAAGTGGTGAGGCAATGGTTAGATGAACAAGGCATTTCAAGTCCTTCACAGGCGGTTTTACAGAAACTGCAACCTGAGCTGATTGACGCTAAAGAGGATGCTAAGCCCATCATTCAATGGGGCAGTTGGCAGTTTAGACGCTTTAATCAGCATTTATATATATTAGCACTTGCGCCCACAATACCAGCCCATACCTTGTTGTGGCAGGGACAAAAGGTAGTCAGCCTACCAGCGCCGCTCGGCACTTTAAGTAAATCCCCCTTTCAGCAAGGAGACCCTGGTGATCTGGGCTTGCTCTTAGACCCTCAACTAGGCGAAATTAAAATACAATTTGGCGGCTTTGCCCAACGTTTTACTCCGGCAGGCGGGCAACATTCTAAACCCTTAAAACAGTGGTATAAAGAATGGCGAATACCGCCGTGGCAACGAGATAAGATTGCCTTAGTCAGCCAAAATGATATGCCTCTCGCCCTGCTAATTAATGGTGTTTGGCGCTTGGCCAACAGTGCAGTGCAGCAAGACGAGAGGGCAAGTCTGATGGTATTGCGATATAGAGCTTCGAGCGGCGAGTCATTAGCTTCGAGCTAAAAAATATAAAAGCAAAGGCTGGTGTATTTTGCCTGTTGCTATCTTTTCAATGCATAAAAAAACGGCCTCAAAAGAGGCCGATTTTTTAGGAGGAGAGATTAATCTCCACCCACCATGTTGAACGGTGGAGCAGCGACGAGCTATTAGCGTCGAGCTGCGAGTGGCGAGCTAAAGATAAAACTAAAACGCTTTATTTTTTGCTCGCGGCTCGCAGCTAGAAGCTCGCCGCTATCTTTTAGATTCTTTCGTTAAGAGCAGCCACGATAGGCGAGCTATCTAAGCCTTTTTCAGTGGCCCAGGCAGAGATGGTTTTGCCATCTGACTCTGGTGAGCTTAAGTCGCCCTTAGGCATCTTCTTAACCATTAACGTACCGGTCTCAACTGCGTTGTTTAACATCGCGGTGCGGATTAAGCTTTCGCCGCCACATGAGATACCTGAGTAATAATCTTGTAATTGTAAACGGTAGTCAGACTGGACCATTTTCATTTTTTTGCGTAATTCGCCTTTATCGTCAGCTTTAACGATAGTGCAGATATTTTGTAGTGCTTCGTTTATATCGGCCTGAGCATTACCAGCAACAATGAAAGAAGCGGCGGCTAAAGCGATAGAAGTTTTAACGATTTTCAACATGGTCAATTCCTCAATATATTCATAATTAGTTAGGGTTTAGTTTAAAACGTTGCCTGATAGTTGCCGCGTTTCGATGGGTCTATTAAAGCCTATTTGAACTGATTAAAAAATCTACGAGGTGATACTTAGGTATGTGCTTACATAACAAGATTAGATAAAGTTAATAAAATCAATAGATAAGATTTTCAGTTTTCAGCAGAAGTTAATCACTTCTGTTATTTTACTAAGGGATGATAGTAATCAACTAGACTCAGTGTAAGCTGGTAGGATTGATCAAGATCAAACTGTTTAATTTCATCATCACATACAATGAATATAGTTGATCCAACACAGTAAACTCACTTTCGGGCGTGTTGCTTTTAGGGGCTAGAATGAATTTTAAAGATTATTATAAGGTGCTTGGTATTGAGCCTGAGGCCGATGATAAAGCCATAAAAGTGGCTTACAAAAAACTGGCTCGACAATATCACCCTGATGTTAGCAAGCATGCTGATGCCGAGGAAAGATTTAAAGAAATCGGTGAAGCCTATGAAGTGCTGCATAGTGCCAAAGAACGGGCGCAATATGATGAACTGCGTCGCCATCATTTAAACCGATCGCGCAATCAGCATAGTTCGGCTAATGCACAAGGCAATTATCAACAAAGTGATCCGCAAACCGATCAAGAGTTTTCTGATTTTATTAATTCAATATTTGGTGCAAGGCATGGCGGTTTTGAGCATGGACGGCAGCACAGGGGTAGCCAAACAATGCGTCAAAAAGGTCAAGATATTGAAATCGAATTCCCGCTGTTTTTAGAAGAAACCTTAGTTGATAGTGTTAAACCCGTAAGCTTCACTCTGCAACAGCAAGATGCCAATGGTCGCGTGAGCGATCAGCCCAAGTCGCTGAAAGTGAAAATTCCGGCTGGTGTCGCTAATGGGGAGCGGATTCGTCTTAAGGGCCAAGGCGGACCCGGTACAACAAAGGCGGATAATGGCGACTTATATCTACAAATTCGTTTTGCACCCCACCCATTGTTTGATGTAGACGGTCGAAATTTGAGCATAGTTGTACCCATTGCTCCTTGGGAAGCCATATTGGGTACCAAAGTTAAACTACCCACCTTAAGTGGTGATATTCAACTGAATATCCCTGCCAATAGTCAATCGGGACAGCGTTTACGCATTAAAGGCAAGGGCTTGCTCAATAAAAAAGTACAGGGTGATTTATTCGCCGTGCTTAAAATTGTAGTGCCTACCTCAACTGACGAAGCAAACAAGACTCTGTGGAATGAGTTGGCAGAAAAAAGTCAATTTGATCCGCGCGCCAATTGGAGTAAATAAACATGTTGCAGATTACTGTTTCAGAACAAGACCGCTGGCTAAGTAGCGAAGAGCTATGTGCTTGCAGTGAGATTGATTCAGCTATGTTGTATGAACTGGTTGAACATAGCATTGCTATTCCAATCCAAGGAGAGGTGATTGAGCAATGGCAATTTAGTGTGACCAGCTTAGTAAGCGTCAAAAAAGCCGCGCGTATTAAACGTGATCTATTGCTCGATTGGGCCGGTATCGCCTTGATACTCGACCTGCTAGATGAACGTGAGGAGCTGGAACATGAAATTCACAATTTAAAACAACAACTCAGTCGCTTCAAACTGCCTAAGACTGAGGAGTAAATATTGAGTTGTTACTCTTTGTTTACTGATTTTTAGGTGAATAAATGTTTTTCATCTGCCAACCACACCAACGATAGTGTAATGTTCGTTTCTTTAGGACTAACAAGCAGTTATTGCGTCATTCTTGAACAAATAGCTGTTAAAGCGTGGGATTTTAGGCATGAAGCTGCTACACACCTCAGACTGGCATTTGGGTCAGAGTTTTTTCACTAAAAGCCGCAAAGACGAACATCAGGCTTTTATCAATTGGTTACTGGCGCAAGTGGCGCAACAACAAATTGATGCAGTGATCATTGCTGGTGATGTATTTGATACTGGCACACCACCTAGCTATGCCCGCGAAATATACAACCAGTTTGTGGTCGACCTCCAGCAGCTCAAGTGTGTATTGGTGGTGTTGGGCGGTAATCATGACTCGGTATCAACCCTGAATGAATCCAAACAAATTTTAGCTTGTTTAAACACCTTTGTGGTGGCCAGCACTGGGGTTGATATCAACGAGCAAGTGTTTTGTATTCCTGATAAAAGCGGTAATCCAGGGGCGATTTTATGTGCCGTACCCTTTATTCGCCCCCGTGATGTACTGCAAAGTTCTGCCGGTGAAAGCGGTATAGACAAACGCCAGGCATTGGGTAATGCCATCAAACAGCACTACGCCAAGCTCTATCAACTGGCCGTAGTGATGCAACAAAAACAGATGCAACAAAGCGGAGTAACTTTACCCATTATTGCTACCGGCCATTTAACTGCGCTGGGTGTGAGTCAATCCGACAGTGTGCGGGATATATACATTGGTACCCTCGATGGCTTTGCTGCAGATGGGTTTCCCCCTGCAGACTACATTGCTTTGGGGCATATTCATCGGCCGCAATTAGTGGCTAAAACTGAGCATATTCGTTACAGCGGCTCGCCCATTCCCTTGAGCTTTGATGAACTCACTTCGCAAAAGCAAGTCATGCTGGTGGAGTTTAAGGATGGCACTCGTCATCTTAGCGCCATTGACGTACCGCGTTTTCAGCCTATGCAGGTGATCAAAGGTGATTTAGCGACTATCGAACAGGCCTTGCAACAATTCACAAGTCAAGAGCAGGCAGTACAAGAGATGCCTTGCTGGCTGTGTATTGAGGTAGAGACCCAAGATTATTTATCTGACCTACAACAACGCATTCAAAGCCTGACCGAAGGCGCAAATGTAGAGGTACTGCAGCTGCGCCGCAGTCGCAATAAACAACGTCAGCTATTAAGCCAGGAGCAGCGCGAGACGCTAGCAGAACTCAAACCTTTAGATGTATTTGAATTACGTTTGAACATGGAAAAGTTTGCAGGTGAAGCAGAGCTAGCAAGGGTGCAGCGCGTGCGCCAGCAGTTTGAGCAGATATTATCTGAAGCCCAGCATCAAGGCGCCAGCACCGCGTCTGACGGGGGGCAGCAAGCATGAAAATTCTCACCCTACGTTTAAAAAACCTTAACTCCTTAAAAGGTGAATGGAAGATTGATTTTACGCAATCGCCTTTTGCCGATAATGGTTTGTTTGCCATCACTGGCCCTACTGGTGCGGGCAAAACTACCTTGCTTGATGCCATTTGTTTAGCGCTTTATCACCAAACGCCGCGTTTGGGGCAAATCACTACCTCATCTAATGAGATCATGACTCGTGGCACCGCCGAGTGTTTGGCCGAGGTAGAGTTTGAAGTAAAAGGCATGGCCTACCGGGCGTTTTGGAGCATGCGTCGCTCCCGTGGCAATTTGGAGGGTAATTTACAGCAAGCTGATAGCGAATTAGCCGAAGTGGTTAGTGGTAAGGTGATTGCCACCCAAATTAAAGCGAAAATCGAGGCCGTCGAGCAATTAACGGGTTTAGACTTTGGCCGTTTTACTAAGTCGATGATGTTATCCCAAGGCGACTTTGCCGCCTTTTTAAATGCCGATGAGAGAGAGCGGGCCGAGTTGCTTGAAGAGCTCACTGGCACCGACATTTATGGATTGGTATCTATCAAGGTGCATGAGCACTTTACCCAAGCCAAACAAAGCCTTAAAGAGTTGCAAGCCAGAGCTGACACCTTGCAATTACTCAGCCCAGAGCAAAAACAGCAACTGCAAGATGAGCTACAACAATGCCAGCACCAGCAACAGGCAATAGAGCAGCAGTTAATCCAGTGTCAACAGCATCTTAGCTGGTGGGATAAACTCAGCAGTGCTCAACAACAGCGGCAACAGGCCAGCGAGTTAAGCCAACAGGCCAATATAGCCCTCTCAGAGTCAAAAACTGAACTACATAAGTTAGCCAATAGCGAACCGGCCGAACGGTTGCGTACCCAATGGGAATTGCTTAAAAGTGTGCAGCACGAGTTGGCAAAAATGACCCAGCAGCTCGTGCTTAAACAGCAAGAGCTCACTACTGCGACTGCGCAAGCTAAGCAGGCTGATGTAGCCCTAACGCAAGCCACTAGCGCGCTAACACAGGCCAAACAAGGGCAGCAAAGCCAAGAGCTGCTTATTACTGACAAAGTACTGCCCTTAGATGGGACTATTCAAAGCCAAGCCGGCAAACTTGCTGATATTACACTCGAGCTGACTCGTCTTAAACAGCAGCAACACACTAGCACTGAGCAACAACAAGCAAAGCAAAGCACTTTACTGGCCTTGCAACAGCAACAGCAGCAAATTCAAACTTACCTAAGCAGCCATCAAGCAGACAGCGCGGTAAGTGAGCACCTTAATAGCTGGCAACAGCAACTCAGCCAGTTAGCCCGTGAGCAACAAACTCAGCAAGCTTTAGAACAAGAGTCGGCAAGCCTTAACCAGCAAGTTAAGCAACAAAGTGGGCAAATCTCTGAGCTCAATGAGCAAAGACAAACCCGTGAAAAGGCGCTTAATCAGCAACAACAAGATTGGCAAGATAAAGAGCAGCAGTTTACTGATTTAGTTAAACAAGGCGACATTGACCAACTAGAACAAAAACAAGTTAAGTTAAGTGCCAAATGGCCAGAACTGCTTAAAATCCAAGATACCCAGCGTCGCTATCTTCAATTAAGCGCAGATAAAAGCAGCAAGCAAACTGAGCTGCAAGGTCTGCAAGTTAAAGAAGCCCAACTCAGCCATAAGCGCAATGAACTGGCCCATCAATTTAAACAGCACAAGCAACAGCTTGATGACTTGCAACGCTTGGTGTCACAAGAAGAACAACTGGCGCAATATCGCCAGCTATTGCAAGACGATGAAGAATGCCCCTTGTGCGGCGCCACTCAGCATCCCTTAGCGGCTGAACAAGCTTTAGATATTCCTGCGACGATTAACCGTTTAGATCAAGCCAAGTTGGCCTTTGATAAAGTCACTGAAGTGGGCATGCAAACCCGCGAAAGCCTGCAATTGACAGTCCAGCAAATAAACGAAGTTGAGCTAAAAATGCATGCCTTAAGCGGCAATATTGATGATTTGCAAGCTAAGTGGCAAACACTCAGTCATAACTTGCATCTGCAAAGTGAAATAGCCAATGAAACCGCCTTAGCCAGTTTTGAAAGTCAGTTAAAACACGATCTTGAGCAAATTACCCAACAGCTACATAGCCTGCGCCAACTCGATAAAGCCCGCTTGCAAAGCAGGCAGGTCTTAGATAATGAACAGCGTGCCGTGGATAGCCTTAACGCCGAGCTTAAGTTACTTGAGCAAAATCGCAGCAGTGGGCAAGCCAACATCGATAAAATTGCTCAGCAATTGGCGGCACAACAACAGGCGATTACAGACAACCAACAGGCGCTGAATAATAAGATCAGCGAACTCGGTTATGCAATACCCCAGGGCGATTTGCTTGAGTGGATAGCTGCTAAGCGCCAAGATGCGGCCCACTATCAACAGCAAGTTAAACAAGATGCAGAACTGCGCCAAGAGCTCAGTCAACAGCAACATCAACTGACAACGCTCACAGAGCAGTTGCAACAGCAAAACACCCAAGTCGCATCTGCCCAGCAAACGGCAGACTCCTTGCATCAGCAACTATCAGCGCTAAGACAAGAGCGCAGTGAACTATTTGGCGACCTTACGGTGGCGCAAGCTCGGCAACAGGCGAGTGCTACCTTAGATTTTGCTGAACAAAGCTGGGCCAAACAAAGCGACTTATATAAGCAGGCCGAACAGGCTTTTAACCATATCACCATCACCATTGCAAACGAGCAGCAACGTCAGCAAGACCTGCAACAACAGATACAGCGAGACCAAAATAGCTGGCAAGAGGCTCTCGCGCTTAGTCCCTTTGCTACCCAGCAAAGCTTCGAGCAAGCCCTGCTATCGGAGTCAGAACGCACACGCTTAAATCAGCTCAAACAACAGCTCGACCAACAAACGCAGCGTGCGACTACTTTATTTGAACAAGCCAGCGAGCAATTAGTGGTATTGCAAAATGCTGAACAGGCTGCTACATGGCAAAAAACACCGCAAGAGCAAGTACAAATAAAGCTGCAACAATGCCACAGCGATAAAGATAAACTCGTGCAAAGGCGAGGGGAGCTTAACCAGCAACTACAAGCCGACCTAGCGTTAGGCGAACGGCAAAAAGACCTGTACCTGCAAATTACCCAACAACTGCAAGAATACGATGATCTGAGTTATTTACACTCACTAATTGGCTCAGCCAATGGCGATAAATTCAGGCGTTTTGCCCAAGGGTTGACCTTAGACAACTTAGTTTATCTAGCCAACAAACAACTCGACAGGATACATGGCCGTTATTTGTTAAAACGCAAAGACGCAGAAGGTTTAGCCTTAAGTGTTATCGATACCTGGCAGGGTGATGTAGAGCGCGATACCAAAACCCTATCAGGCGGTGAAAGCTTTTTAGTCAGCCTTGCGCTGGCCTTAGCCCTGTCTGATTTAGTCAGTCACAAAACCAGCATCGACTCACTGTTTTTAGATGAAGGTTTTGGCACCCTCGACTCCGAAACCCTTGATATCGCTTTAGATGCCTTGGATAACCTGAATGCATCGGGCAAGATGATTGGGGTGATTAGTCATATCGAAGCCATGAAAGAACGTATACCGACGCAGTTGCGGGTGACTAAAAAGAGTGGCTTGGGGGTGAGTGAATTGGATAGGGAGTTTGCTGTTGTTTAAGATTTACGCTGCGCTTTGCGCACAAGGCATTCACTGCGTGAATAGAGCATTCGCTTTGCTCACGTCATCCCGCGCGGCGTCCGCATGACGTTTTTCAAGCCTCATCCATGAGGACCGACTTTAGTCGGGAAAAAACAACCTCTTTAATAAACTTAAAATGTGACCTTAAAAATAACATTTGCTTTTGTTTTGTTCGGCCCTAAAGGGCCTCCTACAATAGGTGCGGTTGAAACCTGCAGGGTCAGAGACGATGAAAATACTGGTAGATGGCGCGGTATATTTATCATATTGGCAAATTACACTTACTAGGATCTAAACCAATGATAATCAATCCTTCAGAACGTCTTAGCTATCGACTGATGACTCTAGCCGATGGCCCACGTTTACTTGATGTTGACAGTGATCCGCTGGTGATGAAATACATTACTAAAGGCGTGCCGAGTACTTTGCAAGATATTGAAGACCGTATGCTGCCGCGATTGGCTAAGTATCTAAACCCTGAGAAAGGTTGGGGGATTTGGGAAGTCTGCGACACGGCAACAAAACTTTATTTAGGTTGGGTACTCGTCAGGCCTATGCACTTTTTTAGTGAAAAACCAGAGTTTGATAATTGGGAATTAGGCTGGCGCTTTAAGCAAGCAACTTGGGGTAGGGGCTACGCCACAGAAGCGGCAAAACACATTATGCATGTGTTAGCAGATAAACATCAGGTGAAAAGCTTCTCTGCTATTGCGGTAAAGGAGAATGGGGCGTCGATACAGGTTATGAAAAAACTGGGTATGGTGTTTGAAAAATCAGCCTTGCATGTTGACCCGCTGTTCAGTGAAAAAGTGGAATATTTCCGTATTGATTTTGCTTAGAGGTCAGAATGTCTTTTTGGAAAATCAATGGGGTCAAATCGCTTGATTTTTGACTCCATTGATTTTTGTACTTTTTTCTAGAACTTTTAAGCGACCTTGTAATCTGGTATAGGCTGGATGTTATCAGGAAGGGGCATATTTTCAGCTTCCCAGGTGTCAAGCTTTGCCTGCATGTTTATCCAAATGGAAACGCCCGTTCCTGTCGACTCAGAGAGCCGTCTGGCCATAGCGTGAGAGCACTTTGCTTTGCCATTAATAAACTCGCTTAATGCTTTTCTTGAAACTCCAAGATAAGTGGCTGCGTCCGTAATAGATATATTACGTTCGTCCAGTATGGTGAACTTAAAAAACTCACCCGGATGCGATGGTTTTCTAGTTTGTTTCATCTTAATCTCCATACCTCTCTTTAAGAGGGCTGCTAAATTTTTTGGTAATATTAGGTAGATGTTAAACTGCCTTTATTGATTTACCGTGGTAATCACGGTAATCCACCAGTACTGCTCCATCATCATGTATTTGGAAGGTGATCCGCCAATTGCCATTCACCTCTAGGCTATAAACCCCTGCCCCGGAGCCTTTCTTTTCTGCAAATTTATTCCCATAAATACTTTTTAAGTCTTTTGGATGATGTGAAGCATCTACCGCGTCTAATATATATCCTACTTTTTGCAAGTGGTTAGCTTGTATGCCACTTGTATCGCCATTATAAAAAAACTTTTTAAGCCCTTTATGTTTAAAACTTTTGATTGCCATGCCAGATCCCTCTTGTGCTGGTAGTCAATAGGTAATGGTCAATTTGCTTTACTGTAACGTGTAACGTGTCGGGTGTCAATTCGTGCTGTTTAAGCTTGGTTTTAAATCGATATAGAAGGGACGTATTTCTTTGCAGTTGCGGAAAGGGGAAAGAGTGGGGGGCTCTACAATTGTTGTTTGACTGTGCTGTGCATCGAGGAAGGCTGAATAAAATAGATTGGAGTTTTATGAACAGCCAATCGCTAAAGAACATAAATAATCACCAGTATCGGTTAATAAATTGGGTTTGTTTCCATTAACTATTTAAATCACCGATAACGGTGAATTTTATTTACTACGAATTCAAAGAGCCACCCACGATAATGAAATTCTTTGTTAAACGTAATTAAAACAATAATTTGTAAATTTTTTTCGATTGAAATGTCGGGTGTTGGTGAATAAACAAGGGCTGGTAATGCTTATAACTGGATTTTTAGATCTTTTCCTCCGTGTTCTTTGTGCCCCCACAACGGAGTTGTCTGTGGTTTAATATCTTTTTACTGGTAAGTAAGAGAAAGATAATTTGTTGTCTATACGTATATTGCGTATACTTTGCCGATGAAATCAGTATTTATCGAATCAAGTATTTTTGAAAAGTTTCGTGCTGAGTATTTGTCAGATGAGGGTTTTCAACTCTTGCAATGTGAATTGTTAGCAGAGCCTGACAAAGGCGATGTGATCCAAGATACTGGCGGTTTACGAAAAGTTCGAGTAGCGGCAAAAGGTAAAGGCAAACATGGTGGTGCTCGAGTAATTTATTATTACTTTGATCAATATCATCGTTTCTACTTGCTCACTATCTATGCCAAAAATGAAATGTCAGATTTAAGCAGTGCTCAAAAGAAACAATTAAAAGACTTTTTGGAGGTGTGGAAACATGAGCAAACGTGATTTATTTGCAGAACTAACAGCCTCTCTGCGTGAGGCAAAAGAGCATAGCGAAGGTAAGTTAACTTTAAAAACGCACGAAATGGTAATGGCTGATGAATTGGTAATTTCACCCAATGAAATCTTATCCATTCGTGAAAAGTTTAATATGTCTCGTGGGGTATTTGCTAATTACCTGCACACTTCGGTGCGAACATTAGAAAACTGGGAGCAAGGGCGTAGTGTTCCTAATGGACAAGCAGTAACGCTGTTGAAGTTAGTACAATCCCATCCTGAAACCTTGTCGCATATCGCAGCGCTATAATTCTCGGTAATTTATAAACCTGCGGTACAGGTTCTTTGAAGTACTTTTTTAAAAGTTAATATTAATAAAGTGCCATCCACGTTTAAAAAAATTGATTAAACGTAATTAAAACAATTGCTTGTAAATATTTTATTTGATTGAAATAAGGTTGTCTTTTGCTTTGACTATTGTTTTTTCGCAGCTAACAACTCCGTTGCGGAGCAGCTCCTACGTGTTGGGCGCAGGCCGCGGTATTTATTCATTATCTAGCATTTAATTTTTGCTATTTTCTAGCCTACTTTTTTAGATCTTTTCCTCCGTGTTCTGTGTGCTCCCACAACGGAGTTGTCTGTGGTTCAATATCTTGGTTTTTTAACAGTTAAAAACTCGGTGGTGAATAGCTGTGGTCTTTAGTTTTAGTTGTTGTTTTTTCGCAGCTAATAACATCCGTTACGGAGCAGCTCCTACATGTTGGGCGCAGGCCGCGGTAATTATTCATTAGCTAGCATTTAATTTCTGCTTTTATCTGCTTGATTCTGCAGCACACTGCTGCTTTTTGTTCATGGAATTCTTAACTAAGCTCATTCGCTTTTCGATAAGGCCCCTCGTAATCAAATAAACGCTCGGTCACTTGCCAGTGATGTTTTTGCTTTTTGGCTATCACAAAGTCAGGCGTTGGCAGGTAAGGTAAAAACTTCTCCAGCTCTTCAAGTGAGTTGAACTGAAGCGACTGACTTCCGTTAGCTAACCTTCGGGCAAATAGTTGGTTAAAGACTTGTCGCGAATTTTTAAAATTAAAGCGGAAGGTTTCTGATAAAGTGAGGCCGTCTTCGTCGTGGTAGGTGACTTTTAAGCACTTGTCCGCCCAGATAATTTCTGGCGTTATGGCGGCGCAGCGCAATACTTTATTATGTTTTAAATTTAACGCTCTTCTCAATATATCATCGGGATCAATGAGTTTCTCTGAGCAATGCTGGCATTGTCTGGCGGCGATATCGTTTTCTTGGTTGCAATGCGGGCAGTGTTTGAAGCGAAAACGGTAAGTGCATTGCATCTCGTATTTGGTGCCATCTGTGCTTTCAGGGCCATCTGGGCCTTCAATCAAGCCATGGCAACGACGGCCAAAATGCTCAAGAATATTCCCTTCAGGGTCTTTTCGGCCCCAAAATGCGTTGGCAAAACCGCATTGAGGGCAATGAATTTGCACCGCTACTGAATCTTGTGTGGGCTTTTTTTCGCCAATTTCTGGCTGAAAAATATTGTAACCATTATTGGTGTAATCCAATACTAAGCAGTCCTTTTTGCCCGGACTCAGGCGCAAACCACGACCTACAATTTGTTGGAATAAACTGACGGATTGAGTGGGGCGCAAAATAGCAATGACATCCACGTGGGGCGCATCAAAGCCTGTGGTTAATACAGACACATTTACAAGGTACTTAATCTTTTTGGCTTTAAACGCGGCTATTAATGCGTCACGTTGTTTTAGTTTTGTGGTGCCGGTAATTAAGGCCGTTTGCTCTGCAGGTAAATAACCGCAGATTTCTTGTGCGTGATCAATGGTCGCAGCAAAAATCATTACGCCTTGACGGTTTTGGCTAAGCTGTAAAATTTGCTCGGTCACCGCCTTGGTCACGCGTGGATATTTGTGGATGAGTTCATTTAAGGCGATATCATCGGTGTCTTGTTCACCGTCTAAACTTTGTGTCAACAAACTAAAGTCGTAATGGGCAATGGCGGCATCATAATGAATGGGCGGCGTTAAATAACCGTTTTTTACCATGTGTTGGAGTGGCAGTTCGAAAATACATTTTTTAAAAAAAACGTCGGTGCAGGGGCGCGTGTAACCATGGTAATGATGCTGATAAATCCAGCCGCTGCCTAAGCGATAGGGGGTAGCGGTTAAGCCAAGCACCTTTACGCTAGGATTCAGCCTGCGAAAATGCGTTATGGTTTTATGGTATTGACCAGTTTCGTCCATGCCCACTCGATGACATTCATCAATAATAATCAGGCTGGCAGGGCTTTGAAAAGCGTCGAGGTTTGCTGACAGTGATTGAACACTGGCAAAGACGGTTTTGGCCGAAGCGTTTTTTTGGCCCAGCCCTGCTGAAAAAATACCTGCAGCTGAACCCGTAGCCAGAAATTTTGCATGATTTTGCTCAACCAATTCTTTTACATGGGCAAGGCAGATGACGTGACCTTTGGCCAGTCGACTTAACTCAGCAATCACTAAGCTTTTACCTGCACCGGTAGGCAATACAATTACCGCAGGGTCATCACCATGACGAAAGTGCTTTACCGCCGCCTCAACAGCGTGAGTTTGATAATCGCGTAATATGAATGCTTGGCTCATAATGCTTCGAATATTGGGTGATTGAGAGGGGGAAGGTGTTAATAGTACAGTAACATCGTGCTCAAAGTGGTTTAGATGTTTTACAAAATATTAAAGCAGGGGGCAAGTCACTTTTTAAAATCAACTTAAGTACGCAATAAAATTAACCAGCCAATTTGAGTCTCAGCGAGATTGGGGAAATCTGTGAGACTTCACCACAACACTGTTTAAGCCGGCTAGGTGAAAACTAAATAAGTGAGCGGCTGACTGTAACTGAATAACGTGGCATCATAAAAAAAACAATTAAAGGAAACTCCATGAACCTGATTAAAATGACGGCTGTTGCTGCCTTGATACTTGCCGTACCAACATTTGCTAGTAACAGCATCATCCCCGTGTCTACAGAAACCAAAGATATGGCTGTTAGCTTGCGTGATAAGGCCATGAAAGACGATAGTGCTTACGAAATATTAAAATCGCTCACTACTGAAGTCGGTGCGCGCCACCCTGGTACACCTGGTGAAAAAGCGGGTATTGAATGGGGAATAAAAAAATTAAAAGCCCTAGGATTCGATAAAGTTTATACCGAAGACGTTGAGATGAATGGTTGGGTTCGCGGCGTCGAAACGGCTGAAATCCTTATCCCTTCCTATCAAAAAATGACGATCACTGCCCTAGGCCGTTCAAAATCAACACCTGAAGGTGGCTTAGAAGCATCAATAGTGCATTTTGCCAGCTACGCTGATCTCGAAAAAGCCGCTGATGGCAGTTTAAAAGGAAAAATTGCCTTTATCAGTAATCGAATGGAACGCTTTCAAGACGGTGCTGGATATGGTCCTGCTAATATCGCCCGCTCAAAAGGCCATGAGCTCGCAGCCCAAAAAGGAGCGGAAGCCTTGCTCATCCGTTCTATTGGGACAGACGATCACCGCAACCCTCATACTGGTGCAACCAACGTGGCGATGGGTTATACAATGGTACCCGCTGTCGCGCTATCTAACCCTGATGCCGATCAGTTAGTGCGTTTAATTGAATACGGTCACAGCCCTAAAATTCGCCTGAATATTCAAACCAAAGATCTGGGCCCGATTGTCACCAAAAATGTCATCGGCGAAATAACTGGCCGTGAATTTCCTGATGAAGTGGTTGTGATTGGCGGCCATTTGGACAGCTGGGACTTAGGCACAGGCGCAGTGGATGATGGCGCTGGCGTTGCTATTGCTATGGCAACTGCGACACTGATTAAAAACAATACTAAACAAGCTCCGCGCCGCACCATAAGAGTTATCCTGTGGGGCGCAGAAGAGCTGGGATTAATTGGTGCCCGCGCTTATGCCAAAGCACGAGAAGCAGATGGCACTATTGCTAAGCATGTTATTGGCTCTGAATCTGATTTTGGTGCTGGCCCTGTTTATGGTCTGCAATCTTCAGATAATGTATCGCCAAACGCGCTGCATGTGGTGGATACCATGGCTGCACTAATGGGTGAACTGGGTGTTACTCGTCGCAGCGGTGATACCAGCGGCGGTCCAGATATGATGCCCTTGGCGGCATTGGGCGTGCCCGCACTAAACCTGATGCAAGATGGCACCGACTATTTTGACTTACATCACACCCCAGACGATACCTTTGATAAGGTTAATCCCGAACATATGCGCCAAAACGTAGCTGCTTGGATTGTGTTTACCTATATCGCGGCTGAGTGGCCGGGTTCTTTTAAATAAATCAAGCAAAGTTAAGACCTGGGGGGTCAGAGCCGTTGAAGACCTGGGGGGTCAGAGCGGTTGAAAAATAGCGAAGATCCACACTGTAATTTCCTCAAATTAACAGGACATCCATATTAACGCCTTTCAGAACAACTCAATTGTTAGTTCAGTTATGTGTGGATGTCCTGCTAAGTGTGGCAAATGACATTTTATTTTGTCTATACTCCGTTTCCTCAATGTGATGACTTCTGTGCCTGACAGTAATAATTTCTGCCGGGTTTGACTTGACTCAGGTAGAATGCTGGCGCTTAGCTTATTCATTTTTTTGGACGTATTCTAGATGCAAATCAATCGCGTACTGCTGATTGCTATTGGCAGTGTTTTACTCGCTATGGTGACAATTCAATCTGGTGCGTCTTTGGCAAAACAACTTTTTCCTTTGGTTGGGCCAGAAGGCACTACTGCACTGCGTTTAGGTTTTGCCGCGGCCGTACTTTGGTTAGTGTTTCGTCCATGGCGAGCACTACCTCAGGGGCGCGATTGGCAGAGTATTATTATTTACGGCCTGTGTTTAGGCGGGATGAATATTCTGTTTTACTTAGCTATTGAACGCATTCCTTTAGGTATTGCTGTGGCCCTTGAGTTTACCGGTCCTTTGGCCGTGGCTTTATTTGGCTCTAAGCGAAAAAGCGATCTCCTTTGGGTTGCGTTGGCATTAGCGGGAATTTCTCTGTTGCTACCTGATTTAGCGAGCGCACAAGGGCTTGATCTTACTGGCGCATTAATGGCATTAGGAGCTGGTGCGTGTTGGGCTGGTTATATATTGTTTGGGACTCGCACAGGCAAACAAGCGTCAGGTGGCATTACTGTAGCGCTAGGCATGACAGTGGCAGCCATTGTACTTGTGCCAATTGGCGCAGTGAGCCAAGGCTTAGCGTTAATTAGCTGGGAAGTCTTACCCCTTGGTTTATTGGTGGGGGTATTATCCAGTGCCTTGCCTTACTCCTTGGAAATGGTCGCCCTAAGAAATATGCCTACCCAAGCCTTTAGCGTGCTGATGAGTTTAGAGCCGGCGATTGCCGCATTGGCTGGTTTTATCATTTTAAGTGAGCAACTGACCTTGTTACAGTGGGCTGCCATCGGCTTGGTCATTGTCGCTTCAATTGGCAGCAGTTTTACGCCTAAAAAAGCAATCGAGATGGGGGTGTAAGCCCTGTTGCTAATCTTCCTTGCTCGTTGTGGTTTCAAATCAGAGCTTGTCACTTGCATAAAGTTTCAAGGGCTCTGCCCACGCAAATGCCGCAAATGCTTTAATGATCAAGGATAGGTTTTAGGTAGCCGACACCAAGTTGCTGCATTTGGCGTTCAACCCACAGCACTCTTTGGCGCAGATAAGGGCTTAGATTGCGAGGATCTCGTTTACGCGGGCTTGGCAGTAGCACTGCCAGCTGGGCGGCTTCGTTAGTCGTTAGCACGCTAGCAGATTTATGAAAATAATGTTGGCTAGCTGCTTCTACTCCGTAAATCCCTTTACCGAATTCAGCGACGTTTAAATACACTTCTAAAATACGTTTTTTGCCCCAAATTATTTCAAGACTTACTGCTAAACCCGCTTCGAGACCTTTGCGAACAAAACTTCGCCCCGGCCATAGTAAGAGGTTTTTTGCAGTTTGTTGCGTGATAGTGCTGGCACCACGAAGGGCGTCACCATCATCGTATTGATTGAGGGCTTTACTAATGGCATTTAAATCAACACCGAAGTGCTCTGGAAAGAGTTGATCTTCCGAGGCAACCATTGCCATTGGCACGTGCGACGGCAGCTTATCAATGTTTATCCATTGCTGAGTAACGGGATACGGGCTTTGTAGCATAAATGCCGTAGTCGATAGCGGCATAAATCGTAGCAACAGTAAGAACAGGATCAGTAATAGTAAACAACGCCATACGACAAACCATATCCAAGCGAAAACACCTCGTTTACCCTTTGCCATTCCCCGTCTCTTATTAGATTAAATGAGCTTTTGATGCTTTGAAGCCCGCGACGAGTAGAGTATAGCGAATTACAGATTCATCCACGATAATAAAATTAAATCTTATTAAAACAGTCTGTTATGAAGATTATGGATAGTTTTTATGTCGGGTGCTGGTTAATAAATAAGGCTTGGTTTTACCTGCTGATTAGACTGATTTTTGTTCTGGATTCTCGGTTAAATGGGGTATTTAGGGCTTTTCTACTTTGCTTTTACCATCAGTTATTTTCTAGCCACTATGCACAGTTATTGAACTTAAAATGTACTATCTGTCACTAGAATAAACTTAATGAAAAATAATTAACAGACAATTGAACTTATGCTGTTTATTTCGCTCTGAATATATAGTTTTTATGTGTGTTCTATGTGTGTTTCCATTTTTAAGCCTGATTTTTATCAGGCTTTTTTTTTGCCATTTTTTTGTCTACACCGAATTAACGAACAAATCACCAAAACAGCCTTCGCTATTCACTCGAAATTTAAGGGCCTGCATTGCCAACATAATTATGCGAGTCTGAATGGCATGCTACCTGTCATAATTTACCTGTTTATTACTCTTTATCCGGGGTTCGGCAGGTCCTGCAGTAAATAACTAATAATTAATCGATGGCAGAATAACGTTAACGCAGTCTTCGAGCAGACAAGTGGCTCGGCAGTTTCTGCGTGAATCCCTTGTGAAACAGGTCATTTTCAAGAAACGCAGTGTCAATATTTTTACTGTTTATTTCTGCTTGCATGTTTTTTATATCCTATTAGTCTAAATCAAAATAGGCATGAATAAAAAATGAGATATCAGCCAATTATTGTTATTTAAAAATGGATCTGTAGGAGGACAAATTGTTGGTTAGAAATAATTTAAGAATATTAGGTGCGCTGGGGTTTTGTCTGGCCTTGATGTCATGTAGCCAGAGTGAGAGGACGCCAGCAGGCTTGTCGGCAGAATGTCTTGCTGCAGATATGGTGCTTCACAACACAAAAATTTATACGGCAAATGACGCACAGTGGACTGCTGAAGCAGTCGCAATGCTTGCAGATAAAATTGTATTTGTGGGTTCAAATGCCGATGCCGTTAAATATATGTGCGGCGATGCAAAAATAATGGATATGGCCGGAAAATATGTGTACGCCGGTTTTACCGATAGCCACCAACATGTGGAAGGTGTCGGACAGCGTCCAAAAACACTCAGTCTATTTGGCCTTGCTACACTTAAAGAAACCGTTGATGCCATTGAAGCGTTTGCAGCAAAAGTGCCAGCCAATGAATGGGTTCAAGGGCGTGGCTGGATTGAGCGGGAGTGGAGCGACGAAAAAAGGTTTCTGAGTAAACATGACGTCGATCCCTTCACCTCTGACAAACCCCTATTTATGCCACGCGCAGATGGTGTTTCTGCCTTAGTTAATTCAAAAGCACTTGAACTTGCTGGCATAAACAAAGATTCTCCAGATCCCCTTGGGGGCAAGTTTGAACGTGAGGCAGACGGCACACCAAGCGGCTACATTCTTGCTACGGCAATGGATATTTTCCGAGCTATTATTCCGCCACAAACACGCGAATACAAAAAAGATAGTTTAGTACAGGGCATGTATGAAAACGCTAAGCTGGGTTGGACCAATACGCAAGACGCAGGAATGCCTTACATTAACGTTGAGATCATGAAGGAGATCCACGCAGAAGGAAATATGTCGACTCGTATATATGCGGCGGCAAATGTCGCAGAAGCGTCGACAATGCTGGAGCGTGGCCGCGAATCAACACTTGATAACATGTTCGATTTGCGCGGTATCAAGGTGTATATCGATGGAACCCTTGGTTCACGTGGTGCCGCACTGCTTGAAAATTATGCTGATGCTGATCATAAGGGGTTTATGAATCGCACCACAAAAGAAGAACTGGCCCCCATTTTACGTGAAGCATTACGGAAAGGTATTCAGATAGAAACTCACGTGATTGGCGATCGTGCGGTTCGTGCGCTGTTGGATTGGTACGAAGAAGCGTTTAATGACGTACCAAAATCCGAATGGGCAGTGGCTAACCCAAGGTGGAGGCTCGAACACGCACAAATTATCCCCGCCCAAGACCAAGCGCGCCTTGTTAGTTTAGGTATTCTACCATCTATGCAACCCAGCCACGGAATAGGTGATCTTAACTTTGCACCAGATAGACTTGGTTCTGAGCGCCTCGCTTATGCTTACCCTTGGCAGCAATTGGTTGATCGCGGTTTAATCATACTAGGCGGGTCAGATGCGCCAGTAGAACTCGGTGATCCACGGATTGAGTTTTACGCAGCTGTTGCTCGTAAACGACTTGACGGAACATCCGGCGAAGGTTGGCATCCGGAACTTGCGGTAAACCGCGAAACCGCTCTTAAAATGTTCACCATTTGGCCTGCTTACGGTGCATTTCAAGAGGATATTCGCGGCTCTGTGGAAGTGGGTAAATATGCTGACTTTACCATTTTTGACCGCGACTGGTTTAGCATCCCAGAAGCAGATATTTTGACATCAGAAAACCTAATGACCATCGTTGGTGGCAAAATCACTTATCAAAAATAGTGAGTAAATTGAGCTGAGAATTAATTAACGGGCAGAACAAACTTGACTCATTTTTAGCTAGCCAAATAACAGGGCTCGAGAGTGAGACAACGAGATTGCTCTGCCCTGATATTTTAAACGCCTACTATGTAAAAGAAGTTATTTGGTCTAAAACAAAAGCCCATAGACAGGCAAATAAATTGCCTGTCTATGGTGTTCAATACCCCTTATTCGGGCACCCGCATCTTCATATTGCTTTTATATGCGGTGTCAGGATTGCCGCCGTACCTGTGGTTTCTATTAAGTTGATTGATTGTTGTTATCTCGTCAGCGCTGAGTTCAAATGAATTTAACTCGAGATTGGCTTTAATATTTTTATCGCTCTCTGCTTTAGGAATGGCGATGCGGCCTTGTTGCAGATCCCATTTCAAAATAACTTGTCCGGCACTGATGCCATATTTTTCAGCAATATTTACAATGATAGGATCAGCGATGGGTTTTTCATTGGTGGGCACTCCACTCCAAGTACCAGAGCCGAGTGGTGACCAACAAGACACATAAATTTCATATTTATCACACACAGCGCATAAGGCTTGTTGGGTCAAATAGGGGTGCAATTCCAGTTGATTATATATGGGTTTAACCTCAGCAAAAGACATGAGTTGCTCAATGTCTGACTGCCGAAAATTAGATAAACCCAAATACCGAACTTTGCCTTGTGCATGCAAACTTTCCATTGCTTGCCAAGTGGCCTGAGTTTTATTGGGATTAGGCCAATGGACTAAATACAAGTCGATATAATCCATGTCTAAACGTTTAAGGCTGGCATCAAAGGCTTTGAGGGTTTCTTCATAACCTTGCTCGCTATCCCACACTTTGCTTACCACAAAAAATTCTTGTCGCGGGATCCCCGATGCTTTAATCGCCTTACCGACACTGCGCTCGTTGCCATACAACGATGCTGTATCAATATGTCGATAACCGGCTTTGATTGCTTTAAGAATGGTGTCAACCACGTAGTCATCATCTTGTTGCCATGCGCCGATAGCACAAGTACCAAAACCAAGGGCAGGGAAGCTACTGCCATCATTTAATACGATTTGTTGCTGCATCAAATATTCTCCTGTTGTAATACATTACATGAGGCCAAGAGAAGCACATTCAAGCTAAGGCTCCGAACTTAGTTAAGAATATAGGGGAAGATCATGCATCAATTAATTCCTTCGCCACTATTTAAATACAATAATTTACCTAATCCACTAACCGAATGGTCAACATAGAAAACCATGACAAAAACTAACTTTTAAACCTTTGTTGATCTCATTGCGACATATTGAGCAATTAGGCATGAAAAGTAATTAATATATGGAAAACAAACTTAATAAACACTCCATCTTGTTATTTTTAGCACTGGCTCTGGGGTTGTCGTGTGCTTACTGGGGCTTGTTTTTTCTGCATGATCATAGCTGGCTGCCATTTAATCCTTCTTCAGACATTATGGGAGCACTAAGGGGTTACGGCCCGAGCATAGCTGCATTTATTGCGGCAACTGTCATTTATGGACGCAAAGGTACTAGCGAACTTTGGATGAGAGTAAAGATGTGGCGCATTCCACTATGGTTATTTGTACTAGCCGTTTTGGGTCCAATGATAGGTAACCTTGTATTAATCATCATTGCCTATTTTTCTGGTGTGGAATTGCAACTAAATTCAGAAAGTGTGCCACTGCCCAAGCTATTTATTATTTTCTTTTTCTTCGCCATTGTTGATGGTCCAGTGGGTGAAGAAATTGGTTGGCGTGGCTTCCTTTTACCTCGTTTTTTAGAACGATATGGCGTGATAGCCGCGTCTAGCTTACTTGGACTTGTTTGGTTTGTGTGGCACCTACCGTTATATGTAGCCACGGACAGATTTGATATCACTCTGGGCTTTTTCTTTGGCTATCTACTTAACAATGTGGCATTTTCGTTTCTGCATACTTGGTTTTTTGTGCGTTCTGGGGGCAGTGCGTTATTGGCGATAATTTTCCACACCGCAAGTAACTATTTCGTGTACCTTGCTGTTACCCTTTTTCCTGAGCTCGATCAGTCGCCTATGACACAACCCATTTATCATGGAATACTGGTTATTGTAGCAATTATTGCAGCCATTTCGTTATGGCGTAATCCACATTACATGATAGGCAAAGTTGATAATCCCACAGCCATTAATGCTGTTCAAAGTTAGTATTCAACTATATTTTTCGGTTTTTGGGCATTGATCGCTGTATCGCTACTTGCCAGCGCGCTGAAGGGAAGATTACTTAAGATTTAACACAGTGCTTAGGTTTACTACATTAATAACTAGACATAATGAACACGCAAAAACCATGGATGGTGTATCATGCAACCAAGGCGTAAAAGTCAAATCTCGTTAATCGAAACCTCTTATTACCACTGTGTTTCGCGCAACGTCAAGCGCTCGTTTTTATGCGGTATGGACACATTCACTGGCCAAAGTTATGAACATAGTCGAGGCTGGGTTGAGTCGCGTTTGTTGTTTTTAGCGTTGTTGTTTGCCATTTATCGCGCGGCGACCTTATCTCAGCGTATGACGTGATGAGCAACCACGCTAGTGTGGTGCTGTGGGTCGATAAAAACCAAGCTGATAGCTGGTCAATGAAGGAGGTGATTAAACGCTGGTAAGGTTTACATAAAGGCACCGCGATAGCCAAAAACCGCAAACCACTTACTCCAAAACTAAACAGAATCTGCGAATTTGAATGAACAATGATAGCTAGCAAAGCGATAATATTGCAGTTATTTAAAATGGATGTTTTATTTTCTGGCAAATTATCATGGCTGATGTCTTACTAAATAAGGTTTCTGATAAGATTGAGTATCGTGATACGGGCGGAAGATTGCCTTTGGGCGTAATGGTGGAGTATCACAACGCCGCCTGGATAATGGTAATAATTTCGAGCTAAAAGGGTAAAAAATTTTTTCTATCTTTTACTCGAAACTCGAAACATGCAGCCGCTTCATTAATGCATAAAAAAACGGCCTCAAAAGAGGCCGTTTTCTAAGGAGGAGAGATTAATCTCCACCCACCATGTTGAACGGTGGAGCAGCGACGAGCTATTAGCGTCGAGCTGCGAGTGGCGAGCTAAAGATAAGACTAAAACGCTTTATTCTTTTGCTCGCGGCTAGAAGCTCGCCGCTGCTGTTAGATTCTTTCGTTAAGAGCTGCCACGATTGGCGAGCTATCTAAGCCTTTTTCAGTGGCCCATGCAGAGATGGTTTTGCCATCTGACTCTGGTGAGCTTAAGTCGCCCTTAGGCATCTTTTTAACCATTAAAGTACCGGTTTCAACAGCGTTGTTTAACATCGCGGTGCGGATTAAGCTTTCGCCGCCACATGAGATACCTGAGTAATAATCTTGCAATTGTAAACGGTAGTCAGACTGGACCATTTTCATTTTTTTGCGTAATTCGCCTTTATCGTCAGCTTTAACGATAGTGCAGATATTTTGTAGTGCTTCGTTGATATCGGCCTGAGCATGTCCAGCAACAATGAAAGAAGCGGCGGCTAAAGCGATAGAAGTTTTAACGATTTTCAACATGGTCAATTCCTCAATATATTCATAATTAGTTAGGGTTTAGTTTAAAACGTTGCCTGATAGTTGCCGCGTTTCGATGGGGCTATTAAAGCCTAATTGAACTGATTAAAAAATCTACGAGGTGATACTTAGGTATGGCGTTGTATAACTGTTAGGCAAAGAATAACAAAGTAGGCTAGCAGGTAAGGTGTTTTTTAGCGGGGAGTATCGAGCAACGAGCTTCGAGCAAAGATAACAACTACGACGAGAGTAATGTCTTCGTAGTTTTTTATTTTTCTAGCTCGAAGCTCGAAGCTCGAAGCTCGAAGCTCGCCACTCGCAGCTGCTCTTAACAATAAAAAAAACATCCACCCCAATTTATTCGAAATTGAAATGGATGTCTTTGTGGTTTCTTATTTCTTTAGCTCGAAGCTCGAAGCTCGAAGCTCGTCGCTCGTCGCTCGAAACTCGACCCTCGCAGCTGCTCTTAAAACCCTAAAGTAATTTGTCCACGCACTTCACCACCTGGGTTTGCTGCAGTGTGAAAGTTGGTATACAAACCACCGGCCTGCATCAGTGCCATAGAGTCAGCATTTAGGGTGGTGTTAACTGTCCAAACACCGTTGCCAGCATTGACAAAAGGCACTGCTACACCGCCGTTAACTCCTACCGCACCCACATGTATGTGTCCCATACTTGGCATTAAGCCTGACATAGTCATGGTACCTGTTATTTCCATTGTGGTGGTGTTTAAGGTAATCGAACCCGTTGCCATTGCATCGGTAGTAACAGCCGGGACTTCTTGAGCACCCGTTGCAACCACACCGTAGACTTCGATGTTGCTAGCAGTGATTTGTCCGCGTAACTCACCGCCAGGGTTGGCCGGTGTATGAATATTAACGTAGTGTCCACCTGATAGAAGCAACATAGCAGTCGCATCTTCTAATACAAGCTCTCCGCCGCTTGACCACTGGTTTACATCATCTGCGTTTTGTACTAGTGGAACGAGTACGCCGCCAGATACACCAGCAAAACCAGTATGAATGTGCGCCATTGTTGCGTCTTCAACACCTGTAGTGACCACATTCAATGTCACACCGTTATTTAGAGTGTTAAATAGTGCATAACCATAACCCATTGCATCTGATACAACGGGTGGTACTTCTTGTGCACCACTTAACATGAACGTGACTACGGCTGTCGTTGCTGGCACGATTTGTCCGCGCACTTCACCACCTGGATTACTTGGTGTGTGCACGTTTAGATACCACTGACCACTCTCTAATGCGGCTAGACTTGCTTGAGTCAAATCAGTGGCAGCTAAAGTAAAAGTGCCATCTCCTTGATTAATTAAAGGGTAGGCAACCCCACCATTCATACCGATAGTGCCAGCATGCACGTGTGCTGCCGTTGCACCATCAACCATGCTAGCGTCTAGTGTTATGCTGAATGAGGGCAATGTCTCATCAATTTGTACCGTTGCAGTAGCACTAGAATCAGTCATGACCATGGGCACTTCTTGATCGCCGCTTAAGTTCACGGTGAACGTTTTGTTAGCAGTGAATGCCGGCGCTAAATCATCAGCCGTTAAGAGGGTAGGACCGTTTGCTGAATCAATCGCTATGGCTGTGTAAACTTTATTTACTGCTAAGCTTAGCGTACCAGTTTCTATGGCTGCATCTTTTGAGCCCGCGCCTGTTACTGTAACAACGTAATCCCCGGCAGCAAGTTCGACATACCCGGTTTCTGCTAACATTGGAGTAGTGAACGGCACTGCTGCAAAGGCTGGATCCACATTGGCAATGTCGCCGTCAGCCGTAACATAAATATCGACATTTCCTGCATCGGGTGAAGCATGAAAAATGCGAACTTTAGCGGCAGTGGCAATAGGTCTTGGCATATCGACGACTAAATCTAGGCCGATTGTAGCAAGGTCACTATTTGCAAATGCGGTGTAAAATTTACCGCTTTCAACGACGATTTCAGCATCATCAATGGCAACGATTGAGTTGTCACTGTCTACCGCGACATCAATCAAGTAGGTACCGGCATCCACCGCAGCGTAGCCAGTAATATCAGGAAAAGCAACGCCATTAAAAAGAGTGAGAGCGTTGTTAGCTATAACATCTACCGCTGGTGCATCCGACACCGCGTGCACAACACGCACATTGGCTTTAGAATTTACATCCCACAAGATAAACGAGTTAGTTCCATCACTGGCAAGTAAACTCACTGGTGAACTACCTGTACCCGTATTTGTGGTGGCCATCACTAACAGGTCTGAACCAGCAGTGAGACTTACTGTACCTGAGTCGTAGACAACGGTTTTGGTTCCTGCTGGCGTTAATCTAATTTGATAATCGCCTGCCGTAACTTCAACTTGGCCGGTAAAATCTTTAAAGGCTGCGGTAGCTAATGGTTGCTCTACCTCAATATCAGCCATCGGAGCAGTCACGTAAACATCAACAGTTGGAGCGGTCGACGCTGCATGAACTACCTGCAGGCGAACATTACCGGCTCCAATGTCCGATTTCGTATTGGCTACAATCAGTGGCTCAATTGAGCCGTCTGCCGCAGACCCCACAGCAAGTACGCTGTATGTCATATCGCCATCTAGGGTAACGTTGGCACTAATAACATCGGCATTGTCGCCTGGTAAGTTAGCTTCGACCCGCACTGCGTAAGAAGCGCTGTCGACCTCAATCCAAGGAGATGCTCCCTGATAGTCGACATTTTCGAGACCACCGAAAAGCGCGCCATCGACAAAAACATTGACTGTAGGCGCGTCATAAACTGCGTGAATAATTTGTATATTTGACTTCGCTACCACCTCAGGGATAACAGCATCATCATCAGAATCACTGTTACAACCTAGCAGCCCGAAAGCTAATGATCCGACTATTAAACCTTTTGTAAGTATTGCTTTGAATCTTTTCATATTAATACCTTGTTAAAATTTTGGTTGTTTAGTGTGCGATATTGTTACGGCAGAAAATTTTGGGAGGATCACAGCTGATATTGGAAAATATCGAAATATGTTTAAAAAACCGCCACCTTAAAGTTAAGTAAGTTTTTAATAACAAAGGTTTAGATGATAAATAAGCTAGCCTGAAAGGGCTGAAAAATCGGTGGGAAAGTGTAAGTTTAGGGTTTATTTAATTCATTGTTGATGGGTTCAGCTTGAGTTGACAAACTATCACTGAGTGGCGTGACATAAATGGCAACAGCTCGAGTGAACTGATTGGTAATAGGAAAACTCAAACCAATGCCAATCCCCACATTACGCCCAGATATGCCACTGCCGGAGCCGATGGAACCGGTAATTTCCTCTTCGGTTTGCTGCAGTAATACGCCATTGGCACCTAAATTAGCCGCTTCCTGTTTTAATCTGTCAATGATCACGTTTTGCATCGCTTCTTCACTAAAAGCTAAAGAGTTTTTGCTACTGGCTTGGATAAAGGCTATTTGCTCGTAATTAACTGGTTTTTCGCGATAAATTATTACACCTTCAGGACTAATAGGCGTTCTTTTTTCACCGACGATTTGTCGTGATGTAGTCGAGCAAGCATTCAGTAAAGCCAACACTACGCCCAACACTAACAGTTGTAACTTCATTTTATCTGTACCTTATAAAAAGTAGCGAATTACATCTTATACCCGCTGAATCAAATACCCTACAGTACTTATTCTAGACTTTTGACGTTAAGCAACCAAGGTACTAAAAACTAACTTAACAGCGACTGAATAACTGATATAAACGTTGATAAGTTTGTTAGATAGTTTGTCGTATTTCACTATGCTTTTATCTTTTTTGGGGTTATGACTTATATCTGGTTTATTAGTATTTCTTTACTTTATTTTTTTATCCGGATGTCTCAGGATGCAATTACAGTATTAACTTTTTGTTAACCCCTTCACTACGATGGCGTAACAATAGTATGTGAGATGCATAATGAATAGACGGCAAATATTAAAATATACCGCCATGTTAACAGGAACAGCTATATGCGCTCCTATCACTGGCATGATGCTTTCAGGGTGCAGCGAGCAGGTCAAAACAGCTCCAGCATTGACTGCTCCGCTGCAATTTTTCACATCGGATGATTTCCAATTAATCACCCAGTTAATGGATGTTATTTTACCTAAAACCGACAGTCCATCTGCTTCTGAAGTAAGGGTGAATTACATTGTGGATAATATGTTTGGGCAAGCTTATCCCGCTGATTATCAACTAAAATTTATGACTATTTTTGCTGAACTTAAGGCCTTCTTGAAGACTAATAGGTTTGAATCACTGACAACGCAAAAACAGGAAGCACTGTTACTCACTTTAGAATCTTTGCCTGAAACTCAGCGCAATAATGCGTACTGGGCTTACATCGATGTTAAACAGCAAACTGTGGCTTTTTACTTGTCGACTGAAGAAATAGCAGAACATTACCTTAATTATTTACCCATTCCTGGCGAGTTCAAACCTTGTGTTTCGTTGGCTGAATTGGGTGGCAAAGCGTGGGCAATATAACAATGAATGAAAATAATAAATTTGATGCTATCGTTATCGGTTCAGGTATTAGTGGTGGTTTTGCCGCCATGGAACTTTGTACTAAGGGATATAAGACCTTGGTGCTAGAGCGCGGCCCAATGATTGAACATGGTGATTATCCCACTGCCATGTTAGATAAATGGGATTTGCCCAATCAAGGTAAAGTATCGCAGCAAGAAATTAGTAAACATTACCCCAAACAAAACCGTCTGGCTTGGTGGGTGAATGAAGATAACAAACACTTAATTAATAAAGACGACGAATACCCCTATAACGAGGACGAGCGTTTTGACTGGATACGCGGTCACCATGTCGGTGGACGTTCGTTAATGTGGGGGCGTCAATGTTACCGCTGGAGTGATATTGATTTTGAAGCCAATGCTAAAGAAGGTGTGGGTGTGGATTGGCCCATTCGTTATGCTGATATTGCGCCATGGTATGACTATGTTGAAACATTTGTTGGTGTGAGTGGACAAGCTGAAGGACTTAAGCAAGTACCTGATGGCGTATTTCTAAAACCGTTCCCCTTAAACTGTGTCGAGCAAAAATTCCGCGAGGCAGTGGCTGAAACTTACCCTGATCGCGTGGTAACGCCTGGTCGAGTGGCAAATCTAAGTGAATATAATCCTGAAATCCATAAAGGTAAACGCGGGCAGTGTCAGAGTCGCGATCGTTGCTGGCGGGGTTGTCCTTTTGGTGCTTATTTCAGTAGTCAGGCCGCCACGTTGCCAGTTGCTACCGATACAGGTAATTTAACGCTACGTCCCAACAGTATTGTGATGGAAATTATGTATGATGCTGCAGCGGGCAAAGCCTCCGGTGTGCGGGTTAAAGATGCGACCTCGGGTGAAATCACTGACTATACGGCGCGCATTATATTTTGTAATGCCAGTACCGTCGGTACCACCGCTATATTATTAAATAGCCGTTCTGAAACCTTTCCGAATGGCTTAGGTAATAACAGCGGTGAAATTGGCCATAATATTATGGATCACCACTATGGCATGGGAGCATCTGCTTTTTGGCCGGGTAATGAAGATGATTATTATCAAGGGCGCAAACCTACCGGTTTCTACATACCGCGGTTTACCAATATCGATGAACAAACCCAGCGTAGCGATTACCGCCGTGGTTTTGGCTATCAAGGTGGCGCAAGACGAGTTGAGAATATACCGGAAGGAAAAGTAGGGGTAGGTCTTAAGCAAGAAATATTTAAACCGGGTGGCTACCATATCGGCATGACCTGTTTTGGTGAAATGCTTCCCCATCATGATAATCGTATGTATCTTAATTTTGATGAACGAGATCAACACGGTATGCCCATCATTACCTTTGATGCAAAATTGCGAGAAAACGAATTAGCCTTGCGCGAGCATGGGGTTAAATGTGCCGTTGAAATGTTAGAAGCGGCCGGTTGTACTAATATTAAAAGTTATAACAGCCTGACGGCACCAGGTGCTTGTATTCATGAAATGGGCACAGCACGCATGGGCCGTGATCCTAAAACCAGTGTATTAAACCAATGGAACCAAATGCATGATGTTGCCAATGTATTTGTCACTGATGGCGCGTGCATGACCAGTTCGGGTACCCAAAACCCTAGTATTACTTATATGGCTTTAACCGCTCGTGCGGTGGATTATGCTCATAAACAAATACAGGCAGGCGTACTTTAATTTTAACTAGTTGTTGGCATTAAAACGTTGTTTCCAAAGCTGACGAGCTGCTTGTAATGTTTGCTCGTCAGTGCTTTCTCCCTGAGCTAATTCGGCGGCTATTTGTTGAATTATCTTATCTCTGTCAGCGACTAATTGATCAGCCTTCGCAAACAAATCCTGTGCTTCGGGATATTGAATTTTTAAGGGCTCAATGTCGTACAAATCATAATACGCTTGTTCTACCGCATCGTTAAATAAACTGCGTTTGGCGTGAAACTCAAGATAATTAACCGCCATATCAGACTGTAAATAACTGATATCTTCTTGAGGTAAGCCCGCTTCTTTAGCTAGGGCAATGGCTTTTTCTAACGACTGTTTTACTGCGGCGTCGTCTTGTTGTCTAACAGCTTGTTTAACCCCAGCAACTAAGTCACTGGCCTCGAGGATATCTTGACGTGAAATCACTGGCACAACTTGATTAACATCAGTATCTGTTACCTGCTCACTAGGTTGTGAATACCAAAACCCTAATCCAGCTAATACAATAATAATAGCGGCCCACAAGACTTTCATATGACTTCCTTTAATAATAAAACGACCAGTAAAAACCGCGCAAAGCCTAGCATACTGGAGTTGTACTCAACAAAACTAAAATGCTTTAATACGCCTTATTGTACAGCGGAATAAAATCAAAGGATGAGTTCGATTGTTAGTGTTTGAAAATATCAGTCAATATTACCAACAACGTTGTGTGTTCAATGATTTTTCCCTAGAGATTAACGAACCCAGAGTGCTGATCAGTGGCCCTAATGGCAGCGGGAAAACCACATTATTAATGCTGGCGGCGGGTTTGATTGCACCCGATATGGGTAAGGTGAGTTTTAATCAACAGTCAGTATTAGACACAGAAAGTAAAAAGCGCATCGGTATTAGCGCGTCTAAGGTAGCCTTACCCGGATTTTTGAGCATAGCTGAATTAGTTGATTTTCAGGCGCGCCAATTTGCTTGTGAACCGAGCGAGCACTGGCTTGTACAATTTGACTTAAAACAATATTGGCATACAAAAGTAGCTAATTTGTCTTTAGGGAATTACAAAAAGTTAAGTTTACTCACCGCTGTCATGCATCAACCCGCATTATTACTGCTGGATGAGCCAGCCAATGGCCTTGATGACAAAGCCCGTTTAGCCCTTAACTTGTTGCTCAGCGATTATCCTGGACAAGTAATTATTGCCAGCCACGAAGCGATTGCGGCTGAGCATCAACAAGTGAGGCATATTCAATTGCAGCGCAGCGAGCCACAAGCAGTATGAGTTACTGGCAGTTTCGGCTCAGACTGTATAATGAGTCGCTGAAACAATGGTTAGAAAGTCTCAAGCAAATAAGTATGGGGCTGGTGGCTTTGTTTCCTTTGGCACTGCCTGCTTTAATATTTTTACCTTTTGTGGCTTGGGGTATTTTATCCGAAGCCAATAGCGAGAATACCCTTTACCTCAATACCTTATGGGGCTATTTGCTGTTTTTATACAGTTGGATGCTACTGCAACGCCATGGCATTTTAGCCACCCAGCATGGCTACTATGTTGATAGTTTGGCTGTTACTCACAGCAAGCGGCATTGGTGTGAAACGGGTTTAATTGTATACAGCGCGAATATTTTGGTTTTAGGGCCACTGGGCCTATTGTTGTTGATGGTGTATCAGGGGGGGGATCGCTTTTTGACCCTGCCGTTTAGTCAAATTATTGAGCAGCTCGCACCCATTATTGGGCTGGTAGCCTTAGTGAGTTATTACAGTGTGAGCGCAGTACGTGTGCCTAAACTGCCTTGGCTGAGTTTATTGTTGCTGCCTTTAGCACTTATTCCTATGGCAGATGAGCTGAGTAAAATCCAATGTTTAGTGTTGTGGTGTGCAGCAATTCTGATTGAACGCCACATACCTGCGTTTTCGTTTAATTTAGGCGCTTGGCCAAAAGGACTCTTGCGATTGCAACTGCAAGCAGATTTACACAATCCGCGTTCTGAAGGTTTACGTTTAGTGGCTTTATTATTAATGTCTATTTTGTTGGGCATTATGTATGGCGGGGTAAAATCCGAGGCACAAAGTTATATCGCCGGTTTTCTGAGTTTTTGTGCTGCCTTGCTGATGGCCAGTAGTTTGTTTGACTCGCAAGCTTTACAGCGTTTATATCAGCCTTACTTTAGCAGTTTGCCCATGTCCAAATATACTATGTTAGGCCACTGTCTGCTGTATGTGGGTTTAAAAGCCATACCGGGTTTGTTGTTACTGGCGTATATGGGCTTGTTTTCGGCCATGCACTGGGCGTTGTGGTTGATGTTTTATATCACTAGTCTTATTGGTATTTTAGTGCGTCCCGCGTGGTTTTTTATCGGGCCGATTGTTAGTGCTATCGTGGTGTTTTTGCTGGTGGAGTTGGTGGGATAAAAGCAGCAAGCCTAAGTTGTAAGGCTTGCTAGACGATACCAATCTATTTTGCGTGACGCTCGCGGAGCACTTTGACCACATCGCTTAAGTTTAGGTCACTGGCTTGCAGTAATACAATCAGATGATAAAGCAAATCAGCTGATTCATTTTTAAGCTCTTCTAAGTCTTTAACCGTGGCGGCGAGTGCGGTTTCAACGCCTTCTTCTCCGACTTTCTGGGCTATGCGTTTTATGCCTTTACTGTAAAGATGCGCGGTATAGCTCGACTCTGGATCGGCACCCTTGCGTGAGGCAATTACTTGCTCTAATTCACCGATAAAGCTCAAATCTGCAGAGGCACTATCAAACCAGCACGTTTCAGTCCCGGTGTGGCAAGTTGGGCCATTAGGATGCGCTAAGACTAAAATCGAATCTTGATCGCAATCAGCACTTATTTCGACTAAATCCAAAGTGTTATTAGAGGTTTCACCCTTAGTCCACAGCCGTTGTTTTGAGCGACTTAAAAAAGTCACTTTGCCGGTTTCTAAAGTATGTGCCACGGCGTCTTGGTTCATATAACCTTGCATTAAAACCTTACCACTAATGGCATTTTGCACAATACAAGGTAGTAAGTTATCCATTTTCTGCCAAGCCAACTCAGCAATATTGTCTTTATTAATCTTCATAAGTAGTCTCAAAAACAGCGACGAGTAGCGAGCTTCGAGCGGCGAGCGAAAAGATAGTCAAAACTACTTTTTACACCTTTCCCTAGATTGTTATTCGTCGTTTTACGGTTGAATTTTTTATAAAATAGCGACGAGTTGCGAACTTCGAGCGGAAAGACAGCTAAAACTGTTTCTTGCATCTTGTTCGATATAGCTATTCATCGTTTTATATGTAAATTTTTCATTAAAGCACCGAGCATCTTAGAAATCTCTTCAGCTTCGGTGGCTATCATTTTGCCAACGTCAGTTGTCAAATAATCAATTTCTATGGCTATCAAAGTTTGGGTCTTCAGCTCACCTATTGAGCCTTTTGCGATAGACAAAAATCTGTGTTTTTCTTGCTCAGTGTACCTTTCCCAACCTACAGCAATATTACTGGGAACAGATAATGCGCTCCGAGTAATTTGCGCTTTAAAACTGAAATCACGACAACTTTCAAATTCTTTATAAATTTCTACAGCAAGTCGATAACTCCTCTTCCAGACATCCAAGTCTTCGTATTTCATAAACACTCCTTGTTGAAGTTTCGAGCTGCGAGCTACGAGCTACGAGCTTAGAGCAAAAGACACTTCGCTGCTCAGATCTTATCATATCTCGTTCGCTCGCCGCTCGCCGCTCGCAGCTCGAAACTCGCCGCTGCTTTAGCTTTATCTGTTGCCCGCAGCCCGCAGCTCGCCGCTCGCCGCTGCTCCTAATCCCTAATAGCTATTCCCTGCGCTCTCAAGTAAGCCTTTAAGTCTTGAATAGGGATGATGCCTTTGTGAAATACTGAAGCGGCTAAAGCGCCATCGACATCGGCTTGTTCAAATACGTTTTTAAAATGCACCATTTCACCGGCACCGCCAGAGGCAATGAGTGGCACTTTGCAGCTTTGGCGAATTGCGGCTAATTGGGCGATGTCGTAACCTTGGCGCACGCCGTCTTGGTTCATACAGTTCAAGACAATTTCACCGGCGCCGCGTTGTTGTACTTCTTTAACCCAATCTGCGGTTTGCCAAGCGGTCACTTGTGTGCGGCTTTCATCGCCAGTGTATTGATGCACTTGATATTGACCGCTTGCTTCGTTGAAGAAACTATCAATACCCACCACCACACACTGCTGACCAAAAGTATCGTGTAAACGCGTGATCAGTTCAGGATCGGCCAGAGCTGGGGAGTTGACTGAGATTTTGTCAGCGCCCATTTCCAGAATATAACCCGCCTGCTCAACGGTTTTAATACCACCAGCCACACAAAAAGGAATATCAATGACTTGGGCAATACGTGTAACCCAACTTTTATCAACCACACGCTGATCGCTAGATGCGGTAATATCGTAAAATACAAGTTCGTCGGCGCCTTCTTCAGCGTAACGCTGGGCGAGGGGCACTATGTCACCAATGATCTCATGGTTGCGGAATTTAACGCCCTTAACCACTTTGCCATCTTTTACATCTAAACAGGGAATAATGCGTCTTGCGAGCATAATAGTTCCTTAAGAGCAGCTGCGAGTTTCGAGCCACGAGCTGCGAGCAAAAAATTTAAATCAACATCGAGTTGCTAGCTGCGTGCGTCTGCCGTAAAAAACAAAAGTTTATCAGCGCAAATATAAGCATGCTTTGCCTTTTCTTTTACTCGCAGCTAGTCGCTCGAGGCTCAAATGACTTTCGTTAACCAACCATGGGTATCAGGTGCTTTGCCCCATTGAATGTTGTTCAATGCTTGACGTAGTTTTTGCGTTGTTGGGCCTGCTTCACCTGAGCCTACGGTGTATTCTTTATCGTTGTGGATAAAGGTACCGATTGGCGTTAATACCGCTGCAGTGCCGGATAGGGCGGCTTCAACGCCTGGTTTAGCTGCGCGTTCTAGCAATTCTGTCACCGTAATATTGCGTTCACTTACTGTCATGCCTAAATCAGCGGCTAAAGTTAAAATAGATGAACGAGTTACACCGTGTAAAAAGCTAGAATCTAAGCCTTTGGTAATGATCTCATTGCCATCAATTAGTAAAAAGTTGGCGGCACCTGTTTCTTGAACGTCGCCCTTAGGACAAAACAATATTTGGTCTGCTTGAACTTCGGCTTTGGCTTTTAATATTGGGCCAAGGGCACTGGCGTAGTTGCCGCCGCTTTTGATCATGCCCATATGCGGAGCGCAGCGCATGCCAGTTTCATCTAATAAAATACGTAAGGCTTTGGCACCGGCAGTAAAATAATCGCCCACTGGCGATAACAGCACATATAACATCGATGTCGATGTGGGCGCTGCGGCTTTACCTATTGCGCCTTCTGTACCAATGTGGGTTGGGCGAATATACAGTGAGCCCGGTGGTGCAGGGACTTCGTCTTTGTACTGCGCCACAATGTCTAAGATCATTTGTGATACTTGGGCTTCATCAATGGCGGGTAGACTTAAGAAACGACTGCTTTGAGCGAAACGTTTGACGTTTTGGTCCATTCTAAATACATGAATACTGCCATCTTCATGACGAAAGGCTTTTAGACCTTCAAAGCATGTACTCGAGTAATGCAAGACGTGCGCACCGGGATGCAATTTAATGCTATCTGCTACTACTGTTGTTGCTGGGCTCCATTGATTGTTCTCGAAGGTAGTTAATGCCATATGAGGCATAAACACTGTACCAAACGCCGCCATTATCGATTCCTATTAAGTAATTGTTTTGTATAAAGCACAGACCTAAAGTTCCATGCAATTTAACTTGAGGGTTGAATTATTCAGCAACAGCCCATGAGGTGCAATCTTGATAGGGATTTTAGCCCCATTTTTTTATTGCACGGTTGTTTGTTTTACTTTCCAGCGTGTTTTATCGGCTTTATGCTTGCCAACAGGCAATCGCTTGTTCAAGCGTAAATTTACCTTCCAGTAATGCTCTGCCCAGTATCACACCGCTGACGCCCGTTGGCTTGAGCACTTCAATGTCAGCTAATTGACCGATACCGCCTGAGGCTTGCCAACCAACAGTGGGGAAACGGGCAGCTAACTCAGCGTACAACTGATGATTAGCGCCTTGAAGGGTGCCGTCGCGGCTGATATCGGTACACAACACATGTTGAGCGCCCACTGATAAAAAGTCTGCTAACAAGGCTTCAATCGATACACCTGAGTTTTCTTGCCAGCCGTGGGTAGCAATAAACTTATTACCGCTAGCATCGATGTTAATATCAAGAGCCAAGACGATGGCTTCGCTACCATATTGGCGTACCCATGATTTAACCAACTCTGGCTCTTTTACGGCTAATGAACCAATAACTACCCGTTTTACCCCGATATCGAGTAGCTGGGCCACATCTTGCTCAGCGCGAATACCGCCGCCAGCCTGAAAATAAATGCGCTTAGTGGCGACCATGTCAGCGATTAATTTTAGTTGACGTTTACTGGTGTCTTTGGCACCGGTCAAGTCAACTATGTGTAACCACTTAGCACCTTGATTGGCGTAATCATTAACTACATCTATCGGGTTTAATTTATATTCAGTTTTTTGCGCGTAATCACCTTGGTAGAGGCGTACTACATTTCCATCTATTAAATCTATGGCTGGGATAATCATGCTTACAACTCTATAAAATTCTTTAATAACTGGGCACCGGCATCGCTGGAGCGCTCAGGGTGAAACTGCACACCAAAGAAATTGTCTTTGTGTAAGGCAGCAGAAAAGTCCATACCGTATTGGCAACTGGCCAGAGTGAACTCACTGAGCGCAACAGCAAAACTGTGAACAAAATAAAAGTAGGTTGCCGCTGGAATACCTTTAAAAAGCGAGGTGTTATCTATCGGCGTAACAGTATTCCAGCCCATGTGAGGTAAGCGTAAGTCGCCTACTTGCATGCGTTTTACTTCGCCGGGAATAAGATTTAAACAAGGGGTTGAACCGTTTAAGCTTTCAGCCGATTTTTCAACCATCAACTGCATGCCTAAACAAATTCCCAGTACCGGTTGTTGTAAACCTTGAATACAGTTAACCAAGTTCTTTTGTTCAATACTGGCCATAGCCGCATTAGCACTGCCAACACCGGGCAAAAAGACTTTGTCTGCACGCTTAATAATCGCCAAGTCGTCACTGACTTGTACTGTTACACCTAAACGCTCAACAGCAAATTTAACCGAAGAGATATTAGCGCAGCCAGTATTAACGATAACGATTTGCTGACTCATGCTTACAGCGCTCCTTTGCTGCTTGGCAGGGTTTCACCTTGTTTATGAATGGCTTGACGTAATGCGCGGCCAAACACTTTAAATAAACTTTCTACTTGGTGATGGGCATTGCCCTCTGTGGTTGACAGATGTAGCGATAATCCCATGGCTTGGGCAATAGAATAAAAGAAATGCGGCACCATTTCGGTGGCCATTTCTCCTACTTGATCGCGGCTAAAATCCGCCTCAAATTTCAGGTGGGGACGATTTGAAATATCCATAATGCATTCTGCGCGGCATTCATCCATGGGTAAGGCAAAACCAAAACGGCCAATACCCCGTTTGTCGCCTAAGGCTTTTTTCAGCGCTTCACCTAAGGCAAGGGCGGTATCTTCAACACTGTGGTGATCATCAATGTGTAGATCACCGTCGGTTTTAAGGTTCAGCTCAAAACCACCGTGGGTCGCGATTTGATCGAGCATGTGATCAAAAAAGCCCATACCAGTATGAATGCTTGATTTAGCGCTTGAATCCAAATCAACGGTGACTTCAATCTTGGTTTCAGAGGTCTTACGCACTACAGTGGCCACGCGGGTTGAAGCCAATAATTGTTTTTCGATGGCCAACCAATGATTATCTGTACGATCGTATTTCATGCCAACGATGCCCATATTCTCAGCTAACTGAATATCAGTAGCTCTATCGCCAATCACGAAAGAGCGGGTAAAGTCGACCCTACCTTGTTGCAGATAGTCTTTAACCATGCCCAATTTAGGTTTGCGGCAACTGCAATTTTCATGTTCAAAATGCGGGCAAATCAAGACATCGTCAAATTTTACCCCTTGGCTGGCAAAGATAGCCATCATCATATTGTGTGGTGCATCAAAATCCGCTTGCGGAAAACTGTCGGTGCCTAGCCCATCTTGGTTAGTCACCATCACCAAACGAAAACCAGCTTGCTGTAATTTAAGTAATACAGGGATTACCTGTGGTTCAAAAACCAGTTTTGCTAGGCTGTCCAATTGTTTATCAATGGCAGGCTCTTCGACTAATGTGCCATCACGGTCGATAAAAAGAATAGCTTGTTGACTCATGTTGGGGTCCCTAAGGTTTGGTAAAATTGATTAATTAGCGCTAGCAATTGCGCATTTTGTTGCGCACTGCCTACAGTAATACGCAGGCAGTTGGCCAAACTATATTGTTTACTTTGATCACGAATAAACATTTTGTTGCTGACTAAAAAGTCCATTAAGGCTTGCTTTTGCGCGCAGCGAAATAGAATGAAATTAGCTTTGTCATCACCAACTAGCTCTATCTCTGAGAAGGCTTTTAACCCCTGCTTTAGCTTGTTTTTTTCAAGCCCGATAATATTAACTTGTTCTGCCATGATGCTGACGCCTTTGCTACTTATCGCTTGGGCGGCAATTTGGGCCACTGGCTCTGGCATAGGATAAGGTGCTATCACTTTAAGCAAGGTATGAATAATGGCTTCGTTAGCCAAAGTAAAACCACAACGGATACCTGCTAGTGCAAATGCTTTGGATAAGGTACGTAAGATAACCAGATTAGGATAGTCAGCTATGCGTCGAGCAAAGCTACTTTTTAAGTCAAACTCGATATAGGCCTCATCGACCACAACTAAAGCAGAGTCAGCAAAGTGAGTGAGTACTTGCTTTATTTGCTCTGCCGCAACACTGGTGCCTGTAGGATTGTTGGGCGAACAAATAAATACTACGTTGACCTTATCTTTAAAGGCTTTAATTGCTTCAAGGTCTAATGTGAAATCAGCATTTAAGGGCGCGATATCCACACCCACATTACAAGTTTGAGCACTAATAGCATACATACCATAGGTAGGCGGACAAATTAAAATCCTATCCTTGCCTGAGGTACAAAAAGCACGAATAAGTAATTCAATGCCTTCATCCGCCCCGCGACTGACTAATAATTGTGTGTCGTAGACCCGTGCGTAAGCAGCATAAGTCCTAATAAGGCTGCGTGGTTGGCAATCAGGATAGCGGTTGAGACGCTCGCAATCCAAGACATAATCATTGGCAAAAGGCGATTCATTGGCATTAAGCCACACTGGAATCTGTGCATCTTGGTTGTTGTCACTGGCTGCAAATAAACGGCGTGCTGATTCATAAGGCACTAAAGCTTTTAGATTTTCGCATGCCAACTTATCGACTAAGGTAGTCACTTGGCTGTTGAGTAATTGACTCATTTGCGCACTCCTTGATCAAGGCGCAGTGCTACCGCTTGTCTGTGGGCATCGAGTCCTTCAGCATCGGCCAAGTCCATAATGGCATTGCCGATATAACGCAGTCCTTGATAGCTGAGTTCTTGAACCGTGTAGCGGCGCATAAAGTCAGCTAAGCCCAAGCTAGAGTAATTGCGGGCATAGCCATAAGTTGGTAATACATGGTTAGTTCCACTGGCATAATCGCCCGCTGATTCAGGTGACCATTGACCGACAAAGATAGAACCGGCATTTTTTAATTTTGGCAGTGCGTCACGAGCTTGCTCTACTTGCACAATTAAGTGCTCAGGCGCATAGGCGTTACTGACTTCATACGCTTCATCTATTGAATCGGTCAGAATATAACGGCTATGTTGCACGGCTTGTGCGGCAATTGTTTGGCGACTTAAAGTAGTTAGTTGTTGGCTGACTTGTAGTTTAACTGCGTCAATTAATGCGGCACTATCTGAGACTAGCACTGCTTGAGAGTCAGCACCGTGTTCTGCTTGCGATAATAAATCTGCCGCAACAAAAATCGGATTAGCCTTAGCGTCTGCAATAACCAGTACTTCAGAAGGACCTGCGGGCATATCAATAGCGGGACCCGCTGGAATGCGGCTGACCTGCTGTTTAGCTTCGGTAACAAAACTATTACCCGGACCAAAAATTTTATCAACTTTGCTTAGCGATTCGGTACCTAAGGCAAGGGCTGCAATCGCTTGGGCGCCGCCTACTAGGTAGATTTCATCTATGCCACATAGTTTTGCTGCATAGCGAATTTCAAGGGCAATTTCACCTTGTTTGTTGGGCGGCGTGCATAATACTTTGCGTTCGCAACCTGCTACTTGTGCCGTTACCCCTAACATTAATACGGTAGAAGGCAGGGGCGCACTGCCGCCTGGAATATACAAACCGACAGAGGATAATGGCGTGTGTTTAAGTTCACATAATACACCAGGCGAGGTTTCAACTTTGACGTCACTTGGATATTGGGCCTGATGAAAACGTTTAATATTGGCATAGGCCTGCTCAATGGCGCGCTTCACTTTGGGCTCAAGCTGAGCTTCAAGGTCTTGCATCGCCGATTCAGCAATCGCTAATTGGCTGAGCTTGGCACCGTCAAAACGTTCAGTTAAAGCGAATAAGGCTTTATCGCCTTGTTCTTTTACTTGCTGGATAATATCCGCAACAATTTGACTTAGCTTAGCCGTATCGGCCATGGCAGGTCGACTGAGTAAAGCTTGTTGTTGTTCGGTATTTAGCGCTGACCACTTTTGCATGACTACTTCGTGCTCCTAGTTCATCATCTTTTCAATGGGCATAACGAGTATAGAACTGCAGCCCAATGCTTTAAGTTTTTCCATAGTTTCCCAGAATAAGTTTTCTGGGCTCACCACATGGATTGCGACGATGTTATCGTTACCCGCAAGCGGCAATACGGTTGGGTTTTCAGAACCGGGCAACAAGGTCTTAACTTGTTCTAAGTAAGCTTTGGGCGCGTGTAACATGATGTATTTGCTTTCTTTTGCTTGGATCACACCATCGATACGTGGCAATAACTTATTGATCAAGGCTTGTTTCGCCTCGGTCAATTCACCTGAACGTTGGATAAAAATTGCTTTAGAGCGAAAAATGACTTCTTCTTCACGTAAGCCATTGGCTTCTAACGTGGCGCCCGTAGAGACCAAGTCACAAATAGCATCTGCAACGCCGGCGCGTGGCGCGACTTCAACCGAACCCGTTAACATGACCGCTTGGGCATTAACGTTGTTTTCTTTGAAAAAGCGCTCCAATAAAAAGGGGTAGGTGGTTGCAACCTTTTTACCAATCAATGATTGCACGCCTTGATAATTAAACTCATTGGGGACAGCAATAGACAAACGACAGCCACCGTAATCTAAACGACGTAATTCTTTATAGTCATGACGTTTACCCGCGGCTTGGCGCTCAAGCATTTTTTCTTCTAACTCGTTTTCGCCAATAAAACCTAAATCAACTACGCCATCCATAACTAATCCAGGGATATCGTCATCACGCACTAATAATAGGTCGATGGGCTGATTGGTTGAATGAGCAATCAACAAACGATCCCGTATTTGTAGTTTGATGCCAATGGCTTTTAACAAAGCAATGCTGTCGTCACTAAGGCGACCTGATTTTTGCACTGCGATACGAAGTCTGTTGTTGTCACTCATGGTTTATCCCGTTTAGTTTTCTAATTTCAAATTGTACTTGGCAACATTGCCGATGATTCATTGCTCGGGGTCTTTAAATGAAAAACCCCCGAAAGTTACCTTCCGAGGGTTGAGAAAAATTTCTGCGCCACTGGAAGGATAATTAAACCCTCCAGCCTAGACCTGAAAGGTTAAGCTTTATGGTGGTGATGGACGCCTTGCAATGAATTTTTCAAAATATGTAATCCTGTTGTTAGGTGCGAAACGACTATACTCAGTTGTATTTTGTGACCCACTCAATCTTGGCGCATACATTATTCAATTGGCCTTATTAATGCAAGTCTAAATAGCGCTTAAAGTAGAGGTTTTTGCCTCTTACTTAAAACTAAATCGACTAAATAGGGTCTTAACACTACAGTAGTGATCCAAAGCATTGGGTAAAGACTTGTTAAAGAGTGACGATATAGTTCAATATTGGTTAAAAAACAGGCTAAAAGCTTATGAGTAGCGATTTATTATTTTCAATTTTACCCCGCGAAGGTAAAGAGCCCATCAAGCATGATGAGCTAAAAGTACATAAAGTGCTTAAAGAATCGGCCTTGCGCGAGCTGAGCGATGAAGAGCAAGAGCTTCATTTAGAAGAGCGTGAAGCCCGTCAACAGCAACAATCTAAGTTTAAGAAAAAACCGAAGGAACAAGAGATTAAAAAAGTTGAAGAGGACTCGGAGCCAAGTACTGATAATGAAAAAGATCAAAACGACAAAGATAACAAAGGTTTTAAACACCTTGATATTTATGTCTGAGGTAAATGATATTTTGTAAAATAAAGGATACGATTACTTGAGCTCATCTTAGCTTTAGTCGCTCAGTCTTGAACTGTCTTTTTAACAGGCAGAAACAAAGCCGATATCAAAGTGTGGATAAATTAAAATAGTCAGTGCTTAACCTAACAATAGAGATTAAAAAATCTGATATCGAGCTAAGGGCCAGATGTCATTCAGGGATTAAACTCTCTATGCAATTTCAGCGGCTCTGACCCCGCAGTTCTATAGCTCGAATTTAGTGTAATGCTAAGTAGAGTATAATGAGAAGTTGAACGCTATGAAAAAGACCCTCCTGATAATTGGATCCATTGCAGTTTTCATTGCTGCACTTATCTGGTCATTACCGGCGCCTATCGATGACGATTTGAATCAAATTGGCAATGGCAAAAAGTCAGTGGTTTTTATTTACGATCTCAATCGTGTAGTGAGCAATCAACAGACGATTGAAATAAATAATGCCAAGGCGGAGCTTGGTGATACCGTGAACTATTTAGTATCACGCACAGGCTATCCAGAAACAGATAAATTTATGCAAAAGTACAAGGCAGAAATTGCCGAACTCTTGTTCTTCGATGAAAAGGGTGAACTTTTCAAGCGCAAATTTGCACTCGTCAATGCAACGGACTTAACGATAATATTGGCTAGCGTCGACTAAAATATCATTAGTATGCAGCTTTGCTCTTTCGCTTTCGCTCTTTTTTGCCGTTCGCCAAAACGAATCACATTGTAAGATCACTAACTGGAGCTTGAGTGGGAAGTCTGTGCCAAAAGCGGCTCTTCATGTTCTATCCAGTGAACGATCCCAATTAGCAGGAAAGCGGACGTTGAAGTTTTGCTGTATAAATACGAATTTGACGATTTATTTAGCGCTCTGCGATTAATTCAGCAAAAAATTTAACTACGTAATTTTGTCGAATACAAAATGAAAGCTCCATAGCTTCATGATAGGAAGTAAGTGATTTCTCTAGAATATTTTTTAACTCTGGCAAATGATCTATTCTGCCTTCATCAAGCAATTTTTTGACTAAATCCGTAGTTAGGAAGCTATCTTTTGGATAGTTATTTTGCTCCCAAAGATGAAATACTGAACACAGTAATTTAATAGCACTCGCCTCATGCAATAACTCAGCGTCAGGTTCGGAGAGACTATGTTCTGTTGCTACACAATCAATATAGACCTCAGGATCAAACTTACCAAACTCATTGCAGTCGGTATACAAGCCAGTATAGTCAAGCAACTCCATATAAAAATAAAGAACATCTTTTATGGCTTCTTTTGCTCTTAAATGTTTTTCAAATTGTTCACTTTCCATTTAAGCTTCTCCTAACTGCCCAATTCGATGAAAGAATTAAACTAAAATATTTACACATTGCTAAATGTAATGAGCTGTGAACTGCGGGGTCAGAGCCGCTGAAATTTGCAGAGGGAATGTTATCCCTGAATATCCGCTTCTGGCGCACATGCGAAATTCGGCTTCGAACTACGAGGGGACGCACACTGAAATCCCTATGTGCTTGAATCAGCGTCTCTGACCCCGAAGATTTCTAAGATTTGACGATCCCAAATAGCAGTATGGATGCAGTGGTATTTGCTTCCATTATTTCCGCTTTGAGTCGAAACAGACATCAAAAATCAATTAGACCCACTTTAATCACTAGCTAATGAAAGCGTGTGTTGCGAAGATGGAAGAATAACAATACTTAATTACAGTAAGTGCATTATGAGTTTTAATGAAAAACCATACCTAAAAAAAATCGAGTTAAAACGGGATAAAATAAGTAGTTTTGATGATTTTCCATTCAGTATTCCAAGTATAAAAGGTCTAGAACACCTTGATTTTCATCCTGATGTGACATTTTTTGTAGGAGAAAATGGGTCAGGAAAATCTACCCTCATTGAAGCGATTGCTGTTGCTATGGGATTAAACCCTGAAGGAGGTAACAAGAATACAACTTTTGCGACTGAAAAAACCCACTCAACACTCGGCGATTATCTGAAGACTATTAAGAGTTTTAAAAAACCAAGAGATTACTACTTTCTTAGAGCTGAGAGTTTTTACAATGTCGCTACCTATATGGATAATCTTGTACCTCCCCCAATTCAAGGATATGGCGGAAAGTCTCTCCATAAGCAATCGCACGGTGAATCCTTTATGGCAACTATAAGCAACAAACTGCGAGGTAATGGTTTATACCTAATGGATGAGCCTGAGGCTGCATTGTCACCTACGAAGCAAATGTCAGCTATATCGGTAATTCATGAATTAGTTGAAAAAAACTCACAACTTATCATAGCAACTCACTCTCCGATTCTCTTAGCTTACCCAAGAGCAAAAATCTATCACTTTAGTGAGTGTGGGATTCATGAAACTCGATATGAAGAAACGGAGCACTTTGAGGTAACAAAAAACTTTTTAAATCGGCATGAACTGATGATGAAAATATTAATGGAAGAATAAGTTTTTTATTTTAACTCCGCTTTTGAAATAATGTAACGTTAACTTTGAATGACTCCTATCTCAATAAAGGCGATCTTCAGGACTGATTAATCGTATGACAATAATTAACTCAAAGCAGCTTGTCAGATCGAATATCAGCCACTACAGATAAACCATATTTTCAATGGCTTGTGCATTCATGCGTGGTGCTTGCACAGATTTGCTCTCTTAATAATAACGGCCATATGGCGTATATTCATTAGGTTTTACTTTGTAAGTCGGTTGCAAGAACGTGACTAAATCTACCAGCTCTGTGACGGTCATCACATCATTGTAATTACGCATTTTTGACTTACCTGATTCGCTGACTGAGTCTAGCATATAGCCCTGAGCAATCTTGTGTGAGGGATTAATTATACTGGTCACCAGCTCCGCGTAGGTTGTCACTTTAGTCGTTCTGCCGCCTAATTGAACCAAGGTGGCCAACTCAGGCTCGATTGTATCATCACTGACACCCTCTAAAGTGTGGCAAGCAAGGCATTTGTGTTTGACTAATACCTGTTGACCATTGGCTGCATCACCTTCAGGTAAGCTAAATCCCCTAGAAGCGTTTGGGCCATATTCACAGCCGGTTAGAGAAATAAAACCGATTATTAACAGTAAAACAGAATATATATTCATTGTTTTTCCTTGAGAAAATAGTGAGTTGATTACTTCATTTTACAAATGTGTTGTGCACTAACCATAACATTTACGCGCATTTTAATTGTTGACACAGATCAAATTGCAGGCAGCCGATTAATTCAAATGGCTGCTGATTTTTTTGGTGGGGTTAACGCGGTTTCGATATTAAATCGCTGGTAAATAATTGATCTATCCTCCAGTGACATGAATTTAAGCTTGCTGTACTGTCGAACTGTTGTTACCAGCTCAGTGTCCTTATCAGATAGTTCTTTTAATCAAAAATTCAATTAAACAAAACTTCATGCCGGTCATAAATGGTGAGCAAAAAAATAATGCAGTCACTCATACACTGTACTTATTGATAAAGTTTAGGATGAATAGCTAGGCTAATATTTCGCACTGCTTATCATCTTGAATTTAGGGCTTTGGATTTAAAAACGTGCTCCCAAACTCCTTTGGGTATTGACATCAATACAGCAGGTAATAAAACCAAATTTGAGATTAAGGCCATACTAACCACAATTGCGGTTAGCATTCCAATGTCACGACTCGGTCCAAACTCCCCAAAACATAGCGCACTGAAACTAAAAATGAGTATCAAGCTGGTTACAACAATGGGGGTACCGGCTTCATCGATTGAATCACGAATGCTCTGGCTCACTCCAATGGATTGTTGCATGCAACGACGAAATGCCACTAAAAAATGAACGGTATCATCAACCACAATGCCGAGCATAATGGTGCCAACCATTGCTGTTGCAGGATTAAGACCTATATCTAAAGCCGTCATCGCCCCCAGACCTATTGCCACCGGGACTAAGTTGGGGATCATCGCGATAATGGCGAATATCCACGACTTTAAGAGTAATCCGATCAGTATAGTTATGATGATTAGGGCTAGGCTGAGACTTTTAATCTGGCTCGAGAGGATATGTTCCTCCATCGCAGCCATTAAATTAGTATGCCCAGTTATTTCAACTTTTAAGGTTTCATCAGGAAAGCGTTGTTTTATTTGCTCTTTGACATAAGGTAGTTGGTCAAGTGCAAGCTTAGCGTGTGTCAGGGACACTCTGCCTGAAATCCGTGCTTGCGAAGCATCACTTGTTACCCATTGTTTGATGTTTGCTTGTACATCCGTATTGTCTAGCAATAAATTTATCCCAGTTTGAGTGGGAAATTGCGGCCTTAACTCATCATTTCTGCCAATTTCTTTTAATATATCAACGATTGAGATCACTCGCGTTATAACGGTTTCTTGTTCTAACCAAAGCTGGAATTCCTGCAGTTTCTCAAGCGTCGAAAGATTTTTTAATTCTCCTTTTTTGCTTGTCACTAAGAACTCGACTGAAAGGCTTCCACCTAGTGCGGCATCGATCTTAGTGGTGTCAATATAGACAGGATCTTCCTTATCAAACCAAGATAAGGGGTTGACACCGACCTCAACCCGCAGGGCAAGTATGCTAGAAAAAATCAATACCAGAGCGCAAATGATCATAATTATCCGCGGTTTGCTGTTACTTTTTGAATTGCTAGAAAAAAACCATTCACAATAGGGGGTAATTGAACTGATGTAAGATGCAGCGGGTCTGGGAGACATGTAATATAAAATAACCGGCACTAACACCGTGCTAACGATAAATGCCATGCTCACGCCTATTGCTGCCGTATATCCAAACTCCCTAATAGGCACAATATCGCTGACTATCAGCGCTAATAATCCTGCAACGGTAGTGGCACTGGTAAAAAAACACGGTTTTAGCACTCTTATCACGGAGTTCACCACGGCTAAGTCGTTATCCGTTTCAGTTTTTAATTGATGATTATACTGACTGATAACATGTATTGAATCGGCTACCCCTATTGCTACAATAATCGGCAATAGTGCGGTAGACACCATGGTTAACTGTAAACCTAATAGCCCCATGATGCCGAAAGTCCATATCACTGCCACCGTTACAATTAATAGTGGAATAGCCGCAAGGGCTGCTCGCTTCAAGGTAAACCAAGAAATAACAAAAATCATAAAAATCATAAAGGGTATAACGGTGCTCATATCCGCTTGATTCTGTTTCATACTGGCATAGTCAGTCACGGGTGAGCCTGCAACTCGGATGTCCAGTACCGCCCAACTTTGCTTTGATGCTAGCAATTCATAGACGGATTCGACGATAAGACGTTTATTGTCAAATGTATTCCCTTCCCTGAGGATCTGAATAATGATTGCGCCCGTTTTTCCATCATGAGACACAAATGTTCCTGGTAACAGACTATTGGCTAATACCTGCTCACGCACGCTGGGATCGCCCTCCTCAAGGGGAGGATAATAGTTTGCCAAACTGGTTATCGAAGAAACTGTGTGTACAAAAGGAATATTTTTTGATGCTTGGGTTATTTCATCAATCGCGTCCCAGATAGTGGGCTCAAATATATCGTCTGCAAATACACCAATTACAATAATTTCATCCGCACTAAAAGTGTTGGAGAATTGCTCATACGATAAAATTGCAGGGTCATTTTCAGGAAACCAAACCTTAAGTGATTGTTCTTGTTTTACCTTAGCGGCAAATATCAGGGCAATGACAGTGAGTAAACCGATGGTTGCAAACATTAAAAATGGATGTTTACAAAGCCGCAATATCCAAGTGTTAATACTCGGCTTAACTATCATTTATTGCACTCCTGACGTACTACATGAGAACGAAAAATCACTATCTTTTATTTATTCTGAATGATTAATAAATGAATTGTGTGTTGATTGGTTTTCTACTTTGCTGTTGATTAAAGACATGTACCGGATAAATCTCACCTAGCTATAGGATAGTAACTGCAATATTTATGTATTAGTGCGAATATAGCGAACAGTTTTGGACAGTAGAGTACTGCGAGACACCTTAGGGTAAATTTCCTTATAATAAAAGCACATATATGAATTTGATAAAATGATTTGGACAGCTCTGGAAAATAAATCGTTATTAAGGCACTACCCCAAGACTCCTGAAATAGAAGGCGTGGATTGGGCGTTAACTGACTTTTTTAATGCGCTAGATAATCATCAAACTGCCGATTTAGCTGATGCGCCTTTAATTCACATTGTGCTGGTTAAAGGACTCATGGGTGATCACATGTTGAATCACTTCAAAGACGTAAAAGAGCATTTTCTACAACAAGGATATGAGGTTTCAGTAGCGCCAACTTCTGGCACGGCTAGTATCAAGGATAACGCCGCGGCAATAGCCTTACACCTGAGTCAAATTAATAAGGATATTTACCTTCTTTGCCATTCTAAAGGAGGCCTAGACGCCTTAACCGCTTTGGAAAATGACCAACAGATTTGGCCTGCAATAAAAGGCGCTATTTTAGTACAAACACCTTTTGACATTTCCCCCGTATTAAACAGCATATTAACGGGTGCGTATCCCAGAGGTAAAAGAACAACACTTAAGGAAGCAGTTTATAAGGTCTCTTTATACTTATTGTCTGCCAAAAAGGCTTGTTACGACCTGATCAATCCTAATATCAAACCTTATCTAAAGAACTATCACTTTCCATTCCCCGTTATTCAGTGTGTTACTTGGTCGGTTCAACCCACCAGTTGGGTCGATTCATTTCATAAAAGGCTCAGTGAAATCGATAAAGACGTAGCCCATGATGGGCAATTTTATGTGCACAAAATGCTGTGGCCCTGTTTTCCTAATATCTTAGTTGGCGGCATCGATCATGCTCAGCCTGTGGTAGGAGGTTATGGTTTTCAAGCTGGGCATTTTTGGGAACAATGCCTAGCCACGCTCAAATCACTGCCAAACCAAGCTTAATATGACTTTAAAAAAGACAGAGAAACGGTTTTTCTACTTTTATAAACGAGGGCTTAGTGTATAACTCAAGGCATTATTTGTAATATCGTTGTCATTGTCTCTACCTTACTGAAATGAGAATAAGCAAAGGAATAAAATTGAAAAACTATAATTTGGTAAATTTATGTGTGCTCTTGCTTCAGTCTCTTGCTTGGTTCACTGTTATTTTCTTACTTCACCAAGATTTAAATATCATGGTGAAAATTGGATTAGGCCTATTTTTCTGCTTGATGATGCAAGGGGTGTTTTCTTTTATGCATGAATGTTTTCATGGAAGTGCTAATACCAATAAAAAAGTTAACTGGTTTTTAGGTTTTTGGTCCTCCACTCTGTTTGGTACAGCCTATACGTTTTTTGAAAGAAACCACGAAGGCCATCATGTTCGAAATAGAACCCGACCTGAACTTGTTGATTATATTTTTCCAGACGAGTCAGCCGCCAAGAAAATTTCTATCTATTATTTAGCGATTTTCGGTGGAATATGGCTTGGGGGCCTTATTCTACCGCTTATCTGTTTCTTTATTCCCGACAGATTAAAAACGTCATTGGCCATTGATACTAAAAATAATACTTACGCAGAAGCCTTTAATCAATTTTCTAGTGGCGCTTGGCGCTTAATGAAAATTGAGACTGTATTACTGCTAACATTCTGGATATCGGTCATTTATATCTTTAACTGGGATATTACGATACTAGCGACCTTATACTTCTTTTTTGCCTTTTCATGGTCGTCTTTGCAATGGGTCTACCATGTGAGAACCCCTATTCATAGAGTAGAAGGTGCCTATAATTTAAGGGCTCCATGGTTAATAAGAGCATTATTTTTAAACTTTAATTACAATCTTACTCATCATCGAAATAGCGCCATTCCTTGGCAAGAGCTCTTTTCGGTATCAAATCAACAAGAAACACAACCTCTATGGCATCGTTATTTACGGATATTTTTGCCACCACAAACTATGCCTAAAGACATTGATAAATTAGAGAAAACGTACTTTTAAACTAGTTGACGTTTACCGCCTTGTGCTTAGCGCTCGGATAAATGGCGCTATGATTGTCGATGTACCATTGTCGCAAAGCAGGTAAGTTCTCTAGTGCCACTTGTGGGTGAATGTGATGAACAATATGGTAGCCAATGTTCCGCGGAGCCAAAAATAATCGCCCCCAATGACCAAGATGATGATCGCGGGTTGTATTGATTATTGTGCTTATAGAGCGGTCCATAGTGGCAGTATAATTGTGCTCAATAAGCACTCGATAGCCTCCTAATAGACCCGCAACCACCCCGGGTATAAAGTAGTACAGCAAAATTTGGTAGGGATATACCCAAGCAAACGCAAGCAAAATAGTATGTATGCTTGCCTGACCAAATTCTGCCTTGGCACAATTAATCAGTTCTTTTTGCTTGGTGAGATCCTCGCCTGACTTCTCTTGCATAAATATGCGAGCATAGCTATTGCGCATGGCAGGTATGAAATAAGCCAACGAACCATAATAACCACGAATGATCCATGCCGGCATTAGCAATATGTGGCGTAACCAAACTAAAAAGAAAATGCCAGGATTATCTTTGATTGCAGGGTCAAAATATGGATCGTTTGGCATACCACTGTCTCGATGATGGCGAATATGGTGATAGCGCATAGCGTTCAAGGTTGAAGCCATCGAATAACCAGCAAAAATTTCAACAAATCGTAGTTTCCAATTTTTTACTTTAAAGCTCTTATGAATTGCATCGTGCAAAGTCACGCCAAATGCATGTATACGACCAGCGATCAAAAGCACCCAGAGAGGATAAAAAATAGGTGGAGTATAGGCCATGCCCAGCCAAAATGACCCAATCCACAACCAATCTACTACTGTGTAGCGAACAAGCGTTAAATCGTTTGCCCGCTCTAATAAATTTTTAGGTATATCAGAGCGACGGGATCCTTCGACCGGAGAATCAGCAGTATTGAGAGCATCATTTAGACTTTCAACTAAGTGGTCAGCTGAATTTGAGTTTGGGATCAGTGAATTAACTGGAAGGGCTTTGTTCACACAAGTGTTCCTCGAAAAATGTTACCTAGAGATGTGTTGTCGGCTCATCAAGCTGATAATGATTAGCTTAACCCCATAGCCTGACGATACTGGCTGAAAAAATAATGTAGTGCAAATATAGTGTGAAAAAGCCGAAGCTAGACTTTTAAGTTTTGATAACGTTGACAAAATCAATTACTGTTGCCGCGCTTGATGGCATTCCGCCAATTTATATTCCTTATAGGTCCCAAATTTTTATGCTCGCCAAAAGTGGAAAGCTACAAGGGAAAACGCTTAACATCATTGGCTTAAGTGCAAGCTTGAGAAGCGATATGTGGATATTGTTTCAACGTTACTATACCGATATTTCGCAAGCCCAGTTTGCCACAGATCTTGAAGCTAAGAGTAAGGTTATTCTGCTAATAGACTCCGGTGACAAAAGTGTCCAAGGTTTTTCAACCATAGAAATTTATAAGCGCAAGATAGCAGGTAAGGCAGTCCATGCTATTTATTCCGGTGATACCATTATTGCTTCTGATTACTGGGGGCAGTCGGCATTGCAGATTGCTTTTGCTAAGTTGCTAGGTAAACAATTTTTACTGAACAGATTGCAACCTATACATTGGTTTCTTATTTCAAAAGGCTATAAAACGTATCTACTGTTTAGCCGGAATCTGTTGAATTATTATCCGAGGCACGATCAAAGTACACCCGTATGGGAAGAAGCTGTTATTGATACTCTATCAAGGGAAAAATTTGGCGATAATTGGCAAGCACATAAAGGGGTTCTGCAGTTCATTAATCCTGCTGGTCGTTTGCTTGAGGGTGTAGCACCCATAGAACAATCGCTAATCGATGATTATCCTGATATACGTTTTTTTGTAGAAAAAAACCCAGGCCATCAACAAGGAGATGAACTTTGCTGCATTGGCAGGATAGATAAGTCGACTTTTTTGTACTTTATTTCGCGAACGCTACGCAAAACCAGACGGATGCTAAAAAGTTAATATTGCCTCCTTATTTACCCAGTCGACAAACAAGTGAGCCATTCAGACGGTACTTTGTTGTTTAATCCAAACAAAAAACCAAGGGAAGTGTCCATACCCATATGCTAGCTTTTCACTACACAATTTCAAAGACTCGGCGCAAAAGACCCAGTATGCATTATGTAAAACCTGAATCAAAACCGCTTAAATGAATAGCCTATAATGAGTAAGCATGTTTTTTGGGCTCACACTTTATTCTGCTTCGCCAGTTTTTATTCTTTTCTGAGATTCAGGCTTAATAAAAATCAGTTAGAAAAAGTCCAGCGAAAAAAATTAAAACATATTCTATCCCAGTTAACCGGCACACAAACGCTGGCTGGAACCTCTGAAAATTATGCAGAATATGAAGATTTCACCCAAGCTTTTGCGGTGACTACGTATAAGGATTGGCAAGCGGCTATTTTGCGCCAAATGCGCCAGGGCGAACAAGGAATGGTTTGCTATGATTGCCATCGCTACCAACCTACGAGTGGCTCTACCGATACACAAAAGTGGATCCCTTATTCAAAGGCTTTACTAACAGAGTTTGGATACGCCAGTTCTGCATGGTTATTCGACGTCTACAGGGCAAATAAAACCTTGCTCACCACCAAGCATTATTGGTCATTGTCATGGCTGCCAGATAATCAGAGAACTTCGCAGGCAAACTTAAATGATGGAGAGTTGTTCTCCATATTCAAACGTTATCTGCTGGGGAGAATGTTTGTTGTGCCTGAGAGTGTATCTTTGGCCAAAACCGATCGTGACGCGATGATAGCGACTGCGTGTTTTCTGTGCGCTGAGAAAAGACTTGGACTGATTTCGGTATGGAGTCCTTCATTTGCACTTAATTTACTAGAGACGATATTAAGGCATAAAGAATATATTCAAGCGGTGTTGGCAAGCGGGTCTTGGGGCGTGTTAGGCGAGTCTTTAAAACAAACTAAAGCGCCATTTGCGCCCAAACGAGTTGAATTATTACAGGAATTAGTTGAAATGGAGGATTCTGATTTTTGGAAAATATTTTGGCCTCAGCTTACCTTAGTCAGTTGTTGGGATACGGCACTAGCTAAAACAGGGGCAATTAAACTAAAAAAAATACTTACCCATGCCACACTTCAAGGCAAAGGTCTTTGGTCAACCGAAAGTGTGGTATCGATTCCTTTTGCCAGCCAATACCCATTGGCTTATCAGAGTCATTTTTATGAATTTGAATGTGCAGAGACGGCTTTGATCCTTCCTTCCTGGCAGCTAAGTTTAGGGATGAAAGTTATCCCTATAGTCACAACCGGTTCAGGTCTTATTCGATATAAAAACAACGATCTAATTGAAGTCACTGGTTTCTATGGTGACATTCCTAGCTTCACATTTTTAAGTCGAATAGGTCACAATGACTTTGTCGGTGAAAAATTAGCCAATGAATTTGTAGCCCACGTTATTCAGCATATCTCGATTCAATTTCCAAACAGTAAACCGCTGACACTGTTGGCATGTGAAGATAAGAAACCAAAATATGTATTAATCCTAGACGGCATTTGGCGAGATGACCTATCTGCAATCAAGACAGCATTAGCATCACTACTTAGAACATCGTTTCATTACAATTTGGCTAGAGATTTAGGTCAATTGGCACCTGAAGAGGTTTTGTATGCAGAAAACGCGCACCAAAAGCATCTTGAACTGATGGCTAGACAAGGTTTGATAAAGGGACAAGTCAAAATAGAAGCGATTACAGTAGTGAAGAAAATTGAGGATTTAAATTTATTTTATGAACATTAAACCTTTAAGTGAGCGAGACGGAAAACGCGTCAATAATTGGTATATCCTTTGTTTAGCGTCAGAAGTGGCCCAAAAGCCCATTCGCAGGATTATGTATGATAAGCCCTATGTCATCTTTCGGGATGAAAATGGCGGGCTAAGCTGTTTAGAAGATCGTTGTTTGCACAGGGGCACAAAACTGTCTGAGGGCCAATGTAAAAATGGCCAGATTGTGTGTCCTTACCATGGCTGGACCTATGATAAACACGGTCATGTGACAGATATACCCTCTGAAGGCCCGGACAAAAATAGTCGATACAAAATTGCTCGGCCGCATCAATACGAAAAAAATGGCGTATTGTGGATATGTCCAAGCCAAGAAATGCCGCTTGACGCAATACCGACTTGGACGTTTCCCTACGCTGAAGATCCTGCATGGACAAAATATTTTATGATCACTGACTTCGATAATGAAGTGACTAATTTAGTCGAAAATTTCATGGATGTAGCGCATACCGTCTATGTGCATGCGGGCTGGTTTAGAAATAAAGCGCAAATTAAAGTCCCCATGAGTATTGAAACCAAAGAGGGAGCGGTATTAGTGACATACAACCAAGAAAACGACAAAATTGGTGGTATCACAAACCGTTTGTTGAACCCTAAAGGTGTGCCTATGACTCACACGGATAAATTTATTTATCCCAATATAACCCGCGTTGATTATTCATATAATAATGAATATGGCTTTGTTATCAACAGTCAAATAACACCCATTTCGACTCTTAAGAGTAGAGTGTATACCTATATAGCTTATAAATTAGTGAGCTTTAATTGGATAGCTAAACCCTTCGTGAAGTTTTATACACGACAGGTGATTGAGCAGGATGTAGCGATTATGAGAAATCAGGGGGAGAATCTTAAGCTAGACATTAGCCCCCGGTTTCGTTCCACTGAGGCTGATACCGTCCATTTGGCTATTGAAAAGCTTCGAGACACCGGAAAAGAAGATCAGCAAGCGGTTAATCTAATTCAAAGCAGCAAAAATAAAGAGTTTTGGATCTAATGAAGTTGGCCGAACTATTAGCTCAATTTCCGGCTTTTTCTTTAGCGACTCGGGAAAATAATGATGAAATTTTAGCTTTCTTTAATCAGACTTCGATGAATACGCCGCTCATTGATATTCAATACAATAGAGGGCCTGACTTTTTTTCTTTTTTACAAAAATCAAGCAATCAATACTTCGTATTAATAGCCAGAGATAAAAGCGGAAAATTGGGATTCGTAGCGAGTTTGATCATCCGCAAAGGTCGAATAAATAATAAAAATACTGACGTTGGATACCTAGGCGACTTAAGAATAGCTCCTAAGTTAGAGCTTGTTGTTGCGTGGAAAAAGTTATTATCTATTCTCTTGTATAATCTTAGTCAGATTGAAGAACTTAATGGACTGAAATATCTGATTACCGCTGTGATGGATGAAAATAGTAAAGCCATCAATTCATTGATAAAAAAAGCAAAAAATGAATTTATTTATCGGAAATTGAGCGCTTATCGCATGGTTAATGTTTTCGCCAAGGTACCTTTCTACCAATATTCTAATAAGTATCATATTGGTTTTGCGAAGCAAGATGATCGCTCTACTTTGACATCATTTTTGAAAAAACAGAATCAAGACAGAGCTTTTGGTTTTTCCTACGATGGAGAGCAAAACGAACTGAGTAGAAGATTAAATAGTTGGGACAACTTCACCCTAGAACAATTTATACTAGTAAAAAATCAGCATAAGCAAATAATTGCCTGTGTTGCTCCTCATAATCCTTCGCCGCATAAAAGCATATTGGTTAAATCAATTTCGTGGAAAATCCGTGTTTTACTGAAGCCTATTAGTCTGATTAAGCCTATGCCCAAAGCAGGTATGGAGTTGAATATCGCTTACCTTACCCATCTTGAAATTGCTAAGGATCTTGAAAAAGACCTCAGAACTAAAGTCTTCAATAATCTACTTGCATGGACTTGGCAGCAAGGGGTTTTCGTTAATGCGCATATTGTTGCTTTATGCGATTTTGAGAGAACGCTACAAGACGGGCTGAAGGGTTTTATTTACACTACTGAACCAATGTCGCTATATCAAGTGTATCATTACGAGCATGAAAATTTATTGCAGGAAGTCGGCACAATGCCACCGGGTTTTGAAATGGCTTTGGTATGACATGTGACATTGAAAAATGCCGTACTCAATAATGGTTAAATTATAAAAAAGATGCATACATATGCCTCTCACCTTGATACTGCGTGCTTGAATGCATAAACCGGCGATTATCAATAATTAATAGTTCATCTGTGTCTAATTTTACAATGACTGAATTATTAAAGAGTTTGCAAAAGTCGTTTTGTGAGTGATACAGAGGCTTATAACGAAATTCTTCAGACTTAGTTATAAACAAATTCGCGTCTTTCACTTTTTTGAAATAAAGATTATTTTTTAAAATAAACTCACTAAACTTCTCTCGAATGCTGAAATCATAAAATCCTTCAGAAAACCCCAGTGTTCTATAGTTTTGACCATTGAGTGCTTTCTCCAGATCAAGCTGCTTGGCAAATTTACTAAAACGGATAATAGGTATACCATTTTCAGTAAGCGAGCCTATGACAAATGGAATACCAAGTAATCTCAATATACTCGGTATGATGTTGTTCGCAAAAAGCAGTAAAAAGAGTATCAATAACAAGGGCTTGAAAAGTTGAGGCATTTTTTTCAAGAAGGGAAAGGTATGATGAATTATTTCCACAAAACTTGGCCATTCTTTTAGGCGCCCGGGAACAGGTATAAATATAGATCTTTTAAAACTGACTTTTTCATCGATATTTTCTGATGGGATCAATATGCTCTCTCCACCTGTTTCTGCAGATTTTTGACAGTAAAAGAACGCGACTTGAAATGATCCTCCCCGAGGATTACTCTCACAATGTGGCGGAATTATAATATCAGGGTTTCTCTGGTCAGCAGTTGAAAAATACTTAGTTTTGACCTCTCGCCATCCGACGAAATTAATATTGCCACTGGCAAGAGTGTCTTCAAAGGCTCTCTTATCAGCTATTTCTTCCTTTTTACCTAGATACCGATAAATATCGTCTATTTCTTCACTGTTAATTTTTTTAACAACAGTGAATCCATTGCGAATTATTTCGCTACAGTGACGCTCAAGTTCAGAGACCTTGCACGCAGTTATTACTTGTTTAGTCATGTTTTTCATTTCATCTGGCGTTTCACTATAGCATTTTGAGGTAAGGTCATGCGGTTTTCATACATTACGTCTACTTCTTTAATCAAAGCCCAGACTATCGCGGCCTAGTAGCTGAATTTTTTCATATACCTAGCTTAGCTGACAGAATTGATTGCATAGAGAAGAAAAAGTATAACATTGCCTATCTTACAGGGGATGTGGATGGCAACTAGACTCGCTACTGTCCTAAGGAAAGATCAATGTATGTGTTTTTGGACAATGCCAAGCAAGGGGGGAACCGCTTTTTACCCTTTGGCTATGAGTCCAACTGTATTATTGATCTTCAGAAAGGCTGCGTTCAATTTCAGCAAATTCCTTAGCGGATTTTGATGAAATTACTCTGTAACCAAACAGCCGCGGCAGTAGTTATTAACCTTACCAGCCCTTCACTGGATGAGAGTCCAATTGATAATAACGAAACCAATCATATTGCGTTTTCATAGGATAAACATTGTCGCGTTTGTTGCCACCAAATGCATCTTGAATAACATCATTGGGGATCCAGAAATTCATAAAGATAGAGCTTTCATTGTCTGGAATAGGTGTGGCTTGTTTTTGTGATTGCTGACACTCAGGTTGGCAATCAAGATCATCTTGCGCCAGGGTCTTAACCAACTTCCCATCCACATACCATCGGATAGCATCGGGTAACCACTCAATAGCAAATACACGCCACTCGTCAACTGGACCGACAATTATTTTATCTTCCCAAGCACCATATTCCCGTGTGCGCCACCATTCCCATGTATTCATACCGTAGATTAAGTTGGCTTGGAATTTATCTGGGCGACCACCTTCCAATTCTACATCGATTTCCTCCCACTCCTGAACACCGGCTTTAGGTGCATTACGATCAAAATCGTTGGTGTAAGTAAATAAAGAGGAGATATAACCAGAGGCACTGTTGCGATCAGGGGCCTTCATACGGGTTTCAATCCGCCCGTAACGAACTTTCTTATCGGGATGTGTCCGCAGTTCGCCGCACAAAAACTTATAATCACCTTTGTGCTGTTGATGATCTGTCGACCAACTTGCTTGAACGAGCTCTTCAATAACCACCAGTTCCAATAAGCCGTCAACTATGCGAATACCCTTATCATGAAAACGGCAAATCGACTCACCACCTACTGCTCCATCGCCTTTTTTCCATACTGCTTCGTTAAAATGGTCAAATCGCTCATCCAGCACTAGGCTAAAACCGTCATAGGCTCCCGTATATTTCGGATAGGCGATTAAGGGGGCGCTAACTGACTTATTTGCAGTGCTTTGGCTTGAACAAGACCACAACGTTATGGAAAAGACGACACCCAAAAGACTTGAAAATTTCATCAGAAAAACCTTAATCGCTGAACACACTTTTTGCTTTGTTAAAATCTACCATCAAACTTGTAGGAACTAAAAGAGGTAAACGGCAAGTATTGTCAACAAGTATTTTAGAATGAGGCCTTATTGTTAATTAACCATATACGAATTTGGTTTAATAAAAGCAACTAAATAGCTGTTCGAAGATCGGTCCTTTCGACTCAACGTTGCCTACACGTTTTACTATCGAAACGATAAGCGACAAGTTAAAGAATATTTCTTTTATAGAGCTATCAAAACAAGGTGTGACTGATTACATATTCAATTAAATCGCCGGGTTAATGGCCTATTGTTTAAAATAAACCACCCTTAATTTTACAGACGTAGACCATAATTCTACGATTGTGGCTTAAGCTGATCTCGGGTTAATAAGTATTGCATCATAAATAAATAAACCCACCGAAGTGGGTTTAATCTATCAAAATCTTATAACTATTTCTTGCGGCGACGTGCTCCAGCCATACCCAATAAACCAAGGCCAAGTAAAGTTAGCATGGCTGGCTCGGGCACGTCATTCGTCAAAACCGAGCCATTTATAGCAAATGGCAATTCAACAGTGAGTTGGCTTCCAGCATCAAATAACGTTGAGAATAAACCTGAATTTGCGGATTGTTGGGCATTACCTGTGCGGGCATCAGACATAGTTGGTATCCAAGGACCAGAGGCTGCGGAACCAGTAAGACTCCAACGAAGCCAGTAGTCGCCGGCACCTAAAACTAGATCGTCAATATCTGCATTTGCGAGGTAAATACTTCGGTCTGTATTGGCGAGTGTTGTTGAAGTCACTCTATAGCCTTGGAAACCACCATTTGTAAGGGCGTTAAGGTTTGATGCCATTATAGTACCACTATTTACATCACCCGAAACAATGCTCCACGTGGCGTTTACAAATGTAAAACCAGTAGCGAAGGATTGATAACTAAAAAAATCTAAATCGGTAATTGTCCAAGTTACTCCACTGGCAATAGTGAAGTTTTCTGCCACTGAATTTCCGGCTGTAGTTTGTGCTCCAGCTCCCAATAGAGTTGATGGAGAGGTAATAACTGATAAGCCACTACCATCAACTACGGGACCGTTGCTGTATAATAGTGCTGCTTGAGATAAAAAAGAGCTAGTGCTAAGTATTAAAGCGAAAACATACTTCTTCATAATGGATCTACCTTGTAAGTAAGTTGTTATTATTTAATTAGTTACGTCAGTTGAAGGTAACTGCATGCTTAAAACGGACTCTACAGTGTCAAATGAAACAGTCTGATTATCATTAAGCATATTTCGAACCATTTTATATTTCTTTATTAAAAACAGTTGCTTGTGCATATTTCTTTAGTTTTTAAAAATGTTGTTGTAAATTATTTTGACAGTTTCTACTAATGATTTAGACGTTTCTAGTATTAACTTTTTGGATTGTTTGATTAAAGTGCCCAAGTTTTACCATAAACTACAACCTTGAACATGAATACTTGGGCCTTGATTGAATTTGCATGTAGACAGTTATTTCAACATTACGCCTTTAGTTTATTTCAATTTATTACGCGATGGAGTTGAGATGCACATATTGCTATGTGCATTTGAGGTAAGTTTAATCTTTGGCGAAGAATTCAGCACGTATGGCAGGGTCTAGTTTAAACACACCGCCTAATGCACTGGTTTTAGTATTGGACGTGGTGTCTCTTATGCCGCGTGCTTTGACACAATAATGGGTTGCATTAATTGTCACCGCTACATCTTCAGTCCCCACAATAGTTTGGATGGCAACCAATACTTGCTGGGTTAAGCGTTCTTGTACCTGTGGCCTTTGTGCAAAAAAATCAACGATACGGTTGATTTTTGACAGACCTAATACGCGATCTTGCGGGATATAAGCTACGGTTGCCATGCCATCAATAGTGACAAAGTGATGTTCACAGGTACTGGTTAGGCTGATGTCGCTGACTTTAACCATTTCGCTTGTTTGCATTTTATTGTCGATAGCGGTGACTTTGGGAAAATGCCTATAGTCCAAACCGGAAAATATCTCATCTACATACATTTTGGCGATACGATGTGGAGTATCACATAAACTATCGTCGTTTAAATCTAAGCCTAAGGTTTGCATTATTTGTTGCATAGCAGCCTGGATACGGGCACGCTTTTCAGAATCACCGAGGCCATTTTCAACCATGGGTGTTTCCAGCCCTTGGTCAATCAAAGCTTTACGGACGGCTATTGCTTGTTCAGAAAGTGAATCTCGTACTGACACCACTTTGGTTTTTAACATTTATAGTTCCTTCGGAATACGCCTGAGGCACGATTTGTGTTAGGCAAATTTAATTTTTGTGATTTATTTATGATCACCATAAGAGCCAAAACGTAAGTAAGCTGAATTCGGATTACTTAATAGTTAAAAAGAGGACAATCATTTGCATAATCCTATCATTATTACCGGCGGAACTCAGCGTCTTGGCTTGGCGATTGCTGAAAGTTTGCACAAAAATGGCCATGAAGTTGTTGTTACCTACAGAAAAGTCAAAGCTTGCCATGAAGATTTAGCAAATAAGGGCATAGAATTAGTGCAAGCTGACTTTTCAACTCAGCAAGGGATCGACGGTTTTATCCAGCATATCAAGCAGCGGTACCCAAGATTACGCGGCATTATTCACAATGCTTCTGACTGGGCGGCGGAAAGTGGCAACAGCGACCCATCTGAGCTTTTTATGCGCATGATGCAGATTCACGCCAGTGCCCCTTATCAGCTCAATTTAGCCTTCCAGTCCTTACTGATCCAAGATGATGGCGTCACTGACATCATTCACATGACGGATTACGTGCAAGAAAAAGGCAGTAAAAAACATATTGCCTATGCCGCCAGTAAAGCCGCCTTACACAGTTTAACTTTGTCTTTTGCTGCCTCACTGGCGCCCAAAGTGAAGGTCAATTCAATTGCACCAGCTTTACTTATGTTTAATGACCACGACACTGAAGATTACAAACAAAAAGCCTTGAAAAAGTCATTGCTGGAGATTTGCCCTGGGGCACAAGAAGCAGTGAAAGCGGTTAACTTTTTATTAGACAGTGATTATGTTACCGGCCGCACTATACATTTAGATGGCGGAAGACAGCTTAAATAATTAAATACCATGATGTTCAGCAAATAGTACTCAAGGCAGAGGGTAACGCAGCATATCTTCAGATAAATCGACCCTGCCAGCATAGAACTGTTTGATCAGCCTAATGGTCTCGGTTTGACTATCATTGGTGCGTTTCATGAAATGAGTGAGCAATATTCTTTTAACCTTAGCTGCTTGGGCTATTTTGCCAATTTCTGAAGGGGGCATGTGTAAATTACGCGCTGCGCCTTGGGCTTGTTCGGGAATCGCGTTGTTGATAACTAATAAATCTGCGTCTTGGGCTAACTGCCTAAGATGCTGGGTTTGATTATTCATATCGCCCGAAAAACTCACTATACAACCTGCGATATCTACTCGCCAAGCAACAGCGGCCACCGGGCCATGATGCACAGCTATGGCACTAATACTTAAGTCGGGTGCAAGTGAGTAAGTAAGGATCTGCTTGGGCTGTTCGGGCGAGTTTGTAACGTTAAACGCCTGTAAATAAAACTCAGTGTTCGAGGGCACTAAATAATCAGCCAGATAAGGATAAACTCCCCCTTGAGCAAATAAGCGTTGCACAAAATCACTAGTAGAGGGCATTAAGGCGTTTGCATCGGGGCCATATATCGGCAATACCCGTGTCCGAGAATTAAAGTACGCACCTTTTACATAAGCGGGTAAGTCACTGCTGTGATCAACATGCAGATGAGTTAAAAGAATCCCATCAAGTTCATTAAAATCGGCCCCTGCACGGCCAAAATTAACACTGCTGCCTGGACCAATATCGACTAATAATCTGCTACGTTTATTGTGCCAAATCACATAACTACTTGAAGCGCGGCCATCGTCCAATTCGGGGCCGCCAGAGCCTAACACTTGTAAATCAACCTCCTGCTTTTGACATAAAGCAGGAGCCGATAAGACAAATTGACTGAGCATTAACAAGGTTAAGCTGGTAAATACCAGCAGAGCGCGTGACAGCAGGCCATGGTTAATCATCAATGACCTCGAAAGTTAAACCGGCATGCTGTTGTAAACGAGTGAGTAAGTGCTCTGCAAAAATACTTGCTGGGGTCCAAAAACCACCTGATTTATCTTTTTTACTGATATCAAGCGCTAAACATAGGGCTGCTTGCGAGAGTATTTTAGCGGTAGAGCCATAACCCGGATCTTGGTCACCAGTTACTTTTGTTGTGATTTTTTCACCGCTAGCAGTAATACCGATAAAGCGTAAGTCATAGTGACCTTGTTGCTGTTGTTGCAAGGATGGGCCATCACCGGGTTTAGGTAATATAGTTGATTCCATTAACCAACGGGTGGGCGGTAACATAGCGGCCATGGCAAAACCGGCCAATCCAGCGCCTATGCCATAGGCTTTAGAGCCGCCAAGCAGTCCTTGACCCGTTAACATCGCCTCGTCATAAGTAAATTGCTGACTGTAGGGTTCGTTGAGCAGAGTGTTGGTGCGCAGCACAATGCGGGTATTGATGCCTGCCATAATAAAAGGCGCTGTCCATGCAGTAAACAGCGGATCATACTGAGGGCGCTGTAAGCTATTTTGTCTTACTTTATATGCGTAATCTTCAGGACAGATAGCATAAGGATTGGATAATACTTTTCTTAATTGTTTATCGCTGGCTACTTCTTTAAATATATTGGTCATGCTGGCGACCGTGCCGCCTGACGCTGCTCCTTTCATTTTAGCCACCCGCATGTGCACGGATTCACAGGTCTTGGCAAATTGGAGTTTGGCTTGTTGTTGCAGAAAATATACGCCCATGTCAGAGGGGATAGAGTCAAAACCACAACAATTGACGATGCGTGCGCCCGTGATCTTGGCTATTTGTTCATAACGACTAAGCATTTTCGCAATCCACTGTACTTCGCCGGTTAAATCGCAATAATCTGTCCCAGAGGTGACACAGGTTTTAACCAGTAACTCGCCAAAAAGTGCGTAGGGCCCAACGGTTGATACCACTACTTTTGTTGATTCACATAAGGTTTTCAGTTGCTGTTCATCTGCCGCATCAGCAATCAAAGTATCAAGATTAGGTGCATTGATGGCTTCTTTAAGTTGCGCTAGCTTGCTGGCCGAACGTCCCGCGATTGCCCAGCGAACTTCACTGCTATTGCCTAAGTGCTCAAATAAGTAGCGAGCGGTAATTTGTCCGACAAAGCTGGTGGCACCAAAAATTATAATGTCATATTGAGGCATATCTGTTTCACCTTTTAGTGTTAATTGCTCTTATTATGCGTGTTTACAATCCAACTGTCGCCTCGAGTGTTTTTAATACTCTTTGTTGATAAGAAACTAGACTTTTTGCATGACATTGCTTTCAATCAGGATTCAACTATAAGCCATGTGGCTATTGGAATTCACTACAGAGGATATGACCGTGGTCACTATAAAATATATTCAGTTTATTTTATGCAGTGTTATCTTGATCCTGATGACGCAAACGTCGGTATTTGGCAAGCAACAAAGCCAAGACGATCAACAAGTTAACCAAGTACTCGATAGTTTGCATGATGCAGCGAGTAAGGCACAAAAACAGCGTTATTTAGCTTTATTTACTCACGACGGTATATTTATGGGCACTGATGATTGGGAGCGTTGGTCTCGCCCAATTGAATTTGATGCCTATGTAGACAAGGGTTTTAAAGACGGTGAGGGCTGGACCTATCACCCAGAAGAGCGTCATATTAATTACTCTAACGACGGCAATACGGCCTGGTTTGATGAAATTACGGTGTCACCTAAGTGGGGGCGTTTTCGTGGCACTGGGGTGCTTATTCGTCAGGCGGATGAGTGGAAAATAGCTCATTATGCTTTGTCATTTTTAGTGCCCAATGAAGCTTGGTCGCAAGTGTCAGCAATAAGCACTAAGGCGTTTGAGGATAGAAAAGAAAAGTAGTTTGGCAATTTAAGGTTGTTCTGACTCTTATAATTCCACTGGCAAATATTTCGAAAGACAGGCCAAGAATATGGCCTGCCTCGGTTAAGTGATGTTAGTCGGCGGTAGCTAGATTACGCAAAACATAGTGCAAAATGCCGCCATGTTGGTAATAACTGAACTCGTTGGGCGTATCAATGCGAATTTTCGCTTCAAACGAGCGTTCACTGCCATCTTTGGTTTTAACCGATACTTTTACTGTTTTCTGCCCTGTGCTTACAGCAGGAATACTGAATTGTTCTTCACCGCTGAGCTTGAGTGAATCAGCACTGTCTTCTGGCATAAATTGCAAGGGCAAAATTCCCATGCCCACCAAGTTAGAGCGATGAATGCGCTCGTAACTTTGGGCAATAACCGCTTTTACGCCCAGTAAAGCCGGTCCTTTAGCCGCCCAATCACGTGAACTCCCAGTACCGTATTCTTTGCCGGCTAAGACAATCGAAGCAATCTTCTGTTGCTGATATTGCATCGCTGCATCAAATACACTCATTTTTTCACCTGATGGCATCATGCGAGTCCAACACCCTTCGGTGCCTGGTGCTAATAAATTACGCAAGCGCACATTGGCAAAAGTGCCACGCATCATTACTTCATGATTGCCCCGTCTGGAGCCATAAGAATTGAAATCTTTGGCTGCAACCCCTTCACTTTGCAAATAATCTGCAGCAGGGCTATCCAAGGCAATTGAACCCGCTGGTGAGATATGATCAGTGGTGACACTATCTCCCAGTTTTAACAAACATCGCGCATTTTCAATATTGCTAATTGTCGGAATTTCAGCGCTGATATTATCAAAAAATGGTGGCAGTTTAACGTAGGTAGAGTCGGGCCAATCATATTTTTGGCTTTGCACCACATCCATATCTTGCCAGTCTTTATTACCGCTATATACATCGGCATAACGAGAAATAAACATCGAACTGTCGATGACTTTTTCGATAACTTGCTTAATTTCTTGGCTATCCGGCCAGATATCATGCAAATAAACCGGCTTACCCGATGCATCATTACCTAGAGATTCAGTAGTGATGTCTATCTTCATATTACCGGCTAACGCATAAGCCACGACTAGCGGGGGTGAAGCTAAATAATTGGCTTGTACTTCTGGGTGAATGCGTCCTTCAAAGTTACGGTTACCGGATAAAACCGAGGTAACAGCTAAATCACCTTGATGAATCGCTTCGCTAATTTCACTGGGTAAAGGACCTGAATTACCAATACATGTGGTGCAACCGTAGCCCACTAGCTGGAAGCCAAGAGCATCCAAATCCTCATTTAAACCGGCTTTAAGCAGATAATCGGTCACCACCTGTGAACCGGGTGCAAAGCTGGTTTTCACCCAAGGTTTAACATCCAAGCCCTTCTTTCTAGCATTCCTAGCTAACAGACCTGCGGCAATTAATACGGATGGATTGGAGGTATTTGTACAACTGGTGATCGCAGCGATCACTACCGCACCATGTTTTAAGATAAAGTCTTTACCCGCATATTGGCAAGGTACACCGCTATCGCCATCACTGGCCGGCAATACTGCCGAGGTATGACCGCCCTCACTTTCAAAACCACTTTCATCTTGGTCGGAATTAGCTGGTTTAAGGCCGTTTTGTAAATCGAGCCAGTCGCGATAGGCAACACCAGCTCGGTCTAGAGAAATTCTATCTTGTGGGCGTTTGGGGCCGGCAATAGAAGGCACTACGTCATCTAGTTGCAAGGACAATCGACTATGATAAACCGCGTTCTGTTGAGACTCAGTTCCCCACATATCCATCGTTTTTAAATAAGTCTGGATACGTTCAATGTGCTCGCTGTCCCGCCCAGTCAATTGCAGATAGTCGGTGGTTTGATGATCGATGGGGAAAATACCGCAGGTCGCACCGTACTCCGGCGCCATGTTGGCAATAGTGGCTCTATCGGCCAAGGTTAGTTCATTTACTCCACTACCAAAAAACTCGACAAACTTACCCACCACACCGGCAGCGCGTAATCGTTCGGTCACGGTCAACACCAAGTCGGTAGCTGTGGTGCCGGCCGGTAACTTACCCTTCAACTCAAAGCCGACAATTTGTGGTAACAACATGGTGACCGGTTGGCCTAACATAGCCGCTTCTGCTTCTATGCCGCCAACTCCCCAGCCCAACACGCCTAGACCATTAATCATGGTGGTATGTGAATCGGTGCCGACCAAGGTATCTGGATACAGTAAATTATCTTCATCTGGTTTGTTGAATACCACTCGGGCTAAATATTCTAAATTAACCTGATGCACAATACCGCGACCAGGGGGGACCACTTTAAAGTTATCAAAACTTTGCTGGCCCCAGCGCAAAAACTGGTAACGTTCATGATTGCGTTGAAATTCAATTGCAGTATTTTGTTGCATTGCATCGGCTTGACCGAATACATCGACCATCACAGAGTGATCAATCACCAGTTCAACCGGATTTAAGGGATTGATTTTGTCGGCTTGGCCGCCCATTTTGACAATGGCATCGCGCATAGCGGCTAAATCAACTACGGCTGGCACCCCTGTGAAATCTTGTAAAATTACACGGGAGGGAACAAAGGCAATTTCAGTATCCTGCCAGTTGTCTACATCCCATTTGGCTAGAGTCTCAATATCCTCTGGCTGAACAAATGCACTACCTGCGTGGCGCAATAAATTTTCCAGTAAAATTTTTGCGGCAAAAGGCAAACGTGAAAGATCATAGCTGTCTGCCAAACCATCAAAACTATGGTAGTGGCAAGTTTCACCATTAATTTTAAGCTGCTTCAAACATTGTATCGAATTGGCCATTAGTCGTCCTCTCCATTAAAAAATGTTGTAATCATCATCCTAAACTTATTCACTCTACCCTAACATACTTGAGCCCTATATTTAATCGGACGTCGTAAGGCAGTGTCGAGTTGAGATACCACAGCATAGGTTATGCAAACGAAAAACGTCGGAAGAGTTAGTTAGTGTTTGAATGCTTAGAGGATAAAGGTTGAAAATTAGGGCGTTATGGAGAAAAACCAAAATACAAAAATAAGCCCTATGGTTTTTTGGCATATTTGTTTACAAATTAACCTAATCCAACATTTATTATTTACGTATTATTTAGCTAACCAAAGAGGAAATAGCATGAAAGATCTTAACGGAATTATTAGTGGCCTAAGTAAAAGCGGTTTAATGTCTGGCTTTGCTGGTGGTTTAGCTGGAGGTGCACTATCTGGTGCACTGATGAGTAAAAAAGGCCGTAGTGTTGGAAAAAGTGCTTTAAAGTTGGGAGCCTTGGCTGCCATAGGTGGTGTGGCTTACAAGGCTTATCAATCTTATTCGCAGAAAAATGCTCAGCAAGTTGCCCATTCAGCTCCTGTTTCGCCGTCGCCTAGTGTTTCTACTTATATTCCTTCACAACCTAAGGCTAACTTAACGTATTCGCCTGCGAGCCTTTCAAGACAACAATTTGAAAACGTGGTGAACGATGACAACTCTGACAATGGTCAAATGTTGCTACTACGAGCGATGATTGCAGCAGCAAACGCCGACGGACACATCGATGAAAGTGAAAGACAAGGTATCTACCAACAAGTAGATAACTTTGATCTAAGTGTTACCGACAAAGCCAGTTTATTTGACGAACTGCGCAAACCGCTCTCACTCGATGCTCTGGTCAATGCCGTGCCGAATTCTGAAACCGCGGTAGAAGTGTATGCCGCTTCTGTATTGGCGATTGATTTGCGCCAACCAGCGTCAGAACACTACTTAAGTAGGCTTGCCAGTTCGCTTATGATCCCTAAAGAATTAGTCAGTGCCATTCATCAACAAGCCTTAGAAGCTGCTTAGTGAAAAAACAGCGCCGCGGGACAAAAAGTCCGCGGCGCTGTTATTACCAAATCAGGATAAAGTTTAGCAACTCAATTAAGCTGCAATCCTTATTGAATGACAGAGTCTGAAATAAACGCCTGACAGTCAACTCTTGTCTATAATCAAATCGATTTATTTACCCCTATTCAAAAGGATGATGCCATTGCAAGCTGGATCACCTTATTATGTCCTACAGTTTAAAGATAAGAGTACAGACGATGACAACACACCTGCTTGAAACTCAGCAAATATGGATCGATAAAAGCGACTTAAGCCAAACTAAAGCGGTAGACAAAGTATTGGATCTTAATACTTTGGAAGACGGCGAGGTCTTACTCAAAATTGATACCTTTGGTTTTTCTGCTAACAACGTGACGTACGCTCTATTGGGCGATAAGTTTGGTTACTGGGGCTTTTTCCCAGCTGACAAGGGTTTTGGCATTGTGCCTATGTGGGGTTTTGCCACGGTTGCATATTCTAATTGCACAGGTGTCGAAGTAGGTGAGCGTTTATTTGGATATTTGCCTATGGCTTCCCATTGGATTGTGCGACCCAGCAAGGTATCGCCACAGGGCTTTTATGATGCACATCCGGCGCGTAAGAGTATTTCACCGGTCTACGATAACTATTTACGCTGCGACCAAGACCCTGGTTATGATGCAAACAATGAAGCGGTACAAATGAATATTCGTCCTTTATTTATGACCTCATTTGTACTTGATGACTACGTGGGTGAAAATCTTGATACGACAGTGAAAAACATTATTTTGACGAGTGCTTCCAGTAAAACCGCTTACGGTACTGCGCATTTGTTACATAAACACAAAGCGCAGCGGGGCGATAATTATCAAGTGGTAGGCTTAACTTCAGCGGCCAATCTTAGTTTTACTGAGCAATTAGGCTGTTATGACAAAGTATTCACTTATGATGAACTTGAGCAACTCGCTGCCAACGAAGCGAGTTATTTGCTTGATTTTGCTGGTAATAAGCAACTGTTATTAAGCATTCAACAGCAAATGACCACTAAGCTTGCCAAAATAATATTTATTGGGGTGACTGATGTTGAGGCTCAACGGGGAAAACCACAAGGTGCCGTTGATGGCGAGGTGTTTTTTGCACCTGCTCAAGTTAAGAAACGCAGCCAAGAATGGGGGCAGCAAGGTTTTGCTCAACAGTATGCCAAAGCATGGCAGAGCTTTATCGGTTTAGTCGAAAACACGGTGGAAGTAGAGCAATACCAAGGTGCGGGCGCTTTGCAAAACGTATATAAACAAGGCTTAGCGGGGCATTTGAGTAACGCAAAGATAAATGTATTGAGCTTTTAATAAACTAACATTTATTTTCTGAGCCACCAACGGTCGCTCTGAATGTGCACGCCCGCCTGTCGCAAATAATCAAGGGTTAACAGGCGGTCATCTTGATTCAGGAACTGGCCAAAAGCTAAGTGGTGTTGTGCGTCTTTAAAATGCAGCTCACTAAAGTCGAAAGGTAAGGTGGGCTCTTTAACATTTATACTGAGTTGCTTTAGGTCAAATTGGAATAAACACTTAGGATGATAAACACCCGCTTCGAATTTTAAAGTGTCTTGGTTGATTGTAATCACTTGTTTTCGATAAGTAGAGTACGATCCGCGGTAAAGTAAAAAAGCCAGTAAGCTTACTTCCAATCCTGCAAAGGGTAAAATAATCCACACGCCCAATGCGGCCCATATCAGGGCAATACATAGCACAAATAGGCCAATAATCGTGATGAGGGTTTTGGTTTGTGTCCAATTTGCGGAGCGATTGGGACTCAAAGTGACGATGGCGATATTTTTATCAATCTTTCTTTCAACCATGGTTTTTCCCGTTGAACTTTAGCTCGCGTTGGTGCGTAATCTTGCTTAATACGTTAAAACTAAAAATAGCGGATCAAAGCAAAATTGCCAGTCAAAGAAACCACAAGCTTAGTTGTTAAACTTAACAAAAGGCTTTGCCTGCGAGCTGCAAATCTGGCAAAGTCCGCGCGCTGTTTTGTCTAGCCTATAGGAAGTTATTGGGAATGTTAGGGGCCATATCTGCACTACAAATCCGTGTATTGTTGGGCATAATCTGGTTGGTTGTATTTTTTTGTACAACTGATCCCATTGGTCTATTTGAAGAATATGCTGGTTTTACGCTCTTGGGTGTTGTCGGTGCTGTGTTTGCCAATGCCACGGGAGCAGGCGGGGGCGTAGTGTTTATGCCATTTTTTAGTCAACTGAATTTTTCAGCAGCGACTGCTGTTTCGACCAGCTTTGCTATTCAATGCTGCGGAATGACTGCCGGAGCGATCACTTGGTGGGCGTTTTACCGCAAGTTAAACGCGGTCGATGGTGAGCTTGCTAATCAATGGCAAGGGATTGGCAAGGTACTATTGCTAACTGTGCCTGCCTCCATAATAGGCGTGGTTTTAGTACAATACCTGCAAGACTCCCTCAGCATTGTGGCCGAACACAAAACGTTAGATTTGTTTTTTGGCTTATTTTCTATTGTCTTGGCCGTGGCTATTTTTATCACTGTGCCACTGATGAAAGTCAGTCAATTTAGTCAGATACTAGGCCAGCGTGATCATATTTTGTTGCCACTCATTGCTTTAGTGGGCGGGATAATTACCGCGATATTATCCATCGGAGTGGGGGAGTTGGTGGCTGTATATTTAATATTACGGCGTTTTAATGTCACCTTTGCTATTGCCTGTGCCGTAATGCTCAGCGCGTTTACTGTTTGGGCTGGCATTGTTTATCACTTGTTGATTAGTCAGGCGGTTTACTGGCCCATCGTTTTGTTTGCCGGACCAGGGGCTATTATTGGCGGTATATTGGCAAAACGACTGGTATTGTTTTTTTCAGCTAGAAATTTAAAACTGTTTTTTGCTGGTTGGATACTGATTATGGGGCTTAGCACTTTACCCTATTAAGTGGCTGAGTTAGCTTAGGCATATTATTAAAAAAATATAGTGTGTTACTTTGCCATCTATTGTTAGTTTTGCTATTGACCAATTTCATCAAGGTGAGGACCAGCAATGGTTATCACATTTAATAGTTGATCATATTATTAGCGAGGAGCCCTTAGAAATTTGGCTCAAAGTTCTTTCGCCTGAAGCTATGCCTGCCAGCCTTCTGTTGACCCTAATGCGCACTCCAGGTGATGACCTTAATTTGGTCACTGGCTGGTTATATACCAGTGGTATTATTGAGTCCTTAGCGAGCATATACTCAATCAACCACACGGGGCAGGGGCGCCTTAAAAATACTACAACCAATCAAATACTGGTCACCTTAGTGGCGGGGGCAGTTGTTGATATAACTCAGCAGCAGCGCCAAGAATATGTCAACTCTGCCTGCGGTGTCTGCGGTCAACAAAGTATTGAACAGCTATTAAGTCGCTTGGAACGAGTTCGAGCGACTAGCACTCAAGTAGCGTCGCCTTTGTCACTCTCAACAGTGACCCAGATTGCGGCAAAATTATTTACTCAGCAGCCTTTGTTTCAACAAACTGGGGGTAACCATGGTGTTGCCTTATTTGATACTCAGCAAAATATTATCGATGTTAGAGAAGATGTTGGGCGGCATAACGCTTTAGATAAGTTGATTGGTGCTAATGCCCAAACATTGTTGCATGACAATACGGTCACTGAGACCGCTCCGATGGGGGTAATTTTGAGTGGTCGGGTAGGTTTTGAAATGATCCAAAAAGCGGCGATGGCAAATATTCGTTATGTATTGGCTTTTGGCGCGCCGTCTAGTCTGGCTATAGAATTAGCCTTGGAGACTGATATTGCCTTGCTGGGTTTTATCAAAAATCGCGGTTTTAACATCTATTGTAACCTACAACTATTAAGGCCCTAGGCAAGTTATGAGCAATAAGAGTGATATCAAAATATTAGAGCTTAGCGCACCCAAAGAGTGGGCTGCTGGGGTGCCGGCAGTGATTTCTGCGTTTAAAAATACTTTAGACAAGGTCGGCTTAGTTGAAGGTGCCAAACTCTTAACTCAGTTGAATCAGGTAGATGGTTTTGATTGTCCTGGCTGCGCATGGCCTGATCCGTTGGCAAAGCGAGCGACCTTTGAGTTTTGTGAAAATGGCGCTAAAGCGGTAGCCGATGAAGCGACATTAAAGCGCGTAGGCGCTGAGTTTTTTGCCAAATATAGCATTACAGAACTAAAGACTCAGTCTGATCGTTGGTTGAATGAACAGGGCCGCTTAGTTACGCCAATGTTACTTGCAGAAGGAGCAAGCCATTACCAGCCAATTAGCTGGGAGCAGAGCTTAGAGCTGGTGGCTAAGCACTTACGACAATTAGACTCACCCAATCAAGCGGCGTTTTACACATCTGGTCGCACGAGTAATGAAGCTGCCTTTTTATATCAATTATTTGTGCGTCAGTTTGGTACTAATAATCTGCCTGATTGTTCCAATATGTGCCATGAATCCAGTGGGGTTGGCCTAAATGAAACGATAGGTGTGGGCAAGGCGACAGTTTCACTTGAAGATTTAGAGCATGCCCAAGCGATCTTCATTTTTGGTCAGAACCCTGGCTCTAATCATCCGCGTATGCTCAGTTCATTACAGGCGGCAAAACGTCAAGGCGCGAAAATAGTAGCGATAAATCCCTTAGATGAAACCGGTTTAAAACGTTTTAAAAATCCACAAGAGTTAAATGGTGTCATTGGCCAAGGTACTGCCCTCAGAGACTTGCACCTTCCGATTAAAATTAATGGCGATGTGGCTTTTTTAAAAGGCTTATGTAAAGAACTAATCGAACGAGATGACAGTGGGCAAAAAGTCCTCGATCTAAAATTTATTGAGCAGTATTGCCACGGTTTCGAGGCATTCAAACAAGATATGTTAGTCACATCGTGGAGCGACATTGAGCAACATAGCGGACTTAGTCGACAACAAATTTGTTTGGCCGCCGACATTGCTGCTGGCTCTCATAAAACGATTTGCTGCTGGGCCATGGGCATGACACAGCATAAAAATGCGGTAGCCAATATACAACTAATGACCAATTTTTTGATGTTGCAAGGTAACTTAGGGAAAGCAGGAGCGGGGGTCTGTCCAGTCAGAGGGCACAGCAATGTGCAAGGCGATCGTACTATGGGGATCTGGGAAAAACCCAGTGCGGCTCTTCTTGATGCTTTAGACGCTTATTATCACTTTGCTGTACCACGTGAACATGGCTTTGATGCGGTTGAGACAGTACATGCTATGCAACAGGGCAAGGTAAGAGTGTTTTTTGCCATGGGAGGCAATTTTTATCGGGCCATGCCGGATCACAGTGCTACCGAGCCAGCTTTAGCGCAATGCGAACTTACTGTGCAAGTATCGACAAAACTGAATCGCTCCCATTTGTACACGGGAAAAACGGCGTTAATTTTACCTGCATTAGGACGAACTGAAATAGATCGCCAGCACAGTGGTATTCAAACCGTTACAGTAGAAAACTCCATGGGAGTTGTACAAACATCACATGGCAAAATTCCACCGGCAAGTGCTGAGCTTAAAAGTGAAGTCGCTATTGTAGCTGAGTTGGCTCATAAGGTCTTGCCGCAAAGTCGTGTTGATTGGTTGGCAATGCGTGATGATTACCGCTTAATTCGCAATGGTATTGCCAATGTAATTGCGGGTTTTGAGAATTTTAATCAACGTATTGAGCAATTTGGTGAATTTGTCTTGCCCAATCCAGTGCGGGATAATCGCCAGTTTAATACCCCATCGGGTAAAGCGAATTTTGTGGTGCAGTCTATCAATAATAATACCTTAGCTGAAGGGCAGTTATTAATGATGACGATTCGTAGTCACGATCAATTTAATACAACCATCTATTCTGATAACGACCGATATCGCGGTATTCATGGTAGTCGTCAGGTGCTCTTTGTTAATGCAGAGGATATTGCTACCCTCGGTTTTGTGGTAGGAGATAAAGTGGATATACACAGCCATTGGCCTTCTGAGCGTCAATCTGTGCGTCAAGCAAAAGGTTTTACTTTAGTGGCTTACAATATTCCGCGCGGTAACGCTGCCGCTTATTATCCTGAGACTAATGACCTGATCCCACTAGGTAGTGTGGCAGACAAAAGCAATACTCCTGCCTATAAGTCGGTGGTGATCAGTTTGCACAGTGATAAGGTAAAAAGCCCAAGCGTTTAAAAACACTACGGAGGAATATCAATGGATGAGAGCCACCCCTATTCACCAAAAAACTTAGTCACTATTACACACCCTAAGTGGTGTAAAAATGCGGTGATGTATCAAATTAATATTCGTCAGTTTACGCCCCAGGGCACCTTTAACGCGGCCCTGGGGCACCTCCCCAGACTTAAAGAATTAGGTGTTGATATTATTTATTTAATGCCAATCAACCCCATTGGTCTTAAAAATCGCAAAGGAAGTTTAGGCAGTCCTTATGCGGTGCAAGATTATAGGGGCGTTAATCCTGAGTTTGGTAATATTGACGACTTCAAAGCTTTAGTTCAGGCCATTCATGACCAAGGTATGTATGTGATCCTCGATTGGGTGGCAAATCATAGCGCGTGGGATAATGTACTGGTGGAGCAGCACCCAGATTGGTATAGCCAAGATCATCAGGGGAATTTTCATCCTACTCCTTGGTGGGATTGGGATGACATTATCGATTTTGATTACTCTAAAACCGCACTTCGAGATTACATGGCTGGGTCCATGCGATATTGGGTAGAGGAGGCCGATATTGACGGATATCGTTGCGATGTAGGCGGTATGGTGCCTACTGACTTTTGGGTACAAGTAAGGCATGACTTAGAGCAGATTAAACCAGTATTTATGCTTGCCGAGTGGGAAACTCGCGATATGCACTATGCCGCCTTTGACATGACTTATGCATGGACATGGAACGAAGTTATGCATGCCATCTGTATGGGCCATGGCAAAATTGAAAAGTTGTTTAAATACTATTCTTGGCACGAAAAGTCCTATCCACGTGAAGCAATCAAAATGACTTTTGTCAGTAATCACGACAAAAATGCTTGGGATGGTACTGAGTTTGAACAGTTTGGAAGTGGGCTAAAATGCGCGGTAGTGCTCTCTTTTACGGGGGACGGCATGCCACTTATTTATAATGGGCAAGAGGTGGCTAGCCCCAAACGTTTAGCTTTTTTTGAACGTGATCCTATTGATTGGCGTGAACATGCGATAGGGACTTTCTATCAAAAACTTATTGCACTTAAAAAGACTAAAAGTGCCTTAGCTAATGGTCAGTGGGGAGCCATCATGCGCCATGTGCCTAATTCAGCGCCCAGTGCGGTACTGAGTTTTGTGCGCTTGGATGACAACGGTGGGGTGTTTGTCATGCTTAATTTATCCGCGCAGCATGAAAAAGTGAAATTTGCTGGAAGCATACAATATGGCAGTTATATGGATTATCTTAGCCAACAGGAGGTGGATGTTGATGCTGATTTTACAATTGAAATAGCACCCTGGGACTACCGAGTCTGGGTAAAATAAACGATTATCGTCTTGAGTTATTTTAGGCAATAAAAAGCCGACATGAGTCGGCTTTAAACATAGTTTGTATAAAAGTATTAATCAGCGCGACTGATAAATTTACCTTCTTCAGTATTGACTCGCACTTTTTCACCGCTAGAAATATATTCAGGGACTTGAATAACTAAGCCTGTAGTTAATTTAGCGGGTTTGGTGCGCGCGCTAGCAGAGGCACCTTTGATAGACGGGTCGGTCTCTTCAATCACTAAGTCGACAGCTGCAGGGAGTTCAATACCTACGGGCCCACCTTCGACTAACAATACTTGTAGGCCTTTGGTTTCTTCTGTGATAAATAAAATTTCGTCAGCGATGGTTTCTTTGCCCAAGGGATAAGAGCTGTAATCTTCATTATCCATAAAGAAATATTCATCACCATCAATATAAGACAAGGTGACTTTACGGCGACTGAAGTCGACAGTTGTTAGCATTTCATCGGCTTTAAAGCTTTCGTCAGCTTTAGCACCAGTCGCAACTTCGTACAAGCGCATGCGATACAGGCTAGCACCGGCGCGACCGCTGGGGGTTAATTTATTAATATCTTTAACTAAGTATATTTTGCCGTTGTATTCAACTGCGGCGTTCTTTTTAATTTCACTGGCTTTAGGCATAAGCGCTCTCCAAAAAAGGGTGCGCCAGAAAATAACATGAAAACAGAAATTGGCAATACACAAAGCGACTTTTCATCGAAGGTTCAACGTTTCTTTTATGAAATATTGGCGTTTAATGCCAAAGTTTAGCGGCTAGCAATCAAGTATCGTTTAGTGAAACCGGGTTCTTTTGCGCAGTGAGGCGGGTCTAAGTCCTTTTAGAAAATGACTTTTCAACATCAACAGGGAAGTGTGATTATTGCCCATGGCAGTATTGAGATTAAATAAGATACTGTGCATGAAGCGTTGGATATGAGCTTACAAGATGATAAATCTTCTCGGGCCGAATCGAGCTATATTATGCGCAGTGCTTAGGTGGGTGCAGAAAATCCACAAGGTTTGGTTTTTTGTGAACAGGAGGTAGAGGTATGGCTGCAATTGAGCGACATGTTAGATTGTAATCTTCAGTGATACTGCTAAAAACACTTAACCTTTATTGTTTGCGATTTAGTGGGTTTTCCACAAATACCTTGTTTTTAAGCTTGGTTGAGTACATCGCTTTATCTGCAATATTTAATAAATCATTTTTTGTGCTGGCATCGTCTGGAAAGACGGCAATGCCAATACTACTACTGAGGTGTATTTTTTGACCCTCTATGAGGTACTTTGTATTAAGTGTTTGGTAAAGCAACTCAACCATATGAATGGCATCTTGCCTATCTGATATGTTTTCTAGCAAAATAACAAATTCATCGCCGCCAAATCTGGCCGCTGTATCAGAACTGCGTATTGCACCTTTAAGACGAGAGGCAATTTGGATTAGCGCTTGATCACCAAATGCGTGGCCATTACTGTCGTTGAGGGCCTTAAAGTAATCTAAATCGATGAACAGAAGGGCAAATTTACGTGCATCTCGGTTAGACTGAGCAATTAAATGTTCAATACGGTCAATCACCACATAACGGTTTGGTAGATTGGTAAGATGGTCAAAATGTGCCAAATGCTGCAAACGTTCTTTCTCATGGATTTTTTCGGTAATATCTCTGTTGACACCGATAGCCCCGATAATTTGTTGCTCTTCATCGTATACAGGTACACACATCGACTCAATCCAACCGATACTGCCATCCTTTCGTAACATTCTGATTTCACCAGACCATTTACCCTCGACTTGCACCGCAGCTATCACCTTAGTCGTGATATCGTTTGAATCCTCAGGCACATGTAACATACTCACATGCTGGCCAATGGCATCCTCTCTGGAGTAACCATATAAGAGTGTTGAACCTTGATTCCAGTCGATTATCCTACCTTGTAGATCAGTCACGACTACTGAGTCAAACAGATAATTAAATGCTTTGGCGCGTTGCTTTAAGAGGTCTTGATTCATGGTTATCGTAATTACTCCAATTGTCCAAGATAAAAAGCTAAATCAGCTGATGCTCAATGGCTTATATTGAATGACTTAGCAAAATATTTCACTGCGCTACAAGCGCAAAGCCAACTAACTTACTCAAAAATCCCCACCTTAAATAAGGCTTCATTAAAATAACTACAGCGGTTTAAAGTGCATATCCATTAGGGAGGCCATGTTACTTTAACGTTTACCTAGTATTTGCATTATTGATTGTCAGTACCTTCTCTATTACAAAAATCAACATATCGTGGTTTGCACTTTTTAACTATAGGGATTGAGAAAAAATCAACAGTCATCCCTATAAACTGTCATTTAATTGAATAGACCTTTGAGTTTATCGCTAGCTTTGTCCAACAACTTTTCTTTTTGTTTATCGAGTTCTTCATTGACTTTCTTCTTAGCTTCTTCTGTTAAGCGTTTTTTTGCTTCAGCTTTGGCCGCAGCAATGACGTTATCGAGCATGGCGTTGACTACCGCAAGCCCTACTTGATCTGCTGGCATGCCATTAGGTTGACCGATAGGACCCGCATTGAAAGTGGGTAAGGTAACTTCATAGATTTTTTTATCTATTTGGATGTCACCGGTAGAAAATTGTTCAAAATTGAAGCTCAGTCGTACATCACTCACTGTCACATTTTCAACAATTAACAAAGGGTTGGCACCTTCTTTTTCAGGGGGGGCATTTTCAGTTTGTGGCAATTTGGCGACTAAGTTGTTTTTCAGTACGGTTAGATTACCTTGGCCACTTGCATCCACCTCATAAAGAATCTCTGGTGCATTGATGCTAATTGTTTGCACCACGTAAGGCTCTTCCATGCTCTCACCTAAATCCAGGGTGATTGAATCGACACTGAAGGCGTTGTTATCACTGAAACCTTTAGGGTTTTTTATGTTCAGCGCACTGATGGTCATTCGCCCCTCAGTCAGAGCTAAGTCTACCTTGGCCACTGATACCTTAGCGTCAAGATATTTGCTGCCCTGTTGTTCAATTTGGGTCCGAATTAAATCGCCCGCCCCACTCAACAAATACCAAGCACCACCTGCAATCAGCAGTACTAAGCCAGTAAAAACTATCAGTGCTTTTTTCATCTTAATCTCTCTCAATTAATTGGTTTGGTTATTGTAACAGCACATTTATTCATTTTACTTGCTACTAAATGACCACCGAGTTGCGATAAACGCAGTATTATAGTTAAACGTGAGTTACACAAGATAACTGAAAACATAACACGTACTTTATGCTGTGGTCTTTCATTACTCCCATTTATTTTGATGAGATTTTAGTAAAAGATAAGGAAAAACTAATTTGAATTGACCTTGTTAAGAGGGAATACAGAGGATATTACGCCTGCTATTTTTTTTATGTCATTTAGTTCTTGCTCACCCCAAACTGCGCGTTTTCCAGCGCTTTCACAACATATAATGCCTATAGGTGCGCCGTCTTTATACAGTATGTAATCGAGTAATGAGTGAATGTGATTAGGGATAAAATAAGAGTCGTGAAAATCTCGGGTTGCCTGATGCTCACGAGCATTAGGAGCGACCAGCAGTTCTTCATTTATTATGGCATTGAAATAATCAGGAAAATCTATTCTAGCTAAACGTAAACCTGAAGAAATGCTTGTATCAATCTCATCATAACTTTTTAAACACACTATCTCATCCAATTGGGGGGAGAATTGCCACAAACTCACGCGATTTGCGTGGGCCATGAGCTGTGTAATAGTCATACAAACTTCAGCGAGCTTGTCGTCAATACTTGTATTTTGTTGCTTAACGATTACCTGTAACTGAGTAATTGAATCCACTTAACACCATGATTAGTAGAGCTTAATTTATTGGAGTATAGCAAGGTATTAGTGTTTTTCTGTGACAAAACCTAAGATATTTACTTTATGTTACATGATTGACTTAATTCGCTTTTTTTCTCGTTTGTTGCCCTTGTTTTTGGCATACTTAGGGCCGAAATTTTCCAGTCACTCCTCTTAATCAGGTCTTAATGTCGCAATCTTCTCTTTTATTCGTTGCCGATGGTTGTCTTTCAACTGCTATTACAGGTTTTGTGCCTAGACAATCCCAGACCGACATGGCCCAAGCTATTGAACAATGCATTGCAGATAAAGTGCCGCTAATTGTTGAAGCGGGAACCGGCACAGGTAAAACCTTCGCTTATTTAGTGCCAGCTATTGAGTCAAACAAAAAAACGATTATTTCCACTGGAACTAAGAATCTGCAGGAGCAGCTTTTTCATCGCGATTTACCTTTGATTAAAAAAGCCTTGGGGAGTCATACCAAAGTAGCATTGTTAAAGGGACGTTCAAACTATCTTTGTTTACATCGCCTGCGCCAACATGGAGGTAACAGTACTTTGCTGGATGTCAATATTCTAGGCGAGCTAAGCGAAGTTCGTCGTTGGTCGTCTAGCACTAAAACCGGGGATATGGGCGAAATGAAAGGCTTAGCAGAAGATGCCAAAGTCTTACCTTTTGTTACGTCGACTGCAGATAATTGTTTAGGCAAAGATTGCCCCGATTATGAAGATTGCTACATGGTCAAGGCACGGCGTAAAGCCCTAGATGCTGATTTGGTGGTGGTTAATCATCATTTGTTTTTCGCCGATATGGCCCTAAAAGATACAGGCTTTGGTGAACTAATACCGGAAGCCGACCTTGTGGTATTTGATGAAGCCCATCAGATCCCTGATATTGCGAGTGAGTATTTTGGCGAGACATTTTCAAGTCGTCAGTTACATGATATTTGTCGCGATATTGATGTGGTATATCGAACTGTTTTAAAAGACGCTAAACAGCTCAGTGGCGCTGCAGATAAATGTAAGATGATCGTCGCCGATTTCCGATTGTTTTTTCCGGAAAATCCACAAAAAGGCAATTGGCGTCAGATGCTCCTGAATAACGAAATCCAGCAGCATATAAGTAAATTGACCGATAGTTTAAACATCTTGGCCGAAGTGGCTAAATTGCATGTGGGGCGCGACAAAGATTTAGATAATTTGTATGAACGGGTGCATGAAGCAAAAGGTAAATTGGAACGTTTAACCAATGTGGAACAACTGGGTGTTAGTTTATGGTATGAGACAAGCCATCGACATATTGTTCTGCATCTAACCCCTCTGAGTATTGCCGCAAAATTTGCTAAATTTATTGCTGAGCCAAAGCGCAGTTGGGTCTTCACCTCGGCCACCTTGATGGTTGATAATGCTTTTACGCATTTTCAGCGTCAAATGGGCCTAAACGATGCCAAAACTCTGGCATTAGATAGCCCTTTTGATTATCCAACCCAGGCGATGTTATGTGTACCGCGATTTCTGCCTGAACCCAATGCCAGAGAAATGCGTGAAACGCTGTTAGATATTTCTATTCAGTTGATCAAAGCCAGCCGTGGGCGTTGTTTTCTATTATTTACCAGCCACGCTACGCTCAAAGCTATTGCGTCTCAGTTAGAGGGTAAAGTCGATAATCCTTTATTAGTGCAAGGCACAACCACTAAACGTGCATTATTAGATGAATATCTCAGTAATAAACAAGCTGTATTGCTTGGCACAGGTGCATTTTGGGAAGGGGTGGATGTGCGCGGCGATGATTTAACCTGCGTACTTATCGATAAACTGCCCTTTGCTTCACCAGATGATCCCTTGTTACAAGCCCGTATCGAAGATTGTCGTAAGTCTGGAGGAAATCCCTTTGCCCAGATTCAAATTCCGCAAGCCGCTATTGCCCTAAAACAAGGTGCCGGGCGCTTAATTAGGGATGAAACTGACAGGGGAGTCTTGGTGATATGTGACAATCGTTTGGTGACCAAAGATTATGGCAAAATATTTTTGGGGAGTTTACCGAATATGCAGCGTACCCGTGATTTGGCCAAAGCGGTGGACTTTTTAAATAAACTTAATAGTACAGAGGAAAATCTATGAATTGTTTGTTGCTTGACACCGCAACTGAGGCTTGTTCGGTAGTATTACAGTGCCAAGGGCAAGTACTTAGCCGCTTTGAAATCTGTCCACAACAGCATAGTCAACGCATCTTACCCATGGTCGATGAGGTATTAAAAGAAGGCGGAGCTGTATTAAACCAACTTGATTTTTTAGGTTTTGGCCTAGGGCCTGGCAGTTTTACTGGCGTGCGCATTGCTACCGGTATATTACAAGGGCTGGCCTTAGGTTCTGAATTACCGGTAGTAGGTATTTCAACTTTAGCTGCGATGGCACAACAAGCTATAACATTGTACCAAGCACAAGAGATTTATTGTGCTATCGATGCACGTATGGGCGAAGTTTATTTTGCGCATTATAGTGCAATAGAAGGCTTGGCGACCTTACAGGGGATTGAGCAAGTGATACCTCCCGAAGTAGCTGCTGAACTCATTGATTCAACTTTGCTCGCCTATGGTGTTGGCACAGGTTGGGCGGCTTACCCACAAATTATCCCCCCACAAAATTTTACCCTCGCCACTGACATTTTGTATCCCAATGCAGAATTTATGTTGCCACTCGCTCATGCGCTTTTTATTCAAGGAAAAGCCCAAACAGCAGAACAAATACAACCCGTTTATTTGCGAGATACAGTGACGTGGAAAAAGTTACCTGGCCGCGAGTAGCAAAGCTGGAACAAATTTTGCGTTAGATTTCGGCTCAAAGGCGAATATGTGCCATGAGTCAGGATAATAATATTTGTTTTAGGCAAAACGTTGCCACGGTGCAGTAATTAAGCAAGTGAGGGAAAGTTGGCTATAGAGTCTACTGGATTATCATCGATTCGTTCTATAGGTGTGCCTGCCACAGGGAAGGAACTTGCTCGTTCTGCACAAACGTCACCAGAAAAAGAAAATGCTAAACCTAGTTCTGCGCTTGTTATCGCGCGTCAAGGCAGTGAGCCGGTATTTAAGCAAGCGGATGCATTCAGGCAAACGGCAGGTATTCAAAGTGCGAGTGGACAAAAAGAGCGTATTGCCATTGACGCCTATGAATCCATAGCCAAAGAACAGCAGCGCCAAAACATCCAACAATTACTCGGTGTTGATACATTTGTTTGAACTTAAACCGTTGTTTTTCGTTCTTATATAGTGAGACTGGCAGTTTTTACTTGCAAAAATATGCTAGCTTATAGCCTATATTAATGAGTCGAGGTTCCATATGTATAAAAGTATTTGCTTAGTGCTGGTATCACTATTGGTGACGGCCTGCTCTACTCTTCCTGAAAAAATTCAATTGCCAGAAGGCACTAACTTAGTCAGTTATCAAGACGCAGCATCGCAGTCTGAGCAAATGACCGGACAAAAAGCCCGCTGGGGTGGCGTGATTGCAAAAGTTGACAATAAGGCTCAAAACACACTTTTAGAAGTGGTTTACTATCCATTAAAAAGCTATGGACGACCAATTGCTGGCGACGAAAGTATCGGGCGTTTCAGAGTTTATATTCAGGGCTTTATGGATCCAATGGTCTATAAGGTGGGCCGCTCAATGACTTTTACCGGTGAGTTTACTGGGGTAGAAGAAGGTTTAGTCGGTGAACATAAATATGTTTTTCCTACTTTACAAGGCAGTGGCTACTACTTATGGCAGGACATTCAACAAGTTGATGTGACTTCAGTGCATGTATGGCCCTATGATTATTGGTATGGTTGGTATCCACGCCCTTATTCTCGAAGTATTTACATTCGAAGTTCAGGACACTCTAACTTACCAGCCGGTGCAGCAACTAAACCACTGCCGGTTAAAACAGAAAGAGCAAAACAGTAGTAGGCGAATTTCTGCCATAAAGGCGGTGAGATATAGTAATAAGCGGCAATATAGTGCCGCTTTTTTATTGCCGGTTGTTTGCTAAATGCAGTTTAATTTTAAGAATTAAGAGCAATGGACTAGGTATGCAAGAATTGAGTTTTAAGTTAAGTCACTTAACAATACGAGGAGTGGGATTGGGCGATCCTAACAAACCCATGATACTGGCCTTACATGGTTGGTTAGATAACGCCGCAAGCTTTATTCCCTTATCACAATATTTGCCAGATTATTACATTGTCGCTATCGATATAACTGGACATGGATTATCAGACCATCGCCCTAAGGGCTGTCATTACCACCAAATGGATTTTGTGTATGATATTCATGAGTTAGTTGAAAGTCAGCAATGGCAGTCTTTTATTCTATTAGGTCACTCAATGGGGGGCATTATTGCTAGCCTTTACGCAAGTTGCTTTACTGAAAAAGTGACTAAGTTGATCTCTATTGAATCATTTGGGCCGATGAGTAAAGACGCAGTTAGTAGTCCGGTACAGCTTAGAGAGTCAATTGAAAATAGGCTCAAAGCCAATGCTGCAAAACCCAAGCACCCGAGCAGTATTGAGTTAACCATTCAAGCGCGAGCCAAAGCAGGAGATATGAGTATCTCGTCTGCTACTCTATTGATTCAAAGGAACATAGAGCAGCGCGCTGGGCAATACTTTTTCAGAACCGATCGCCGCTTGCGTACTTTTTCTTCGTTGCGTATCACTGACTCTCAAGCAGAAGCCTTTATGCGCAATATCATTTGTCCGATGTTGGTGATTATGGGTGACAGAGGTTTTGAGTCGATGAAAAAATCCTTGTCACACAGACTTAAGTGGGTTGCAAATTTGCAAGTTATCGAGTGTGAAGGCCATCATCATTTACATATGGACGGACCGATACCGGTGGCACAGCAGTTAAATGCTTTTTTATTAGACAAAATTGCGTAAATGTTAATCGATTGTTTATTAGTTGATTTATCTTTGCGATTGCTTTGGTTAGAATCAACTGGTCTTACCCCTTAATAATTTATCTTCGCTTTAATCAATCTTGCTGGTGAAAAGTGACATAAGAAGTGCCTGGAGGCAAAATGGAAAAAATCTGGTTAAAAAATTATGATCCCAGAGTACCGGTTGAAATTGACCCGGATCGGTATTCTTCCATTGTTGATATTTTTGAGCAATCTGTTGAGACCTTTTCGTCAAACATTAGCTACATCAATATGGGCAAAAGCATCACCTTCGGTGAGCTAGACAGATTGTCCCGTAATTTTGCTGCATACCTTCAGGATTCAGGTTTAAAGAAAGGTGATGCAGTTGCCATTATGATGCCTAATCTTATTCAATATCCGGTGGCTTTATTTGGGATATTACGGGCTGGTATGGTGGTGGTAAATGTCAATCCACTTTACACTGCAAGAGAATTACAACATCAATTAAAAGACTCAAATGCACAAGCGATTGTGATTGTTGAAAACTTTGCCAAGACACTCGGTGATGTTATCGAAAATACTGAGGTTAAAACGGTATTGCTCACGAGTCTTGGTGACATGCTTTCCCCGGTTAAGAAGTTAATAACTAACTTTGCAGTAAAGTACGTTAAGAAGTTGGTGCCTGAATATGTTTTACCCAAGGCTCAGAGTTTTACTCAAGCATTGAAGCGTGGAGCCAAGAAAAACTATACCAGACCACTAGTTGAAGGTTCAGACTTAGCTTTTTTACAATATACTGGCGGTACAACAGGGGTTTCTAAAGGGGCGATGTTAAGCCACAGAAATATTGTGGCCAATCTTGAACAGACGTCAAATATTCTAGAAACCATTATCGATCCAGGCAAAGAATTAGTGATAACCGCCTTACCGCTTTATCACATTTTTGCTTTACAAGGCAATTGCTTGACCTTTGTGAAGTTTGGTTGTCCTAATTTGTTGATCACCAATCCTCGAGACATGCCTGGTTTTGTAGCAGAAATAGCCAAATATCCCTTTACTGTGATCACGGGGGTTAATACATTATTTAATGGTTTACTTAATACTCCTGGGTTTGACGCTCTTGATTTTAGTAAGTTGAAGTTTGCCTTGGGCGGTGGAATGGCCGTGCAACGTTCGGTAGCTGAGCGTTGGGAAAAAGTGACCGGTAAAATTTTACTAGAGGGTTATGGCCTTACTGAATGCTGCCCAACCGTAACTGTAAACCCGCCACAGATAGAGGCTTATAAAGGTTCAATCGGTATGCCAGTGCCATCAACAGATATCAAACTGGTTGATGATGACGGTAAAGAAGTTGCCATTGGCGAAGCGGGTGAAATGCTGGTTAAGGGTCCTCAAGTCATGGTGGGGTATCTCAACCGTCCAGATGCGACAGAAGAAATGATTGTTGATGGATGGTTGGCCACGGGCGATATCGCTCGTTGTGACGAGGATGGCTACTTTTATATTGTTGATCGTAAAAAAGATATGATTTTAGTTTCTGGATTTAATGTTTTTCCAAATGAAATTGAAGAAGTCGCTGCGATGCATCCTAGTGTAGTAGAAGTTGCCGCAGTGGGGCAGCCAAACGAGGCTACCGGCGAGCTGGTCAAGTTATTTGTGGTTAGACGAGATGAATCATTAAGTGATAAAGACTTGATCGCGCATTGTCGATTACACTTAACCGGTTATAAGGTACCGAAAAAAGTTGAGTTTAGAGACGAGCTTCCTAAATCTAATGTTGGTAAGATACTGCGCAGAGAGCTTCGTGATAAGTAAGTGTCACCTTTATTAATCATGTAAAAAGCCGGCTATTGCCGGCTTTTTACTATTTTGGAATGTTATGCAATATACCTTTATTACTGATACAAACGCCTTAGAGCAGTTTTGTGCAAAGGCGAGTCAGAGTGATACCTTGGCTGTCGATACTGAGTTTGTTAGAACTCGCACCCTTTATCCCCAATTGGGCTTGATTCAACTATACGATGGCCATGAGTTGGTATTGGTTGATCCCCTTAAAATAGATGATTTTTCAAGTTTGATTGGGCTACTAACTAATCCCAAAGTAGTCAAAGTGTTGCACTCCTGTTCGGAAGATTTAGAGACGTTTTGGCATGCTTTTAAAATTATGCCCAGTCCTATATTTGATAGCCAATTTGCCGCCAGTATTGTCGGTATGGGCACGTCTTTGGGATATGCAAAATTAGTAGAGACTATGCTTAATGTGACTGTGGACAAAGGGGAGTCACGTACGGATTGGTTGGCTCGTCCTTTAAGGCCTGAACAATGTGCCTATGCGGCTAACGATGTATTATATCTTTATCAACTTTATCCTGAATTAAAAGCAAAAGTGGTTGAGCAAAATAAATTAGCGTGGATCCATACAGAAATAGCCGGTTTAGCAGTCAAGAAAAAAACCACTATGCCCTTAGAATCTGTTTATCTCGGGATTACTCACAATTGGCAGTTAAGCGGTAAATCCTTGCTGATATTGCAGCGTTTGGCCGCATGGCGAATGGAAACGGCTAGGCAAAGAGATTTAGCGGTTAATTTTGTAGTGAAAGAACAAAACTTGCTTGAGGTAGCCAAAAAGCAACCCACAAATAAAGGCGCACTAGCCAGTGTGCCCGGCATCAATCACCATGAAATTCGTATCCATGGTGAGGCAATGTTAGCGATTATACAAAGTTGCCAAGATGCGCCCTCAACCACTTATCCACCTCGCGTGGAGCGCTTGACCGAATATGCACAATTTAAAAAAGTAAGCACAGCTATTCGTGAAGTATGCAAGCAAGTGGCGGAAGAACTTGAAATTCCTATTGAAATAGTTGGATCTAAAAAGCAAATTAATCAACTCATTTCATGGTGCTGGTTTCAATACGATGAGTTACGCGCTATGGGATTAGAACCTGACTTAATCAGTGGTTGGCGCCGAGAATACTTTCTACCTCAATTACTGGGTGTAGATGAGTTAAAGTTAGCTGAGAATGTGACTAAAAACGAAAATTAGGGAGCTATTAAATGTTGTGCGCTGTGTATAAAAGCAGTAGAAAAGATGAGACCTATTTATATGTGCCCGGTCGAGATGATTTTAGTAAAGTGCCAAAGGCTCTTATGCAAACTTTTGGTTTACCCATTTTTCTTATGATTATGCCTTTGAAAGAGGGACGAAAACTAGCCCGATTGGAGGTGGCTAAATTACGCGATGAACTCAACACTAAAGGGTATTATTTGCAGCTTCCACCGCCTCAAGAAAACCTGCTAAAAACCCATTTAATTGCACAAGGTGGCCATAACAATGATGCTTAAAAGTACACTGTGGCTAATGTCGATATTTTATATTACCTTGTCGTCACTCGCGTCTGCTCAAGTAAGTTTTGACGATTATATTCAGCAGCTAAAGAAAGAGGCAGTTCAACAAGGATTTAAAAGTGAATTTATTGAACTACAATTTAGTGATGTGCAATTTCACCAAAAAGCTGTTGTAGCAGACAAAAATCAGCCTGAAAGCAAAATAACCTTGGACAAGTACCTAGCCACACGTGTACCTGATTGGAAGGTGAAGCAGGCACTAGAGTTGATGGAACAACACAAAGTGGTTTTGGCACAGGTGGAGCGCCAATATGGTGTTCAAGCACGTTTTGTTGTTGCCTTGTGGGCCAATGAAAGTAACTTTGGGCGCTACATGGGCAAATATCCAGTTATTTCGTCTCTAGCAACTATGGCTTACGAAGGTCGCAGAGAGGATTTCTTTAAAAAACAATTGTTTGCAGCTCTGACTATCGTTGAACAAGGGCACGTTAGTCATGATGATTTTTTAGGATCGTGGGCTGGAGCTATGGGGCAAAGTCAATTTATGCCAACGACGTTTTTAGCCTATGCTGTGGATTTTGACGCAGATGGCAAGAAGGATATTTGGGCCAATACGGCCGACGTGTTTGCGTCTATTGCCAACTTTTTAAAATCAGAAGGTTGGAACGATACCCTGACGTGGGGGCGTCAGGTAAGCTTACCTAAAGAATTTGATATGACCTTGATTGGCCTAGGTAAGCTAGATCGTAAGACTTTACTGAATTGGCAAGCATTGGGGGTGCGGCGTTATGATGGAGAGGATTTGCCTGCGCTTGATCTTATGGCTTCCCTTATTGCTCCTGACGGTCCAGATGGACGTATATACTTGGTGTATGAAAATTTCAATACCTTAATGAAATGGAACCGCTCGAGTTATTTTGGTACCGCTATTGGGTATTTATCAGACAGAATTAAAAAAGGAAGTTGAGACTTGTCAGTTCCTGAGGAATATCAATACCAGCATATAAGCTTATCAGGGCAAAAAATTCCCTTGCCTGCGGGTAAGGTTGTATGTGTTGGGCGCAATTATCTGATGCATATTAAAGAGTTGAAGAATGAGGTGCCGGATGTCCCCTTGCTATTTATTAAGCCATCTACAAGTTTAATATACCTAAGTAAAAATATAGATATCCCACAAGGGCAGGGGGAGTGTCATAATGAACTTGAATTGGCTGTACTTATAGCAAAGCCACTCAAGGGTGCTTCACAGAACGAAGTGGCTGACGCTATTTGGGGATACGGCTTAGCTCTGGATTTAACGTTAAGAGATGTGCAAGCTCAATTGAAAAAACAGGGACATCCATGGGAAAGAGCCAAGGGTTTTGATGGCAGCTGTCCTGTGTCACCTTTTGTAGAAAAGTCAGCTATCGACAATCATGATAATTTGAACTTTGAATTAAAAGTAAATGGTCAACAACGCCAGTATGGTAATAGTGGGGATATGATTTTTAGTATTAATGCATTATTAAGTGAAATTTCTCAGATATTTACCTTGCTGCCTGGAGATATTGTACTAACGGGCACTCCACAGGGTGTGGCAGCTTTACATCAAAATGACATTCTTGATATTAGTTTCCAACACTTTTTTCAGCTTTCCACTAAGGTTAATTAAACTGTGAATTTTTCTTTTACCTATGAGGTAGATGTACCCAATAAAATCCTCATTTGTGAGGCTATAGGCTCAGTATCTAAAGTGTTAGATATTGAACGTATGTTAAAAAATATTGTTAAGTTAGCCGGTAAAAATCAAGTGAAAAGTGTGGTGCTTGACGTTACTCAACTGATTCTAACTTACTCGACAATGAACATGACGAGGTTGTTGATGATCATGAGCGAAGAAGACTGGTGTAATGACATTAGAATTGCACGCATTATTAATCCGCAAGATAACAATCAAAACTTAGTAGGTGAAATGGCGGCAAAATATGAGTTACCGATTAAAAACTTCGATAATCGCAGTGATGCCATGATGTGGTTGTTATTTAATAAATGAGCCTACCATATTGGGAAGTAAAAACCCTTGAGCAAATGACTCAAGACGAATGGGAAGGGGTTTGTGATGGTTGCGCTAAGTGTTGCCTACATAAATTTATTGATGATGATAGTGTTGATGAAGCGGTTGTGACTGACAAAATTAAGGATAATGAACAAGTACATTACACCAATATTGCCTGTGGTTTATTGAATACTAAAACCTGTGCATGCACGCAATACAGTCAGCGAACAAAATTAGTGCCTGAGTGTGTTAAATTAACCAAAGAAAACTTACAAGACATCTTCTTTATGCCGGCAAGTTGTAGTTATCGTCGCTTACAAGAAGGACGCGGCCTAGCGTCTTGGCACCCCTTGCTCAACAAAGGCAAAAAGACCGCTATGCATCTAGCAGGCATGTCAGTCAGAGGTAAAACGGTTGCAGATCACGATGTCAATTTAGACGACTTTGAAGACTATATTGCTTTATGGCCATTGCAGGACTTAGATTAACTAAGTTGTCCTTTGGATATCGAATATCGGCATTTATCCGCAGTAAAGCTTAGTTACTGGCTAAAATGTAAAAAAGCGCTTATCGCGCTTTTTTATTTATCATTTTACTCATTAGTACTAAGGCAAGTACCCCTGTATAGATCGCGAAGATGACTATCATCCATTGTGGCATGGACATACCGACAAAAGACCAATTGATGTCACCACAGTCCCCTGTAGCAGCAAATATACTAGGCATCCATTCGTGTAGGGGTGCCCAAGTTGGAAAGTTGGGTACTATCTCACATATAGCAAAAAGTGATTTAGCTGTTTGAATTTCGACATGTTCGAGTGCGATCACTAAGCCCCAAACCGCTGAAACCCCTACGCCTATGTAAGCGAGCAGGCGAGTAAGAATATTATTACTAATCAGCGGTAGGCAAGCCGAAAACAAAATACCAAAGACAGCCGTGCGTTGATAAATACACATTATGCAAGGGCGTAATTCCAGCACATATTGGAAATATAATGCCGCTATTTCTAATGTTAGGGCTGATAAAAATAACAATACCCAAGCGACCGGTTGACGGCCAAGATTCGCAAGAAAATTAATCACTGTAACTTATCCTTTTATGCCTAATGAGCTACCGGTATAGCTGATGCAGCCGCGGCAGCTGCCGAATGATGTTCAATTAAATGCACACTGTATAACCAAGCAGTAAGGTCTTCTAATCCAAAATAAACACTCGCCAAACCCACAAGGGTTAGCACAATGGTGTAGGGCAATGCCATATATACCATGGTGCCGTAGGAAAGGCGCAGTAGCGGAGCGATTGCAGAAGTGAGTAAGAATAAGAAGGCCGCTTGTCCATTCGGTGTCGCGACACTGGGTAAGTTAGTGCCTGTGTTGATTGCTACTGCCAACATATCAAATTGGTCACGGCTAATAGCACCACTTTTCAAGGCTGCAGATACTTCAGTAATATATACCGAGCCTACGAAGACATTATCACTGACCATTGATAACAAACCATTGGCTAAATAAAACAAAACTAACTGTGTTTTACCTTCGTAACTGAGCACCCAATCGATGACGGGTGTGAACAGACCTTGATCAATGATGACAGCCACGATACCAAAAAATACACACAGCAGTGCAGTAAAAGGCAGTGACTCTTCAAATGCTTTTCCAATGGAATGTTCGTCAATTATGCCGCTCATTGAGGTCGCTAATACAATAATTGATAAGCCGATAAGCCCTACAGCTGCAAAGTGACCAGCTAGTCCAATAATTAACCAAACGGCAATTAGACCTTGCACACTCAATTTGACCTTGTCTTGAGTGGTTAAATTTTCATCTACATTTTTGCTGTAACTGGTTAATATGTCACGAACTACGGGGGACAATTGTGCACCGTAAGTAAATAATTTAAATTTTTCAACAGTATAAGTCGTCAATAAACCAGCGATAAAAACTGGAACAGTGACAGGTGACATACGGATAAAGAATTCTACAAAATTCCAACCGGCTTTATCTGCGATTATCAAATTCTGGGGTTCACCCACCATGGTCATTACACCACCTAAGGCTGTACCGATAGCAGCATGCATCATAAGATTTCTTAAAAACGCTCTAAAATCTTCTAAATCTTGGCGACTGGGGTGGGGCAACTCTTCATCTTTAGAATGATCATGATCTGAATGGAAATCTTTACCAGATGCTACTTTGTGATAAATAGAATAGAACCCCATGGCGACTGTCATGATGACGGCTACCACAGTTAATGCGTCTAAGAATGCAGATAAGAATGCACAAGCCGCAGCGAAGGCGATGGACAAGGTGATTTTGTTTTTTAACCTAAGAAGCAACTTGGTAAACAAATACAACAACAAGCCTTTCATAAAGTAAATGCCTGCCACCATAAACACCAGTAACAGAATTACTTCGACGTTGACCACCATTTCATGTTTCATATGTTCTGGTGTTGTCATGCCTATGAATAAGGCCTGGATGAGCAATATGCCTCCTGGTTGCAGGGGGTAACATTTTAATGCCATGGCTAGAGTAAAAATGAACTCTGCGACTAAGGCCCAACCGGCGATAAAAGGGTCCAGCATAAATAATAGTGGATTGATAACGAGAAAAGCCACAATTGCTTGTTTGTACCAATTTGGTGCTTTACCTAAAAAATTGGCGGCAACAGCCCGAGGTATCGACATTTGCATAAGTTGAGGTCCTTGTTGAGACTTGGAATTATTATATAACTGTTTTAAATAGTGTAACGTAAAAAAGCAAGGTAAATCTAAAGCTTACATACTATTATGCGATTTAAATTAACAGACCTTTACCGGATAAGGTCTTACTTAAAATAATAACTGTAAATGAGCTGCAAAGTTTAATTGTTCCGATTAAAAATCATCTGGTACAATCAGTTAACAAAAATAATAACAAATTCACCCAAGCGAGTAATACATGATTTATAAGGCCCAAAGCCCAGCTGGTTTTGCTGAAGAATACATTGTTGAATCAATCTGGAGTGGTCGGTTTCCGCCTGGCACTATTTTACCTGCAGAACGTGAACTGTCTGAACTTATAGGTGTTACTCGCACTACACTCCGCGAAGTATTGCAAAGATTAGCTCGCGATGGGTGGTTAACCATCCAACATGGTAAGCCGACCAAAGTGAATAATTTCTGGGAAACCTCTGGGTTAAATATTCTTGAGACGCTTGCACGACTCGATGAAGAGGGCATTCCTGAGTTAGTGGATAATTTGTTGGCAGCAAGAACGAACTTAAGTGCGGTATTTATTCGTGGCGCGATTCGTAATAATCAGCAAAAAGCCATTGAAATTATGCAGAAATATTGTGATTCGCCAGATAATGGCATTGAGTTCGCTAAAAATGACTATCAATTGGCACATGATTTAGCTAATGCATCGGGCAACCCTGTTTATGTGCTTATGATGAATGGTTTTAAGGGATTATATTCTCGAATTGGTGGCTATTTCTTTTCAAATCCTAAGTCTCGTGAATTAACCACGTCTTACTATCATCAATTGCTAGAGCTTGCACAAGCCGGTGATTACAAACAAGTGCCGCTTGTTATCCGAGCTTACGGTATTAAAAGTGGCAAAATATGGCAAGAAATGCGCAACGATATGCCAAAAGGTTTAGTTGACTAAACTGTTCACATTATTTTATTAGAACCCGAGGCCAAAAAATAGTTTTGGCCTCGCCCCTCTGCACCAAATTAAAAACATAATTCCTGTTAAATCAAAATAATATGACTTTTTTGAAAAAAAGTTGTTCATTTAGTATGCGATTTCTAATTCAAAGTCTTATTCTTAGTTCCAGTCAAGACAATCAATCTTAAACAAACGAGGAAAACCCCATGACTAAATTAGACACGTTAAAAGGCAAAGTAACTGACGCTGAAGAATTTGCACGTAAAATCTGGTTAGCTGGTTTAGGCGCTTATGGTAAGAGCTATGATGAAGCCCAAGGTCGCTATGAAAAACTAAGCGCAGAAGCATCAAAGTTGTTTGACGAGTTAGTCGACAAAGGTGCCAAAATTGAAACTGAAGCAAAAGACAAGTTTCAAGTTAAAACCAATGTTGAAACTCGTGTAGCAGACGTTCGCAAAAAGTTGGGCTTAGATAAAGTCAGTGCTGATCAGAAAGTTGAAGAATTATCTGCCAAAATAGATGCCTTGACTGATGCAGTTGCTAAATTAGCAGCTAAAGGCTAGTCAACATCGACTTACCTGAAAGTCATTACAGATATTCTTAGGATATGAGTAACGATTTGTTGTTCAACGACTCTGAGAGTCGTTGAACAGATTTTCAAAAGGAGAATCAAAGTGAAAAAAACTCAATCATTTGAAACAATAGCCCATAATGGTGTATTGGCATCGGTAGGTGTGGTTGATTCCGGTAAAGACAAAGTTGTGCAAAAACTAGATCAGTTATTCGAAGAAAGTACATCATTTTTCAATAACTTACTTATCAAAGGTGAATCTGTTGAAGCTCAACTGCAAGCAAAATTGAAGGTAGGGAAAATGATGGATGACAAAATATCAGCGGTATTAGCTAAATTTGGTTTTGGCCAATCTAAGCGAGATGCGCAGTTAGAAAAATTGTCTGACCGAGTAGACAACTTAATTGATGTTGTTGCAAAGTTAGTACAGCAAAAATCACTAGAGAAAAAAGCTCAAGAAAAGCCTGTTGCGGTCAAATCTGCTGCAGTTGCTAACACTATTGTGGACAAAGAAACACCAACCGCTGTAGCGACTAAACCGGCAGCGAAAAAGCCTGCTCCGAGAAAAGCTCGAGCGCCCAAGGCAGCTGCAAAAACAAGTGAGCCTGCTGAAACTAAGGTGACTAAACCTCGAGTACGCAAGGCAGTCAGTAAGCCAGCCAGCAAGCCAAGTACACCGAGCGCTGAATAAACACAATTTGCTTAGGTTTGCTCATTAACAAATAAAATTTTATATGGTGCTTTTATTAAGCGCCATGTTTGATTATGGTTAAGCAAATACCACTCTAATTCTGTTAAATTTCCGCTCAATTAAACGACTGTGAGTGATATTTAATTAACGCTAGACCCTTTCCCCGCGACTCACACAGCTAATCAGCCTTGCTTTGAGCGCAAGCAACAATCAATGATGCTCTTAGCGATACTTGCTTATTACACATAAACCTTATGCAACACCAGACCAATATTACCGAAACCAGTCTGGTGTTTGACGTAAGTGATATTACTGATTAACCACCTTGAGTTTTACCGGATTAGTCAGAATTTTTGCCTCTCTTTGTTTCAATAATTTCAGATAAATACGTAAGGTTTTACTGATCTTAGTATTACGCTTAATTAAGTCTAATTGTGGCCAGGTGGCTCGTTCACCGTTATGAATGAGCTGGGTAATGCTTTTTAAACTTGGATTGGCAGCTATATACTTGAGATTGGTAAAATTTGCCTCAGGTAAGATATTGATGTCGCCCACATACTGCTGGTCAATGATTGAACGCAATTTATGGATCCCTAATTTAGTTGGACTATGACTAATTACATTTTCTAATAAATCAAAAGCGAAGATACTGTTGAGTTTTATAATGTTAGCAGAATGACGTAAAGCAAGACCAAGGACTCCAGTGGTGTCACGTTTGTCTCTCGCCAAAAACGGCACAGCAATAGGGTTGGTTTGACTGACAATACTATGGTTAACGCCATAAAGGCGAGCAAGTCGTTCGAAAGGCAGGTCAGCCATGATAGAGCCATCGGCAAAACGTCGATTAGGAATGTAAGGCACTATCTGACCAGCTTGATTTTTTGCTTTTAATTGTACCGGTTCAAAGATAAAAGGAATGGCACAAGACGCCCTTACTGCTTGAGTAATGATGGCATTTGGTGAGGTTTTAGCATTGAGAAGGCGTGAAAACTGATGCAAATCTGCCGCAGAAACCGTCACTGTCATGTGACGTCCAGTGTGTCGGTAGGCTTCTTCAAAGGTAGTTAAATCAAATAATTCAATCAGAGCGTTTTCAAGATTGGTACTACTGAGCAAACTTTCCTGACCAAAGCCCTGCCATAAACGCCATTCTCTGAATTTTTCATAAATAAGCTCTGGTTGTAAAGAGCTTATTAATTCTGCATCAGTGCGAGTGCCCACTAAGGCTGCAATGATTGACCCAGCGCTGGCTCCGGAGACCACTTCAGGCAGTAGTTCGTTTTCTACCAATGACTTAACCACCCCGCCATGGAAAAATCCCAAGCCTGCCCCACCACTTAACATTAAGCAGGTGCGTCCAAAGGCATGCGCGGTTTCATCAAAAAATGATAATTTTTCATAAAAATCAATTTCGTCTTCATCAGCATCATAGATAAACTCTAGGGCTTCGCAAACTTGTTGAATAAACTCTTCAATTAAACGTTTTGTGCCTATTTTGGCATGACGATTTAGTGCAGGCGCAGCAATTTTACCTAAGTTACCGTGCAGACCTTCATGCAGTATATACATAAGGCCCGCAGCATCACCTCGAGCTTTAGCCTGTTTTATGCGTTGTACTCGCTTACGTATCAGTCGATAGTCATAATCACTGCTGGCATCTTGCGCTTTCCATTCTTGCGCCCCTGATAGTTCATCATGCTCTTCACATGCTTGTTTATATTCCTGATAATTTGCGGCGTGTTTGATGACATTCTGAAGTTCAGAAAGCCTTTTGTTTGACATGAGTCAGCCTCTTTTTACTACAATAGCGGGATATAATCGTAAAAAATTAGAAAATGCTACCCAAAATTAGCAATTTATTAACAACTTAGCGGCCTAGATATTTTATCTTCAATCTAATCTTTTGTTTTTAAACATAAAATTGTTTTAAGAGCTCAAGCCTGTTTAATTCGAAATATTCATATTTTAGATTGACCATTCTAAATGCAATGGTTAGCCTCATTAGAGACTTATTATTTTTCAGACTACTATTGAATAGGCGTGTTTGCTATATATGCAATTACTTGAGCAACTTTTAACTAATCTACCGTTATTGTCTATTCCAATTATTAGTGCATTTGTTGGTTGGTTCACTAATTTTCTTGCGGTCAAGATGATGTTTTATCCTATCGAGTTTATTGGTATTAAACCGTTTCTAGGGTGGCAAGGCTTAATTCCAGCTAAACGTCGGGAGATGGCTGAGATTGAAGTAGAATTAGTCCTTGGCAAACTACTTAGTGTTCAAGAGCTCGCGGCACGAATCGATCCAGTAGAATTAACCAAAGCTATTGAAAGGCGCTTAAAACAAGTAATACGTAAAGTGGTTAACGAAGTAATGCAAGAGGCAGCACCACAATTGTGGGCGTCCTTGCCAGTGCAAGCTAAGAATTTGGTTTATGCGCGGGTGGAACATGATATTCCCAACGTTGTGAGTAAAATGGTCGGTGATTTCAAACATAACATTGAAGAAATCGTTGATATAAAAGAACTTGTGGTAACACAGTTAGTAAATGCACCAGAATTAATTAATGAGATATTTTTAAAGTCCGGCGCCAAAGAGTTTCCGTTTATTGAAAAATCAGGTGCCTACTTCGGCTTTTTATTTGGCTTGCCAACAATGGTCGCGTGGATCTACTTTCCGCAGTGGTGGGTGTTGCCCACTGGAGGATTAATTGTCGGTTATTTGACCAATTGGATCGCTCTAAAAATTATTTTTGAACCCAAACACCCTGTAAAGTTTTTGGGGATTACTTTTCAAGGAATGTTTTTAAAGCGTCAAAAAGAGGTATCTCGGGTTTATGCAGATATTATCGAATCTAAATTAATGACCTCAAAAAATATTATGGAAATCGCTCTGCATGGTTCAGGTTCTGGACAGCTTCTTGAACTTATTGAGATGCATGTTAATGATGCAATTGAGCGTTATGTCGCCATGGCCCAACCTTACTTTGGTTTAGGTGTTGGTTCAGAACGATATTTCCAAATGAAACAACTCGCCGTTAAACGCATATTTGAAGATTCTGAAAAATATCTAGCTTATGCCTATGAATATACAAATAAAGCTTTACGTATCGGCGACGACTTATGTGAGCGAATGCAGGCTCTATCACCTGAAGAGTTTGAAGGTGTGCTACGACCGGCTTATGAAGCGGATGAGTGGAAACTGATTGTAACTGGGGCGCTATTGGGTATGGTAGCGGGTTTTATCCAGCTGTATTTAGTCTTTATGTAGTGCATAGTTCTGGGATAATCACTAGTTTGATAGCAAGGAAAAAGATAAATGAAAACATCGGAACGAATATTGGTAACGTCACTGGATATTTTTAATCAGCAAGGTGAAACCAATGTGAGCAGTGTTGAAATCGCGATGGAACTCGATATCAGCCCCGGTAATCTTTATTATCATTTTAAAGGCAAGGAAGTCATCGTTGCTGCTTTGTTTGAGTTGTATCAAGAGCAAATGCGCAGCATATTAGAAGCGCCTTTGCGTAGTGATTCCCATGCTTTGACTATTGAAGAGTTTTTTTATTATCTTTATTTAATTATTGAAAAGAATCATATTTTCCGATTCTTGTATCGCAATCCGATGGATTTGACGGATAAATATCCCAGTGTTGCCAAAGGATTTTCAAAATTAATGCTGGCCCAAGAACGCTGTATAACAGAGTTGCTGGCGCAATTTGTTGTGCAAAAAAGTATCAATGCTACACCGGCGCAATGCGCTAATATGGTAGAGGTTATTGGCTTGGTATTTAGTCAAGCAGTAAACTATTATGCTCTTAAAGGGCAGGATTTAAATGATGATGGCTATTTATATAAAAGTTTGTCGGCAATTTTATTTGTCCTGCTTCCTCATATAAATATTGCAGAAGGCGAATTGCAGCGTTTACAAGACGCATTAGCTAATCATGCATTTGTCCAAGAGTCTTCGCTTTAAAAAATAAACAAACTGAGTGATCACCAAGTTTAGCCAATGATCGCAGCAGTCGTTATTTTGCATTAAAAGGAAGTAGGTTGTGAGTAAAAAAATTAGCTTTTTAGATAGAACATTTTGGATCACCGAAACTGAGGATAATCCAAAGCATGTAGCCAGTTTGCAAATATTGCAGAAACCCGCTGATGCAGATAGTGATTATGTGCAGCGTCTTTTCAAAGAGTTACATGCACATTCAAATGCTAAACCCCCTTTTAATTGCGTCGTCCGCCGTTTTCTTGGTTTTCCTCTCAAGTTAGTGTCCGTTGCCCAACTGGACATGGATTATCATGTGCAGATGCATGTGGTTGAAGATATTAATGATCGCCAAGCCTTGCATAAGTTTGTCGCTGAGCTTCATCAAACCTGGTTAGAAAGAGATAAACCACTGTGGCAATACCACTTAATCAGTGACGACAAAAGTAAGCAGTTTGCCATTTATGTCAAAGTTCATCATATGTATGGAGATGGCGCAACATTGATCCGCTGGTTTCAAGCAGGTTATACCGAGAGTGTAAAAACGGATGAATTTATACCGGTTTGGGCCGCTGATCGCAGCCCACGTAGTACAGTTAAAGTAAGTGTAGTTAAGCAAGTTGGGTTGGGCTTATGGGATTTGTTCATTACCCTTAAAGATTTAGTGTGGATTATATTTCGCCTGATACTCAAGTTACTGCGCATTAACTCAAACTATATGCCGTTACCATTTTCAGGAACTAAAACGGTGCTCACCGGACAAGTTAAAAAGGGTCGGGTGGTATCCACCTTAGATATTGATTTTGCTCGCATCAAGGCTCTGAGTCACCGTGTCCGTGCTTCAGCTAATGAGGTGATGCTGTGTGTTTTTGATATCGGTGTACATCGCTTTTTAAAGGACTATGGGCATACCTTTAAGCGTGCGTTGCATACCAATATGCCGATAAACTTAAGAAAACCCGGTGAAACTACGGCAGGCAATAGAATTGCCATCGTGCCAGTAAAGCTTGCACATGGGGAAAATGATCCTTATTTACGCTTGCGCCAGATAATTGAAAATCATCGTGTCGTTAAACGCGCTGCGCGAGTCTCTCATCCCATGGCGTTTAGTTATTACACGATACTGATCCAATCTTATTCGATGCTTTTTGAGCTATTACATTTATCTGACTGGGTTAAACCCATCGCTAATATTTTAGTGTCTAATTTACCAGGACCACCAAACACCTTATATTTTAAAGATAGTAAGTTGTTGGCAAGTTATCCCATATCAGCCATGACACCCGGTGGTGGAGTAAATATTACTATGGTGAGTTACGCCGGCAAGGCCAATATTGGACTTGTGTGTTGTAATAAAAATATTCCAAGTTTAGAAATAATGAGTCAATATTTTCTGGAGGCATTTGCCATGTTAGAGGGTTGTATTGATGACCCTAGCTTAAATATTGATGATATTGGCGAGCAGATCACAGAAGAGTACTCATCTATTGTTGATGAGCACGATATTGAGCAGACCGTTGAAAAATAAGCTTCAATATTGAGATGGCTAATTAAGCTATTAACCATCTCAAATATCTTTGTGTTCAATCTTGAAATGACTTAGTGACTATGGCCACAGCCATCTTCTGAGTGAGGGTGACCATGAGCAATTTCCTCTTCAGTGGCAACTCTAACTCCAAGTACTTCAACATCAAAATTAAGGGTTAGCCCCGATAAGGGATGATTACCATCAACCACAACTTCATCCTCGGTCACATCTATTACCATCACAGATTGTTCACCGTCATCGGTGGTGGCGCGAAAGGTCATACCTGGGTTGACATCTATATCAGCAAACATTGATTTCGGTACAACTTGTACCAAGGCGTCATGGCGTTCACCGTAGGCCAGCTCTGGTTCCACATCAATAATAAATTTATCACCGGCTTGTTTACCTTCCAATTCGTTTTCTAAACCCTGAATCAAATAGTGACTACCCTGCAAGTAGTCCATGGGTTTGCCTGTGCGTGAAGTGTCGATTTGTGTCCCATCTTGGGTACAAACAGTGAAGTGGATGGTCGCAACTGTTTCGTGTGTAATTTTCATCATTGTCCAAATTTAGTCTGTGCTGATACTTGGCTAAGCATCAAAAGCATGAGTTACCTTAAGCTAATAAATATTAGGTTAATTCGTATGGTTGTGGGAGAACAGTAAAACTCGATTCCGGAGCATCTTTAACTCGCATAACGCTGCCAATCTCAGTATCTGAGGCTAAAGTGGCAAGTAGCCATGTTTGTTCTTTAGTGGTGGCGCTGCGCAAGATGGTACCTGCAGGCCGCCAGTTTTCGCCTAATTGACGCTCAAGCTTGTCTCCAACATGCGCAGATTTTACGCCATCTGCATGCAATCTAAAAGCTGCTCGTTTGTTTTTGCCTAAGTATTTGGTGCGCGCGACAACTTCTTGCCCCATGTAACATCCTTTGGAAAAACTAATCGCCCCAAGTTGTTGTAAATTCATCATTTGCGGCACAAATTCATTGCATGTTTGCGCACGAATATCAGCGATCCCCGCTTTAATATCTTCCACTTCCCAGATGTTTTCTGCGTCTTTTGTGGGTTCAATGTTGACGATACTTTGAGCGTCTTTAGGTTGCAGAATAATGTAGCGCTTGGTCGATCCTGCTAGCAACAAAACCAGTCCATTTTCGTTTTGACAGTAGTCTTGGTGTTTTTCCGGAAGATGGTTAAATACTCTAATAATCTCTGCTTCAATCGCCTTGCCTAAACCCGCAGTCACCCGCCAATCTTTGCTGGCATCAACAATATCTACTTTGGCAAAAACACCGTATTTTTTAAGTTCGCCTAAAGACTTTTCCATAACGGATTGGTGTGTTAATAGTAAAAGTTGTTCTTGCCAACTCATCAGATAACTTACACTCCACGTTTTTCCTTTAAAGTCGCAATGACAAGCCAATAAAGCATTATTACCGGTTAATGCATTTACGTCGGCGGTAATTTGTCCTTGTAGATATTTTTGTCTTTCTGGTCCAGAGAGTTGAATCACGCCTTTATCAGATAAGTCTGTGTAGAAATCGCTAGGGAGCATATTTATCTCTATGTTGTTGAAGTTAATGAGTTTCGTTTGCAAGAATTGGGATCTTAATGCTTCAATACATCCATTAATGTCTTGTTTCGTATTAATGGTATCATGCTGCTAATTTTTCAATGAAATAAAATATATGAGCCAAATAAAAATGAGGAATAAAAATGTTTGATAAACAACGATTGGGACGCTTGAAATGGGCCTGTCGCCGTGGAATGTTGGAACTAGATGTATTGTTTATGCCATTTGTTGAAAATGGCTTTGCCGACCTTGATGAAAAGCATCAACTTATCTTTGAGCGTCTTCTTACTTGTGATGATCCAGATTTATATGCATGGTTTATGGGCCACTTACCCTGTGAGGACAAAGAAATAAAAGCAATGATTGAGCACATTCTGCAACGTGTCAAAGTATAGAATTGCGTTAGTACCATCGAAGTATAAAGTCACTATACAGTTATTGTTTTGGGGCGTAGTTTTGGTTTCCCCTTTTCATTGGCAAAGCCATATAGTGCCTTTTCAATGGCTGATCCAAACTCTTTTTTCTTTAATTATTTTATGGCTCGCGCTGACTAGTCTGCATGAGCATGTAAAGTCTCAACCGCTAACAGTGGACTTGAGTTCAGATGGCGAGTGGCATGAACTAAGCCCTATTGCTCAATCTCATTGGAGGATTAGTCTTAAGTCTAGAATTTCACCTTGGTTTTTGTGGATACACCTCGTTTCGCCGATTAATCCGCAGCAAGCACATTGGCGAGTTGTATACAAAGACCAAGTGAGTGAGTTGGATTATAGGCGGATTTGTCGTGCCATCCTATTTCAACAACAGAGTAAACAATAAACAATTATGTCTGAAGTCAATGCTCAGTATTTAGCTAAGTCACCCAAATTCATCGGGTTAATCCCTCGAATATTATGTAAAAAAAATATCGGCTATCAACTCGGTACTTCTCTACCAGATACCTCTATTTGGCTAAAAAATGTAAAATTTGATGCAAACCATATGGCTTCTTTTAATCATACAGTTGATTGGCAACAGCCAAGCATTCTGCACCCTGGCTATTTGCATACCTTGGCTTTTCCCATACAACTAAAACTGATGTTACAACAGTCATTTCCTTTTTCTATCATTGGACTAGTGCATGTTCACAATAAAATCGAGCAAAGCAAGCCGGTGAGGATAAATGACAAAGTTGATATCTGTTGCAAATTTGGCGAGTTGGTAAAACAAGATGCTGGTGTTTCATTTACCATCAATAGTACATTTTATGTAGATAATGTTTGTGTGCTGAGTGCGCAGCATCAATATTTAAAACGGGAAATTAGGCAGAATAAACCGACACGCACTGTCACTGCTGAGCCAGTATTTTTAGCAACTCCGCAAAGTCAGCTCTGGTCACTAAGCAGTGCACTAGGCAGACAATATGCACGTTGCTCTGCGGACTATAATCCCATTCACTTACATCGACTTAGTGCAAAGTTATTCGGTTTCAAACGGCATATTATTCATGGAATGTGGCTCAAATCTCGGATAATTTCTGCCTTATGCAATCAACAAGATGCTATATTTACATCGCCATTTAGTTGCGAGGTTGAATTTAAAAAACCGCTTTATTTGCCCAATGTTGTGCGCTTTCACAAGCAATTAGTTGAACAGGCGCAAAATTATAAAGGTTTTGAATTCAAGGTCATAAGTGACAACAATAATCTGCCTGTTGAACATATGTCAGGCAGATTACTATTCTAGGTGAATGATTATAGTGGCCCAGCCCGTTAGGCGTTAAGATTAACTGGATTTTCCCGCTATAATAGTGGGGCCCGGATTTTCTAATAATTGTGGGTAATCAATATTATAATGAAGACCGCGACTTTCTTTTCTGGCTTGCGCGCAACGAACAATTAAGTCTGCCACAGTCAGAAGGTTACGCAGTTCTAACAGATTGTTGCTCACTATAAAGTGAGAGTAATATTCGTCCACTTCTTGTTTTAATAAAGCAATTCGATGTTGGGCTCGCTCTAGACGTTTATTAGTTCTGACAATACCGACATAATCCCACATAAATAATCTTAGTTCATGCCAGTTATGTTGAATAATAACTTCTTCATCAGAGTTACTAACCTGACTTTCATCCCATGAGTTAATGGGTTCTATCTCTAGGGTTTCAGTCAGACGTTGCAATATGTGGTCAGCGGCAGCATGCGCAAAAACAATACACTCTAACAACGAATTACTGGCCATACGGTTCGCGCCATGTAGGCCAGTATAGGCGACTTCACCTATGGCATATAAATTATCCAAATCGGTCTTGGCATCAAAATCAGTAACCACGCCGCCACAGCTATAATGAGCCGCAGGCACAACCGGTATTGCTTGTTGGGTAATATCAATGCCTAAAGAACGACATTTACGGTAAATATTGGGGAAGTGTTGCACGATAAAATCACTGGATTTGTGGCTAATATCTAAATACATGCAGTCAGCACCCAGTCTTTTCATTTCGAAATCTATTGCTCTGGCGACAATGTCGCGGGGCGCTAAATCACCTCTTTCATCAAAGCGATGCATAAAAGGGGTGCCGTCTGCGTGACATAATTTAGCCCCTTCGCCTCTCAAGGCCTCAGTTATCAAGAAATTGCGTGCTTCTGGATGATAAAGACATGTCGGGTGAAATTGATTGAACTCCATGTTGGCAACTCGGCATCCTGCCCGCCACGCCATGGCAATTCCATCGCCACTTGATACGTCTGGGTTGGATGTATACTGATACACCTTGCTCGCACCTCCAGTGGCTAAAGCCACAAAACGGCTGCGAATAACCTCGACGCTTTCTCTTTTTCGATTCCATACGTAAGCGCCAATGATGGTGCTTTTGTTGCTACTACTTTTGATCAGATCGATAGCGTTATAACGTTGAAACAAATGAATGTTGGGGTGGTGTTTGACTGCTTCCACTAAGGTAAGCTGCACAGCGGCCCCCGTCGCATCAGCAGAATGCAGGATGCGTCGATGACTATGGCCACCTTCTCGTGTTAGGTGAAAACGGGTTTCGATGCTTGCTGTATCGTGTTCTTTATTGGCTATTTGATCGAAGGGCATACCAAACTTAATCAGCCATTGCATACAGGCCTTAGCTCTAGAGGCAGTAAAATAAACAGCGTCCTCATTACACAAGCCTGCACCCGCATTAAGGGTATCTTCTACATGGCTGTCAATGGAGTCGCTTTCATCAAAAACCGCCGCAATGCCCCCTTGCGCATATTTGGTTGATCCTTCAGATATATCACTTTTACTAAGTACTATAACTTGGCAATGTTCAGCAAGTTTAAGAGCTAGACTGAGTCCTGCAGCACCACTCCCAATAATAAGCACATCACATTGATGTTCGACACTAGAGTGCATACACTACTCGAAGTTAAACGTATTAAGGACAGTCATACTAATTAACAGCTCAAAAATTACAATCATTCCCATGGTTTTTAGGCAATAAATATTGATAAAACGCTCGTGTAATAGACAAATTTCCCGAGTATGCAAATTTTTTGCTAAAAAAATGAGGTAAAATCGAACTTTTATGACAAGCCAGAGTCAATACTTGTGCTTGCATGAGTCGCAGTATTAATTCGTAAAGGAGTAAAGGCTCGAATGAGCGAGCAATTCACAGATCAACAGATAGTTGAAAAAGTGCAGCGCGGAGACAAAAATGCTTTTGGTTTGCTGGTGGTAAAGTATCAGCACAAAGTGGCTTATTTAGTTTCTCGCTATGTAAAAAATTCGGGTGATGTAGCTGATGTAGCGCAGGAAGCGTTTATCAAAGCCTATCGAGCCTTACCAAGCTTTAGAGGCGACAGCGCATTTTACACTTGGTTATATCGAATAGCAGTAAATAGCGCCAAAAACTACTTAGTGGCGCAGGGTAGAAAACCACCAGCCAATGATGTTGATGCTGAGGATGCAGATTTTTATGATGGCAGTGATGCACTAAAAGAGAACAATTCTCCAGAAAAATGTTTGATGTCTGATCAAATGGAGAAGTTGTTGTTTGATACGCTAGAACAGCTGCCTGAAGATTTACGTATGGCGATTAGTCTACGTGAGTTAGATGGAATGAGTTATGAAGATATAGCCAATGTCATGGATTGTCCTGTAGGTACAGTAAGATCAAGGATCTTTCGAGCCAGAGAAGCACTCGATAAAGTTATCCAGCCAATGCTTATGAATGATTAAGCTTTGGTTAGAAAAATTTTAGATATTTAATTTACATTGAGCGGGAAACAATTTGTATGTCGCAAAAGTTTGAAAATTTGTCAGCTTTAATTGATGGTGAAAACCCTCAGTTTGACTTGCATGGTAATGATACAATTACCGCGATGAAACATGATAAGGAGCTGCAGCAAAAGTGGCACTCGTACCATGTTATTCGTTACGGCTTGCGCAAAGAGTTACCAAGTCAATTAAACTTTGATATTGCTGCGAATGTTGCACTGGCACTTGAGTCTGAACCTGCTATTTTAGCACCGAAAAAGACTTGGCGTGATACTCGACTTGCGAGTTCAGTGGTTCCATTTGTTAAACAAGGCAGCCAAATGGCCATTGCAGCATCGGTTGCTGTGGCGATGATCATTGGTGTGCAGCAGTTTAATCAAACTGATGTTGAACAACCTTTCAGTTCAGCCGCGCCTATTCTGGGTATTCCAGGTGGTTTGTCACCAGTGAGTTTCGAACAAACTCGCACAGTGCCGCAAAATGATATGGTTGAGCAAAAGCGCAGAATTAATGCATATATTGCTGACCATCAACAACAAATGCAGTTAAAATCTGTAGAATTGAACCCAATATCTAATGTGGAACAACAAGTTGAAAAGAGTGATTTGCAGTCTGAAGTCCTTGAACAAACTCCCTAAAAGCTTTGCAGCCTCTGTATCTCTTGGGCTGCTTAGTTTGTTTTTTGTTCCCTTGGTAGGGAACGCGCAGGAGGAAAGCGATACTTCCCCCGCTCTAGAAAATTCTACTTCACAATATCCTGCAGATAGCGCAGAAGCGTGGTTAATGAAACTATCCAGCGCTGTTAAGTCGCTTAATTATAGTATCTCGTTAGTTGTTCTGAAGCCTGGGGTAGATTCCCAACCTTATCTGTGGCGCCATGCTATTGACGATAACGGTGTTGAGTTAGAGCAATTAAATTTACTTAATGGCCCAGGGCGCGAAGTGGTCAGAATTGGTAACAAGGTCAGTTACTTTGAACCTAACGTCCCACCTTACAGTTTGCAGTCAAACACCATCAATGGACCATTTCCAAGTGAACTTCTATACGATCCTGAACAACTATTCGATAGTTACGAATTTGTTTTGGTGGGAAGAAGTCGGGTCTCAGGTCGTTCTGCGCAACAAATTAGAGTCATCAGCAAAGATAAAAGCCGTTTTGGCTTGAATCTTTGGTTGGACCAAGAAAGTGGCTTAATTCTAAAAATGAACATGGTTAATTTAGAAGGGCAGCTACTAGAACAAATTCAAGTAACAGGTATTCATGTAAGTGAAAAACCCGATCCTTTCTTTGCTCGAATTGAGCAAGCCATGTTGCCAGATATCTTGGTTTTACGAAATCAAGTCGACAATCCCCCTCGCTGGAAAATTACTAATCTACCAGTGGGAATGCACATTATAAAACAAGATATCCATCGCTTACCTATGACAGGTGATGTGGTTGACTATATCTTATTGTCAGATGGCTTAGTGGATGTATCCATATATTTGCAGCCCTTACCTAGTGCCAGTGCCTCTCAGGATTTAATTGGTCGTCACGAGTCAAATACCATACTGACTCGTCAGATAGGTGATGTAAGTGTCACTGTGGTAGGAAAGGTGCCTGCGGTAACGGCTGATGCGATTTTAAAGTCTATCCAAGTAGTGCAATAAGCAATGATTGAAGAAATTGGCACCATCGTTGCGATAGCGCATGAAAAAGGAATGCAAAAGATTTGGGTTGAAACGGAGATCAAAACGACCTGTAACTCTTGTCAGGTCCAAACCAATTGTGGCACCAGTGTGGTCGCTAAAGCCTTTACACCGAAAAAGCAAAATATCGAACTCTTCTATGATCTACCTGTAAAAGTGGGGCAGAAGGTAAAATTAGGCATACCCGAAGAAACGTTGTTGAGTGCGTCTTTGCAAGTCTATTTGTTACCCCTTTTTGGACTAATAGTCGGCGCCATGCTTGCAAGCTGGCTAATGCCATTTTTTGCATTAGAATCAGAATTGTGGGTGGTGTTGAGTGGCTTTGTTATGGCTATTTTAGTGTTTTTGCTGATAAGACATAGAATGGCTTCATCAGGCAATCAGCAGTTTTGTCCGACATTACTCGATGTATTTCCACATGATGCTCAGACTATTTCTATCACAAACCTGTGACAAATTAATGGTGCCAAATACTCCACTGAAACTAATCCTCAGATCCTTGTCGCAAAGTTAACTATAAAAATGTAAAATCCAGCCCTATTTAATCAATTGTTCCCATATTTCGCCTGAGCATGCTTGCATTGTTCTGACAAGCACTTGGGGGAAAGCAACAGCACTAGGTACTTTTCTAAATCGCTATGCAAATGAAGCACATACGTAACTTTTCAATAATCGCCCATATCGACCACGGTAAATCAACTCTTTCAGATAGACTTATCCAGCATTGTGGGGGCTTACAAGCCCGTGAAATGTCTGAACAAGTTCTAGATTCAATGGACATTGAACGCGAACGCGGAATTACCATAAAGGCACAAAGTGTCACCTTGAACTATCTTGCAAAAGATGGAGAAACCTATCAATTAAACTTTATAGATACTCCGGGGCATGTTGACTTTACTTACGAAGTATCTCGGTCTTTAGCGGCTTGTGAAGGTGCTTTGTTAGTAGTTGATGCCGGACAAGGGGTTGAAGCTCAGACCTTGGCTAATTGCTATACGGCCATTGAATTAGAAATGGAAGTCGTGCCGATTATCAATAAAATTGATCTTCCACAAGCTGAGCCTGATCGTGTTGCGGCCGAGATAGAGGATATCGTTGGCATACCAGCGATGAATGCTGTGCGTTGTTCAGCTAAAACGGGTATCGGTATTGAAGACGTACTTGAAGTGATTGTAAAGCAGGTGCCTTGTCCAGAAGGCGATCCTAATAAACCACTAAAGGCCTTAATCGTTGATTCTTGGTTTGATAATTACCAAGGGGTTGTTTCATTGGTGCGTATCATTGATGGCCAGTTGCGTAAAAACGATAAAATGAAAATTATGTCAAACGGGGTTATTCACCAAGTTGACAAAGTTGGAATTTTTACGCCAAAAGCGACCGATACAGGAGTATTAAGTGCCGGTGAAGTTGGCTTTATTATTGCTGGTATAAAAGAAATTCACGGCGCCCCAGTGGGCGATACTATTACCTTAGCCAAAGATCCTGCCGCACAAGCTCTGCCGGGCTTTAAGAAAATAAAACCACAAGTTTATGCTGGTATGTTTCCTATCAGCTCAGACGATTATGAAGACTTCCGTGACGCACTCAACAAACTTAGCTTGAACGACGCGTCTCTGTTCTTTGAGCCTGAAAGTTCCTCAGCGCTGGGTTTTGGTTTCCGTATTGGCTTCTTAGGTATGCTGCACATGGAAATTGTGCAGGAGCGTCTGGAACGTGAATATAATCTTGATTTAATAACGACTGCACCAACAGTGGTATATGAGGTTGTAGATTCTTCTGGTGAGGTAATTTATGTGGATAACCCTTCTAAATTGCCTCCAGTGAATAACATTCAGGAAATTCGCGAACCCATAGTGGAAGCCAATATATTGGTGCCGCAAGAATATTTGGGTAACGTCATAACGCTGTGTATTGAAAAACGAGGTACTCAGAATAACATGACTTACCACGGTAAACAGGTCGCTTTAAGTTATGACCTACCGATGGCCGAAGTGGTAGTGGATTTCTTTGATAGACTTAAGTCTACAAGCCGCGGATTTGCTTCATTAGATTACAATTTCAAACGCTTTCAATTGGCTAATATGGTGCGTTTAGATATTTTGATAAATGCTGAAAAAGTAGATGCATTGGCTATGATTACGCATCGTGATAACGCGCAAGGCCGTGGGCGAGATATTGTTGAAAAATTGCGGGATATCATTCCAAGACAAATGTTTGACATTGCTATTCAAGCGGCGATTGGCAATCAAATTATTGCTAGAAGCACGATTAAGCAACTTCGTAAAAACGTAATAGCTAAATGTTATGGTGGTGATGTAAGCCGTAAGAAAAAATTGTTGCAGAAGCAAAAAGAGGGTAAAAAACGTATGAAACAAGTGGGTAACGTAGAACTCCCTCAAGATGCTTTCATGGCAATATTGAAGGTGGGTAAATAGATGGCAAATTATTTTTCTATTTTCTTGGTAGTATTAACTTTAGCTTCCGGATTAATCTGGCTAGTTGACAGTTTGTTGTTTGCGACCAAACGACGTGAGCGCATGGCTTTAGGCGGCACAATGCAAAAAGCACAAGCTGGCATTCAAGCCGATGAACAACTACCTTGGTTAGTAGACACGGCACAGCAAATATTTCCAGTCATCGCTTTTGTTTTGGTCTTACGTTCGTTTTTATATGAACCGTTTCAAATCCCTTCTGGCTCAATGATGCCAACCTTATTAGTCGGGGATTTTATCCTGGTTGAAAAATTTTCTTATGGCTTAAGGGATCCTGTTTTACGCAAAAAGTTTGTTGATATAGGTGAACCTGAACGCGGTGACGTAGTGGTGTTTAAATATCCTGTTGATACTCGCTTAGACTATATTAAACGTGTTGTCGGTTTGCCTGGAGACACTATTATATATCGCAATAAACAACTGCAAATCAAGCCAGCCTGTAATGTGGTTGATAATTGCCTCCCGCTACAAACAGTCGAGCTGAAATTTGAAAGTGTGGGCGAGGAGTTTCAAAACTTTGCTCCCTTAGAAAAACTCACCGAACAGCTAGGTGAGGCGAGTCATCAAATATATCGCACAACCAGTAAAAATAATCGTTCAGGTGAATATTATCAGCAACCTGGTACACAGGTAGATGAATGGTTAGTACCTGAAGGCCATTATTTTGTTATGGGTGACAACCGGGACAATAGTCTAGATGGTCGTTTTTGGGGCTTTGTACCAGAAGAAAACCTAGTCGGAAAAGCCGTAGCAATTTGGATCAGTTTTGAATTTGATCGTGTACCAAGTAGTTGGGTACCAGGATGGATCCCTACCGGTGTTAGATTTGCCAGAGTGGGTGGCATTCACTAAATGCAACTTGTTGATCCTTATGTCAATTTGTACAAAAAAATTGGTTATACTTTTGTAGAACCAGACAATCTGAAGATGGCACTGACTCACCGTAGTGCCAATAAAAAGCACAATGAACGCTTAGAGTTTCTCGGTGATGCCATACTCGGTATGATTATCGCTAAAGAACTGTTTCAACGCTTCCCTTCTCAGCCAGAAGGAAAGTTAACTAGGATGCGTTCGAATTTGGTTAAGGGCGATACACTTGCCATCTTAGCGAGAGAGTTTGACCTAGGTGACTTATTGCTACTTGGTCCCGGTGAATTAAAAAGTGGCGGTTTTAGACGCGACTCAATACTAGCTGATGCATTGGAAGCCATTATAGGTGCTATATACCTAGAAGGTGGATTGTCACAGTGTGAACCCATCGTACTACAGTGGTTTGCAGCAAGACTCGCAGAGCTAGATCCACTGTTGGTGTCTAAAGATGATAAAACCCGTTTACAAGAATATTTGCAGGCTAGAAAGTTACCCTTACCCATATATGAGGTGAGTGAAATTACTGGCCAATCCCATGAACAAATTTTTTACGTCGAGTGCTCGGTGGCGGGTTTGAACAAACCTACTATTGGCAAGGGTAATAGTCGTAGAAAAGCAGAACAAAAGGCAGCAAGACAAGCCTTTGAGAAATTATCAAATGCAGGATAATACCTATTGCGGCATGATTGCTATTGTGGGACGCCCCAATGTGGGTAAGTCGACTTTACTCAATAAATTACTGGGACAAAAAGTCAGTATCACTTCACGCAAACCGCAAACCACGCGTCATAGAATAATGGGCATCGACAGTGAAGAACAATATCAAGCCGTCTATGTTGATACACCCGGTCTGCACATTGAAGAGAAACGTGCCATCAATCGTTATATGAATCGAGCGGCCTCAAGTTCAATTGGTGATGTGGGTTTGGTGTTGTTTATTGTTGAAGGCACTAAATGGACAGACGATGACCAGATGGTCTTAACCAAGATTCAACAGAGTGATTCACCTTGTTGGTTGATCGTTAATAAATCAGACAACGTTAAAGATAAAGAAACCATGTTACCTCATTTAAAATGGTTAGGTGAGCAGCATAGTTTTGCCAAGATAATGCCAGTATCGGCTAAAACGGGTAAAAACGTTGAAGAGTTGCGTAAGTTAGTACAACAAAGCTTGCCACCCAGTGAATTTTACTTTCCTGAAGATTATATTACCGACCGTTCCAGTCGTTTTATGGCTTCAGAAATCATTCGTGAAAAGCTCATGCGTTTTACTGGAGAAGAGTTGCCTTACTCAGTCACAGTGGAAATTGAACAATTTTTATTAAGTGAAAACGGCATGTACCGGATTAATGGCTTGATATTAGTAGAACGAGATAGTCAAAAAAGTATGGTGATAGGCAAGGGTGGCCAACGACTTAAAACCATTGGTGCAGAAGCTCGAAAAGATATGGAAAACTTATTTGATGCCAAAGTCTTTTTAGAATTGTGGGTCAAAGTTAAGTCGGGCTGGGCTGATGATGAACGAGCTTTGCGCAGTCTTGGTTATGGTTTAGATAATTAAATTCCGTTCAAACAATGAGGTTAGGTATGCAATCTATTAGTGATATCAGACGGGACTATACAAAGTCCGGATTAGATACCGAAAATCTAAAAGACGATCCCTTAGAGTTGTTCGATATTTGGTTACAAAATGCAGTTGATGCAAAGTTAGACGATCCGACTGCGATGACTGTGGCAACCGTTGATGCTTCAGGGCAACCGTCGCAGCGTATCGTATTATTAAAAGACATCAGCCAAGGCGGTTTTGTTTTCTATACAAACTTAGGCAGTAAAAAAGCCGACGACCTTAAGCATAATAATAAAATATCATTACATTTTCCTTGGCATATGCTCGACAGACAAGTAAAGATCAGTGGTACTGCACATCAGTTAAGTGTTGCTGAAGTCACCAAATACTTTTTTTCAAGACCCAAACCAAGCCAAATAGCTGCTTGGGTCTCGAAACAAAGCCGACCTATTGCGACCAAACAGCTACTCATGTCACAGTTTAACGAAGCTAAACAAAAATTTATGCAAGGAGAGGTTCCCTTTCCTAGTTTTTGGGGTGGTTATCGGGTTGTACCCCATAAAATTGAATTTTGGCAAGGCGGAGAACATCGTATGCACGATAGATTTGTTTTCTCCTTAGATGAGAATAAACAATGGCAGCATCAGCGCCTGATGCCATAGGTGCCTGTGCCTCTTTTAAGGGGCTTAGTCCTACCTGTGCTTTATTATGTTGATTGACTCCCATTGCCATCTAGATTTTGACTGCTTCGATCATGACCGCCAGCTGGTGATCGAGCACTGCGCAGATTTATCTATTCATACCCTAGTTATACCTGGCACACAGGCTTGTTCTTGGCAAAAAATAATGGAATTAAGTCAGCAATATAAAGCCCTGAAACCAGCCCTGGGTTTGCATCCTTATTTTTTAGCCCAATACCAAGCTAATGACCTGAGCCGCTTGTCTGAATATTTGCAAACATACCGCGATCAAATTGTTGCCTTAGGTGAAATTGGACTTGATAAAGCAATTGATGTGGATGTTAATCTGCAATTGCAGGTTTTTAAATCACAACTAGCCATCGCCAGTGATTTTAACTTGCCTATCATTGTGCATCACAGGCATTCACACAACGAAATCATTCAAACCTTAAAACAATGTCGGTTTTCTGGTGGGGGGATTATTCACGCGTTTTCGGGCAGCTTGCACGAAGCTCTGACTTATCAGGAGATGGGGTTTAAATTGGGTATTGGAGGATTAATTACTTATGCTCGAGCTCAGAAAACCCGACAAGTGGTCGGTCAACTGCCTCTGGAATTATTAGTATTAGAAACCGATGCGCCTGATATGCCCCTAGCGGGTAAGCAAGGTCAGCGCAATACGCCGGAAAATTTACCCCTTATATTGGCAGAGTTGAGCAAATTACGTACTGAAAGCCAAGATGAGATCGCTGCTCAATGTTGTCAAAATGTGTATTCGGTCTTAAATAATATCGGCACTGTTTGAATCTTCTTTGAGTTTGCGTCGATATTGGCGATATCTGATAGTATAAAACGCCCTAGTAACAATACCGCCAGTGAGTGCAGCAAGTAGTAATAAGACTTCAAATTTTTCAATCATTTGTTGTTGATAATCAAAATGAAATTGCATGACTTTTGTTTCGTCGAGCAGAACACGTAGATAGCCGATGATGTCATTCTGATCTGAGCGAACTTCTTGGATAAAGGTTAAGGTTGGCTTAGTCAATTTTTGGTCGCCAACAAAAATCACACTTTCAGCATTCTCTTGCTGAATCAATTGCCCTTTTTGGTTGTAAAGTGCGACACCTAAAACATAATCATTGTTAGTTAAAAAGCTGATTTGTTGCACAAGATTTTGTTCATCTTGTTCTATTATTCCTTTAATCATTGTTTGGGCACTGAGTTTGGCCAAACTGCGGCCTAATTGATTGGCCTGTTGGTGATACCATAGCGACTCTTGTTTGCTATGAACCAACCAAAGCTTGCTACAAATAACTACGCCTATAATCACCAAACTTAAGTTAAGTAAGCGTTTGAAAATTGAAAAATTGCTGGCACGCCAATTATGCAGATAATGGGCATCAGTATTTCGCTCTCTATTGAATGAAAAGAGCTGAAAATTAAATGATGTTTTAGGTAGGTTCATAGTTCGACAATAATGCAATTTACTCCACTTGCCAAGGCAAATAACACAGCAAACAATAAAGCTATATTTGTAACAAATAATGACATTTACTTTTAGTGATTGAACCTTAATGGTTAAATTTAGTCGATAACGCGGACTGACTTTTAGCTACTTCTATATAGAAAATTCGGCCTTGTTAAATTGGAATAATATAAAAAGTTAAATTGCATATAAACCCACACTAGTGTTGAAAATACCTGAGTCATCACTATATCTTAGCTCAGTGTTTTCGATCATTTTTAGGATAGTTATGATCTCGGTAAAAAACTTGTATAAGTCGTTCGGCAATGTTGTTGTCGTTGACGATCTTAGTTTCGATGTAAAGCCTGGCGAAGTCGTGGGCTTTTTGGGTCCCAATGGTGCGGGTAAATCCACTACTATGAAAATGCTCACAGGATTTTTACCGCCCAGTAGTGGCGAGATATCGATATTTGATATGTCATTTAAAAATAAGGCTAAAGCGATAAAACAAGGTATCGGTTACTTGCCCGAGGGGGCACCAGCTTATGGTGATATGACAACCCTGCAATTTTTGAATTTCATTGCCCAGATTAGAGGTTATTCGGGCAATGAAAAGAAAGAACGGATAAAAGATGTTATTGGTAAAGTCGAGCTGCAAGAAGTGCTTGATAAGCCAATCGAGAATCTATCAAAAGGTTTTAAACGACGGGTTGGCCTCGCTCAAGCCCTTATTCATGACCCCCAAATTCTCATTTTAGATGAGCCAACAGATGGATTAGATCCGAATCAAAAACATCAAGTTCGTCGCTTAATTCAAAATCTGGCCAAAGATAAAATGGTCATTATTTCTACTCATATACTGGAAGAAGTCAGTGCAGTATGTAACCGCGTAATGATTATTGCCAAAGGCAAGTTACTGTTTAATGGCACACCTGATGAGTTGAATCGAAAATCGAGCTACTACGGTGCAGTTACTTTGCGCTTTAGCTATAAAGCCGACATTTCTGAATTGGCCGAATTAGATGGTGTAGCTAAGATGCAGGTTAATCCTGAAAACGACGAGGTCACTTTGTTTCCAGAACCTGATAAACAAATTTTACATTTAATTACTGCGCATATTCAACGCTGTAAATTACCAGTCGATAGTTTAACTATTGAACAGGGTAGATTAGATGATGTATTTAGGGAAATTACTCAATTGGAGACTAATAAATGAGTAATGTAACGATTTTAGTAAAGCGCGAATTTGCCAGTTTCTTCGCGACACCTGTGGCATTTGTTTTTATTGGTATCTTTTTAATATTATCTGGGGTTTTTGCCTTTTTTGTTGGCAGTTTGTATGAACGTGGTCAAGCCGACTTATTGCCCTTTTTTAACTTCCATCCTTGGTTGTACCTATTTTTGGTACCCGCCATGGCGATGCGAACTTGGTCAGAAGAACGAAAGAGTGGCAGCATCGAGTTATTGATGACACTACCCATCAGTACATGGCAAGCCATGTTAGCCAAATATCTAGCGGCTTGGCTGGTGCTTGGCCTCGCTTTATTATTAACCTTTCCTTTGTGGCTCACCGTCAATTATTTAGGCCATCCTGATAATGGCATTATCTTAGCGGCTTACATTGGTAGTTGGTTTATGGCCGGAGCATTCTTAGCCATCGGTATTTGTATGTCGGCTATGACTAAAAACCAAGTTATTGCCTTTATTTTATCAGTGCTGGTGTGCTTTTTGTTTGTTGTCAGTGGCAGCAACATTGTTTTGGATGCTTTTAAGAACTGGGCACCCAGCGTCGTGATGGATACGATTGCTTCTTTCAGTTTCCTAACGCATTTTGAAGCATTAGCTAAAGGAGTCATTGCTTTGAACGACATCGCGTACTTTTTATTGGTGACAGTAACATGGTTATTTGTCGGTTTACTCATCATTGATCAAAAGAAGGCGGACTAATAATGCAAAATAAATTTACTACCTCACTTAGTCTGTTACTGATAGCGATAGTGTTTTTTGCCTTAGTGTTGATTAATAATCAAGTGCTGTCTCCTTTTCGTCTTGATTTAACCGAAAACCAAGTTTATTCGCTCTCTGGTGGCAGTAAACAGGTACTGGCAGAAATCGATGAGCCGATTAATTTATATTTTTTCTTTTCTGACAAATCGTCTAAGAATATGACGAGTCTGCGAAACTATGCCAACCGCGTAGAAAGTCTACTAAGTGAATATCAAACCATGGCCAAAGGTAAGTTGACCTTGCAGGTTATCGACCCTCAGCCCTTCTCTGAACAAGAGGACCAAGCCAATCAATATGGCCTAACGGGTGCCACCATTGGCGCCGCTGGAGAAGCGATATACATGGGTTTGGCAGCGACGAATGCTATTGGTGAACACAAAGTGATTGCTTTCTTTGACCCGAAACAAGAAAGTTTTTTGGAGTACGAGATAAGCAAGCTTATCCATCAACTTAGCTCGACTAAAATACCAAAAGTAAGCTTGTTGACTGATCTCAATATTGCCGGTGGGCAAAATCCCATGACGGGACAAATGGATCCTGCATGGACGTTTTACACTCAATTACAACAACTTAATGACGTTGAGCTAGTGGGCAGCGACAGTACTAGTTTACCTACAGATACGGATCTTCTAGTCATCGTTCATCCCCAGGGTATAAGTGAAAGTTTACTTTATGCCATTGATCAATATGCACTTAAGGGCGGCAAGTTATTAGTTTTTGTTGATCCACACAATGAATCTGATCAAATGGCGATGATGGCAGGTTCAATGGGACCTAACAGCTCTTCCTTAGATCCACTGTTTGCTGCGTGGGGAATTGAGTTTGACAGTAAACAGGTACTGCTCGACGCAATGGCGGGCTTAGATATTCGAACTCAAGCAGGTGGTGTTACGCGTCATTTTGGTTTTATTGGCTTAGGTGCTGAGCAGTTAGATAGAGAAGACATAACTACATCGAATCTTGAAGTGATTAATGGCGCTTCATTTGGCACCTTTAACAAAAAGTCAGATATTAAAACCCAGTGGTTACCTTTGATGACATCGACAATTAATGCCGATTTAATCGATGTGAGTACCTATGCTATGACCAGAGATCCTGATGAATTGGCTAAGAAGTTTCAAAGTAAAAATAAGGAGTTTGTATTGGCCGGTCGTTTGATAGGCAAAGCAAAGTCTGCCTTTGAACAAGCACCAGAAGGTCAAGATGCAAGCACTTTTACTGCCTCTACCGATGCATTAAATTTAATTGTGGTCGGTGACACTGACTTACTCGCTGACCGTTTTTGGGTGCAACAAGCAAACTTTTTTGGACAAATGGTTTTTACTCCCTTTGCTAATAATGGTGATTTCGTTACTAATGCAGTGGAAAACTTAAGTGGCAGTGAAGCTTTAATCAGTATTCGCAGCAGAGGTACTTTTGCTCGTCCATTCATTAAAGTTGATGAACTTACCGTTGCAGCGGAGAAAAAGTTCAGAGAACAGGAGTTGATCCTGCAGCAACAGCTTGATGACACTGAGCAGCAATTGATGCAATTACAAACCCAACAAGAAGACGAAGCAGGTCTAGTTATCTCAGCTGAGCAGCAGCAAACAATTGATAATTTCATGCAGAAGAAAATTGAAATTAGAAAGGCACTAAGAGAAGTGCGTCATCAATTAGACAAAGATATAGAACAATTAGGAAATTGGATTAAATTGATCAATATTGCTGCGGCACCTTTTATTTTAGTCATGCTGCTTATTTTATTCAGCGCTTTGTTGCGGACTCGTTCGACAGCTGAGCAGCGCGAAGTAACTAAGGGGGGAGAATGAATAAGCAATTAGGCCTTTTATTACTCCTCACCTGTTTAGCCGTTGGTGGAGGCGTTTGGTTAAGTTATAACAATCAAACAGCGAGCCCAGTTGAAGAAAACTTGTTTAGTCCGGGCATAGAGCAAGCAGGCAAAATTAGTGAAATTACTCTGCAAAATAGTCAAAAGACTCTTTTGCAAGCCAGTTTAGTAGACGATAAATGGACTGTTCAGTTACCGGATTTATTTGGTCATTACCCACTTGATAAAAGTAAATTAGCGGGTTTCTTACAAAAAATAGTGCAAGCTAAATTGGCCGAGGCGAAAACGACAAAGCAGAGCAACTATCATCATCTTGGGGTGGAATCCATCGACAATATTGATAGTCTAGCGACATTGGTGTCACTCAATATGGGTGGTGCAGCAAAACCATGGCAAGTGTTAGTGGGTATTACAGCCAACTTAGGAGAGGGCAGTTATGTGCGACTACCTTCGTCCTCGCAAAGTTATTTAATTGACCAAGTGATCGAGCTACCTAGTGACGAGTTTGAATGGTTGCAGCGGCCTTTATTGCCATTTAAATCAAGCGATATAGAATCAATTAGTCGCAGTGACTCTAAGGCTTGGAAGATCAGCAAATCGGTTGATGATGAAGTATTTAGCCTAGATGCATTACCAAAAGACAGAGAACTGCGTTATCCCGGTATTATTAGTGCTTATGTCGATAGTCTTATTGAGCTTGATTTTGAGCAATTGTTGCCCTTGGATGCTGAACGTTGGCAGAAGGCCAAAGTGATAGCAAAAATAAATGTACTCATCGAGCAAAATCAAACACTACAACTTAAAATAGCCAGTGTAGACAATGACTATTATGTGCAATTTAGCTCTCCCGCGCTCGATGGATATTATCTGGACTGGACTTATAAAATCAGTGCCTTTAGTGCACAACAGTTATTGAAAAATAAAGATGATTTTTTAAGTGAACTCAGTGATACAGGTGATGTTAAATCGCCGACCTTAAAAATTGATGAAGGCGATGCTCCGAACTAAGTAAGCCCAACTCAATGTTTGGACTCCACCACTATAGCTCAACTAAAGTGGTGGAGTCCAAAACCCAAGCTGAGGTTAAGTGTTAAACATAGCTGTTTAAAGTAAAACGCTGCTGAAGTGTAGCCGCTCAGTATTGATATTATATTTGAAGTCTAAAGCGTTTGACCTCATCTAACAGTCAGTATTGTGCCTATCCCCCGTCATGGGGTTATCTTTTAAGTCGAAGTAGATAAAAGAACAAATTGAAACCACGGAGGACACGGAGTTAACAGAGGAAAATCAGTTTAAAAAGACAGTTATTATTGGAGTAAAGAGCTAGAGCTGACTTGCGGTAATGCGCAAATTATAGTCATTCAGGGATTAAATTCTCTCTGCAATTTCAGCGGCTCTGACCCCGCAGTTCCCTGACCCCGCAGTTCCCCCGTTGGTTTTCCGAAGCCCGAACTGGCGATAAAGCACAACAAAGCAGATGCTTACTTTATAAATGACCTCAAAGTACCGTATAGGGTACTAATATCAATAGGTTTTGCTATATGAGCATCAAATCCTTGGCTTAAATAGTTGGAAACGTCATCAACCATCGCATTCGCGGTTAGTGCAACTATCGGTATATGATTATTGAAACTACTGATATTTTTCATTGCTTCGACACCATCCATTTCTGGCATTTGAATATCCATAAGTATCAAATCAAAGTCTTCTTTCTTAGCGGCTTCCACAGCCTGCTTACCGTTATCTACAATGGTTAATGCAGCGTTAGTGCTTTCGAGCATTGACTGAACGACCATTTGATTGATTTCGTTATCCTCAGCAACCAGTATTTTCTTTCCCTTCAACTGCGGCGGAGTCATAGATTTTTGTACGAGAGAGCTGATACTCTTATTAGTTATAGCTAACGGTAATATGACTCTTACGTTTGTCCCTCTACCCACCTTGCTTTTTACATCAATTGTTCCTCCCATCATCTGAGTGAGGCTGATGGTAATCGACATACCCAGTCCAGTACCACCAAACTTACGAGTTGTTGAGTTGTCAGCTTGTGAAAAACGATCAAATATACGTGCTTGAGCTTCCTCGCTTATTCCAATGCCTGTGTCAGCCACTTCAATACTAATAGCCTGCTTTTCGTGATATGGAATTTCGCTAAAGAAAATGTTTACACTACCCTTTTCAGTAAATTTAACCGCATTCGACACAAGATTGAGCAATATTTGCTTAACACGGACAATGTCTCCCAACCAGCGATCATGAAAACTTTCATCAATCTTAATGGCCAGTTGAATACCCTTATTACTGACTAAACTGTCCACTTCAAACTTTACAGATTTAATGATATCCCTCATTGAGAAAGGCTCTTGCTCAAGGCTTAGCTTATTACTCTCTATTTTTGAGTAGTCCAAAATATCGTTGATAATGGTCAATAGTGATTGGGAAGACGATACTGCATTTTTAAGCATGACTTTGGATTTGGTGTCTAAGCTATTAATATTCACCATTTGCAGTCCGCCTAAAATTGCATTCATGGGCGTTCGTATTTCATGGCTCATATTTGATAGAAATTCACTTTTCGTTTGGGTTGCATGTTCGGCCTTTTGCTTAGCTGTTTCTAACTCATTTATCGCATTTATTTTGTCTGTAATGTCGTAATTCACACCAATAACTTTTAATGCATTGCCATCATGGTCTCTGATAACCTCTGCGCTTGCTTTGATCGTTCTAATCTCTCCGTTTGGATGTACTACTCTAAACTCTGGATTGAAAGTACCTATACCGGCTACAGCATCCTCTAATTGTTTGTTAGACGCTTCCATATCACTAGGGTGAAGACTATTAGTCCACGCTTCATAAGCACCAGAAAAACAATTCTCTGTAATGCCATACAGCTTGTACATCCATTCATCCCAGATTAGCTCTCCCGAAACAACATCCCACTCCCAAACACCTATTTGAGCAGATTCATTTGCCAATTTCATTCTCAAGGTATTGGTTTCAGCTTGGCTTTTGGCTATCTGTAATTCGGACTCTATTTGTTTTTGATGAGAAATATCTTGGATGACGGAACAAATCAATTCATCGCCATTTGCCCTCTTAATTTTTACGCCAGTCAATTGTACGGGGTATGTGAAACCCTTTTTATGAATATATTCTTTATAGTAAGGTCCGTAGCGGCCTGTCTCTGATAGAGATTGCAGTTGTTCTTTTTCTTGCTCTTCGTACTTTATCGGCGTCAGTTGCCAATAGTCCATTTGATTTAGTTCGTCTTTGTCATAACCACTAAAACGACTAAATTCCTTGTTTACATATTCAAATGAACCATCGTCTAACCTATTAATTGCAATTCCTATCGGCGCTAAGCTAAAAAACTGTTCAAATTTCTCTTTTTCCTCATTGAAAGCGGAGCTAATTCGTTCTATGTCTGTTGAAGCTTTATGTAATTTATTTTGCGTATCAACTAATTCACTAATGTCTCGACCTATGGCTAAAACAAGAGTTTCATCATCCACATTAAATGCCGTTAGTGATACGAGGCATGGAAAAGTTGAGCCGTCTATTCGAGAATGTACCCACTGAAAAATTTGAGGTCCTTTAGTGAGGGCATTCTTAATGTATTCTCCGGCCATTTCTTCAGATCGCCTCCCACATAGTTGATACTCTGGTGAGATATCGGAAGGCTTTAAATTAAGAAAATTGTCTTCACTTTCGACGCCGTGCAACTTAATTGCAGCTTGATTACATTCTGTGAATTTACCGGATTTAAGGTCGATTATTGATAATGCGTCCCCAGAGACTTCAAATAATTTTTTATACTTTATATTTTCAGCTTTAGCGTTTGAAAGTTGAGCTTTAAGCTGGTCAATCTCCGCTTCGAGAGCGTCTCTGGGTTTACTCATAAGAACTCACTATTAATGACGTCAACTCTTTAACCAAATATGACAATACCTATATTTTATGATTTTTTATAGAAGTTTTAAAAAAAGTAGTGTTGAATGTTTATTTTTTAGAGCACCGTTTGACGAGAATCAATAAGTTTGTCAAATATCTAATCACATAAGCAGATGATCATAGTTGGCTATAATGTTGAGGAGCGAAAAAAGACAACATATTTTTTCCTTATTTAATTTTTTGAATAGTTGAAGAGACCGGATTACGAAAAGGGCGCTCTGAAGTTAATAGACTTTTATTCAGTCTTATGGCCATTTTTCGCTCAGTATACAAATAGTTTCATCGACTGACAGCTATCTAGGGCAAAGGGGGCGTTCGGCAGAGGTAGGTCGAATAACCGCTTTTTGCTAATATGCGACTGTCAGGGCTTGTTGAAACCTAATTTAACAAAAGCCAGATTGCGTTAGGTTTATTCAGTTGAAGACAGCGTTTACTTTAACAAATTTTGCAGATAATTGACGCCCAGCTCTCTAGCCTTATCGATATTTCTTTGTGGGATTAATTCTGGCTGAGGATAGAGTCTTAAGACTTTTTCTAGGCTTGATTCTCGCAAAATATGTAACATAGGGTAGGGCGAGCGATTAGTGAAGTTGGCAGGATCATCCAGCTCTTCTCCCTCAAAACAGTAATCTGGATGAAAACTTGCGACTTGGTAGATACCCCGATAAGCACTTTTCTCAACCAGTGAAGACGCTACCGCCAGCCAATCAAGATAATCGTCAAAGTGCTGATAGGCATGCTCATAAATAAGCAAAGTGGTTTCAATTTCTGCTCTAGTATCCAATAAACTCAATTCGTCTATCAGCGTATTTAAGGCCTCTTTTTGTGAGGCCGATGAATCTATGACATAGCGTATACTTTGACGCTCGAATTCTTTTTTGGCAAAAGGGCAAAAGTTGAGGCCAATAACCACTTTTTCAAGCCATCGCTTCGATTGGCTGATGATGGCTTGATGCTGCTGGCTATCGCTCAAGACTATAACTCATTAAGAATGGTACTTCACATAAGCTTCTAGGGTGTTTTCAATTAGGCTAGCGACTGTCATTGGGCCCACGCCACCGGGTACCGGTGTAATCCAGCCAGCGCGCTCTTGTGCCGTATCGAAGTCAACGTCACCGCCTAAGCTGCCGTCGGTCTGGCGATTAATGCCTACATCAATAACAATGGCACCGGGTTTAATCCAACTACCAGGAATAAAAGCTGCTTTTCCAACTGCAACCACGAGTAGGTCCGCTCGCTCAACATGAGATTGCAGATTTCGGGTGAATTTGTGACAGCTAGTTACGGTGCAGCCTGCCAGCAATAATTCCATAAACATGGGGCGGCCGACAATGTTCGACGCACCAATAATCACAGCGTCTAAGCCCTTTATTGGGCGCTTAGTTGATTCAATTAGCGTCATGATACCTTTGGGAGTACATGGCCTTAAAGCAGGGATACGCTGGGCCAAACGCCCGATATTGTAGGGGTGAAAACCGTCTACATCTTTATGGGGATGAATACGCTCCAGTACTTGCTCTTTGTCCAAACCCGCAGGTAAGGGTAATTGCACCAATATACCGTCAATCTCGTTGTCCGCATTCAACTGGTCTATGACTGCCAGTAACTCTTCTTGCGACGTGGTTGATGGAAGGTCGAATGACTTAGATAAAAAGCCCACTTCGTCACAAGCTTTACGTTTATTATTAACATAAACATGGGACGCAGCGTCACTGCCAACTAGTACCACAGCTAATCCAGGTGGCCGTTTACCAGCGGATAGAATAGCGTCTACTTGAGTCGTGACATTTTGGCGGATATGTTTGGCGATAAGACCGCCATCGATTTTTTGTGCAGGCATAGTGGCTAACGTTTGGCTAATTAGGCTGCTATTGTCACATAGGCGCTTGTTATCAAGCAATTAACTTGCGTTAAAAAAACAAAATCGCCACTATTCCGCTCTATACTGAATCAAAATAGTTTTATTAGGAGGTAAGGTGCAAATATCTGGTGTTGAGGTGTTTGGTTATTGTGCGTCGGCACTCATTGCGTTTTCGTTGACCAGAAGTTCTATTGTGAAATTGCGCTGGTATAATTTATTCGGTGCATCGTCTTTTTGCATTTATGGGATTATTATCAATGCCTACCCCGTTGCGATACTCAACGGTTTTATCGCTATGACTAATATCTTCTTTTTAAGCCGTCTTTTACTCAATACTCAGCAGCATTTCAATATATTAAAAGTAGCGCGTCCGTCAAACTATGTTGATTTTTTCTTGGATTATCATCAAAAAGAAATTAAACAACTCTTTCCACGTTTTATGCGCGGTGCAATGAATGATAACCGCGAATACTTTTTTCTGACCGAACATACCGAGGTGATCGGTATGTTAAGTGGCTACATGAGTGAGGTTGATGTTTTTGTAGTAGATTTTGATTTTGTTATCCCTGCTTATAGGGATTGCCGATTAGGCCACTTTACTCTGGGGCATGGTCAAGAATTACACAAAAAGTTTGGTTTTAAGCAAGTCATTGCGCTAGCAGATAGCTATGAACATGAACATTATTTAACGAATATTGGATTTACCCCGAAAAAAAATGGACGATGGACTTATGATGGGCCACGCAACTAATAAGTTTTTTAAAATAATAGTTAATTTCCAGCAGGATTAATGGCCAAAATTAGCGCAATACGTGCTTAAAATAACCGTTTCGCCGTAAAAGTAAGCAACTAAAACTTTTGTTATAAAAAGTGTTTGACGAGGTCAAATCAACTATGTAACATGCGCCTCCCGTAACCGATGAGAATGAAGTTACGGATTAAGTCGGTGAGTAGCGCAGCTTGGTAGCGCACTTGGTTTGGGTCCAAGGGGTCGTAGGTTCGAATCCTATCTCACCGACCATTTTCTCTTTATTACTTAAGATTCGTCAAGCGTTCGTAGCTCAGCTGGATAGAGCAACGGCCTTCTAAGCCGTGGGTCGCAGGTTCGAGTCCTGCCGAGCGCGCCATGCGATTCGGAAGGACAAGAGTAATAAATTTAAAAGCATTGCAGTTTATTGTGGTGAGCGTAGCTCAGTTGGTAGAGCCCCGGATTGTGATTCCGGTTGTCGCGGGTTCGAACCCCGTCGCCCACCCCACTCGCGGGAGTGGTGGAATTGGTAGACACGCTGGATTTAGGTTCCAGTGCTTTACGGCGTGAGAGTTCGAGTCTCTCCTTCCGCACCAAAGCTTTAAAGATCATCAAAAATATTTTCCTCAAACTAGCTTCCTTTAAAAACCATAAAAACTCCAGACTGCTGTTGATACAGAAATGCTTGTCTTCACCCTCTATTTTACTTATTCATGATTATTCATTGATCTTAGAGTTTGGCGTCGAATGAAACTACTTTTCCTGCTATATATCCATCAGTGCATCGTTGCCACGCAGTTTGTTTCTGTTCAATCACTTGGTTTGAAACACCAGCCCCAAGCTTGTCTTTAAAACAGCGACTAACTCTAATAGATATAAAAATATCTTTTATATAAAAGACCGGATTATTGTGACTTGAGTAGAATCACACCACAAGCTAAGAGCCGCGGCGTTTCTTTACACCGTGACTAGTAAGAAATATTGCACAAACAAGTAGTATAAATTTGTGACTTTTAGTCTCAATCATTTTATTTGTCTTTTACCCTCGACTTGCTATAAAGCTATCGCTATACTACTGCGTCTTTTTATCTGGCAATGTTAAGTTTATCGGTTAAATCCGCGTTTGAGCGGCTGTAGCAATGTTAGTTTTATTGTTGTAGTCAATATCTCGCCAGTAAAATTCCATTAGTTGTTATTAATATATGAGCGCGAGTAAGCGCCTAATCGAGGTAGAAGAATGCAAGTTTCCGTTGAGACGACTACAGGTTTAGAACGCCGTCTTACTATCACCCTTCCTGCGGTATCTATTGATACTGCAGTTAAATCGCGCTTACAGCAATTGTCTAAATCCCAGCGTATCAATGGTTTCCGTCCCGGTAAAGTGCCAGTAAACGTGATCCAAAAGCGTTACGGCCAAGCGGTTCGTCAAGAAATTGCAAGCGAGGCAATGCAGCGTAGTTTTTATCAAGCCATCACTCAGGAAAAAATTACTCCAGCGGGTGCGCCAAATTTTGAATTGAAAACAGACATAATGGGTAAAGACCTAGAGTTTGTTGCTTCATTTGAAGTTTATCCCGTCATAGAAGTTAAAGACACTGACAAGATTGAAGTTGAAAAAGCAGTCGTTGAAATTAACGACAAAGACCTTGCTAACATGATGGATACTTTACGTAAACAGCATGCTAGTTGGAAAGAAGTTAAACGTAAATCTAAGAAAGATGACAAGTTGACTATGGACTTTGTTGGTACTATCGACGGTGAAGAGTTTGACGGCGGAAAAGCTGAAGACTTCGCTTTAGAGATGGGTAAAGACCGCATGATCCCTGGTTTTGAAAAACCGCTAGTGGGTTCAAAAGCCGGTGATGAAGTCATTGTTGACGTGACTTTCCCAGAAGAATATCACGCTGAAAAATTGAAAGGTAAAGCTGCGCAATTTAAGGTTACTGTTAAGAAAGTAGAAGCCTTAGACTTACCGAAAATCGATGAAGAGTTTGCTAAACTGTTCGGTATCGAAGACGGAAGCATAGACGCTCTAAATCTAGAAGTGCGTAAAAATATGCAACGTGAGCTTGACCAAACATTAAAAGCTAGCTTGAAAGAACAGGTTATTAATGGTTTGTTAGCCAATAACAGTGTTGATCTGCCTAAGGCCTTAGTCGATCAAGAAATCGATGCCTTACGTGAGCAAGCTAAGCAACGCTTTAGCCAGCAACAAGGTGGAAATATTGAAAACTTGCCTGAATTACCAGCAGATTTATTTGCTGAGAATGCACGTAAGCGTGTTTCAATCGGTTTGTTGTTAGGTGAAGTTATTCGCACTAACGATTTGAAAGTAGATCAGTCAAAAGTTGACAGCTTGATCGAAACAGCTGCTTCAGCGTATGAAGATCCGGCTGAAGTAGTCGAGTACTACAAATCTAATAAAGAACTAATGCAGCAAATGCAAAATGTAGCAATGGAAGAGCAAGCCGTTGAACTACTATTAACTCAGGCTAAAGTGACTGATGTTACTAAAGCATTTGATGAGATCATGAACAAACAGGCTTAATTTGTTTATTGTTAATTGACTTGTCTAGTCTGCAACTGCTTAAATGCTCGGTATTCCCCGAGCATTTTTATTTGTGAAGAATTCAAAAATATGATTATAAATCCTAGTAGTCCCAGTAATGCCCTTGTCCCAATGGTTGTTGAGCAAACCGCCAAAGGTGAACGCTCTTATGACATTTATTCACGTTTACTCAAAGAAAACGTAATATTCTTAGTTGGCCAAGTTGAAGATCACATGGCCAACCTGATTGTGGCGCAAATGTTGTTTTTAGAGGCAGAAAACCCTGAGAAAGATATTTTTCTCTATATAAACTCGCCAGGTGGTTCAGTTACTGCTGGCATGGCTATTTATGATACGATGAACTTTATCAAACCCGATGTTAGCACTGTATGTATCGGCCAAGCGGCGAGCATGGGTGCATTTTTATTGTCAGCTGGTGCCAAAGGTAAACGTTATTGTTTGCCCAATGCACGAGTGATGATTCATCAGCCTCTTGGCGGGTTTCAAGGCCAAGCATCTGATTTTGAAATTCATGCTAAAGAAATACTGTCTATTAAAGAAAAGATGAATCGCTTGATGGCCCAACATACGGGGCAAGATTATAAGAAAGTAGCTAAAGACACAGATCGTGACAATTTCTTGTCGGCGACAGATGCAATGGAATACGGTTTGGTTGACCAAGTGTTAACAAGTCGGCCAGACACAAATAAAAGTGATGTTAAGTCAGACAAGTAAACAATATTCTTGATATCGATCTAAAATTGACTCAAGTAAATCCTTTAGCAAAACTAGAATTTAGTTGAAGGATTGTCTCGAAATAGGAAAAGACATCAGATGAGTGAGAAAAAAAGCGGAAACGGTGATAGTAAACTTCTGTATTGTTCGTTTTGCGGTAAAAGCCAACATGAAGTCAGAAAACTAATTGCTGGTCCATCAGTGTTTATTTGTGATGAATGTGTTGATTTATGTAACGATATCATCCGTGAAGAAATCAAAGAGATAGCACCGAAGAAAAAGAAAGATCATTTACCCACGCCTAAAGAAATTCATAGTCATTTAGATGATTATGTCATAGGCCAAGAACATGCTAAAAAAGTATTAGCTGTGGCGGTCTATAACCATTACAAGCGTTTACGTAATGGTGACGTTCATGAGGGCGTTGAGTTAGGTAAAAGTAACATCTTATTGATCGGACCTACTGGTAGCGGTAAGACCTTGTTAGCTGAAACCTTAGCTCGCTTGTTGGACGTTCCTTTTACTATGGCTGATGCAACTACATTAACCGAGGCGGGGTATGTGGGTGAAGATGTTGAAAACATCATTCAAAAGCTATTACAAAAGTGTGATTACGATGTTGAAAAAGCCCAACGTGGTATCGTCTATATCGATGAGATAGATAAAATTTCACGTAAGTCTGATAATCCTTCAATCACTCGTGATGTATCCGGTGAAGGGGTGCAACAGGCATTATTGAAATTGATTGAAGGTACAGTGGCATCTGTGCCCCCTCAGGGTGGCCGTAAACATCCACAACAAGAATTTCTGCAGGTTGATACTTCAAAAATCTTATTTATCTGTGGTGGTGCTTTTTCAGGCTTGGATAAAGTTATTGAGCGACGTGCGCACAAAGGTACCGGTATCGGCTTTGGTTCAGAGATAAAGGATATGAACAGCAAATCCAAAGAGAGTGAGCTGTTTAAAAAAGTTGAACCAGAAGATTTAGTTAAATATGGTTTAATTCCTGAGTTTATTGGTCGATTGCCAGTGTTAACTAGCTTAGAAGAATTAAGCGAAGATGCCTTAGTGCAGATACTGCGTGAGCCTAAGAACGCCTTAACTAAGCAATATTCCGCTTTGTTTGGTATGGAAAACACGGAACTCGAATTTAGAGATGATGCCTTGCAAGCTATTGCTAAAAAAGCCATGAAACGTAAAACCGGGGCACGTGGTTTACGCTCTATTGTAGAGGCGGTGTTACTGGATACCATGTATGACTTACCCTCTATGACTAACGTAAGCAAAGTTGTCATCGACGAAGCGGTTATTCGTGGGGAGTCAAAACCTATTTTAATCTACGATAATTCTTCAGACAAAAAAGTCGCGTCAGAATAAATCGATAAAAGGCTCCTCTAGGAGCCTTTTTTATGGACTTATTTCACCTATTGAATATTTAACAACACGCTTTATTTATATTTTTATTTGAACTTTATCTGACCATCCCCATATAGTCTTAAAATATCCATCATTAATTATTAGTACGAGATTGAATATGACAAAAACGCGAGAAAATACCATTGAGATGCCGGTGCTAGCATTACGCGATGTCGTTGTATACCCGCATATGGTGATCCCGCTGTTTGTTGGTCGAGAGAAATCAATTCGTTGTTTAGAAGCAGCGATGGACAAAGACAAACAAATTTTTTTGGTCGCCCAAAAAGATGCCGGTGTTGATGAGCCGACTACCAATGACATATACACCTTTGGCACTATCGCCACGATTTTACAACTTCTGAAGCTACCTGACGGTACGGTTAAAGTACTAGTTGAGGGCAATCTGCGCGGTGAGATCGACGTTTTCACCTCTACAGAAGACTTTTTTGTCGCAGAAGTGGCCAGCAAAATAGATGAAGAAGTGGCGGAAAACGAGCAAGAAGTATTAGTTCGTTCTGCAATATCTCAGTTTGAAGGTTACGTTAAACTTAACAAAAAGATTCCACCTGAAGTTTTGACTTCCTTAAGTGGTATTGAGCAAGCTGCACGTTTGGCCGATACCATGGCTGCACATATGCCGCTTAAATTATTAGAAAAGCAGAAAGTATTAGAAATGCTCAGTGTTACAGAGCGTTTAGAGTATTTGATGGCGCTAATGGAAAGCGAAATAGACTTACTGCAAGTTGAGCGAAAAATTCGCACTCGTGTTAAAAAACAAATGGAAAAGAGCCAGCGAGAGTACTACCTCAACGAGCAAATGAAGGCCATTCAAAAAGAGTTGGGTGAGCTGGATGATGCACCTGATGAGTTCGAAACCTTAAGTCAAAAAATCAATGATGCAAAAATGCCTGAAGAAGCCAAGAAAAAGGCGACGGCAGAACTGAATAAACTCAAAATGATGTCACCTATGTCGGCTGAAGCCACAGTAGTGCGTAGCTATATCGATTGGTTGACTAATGTGCCATGGTCAAAACGCAGTGTGGTGAAAAAAGACCTTGCATTGGCTGATGAAGTTTTAAATTCAGACCACTATGGCTTAGATAAAGTCAAAGAACGGATCATTGAATATTTGGCCGTTCAACAGCGCGTCAAAAAATTAAAAGGTCCGATATTATGTTTAGTTGGACCACCTGGGGTAGGTAAGACCTCTTTGGGTCAGTCTATCGCTAAAGCGACCGGTCGTAAGTATGTACGTATGGCCTTGGGTGGCGTGCGTGATGAGGCTGAAATTCGCGGTCATCGCCGTACCTATATTGGCTCTATGCCAGGTAAAATAATTCAAAAAATGGCTAAAGTAGGGGTGAAAAATCCATTGTTTTTGTTAGATGAAATTGACAAAATCTCATCAGACATGCGTGGTGACCCTTCTTCTGCTTTGTTAGAAGTACTTGACCCTGAGCAAAACAGTGCCTTCAGTGATCACTACCTAGAAGTTGATTATGACCTTTCTGACGTTATGTTTGTGGCTACGTCGAATAGCATGGATATACCTGGTCCCTTGCTCGATCGTATGGAAGTTATTCGTTTATCTGGGTATACCGAAGACGAAAAGCTCAACATTGCCAAAGGTCACCTGATTGACAAACAAATTTCACGCAATGGCCTAAAAGCATCCGAATTGACCATCGAAGAAGATGCAATCGTAGGCATAATTCGCTATTACACTCGTGAAGCGGGGGTCCGCAGTTTAGAACGTGAAATATCTAAAATCTGCCGCAAAGCAGTGAAAAAAATATTGCTTGAGAAAGGCACCAAACAAGTTGTGGTTAATCAAAAGAACCTCAACCAATATTTAGGTGTGCAACGTTTTGATTATGGAAAAGCGGACAAAGAGAATCAAGTTGGCCAAGTTACTGGATTAGCTTGGACTCAAGTAGGTGGCGAGTTATTAACTATTGAAACTCAATCCGTAGTGGGTAAAGGTAAAACAACCTTTACTGGTTCTTTGGGTGAAGTGATGCAAGAGTCGATTCAGACAGCGATGACTGTAGTGCGCAGTCGTGCTGAAAAATTGCGTATCAATCCGGATTTTCATGAAAAACGCGATATTCACGTGCATGTACCTGAAGGTGCTACCCCCAAAGATGGTCCCAGTGCTGGTATCGCGATGTGTACTGCACTTGTGTCTACCTTAACCGGCAATCCAGTACGCTGTGATGTGGCCATGACGGGTGAGATTACTCTACGCGGTGAAGTATTGGCTATTGGCGGATTAAAAGAAAAACTTTTGGCCGCTCATCGAGGTGGCATTAAAACGGTTATCATTCCTAAAGACAACGAACGAGACCTAGAAGAGATACCTGAGAACGTGAAAAGAGACCTTTCTATTCATCCCGTGCAATGGATTGATGAGGTGTTATCTCTGGCTTTAGCTGAAGATCCGGAGAGATTTTCGCCAGTAATTAAAGAAGAGGTCAAAAAATAACCGTAAAACACAAGTTTTTTTAATTTTTTTGTCTGAAAGGGCTTCACTATGTAAAAAGTTATGGTAGCCTTTCAAACAGATTCGCTTTAAGCCTTATCACAAAAGGGATGGAGACGATTCATAAAAGTTAATTATTTGTAAATTTATGCTTGAAGTTAGAATTCAAGCTTGCTATAACACTTCGGCATCGTATTTTGCGAGCCAACAGTATAATAACAATTGAAGGGGTTCATATTGTGAATAAGTCTCAACTTATTGATTCTATCGCTGCAAGTGCAGACATTTCTAAAGCCGCAGCAGGACGTGCACTAGATGCATTAACTGATGCAATTACATCAGCACTTAAAGACGGTGACCAAGTTGCATTGGTTGGTTTCGGGACTTTCGCTGTTCGCGAGCGTGCTGCTCGTAGTGGTCGTAATCCGCAAACTGGTGAGACTATCCAGATTTCTGCAGCTAAAGTACCTTCGTTCAAAGCTGGTAAAGCATTAAAAGACGCTTGTAACTAAGCAACGCAAAAACTCTAGAAAGGCGATGATTTATCATCGCCTTTTGTTTATCTGCGGTTTGTCAGCAATAACACCCTATTTTTACCCTAAGCGGCGTAATCCCCTGTTAATAAATTGAATTGATTGATATATAATCCCTCGCGTTTATCACTGAGTTGGTTGTCGGATTGTAGCAATCCAAAATATCAAAGCCATGTCGGTGGCATGTTAATAGCAAATCCGATTGGGGCAACTCCTTGGGTTAAAACAGTAGTCGCTACACTGCCTTATCAATAACAGCTCATTTTGGAGTTTGGAACATATTATGTTGGAAAGAATTAGAGAAGGATCACAAGGCACTGGCGCCAAGGTTATCCTAGGATTAGTCATCTTTAGCTTTGTATTTGCCGGTATCGGTAGCTATATCAATTCATCGATTAATTCTGCGGCCGCAACGGTTAACGGACAAGACATTAGTCGCGATGCGTTGGAGAAAGCGTATCAAAATAAACGGGCGCAAATGGAATCGCAATACGGCGAGGCGTTTAGTGCACTTGCTGGAGATGCCAACTATCTACAGGAGTTTAGAAGAAGCGTATTAGACCAATTAGTCAGTGAAAAATTGATCGACCAAGCTGCCCTTGAATTAGGTTTACGGGTAAGTGATGCACAAATAAAGCAAACTATTGTGCAGATGGAAGAGTTTCAAATTGACGGTAAATTTGATAACGATCGTTATTTGGTTGTCTTACGCACAGCGGGATTTCAGCCAAATAGTTTTAGAGACTTTATGCGTACTCGCATAACACGTGAGCAACTATCAAAAGCCTTAATCGGTACTGAGTTTGCTTTACCTGGTGAGGCGACATTAGCTTATGACTTGCAGGCACAAACTCGTGATGCAAAATATTTGACAGTAAGCGCCGCTGGATTTGAACAGCAAGTCAATGTTTCTGATGAACAGATTGAAACTTATTATCAGACAAATATTGCGAGTTTCGATACTGAACAAAAAGTCAGTGTTGCTTATGTTGAGTTAACTTTAGATGACTTGTTACCGACGATCGATGTCACAGAACAAGAATTGGAAGATGAATATCAAGCTTCCATCGCTAACTACAAAACAGAGGAAGAACGCAGGGTGTCGCATATTCTTTTAGAGTTTGGCGATGATGAAGCTGCAGCTCAAAGCAAAATTGAAGATATTCTCTCTCAAGTTAAAGCCGGGAAAGATTTTGCAGAGCTAGCGAAGGAATTTTCTGTTGATACTTTTAGCGCAGAGAAAGGTGGAGACATCGATTGGTTTGGTAAAGGCATGATGGACCCTGCGTTTGAGCAAGCCGCTTATTCACTAGCATCTATTGGTGATGTTAGCGATGTAGTCAAAAGTGATTTTGGTTTTCACATTATTAAATTGACTGACATCAAAGCAGAGACAACCATGGCGTTTGCTGATGTAAAAGATGAGATAGCAAATCGAGTAAAAATGCGTAAAGGGGAAGAAGAATTATATTCCCTGCAACAACGTATGGCCGAAGTCGCATTTGAAATTCCAGATCATTTAGATGAAGTCGCCGCGGTAGCTAACAAACCGATTATTACCACTGAGTTATTTACTCGTACAGCGCCACCTGAAGCTCTTTCTTCAGCTAAAGCGCTTAATGCTGCCTTTGATGTTGATATTATCGACCAGGGTGTTAACAGTGACCTGATTGATTTGGGTGACAATCGCTTAATGGTTTTGCGTGTTGTTAATAATGAAGCTGAGAGAACCAAAGAGTTAACTGAAGTCTCGGCGAGCATTAAACAGATTTTAGTTAAAGAAATGTCACTATCTGCTGCAAGAGAATGGGCACAGAGTCTATTAACCGGTATCCGTGCTGGCGAAGATATTAGTGAACAATTGGCGAGCAAAAACATTGCTTGGCAAGAAAAACAATCTGTGGCACGTACTGACTCAGAATTAGGTCAAAATGTGTTGACTGAGTTATTTAAATTAAGTGAAGACAGTGCTAACAATACCGCAGTGGTTGATACGCTGAGTGGTGATGTTACCTTGGTGCAAGTAACCAAAATTAATGCCGCTGCTACACCTGAGTCATTGCAAATTGATAATTTCCAGCGTCGTTTGGCGTCGAATAAAGCGCAGCTTTTATATACCGAGTGGTTGGAATCATTGAAGGCTTCAGCTGAAATCGAAATTTATAACTAGTTAAGCATTTTTCAAAAAGTAATACAGAGGGAGCCTATGGCTCCCTTTTTACGTTTACAATCGGGTTAACCACATCATCACTATATAAAATACCGCAACAACTGAAGAAAAAGCCAGAATATAAACGAAACCCTTGCGACCTTGGCCGAGGCTATAGCCTCTTATATTTAAGTAGGCGAACCAGAGAATACAAAGGATAAGGGGTAGTAAAAATAAAAATTTAATCAACTTCACTCTCCGATTAGCAAAATAGAAAACTAAGGTGTTTTGCCACTATATTATCATTACTTTTTTTAGAAACCGTGCAAATAGATAACATTTTCTCTTTTAAAATACCTAGATAGTTTACAAGTAGTGGATTAAATTATCATGTTATTGAGTGACTTATTAAAAATTCTAGGGATTCATTAGGCATTTAAGCACATATTGCATATAATCCGCGCGAAAATTTTGTCACCCCCCACGTGGGTACTTTTAAATTAATATGGAGTCCAGAAAATGGCTTTAGAGCGCACTTTCTCAATTATCAAACCCGATGCAGTTGCAAAAAACGTTATCGGTGCAATATACAACCGTTTTGAGTCTGCAGGTTTAAGAATCGTTGCAGCTAAAATGTTGCATTTAAGCAAAGAGCAAGCTGAAGGATTTTACGCTGAACACAGCGCTCGTCCGTTCTTTGGTGCACTTGTTAGTTTTATGACTTCTGGTCCTGTTATGATCCAAGTATTAGAAGGCGAAAACGCCGTTCGTAAAAATCGTGAAATCATGGGTGCAACTAACCCTGCTGAAGCGTTTGCTGGCACCCTACGTGGTGACTATGCAGCTTCTATCGACGAAAATGCGTGTCACGGTTCTGACGCTGCAGAATCAGCAGCTCGTGAAATAAATTACTTTTTTACTGATGAAGAGTTGTGCCCACGCACTCGTTAATCTTTGTTAGTGCTTAAGTAAAAAGGGAGCTTAGGCTCCCTTTTTTGTATTATATATCGACCTATTTTGTGCCTTTAACTGAGACGTTAAGTAGAAGTATTGATAGCGATTTGCTTTCGCTATTTAAAAATCTGTGTTCAAGCTGGTATACTATACCGTTGGAACAAAATCATATATTGAGGTTGCTTGTGTCTGCTCAAATACCGTTGGCTAATGCCAACAAAACGAATCTGCTTGACTTTGATCGCGCAGGCCTGCGCGCTTATTTTAGTGAAATTGGTGAAAAGCCATTTCGCGCTGACCAAGTGATGAAGTGGATTTATCAGCAAGGGATCGCTGATTTTGAGCAAATGACTAACCTGAACAAAGTACTGCGCACAAAATTAATCGCAAATTGTGAAGTACGAGCACCTGAAATTGCTTATCAACAAAATGCCACTGATGGCACAATTAAATTTGCCTTACGCTTAGAGGGTGGGCAAGAAGTAGAAACAGTTTGGATCCCAGATGGCGATAGAGCCACCTTGTGTGTTTCTTCGCAAGTAGGCTGTGCTCTCGAATGTACCTTTTGTTCTACTGCTCAACAGGGCTTTAATCGTAATTTAAAAGTGTCAGAAATAATCGGTCAAGTGTGGCGCGTGGCCACAACTATAGGTTTATCAAATGACTCTCAACGTCGACCTATTACTAATGTAGTCATGATGGGGATGGGTGAGCCCCTGTTGAATTTAAAAAATGTTATTCCCGCTATGAATTTAATGATGGACGACTTAGCTTTTGGTTTGTCTAAACGCCGCGTCACTCTGAGCACTTCAGGGGTTGTGCCCGCGTTAGATCTGTTAGGTGATCAAATTGACGTGGCATTAGCCGTTTCTTTGCACGCACCCAATGATGAGCTGCGTGATGAAATTGTACCCGTGAACAAAAAATATCCCATCCAAGTGCTTTTAGCGGGTGTGCGTCGTTATTTGGCCAAATCTAATGCTAACCAAGGAAAGGTGACTATCGAGTATGTCATGCTCAATGGTATTAACGATAGTACCGATCAGGCGCATGAGTTGGCGAAGGTCTTAGCCGATACCCCGAGTAAAATAAACCTGATCCCATTTAATCCATATCCAGGTTCTCCCTATACTTGTTCAAGCAATTCACGAATTGACCGCTTTGCTAAAGTCCTTATGAGTTATGGTTTTGTGGTGGTTGTGCGCAGAACACGCGGGGATGATATTGATGCCGCATGCGGACAATTAGTGGGTGAAGTTGTAGATAGAACAAAAAGAATGTTGAAAAAACAACTTAAGGGAGAGAATATTTCGATAAAGATGGCACAATAGCTTTTTTAAAAATCGAACGAGCACAATGAAATATTCTATTATCCTACTATGCCTTATATTTGTGACACTCGTTGGATGTACTAGTCAGACTAGTCATCCAAGTTTTGGCGATGATTTTGATCAGAAGAAAGCGGCTAAAACTCGTGTTTCTCTGGGATTAACATACCTAAAAAACGGCAATTTTAGTCAGGCTAAATATAATTTAGACAAGGCTCTAGAGTTTGCGCCACGCTCAGCTGACGCACATTATGGTTTAGCCTACTATTATCAAACCGTTGGTGAAATGGCTTCGGCAGAAACGTCCTTTCAAACAGCCATGGATTTCGAGCCCAACAATGCAGATATCGCTAATAGTTACGGGGCTTTTTTGTGCCAATTAGGCAAATACCCCAAAGCCAAAGAGTATTTTCTAAAGGCGATAAACAACAATAGCTATATTTCCAGTGCCGAAACCTATGAAAATCTAGCTTTATGTAGCCAAAGTCAAGGCTATCAGGCGGATGCTTCTGAGTATTTGCGCAGTGCGGTTAATCACCAACCAGGCAGAGCCAAAAGCCTGTTTTTACTAACCCAATCTTTGGTCATTGAAAAGAAATGGCTAGAGGCTAGGGAAGTACTAAGAAAATATGAAAAAGTCGCACAAATCAGTGCTGATACTTTGCTGCTTTCCAGTCGCATTGAACGAGAGTTGGGCAATCTCTCTATCGCTGCCAGTTATGGTGACATGTTATTAAAAATTTACCCTGATTCTGCTGCGAGTCAGCGCTACAAAGAAGAACTGTTGGCGCAAACGTCAGCGCCACTGCCAGTAGCACGAAAATCAATTAAACTTGAAGTACCAGAGCAACAAGCACAGATTCAAGCAGCGCCAGAGCAAGAGACAGAAGCAACACCCGAGCTTTCACCCGAGCTTTCACCCGAGCTTTCACCCGAACCCACATATGAAAGTGAGACAGTCTCAGCAGTCGTGCCAGACGCCATTGAAAAAGTCGAAGCGGTGCAGGAACAAGCCACTACCAGTGCTGAAACTTTACCGCTGTTCCATGAAGTGAAAGCTGGGGAAAATTTGTATCGAATTTCACTGCAATACAACATTAAAATGCAACGTCTGATAGAATGGAACGGATTAAATAATGCATCTGATATTTATGCCGGTAAAAAGTTGCGTCTCGTGTCTCCTGATTCTACCAGTCTTAAAGAGTAAAATAATAATATGAGTGAAGATCTACAAGAGCAACCCCAGATTAGTCCTGGCTTATTGTTACAAACTGCCAGAGAAGGGCTAAAGCTTAGTACCCAAAATATTGCTGATAGATTGTGTTTAAAAAATGGCTTGATTCAGGATATTGAATCAGACACTTATGATCCAGATATCTCACTGACCTATATTAAAGGCTACTTAAAGTTGTATGCCAAACAAGTTGGTGTGCCAGAAGTAGCGGTCATTAGTGCGTTTGACAACCTAAAAACCCAGAAAAAAGAGCCGGCTAAATTACAAAGCTTTTCCAAACGATTAGCTCATCAAGCTCATGACGATAAATTAATGTTAGTGACTTACCTAATTGTTGGCCTGGTTATCGCGTTGGTCGTTATATGGTGGTTTCAGCAAAGTGATAGTCCTTCAGTGGTCACAAACCAAGGGAATACTTCACTTTCACAAAGCATCGAGATGCCTGCCCAAACTTTGCAAACGGACGAGGTCCAAGAATTAGACGCTGCAGAAGCAAGTTTCACGAATCAAGAAGATTTGATGCTGGATGACAGTGATTCCGTGCCGAGCAATAGCGTCATAGAGTCAGCTAATGACGTTATGACTCAAGAGGCTGTTGCTGACTTTGAATTATCGCCTAGTCGTCAACAAAGTTTAGTCGAAGAAACTGAATCACTGGCACCCGTTGAGGTGGTATTTACTTTTAAGAGTGATTGTTGGATGAAATTAACCGATGGAACAGGTGAAGATATTGCCTATGGTACCAAGGTTAAAGGTAGAGTGATGAGCGTGTCGGGTGTCCCGCCTTTTTCCGTCATACTCTGCTCACCAGAGGGTGCTGAGATTAACTATGTAGGTCAAATGGTTGACTTGTCTGGATTCCGTTCTGGTAGTACAGCTAAGTTTACCTTACCTTTTTCTGAATAATTGAGGTTTAAGAAATCTAATTATGTTCGCTGAATCGCCAATCAAACGTCGAAAATCAACACGTATTTATGTCGGTAACGTGCCCATCGGTGACGGTGCGCCTATTGCTGTGCAATCAATGACAAATACCCTAACAACTGATGTTGCTGCGACTGTTGCACAAATTAATCGAATTCAAGCTGTCGGTGGTGATATTGTCAGGGTATCAGTGCCAACGATGGACGCTGCTGAAGCATTTAAACTAATTAAACAGCAAGTTAATATTCCCCTCATTGCCGATATTCATTTTGATTACCGCATTGCCTTAAAAGTGGCTGAATACGGGGTTGATTGCTTGCGCATTAACCCTGGTAATATTGGTAGCATGGACCGTGTTAGGTCGGTAGTTGATTGCGCTCGCGACATGGGTATTCCAATTCGCATTGGTGTAAACGGTGGTTCACTTGAAAAAGACTTGCAGGAAAAATACGGTGAACCGACGCCGCAAGCCTTAGTAGAATCGGCTATGCGCCATGTAGATATTCTAGATAAACTTAATTTTTATCAGTTTAAAGTCAGTGTTAAGGCCTCTGATGTGTTTCTCGCCGTTGGTGCTTATCGCGAATTAGCGAAACGTATAGACCAGCCCCTGCATTTAGGTATCACCGAAGCAGGCGGTCTGCGAGCTGGAGCAGTAAAAAGTTCAGTCGGTTTAGGCATGTTATTAGCCGAAGGCATTGGCGATACGATTCGAATTTCATTGGCGGCTGATCCGGTTGAAGAAATTAAAGTCGGTTTTGACATACTTAAATCCCTAAGAATACGCTCCAGAGGCATTAATTTTATTGCTTGCCCAAGTTGTTCACGGCAAGAGTTTGATGTTATCAGTACGGTAAATGCTTTAGAGCAGCGACTCGAAGACCTATTGACGCCAATGGATGTGTCGATTATTGGTTGCGTTGTCAATGGCCCTGGTGAAGCAGAAGTGTCAGATATTGGTTTGACAGGCGCCCGCAATATGAGTGGTTATTATGTCGATGGTCAACGTCAGAAAGAGCGGTTATCTAATGATGATCTGGTCGATCAGCTTGAAAAGCGTATTAGAGCAAAAGCCGCGCAAATTGACCAAAAAAATCAAATACAAATCAAACTGGTTAATTAAAGCCTAATCCTTGTTAAATAAGGACAATAACAGCGTATTTTTGCCCCGCAATATTTTACGTTTGAGTACAAAGTCCCTATAATGCGGGGCTTTTTTAAATCAGTTCAAAGAGATTATTGTCAGTGTCAAAACAAATTCAGGCTATTCGAGGAATGAATGATTGTCTACCGAGTCAAACCGGTCTATGGCAGTTTGTAGAATCTGTTATCCGTCAAGTGGTAGCGAGCTATGGTTATCAAGAAATTCGTACTCCGATTGTTGAAAGTACCTCTTTGTTCAAACGATCAATTGGTGAAGTGACTGATATTGTTGAAAAAGAAATGTATACCTTTGCTGACCGCAATGACGAAAGCATAACATTGCGTCCAGAGGGCACGGCCAGCGTTGTGCGTGCCGGCAATGAACATGGTTTACTGTACAACCAACAGCAACGTCTTTGGTATATGGGGCCGATGTTTCGCTATGAGAAACCGCAAAAAGGCCGCTACCGGCAATTTCATCAATTCGGTTTAGAGGCCTTTGGTTTGGCTGGACCCGATATTGATGCGGAAGTCATTTTGTTAAGTCATCGTTTATGGCAACGTTTTGGTATCACAGAGCATGTTAGTTTAGAAATCAATTCTTTAGGCTCTAATCAGGCTAGAGCAGATTACAAAGAAAAATTAGTCGCATTTTTACATACTCGCCAAGACGAACTAGATGAAGACAGTTTGCGTCGCCTTGAAAGTAACCCTTTGCGAGTATTAGACAGTAAAAACCCACAAGTACAGGCCGTAGTAAAAGACGCCCCTAAGTTGATTGATTGTCTAGATGAAGAGTCTGCGCAACATTTTACTGCATTGTGTGAACGATTAGACAGTTTTGGTATCCAATATCGGGTTAATCCTAGTCTAGTGCGTGGTTTAGATTATTATAATCGCACGGTATTTGAATGGGTAACCCAGAGTTTGGGTGCTCAAGGTACTGTTTGTGCCGGTGGACGTTACGACGGCTTGGTGGAACAACTAGGTGGTAAATCAACAGCAGGTGTAGGCTTTGCGATTGGGCTTGAGCGTTTGGTGCTTATGCTGGAAACGCTCAATCTAGATAACAAAGTGGCAGCACCGGTTGATATTTACGTGACCTCATTAGATGCCTCTGTTGAAACCTATGCGTGGCAAATAACAGAGCAAATAAGAGATGTACTGCCTGACATGCGAGTAATGAATCATTGCGGCGCCGGAAACATCAAAAAACAAATGAAAAAAGCCGATGCCAGCGGTGCCAAGTTGGCCTTGTTGATTGGCGGTGGTGAGTTACAAGAACAACGCGTTACGATTAAATACTTGCGTGAGCAACAAGAGCAAGTATCTATACCACGTGGTGATATTATTCAATTTTTACAGCGATACTTTTAAGTCAGTTGTACAAAATTTAGGTTTAAAATAACAACGCTTAACCATGAGCGAGAGTAGTAAGAGGAATATTTGATGGAACGTTACGAAACAGAAGAACAACAAGTCGAAGCAATCAAGCGTTTTTGGAAGGAAAATGGCATGGCTCTGGCCATTGGTGCCGTTCTTGGATTGGGCGGCTTGTATGGCTGGCGTTGGTATAACGAGCAACAAATTGAAGCGCAAGAAAGTGCCTCTTTTGCCTATGAAAAAGCCTCTACCAATCTGAGTGAAAATGAAAAAGGCTATAGTCAAGCACAAGCCTATGTTACTGAGCACAGTGATACTGGTTACGCCTATTTGATGTCGCTAGAATTGGCGCAAAAAGCCATAGAGCGTAAGGATTTATCCGAAGCAAGCAAACAATTAAGATTTGTGGTGAGCAATGCTGACATATCTACGATTAAAGCCATTGCCAGTATTCGTCTAGCTCGCGTACAGATTGAGCAAGGTCAATTTGAAGAAGCACTGAAAAGTGTGGAAGCAGTGGTAGATGAGGCGTTTGCCGGACAAGTACATGAAGTCAAAGGTGATGTGTATTTAGCGCAACAGCTTTTTGATAAAGCACGTGCGGCCTATAGCGCTGCTTTAGAGAAAAACAGTAATGATCGATTATTAAAAATGAAATTAGATAGCTTGACCAGTGTCACGGCTGTTGCAGCGAATGGGTAAGGTGAATAAATTGAAATTGCCCATTTATTCATTGCTGGTTGTTTCTATCCTGACATTGTCAGGGTGTTCAACGATTGCTGATTGGTTCTCTGACGATGAGGAAATTGCCATCCGTCGTCTGCAGCCCATTCAAGCTTTATTTACCCCCAAGATCCTTTGGCAAGAAGATATGGGCAGTGGTGTTGGTCATTATTACTCGAGACTTGAACCCGCTTTGGCTTATGGCAATATTTATGCGGCTAATCGTCAAGGGTTAGTGGCGGCCTATGATCAAAAAACGGGTAAAGAAATTTGGACCCGTAATTTTGCCATTTATCCTAATACCGGCTTAACCTCTGGCCTTAAAAAGTTATGGTCAGATGGCCTACCGGCAAAAATATCGGGCGGTGTTAGCATTGCTTATGAAACTGTGTTTTTCGGGACTGAAAATGGCGAAGTAATTGCGCTTGATGCGAAAAACGGCAAGCTAAAGTGGCAGGTCAGTGTTAAAGGTGAAGTTATCGCCGCACCTGCCATAGACGAAGGCATTGTGGTATTAAATACCGGTTCTGGCATGGTCTTCGCGCTAGACGCAAGTAATGGCGAAACAGTGTGGACCTACGAATCAGAGGTTCCGCCCTTGTCGTTACGTGGTGTATCTGCGCCTGCTGCTGTTGGTGGTGGTGCAATCATTGGCACTGCAACCGGTAAGTTAGTGGTTAATATACTTGAAAGTGGTCAGACAGCTTGGGAACAAGTTATCACCTCAGCCAGCGGTGTCACTGAGTTGGAGCGTATCGTTGATATCGACAGTCAACCTCTAGTCTCTGCCGGTATCATTTATGTTATTACCTATGATGGGTCGTTGGCTGCGGTAGAAATGCGCAGTGGCCGCATCATTTGGAAACGCGATTATAAATCTTATCGTCGCTTAACCATTGCTGGTTCTACGTTGTTTGTGGTTGATTCTAATAGCAATCTTTATGCTTTAGATGGCCGCAATGGTGTTGAATTGTGGAGCCAAGGTAAGTTAAAACAAAGATTACTGACATCAGCAGTGCCAGTAGGAGAATACTTAGTGGCTGGCGATAAATACGGCTTTTTACATTGGTTTAATCAGTCTGACGGCAAAATAGTATCAAGAATTGCTGTCGGCGATGACGATGAAGATGAGAGTATTTACAGTGCCCCTGTGGTTGATGGCAATGTCATTTATACCCAAACGCGCGACGGCAAATTAGTGGCAGTGCAAACGCCCTAATTATGTTGTTATAGCCGATAAGCGGCTAATAATTTTGAAATTTTTAATTGGCTTGGATACGTATCCGAGCCTTTTTTGTCTATAGGATAGTCATTTATGTTACCGGTTGTTGCTCTTGTAGGTCGTCCAAATGTTGGTAAGTCGACGTTGTTTAATCGATTAACACGTACGCGTGATGCCTTAGTTGCTGATTTTCCGGGGCTGACTCGTGATCGCAAATATGGTCAGGCAAAATATGAAAGTCTGCAATTTATTGTGGTTGATACGGGGGGTATAAGCGGTAACGAACAAGGTATCGATATGGCCATGGCGGAACAATCACTATTAGCCATTGTTGAAGCCGATGTTGTGTTGTTTTTAGTGGACGCTCGTAGCGGAATGACGGCGGCCGATCAAGGTATTGCTAATCATCTTCGCAAACAAGAAAAGCCAGTTTACGTGGTCGCCAACAAAGTCGATGGTATCGATGGTGATAGTGAAAGTGCAGATTTTTACGCCTTAGGTTTAGGCACTGTCAGTCAAATCGCAGCAGCCCATGGTCGCGGTGTATCTCAGTTGCTCGAGCTCGCCTTAAAACCTCTGGAAACTGCATTTCCAGAAATGGTCATTCCAGAAGTTGAAGAAAGCCAAGAAGAGTTGGATGCTGAAGCTCAACTCGAAAAATTACAAAATTTACCGATAAAGTTGGCTTTGGTCGGTAAACCTAATGTGGGTAAGTCTACCTTAACCAATCGCATTTTAGGTGAAGATAGGGTGGTAGTGTATGACGAGCCAGGCACCACTCGTGACAGTATTTTTATTCCCATGGAGCGTGATGGTCGAGAATATATTCTGATTGATACGGCTGGTGTAAGACGCCGTAAAAATATATCCGAAGCGGTTGAAAAGTTCTCTATCGTCAAAACTCTGCAAGCCATTGAACAGGCAAATGTGGTGTTATTGGTGGTCGATGCCCAAGAGGGCTTGACCGATCAGGACCTCAGTTTATTGGGCTTTGTGCTAAACGCCGGACGCTCATTAGTGGTCGCGGTTAATAAATGGGATGGTTTAGGCAAAGATGTAAAAGAAGAAATAAAACGTGAACTTGATCGTCGTTTAGGTTTTATCGATTTTGCTCGTATTCACTTTATATCAGCCTTGCATGGAACCGGTGTAGGCCATTTGTTTGAGTCAGTGCAGGAAGCCTATGCTTCAGCCACCAAACGCATTAATACGGCAATGCTGACGCGTATTATGGATATGGCGCAAGATGATCATCAACCTCCAATGGTTCGTGGGCGCAGAGTTAAAATGAAATATGCCCATGCTGGTGGATATAATCCTCCTTTAATTGTGGTGCACGGTAACCAAGTTAAAGACTTGCCCGATTCTTATAAACGTTATTTGATCAATTACTTCCGTAAATCACTTAAAATAATGGGTACGCCCATTAAAGTTGAATTCCGCGAAGGGGCTAACCCATTCGAGAATAAACAAGACTTTATGACTGATTCACAACGTCGTAAACGTAATCTGTTAATGCGCATGCATAAAAAGAGTAAATAACTCTTCATTTATACCCTTAGCTATTTATATAAAATAAAAGAGCCCGCAACAATGTTGTGGGCTTTTTGTTTTGCGGAGCAAGGTAATTAACTCCTGTATATTGCAATACTGCGCCTATCTCATTCTTTCTATTGAAATGACACGAAGTAAAGCAATTGTGTGATATAAATCGAGGGGGTATTTTTATGGTTGAATGTTGTTAAATAATCAACCGACTTAAAACGGAGTTGTTCTACTTGAAAAATTGGTTTTTATGGCTTGCGTTAGCCGCGCACTCGTCCTGGGCAAGTGCATTGACTTATACCGTCAATATATCGCAACAAGAATTGCAATCTAAGGTAGAAGCCTTGATGCCGATTGAAAAAACCAAACTATTTGTTACGGTAATATTGTCAAATCCGCGCATCGAATTAGCTGAAAGTAGCAATGAAATTGGCCTATTCAGTCGTATATTAATTTCTGCTCCTGGTGGATTAGGCGGGCAGGGGGCGATTAAACTCACAGGCTCATTATTGTATGATGCCGACCAAGGGGCGTTTTTCTTGAATAATCCCCAGATCCAATCCATAGAGTCAAAGGATGTGGCGGCTAAGCATCTAGACAAAGTGCAGCAGATTGCGCAACTCGCTCTTGAACAGTATCTATCGGCTAAACCTATTTATCGCTTTAAAGACGACAACATGAAACACAAATTGGCTAAAGCCGTATTACAATCTGTCACGGTTGAAAACCAACAATTAGTGGTAGAACTTACTGTTTTTTAGCCTGTCACTTGTAATTTGAGCCACTACCCCAATTTCTATCAACGAAATGCCTCAATAAATGAAACCATTATGCTCCCATACTCTTTACTTGATCTCGCTCCAATCAATCAAGGTGGCTCCGTTGCCCAGGCATTAAATAATAGCCGTAGAATGGCGGTAGTAGCCGAGCAATGCGCATATCAAAGAGTGTGGTTAGCTGAACATCACGGTATGCAAGGGGTAGCGAGTTCGGCGACAGCTTTAGTTATTGGCCATATTGCCTCAGCGACAAAAAATATTCGAGTAGGGTCGGGCGGAATTATGCTACCCAACCACTCTCCTTTGGTGATTGCAGAACAATTTGGCACCCTTGAGGCGCTGTATCCAGGACGTATTGATATAGGCTTAGGCCGAGCGCCGGGAAGTGATATGGCAACCGCCAGAGCACTGCGCCGTGACCTCAATTCACCCGTCGACGATTATCCGCAGAGTATTCGTGAATTACAGGGCTTTTTAGGACCCTCAAAGGGCGAGGCAGCAATTCATGCCGTGCCGGGTCAAAACAGTAATATTCCCCTGTGGCTGCTTGGTTCGAGTTTATACAGCGCCCAGTTAGCCGCGAGTATGGGTCTACCCTATTCCTTTGCCTCACACTTTGCACCTGATCAACTGTATGATGCCTTAAGTATTTATCGACACCATTTTAAGCCTTCTAAGCAAAGCCAAAGCCCCTACGTTTCTGCGGGCTTAATGGCGGTTGTTGCGCAAAGTGACGAACAAGCCCAATACCTATTTACTTCAGTACAACAGCAATTTATTAAGATGCGCCGTGGGGTAAATCAGGCTTTTTCAGCTCCCGTAGACTCTATCGTGGGTCTTTGCTCTGAGGCAGAAAGGTTGATGATTAACCATACTTTGCAGTACGCACTAGTGGGCAGTCAAGCAACAGTGAAAGCAAAATTAGCGCAATTTTTAGCCGCCACACAAGTCGATGAAATTATTGTTTCAATGCCTATTTTTGATATTGAAGCTCGCTTGAAAAGCGTGGAATTATTCGCAGAATGTATGACTTGAACAGTGGAATAGCAAACTTTAGATAAGTTGCAAAAAGAGTTATTGGCAAAGCTAAGTCATAAAACGAAAGATGTGCTAACAGCACCAAGGGATGGTTATTAGCACACTTCTTTGAAAAGAGATTCATCAATAATGGTATTGTCGATTATGCTTTGCGCCATTTGAATACAACGACCACATTGGCTACCAACACCCAAATGATGCTTTAACTGACGCACGTTACCAATACCTTCTTCTCGAACGGCTTGTTTAATTGCTTTATCAGTAATACCGTGACACAAACAAACGTACATATTTGCTCCTCCAACTCCAGATGCAAATAATAATAATTGTCATTTAGATAAAGATCAAGTATTAAATTGTTGAATAAATAAACATAAAAATAATTGTGCGTTACGATTCCACACTTACTAAAATTAGTTTGCAGTTAATAATTGTTTTTTATGCAAACGGACCAACATTAGCCAGTAAGATTTATTTGCTAAACTTAAATAAGCAAAACTAGCAGTTTGATAAAACCCAAAAGGAGAATGAAATGAGTGTATTAGTAAGTCGTCCAGCACCAGATTTTACTGCCGCGGCCGTATTAGGCAGTGGTGAAATTGTAGAAAACTTCACATTAAGCGAAGCCATCAAAGGTAAAAAAGCCGTTATCTTCTTTTATCCTTTAGACTTTACCTTTGTTTGCCCTTCTGAATTAATTGCTTTTGACAAGCGCTATGCAGAATTCCAAAAGCGCGGTGTTGAAGTCATCGGTGTATCAATTGATTCACAATTCAGCCATAACGCATGGCGCAACACTGCTATCAATGACGGTGGTATTGGTCCAGTAAAATATACTTTGGTTGCTGATGTTAAACATGAAATTTGCCAAGCATATGATGTTGAGCATCCAGATGCCGGTATCGCTTTCCGTGGTTCATTCTTAGTCGATGACAAAGGCGTTGTGCGTCACCAAGTAGTTAATGACTTACCTCTTGGACGTAACATCGACGAAATGTTACGTATGGTTGATGCCCTAAACTTCCACGAAGAGCACGGTGAAGTATGCCCTGCCGGTTGGACTGAAGGTAAAAAAGGCATGGTTGATAGCCCTGCTGGTGTGGCGAGTTACTTATCAGAAAACGCTGATAGTCTCTAAACATAATTGTTAATAAAAAAACCGCTTAATAGCGGTTTTTTTATTTAAACAAGGCGTTAAATTAATCTGACCCTAAGCCACCTAAGACTTTCCATTTATTGACGATATAACAAAATAGCTCTGCCGTTTTTTGTGTATCGTAAAGGGCTGAGTGAGCTTCTTTCTGATCAAATTCAATTCCCGCAGCCATACAAGCTTTGACTAATACTGTTTGACCTAGGGCAAGGCCAGCCAGTGTTGTGGTATCAAAAGAAACAAAAGGGTGGAAAGGCGTGCGTTTAATATTGCTGCGCTCGATAGCGGCATTGACAAAACCTTGGTCAAAAGCGGCGTTGTGGGCGACTATCACTGATCGTTGGCAATCTGCGTCTTTTTGCTCTTTGCGAATGTCTTTACATAATTCTTTCATGGCTTCAGATTCATCGATTGCACCACGTAAGGCGCAATAGGGATCGATGCCATTAAAGTCCAGAGCAGCTTGTTCCAAGTTAGCCCCGACAAACGGTTCTACATGATGGTGAAACGTCTTGTCGGGATGCAGGAATCCGTTTTCATCCATTTTTAATGTAACGGCAGCAATTTCTAACAATGCATCGGTTTTTGCATTAAATCCTGCGGTCTCAACATCAACTACAACGGGGAAATAACCCCGAAAACGATTTTTTATTAAACAATGTGACTCAGACATGTAAACCTATGGACGTGTGAAGTGGCGAGATTATGACAATTAACCGGCAAGGGTGCTAGTGTAAAAGCCTTTTACAAGTGACAAATACTCAGTCAGTATTAAGTTTATTACTCAAGCTAACGCAATTATGGCTAAACAATTAGTCGTTTAGGTCGATAAAAAGGCACAGAAGTGAGGGCGTTAATGACATGAAAACGAATACTCGAATAGGCTTATTGTGGCTTTGCGTCGTGCTGGTCCCTTTGAATTCCTGGGCTGCCCTACGACAGTACTCAGCAAAAATCGAATCATCTAGTTGGCAATTGAAAAATCCTAACCGGCTACAATGCTCCTTAGTACACGGTTTACCAGGTTACGGTGAGGCCATTTTTACCAGTATGGCATCAAAGCAACTTAATATGGAATTTGAGTTAGATATGCTGCAATTGCCTAAAACCTATGGCGTCGCTGCAGTGTATTCGGTGCCACCTAAATGGATGCCCGGACAGGCGTCTAAAACCATCGCTGATATGACTATTCGTAAACAATACAATGGTGATTTACCCGAGCAAGCGGCGTGGACAATGTTGTCTGAACTCGAAAAGGGTTATTGGCCAACCCTCTATTATCAAGATTGGTATAATCAATATGATCAAGTGGCAGTGGGTTTAAACGCCAGTAATTTTACACTGGCCTATCAGCAATTTGCGCAATGCGTGGCCAACTTGTTGCCCTATAGTTTTGATGATATCGCCTATACCGTATTGAATTTTGAATTTGGCACCACAGAACTAACTAAATACTCAAAACAGCGACTGAGCATGATTGCCGAATATTTAAACGAAGACCAAGACTTAGAGCTGGTTTTAGTGGATGGTTATACCGACAGTTATGGCGCTTCGGGTATTAACCAAAAAGTATCTATCGAGCGCGCAGTAGAGGTTAAATCGTTTTTTAGTAACCTCGGTGTGCCAGCCGAGCGAATTGATGTGACAGGCCATGGGGAACGCCGACATATTTCGCCCAATACTAACGAATCGACCCGGGCTTTAAACAGGCGTGTCGTGGTACGCATGTCAAAACCCTAAATCAATCGTAGTTTATGGTGTAAAAAATCCCTTAGTTGGGATTTTTTGCTTTTTGCTCATCTAAAAAGGTAACGACCGTATCAGTAAAATCACTGAACAAGCCATCTACTTTAACTTGATTAAACAGCACAGAGAGTATCTGCTGTGACGTTACACCCGGCGGAAGGGCATCTTGTCTAAAGGTATAAGGATGTACTTGTAAACCCGCTTGATGGGCGTCACTCACCAAAGAAGTGGCTTGACCCGCCTTTAGATCAAATACTTGAGGCAACCATGGGCCTATGCCTTGCGCATATTTAGCCACCTCAGCCAACATCGCTGGTGTTTGCAGGGCAGTGTAATCTGTATCTGCTTCGCCCCAACTATTATCGCCAATTAACTGAATAAGTTTGACCTTAGCGCCTAACTCGCTGCGTAAACGTTTTATTTCAGCAAAATCAAAACATTGCACGTAAATAGCTTGGTTGGCATCGTCTAGTCCATACTCTCGCAACATTTTCAGCACAATAAGACTTATATCGACGCCTTGTTGTTGATGCCACGCTGGCGACTTAATCTCTGAGTAATAACCTACTTGACGCTCGAATTGCCGATTAAGCTGAGCAATCAGTTCGAGTTCTTCTGCAAAGGTCGCTATTTTAAAGCTTGCCTTGCCTTGGTAGCGATTAGCAAAAACTTGCGTGCCGTCTAGCTCTCGTCTTTCATGCACATCTAATGTTTTAAGTTCAGCAAGCGTAAAATCTAAGGCGTAAAAACGACCGTCTTCGCGATGGCGCTGAGGATATTTGCTCGCCACATCTGTCACGGTATCTAAATGAATATCATGCAGTACCACTGGGACTAAATCTTTACTTAGGACTAAATCTTGTTCAATAAAATCGGCGCCTTGCGCAAATGCCAGGGTCGCCGCTTCTAAAGTATGCTCAGGTAAATAACCCGAGGCACCACGGTGGGCAATAACAAGTGGCTGAGCTAAACATGTCGCCATAAAACTGCTGGCTAACAATAAACTTAATAGGCGTAACTTCATTATTTAAACCTTAATTTTAGTCTGCAATTAATTCAATGGCGTAACCATCTGGGTCACGCACAAAAGCGATAACCGTGTTACCACCCAATACGGGTCCTGGTTTGCGGTAAACATCCGCACCTAACTTTTCAAGTTTGGCGCACAAACCATAAATATCATCAACACCAATAGCAATATGCCCATAGGCCTTGCCCATATCGTAGGATTCTGTACCCCAGTTATAGGTAAGCTCTAACACGGTAGTGCAACTTTCCTCTCCGTAACCTATAAAGGCTAGCGTGTATTTATATTCGGCATTTTCACTTTGGCGAAGTAACTGCATACCCAACATTTCAGTGTAAAAATTGATTGAGCGCTCAAGGTTGCCCACGCGCAACATAGTGTGAAGTAAACGCATAATGTGTCCTTTGGTGTTAATTTAATAATCGCTTAGCATCGCATTTTTAATATATTTTTGCGACCTAAGACGCATGAATCGACTCATACTCTTGGTATTTTTACATTAGGTTTGTGACAATCTAAGGTCAGCGTTAATCAACGTTTATATAAATATTCAGAAGACGCAGAGAGTAACCATGCTCTGCGTCAAATATAGCCCAGAAACACTGATTAAAATGATAATACCGCTGCCACTAAACCAATTAAACCGCCAAACACGCCGCCCCATACCACTAACCAACCTAGGTGCTGTTGAATCATTTTTTGCACGATTTCTTTAACCATTTGTGGTGTCAGTTCGTTTAGGCGTTGCTCAACAATATTGCTAATTTTAACTTGCATTTCATCTTGGACGTCGGCTTGTTTAAGTTCATCAGTAATTAAAGCCATAAAGGCCGGATCGTCGGCAATCTCTTGTAAAGACACCAGCATCTTATCCATAAAGGGTTGTTTGAGAGGTTCAAGGGCTTGTACGCCACCAAACATGCCGAGCATTTGACCAAATGACGAGGCTTGGATCACTGCCACCAATGAATCAAATGTGGGGGCTAAATCAACTTTCTCTAAAATAGGTTTTAAATTAAAACTCTTAGACTGGCCGCTATCAGCCATAAAACGCTGAATATTTTCGCTGGTAAAAAACTGCTCCATGATGAGATTACGGATGCCGTTTTTAAAATCTTCAAAGTGCTGCGGAATAACCCCAGAGCCATACAAACCAGGCACTTTTTCAAACAACATATGCACGGCTAACCAATTGGTGATGGCACCCGACAGGGCAAACAAGCCCACAGTTTTTACCATGTCATTATTTAGCCCAAAGCCCAACAAGGTTAAAAACAAGGCTAATCCGTTGGTGATAATACTTTTATTCACTCTCTTCTCCGTATCCATTTTTTCAAACAGATATTAATTCAATTACAAGGACAAATTTTAGCCGCGAATGCTAGCGCAATTCGTCAACAAATAGCAGTCAACTCAACATATTATTTGTAGTAAAAAATTCAAGCACTAACTAAAACTTATTTGTTGATTAAGGCTGTTAGTTAGCTAACTGGGGGTAATTATGGCATCGATTCAGATCTTAGACTTGAATGTTGGAAGCATAAATAGATTAAGTCACGACAGATGTCAGGTGCAATCTTTGTTAGCAAAATTAGTACAGGCTCACTCGGGGCGACTGAATTCAGTCGACCACGGCAGTCTCAACAGGCGCCAAGGCAAGTTTGATGATACCCCTAGCCAGATCTCCAGTAAAAACAAACTATCTGCAGAACAAATGCCCATACGACAGTGCTGTCGTATAACTTAAATATCTTTTTGTAATTCGGTCGTCTCTGACTGCAAAAAAACCGCATGTTTTTTGAATCTATTTTGTAAATTTCGGTGAGCATTTGTGTATAAAAGTGCTAAAAACTCCGCAAGAATGTGTCAGGATATTTTACACTTTCTGCGAGGTTGACGATTAACCACTGGTCGTACCTCGGTTAAATATCAATCATTTTCAATTCTTTATAAATACTGTCAAAAAAATGGCACTTATCTTGATAGGTTCTGCCGAAGCAAATATCGCTGCTTGTGTAAGTAATCTGTCTCCATCCGCCTCTAGGCGACACGTTTGCTCTGCGATGGCCGCACATTAAATTGGGGCTGTGACACTATAAGGATTTTGGCATGAAAACAAAATTTATTGGCTCACTTGCAGCGTTGGTTACTGTCTGCACTCTGAGTCCTCCCGCACTGGCCGACTTGGTCCCTGCAGGCATATGGAATGGAACTGTCGGCTTGAGTGTCGATGGAATTGGTGGTAACGGCACAGGTACAATTGGTAATGTTCAGGCAAGTATCCCTGTCACTGCCACAGTATTGCAAGCTTATCTTTACAGTGCTGGTACGCCGTACCCTTTTTACCCCAATAGCCCCCAAACGCTGGCTGACTATAATAATGCAGGTATTACCCTCGCGGGCCAAGCGGTAAACAATTTTGATACTTTGGTGGGCGCTACCAGTACCCGAGCCGATATTGGTCAATGGTTCACTGCTCGCGCTGACGTTACTACTCTTGTTCAATCTTTACTCGGCGGCGGACCTGATTATTCTTGGGCCGTGGGTGAGGGCTCAATAACAAATCGACTAGACGGTGAGATACTGGCTATTGTGTACAGTGATGCTAGTTTAGCTGTTGGCAGCGTAGCATTATTAGACGGTGGACAAAACACGAGTGGTGAAACGACAAATGTGTTCTTCGGTTCCCCCCTTGATACTAGTTCACCTACTTTCGCGGCGGAATTAGGTTTAGGAATTTCATTCAGCTGCTGCGGTCAGGCGTCTAATGTCAGCATTAACGGAAATTTATTGTCTAGTAATGCTGGCAATTTTGATGATGGCTTGGATCAAACTGACGGGAGTCTTATCACTGTTGGTGGTTTAGGTGATACAGCTTCTAACCTTCAGAGCTACGCAAATGATGGGGAGCTTTACGACCTGTCGTCGTTTCTTAATACTGGCGACACGAGCTTCTCGCTTTTCACCAGTAATCCTACTAATGATGACAATATTTTCTTCGCCAGTCTCTATCTTAATGGTGAAATAAGCGGGATAAATAATCCGCCACCTCCAGGAAATCCTGTACCAGCACCCGGTACGTTATTGCTGATGGCGGCAGGTCTTGGACTGATGAACCTGACCCGTCGTAACAAAAAAATCTAACATTCTTGTCAATACACAGTTGTGTAAACAGCGTCACTTCGTGGCGCTGTTTATTTTTTCATGACTCAGCGTTGATTCACATTAATACTAGTCGTACTACTCTAGCTCTGTTAAAAGTTTCTTCGCCGCATCAACTTCTGGAAATACTTCACTGATAGCAAGTGCTTGTTGCAAGGCTGCTGTCGCTTCAACGTTGTTTCCGATTTTGGCATAGGCAAAACCGAGTCGATACAAAGTACTCGGACGGGGCGTTCCTCTTGTTGTAGCCTTCTGCAAGGCCTGTACGGCAAGTTGATTTTCTCCGCGCGCAATGTAAACCGAACCGAGTGTGTCATACAGATTCGCTGAATCTGGCGAAATTTCAATGGCTCTTTTAATCCATCGAAGTCCATTATCTAGCTGTTCATGGCGCTCAACGGCCATCCATGCGAGATTGTTGTAAGCGTTATAAAAATTTGGATCTAAGTCGACAGCTTTTTCATATGAGTCTTCGGCTAGTGCCCATTTTTTCTGTGTGTAATAAACGGTCCCCATATTGAATTGTGTCATCGCATTGGTCGGTTCAAGCTTTGCGACGGTTTGATAATCGACAAGTGCCAACGACAATTCACCTTTTGCTACATGCACGTCACCTCGCTCTAGCATTGCAGGCACATAATTTTTACTGACCTTAAGCGCTCTATTGAGAGCGATAAGCGATTCGTCAAACCTGCGTTGGGATGCATACAAGCGCCCTAGAAGGTGCAAAGGTAAAGGGTTTCCTTTTGCGTTTTGGGCGGCCAAATTATATTGATCTATTGCAGATTGAATATCACCTTGTACCGCCAGTGAGGCCGCCAAACCTAAGTGAGCAAGTACGTGATCTTTCTGCAGACTAATGGCTCGACGATAGGCACTCTCAGCCTTCTTGGGGTCATTTAAACCTTTTAGGTAAGTGTCGCCTAAATCTATATGTAAACGTGGTTCTTTAGGAGTGATTTTCAGGGCTTGTTTAAAGCTAACTTCAGCCTCTGCAAAATTACCTTGAAGGAACAAGTAACGACCCATGGCGCGAAATGCGATCTCATTTTCAGGTTCTATTGCTATTGCTTTTTCGAGCAAGGGCTCGACCAGCGGCCACTCTTGTCGATGCATCGCTACTTCGGCTAAACCTATATAGGGTTCAGCTGATTTCGGATCAATGTTACCCGCTTCATCAAATGTTCTCTCTGCTAAATCCAGAGCACCTTCACTTAAAGCCTTGTATGCCAATGTTAGGCTATCCGCTAGAGGGCCTGAAACAATAGACTTGGCAGGGGGATTATCACGCAGAATAAGTATCGCTTGCGCTGTTGGTACAAAAAATAAAATCGCGCTAGAGAATGCAATAAATAAAAGTATGGTACGCGACAGCCTAAACATATTGACACCCTCATAGCGTTAAAAAAAGAACATTCTTATATTGATAGTTTATAAAAATAATCTCTTGGCTAAAACCACCTAGTCGAATTTAGCATATGTTAGATATTAACTCTTAGGTGTTGATTAGACCGCGTGTTAGCTAAAACAGACCATTTTTCGTAACCAGCAAATATGTTGCCTCATATTTTTACTATTTGCACCTCATTGATATCATTTATAACAAGGATAAACTGAAATTTTAGTTAATGATTTTTGCTAAAAAAGCTCAATGATGTGCGCTAGTAAATATACTCAATCGTTTTTTGACTGTTTGTATAAATATCAAAGGGTAAAAATTTCAAAATGCTGTTTGTCACGTTGATTACATGTCTAAACAACAACCGGACGGCTTAAAATTTAAATCCAAATAAGTTTATTTAGTCAGCAAAGAGTGCCTAGTACAATTAACGGGTGAGGTTCGTTCAATCCGCTACGCAATTAATATTCGCGAGTAGGGCACTTTTGAATGACGGACTCTGCCTTTTGGGGCTCGATAAATATAATATTTCACTTGTGCTTAACTCCCACAGAAGCTAATCGCAAAATAACTTTTCCTCTGGTGGAAAACTATAAACCCAATTGTGTCAATCCGGGATGGTCATCCGGGTGTCGACCTGTTGGCCATTGAAATTTACGTTCATTAGCCTTAATGGCTAAATCGTTAATACTGGTGTGGCGCTGGGTCATTAAACTGCCAGTTTTCGTTACCGTGTGAGCGAAACCAATTGCCGTTAATGTCTTGCCATTTGTAAAACAATCGCAATGAAAGCCTATTTTTTTAGATACACGACAACACATTTCATCGTCTCTGTTGGCTTCGGCTTAGTCCAACAGAGGCAATTCAGCAACTTGCTGGTGTTTAAAAAAACCAGCTTGTAGGGTTTTCAACAGGACGTTCTTCATCAAGTGCTTTCATACCTTTGACTGCGCGAACAATTAGCCAAATTACCCAAAATAAGAAGATAAACCATCCAATCAAGATGACAAATAAAAGTGTTCCTAAGAACATATAAAACGCCCCAATCCAAAAGGTTCTAATCTGGAATTGGTAATGAGTTTTTAGCCAGTCAGGTGCATCATCTTTGTTAATGTAAGCCATGACCACACCAACTATCCCTGTTATGCCAAAAACCAAACCCACTAAATAAAGTATATAAACAAGTTTAGCGGTGTCTTTACTTGGCTTTTTGCTTTGTGTTACTTCATTCATCTGTTAACTCTCCTTTAATTGTGATGAATTTCCCCTCGATAGCTTAAGGGATAAATGGCCGTCATTCTATCAACATAACCATATGTTTGCTTTGAATGAGTCTTTTTTGCCTATGTTTATTGCTATTTTTTGTTGCTACTGGCAAACCATCTTTGTAGTTAAATGCTGCCTATTAGCGGCGGCATTCCATCTTCGGGTACGCCTTGTTAGCACACCCTGTTTTTTGTTTTTTTGCCGAATTATCTCTGATTAAACGGAACAATGTATCTTCACAGTTGCGGGCCAAATAGCTGGGACTCTAAAGTCCCTCGCCCGGCATCACGGGCAAGTGTGACGCATTTCTGTTACCCTTGGTGAATTCAAAAGCGCACTAAAATGCTTAAAAATGGCGTGCATGGGTGTCGTCATAGCGCTGCTTTTTGAGCCATTTTTTACTTTATACCCTCAAAATTGCACGAAGCATTTTATCGCTAAACATCAAAGGAGAGCCAACAATCATTCGAAAAAAAGCTAAAGATATACCCTGCGAGCCTGAGCACTGTATTCAGGTACGCGGTGCACGCGTGCACAACTTGAAGAATATAGACATTGATTTACCGCGCAATGCACTGGTGGTTTTCACAGGCATCTCTGGCTCGGGAAAGTCTTCACTGGCCTTTGGTACCTTGTTTGCCGAATCACAACGTCGTTATCTCGATTCGGTATCACCTTATGCCCGTCGATTGATTGATCAAGTTGACGAGCCTGATGTTGACTCAATCAACGGATTGCCGCCAGCAGTAGCACTGCAACAACAACGAGGAACGCCTTCTGTTCGTTCATCGGTGGGCAGTGTGACGACGATTTCTAATGCCCTGCGTATGCTTTATTCCCGAGCGGGGCAATATCCCCAAGGTCAGAGCATATTATATGCAGACGCGTTTTCTCCCAATACACCTCAAGGAGCATGTGCTCGATGTCATGGCATAGGGCGCGTGTTTGAAGTAACTGAAAAACTGCTTGTGCCCGACGATAGCAAAACCATTCGAGAACGGGCCATCGCAGCGTGGCCACCTGCATGGCAAGGTCAAAACTTGAGTCGCATACTGGTATCACTCGGCTATGACATCGATACACCGTGGAACAAACTACCGAAAAAAACACGGGACTGGATCCTATTTACCGATGAGACCCCAGAAGTGCCCGTGTTTCCAGAATACAATTTTGCCCAAACCCATGAGGCCATTAAAAATGGGGAAGAGCCCCATTACATGGGCACCTTTGCCAGTGCCAAACGCTATATTCTGAAGTCTTTTGCCACCACCCAAAGTCCTCGCACTAAAAAACGCGTTGCCCAGTTTATGCAAATTTCCCAATGTCCTGACTGCAAGGGCAAAAAACTGCAACAACAATCGTTGTCGGTAAAGTTTGCCGGTCTGGATATTGGTGAGGTATCGCAACTGACACTCACCGAGCTAGCTCAATTGCTGCGTGACGCCGCCAATACAAAACCGGCCGACAATATGCACAATCGAGAAAAAGTCATTATCGCGCAGCGCATTGCCAGCGATATTCTCGCTCGGGTAGAGGCTCTTACAACGCTTGGCCTAGGTTATTTGTCGCTTGAACGCAGCACGCCCACCTTGTCGCCTGGTGAGCTTCAACGTCTGCGACTCGCAACCCAGATCCGCTCGCAACTGTTCGGCGTGGTGTATGTGTTAGACGAGCCCTCGGCAGGCTTGCATCCGGCCGATACACAAGCATTATTGGGTGCGCTGGACGAACTCATCGTCGCGGGTAACTCGGTCTTTGTGGTTGAACATGATGTCAGCGTTATTCGCCATGCAGACTGGATAGTCGATGTTGGGCCAGATGCCGGCACACATGGCGGTGAAATTATTTACAATGGTCCCATAGAAAGCTTGCGTGAAGTCAACCAATCTCATACCCGTCGATATCTTTTTAGCAGTGATACCGCAGTAAAACATGCACCGCGACAGCCTAAGGCGTGGTTAAAGGTGGCAGGGGTTGAACGCAATAATCTGCAAGGTTTAGATGTTGAGTTTCCGCTTGGTGTCATGACTACCGTGACCGGTGTATCGGGCTCGGGTAAGTCGAGTTTGGTGAGTCAAGCACTTGTCGAACTGGTTAGCTCTGCACTGGGCGTTAATACCAGTGACGATTTGCCTACTGATGAGGCCGAGTTGCTGGAACGAGAACTTGAAACATCGACGGGCGGCACTATTGTTGACGGCATGGCGCACGTTCGACGCCTAGTGACGGTTAATCAAAAGCCTATAGGTCGCACACCGCGTTCAAACCTAGCCACTTACACCGGTCTGTTTGACCACGTGCGAAAGTTGTTTGCTGCAACAGCTAAAGCCAAAGCGCGGCGTTATGACGTCGGTCGTTTTTCATTCAACGTGGCCAAAGGGCGTTGCGCCAACTGTGACGGAGTCGGCTTTGTCAGCGTTGAATTGTTGTTTTTACCCAGCGTTTATTCACCTTGCCAAGTATGCCGCGGGCAGCGCTACAACAACAAAACCCTTGAGGTCACTTACCGAGCCAAAAACATCGCACAAGTGCTTGATTTGACGGTGGAGTCAGCCAAGGAATTTTTTGTAAATGAAGCGCCAGTATTGCGTGCATTAGAGGCTTTATTACAAGTTGGGCTGGGCTACCTGCGACTGGGTCAGCCAGCAACCGAGTTGTCGGGCGGCGAAGCGCAACGGATCAAGCTTGCAAGCGAACTTCAGCGTTCACAACGGGGCGACACCCTCTACGTGCTCGATGAGCCTACAACCGGCCTACATCCAGCAGATGTATCGATGTTGATGTCGCAATTAAATGATCTGGTTGACGCAGGCAACACCGTCATCATGGTTGAACACGATATGCAGGTGGCCAGCAACAGCGACTGGCTTATTGATATCGGCCCAGGCGCGGGGGATGAAGGCGGGCTAGTGGTTGCCCAGGGTCAACCGGCAGAAGTAGCCAAGTCGAAGGCAAGTCGAACGGCCCCTTTCTTGGTTCTGTAATCAAGCCGCCAAGCTTTTAGCAGAGGGCTGCAGCCCTATGCTAATTTCAGTGACTATTCAAAATTACAGTTTACCTGTTTACCTAGTTGTCAACGTTATGCAAAACACAATATTCCGAATTAACAAATTAGTTAAATCGCAAAGTGTGGCTTATTTTGAGTTTGAAACTCAATAAACCTGAATTATTTGGCACTTTAGGCCCGAAAAAGGTAAAGCCGACCCCGGCGGATCACGAATTTCAGCTTGTTGATTGGAAGATACAACAGCTTGTTTCTAAATTTTCTGGTGTATTAAGTCGAGCAGAGATCCAAGTTTTACTTGAACTCAAAGAAGCGGAGCATCTACGGCAAGGGTATATTTTACCTGCCCTTAATTTAGGTTATCTTGAAATGACCTTGCCCGATAAGCCATCAAGTAAGCTGCAAAAGTATCGATTGACTAAAATTGGTAAAAATTTGCAACTACATATAATGAGTTAAAGTCTCGGATACGAGTTCTAGTCAGGGCATATATCAAGTAAATACTGGCAACAAGTTGCACAAGGTTTAGGGATCAGCCGAGCCGAGCAGGTAATCAACTAACACGCATTTAATGTTTAGAATCACTTGGAAATATTTATAATGGGTGTTCATATAAATATTCTTATCCATAGTTCAGATTAAACAGTGCAGAGTGACTCAAAATGAAACTAGGTCGAAACGATCCTTGTTCGTGCGGTAGTGGCAAAAAATACAAACGTTGCTGTATGGATAGCACCTCAAAACAGCATGCAGAAATGTGCGATGACATAGTGCACACGGCGGCAATGAATCCTAAGCTTAGTCTTGATGAGCTAAACCTTGTTGCTCAACATAAAATAACAGAACAGAATAATCGGCCCCGCGCTGATTTTTGTGGCCTATCATCAAGCCAATTGTCCAACTGGCTGTATGCGCCGTTTAGCGAATTGGCTAATGTGACGATCAACATACCGAATAATTTATCAACCAGCCCAGTAATGCGTTATTTGGCGTTGATATTAGATGAAGCCATGCAGCAGGATGGCGCTTTTAAAGCTACCAGCAGAGGTAACTTACCGGCAAAACTAGTAAAAAAAGCCAGTGATGTATTGCCTGAGTTTGCTGTTGCTCAGTATGAAACTGACCCCAGCATTAGTGAATACACCGGCATCAACGAAGATAAGTTTAACGCGCTACATTACACTCGCATCTTAGCCGAAATTGCGGGGATTATGGTCCAAAAAAACGGGCATTTTCAGGTTAAAAAAACGGCGCAAAAGCAGTATCAAGCCCATGGTTTGCAAGCCTTTTTCTTACCCATGCTTGAGGCCGCAATTACTAAGTACAACTGGGGCTATTTTGATAGCTGGAAAGAGAATGGTGATTTACGCACCTTCTGGCTATTTATGTTGTGGCGGCTGCAAAGCCACGGGGCTATTGATAAATTGATAGAAGAAGTAGCAGTCGCCTTTCCTGATTTACTTCGCCAGTTTCCCAGCGATGAGTACTACGCACCACAAGAGCAGCTCGGTATTCGTATTGAGTCACGTTTTATAAAACGTTTTTTACAGTTTTGGGGTTTTATTACCGTTGATCCAAAACGCTTTGCTGGCAAAGAACGCTTACCGAGAAAAGCCAACATACAGCCGCTGCTGATACAAACCTTTCAATTTACTTTTAAGGGGCAATAAGGCCGCATGAGCGAATATCAATACTATCGATTTGAATCCGTGGACGGTTATTTAGATACCTCACAGCGGGCGGCATTACGAGTCATTTCAAGTCGCGCTGACATTACCGCCAGGTCTTTTCGGGTTCACTATAATTATAGTGGCCTAAAGGCTGAGCCCGTTGATGTTGTACTCAATTATTTTGATATTGGGTTTTATTATGCAGATTGGGGCTCTATTGATGCCTACATTAAACTTCCACTGGGCACCATACCCGACGAACTTTTGCAGACGAGAAACCCCAACTTCCAAATAGTTGAAACTGACGAATGGCTACTGTTAATTTTTTCACTAGAAGAATATGGCGACTACTTTGAAGATGAAGATGCAGACAATTTTTTTCAATATTTAGCCTTGCTTCGCGCAGAATTGATGCAGGGCGACTGGCGATTGTTGTATTTTATGTGGCTTCAAGAGTTAGATTATAACGAAGAGATCGCGCCCATTCCGTTGATTAATTTTAACTTCAATAACGTAAGTGAAGCCCAGCACGCATTTGTTAGTTTGTTTGATATTCCCTTAGGATTGGTTAAGGCGGTTTCATTGGTTTTAGATGAGAAACCAAGCCACCATGCTCAGCACGTTCAGCTTGATGCACAAGCTTGGCTCAAGCAACTTTCTGGAGAAGACAAAAATACCTTATTAGTGGCGCTATTTGAGTTAGGTCAGTTATCGCGTAATCAGGCGCTAGCAATGACTAGAAAACAGCAAGAACGCGAAAAATTTGTCTATAAATATTGGCTAAATGCGACAGTGCTGCAGCCTTACACAGTTATTGCCGAGCAACAATTAAAGCATGAACAAGCCATTGCACAAGCCAAAAAGCTCGCTGCGGAAAAAGCCGCAAAAGAAGAAAATTTGACTCAAGTCTATAATAAGCGCGATTTGATTTGGCAAAACGCAGAACAACAGTCTTCACGAGCTTGCGCTAGCGGTTACGACAATGCGTATAACTACCTGCATCAATTAGCTGAGGCGTATCAGTTCAAAACGGAACAGGCCGCGTTCGATATTCGCTTTGAACGTTTTGTCATAAAACATCAAAGTAGAAAAGCGCTGATAAAAAGGCTAGAGAAATTACGGACGGCTCAATAGAATCCTGGTTTCTGAGGCATTGTCTTGTCATCTTTTTTGAGTGACGGGCCAATTGCCTTGTCACTTTACTTTTAAACGCGCCAAAAAATGTTATTTAGATCATTTTTATGCGCATTAAAATGTAAGTCTAAACACTTTTATGCGCCAATAAGTGTTTTATACCCCGTCAAATTCTAATCCACCTGCCTGTGATGAAGTTAAAGCAGTGATGGATGTTTGTAAGAAGCACGTATCACAAAATGCATTTGCTGTGGCTATTGTTATGTCTTGGATAAATACGGTATTTCATCGGCTTTGACCCCGCAGTTCGTTGACCCCGCAGTTCGGGCATGCACTTCGTTCATCAAGCATTCGCGTTGCTCACATCATCCCGCGCGGCGTCCGCTTGATGTTCTTCGTCCAGCATCCCTGCTGGGCGATTTACTTTTTCCCAACAGCCGCAAAAAGTAAACCAAAAGGGCCGCGCTCCGGCCAAGTGCTATTTCCTGCGCGACTTGCCTAATAAAGGTCGCAACTCCGTTGTGGCAATGATTTGTTCCCTACAAGCATTGCTCAAATGGCGTCCCGCGCGGCGACCGCCTGCCATTTGCCCTTTATTAGCCTACGTTGCTCGGCGAACTTGGAGTCGCGGGTAAGTCAAAAGCGTGGCTACGCCACAACAATAAACTTGCGACGCACGTAAATTGACTATGACCCCTTTTATTTCATATATGTCCTGTTAAGCCTTATTCTGTTTAGCTTTTTTGACAACCCCAACTGCCAAATATATACTCCCGCCGATTTTTCAGTTTATGAAAAAGTTATCACACATTAAAGGAAATATATGAGATTACAAACAAGTGCACTTGCAATATTTTTGTTGGTCGCCCCGGCACTTAGCTTGGCAAAATCCCCGGATTGGAATTTTGCAGAGCTGAGTTTAGTTGCAATAAGTACTGAAGAAGACGTGCCATTCAATCACCCAACTGGCCCGGAATTTGAGGGCGCTTTTTTAGTATCTAAAACTGCATTTGTATCAGTTAGTTTCAGTTCATTGTCTGACGAAAATTCTGGTGTTGAATATGATGTCAATCGATTGAGTCTCGGCATTGGCTATCGCTATGCTATTACTCGTAAAACGGATTTTTACGGTCAAGTTTCTTATGAAAATGCAGAGCTTAAAGCCTCTCGCGATTTATATATGCAAACTTTTAAGCGCAGTTCGTCTGACAGTGGTTTTGGCCTAGCTGTTGGATTACGCAGTCGTCCATTCAAACCATTTGAAACAAACCTCGGTATTGAATACGTTAACATTAGTGATGATGGCGAAACACAAGTTGTCGCTTCTGGACATTTGTTTTTTACTGATAATTTCGCAGTAGGTCTTAAGATTGAAGGTCTTGATGACCTAAATAAGATAGGCCTATCGTTACGTTACGTGTTCAAATAATTACTTAATTTACTAACGCCGGGGTCGTTCGGGGTCAGAGCCGATGACGGTTCAGTGATAAAGTTGTCGTGTACTTAAATAGTATAGAGGCCCACGCTGCTAAGGTTAAAAATCAGCGGCGCAGGTTCATCGGCACTAACCTTGAATAATCCGTTATGGCTGTGCCAGTTTATGCGCTGCGCTTATCAAGCATGTGCTTCGCACACAGAGCATTCGCGGTGCTCACCGTCATCCCGCGCGGCGTCCGCATGACGTTTTTGTCTCACATCCGTGAGAGCCAGTTACTCTTTCTTCTGCAGCCAAGAACAGAGTAACCAGAAAGAGGCCGCGCTCCGGCAACGCTCTTCATCCAATTTTAAGTGAATTAAGCAGGCCGTTTTTAGCCGTTCCCGACGGCGAAAAACTCAATTGGCTATCCATGCCAATTGACCTACTGAATTAACATAAAATTGGCGAGCCTTGAGTCGCGGGTAAGTCAAAAGCATCGGCAGTGCCGAGTAAAATTAAAAGCAGTAGATAGAAACTAGTAGATACAAGTAATTAACTTGGGTGTCCTGATATCTTTCTTAATCCACCACCCTGTGACGAAGTTAAAGCCGTGATGGATGTTTGTAAGAAGCTCGTATCACAAAATGACAACAAAGGTTCAGCTAATTAAGAATCACTTTGATCATAGCCAAACCACTTTTTCAGGTGTTTGCGCACTAAAAACAGGAGCACGCCAAACAGTAAAGCTAATAACGCAGCCCAAAATTCAGTAGCTTTAGCCCAAAAAATATCGATAAAACCTTGCTTTCGCTGCTCATCTATTAGAGCTTCGTTTACCACAACATTAACACTCAAGGTATTTGCAGTTTTCGGAATAGCAGGGCCTGAGCAGTTTTCTGTATTGAATAAATTCACCGTGGCGCTAACGATAAAGTCACCCGCGTTTTTAGCTGTTAAATAAAATTTCACATCAACCCCAGATGGGTGCAGCAATAAACATTTTGATGTGACAGGTGATACCTCAAAATCCGGTGCGTTGGCCTCTACTAAGGCATATGCACCGGCTGCAATAATGTCAGACTCAGCAATGTTCATGGTACTGACTGGCGCAGGTTTAAATGCCTCATTGCCAATCCAAACGTTGAGCAAGCCTTTGTTGCCCGGTAGTTGCAGATGTTTAGAGCCCGATACCACAACGTGGTAAAACTCAAGTTTGGCATTAGGTTCATTCGCTTTAGTTTGGGGTAAAGGCGTTGTTGGATAATTCGCAATGACGTGAGGCTGCAATATAATAGGTTCTGGCTTACTTGATGCTGGTGGTGGCGGAGACATTATAGGTTCAGGCATTGGCGGCGAGGGTTCTGCGGGGGCAGGCGTCATCGGTTCTGAGGGTGATGGCGCTGCAACTGGTTCAGGTTTTCCGCAGGCAACAAGAGTCACTAGTACTAACAGCAAACCAATAACTCTAAGTCCACTTATAAATATATAACTTAGAGGCATGTCAACTCCCTATGATTTATCTTAACTAAGTGCTTTGATGCTAGTTTAATTTTTGTACAGAAACAAGCTTGTGAATTTCTGTTTTTCATAATGTAAGTTGTTATTGCTTTGACCAAGCAGTCGGTTTTTTCATGGGGAATTTTTCGTACTTGGGTTCATTAGTTTTGACTTAGTTTAAGTCGTTACTATTTGGCTGGAGCTGGCAATTAGCTTATAAAATCAAATATATGTACGGGCAGAGTGGGACTTAAATAATGAGTATTATTGAGTATACTTTGAGTTAATTAAAACAATTGAATTTGACTATTTGATTATGCTTATATTCACTGGAGAACTTAATCGAAGTAAAGGAAGCGAATTTAGTGAAAGAAAAGGAAAAAATTGCATTATTCATCGATGCCGATAATGCCCCTGCTGCAAAAATAGGTATCATCCTCTCAGAGCTTGCTCACTATGGTGTTGTCAATATTCGCAAAGCTTATGGTAATTGGAAAAGTCCCAACATTAAATCATGGGAAGATGTTCTCCATGAGTTTGCTATTCAACCCATTCAACAATTTGATTTAACCAAGGGTAAAAATGCAACAGATATTGCACTAGTAATCGATGCAATGGATATCTTGTATACAAAAAATATCGATGCAGTTTGCTTGGTGTCATCTGATTGTGATTTCACGCCACTCGTCACCAGAGCATTAGCTGACGGTAAATTTGTAATAGGTTTTGGTGAGCGCAAAGCGCCACTGGCATTCGTGAATAGTTGTTCTAAATTTCTTTATCTAGATGATGAACAATATGATGAAAAACCAGTTCAACCTCCTAAACCATCAATCAAGAGTGATTCAAAATTGATGAATCTCTTACGTCAGGCAATTGAAGCATCTGAAGACGACGACGGCTGGGCGAATTTGGGCACCATAGGCAAACATATCTCTAACTATGCTTCTTTTGATCAAAGAAACTATGGATTTAAAAAGCTAAGCGATCTTTTTACGGCAATTGATTTGTTTGAAGTTAAGCAGAAAAATGGTTCAGGTACTTGGGTACGCGATAAACGGAAAGTAAAAACTGTAAAGTAAAAAGGTGCTCATATTGCAAATACAGTATGCACTCTGTGAACTAATGTTGTTCAAGCGACTTCATTCTAAATGAGAGAAGCAGTAATAAATTTATTCGTTAATTGCTTAGTTAGTAAATACAAATTGGTGTTTTTACATATTTTGATCTGAGAATTTCAAACTAGATATTATTTCAGGAAGGAGTACTTTACTAACCAATAGCAAATAGGTATCTTCGACTTCAAGCATTATTGCAACAATCTCAAGGAAATCAGTATTTTAACTTCACACCCTTTAATCATTAATAACACCCGTACATTATGAGTGTTTTTAGCGGATTATTGCTGCCTCTTTCAATTTTTTTGCCAATGTTCTTGGCTGTTTCGGTTTTAAATTTGGTATTAAAAATAGTAAGCCATAATAAGCGTTTACCTTTTGATGTGAGCACCAGTCGCCGAATTCCTGGTCAAAGTTTATTAGCTGAGTTTAACGACTCAACTGCTGATTTATATAGTCACTTAATTATGCTGATTCTGCTTTTTAATTTTCCGTTTATACAGTTAGGGATTTATGACTTGTTAGGGAGAGAAGCCCCAAGTAACTGGCCAATATTCCCTTTAATGGTGTTAGCAATACTCTATTTTGTTTTTAAACTTTTTAGAACAGCAAAACATCGGACTAACCTGCGGTTAGGTTTAGAAGCTGAGTGGGCTGTGTCTCTTGAATTACATGACATTGAGGCTTCTAGCTATAAAATATTTCACGATATTCAATGTGATAAATTCAATATCGATCATTTGGTTGTCGGTCCGAATGGTGTATTTGCTATCGAAACTAAAGGAAGGAGAAAACCAAATAATTCAAAGACTGCTGATGCTAAATCAAAAGAACATATAGTTAATGTGAATGGCAAGGTACTAGAATTCCCTAATTACAACGACACCAGTATTGTTGAACAGGCAATTAGACAAGCTACGTGGGCGACAAATTGGTTAAGTAATGCAACGGGTGAACAAATAATTGTGAGTCCTGTTGTTACGATTCCCGGTTGGTACATTAAAGCAATCACTAAACCTTTTGTACCCGTTATAGCTACAAAAACGTTAAGTTCGCAGGTACCTCGGTTAGTTGGTCAACGGCTGAGCTCTGAGCAAATCTCACGTATCGTATATCAAGTAAAACAGAAGACTTTACGTGTTGATGATCTAATTTAATTGATAATTCCTGTGTGATTTTTTTTAAGTTATCCTGGGCTTAAACATCAATATCTTAAAAGGATTTTAATGAAGCAAATCGGAATATATGAACAGCTAATTACGCAATTAGTTGAGCAGCGCTTAGATCGAGAATCCTTTTATGTTGGCGATCGTTTGTTGGAGGCTGGGGAAGCTGCGACATGGTTATCTCGTTTCTTGACCCGCATTATCGAGATTGCAATGGACTCAGTGCCCAATGGTGATCTGAGAATTGTCGAGCAAATCAATCTCGCAAATACCCTAGTTAAATGGCTTAGTGACCATATCAACGATCATGAGCTTATTTGTGAAAACCTCATTGATAGTCAAGGTAAAATTCTTACAGCAATATTTGATAAATCAAACCCAGTTGCAGCGGACTTGCCTAAGTATGTTGAATCAATAATACCCCTAACAGGTCTCACTCAAAGTGAGCTCTTTTGTGGCAGTAATGCTGGTTTGTCTCTTGAAGCTGAACTCAAAAGAGAAATCTTATCTGCTGACAAAATCTACTGGTTGGTGTCGTTTATCAAATGGGCAGGTATTCGTATTTTTCGGCGCGAGCTTGAAGAGTTCACAAAAAGCGGTCGTGAGTTAAAAGTCATCACAACCTCTTATATGGGTGCGACGGATGCCAAAGCAGTTAAGTATTTAGCTAGCCTTCCTAACACCGAGGTGAAACTAAGTTACAACACTGAGCGTGAGCGATTGCATGCTAAAAGTTATCTTTTCTTGCGGAATACTGGTTACCACACAGGATATATCGGCTCTTCAAATTTATCTCATTCAGCCCTAACAAATGGTCTTGAATGGAACCTAAAGATCACCTCGCAAGAAATTCCACATATTATTTATAAATCCCTCAGTACTTTCGAAACTTACTGGGCATCAAATGAATTTGAGACATTTAGTGGTGATGTGCTTAGTGTAGAGAAGTTAACACGTGCATTAAGGCAACAAAAAGGTGATGGCGATAATAATGTATCGCACTTTTTCGATATTAACCCTTTTCCTCATCAAAACGAGATTTTAGAACAGTTGTCCGTTGAGCGGAGCGTGCATAAGCGGTTCCGAAATCTGGTGGTTGCTGCAACAGGAACGGGTAAAACATTAATTTCGGCGTTTGATTTTGCACGATTTTTAAGAATCAAACCGAATGCGAATTTTTTGTTTGTGGCGCATCGAGAAGAGATTTTAAAGCAAGCTCGATCTGCCTATCGCGGAGTATTACGTAACGGAGCTTTTGGGGAATTATGGGTAGGCGGTCATACGCCAGCGCATTACCGTCAGTTATTTGTTTCAATTCAAACATTAAACAACCAACTCGAACAGCTAAAACTGACAGCAGATTTTTATGACTATATAGTCATTGATGAAGTACACCATATTGCTGCAAGCAGCTATCGCTCGGTATTAGCACATTTTCAACCTAAAATTTTACTCGGTTTAACGGCAACACCAGAGCGCCATGATGGTGGCGATATTTTGAGTGATTTTAGTGGCGTTATTGCCGCGGAAATTCGTTTGCCTGAGGCGATTAATCGTCACCATCTTTGCCCATTTCAATACTTCGGTATTGATGACGAAACTGACTTAAGCAACATTTCATGGGGTAGAGGGCGTTACGATATTGCTCAACTAACCAATCTGTATACTCATAACCAAAATCGTTTCGATAAAATCCTTTTAAGTTTGCAAGAAATTATCACTGATCTCAGCAATATGCGGGCATTAGCCTTTTGTGTGAGTCGCGAGCACGCAAAATATATGGTTAAACAACTATTACTCAAAGGTATTAAAGCAGACGTCCTAACCAGTGATAACAGTGACGAGCGACAACAAAAACAACAAGCAATTCGTTCGGGGCAGATCAATATACTGTGCGTAGTGGATATTTTTAATGAAGGGGTCGATATTCCCGAAGTGGATACCTTGCTGTTTTTACGTCCAACTGAAAGTTTAACCATTTTCTTACAGCAACTTGGCCGAGGCTTGCGATTAGCAGAGGGCAAAGAGTGTTGTACCGTATTAGATTTTGTCGGTAATTCACGCCCTGAATATGATTTTGCTAATAAATTTCGAGCGTTAGTAGGTAAAAGTAATCGAGCAATAAGTGATGAGATAAAAAATGGGTTTCCACATGCGCCTCTCGGTTGTCGCATAGAGCTTACTAAACGTACTCAAGAGTTGGTACTGCGTAATATCAGGCAAGCATCGTTGAACTTAAATCGTATTATCAGCATGATCCGGCAGTATCCGCAGCACTCTGATTTACCGTTAACCTTAACAAACTTTCTAATCCATCATCCCCATATTAATTTGAATGAGCTTTATAAGCGCGGAAGTTGGACTGATTTGGTGGCCAAAGCGCAGGATCAAGTGAATGAAAATACACCTGATGAACAAATTCTGGAGTTACTTAAAAAAACGATTCGAAATCGTATTCTGACTTGCGACGATTACAGCTATCTACAATTTCTAAAACAGCTTTGCCAGAAGGATTTCAGGCCGTTAAATATGGCAGGCCGACAGGCGTTAATGTGCCATTATGACTTCTGGCAAAAAACAGGACCTGAGGCGGGCTTCGATTCGCTCGAAGGAAGTTTGAGTAAACTCCATCAGTTGGGTATTGCCGAAGAACTCTCTGCGGTGTTGGATTGGCAGTTAGCACAAGCTAAACACCAGCAGCCTTTGATGGCCGACTTGCCAAATGTGCCGTTGCGATTACATGCTCGTTACGCTCGTGAGCAAATTCTTATTGGATTTGGCGCGACAATATTTGAACGTCAAGCGCCAGCACGAGAAGGTGTGTTTGAAATAAAAGAGCAAAATATTGAATTGCTGTTTGTGACTTTAGATAAAAATGAGAAGCAGTTTTCACCGACAACCATGTATCACGACTATGCCATCAATGAGCATTTATTCCATTGGCAATCGCAAAACAGCGCGCGACCAGAACGCGGTAAGGGTCTGAGTTATATACAGCATCGTGAAACAGGAAAACGGCTATTTTTATTTGTTCGCGAGCAAAGCAAAGACGAATACGGTCGTACCATGGGATTTGTTAACTATGGCGAAGTGGAGTACGTAAAACACAGCGACTCACAACCGATGAACGTTACATGGAAGCTACTTGAACCTATGCCTAACTTTATGTGGCAGCAAGCAGCTAAATTAGCAGTTGGGTAACCCTCACATGCCACTTGCGAATACGTATTAAATCCATCCACATAGCTAGCACAACACCAAAAACTAAGGTAGTTTTGGTTTATACCGTTCAAAGAAGTTAGGAAGCCGTTTGAGCGCCAAAAATATTACTTATTACTCGCAGCAAGCCGAGAGTTTAAGTGCCCAATATGACAACGTCAGTTTTACTGATGTGCACAGCGATTGGTTGCGCCATTTGCCCGACAAAGGTTGGGCACTTGATGTTGGTGCGGGTTCTGGTCGTGATGCGGCTTACCTTGCCAATAAAGGTTTGAGTGTTGTAGCGGTTGAACCCGCCGAAGGTATGCGTTCATTAGCACGCGCCAAATATTCTCATCCGAATATTCATTGGATTGACGATACCCTGCCAGAGTTACAAAAAGTCTTTGCGCTGCAGATTAAATTCGATTTGATTTTGCTTAGCGCGGTGTGGATGCACATTGCGCCGTCTAATCGTGAGCGTGCTTTTCGAAAGCTCAGTAGCTTGTTAAAACCCAATGGTAAGTTAGTGATCTCGCTGCGCCATGGTGAGTGCCATGACGAGCGGGTGATGTATGAGGTATCGATCTCAGAGCAGGCGCAATTAGCCAGTAAATTTGGTTTGTCTTATGAGCTAGCTACTGCGCAGGTGGCTACTGATAAATTGGGGCGTGATGGCGTAAGTTGGCAAACGGTTGTGCTGACGTTGCCCGATGATGGCACGGGGGCGTTCCCGTTAATTCGCAATATTGTGGTGAATGACAACAAATCTTCTACCTATAAGTTAGCCTTGTTACGTTCATTATTGCGTATTGCTGAGGGCCATCCTGGGGCGGTAATGAGTCAAAGCGATGACTGTATTGAATTGCCCTTGGGTTTAGTGTCGCTGTATTGGATGAAGTTATATAAACCCTTAGTTGATACCTTTGCCATGCAGCAAAATAGCAATGCCAATAAGGGCTTAGGCTTTATAAAAGAAACAGGGTGGCAACAGCTTAGGTCGATAGCAAATAACGATTTGTATCTGGGCGCTAATTATTCAAATAGCGCAGGTAATATCGCTAGTAATCTACATCAAACCTTAAAAGACATCAGCAGCACGATCAAAGAAATGCCGGTAAAACACATCACCTTACCCGGCACCAAAGAGGCGGTGTTTTCGGTTGAAACTAAAACCACGCGTAAACCCAATGCCATCTTGCTTGATAGCGATTATTTAGCCAGTTTTGGTTCGTTTTACCTGCCCAAAACCATTTGGGATGCCATGGCACAATTTAGTGTGTGGATTGAACCCGCTTTGTTAAATGAGTGGGTATTACAAATGGAAAAATACCGCGCGAATGAAAATATGGCTTTTACGCGTCAGGATTACTTTGAGGCACTACGTTGGGACAATCCGCAGCGCAATACCAATAAGGTGCGTCAGCGCATTAATGCGCTTTTGACTCAGCAACCGGTAAATTGTGTGTGGTCGGGCAAAAACCTCAATAGGGCAGGGCACTATGCGGTAGATCATGCGATTCCTTTTGCCCGCTGGCCAAACAATGACTTGTGGAATTTGCTGCCCAGCAATAGCCAAATCAATCTTAAAAAATCTGACAAGTTGCCCAGTGCTTTAAAGTTAAATGACTGTAGGGCAGAGATTATTCATTGGTGGCAATCGGCTTGGCAAGGTGACGGGGCTGAATTTTTTACTCAAGCCACGTTTGCGTTGCCGATGCTTAGTAAGCAAAACCGTAGTTTTGAGGATGTGTTTGAGGCGTTTTCATTGCAGCGTGATAGGTTGCGGGATTTGCAGCAATTGGCGGAGTGGTATTGATGTGTTTTTGGGGGTTGGGTGTTGGGATAGTTTTGGGGGTGAAGTGACGTTTAAATTTTGGGTGGGGTGTGGGTTGTAAAGGGCTAAGAGCTTCCCGACTGAAGTCGGTCCTACAAGGTCCTACGTGGTCCTACGTGGTCCTACAAGGTGCAAAGGGTTTACGAAAAGATAATTGGGGTAAAAAATAAATTTCATGGGGAATATTCTGTATTCAGCTGTGGTTTGTTTGCTTTTGTATTTATTTAATCAGGCTATTTGGCAACGCTCTGCTACGCTTTAGTGATTACACTCGTTTTAAAGGAGTATTTTAATATCCCGCATTTCTAAAATGGGTTGTTTTTTTACTAAGGAGAGTAAAACGAATGAATCACCAAAAGTATGTCTATTTTTCTTTTGTTGGCCTGTTTTTATTGTTTTGTCCAGTACAAGCTACCGAACAGCGTATTGGCGATTTTGAAATAGCAATTGATGCCCCTTGGCGGATGGAACCTAATAGAAAAAATCCCGTCTTTTGCAATGAAAACTGTCAGGAAACTCCGCTTTATGAATATGGTTCGATACCTATCAATATTGCCATTCTTGATGCTTTTTTGCCTGACGGTAAAGTTAACAATTCGGTATTAATGCATAAAGCCTTGCAAGGATATGAGAGAAATGACTTCACTCTTTCAAAGCTGATTTATGAAGTAGCTAAAGAATATTTAAAACTAGCGGCCAATCCTGGGAAAATTATAACTTCAGATGACATTGGCATATTAAGTAAATACGGAATAACCAAATTACAGAAATTTTCTTCGTTTTCCGTATTTGAAGAAATAAATGGTGATTTCCAAAAACGTGCTTCTTACTCAATAAATGACTTTCATGAAGTTGAGCTTACGCTAGGTTTTTGGCAATGGACAGGGCCAAATGATGCTCCACCGGCCAGACCAAGTCGGGTTTTATGTCGGCGATGGAATGGTGATAATTGTTTATTAAATTCTCAGTTGTCTGATACCAGTGAATGGCATGCTATCGCAATGTATCAACCCGCCAATAAAACCCCAGGACAAGACGTAAAACTAAAATTGGTACTAACCCTTGAAGCAACCGTGAATGGTAGAGCAGAGGAGATCAATTTTGATCAATATGTAAATGTTCATTTAGGTGAAGCACCACTGCCTAAATTTGATCAAAACTGGTACTACGGTGATTTACATTATCATTCACAAGGTACTGACAACGATGGTGAATCAGGTTATTCATACCGCAGTTTATTGCAAGCTATGAGTGCTATGGGTTTAGATTTTGCTTTGGCTTCGGACCATGCATCTAACAGTAAACAAATAATTTCTGTGTCGCTGGCTCCACTAGGCCCTGTTGAAACAACCTTGCTGCGCGATTTAAGCCCTGATCGTTTTGCTGCTAATATTGAAATGGTTAATGGTGTTGATGGTGCAAACCAGGAAGTCGCTTCTTATCCACGTATCGATTATTCTGCGCCTCTACCGGCAAATAATAAGGTCCAGTCTGTTTATGTAAAACGTTTAACTGTGCCACAACTATTTTTAGGTGCAGAAGTCGATGTCATTCCAGAAATTTACCAAAGAGATGACCTTCCTCATATTAATGATATATTTCAATCGTGTAAAAATTTACCTAAAATAATGGTGGCATTACAGAATGGAATATTAAGCTCCATAGTTGACACGGGCAAAGATTTACTCTTTCCAACAGCGGACACAGAAGACGGAGTATGTGGCTCTGATAATTTGCTTGATCCTACTTCCGACGGCCGTCTCTTAGTCCGTGATATACAAGGTCCTCATCAAGGCGATTATGTCACTAAAAAATTCTATGCTCGCCAACACTTATTACATTTTCCACAAGATCAACTACGTACCGATACTTTTATCGCCAGCAATACCAGTAAATACGGCGGTGCAACGAGAAGGTTAAAGGAAATACTCAGCACCGAATTTATTCAGCCAAATGGGGTTTTATTTTTAGCACACCCTGAATCAACCGCTACTGGTAGTGATGTAGATCGCTTAGGACCTGATATTGCACCGTATAGCGAAGCATCTTTGCGAGATGCTTTTTCTGCAGAACAAGTTCTGGGTTTGCAGTTATGGAATGAAAACGCCCATTTTAAAACAACAATGCAAAATAATAGCGCGAGAGAGAATCCAAGTATCTCAGAGGTTTTGAATAATACAGCGCAATTAAATCAAGCAGTTTCCTTACGGCCAAATAAAAAACTGAAACAAAAAGGGCGATTCATACCTGTTAGTAATTTAGATGCATGGCAGCATGAAAAACCCGCTAAACAATCATTTGAAGGGATATCTATGTGGGACTCTATGTTGATGTGGGGACTCGATCCGACTTATACAAATGATATCGATTGGCTACCAGAGGGCCAGCCTAGAAGGGTTTTTATAGCTGGTGGTTCTGATGCGCATGGCGATTACAATTATCGTCGAGAAGGTTACTTTGTGGGTATGCAACAAGTCACTGATACAGCACTTGGCTCCCCTCGAAATCTTATTTTTGCCGGCCCACCTGAAGGCAAAACTATTAATAATGGCGAAGTATCCGGCACGCCAGTCAGTCAGATACAAATAGTTGAGGCATTTAAACAAGGAAACTTTATCGTCACTGATGGACCTATAATTCGACTGGCTTATGACATTAATAATAATGGAAAAATAGACTCTCAAGACAAGTCTATGGGCTCGGTGGTAAATACTAACAATTGTGGTTTTCCCCTTTTAGTTGAATGGAAATCGACAGCAGAATTCGGTCCAGTTAAAGCAATTGATCTAAATATAGGCAGCTTTTCCGACGTACATCAAGATGGTTGGATATTTCAGCCTTGGCGAGGTAATAAAAACGTAGTTAATCCCAGCGACCTCAGGGATGATCCAACGTTTACAGATGTCAAATCAGGTAAAACCTTGACCTTAGCACATCCGAATTCTGCTTTTGGTTGGCGCGGTAAAGCCAGAACATTTATTTATGATCCAAGTAAAGGATATGACATGGTCATTACTTTAAGTGCAGGTGAGGAATTCGCAGGTATTAGGCAAATCAATATTAAACCCAAAGATTTTGCTATAGGTAAACTAAAAACCACTAATATTTGTAATTTGCCTAAACAGACAAGTACTCCCATATCGCCCAAAGTAGCTCATCACTCAAGTAGCAATAAGCCCCAAAGTGCTGGCAATAAACTTATTACGGCTAAGGCTAAGGTAATTGATAATAATAATGGCCCACAAAATTCTTTTGGTGAATTTGACGTATTTCAACCACCAACGGCCCTCCCACCAATTGATCCGGCATGTATTGTGAACACCGTAGACGAATTGCAAAGCCCAGACCGAATGTATATTCGAGCAAAGCTAACAGGAGAGTTACGTGGTGATTTACCTCTAAAAGCTTTTACTAATCCCATCTGGTTTAATTTCAAAAATGATGGATTATCGCAATGTACAGTTGCAACTGATGACTTTAAGCAAGAAGTAAAAAATACGTGTGACCAACATGAAAAGCAAACATGTAGTACTAAAGGGGCACGCTGTGAGGTACTAAAATCATTGAATGGAGAGTATGAGCCTGTTTGTCGTTGGAGCGCTGATACATCGAATACGGAATGTGAAAAAAGTGGTGGTATTTGGACAATACCTACTTCTAGATACGCAAAAAATCATGTGGGAGCAATTTTAAACGGGCAAAATTCAGCTTGTTTAACGGAAGTAAGAAATCTCACTTGTAGTGTTACTGATATTAATATCTGTAAAAACTTTTCAGCAACATGCAACGTCATTCAAAACATCAGCGGCGAAACACATAACGTATGTCATTGGCAAAATGATCAATCGGCTATTTTATGCAAAAAAACACTAGGGATCTGGACAACATTGTCTTCTCAATACGCTAAAAATAATCCTAATGCTATAACTCCTGGACAGTCTGGGGCATGTATTACCGATGTAAAAAATCTAAAAGATAGAATTAGGTAATTTGCCTACTATGGGCAAACAATGCATTAGGGTTAAGTAATTAAGCGCTAACTCAAACCAATAGTCAGCGACTGAGCCAGTACATTGAATTGTATTTATACAATTGCCCAAGGGTTAAGCCGGATTTAAATCAAGTTTGATGGTGGTGGTGGTTGATTTGGTTTTGGGTTGTTAAGAGCTAAGAGCTAAGAGCTAAGAGCTTCCCGACTAACGACTCGGTTGCGGAGATCGGTCCTACAAAGAATAAATAATTGGGGGGCAGAACAACATTAAAATTACATGGTTGGTTTTGGTGGTTGCATTAGCTTTGGGTTGTTAAGAGCTTCCCGACTAACAACTCCGTTGGGGAGATCGGTCCTACAAGGTTCTAAAGGGTCATTAACAGATGGGGGGGGGAGTTTAATTTTTTGCAGGCTATAACGTATAGCAACATAGAATTAAGCAGTGGTTAGTTAGTTACCACTGCTAAATCAATGGCTCTTTTAAGAGCTAAAACTAAATACTTAATAGCATTTCTATTAAGTTGGGTTGGGGGAAAAGATCTTCTTTGTCTTTGGCGCGAACGTTGGCGTGGGTCCACATGCCTTTGACTTTGCCGCTGTAGGCGTCTTGATTAAATTCGAAGGCTTTAGGGCCTTGTTTTTTGATTTCGGCAATGAGGCCAGCGCGTACATCGATGGAGTCGCGTTCGGCTATCCAGAGGATAAACAGGCGCAGGGTTTCGATTTGTTTGTCAGTATAGGCGTGCCACAGTGTATTGCCTTTAAATTCTTCGGGTAGGGTCACTAATTGGTCGGCTGGGACGGTTCTGCCATAGGCTGTTTTGCCGCCTGGCGTAGCGCCAAAATTACATAGCTCGATACCTACTGAATGGGTATTCATATGGCGTGAGCCGGTATCACCTAAATGCCAGCCAAAGCCACCTTCGGGTATACATTGCACTAATTCACCATCGTATCTGTCATCGTTATCTTTGATTGAGCGCCCACCCATCACAAACTCGGTGGCAACCGGGCCACGATCGTCAGTTGCCCAACCGTGTATGGTGTCGTAGGGGTTATTCCAGCCTTGGGTGTGATGCAAAAATAAATACTCTTTAGGCGTGGGTTCGGCGATATATTCGCCGGGGGGTAAGTAGTTTTTATGCACATAAAGCCCTTCAATGGGGCTATACACTTTTTCAGACAAATCTGTTGTGGCGTTTTCGGCTCGAATAGCGCCCATGGTTTGATTGCCTACTAGCCCATCGACCATGAGGCCTCTTTTACTTTGGTAAGCCTTTACTGCTTTTTCGGTTGGCTTATCAAACACCCCTGACACTGCTATTCCTAAAGCGTGTTGTAACTCTTTTACATCCTGACCCTTTGATCCCAATCTCAATAACATATCCATCTCCTTTTATTAGAAAAATAAGTATAGGTTCAAGATAATCAAAAATGACAGGATGTCGGTGTAAAAAATATAAGTTAAATGGCGATGGTTTGCCCGTTGGAATAATCAAGGCCTAAGGCGATGTTGCGTGGCTTACACAGGTAAAACTCTTAAGGCCAAAAAAAATGCATGCTCAAGCAGGTGAGTTATTCGTTAAGCCCTTAACTCTGAATGTACTAAGTGCGTGCCGCCTAAAGCCTATCGTGAGGCAATGTATTCTACTTGCGCTTTCAGTTACTATTTTGTAAGCGTCTCGTAAAGGCCGTCTTTTAGATATCAACCTAGTATCCCACAATATTATCTTTGATAATTAATCGGGGATATTATGCGACGACAACGCCAAACAAAAGATGAGTGGAAAAATACAGTTGCTGCTCAGCAAGTCAGTGGTTTGAAAGCGTCTGAATATTGTGCGAAACACAATATTCATATTCAAACCTTTTATGCACGCAGAAGTGAAATAAATAAAAAGGCAGTTCAGACGACCAGCAAGTTGGTTAAAGTCCTTAAGTCCAAGTCACAATTAGTATCCACGATACCACCTCTAACGATTATTCATAATGGGGTGACACTGAGTGTGGCTCTGCCAGTTGAAGCCACATGGCTTGCCGATGTCATGAAGGCATTAGCATCATGAAGATGTTTGTCGAGCCTAATGATATTTATTTACACAGTGGCTTCGTTGATTTTAGGAAAAATATCAACGGACTTCTCGTTATCATTGAACATGAGCTGGAATTATCTCCGTTTAATGATGTTATTTTTATCTTCTGCAACAAAAAACAAGACAGACTTAAAATCGTCTACTGGGATAAAACGGGCTTCGCGCTTTGGTATAAAGTGTTACAAAAGCAACGGTTTAAGTGGCCTAAATTAGACGATCTGAAACACATCAGATTGAGCGAACAACAGTTGCATTGGTTGCTAGGTGGCTTTGATGTCATTGGACATCGTACGCTGAATTACACGTCCACGGGCTTATAACCTCAGATCATAAAAACGCGTCAACGATCACGTTTTAATCTACATAAAATCAGTTGTTTAGCCGCATGTTGAGGTAAAATATGCGGTATGAAAAACGTCCCTGAAATACTCCCTACTGACGTCACCGCCTTGCAAGAAATGGTGGTGGCGCTGCGTGCTCAGAACGATGATTTAATAGCCAAGAATCAGCGTTTAAGTGACATGTTCAGGCTGGCGCAGCAAAAGCGCTTTGGTAACAGCAGTGAATCGTATCCAGGACAAGGCGAGTTGTTTAATGAAGCTGAAGAGCTGGTTGAACAAACCGTTGAGGACGATGAAGAAGAAGCTAGAACGTCCCCTCGCAAGAAGGCAAAGCGCGAAAAGATATCTGCCGATATTCCTCGTGAGCGCGTGGTGCACGATATTGCGGATGAAGATAAGTTCTGTGATTGCTGCCACCATGCTTTGCATCAGATTGGCGAAGACACTAACGAAAAGCTGGAGTTTATTCCTGCGCAAGTGAAAGTCATCGTGAATGTACGTCCCAAGTATGCCTGTCAGGCCTGTGAGCAAAACGGTACCTCAAACAACATCAAACAAGCCCCCGTGCCAGCAAGTGTTATCCCCAAAGGCTACGCAACGCCGAGTTTACTCAGTCAAATCGTGACCAGTAAATACCAGTTTGGATTACCCCTTTATCGACAAGAGGTCATGTTCAAGCAGTACGGCATTGAACTGAGCCGCAAGACCACGGCGCAATGGATGATGAGGAGTGCGGATATCTTGCAAAGTCTGTACGACAGGCTTAGGCGACGATTACTTGAACAACCGGTAATTTATGCAGACGAAACCACCCTAAAGGTCGTGGGTGATAACAAGTCAAAATCGTATATGTGGTTATATGCCTGTGGCGCAGACTCGCCCGGAGGAAAGTTAACCGGTACCGATATCCCTAACATCGTGCTGTATGACTATCACGCCAGCCGCGCAGGACAAGTGGCGGTAGATTTTTTAGATGGATATGACGGCTATATGCATGTTGATGGTTACGCTGGCTATCATAAAACGCAAGCAACGTTAGTGGGATGTATGGCACACGCCAGACGCAAATTTACCGATGCACAAAAAGCCATGGGCAAACATAAAAGCGGCAAGGTAGACTGGGCGCTTAACCACATTCAAAAGCTGTACCGGATTGAAACTCAAATCAAAGACAAAACCATTGATGAGCGATACCGCATCAGGCAAGAAGAGAGCTTGCCGCTGCTTGCGCAATTCAAAACCTGGCTGATTAAATCTGAACAACAAGTTATAACAAAAAATGACCTCAGTGATGCCATTCAATATTGTTTAAATCAATGGGAAAAGTTAGTGCGTTATACGCTTGATGGGAGGCTCAGCATAGATAACAACAGGGCAGAAAGAGCCATAAAACCGTTCGTGTTGGGCAGGAAGGCATGGATGTTCTCGCAAACAGCCAAAGGTGCACAGTCGAGTGCCGTCCTGTATTCGATTGTGGAGTCGGCTAAAGCCAATGGGCTAACACCATATGATTACATTACCCATCTGCTAGAGCAATTTAGTCAGCCAGAGCCTGACATCGAAAAACTGCTACCGTGGAATGTTAATCTAGGCTAGACGTCTTTGCCGAGACGCTTACACTATTTTGTTGACATGAGTTTTTAATGGAGAGTATTGATGAAAACGGGCCCAGATCCACAGGCTATCACGCCCATCAACGGGGTGGCGCAAGTGGTATTTTTAAAAAATATTATTACCTCACCCAATATCGAAGTGGGCGATTTTACTTACGTTGATGATCCTGAAGGTAAACAGGATTTTGAATCAAACGTGCTTTATCACTTTCCTTTTATTGGTGATAAATTAATTATTGGCAGATTTTGTGCCATTGCCCATAAAGTAACTTTTGTGATGAACGGTGCCAATCATCCCATGTCGGGTTTGTCGACTTACCCTTTTTATATCTTTGCGAAGGGCTGGGAGGCCTCTGCTCCTGCGCTAGGTGAGTTGCCGTACAAAGGTGACACCGTTATTGGCCATGATGTTTGGATTGGTTACGACGCGACTATTATGCCGGGCATTACCATTGGCAGTGGGGCGATTATTGCGTCAAAAAGCGTTGTGACCAAAGATGTGCCACCGTATAGCATCGTAGCGGGTAATCCTGCGGTCATCATAAAACAACGATTTGAACAGGCCACTATCGATACTTTATTGCAACTTAGCTGGTGGGATTGGCCGCTGGAAAACATCACCGCTGCATTAACGGCGATTACGCGCGGTGATATACAAGCTTTAGGCGCGTTTCACGCTGAATAGTAATTAAGTGATGTATACCTTGTGATTTATTACTATTACATGATGGCGCATTCGGGCAAGATACCTGACTAATCACATGAAAAATATACGTTTTTTGGGTTAATTGATGGCTATCTACAAGCCTAAATGAGATTAATGGCGGCTAAACCCAATAGAATTGGTCGCTGGTAATGAAAGAGGCTAGGGGATTTATTCTCCAGCACTATGATGGTTTAACTATGTTATCTGTACGCGGGTCGCGGCTATCTTCGTGCAGTGAGGCTATACAGGCGTGAAGCAATACAACATCCTTATTATCGGCAGTGGTTTTGGTGGTCAGAGCGCCGCGATCAATCTTATTCAGCAAGGGCAACATGACTTCTTCATTTTAGAACGTCGTCATTTTATGGGCGGAACCTGGTGTCAGAATACTTACCCGGGCGCGGCTGTCGATGTGCCATCACCGCTGTATTCTATTTCTCACGAACCTTACGATTGGTCGCAAATGTATGCTAATCAACAAGAGTTAGGCCATTACACTGAACATGTCTTATTAACATACCAATTACGTGAAAAGACCGCCCTTAATTGCAATGTGAAAAAGGTTGAATGGCAAGAGGATATTGCACGTTGGCATATTTATACCGATGCAGGCGAGGTGTACCAAAGCCAATTTATTATTAACGCCTCTGGCCCGCTAAGTACCCCGGTTATTCCCAACTTTAAAGGGCGAGATACCTTTAAAGGCAAATCGTTTCACACCAATGACTGGGATCACAGTTATAGCTATAAAGGCAAAAAAGTGGCGATTATTGGCAGCGGTGCCAGTGCGGCTCAGATCATTCCTGCCATCGCACCAGACTGCGCTGAGCTGCATGTGTTTCAGCGCACACCTCATTGGGTACTGCCCAGACACGATAAAATATTTAAACCTTGGCAACGTGTTTTGCTGCGCAATAAGTTGCTATACAAATTACTGCGTTGGGTTATTTATTGGGGGCTTGAAGCGCGAATTATTGGTTTTAAATATTCACAAGCGGGCTTAAAACGCCTTGCACAGACACCGGCTGAAGCCCACATTAAACGCCAGATCACAGATCCAATATTGCGTGAAAAAGTCACGCCAGATTACACGATTGGTTGTAAACGCATTATTTTGTCGAACACGCTATATCCCGCCTATTGCCGAGATAATGTGGTTGTGCATAACAAAGATGATGGTATTGAAGCCATCACTGCAACAGGTATTAATACCACGCAAGGTGACAGTCTGGATGTTGACTTAATTATTTATTCAACCGGTTATGATGCCACAGACGGTGTGATTTCTTATCCCGTCGTGGGGCGGGGCAAAAAGACACTCGCTGATGTTTGGCAAGATTATCCCCGCGCTTATTTGGGCACGAGTCTCCCTGATTTTCCTAACCTGTTTATTGTAACTGGCCCTAATACCGGCATAGGCCATACCTCAGCCCTTTTTATTATTGAAGCGCAAATGAACTACATAAAGGGCGCAATTAAACGCGTTCATGCTGCTGGGGCTCAATCGATTGAAGTTAGGCCAGAAGCAGAAGAACGTTATACCCAGCATATTCATCAAGAGATGACAAAAACAGTGTGGTACAAAGGCGGCTGCAATAGCTGGTATAAAAGCAAAAGCGGCAAAGTTATCGCCATGTTCCCTGGTTTTAGTTTTAGCTACTGGTTGTTAGCTAAACGCTTTAAATCTGCGGATCATGTGATTAAGTAATCGCTTAAGCTTAGGTCTAGTAAGCCTTTTAGTTTTTTAGCTTGCAATATTTACCGTTTTTTAGACTAACAACGCTACACTTTGTATTTCAATCAGTGAAATGGATTAAAATAATACTCTATTTTACCCCAAAATATTCAAAGAGAGACAATGTTACTGAGTTTAGTTCTTCAGTACTTGCCATCGATACATCCGAACATACAATAGTAAAATAATACGTTCAAAAGGCTAAAAAATTGAGTCGGTATGAAATTGATACAACAGATGCACAATACGAGCCTGGGTCAAATGGCCTTGTATTGAAGAATAAACTCGGCATTACTGAACCTATCGATATTGATGATGTAGAAAGTGAGTTGCTACTTAAACTTTATCAAAAGCTTTTTATTGATTCCAACCCTTTGAGCGTATTGTCTTTTAGCGACGTGCTTAGTTGGCATAGGCAGTGGCTTGGTAATGTTTATGAATGGGCTGGCAAGATTAGATCTGCAAATATTGGCAAGGGAAACTTTCAGTTTGCGTCGTCCAGTTTATTGGATGGTCTAATAGATGATTTTGAAAGTGAATATCTTCAAAGATTTAATGTGTTAGATCAAATGACACGTGAGGAACTGGTTCAATATATTGCTGCGAGCCACGTTGAATTTATTTTGATACACCCTGTTAGAGAAGGGAACGGCCGCTTGTCCAGATTATTAATTGATATAATTTCTCAAAAAGCAGGATTTGGCCTTTTGGATTACAGTCTGTGGGACGAAAATAAAGATTACTATTTTAAATCAATACAGGCAGGAGTAGACCGTGACTACCAATATATTGCTCGCCTTGTCAGAGATGTACTGCCCACTAATTAGCAAGCGCTAAATAACTAAATTTACTTCGACTATTTTTTAGTTTACGTTCAATCTCGCTAACAGCAATGCCTGTCTCAATAGCTGTAGAGCTGGCTACAGAACGATAAATCATGCGCTTAGTAATGCGTTTTGTTGATTTTATTTTATTCAAAGAAAGCCCTTTTTTTGCTTAAACATCATAAAGTGTATTATACATGTTGTAGTTCGACAACGACACCAAAAGTGGTCATTGGCATTTTGCTCGAATACTTCCTTTTTGAAAACCAGAAGTGTCTATGTGTTTAGGGGAAGGTCAATATGAAGATTTAGTGTAATGGCATCCCCACCGGGAATCGAACCCAGATCTAGCCCTTAGGAGGGGCTCGTTTTATCCATTAAACTACAGGGACGCTGCAATACCCCAACATTATGTATTAGCTATGCTGTGATTAACACCTTTACCTACGCGCAACAAAATCGTTTGCTTGAATATTAGACAATGGCGCGCCAGATTGAGAGGCAATAACTGCGCTATCGGTAAATACTTGCTTAACCACAACGGGCTCTGGGTGGAGTCGGTATTGTTGATGTAAATTGCCTGAGGTGTCAAAAAATTGATTCATTTGATACAGGGTGAGTCTATCGCCTTTTTGAATACCGTTTTGCTGACCTAGGTTGATATTGATTTGATCATTATTCACAAATAATACCCGACCATAGGCTGGTATACAGCTTAAGCTTGAGTCGATTTCATGACTGAAGGTTTGCAACATAGACATGACTTGTAAGCCAAATTCAGATTGCCACAACTGAGAACTGTTAGCATCAATGACTTGGTGGGTGTTAAAATCCCAACTAGCAGTCATGGACTTTTCTTTATTAAAAACCGGGTCGCCGGTGTTGCCATCATACACAGTCAGCGACAAGCTGAAGTCTCGACTGTAGCTGGCGCTTTGCCAAAATGCGAGACTACTGCTGGCATTTTCTATGGTAGAAAATTCAATGATCTCGCCAATCAGCACATATTGTGAATTGGTTTTTTTGGCTAATTCAATTGCCGTGGCGCCGCGACTTTTTAAGGATAAATAAAACGGCTCTATTTTGGTTATGACTGAACTTTGTGCTTGTTGATTAAATTGTTTTTGTAATCTAGCCGCCACTTGTTGACCAAAATTAAAAAGTTGGCCAACGACTGCTTGTTGTTTATGTTTAATGGGATACCAAGCGGTTACTATCGATTTTTGATAGTCAGCAGCGCGGCAATTAATCGCCTGTGGAAAAATATCCGCTCTGATACTGATGGTTAAAATATCGCCATCATATCTTTCGTCGATCATTTCAATGTTTTCAACGTCACCTGAGCTGCGTATTTCAAGGCTGTCGTCTTGCAATAGGCCGTTAGTCAGGCGCTGAACACTGCTTATTGAGGCACCAGCAAACAATAATGCTTGTTTTATGGCTTCTTGCGTGGCCGCTTGGCGCGCTTGTTGAATGTTGCCATTGTTAATAACGGCTTGACCACTGCTTTCATACCACGTTGCGCTTGAGGCGCAACTAAGCAGCAAGGTCGTTAACATTACTGTGGATTTAAGTAGGCGTTTTATTAGCATTTTGTGTTTATCTCACACTTTGAATGACGCTCGTGTTTACACGATACAACTATGCTCATAACTAAGCACAAATCGTACCTTTATTGTGTTGGTTTTTTGGCATCATATAAAAACGCAGCTGATAGTGGTTGTTTGGGTATAATTTTTGCAGTTAATTTGTTCTGGTATGGACATTCGACAAACTATTGGCTGTTGCTGACATAATAACAGTGCCAAGTTATCGTGTGCTATTAGCTTTAACGGAACGATTATGAACAACACTTTAAAAATTACATGCCTAGTCTTTACCTTAGCGACTACCTCGTGTTCTAGTTTATTCACTAAGCAAGTTGAGTGGGAAACCATTGAGCCAAGCGAATATCCAGTTATTAAGGCAGTGGGGTATGCGCCTATCTCGGCACAGAAAGGTCAAAACGAAGCTGGTAAAATGTTGATGGCCTTAAAGGCCTCAAAATTGGATGCTTACCGTGAGTTAGCCGAGCAAGTATTTGGCCAGAAAATAGATGGCGAGCAGTCTTTACAAAATCTTGTCATGGATGATGCTCGGCTCAATAGCTCGGTTCAAGGTGTGATCCGTGGCGCCAAAGTAACCAAAAGCTATGCGGTAGGCAATGATACTTATGCAACGGAATTAGAACTAGATTTTAAACTAGTACACGACCTTTATTTGTCTACGGCCAAACCACAGCGCGTTAAAAAAGTGCGTTATTACTAACACAGTTTTTCTTCGTGGCATCTCTGCAAAGCATAATGTTAGCTGGTATGGATGTTTATATGCCATTGGCGATCCAATGGCATCGTGTTTAGGTGTTGGGGGATAGACAGCAGTGGTTGAGCGCAGTCGCGTTTTAGGCGTTAATACCTTTACCGGATGACCCACCTCGAGTGCGACCACTCTTGTCATAGGTCAATGACTCTTTAGCCCGAGACTCAAGTAATAAATTACGCAGGTGTTCTAATCGAAGCTGGCCTTGTTCGACCGCTGTTTGATTTATAGAAGTGCGGTATTTGCATTGATTCAACATTTTTTTAGCAGAATCAAATAACTCGCTTAACCCTTCGTCTTGTTTTTCGTCATCACTAAGTTGGGCATAACCTTGAGCGATAACATTATCTTGGCTTTGAATTAGATCGAGCAGACTTTCTTTGCTTTTGAGAAGGTTAAGTAAAGACTCAGGATCACGGGTGCTAATGAGATGAAGTTCATTCTCGAGCACGAGTTGCAGTTGTTCAAGCTGGCTTATTTGGACTGATATTGCTTCTTTTAATTTATTCATCGGCCTTGGCGCAGTAGTTTCATCGAATTTTTATTATGAAGCTATTACGCCTTAGTACCAAATAATTCTGCTTCCAAGGTTGCAATCTTCTTCGCTAATACTTCAGGATTAACATTGTATTGGCCAAGTTGAATCGCTTTTTTAAGCTTTTCGATTTTCTCTTGGTTAACAGGTGCTTCCGTACCTTTACGCTGTACTTGGGCTAACTGTTGGGCAGACTGAGTTAATGAAACCGAATCTTGACGCACAGTTGGCGACGCCGCTTTCTGGCTTTCAGCCTGAGTTGTAGCGTTGTTGAGTGTTTGCTGTTGACTCAACTTTTGATTGTCGATGGGCGTTTTTGTGCCACCGTTATTTACATTATTTATTGCCATAATACCTTACTCCCCATTTACCTTAACCTTTCCTCATCCACTGTATCGACCGGCAAGTGGGTTTCTTTAGTGTCTATTTGCAAATAGTAGCGTATTTTTTGTTTATTTACCTAGCAGCTTTATCGGCTGATACCAAAAAATCATAAATTAACGCGGACTTGATTAGTTGTCATCACCTGCGCCATCAAATTAATATTCGACCGACTATTTTTAACCCTGATGGTTTCGCCGATATTACCATCTTCTAGGGCGATACCATTGGTTTTTATCTGCATGTTGGCAGAACCCGCACTGATCACTACATTGTCACCTTCGCAGACAAAACACAGATCATTCGGTTCAATTGGGCGGCCTGAGACTAAACGACGTTTTACTCGGGCACCGACGAGGCTCGAAATATCAGAGAAAGTGGTGTTACGCATACGTTTTTTGTCCATATCAACCACTTGTAAATTATTTTCATTGAGCAAGGTTCCGGGGCTTAAGGCACTCGTTACTACAACGACCGGTTGAATTTCAGTTGCTTTAACCATTAAAAACATATACCAATTACTCACTGGGCATTGGGCTTTTACCGTAATATTCGATTGGAAAAGTGCTTCAGGGCTGACCTGAAATTCAATCGCCTGGCCACAGGCTGGAATGTTAATTCGCTCATCAACGGGCATGCCTTCTACTTTAATTTGATTTGCAGTGTCGATTTGGAGTTGAGCTATAATAAATTGTTCAGCTTGCAAGACTAGGGCTTGATTATCTAAATAATTCTCATCTGCCGCCGTTATAAAACTGGACAGTGAAATCACGATTGTGATTATTTTCACGAATACTGGGTAATTATTTAATTTTTTCATGTTCACTTGTTGTCAAGTTGTCTATGCTAGAGGAAGTTGGCTAGCAACTACGAGTGTCAATATTTGGGCACTTAAGTGACAATTATTTGAAAATATGTCTTAAATACCTTAAAAACTGACTGTTTTCATAGATAGAAGCAAAAGTTGAGCCGTTTTAATTCTTATTGGAGCATTACATGTCTGAAATTCTAAACTCGGTCAACCAACGTACTCAGTTGGTTGGTGAAAACAGGTTAGAGCTATTACTCTTTAAGCTCAATTCCAGACAGCGATTTGGGATCAACGTGTTCAAAGTAAGAGAAGTGCTCCAATGCCCACCTTTAACCTCGATGCCTAGGCTAAATAGTCTGGTACGCGGTATTGCCCACATTCGTGGGCAGACCATCTCTGTCATAGATATGAGCTTAGCTACTGGCGGTAAAAGAATTGAAGACTTGAAGTCGGCCTTTGTGATCATCGCTGAATATAATGGTTCGGTTCAAGGATTTTTGGTTGGCTCAGTTGAGCGAATTATCAATACTAACTGGGCTTCTATTATGCCGCCGCCAAAAGGCAGCGGGCGCGCAAGTTACTTAACTGCTGTCACCGAAATTGAAAATGAATTAATTGAAATTTTGGATGTAGAAAAAATTCTTAACGATATTTCTCCGGTCAACACCGACTTAAGTGATGACGATAATGCAAAGTGGAAGGTTGAAGACGTAGCCAAGCAGAAGAAAATTATATTCATTGCTGATGACTCGTCAGTGGCGCGCAATCAAGTTAAGAAGGCTTTATCTGCCCTTGGTCTTGAAATTGAACTGGCCAAAAATGGCTTAGAGGCCCTTAATCGCCTCAAAGAGATCGCCGCAGAATATGGTGATATTACCAACAGGGTCGGGGTGTTGGTTTCAGACATAGAAATGCCTGAAATGGACGGTTATACACTGACTGCTGAAATTCGTAACACTCCTGAATTAAAGAATTTACATGTCATCCTGCATACGTCCTTAAGTGGCGTGTTTAACCATGCCATGGTGCAAAAAGTAGGCGCAGACGACTTTATAGCAAAATTTAACCCAGATGAATTAGCAACTTCAGTATTGAAGTGGTTTGGTAACGAGTAGATTTTCACTCCTTGTTACGCACTTTTTATATAGGTTTGGTTTGCAGCCAAACCTATATTAGTCTTAGTTTATGAGTACATAGAGGGCACAATACAAGTGCTACCGACATGTTATGGGTTTGTGGCGTTAAAACAAAGTTGTAATAAAAGGAAGTCAGGTGTCCGAAAACCAATTCAGTGATCAAAACTATCGTTTGTTCAGCCAGTTTTTGGAAAAGTCCAGTGGCATAGTATTAGGGGATAATAAGCAGTACTTAGTTAAAAGCCGTCTGTCATCTCATGTTAAGTCACAGGGCACACAAACGCTTGACGAGCTTATTGAAAAAATTGTTATCAGGCAGGATCGTCAAGCACAGTTAGTGGCGATTGAAGCGATGACAACCAATGAAACCCTGTGGTTTCGTGATACCTATCCTTTTAGCTTACTTGAAAGCACGATTTTACCCCAATTTCAGCACCATAGCTCTGCCCTGAAAATTTGGAGTGCAGCCTGCTCCTCTGGGCAAGAAGCCTATTCTATTGCGATGACCATCGCTAATTATAAAAAGAAAAATCCGGGTAGCTTGCGTGCAGGAGCGCAAATATTAGGTACTGATATTTCTGAAGAAATGTTGAACAAATGCCGTTTAGCGGAATATGAACCATTAGCTCTGTCCCGCGGACTTCCTGAAGCATTCAAACATGAATTTTTTGATCCGATCGAGGACGCAAAATTTCGAGTTAAAACCCACCTTAAGGCAACGGCTACGTTTCGCCAGTTCAACTTATTGGACAGCTATTCTTCATTAGGACAGTTCGACATTATTTTTTGTCGTAACGTGTTGATCTATTTTTCGCCAGAGGTCAAAAAACAGATACTGCAGAAAATTGCCGCTTGCCTGCAAGATGGCGGCATATTGTTTGTCGGTGCCTCTGAATCAATCTCTGATTTAAACCAACATTTCACTATGGTTCGTTGCAACCCGGGTTTGTACTACCTTAAAAAGTCCAAATAAATCCTAGCTCTAGGGATCTCTTCACCTTTCAATCCGCTAAATTTTAGTTTGTGGCATAGACCTTGCTCTACCTCTGATAACTGAGGAGAGTAAAATGGCAATTAGTTTAGACAAATTAATGGGATTTCATCAAAAAGCGATGCAAGTGCGCACCGAGCGTATGGAACTCATCGCTGGAAATCTCGCTAATGCTAATACCCCAGGTTATAAAGCTCGAGACTTAGATTTTCAAAAAGTGATGAAGAGCGCGCAGTACGCCCAGCAACACAATTTGGTCCGAACCAATGAAAAGCATTTGCAAGGCTCAATGCAAGGCATTAATCAGGTTCAGTTCCGAATTCCTGATCAGCCTGATACGGGCGACGGTAATACTGTTGATACGCAAACTGAGCGAAATATCTTTTTGGATAACACCCTGCGCTATCAAGCAGGCGTTCAATTTTTAGATGGCAAAATTAAAGGCATGAAGAAAGCCTTGAGCGGAGGGGCATAATAATGAGTTTATTTAATGTAATGGATATTGCCAGTTCAGGTATGAGTGCAGAAAACGTTCGGCTAAATACCACAGCCAGTAATGTCGCTAACGCCAATAGTGTTAGCTCTAGTTACGATAGTACTTACAAGGCGCGTCATCCTGTATTTGCCGCGGAACTGAAATCTGCCTCAGCAGCACAAGACGGTAGTGTTGGTTCTAAGGTGCAGGTACTTGGCATAGTAGAAAGTCAAAAACCTTTGCAGATTGAATACAGCCCAGGCCATCCAATGGCTGACGAAAATGGCTATATCTATAAACCCAACGTTAATATTGTTGAAGAGATGGCAGATATGATGTCGGCCTCTAAAGCCTATGAAACAAATGTACAAATGACAGATACGACTAAACGACTTTTTAATAGTGTGTTGCGTTTAGGTCAAGGGTCATAATTTTTAGTTTAAGCATTGCAGTAGACCAAGTTATTCAGAGGAAAAACCGTGGATACATTCATTAATAAAGGGCTTAGTACAGACTACTACTGGCAACCAGAAAAGCCAGCTGTAGCAGACGATGCCAATCAAAGACTGTCGCAAGAAGATTTCTTTTCTTTGCTTACAGAGCAATTGGCCAATCAAGACCCAACTAAGCCCGTTGATAATGACCAAATGGTTGCGCAAATGACCAGCTTTACTATGGCTGATGGTATTGAGCAGTTAAATACCAAATTTGAAAACTTCGCCAGTTCAATGACCTCAAACCAAGCATTACAAGCATCAAGTCTAATTGGTCAACAAGTCTTATTGCAGGGCGATATCGGGCATATGTCGACTGAAGGTCAAGGTGTCACCGGCGTCGTAATTAACGAACAAACCGTGCAAAACCTTAAAATCAGTATCGAGAACGAAAAAGGTGAGTTGATCAAGGTAATTGATGCAGGTACGCAAGCGGCAGGAAATATCCAATTTAATTGGGACGGCACTAACGCAAGCGGAAAAGTTATGCCGCCTGGCAATTATGTTATTCGGGCACAAGGTGATGTATTTGGTGAATCTCAGGTATTGCCCACAGCGGTAAATAGACATGTTGAAAGCGTCAGTATGGGCGGCAGCAGTCAAGGTATAGTTCTTAATTTGGATGGCGAAGTCAGCGTTAAGCTTGATGATGTTATTCAAATCGGCGGTTAATAGGAGAGCATAAATAATGTCTTTTAATATAGCATTGAGTGGCGTGAACGCGGCACAACGAGATTTAGATACAACAGCGAATAACATTGCTAACGTTAATACCGTTGGTTTTAAAGAATCGCGGGTAGAATTTGGCGATGTATACGCTTCGTCATTATTAGCGGGCGGGAAGACCAAAGTTGGGGATGGCGTGCTAACTCAAGAAGTTGCGCAGCAATTCTCACAAGGTAGCTTACAGTTTACCAACAATGCCCTCGACCTTGCTATTACAGGTAATGGGTATTTTGGCACAGTACCTGAGATTGGTTCACGGGACTTTTCCTTTACCCGTGCTGGTATGTTTAAGTTGAACTCTGAAAACTTTGTAGTGAACACCAATGGTGACCACTTATTAGGGTTTCCAGTGAACTCTGATGGTACGTCCTCATCAGTCGCGTTAAGTACGACACTCCCAGTGCGAATTCCTGACTCATCAGGCTCGCCGCAGCGTACCTCCGAAGTGGCCTTGAAAATGAACTTACCTGCTGGAGATGACGGTGTTAATCTCGATTTATTCAATCCCGATGATCCACTTACATACAACGCGGCGACGTCAGTAACGGTGTTTGATTCATTAGGTGATAGCCATACGATGACCTATTATTTTATGAAAGACGCCAGTACTACTAACGAATGGGTTAGTGTAACCTATATGGATGATTTGCCGCTTCAATCCGAAGGTAATACATTAAATACACCGCCAACCACTGGGGCAAACGTAGTCGGTGAGACTTCACTTGGTGCCGGTAATGGTGTCGCCGGATTTCGAATGATATTTAGTAGCGGTGGTGATTTTTCTGGTATTCAAAATGCCGATGGAACCTTATCTGCGACGGGTGATATCCCCTCTGTTCCACTCGGTGGAACCATACTCTCGAACGGTTCAGATCCAACACAAATTATTACCACCAATTTTACCTTAGATGCCTTGAATGCCGTAGCTGATGAGCCTACTCAGTATGCATCTAGTTTTGAAGTTACCTCACTTGAACAAGATGGTTTGCCTGTTGGCCGTTTAACGGGTATCGATATTGGGCCTGATGGTTTGGTACGAGCCACCTATTCTAATGGTACGTCTGAACCTATAGTGCGGGTTGCACTTATTCGTTTTGCCAATGACCAAGGTTTAACGCAGCAAAGTAATACCCAATGGCAAGAGAGTATTTTGTCGGGAGAAGCATTGGCGGGTGAAGCAACTACCGGTACCTTTGGTGATATTAATTCTTCAGCACTAGAGCAAGCCAATGTTAACTTAACCACTGAATTAATTGACTTAATCATCGCTCAACGAAACTTCCAAGCAAACTCTAGAGCCTTAGAAGTTAATAATCAGTTGAATCAGAATATACTTAATATTCGATAATTACGTTTTTAGTTAAGAGGGTCAGATTTCTGGCCCTTTTTTGTGCTCCAATCCCCATCTATTTTGCCTTCCTTTTGCTGCTCTTAAATACAATCCTTGTTGATGGCATCTAATTTGCACAGTAAATAATAATTATCCTTTAAGTCAAGAAACTGTCATGGACAAAATGCTTTATATCGCTGCCAGCGGCGCTTCTCAAGATTTCTTAGGCACTGCTGTACGCGCCAACAATTTGGCGAACGCACAAACTAACGGTTTTAAAGCTCAACTAGAGCAAGCGCGAGCCATGCCGGCCTACGGCGAAGGTTTGCCAACCCGTGTTTTTGCGATAACGGAAAGCCCCACTAATAATTATGCCAGTGGTGCCATGATCCAAACTGATCGCCCACTTGATGTGGCTATTCAAGGTGATGGTTGGTTTGCCGTACAAGACGCCAATGGGCAAGAAGCGTATAGCCGCAATGGCAGTTTTGAACTTGGCCCTGATGGGCAACTAAAAGATTCGTTCGGACGCAGCATTATTGGTGACGGTGGGCCTTTGGTTTTGCCGATCCCTTTGTCAAATATCAATATTGCCAGTGACGGAACTATCTCTGTGAGACCGCAAGGCGCGCCAGAGACTGTGCTGGAAGAAATAGGTCGTCTGAAGTTAGTCAATCCCGAAGTACGTGATTTAGAACGAGGACAAGATGGTTTATTTCGCCGTACAGATGGGCAATTAGCGACTGAAGATGCGGTGGTTTATGTCCGCACCGGCATGTTGGAGGGCAGTAATGTGAATCCCGTAGAAGAGATGGTCAATATGATCAATTTGCAACGCCATTATGAAATGCAGGTAAAACTGATGAAGCAGGCAGAAGATCTTGATATGCGTGGCAATCAGTTATTACGCATTATCTAACCGCCTTATTGCAATAAATTTGAGACAGGAGAGAACTTATGCATCCAGCCTTATGGATCAGTAAAACCGGCTTAGACGCCGCACAAACCGATGTGGCAGTGATATCAAATAACTTAGCCAACGCCAGTACGGTGGGCTTTAAAAAAGATCGCGCCATATTTGAAGATTTACTTTATCAAAACATTAATCAGCCAGGTGGACGCTCATCAGCTGATACAGAATTACCCTCTGGTTTGATGTTAGGTGCGGGTAGTAAGGTGGTTGCTACGCAAAAATCCCACACGCAAGGTAATTTATTGACCACTGATAATGCCCTTGATTTGTCGATTCAAGGCAGTGGTTTTTTTGAAATTTTACAACCAGACGGCACAACTGCTTATACCCGTAACGGTCAGTTTACGTTAAATGATCAAGGTCAAATAGTGACGCCAGGTGCCGGCTTTCAGTTGCAACCTGCCATCACGGTGCCAGATGATGCACAACAGATAACCGTATCACAAGATGGTGAAGTCTCAGTGTCTACCGCAGGTTCTGCTACATCTACGGTATTAGGTCAGTTGAATTTATCTAACTTCATCAACCCAACAGGTTTACAACCGATTGGTCAAAACTTGTATGTAGAGACTGCGGTGAGCGGTACGCCAATTCAGGGTATTCCGGGTTTACAAGGCATTGGCTCGATTAGCCAGGGTACCTTGGAAACGTCTAACGTCAATGTAACAGAAGAATTGGTTAACTTAATAGAAAGTCAGCGTTTATATGAAATGAACTCAAAAGTCATTTCAGCAGTTGACCAAATGTTAGGCCAAGTTATCCAGCAACTTTAATGAGATGGTGATGATGTTAACGGCAAAGCGGTTGAAAAAAGTGAGTTTACTGGTAGGGACATTAATAACTTTGTGTGCCTGTCAAAGCACACCCAATGAAATATCACCTAACGACCCTTATTACGCCCCTATTATCGCGGATGTACCCGAGGAAAAAGTGCTTGAAGACGGCTCAATTTTTCAGTCGGATATGGCCAATAGTCTGTATTCGGATGTTAAAGCCAGACGGGTCGGCGATATTATTACCGTGAATTTACAAGAAAATACCACGGCAACCAAGTCTGCCGGCACAACGACCAGTAAAAATTCGCAAGTTGATGTCAACCCTATTATAGGTTTAGGCGGCAGAGCACTTAACATTGGTAATCAATCTATTCAGTTAGGTGTTGATGCGAATAACGATTTTAGCGGTGATGCTTCAGCCAATCAAAGCAATAATTTGGTTGGCAGTATTTCGGTCACAGTGGTGCAGGTATTGCCCAATCAAAATCTGTTAGTGAGAGGAGAAAAGTGGTTAACCCTCAATAATGGTAATGAATATATACGCTTAACAGGTGTTGTTCGTCCTGCTGATGTGAGCCCAAGTAATGAAATAGTGTCTACCAAAATAGCCAATGCCCGAATTCAATACAGCGGCACTGGTACCTTTGCTTCAGCCCAAAAAGAAGGGTGGTTGTCGCAGTTTTTCTCATCTGAATATTGGCCGTTTTAACGTGGAGAGTATGATGCGTACTGTGTTAAATATAGGGTTAATTGCCTGTTTGATTTTTGCTCCAGTGTCTTCTGCGCAGCGCATCAAAGACTTGGCTACCGTACAAGGTGTGCGCAGTAATCAACTGGTGGGCTATGGCTTGGTGGTAGGACTACCCGGAACAGGCGAACAAAGCCCGTTTACTGAGCAAAGCTTTCGTACCATGTTATCTAATTTCGGCATTAGTTTAGCGAGCAATATAAAACCTAAAATTAAGAACGTGGCCGCCGTAGCGGTGCATGCCGAACTCCCTCCTTTCATTAAACCAGGACAAACCATCGATGTCACGGTGTCTTCTATTGGTGAAGCCGGCAGTTTGCAAGGTGGAACGCTGTTACAGACCTTTTTAAAAGGTCTTGATGGCAACATTTATGCAGTCGCACAGGGCAGCTTAGTAGTCAGTGGTTTTGGTGTACAAGGGGCTGATGGCTCGAAAATTGTGTCTAATACACCAACGGTTGGTCGGATCGCAAACGGAGCCTTAGTAGAGCGCGCAGTTGTCAGTGGCTTTATGCAAAATGACTATTTAACCTTTAATCTTAACTACCCTGATTTTTCTACGGCTAAAATTTTAGCTGATACGATTAATATGCGTTTAGGGGCTGATCCTGACAAAGGTTACATTATTGCCACTCCTATTGATGCGGCCTCTGTGCGTGTATCAGCACCTCGAGACGTCGGGCAAAGGGTCGGCTTTTTAGCTACCTTAGAAAATTTTGAGTTTGTACCAGCCAAAGCACCTGCTCGAGTGGTAATAAACAGCCGTACTGGCACCATTGTCATTGGTCAAGATGTGCGTTTATTACCCGCCGCTATTACACATGGCGGCCTGACGGTAACCATTGCTGAAAACCAAACAGTTTCCCAGCCAAATGCCCTTGCAGCTGGTGAAACAGTGGTCACCAATCAATCGATTATAGATGTCAATTTAGACGATACACGTATGTTCAAATTTGATCCTGGCGTGACCCTAGACGAACTGGTGCGTGCCGTGAATGAAGTGGGTGCGGCACCTGGCGATTTAATGGCGATTCTTGAAGCCTTGCGTCAAGCAGGCGCACTTCAGGGCGAGTTGGTTGTGATATAGGCCTGCCAATGGATCTTTCTCCCACCCTCCATAGCAACCTTGAGATGTCGCGTAATGCTAATGAGATCCAAGGTTTAGATACCTTGCGCCGTGCAGCTCAAAGCGGCGATAAAGGTGCCTTGGAAGAAGCCGCGAAACAATTTGAAGGTATTTTTTTGCAAATGATGCTTAAGTCCATGCGTAAGGCGCAAGACGTGCTATCTGACCAAGACAACCCTTTTAATTCTGAACAAGTTAAATTTTATCGCGATATGCATGACCAACAACTGGCCAATGATTTAGCGACTAATGGCAGCGTGGGTTTAGCAGACATTATTGTTAAACAGTTAGGGCAATTGGAGGATGGTTATACACCGGCCAGTGTGATCCGCAATGATGGCAACTTATCCAGTATTCAACAGCACCGGATAAACGCTGCCGCTCAAACACAAAGCCAAACACAAATTCAAACTCAAATTCCGGCTTTGGCTCGACCCACTGCCGCATTTAAGGCCAGTGGCTTTGACAGTCCGCAAGCCTTTTTAGAAAGCTTGTTCCCAGCGTTTCAAACAGTAGCAGAACAAATTGGTTTAGATCCCAAAGCCTTGTTAGCACAAGCCGCAGTGGAAACAGGTTGGGGCAAATACATGATCCATTCCGGTAACGGGCAAAATACCCATAATTTATTTGGCATAAAAGCAGATAGAAACTGGACTGGAAATAAAGCTGTGGTTGATTCCATTGAATTTGATCAGGGTGTTGCGACTACCAGTAAATCGCCTTTTCGTGCTTATGAGAATTTCACTGATGCACTGCAAGACTATGTCAATTTTGTGCAGCAAAGCCCACGTTATGAAAATGCCTTAAAAAAGAGTAGCCAGCCATCACAGTATTTTGATGAATTGCAGCAGGCGGGTTATGCAACCGATCCTGCCTATGCCGACAAAATAATGTCAGTGTTAAACAGCGAACTGCTTAGCAGCTTTGATCCCCAAAGTCGGCTTATGACGGAGAATGCCAAGTGATAAGCAACAACAATATTACCCGTACCGCCGATTTAATGTCGATAGCTCGCACTGGTGTTGATGCTAGCACCCAGTTGTTGAACACGGCCGGTCATAATATTGCCAATGTTAACACTGAAGGTTTTGTCAGGGAGCGGACTAATTTTGTCTCACAATTAACCGGCGGTGTTGGGCGTTCAACGACCGAACGCGTGATTAATACCTTTGCGCAAAATCAGTTGCGGCGCGACACCACGTTAGAGAGTCACTACCAAGAATATTGGGATAAAACCTCAGTTTTAGACAATGTTTTTGCCAGTGAAGCCAATAGTATTTCTAGCAGTATGAGTCGCTTTTTCGCTTCGGTGCAAACCGCTGCTGATGATCCTACTAGCACGGCTGCACGCCAATTAGTGTTGGGCGAATCAAATTCATTAATCGGCCAAATAGGTAATTTGACCGGGTTTCTAAGTAATAAAGAAAAAGAACTTAATATAGAAGTTCAAACCAACATTGATAAAGTCAATTCATTGGTTAAATCGATAACAGAATTAAATGCCGCGATCCGAGTGAGTCAGGCAAACAATCGATATGACGAGCCGGGAACACTAAAAAATCAGCGTGATCAAGCCGTATTAGATTTAGCCAGTTTAATGTCCATTGAGACCAGAGACAGTGGCACCGGTGATGGCTCTGTACTCGTTAACTTGTCTACCGGTGAATCACTTGTTATGCAAGATGGCTCGTTCAACGTGTTCACAGTTAATAACTCCGCTGATAGTAATTATAAGTCCTTACAGCTAAGCAGTAGTAGTGGAAAGCCAGTATCCATCAACCTCAAAGAAACCAATATGGGTGGCACTATTGGCGGCTTGTTCCGTTATCGTGATGAAGTATTAGAAAGTAGTCGCCGCGAGCTTGGACAACTCTCTCTTGCGTTAACTGAAACACTGAATACTCAAAATAGACTAGGCATGGACTATGACGGTCAAATTGGCAGCGATATTTTTAAACTACCTTCATTTGCTGCACTGAATTACTCGACCAATAATAGTTTAACCACGGTTGTGACCGGACGTGTGACTCAGGGGCAGGCGAGTCAAATAACCTCTGCTGATTATCAGGTTACCTTTGATGCGGTGACACCAGGTCTGCCGCCTACCGTTAATGTTACGATTGCAGCACTTAATCCTGATGGTTCACCGGTTTTAGGTGTAAGTGGTGCGCCCATTACACAGTCTTATACGGGCTTAACTGCACAATCAGGTACGTTTAATCCTGTTATTGGTGGCATAGAATTGGAGTTTGGTAGTGGCGCCAGTTATGTGGCGGGCGACAAATTTTTAGTCCAACCGACCAAAAATACCGCTGATAAAATTACTGTCAGTATGTCGCGGCCAGAAGATTTAGCCTTTGCTTCGCCAATACATGTTGAAGCAAGTTTGAGTAATTTAGGTGATGTCAAGTTAGTGTCTACGACAGTGCCCAATACCATAGTTGATAATACTTTTGCCAATAGCGCAGCTTCTGCTTTTAATGGCGCTGGTGGTATCCACAGCCCTGGCTCTTCGCCAACAGGGGCAACAGGAGTGGGTGCACCTGCCCAAATATTGTTTACTGCACTCGATGAATATCAGGTGTTAGATAGCGCCGGAACACTTATTACAACAGTATCAGGAACCAGCGATTTTACTAATATGCTGGCGCAAGCTGCAACCAGTGGCGCTTCGCCTGCTTGGCCAGCAGCCTTTAGTGCGCTTGATAATTATCCAGGATATGACTTGAGTTTACAGGGCGTGCCTAAGCCGGGTGACAGTTTTACCATTGCCTATAATACCGGTGGTTTAAATGATAACCGCAATGGTTTAGCCATGGCCGATCTGCAAAAAGCGTCAACGGTGCAATTAAATAACAGTGGCTCGGGCAATCCGGTTAGTTTTCACGAGGCCTATACCAATATCGTCAGTGATATTGGTCAAAAAGCGGCCAGTGCAGATATTTCCTTAAAAGCAGCCGAGGCTTTAAAGTCGCAGTCGAAAGACTGGTTTGAGTCTGTCTCTGGTGTGAGTCTTGACGAAGAAGCTGCAAACTTGGTGAGGTTTCAGCAGTCCTATTCAGCGGCTGCAAAATTATTAGGTACCGCACAAGACATGTTTAACACCATATTAAGTATTGTTTGATAAGGGATAACGAGAAATAAACTATGCGTATATCAACGGGGCAACTCTACGAAAGAAGTATTAATGCCGTATTGGAGAATCAGGGTAATTTATCTGACGTACAAACGCAGTTATCTTCGGGCAAAAAGCTATTACGACCCTCTGATGATCCGGTGGGAGCGGCACAAGTTATCCGCTTGACTGAAGAAGTGGATTTAATTGCTCAATATAAAAAGAACAGTAATGTATTAACCAACAGTTTAGAACAAGAAGAAACGGTATTAAGCAGTATTAATACAGCGGTTAACCGTGCGCGAGTATTAATGGTGCAGTCAGGCAATGGGGTATTGAATAGTAACGATAGAAAAGCGATCGCCATTGAAATGGAACAAATTCGCGATCAAGTTTTTGATTTAATGAACACTCGAAATGCGGGTGGCGAATATATTTTTGCCGGTTACCAGTCTGAATCGCCTGCTTTTGAATTGAATCAAAGCGCCACCGGCAATAAATACACTTTTGCTGGAGATTCGGGTGCAAGTGAAATAAAGATTTCAAATACTGTAACTATTCAAGCTAATAATTCAGGCAAAGATGTGTTTGAAAATGTGCTTGCCAGGCTAAACTCTACTATTACGTCCAGTAGCGGTGTGACCTCTGCGAGTTCAAGTGTTACTCAACAAAGTACCTACGATAAATTTCATTCGGCAAACTACGATGCAGTTAATGCGGCCAATAATGCTTATCAAGTGACGGTGCTCGCCGGTAATCAAGTACAGGTAACTCAAGTTGCCAGCGGCAATATAATCGATACTATTGATTTTTCCTCCGGTGTGCCTTTTACGTTTAAAGGCATTTCTTTTGATATTGAAGGCGCTGTAGGCGATACCGTTAACTTTCGCCTAGACCCACCTAATAAAGCCAATATTGCCGAAACCTTAAATAATTTTGTTATTGCTTTACGCGATGAAAATCTTGACTCAGGTGGCTATGATGAAGCATTGAATGATGCCCTAATTGGATCAGATAATGCCTTATCCAATGTCGCTGATGCTATGTCGGCTATTGGTGGTCGATTAAACGTCAGCCAGTCTGTTTATGAAGCTAATTTAGACTTAGAAATTACCGTTAAAGCCGCGCGTTCAAACATCGAAGATGTCGATTATGCCGTGGCAGTATCGGAATTAAGTAAACAGGAAACCGCTTTGCAAGCAGCACAGGCGACTTTTAGTCGCGTTACTGGCACGTCATTATTTGATTATATTCGTTAAAGCAGTGAAATTTTAGCCAAATAAACCTGACTTTTATTGTCGATATGAGAAGAGTAATAACTCAAGTATAAGTCTGAGTTTTTAATCACTAGGCCGGGATAACTATTATCGCCTGCTGACGGTAAAAATAATTTTTGTAATACCTTGCCAGTGGACAATTGCAGAGTAAAGACAGCCGTCACTAATTTGTTGTTGTGCACAACTCGGCCAGCTGCAATAGCCAGATTGTCATGCAGTAATTGCATAACAGGTCCTCCGAGATAAAATTTCAAATCAATCCAGCGCCAGTTTTTATGAGGGAAGTGACTGTGACCCAACTGTGCTGTGTAGCTGTCGGCGTCGCGTCGCACAATAGCAAAACATTGATTGCCCTGAAACACTAAGTCTGACTCATTGGGATAAGCAAGTTGATGTTTTTGCAAACTCAAGGCGCCGATGGCTTGTTGCTGAAAAGTACGCCGAGGATCACCTTGATATAAATCAATCGAATTTTCCTCACGATTATAGGCGAAACCATAGGCTTGTGAGGCCTGCCATCTAACCCGCCACAACCACCAATTATCTTTAGCGAATGCATTCGCTGATGACCAACTATGTCCATCGCCTGATACCCAACACATATTTTTTGACGGTTTATAAGTGCGCTGTTGATTTATTGCGCGAGCATGGGCGATTAATAATAACTTTCCATCTGGTGTGACACTGAGTTTGGGATCACGTAGATCGTAATTTGTTAAGTGTAATGTTGAGTTAGCCAGTACTTGGCCACCTAGATTCAGAGTGGTGATGCGAATCTTTCCATCATCACTGACATGGTTACCTGCCTGCCTATAACAACAAAATAAAAAATTATTAAACCAACATAAGTCGGTAAAGGCATTGTGTGAACCCAAAGTACTCACCGCTGATAACCATTCTAGTTTCATATTTATCATTTTTTTTATCTTATTAAGCTGTTGAATCTACGTTATATATTCTAAATCAGATGGCAAATTTTTGCCGTTTTTTTTAAAAACGGCAAAATTTTGTTAAAGGGATTTTTTTCTGGGTCGATACCTTTTCTGAGAGAGCCAGTAGTAATGATTTTTTAAGTGTCATTACTCTATTAGTGTTATTTAACCAATCGAATAGTATTCGATCGCCAGCTAACGCTGGACTGAGAGTGTAGGAGTACAACCATGGGTTTATTCGTAAATACCAATGTTTCATCGTTGAATGCTCAACGTCAATTGTTCAATTCAGGTACGTCATTAAATACATCTTTTGAACGTCTATCATCAGGTTTTAGAATCAACCGCGCTGCGGATGATGCTGCTGGCCTGCAAATTACTGACCGTTTAACTACCCAAATCCAAGGCTTAGATCAAGCAGCTAGAAATGCTAATGATGCTATTTCCTTGGCTCAAACGGCTGAAGGTGCCTTGTCAGAAGTGACATCATCTTTGCAACGTATCCGTACCTTAGCGGTACAGTCCCAGAACGGTATTAACGGTTCATCTGACCGTCTTGCCTTGCAAAAAGAAGTTTCTGCGTTAAAAGCAGAAATAACTCGCATATCAACCGATTCTCAATTCGGAAAAACCGATATTTTGACAGGTGCATTTTCAGCTACGTTTCTAGTAGGTGCAAATGGCGGTCAATCGATAGCGGTTTCACTAAACCAAACCGGCGGTTATGGTGCATCTGGTTTAGGTGTTTCAGGGACGACTGTTGCCACTGAAGCTGGCGCGTCTGCTGCCTTAACGTCTATTGATGCTGCAATATCTACCATAGGTGGAACACGGGCTGATTTAGGTGCGCTGCAAAATCGTTTCCAATCTACGATCAGAAACTTAAGCAATATCTCTGAAAACGTTTCGGCGGCTCGTTCACAAATTCGTGATACAGATTTTGCCACTGAAACAGCCAATTTGACTCGTAATCAGATCATTCAACAGGCCAGTTTGACCGTTTTAGGTCAGGCAAATCAAAGACCACAGGCAGCATTGTCTTTGTTAGGTTAAGCCTTGATTTAGATTTGATTTAGAGACCCATCTTCTGTTTGGGGCTAAGACGCCAGGAGGTAGTAACCAGGTTTTGATACGACCAAACAGTCGAGAGCGTTGCTCACTCTCTCAGAGATAAGAGCTAATAGCCGGAGGGTACTCCGGCTAACCCCAATAAACTATAAATAAACGCATGAATTTATTCGTGTTTTATTTATATTTTATTTATTTGTGTTTTTGTCTAAAGGTTTTTTCACTTCGATACGATACATAAGCATAGACGTTACGCTTCTAATAAAAACAACAGGCGAACGACTTAGCAGAGATCAAATAATACTAATAATACGATCCTGTTACCGTTAAGACAGCTAATAAAAATAATAGTCTGGCGGAGCTTAAACCAAATCGTTAGGAGAGAAAAAATGAGCTTATTCGTTAGCACGAATGTCTCGTCGTTGAATGCTACCCGTCAATTATTCACGTCGAACAACAACTTAAGTACCGCTTTTGAACGTTTGTCATCTGGCTTTCGCATTAACAGTGCAAAAGACGATGCGGCGGGTCTACAAATATCTAACCGCTTAACTACTCAAGTGCTGGGTTTGAACATGGCTGTGCGAAATGCAAATGATGGCATTTCACTTGCTCAAACCGCTGAAGGCGCCATGGGTGAAATTACTAACTCTTTGCAACGTATTCGCGTTTTAGCAGTACAGGCTCAAAACGGGATCAACGGCTCGTCTGACAGATTAGCTTTGCAGAAAGAAGTCTCAGCTTTAAAGTCTGAAATCACACGTATTGCTGAAACAACCCAGTTCGGTGGCTCCAATATTCTCGATGGCAACTTTTCTTCTGCATTCTTAGTTGGTGCTAATGCTGGTCAAACTATTAGCGTTAATATCCTCAAATCTGGTGGTTATGGTACCTCTGGTTTACTGGGTGGAACGAGCTTAAGTGTAGAAACGGTTGGCAATGCTTCAGCTGCTTTATCTGATGTATTAGCGGCGATTTCTATTATCGATGCAAAACGCGCAGACCTCGGTGCTGTGCAAAACCGCTTTCAATCTACGATTAGAAACTTAAGTAGCATTTCTGAAAACGTATCGGCAGCAAGAAGCCGTATTCGCGACACTGACTTTGCAGTTGAAACGGCAGAATTGACCCGCTGGCAGATCATTCAACAGGCTAGTATTACTGTGCTAGGTCAAGCAAATCAGCGTCCACAGGCAGCATTGTCTTTATTACAAGGGTAATAACTAACTAAAAGGTGGGTGTGATGATTACGCTAAAAACGCAACTGCGGGGGCAGGCTGCAACGCTAGAGGGATAGCAAAGAATAAAATCGGTCGAATTGCAAATTGTGGGGGCAGGCTGCAATCGACCGAGGGATGATACATTTATTAAGGTTTTTATACTGACGTTGCATAAAATGAACGTGCAGTACACTCTGATTAACCGCAGGGGCTTGCGCCTTTTTGGTAAATCGCTGACAGGCAGAAGAGACGCCAGGAGGTAGTGAGGTATTGAGGTTTTGGCCATCAATCCTGTCTGTCAGCATGAGCTTACGCTCGCACTTTTTGCATTTGTTTGTGCGTATTAAACACTTAACAAAGCGCTAACCAGGGTACCAGTTAGCAACTAAATAGAAGCACGTATTGTGCCAACTTTAACTTTGTTAAAACCCGTTACATTGACGCCTTAATTAAAATAATAAGTCGATGGCAGGTTAGGAGAACTAGATATGAGTTTATATGTAAGTACCAACGTTTCCTCGTTGAATGCCACGAGGCAACTTTTTACCTCAAATAATAATTTGAGTACGGCGTTTGAGCGTTTATCGAGCGGCTTTAGGATCAATAGTGCTAAAGATGATGCTGCTGGGTTACAGATATCCAATCGATTAACAACCCAAGTATTGGGTTTGAATATGGCGGTTCGTAATGCCAATGATGGTATTTCTTTAGCGCAAACGGCAGAAGGAGCGATGGGAGAGATCACCACTGCACTGCAGCGGATCCGGGTACTGTCGGTACAGGCGCAAAATGGTATTAATGGTTCATCTGATAGATTAGCCCTGCAAAAAGAAGTATCGGCACTCAAGCAAGAAATTACTCGAATAGCTGAAACTACTCAGTTTGGTGGCGTTAACATATTAGAAGGTAGTTATTCTTCGGCTTTTTTGGTCGGGGCAAATGCTGGACAGACTATTAGCGTTAATATTCAAAGAACAGGTGGATTTGGTACGTCGGGTTTGTTCGCAGGGGTAGATGTTACGGTTGCAACACCATCCGGGGCATCCGCGGCCTTAAGCCAAATATCAGAAGCAATTTCGATAATTGATGCAAAACGGGCGGATTTAGGTGCGGTGCAAAATAGGTTTCAATCGACTATTAGAAACCTCAGTAGTATCTCAGAGAATGTGTCAGCGGCAAGAAGTCGTATTCGGGATACAGATTTTGCCGTCGAAACGGCAGAGTTGACCCGTTGGCAGATTATTCAACAAGCGAGTATTACGGTGTTGGGACAAGCTAATCAGCGTCCACAATCCGCCTTGAGTTTGTTGGGATAATAAAAAGTAATTAAAGAGGGTAGGAAATGAGAGGCCACCCGGGAGCGAATAAGGCTATTCGCTCGACAAGGCCAAGGACGGCTACTTTTAAATAACTAACAGAATTCTAATGCTAGTGTTGATGATAAAGAGGCAAAAATATGTGTTTTATAAAATTACAGTACCTCTTTGCAACGTTAGTATGTAAGCAGTTTGCTCGTTCTCCTAACGTGAGCAATTTGGTCGGGGTATTTGCCCTGGCCTTTTTTCCAGCGGCTAGCTCGAAATAGGAAAATGAGATGCTAAATTTTATTGCAGGATGTTGTGGCAAAAAAAGATGCTAAAATATGTCAAAAATTTGGCTAAACAGCCGTTTATCAGCTAAACCTAAAGAAAGCTGGTTGTAACTACTTTGCTCGTTCTCCTAACGTGAGCAAGTTGGCCTAGGCATTTGCCTAGGCCTTTTTTATTGAATCTGCATTACCTAAGTATATGAATACTAGGTCTTTTCTAAATAAAACGTCCAACTAACAAGACTGAGAGTGTAGAAGTTTGGTTGAGAGGCCAGTATTCATCTCTAACCCTGCCAGTCGGACAGAAATCGTATTTGCTCGTTCTCCTAACGCTAACAAGTGTATTTAGATACAAACTATATGGTCTATATTTAAATCAACTTATCACGTCCACCCCTACCTGTTTTTATTATTTTTTGGTAAAGGTATTTAATAAAACGTCCAACTAACAAGACTGAGAGTGTAGAAGTTTGGTTGAGAGGCCAGTATTCATCTCTAACCCTGCCAGTCGGACTGAAACTTTTTATTATGTATTTGTAGTAGCTGTTAGTTAGACGATTCACCATCGGCAATATCCTCACTATCAAACCATTACGCATTGATACAATAACTAAGCAGATGCTATGCCAACTTTTTTAAATGAATTGAGCTTAGCCTTTTTTGACTATGCTTTTTTACTTCCCTAGGTTTTCTAAAAAAATTTTCAAAAAAACGAAAATAAAATTAAAGATTCTCTAGTTGCAGTCGATACCTATAGTTGAGGGGCATTCCGAGTGATTGCTTTTAGTTTTCAGTAAGGTAGAGGTACCAAACTGGAGTTAAGTGAGGCGGTGTTAAATGGGGAGGCCTATTTAACATTGAAAATGAGGCAAACTTATCGTGTTAGTCGATTATTTAATGACAAGCGATGGGTTTTCAGGAGGTAATTTATGGGCTTATTTGTAAACACTAACGTATCGTCGTTGAATGCTCAGCGCCAGTTATTCAACTCTGGACAAGCGCTTAACACGTCATTTGAAAGATTGTCATCTGGTTTTCGTATTAACCGCGCCGCAGATGATGCAGCGGGCTTGCAAATTTCAGATCGTTTAACCACTCAGGTACAAGGGTTGGATCAAGCGGTGCGAAATGCAAATGATGCGATTTCACTAACACAAACTGCAGAAGGCGCACTAGGCGAGGTGACAAATTCGTTACAACGCATCAGGACCCTAGCAGTTCAATCTCAAAACGGTATCAATGGATCTTCTGACCGTTTGGCGCTGCAAAAAGAAGTGTCAGCGTTAAAGAGTGAGATAACACGGATATCTACCGATACCCAATTTGGTAAAACAGACATCCTAACGGGTTCTTTTTCAGCGACATTCTTAGTCGGTGCTAATGGTGGACAAACCATCGCAGTTGGATTGACTCAATCTGGCGGTTACGGCACTTCAGGTTTAAGTTTAACCGATACTACTGTTGCAACAGTAGGTGGAGCGAGCGCAGCCTTAACCTCTATTGATGCTGCTATTTCAACCATCGGTGGTGCCAGAGCGGATTTAGGTGCTCTGCAAAACCGTTTTCAATCTACTATCCGTAACTTAAGCAATATTTCTGAAAACATTTCTGCTGCACGTTCACAAATCAGAGATACAGATTTTGCTACTGAAACAGCTAATTTAACCCGTAATCAGATTGTACAACAAGCATCGTTGTCAGTATTGAGTCAGGCCAACCAGCGTCCGCAATCAGCTTTGTCGTTATTGGGATAAGGTTTAGCGGTTAGTTTTATACAGAGTCGGATGGGTTAGCTTTATTGATTTAAAGCTGACTCATTTCATTGCGGAGGTGTAAGATGGAGATTGAGGTCTCACAAAGTGGTAAAAATCTTGCAATACCAAAATATAGTAATCCTGGTTTAAGCGACACTGCGGTGCTTGAAAAAGCACAAAATCAAGATGAAAAGCAAGAAACTGTTAAAGGTATTACGGTAAATACCGATACAGTGGTTAATACTGAAAAGCTATTATCTACTGATATAATCAAAGCAGCGGTCGAAGAGTTAAGTAGTTTTGCCAAAGCGAGTAGCCGTCAACTGGCTTTTTCGGTAGATGAGAGTAGCGACAGACCCGTAGTGAAGGTAACTGATACTGAATCTGGTAAGGTCATTCGTCAAATTCCTTCTGAAGAAGTACTGAAATTGTCAGAGCGATTGCGCGATTTGCAGTCTGATATAGGTAATGCTGTCGGAGTTCTTTTCAACAAACAGGTATAGATAGTAAAGAGGTTTCTAATGACGATCCAGTCGCTGGGTGTAGGTTCTGGTTTAGATCTTGAGAGTTTAGTGGGTCAGTTAATTGACGCAGAGCGAAAGCCTAAACAAGCAAGGCTAGATGCGAAAGATGAATCTTTTGATGCTGAAATATCAAGTCTTGGTAAATTAAAATCCAAGATGAAAGATTTTTTAGACTCAGTAGATGAGTTGCGCACAGATACTGCCTTGAAAGGTCGTGAGCCGACCATTACAAATCCCAGTGACAATGTAGAACCTTTTACCGCTGAAGCTGCAAACAGTGCAGTTGAAGGAAGTTATAAAATCTCAGTCAGTCAGTTGGCTAGCGGCAGTCGTATTGAAACTGCAAAAGCGGCTGACGGCGGCTTTGCAAGTACTTCGTCTAGCGTATTAAGTGCCGGGTCGGGCTCACTGACCTTTAAAATTCCCAGTACCAGTGATTCATTTTCTATTAATGTAACAGCCGGTATGACGCTGCAACAAATGAGTACCGCAATAAATAACTCGGCTAATAACTTCGGTGTGACATCGAGTATTATAGATACCGGTACTGCATCGGGAGGGGCTAAGCTGGTCTTTTCTTCGGCAACGACAGGGTCAGGAAATGATTTAGTTATTTCTAATGACAATGATTTACCCGAATTAAATCGTGTATCAACGGTAAATTCATCAGGAACGACTGCGGTAACAACCCTCGGTGATCCCGCTTTCTTAAGTCCAGTTGTTTCGGCACAAAATGCCAAAGCCAATATTGACGGTATCGATGTTGAGAGTTCGACTAACGAGTTCGAAAATACTATTGAGAATGTGTCTTTTGAGGTGTCTGAAGTTTCAGAGCTTGAAGGCGATGCCGTTACGCGTAAAAAATCGACGCTTAAAATAGGTTTTGATACTGAAGGTATTGATAAAAAAATTCGTGATTTTGTCGATAACTTTAATGCCCTAAACAAAGAAATGACAAACCTGACAAAATACGGTTTATCAGATTTAGAGGATGATGGTGCTCTTGCTGGCGACTTTATGATCCGTGGTATACAGCAAGGCCTTTCGACTATCGTCGGTTCAGCGGTTTCAAACTCAGGTCTAGGCACTATTTTTCAGTTGGGTATTGAGTTTAATGAAGATGGTGATTTAGAGATTGGCTCAAACGATAAATATGGTTTTGGTAGTGGTGAGGATCGATTAAAAGCCGCTCTTAAAGATAATTTTGATGACATTGCTAAGCTGTTTACTGATGAAAACCAAGGTATTGGTCAACGTTTGTATGATTATGTTGAGCAGTACACTTCCTACAGTGGTTTATTAACTAATCGCGAGAGATCAGTTAAGGATCAAAAAGATTTATTGGCAGATGAAAGAGAACAGTTTGAGTTAAGAATGTCAGGTTATGAGCAAATCCTGCGAGACAAATATTTAGGACTGGATCAAACCGTTGCTAAACTTAACCAGACGGGTTCGGCGCTTATCGCGATGTTAGGTAATTAAGTTAATTTAAAAACGTAAAAGGTAAGTAACGTGATGTTAAAAGGTATTAATGCGTATAAAAAAGGCAATCTAAAACAAGATATTGCCCATGCTGACCCGCATAAGTTAACTTTGATGTTAATGCAAGGTGCGCTAGAGCGCATGGCCTATGCAAAAGGGGGGATGGAGCGCAAGGATTACGCCTTTAAATCAGAACATATTTCTCGTGCCACAGCCATAATAGTAACTTTACGCGATACCCTAGATATGGAAGCCGGTGGCGAAGTATCAACTAACTTATTCAATCTATATGACTATATGGTGCAACGTCTGGTTGATGCCAGTGTACAGAATAGCTTGAAGATAATGGATGAAGTGATTAACCTACTGCTACCAATTAAGACAGCCTGGTCACAAATTCCTGAGTCAGCCAAATTAGAGGCTTATGAAATGAGAAGGCAAAAACAACAAGCAGCCGTTTGAAAAACCTAATCTTAGATCATGCCAACACTCCAATTCGTTTAAAAGAGCTCAATGCACAAATAGTTGCGCTCTTTTCCGATGAGACAATCGACGAATCAGCCCTTCTGAAATTAATTGACACTCGCGATGTCCTTATCCGTGAGCACCTCAATAGCTGTGATGTTGAAATACAAAAAATCTTTGCCAAAGCTGAACTTGAGATAAATGGCCTGTTAGTTGCTTGTACAAAAGAGCTATCAAAAACGTCATTAAAACAACTGAGTGATCTCATTCGTGGGCGTAAAGCAGTAAAAAAATACCTTTAGCTGTCAATATTGTGTTTTTGGGTTTCTAATGACTTCATAGTTGTCGATATCTTGAGTCCAAGCTGTTGGTAATTGAATGACAACACTAAAAATATACCGGGACAAGCTCCCAAATCAGTCGGAGATGTGAACGTGTTTAATAATAAAGTGATTTTAATTACCGGTGGTACAGGCTCTTTTGGAAAACGTTTTGTTGAGCACATCGTCGCCCATTACCAACCCAAAAAAGTCATTATCTACTCTCGTGATGAGTTAAAACAATTTGAAATGCAACAAACTCATGCTCATCCTTGCATGCGCTATTTTATTGGTGATGTAAGGGATAAAGAGCGCTTGAAAAGTGCCATGCGTGAAGTTGACTATGTTATACATGCTGCCGCGCTCAAGCAGGTTCCTGCGGCTGAATATAACCCTAACGAATGCATCAAAACCAATATTTACGGTGCGCAGAATGTCATTGATGCCGCCATTGAAACTAATGTCAGTCGTGTCATCGCCTTATCCACTGATAAAGCGGCCAATCCTGTTAACTTGTATGGCGCTACTAAATTGGCTTCGGATAAGCTATTTGTTGCGGCCAATAATATGTCGGGTGCTAAAGGTCCTCGTTTTGCGGTGGTACGTTACGGTAATGTGGTGGGGTCTCGCGGCTCTGTTGTGCCATTTTATCGACAGTTAATTGCTAAAGGTGTGACGTCATTACCGGTGACCCATGTCGAGATGACACGCTTTTGGATCACCTTGGATAAAGGCGTTGAATTTGTTATTCAAAACTTTCAACGTATGCAAGGTGGAGAGATTTTTGTGCCTAAAATACCGTCCATTCGTATTCTTGATTTAGTGGAGTCCATTAGTGGGCAACGTGACTATGAAGTGGTAGGTATCAGACCTGGTGAAAAATTACATGAGGTGATGGTGCCAGAAGAGATGGCTCATCACTCGCTGGAGTTTGCTGATCATTATGTGATTACTCCTGCTATCACTTTTTTTGACAAAACGGTTGATTATAAAAAGAATAAATTAGGTGAAATAGGCCATGCGGTGTCAGATAAATTTGAATATCATTCAGGTACTAATCCCCACTTTCTGTCTATTGATGAGTTAAAACAACTAGACCAAGATACCTTGTAAGAGCGTAGTTTATGATCCCCTATGGAAAACATAGTATTGATGACGCTGATGTCGAAAGTGTGGTTGATGTACTACGCAATCAGTTTCTAACGCAAGGCTCTGTTGTTCCCCGTTTTGAACAAGCGCTGTGTGATTATACCGGGGCCAATTATGCGATTGCGGTAAATAGTGCCACCTCCGGTTTACATATTGCGTGTCTTGCCGCCGGTGTTGGCCAAGGTGATCTTGTCTGGACTGTTGCAAACTCTTTCGTAGCTTCTGCTAATTGCGCGCGTTTTTGTGGTGCTGATGTCGACTTTGTTGATATCAATCCGCTTACCCGCAATATCGATATCGCGTGCCTAGAACAAAAATTACGCCAAGCACAACAAAATAATAGGCTGCCCAAGGTGCTAATTGTTGTGCATTTTGCTGGTTTAAGTTGTGATATGCAGCTTATACGACAGTTAACCCAGTCCTATGGCATTGTATTGATTGAAGATGCTGCTCATGCACTGGGCGGGGACTATTTGGGCCAAAAGATAGGCTCTTGTCAGTTTTCTGATATGACGGTCCTGAGCTTTCATCCGGTTAAGTCCATTACCAGTGCAGAAGGTGGGGCGGTACTGACCAATAAAGCAGAATATGCTACGTCTGTGTCATTATTCGCCAAACACGGCATCACCCGTGATCCGGCCTTAATGGTGAGCCCGAGTGATGGGCCATGGTACTATCAGCAAATTGAATTGGGCTATAACTATCGGTTAAGCGATGTACATGCCGCATTGGGTTTGAGCCAATTGCAAAAACTTGATCAGTTTATAGGGCAGCGCCGATTATTGGCCGAGCGTTATAGACAAACTATCGCCACATTACCTTTGCTTTTGCCCAGCGAAGAGAGTTATATGAGCAGTGCATGGCACCTTTACATGGTTGAGTTAACTCAGCATGATCGCTTAAGTGTTTATCAGCAATTACATAACAAAGGTATTGGGGTGAACGTGCATTATATTCCAATTCATCTGCAGCCTTATTACCAAAACCTCGGTTTTCGTAAGGGCTATTTGCCTAATACCGAACACTATTACCAGCAGGCTCTGACTTTACCTCTTTTTCCTAGTATGACGGAAGAAGAGCAAACCACGGTAATAGCAGCGCTTAATGAGGTATTACTTTGAATTTGGCGATTATTCCCGCGCGCGGCGGCAGTAAACGTATTCCCCAAAAAAACATTAAATTATTTGCTGGTAAACCGTTAATTGCCTATTCCATTGAGGCTGCACAAAAAAGCGCGGTGTTTGATAAAATTTGGGTGTCTACCGATTGTGAGGACGTTGCCAAGGTCGCTAGGCAATATGGTGCTGAGGTGCCTTTTATCAGGCCACAGACTTTGTCGGATGACTTTGTTGGTACCGGACCAGTTACCCAGCACGCAATTAATTATTTCGGCCAACAACAGGGCAGCTTGCCCGATTTTTGTTGCTGTATTTATGCTACGGCGCCCTTTTTGCAATTTGCATTTTTGCGCCAAGCCTTACAACAATTGCAAGGTGATAGTAATAAGTCTTTTGCTTTTTCTTGTACGACCTTCGCTTTCCCTGTGCAACGTGCTTTGAAATTACAAGGCTCGGGACTTGCCCCTATGTATCCCCAACATATTGGTCAACGCTCACAAGATTTACCTGAGGCCTATCACGACGCGGGCCAGTTTTATTGGGGTACCAGTGACGGCTTTTTGAGTAATAAGGCTATGTTTAGTGAACATGCTATTCCCATTATTTTGCCCCGCCATCTGGTGCAGGATATTGATACCCCTGAAGATTGGCAACGCGCAGAGCTGATGTATCAGGCTTACATCCAACAGAATAGATAAGTCGGTGACAATAATGACCATTACTAAGCCTTTTGCACCTGAAAAAATATTACTGATCCGGATGTTATCAGAAGGTGATGTTGTGGCTATTGGCCTGCCAGCGTTGCGTTTTTTTCGGCAAAAATTTCCTCAGGCCGAATTACACTTATTGACTTACGGGCGAGGTAAGGCCTTGGTTGAACTGGCAGAGCCAGACCTTGACGTTAGAACACTTGAACATTGGCCTGATGATTTTTTCCAAGCGATGGAAACCTTTTTAGGCCTAGCAGAAGATATTATTGGCGAAACTTATTCCCAAATAGTCAACCTAGATACAGCCTTTATGCCGTGTTTTTTAGCGCGTTTTTTACAAGATGCGGGCGAGCCTGTTAGCGGTAATTATTTATCGATGTCAATCCAGACCTTGATTGATAAGGTCGGGGATCAAAGTTTACAAGCAGACTATGTGAATGTGCCGGCTACTTACATGTTAAGCAGTTTTTTTACCATGAGTCGCTGGTTTTCAAATTGGGCCCTCGGAGACTATTTACCTGAAGGTGGTTACCCTGAGTTTTATTTAAAACAATGCTGTGGTTTTAGTCGCCTTGAAATGGATAGTCAAATCGCTTTGAGCCACAAGGACGCTGCTCAGAAAAGCAATAACAAGCCGCTTATTGCCTTGTGTTTATCTCAATCTGCCGATGGTTATAACTATCCACACGGGAAAATCCTGCGCTTGGCGCTAGAGCAGAAAGGGTTTAAGGTTTGGTTTGATACGGAATTAAGTAAGGACATAAGTCAATTATTACGTCAACTGCACAAGAGTGATTTGATGGTTGGCAAACCCAGTGCGTTTAAGTGGTTTGCTGATGCAGTTGCTTGTCCTAGTTTATTGATCAGCGGTGCTAGTGATGCAAAAATATTTATGCCTGACTATGCCACTGATACCACTGCACCGTGTCCACTCCATTCGGGGCAACTTCTAACCCAATATGAACGTTTACAGGCTAAGTGTTTATGTGATGATCCTGAGCTTCTGGCCGATAACATAGCAGCAATATTGCAGGAAATAAGTGGAACAGAGCAACATGACTGATATTCAACTTGGCCATTTGACTATTGGCCCCAGCCATCCTCCATTTATCATTGCCGAATTAAGTGGTAATCATAATCAGCAGTTAGATTTGGCAATCGAGATGGTGGAGGCCGCGGCTAAAGCCGGCGCGCATGCCATTAAGTTGCAAACCTTTACAGCTGATAGCATGACATTGGATGTGGACACCGATGATTTTGTTATTCAAGAACAAGACAGTTTATGGTGCGGCGAAAAACTCCATGGCTTATATCAAAAAGCCGCCACTCCTTATGAATGGCATGGTGAATTGTTTAATAGGGCTAAAGACTTGGGAATGTTGGCATTCAGCTCACCCTTTGATGAAGCGGCCGTTGACTTTTTAGACGCCTTAGATGTGCCTTGTTTTAAAATTGCCTCTTTCGAATTAACGGATTTACCCCTGATAGCCAAAGCAGCATCAAAGGGTAAACCCTTAATCATGTCCACCGGCATGGCGAGTTTAAGTGAGATAGAAGAAGCGGTAACGACAGCCAGAAAAGCCGGTTGTGTGGATCTTATTTTATTAAAGTGTACTAGCACCTATCCCGCCCAAGCCAGCAACACTAACTTACTCACTATTCCTCATTTGGCGCACGCTTTTACTTGTCAGGTAGGTTTATCCGATCATACCGCAGGCATTGGCGTGTCTGTCGCTGCAGTTGCCTTAGGGGCAACGGTGATTGAGAAACACTTTGTATTAGACAGAAGTGCAGGCGGAGTGGACGCGGCTTTTTCTCTAGAGCCTAAGGAGCTTTCATCCTTAGTGCTGGAAACGCAACGCGCCCATCAGGCGATGGGACAAGTTTGTTATGGTGGTACCCATTCTGAAGAAAAGTCGAAGCAATATCGTCGCTCAATTTATGTTTGTGAAGATATAAAAAAGGGCGAGACCCTGAGCCGTAAAAACCTGCGTATCGTTCGACCCGCTTTTGGCCTTGCTCCTAAACATTGGGACAAGGTGCTGGGACTCACTGCTAAGTGTGACTTAAGCAAAGGTACGGCGCTTGATTGGTCTTTTTTTGAGTAATATTGGGTGAAAGTATTATTTAGGGTAGAAGGCAATCATGCGATTGGTTTGGGCCATATTATGCGCTGCCTAGCACTGGCGCAGAGTATGGTTGCACAGCGCCATGAAGTCATTTTTGCCATCTCTGAACGCTCACTGCCATTGTGTCAATCTAGAGTAGTTGTATTGGGCAAAGTGTTAATTTTGCCTACCTCATGTGGTGACTCAGAAGCTCAATGGCTGACAAAACAGTGCGAGAAATTAGCGGTAGATTGGTTGGTGCTTGATGGCTACGAATTTCAGCAAGACTATCGCTTTGCACTGCGTTCGGCTGTATTTAAGCTCGCCGTTTTTGATGATACCAACGACACTGGTGCACTTCACGCTGATTTAGTGATCAATGGCGCGCCTAACGCTGAACTTATCAATTATCAACAAACCGCAGCCAATGCTGTATTGGCAGTAGGTGAATACTATCGAATATTGAGACCTGAATTTCTGCAATTGGCAGAAAAAAGTTGGTCAGGACGAGATTGTATGACCCTAATGTTTGGCGGCAGTGACCCACTTAACTTGACGATGTCGTTGTTAAACCTATTGGCAAAATCTCCGCTTTCTATGCCCATTGTGGTGATCACCGGGGCGGCATACGGGCATCTAGCTAACTTAGAAAAATGGCTCACAACGAGTACTCTAGCCATTCAGCACTTGCATGATTGCCAACATATGGCAGAGATTTTAAGCAAAACTCGCTTGGCAGTATCGGCGGCGGGGGGAGCTCAGTTTGAGTTGTTAGCCTGCGCTACCCCAGCGGTATTGCTGGTCACGGCCAAAAATCAATTATTTGCCAGCCAACAAGCAGCGCAACAAGGCTGGTGTGAGGTTATTGATCTTGAACAATGCTCTATCACAGCGTTAGCAGAACAATGCATTAATCTTTGGCAACAGCCACAAAAATTGCAAAATATGCATCAACAAGCATTGATGATGACAACTTACGACGGAGCTAAACATATCGTCGAACGTATGGCCCAAGGCGTTGCCAGCGTTAAATAGAGATAACTCAGAAATGACAAAAACAGGACTGCCCACACATTGTTTTAAGCCTTTGGTCGATGCCCAACTAGAGCAGGTGTGGCAGTGGCGAAACAGTGCCAGAGTAAGACAAAATATGCATAATGTTGAGCCGATCAGCTGGCAACAGCATCTTAGCTGGTTTGCAGGGCTGCAAAACGACCCTTGTCGTAAATTTTTTATATTGTGGCAAAACGAACGAGCGATTGGCGTATTAAACTTTTCAAAATTAGATACCCCACGGCCAGAGTGGGGATGTTATCTGGGTGAAACGGATGTGTGGCCGGGCAGTGGCATTATTTTGGAATTAGCCGCTTTGGATTATGTCTGTGCAAATCCGCTGTTTAGTCATTTGGATGCCCAAGTTCTATCCTTTAATATGGCAGCGAATAAATTACACAAAGTATTTGAATATGAACAGCTTATGGCGCAGCAAGCGGGGCAGCGTAACGAGCAAGATTTTGCTATATTGCATTATAGTTACCCACTTAAGCAGTGGTCGCAAAAGCGTGACAAAATCCTGGCGAAGTTACCCAAGAATATTGCCTTGGTTGCGGCCACTATTCAATTTGCAGAAGAGGAATGAAGGTGAACTTAGAACAACAAATCAGACAAGCCATGCAACAGGTGGCCGAGTTAAGCGATTGTCAGTTGATAGAGCCCATAGAGGCAAACACTTTGTTGCTCGAATGTGGCTTAGACTCGCTTGCTTACGCGATGTTGGTTGCGCAACTTGAAGAGGAACTAGGTTTTGACCCTTTTACCGAATTAGCCATTGATACTTACCCTAGCACCTTTGCTGAATTTTTGGCTAACTACCAAAAATGTGCTGATATTCAATAAACCACCATGCCTAACTTGCTTAAACAATTAGAGACACAGCCAGTGAAAGGGCGCATTAGCCACGCTGGTAACACAAGTTCTGTGTTTGACTTAATTCAAAATGCAAAAGAAATTAGGCAGCAAAATCCTCAACTTAAGCAACAAAACATTGCCTTGTGTCAGACGAATTTAATAAGCTTGGTGAGCGAACTCATCGCCTTTGATGGTTGGTGTACTGCAATTTATATCTGCCCGCCTCATGTCTCAGTGCCCCAAGTTACAAATCTCATAACATGGCCGAATGAAAATCATACTGCTTTGCAAGCCTCACCAGAGCCATTAGATTGTGGCGATTTGCCGCTTTTACCAACATCTTGGTATTTGGCAACATCGGGCACCACTGGCGAGCCAAAATGGTTTGCTCATTCTTTTTCTTCTTTGGTCACGAGTATCAAGCAGAGTGAGAACTTACAAAATTTGTGCTGGGGCTTACTCTATCAACCTTTTCGTTTTGCGGGTTTGCAGGTTTTGTTACAAGCCTTGTTAAGTGGCGCCGAGTTAGTTGATGCCACTGGCAGTGAACCCATGGCCCAGCTAATATTCTTGCAAAAGCATCATGTCAGCGCGATATCTGCCACGCCAAGTTTATGGCGACAGCTATTGATGACAAAGCAGTTACATAACTTGCCATTGCGTTATATTACCTTAGGCGGTGAAATTGCCGACCAAACCTTATTAGATAACTTAAGAGCCTTATTCCCCAAGGCGAATATTCGGCATATTTACGCATCAACAGAAGCAGGTGTTGGATTTGTGGTCAGTGATGGCCAAGCCGGTTTCCCAGCCAAGTGGTTGGACGATCCATTGAGACTGCCTGTTGCTTTAAAAGTATCTGATAATCAACATTTATGGGTGAAACCGAGCCACCAAGGCGCACAAACTCTGCTCCAGCAGTATGATAAACACGGTTATATGGATACCTTGGACCAAGTTCAACTCAGCGGCGACAGGGTGTTATTTTTAGGACGTGTTTCGGGTGTGATCAACGTAGGAGGTAATAAAGTGCATCCAGAGAAAGTGGAGCAAGTGTTATTGCAATGCCCCTCTATTGGTCAAGCGAAAGTCTATGCTAAAAAAAGTGCCTTAATGGGAGAATTAGTGGTGGCCGATGTCACGGTGATTGAGAATGCTGACCAGCACAGTGTTAAACAAGAACTGCTAAAAATATGCAAAACTCAATTACAACGTTTTGAAATACCAACCAAGATTAGCATAGTAGATAATATTATCTGTGAGCCAACGGGTAAAGTGAATAGGAAGCTACAACATGGTTGATTACGTGATTGTTACGGGAGCCAGCAGAGGTTTAGGCTTAGCGATTTGTCAACAAGCCGCAGTTGAAGGTTATGGAATTATTGCCCTTGCACGCCAGTTTTCAGAGCCCTTAAAACTATTGCAGCAAAGCTATCCTGATTTAGTCCACTATCATGCTGCTGACTTAGCCGATACGGATAGTTTAGCTGCGTTGTGTAAGCAATTAGTAAAACAGTATGGAAGACCTTACGCATTAATCAATAATGCCGCTGCAGGCCATGATGGCGTGTTGGCCACCATGCCTAACTCTGCCATTGAGCATTTAATGCAGCTGAATATTCAAGCGCCTATTTTACTGTGTAAGTACTTAGTGCGCTCCATGTTGTTAAATCGCAGAGGCCGGGTGATTAATATCTCGTCTATTATTGCCCAAACCGGATTTAACGGTCTGAGTGTTTATGCTGCCAGTAAGGCCGCATTAGAGGGCTTTAGTCGGTCCTTAGCTCGTGAAGTGGGGAAGGCCGGTATCACCGTCAACTGTGTTGCTCCCGGTTATATGCAAACTGACATGACCAGTAGTTTACAGGGCTCCAAGTTAGACAGTGTTAAAAGACGCAGCCCATTGGGGAAATTAGCCACGGTGGATGATGCCGCAGCCATGGTTGTGTATTTACTCAGTGAACGCGCATCGGCTATTACTGGCACCGTTATGACTGTGGATGCAGGCAGTACGGCATAATTCAAGCTAAAGCTGTAGGCTGAAATGCCGATACATTATTGATTTCTATTAAATTTTGATTGGTGGTATATGAAGTTATCGGTATTGGTGCCAGCTTACAACTTACAAGACTACATTCTACCTTGTCTGTTGTCGGTACTAGAGCAAGAAACCGACTTTGACTATGAAGTCATTGTTTGTGATGACGCATCAACCGATGATACCGCCGCTAAAATTGCGCAGATAGCCTTGTTATTTCCACTCAAACTGCGCTGCATATACAAAACAAGTAACGCCGGTCTGGCGGCCAATATGCAAACCTTATTGGCCGCTTGCTCCGGCGATTATATTGCTTATATGGATGGCGATGACTTAGCCTTGCCCAACAAGTTACAGACTCAGGTTGATTACCTAGATGCCCATGGCGATTGCCACATTGTTTATCACGAATCAGATATGTTTGATTCTGTGAGTGATAAAACCATTAAATTGTATTCTCAAGAATTCTATAACTGGTCTTATATTCCAGCGCGTTCAAACATTGAACATATGATTAAATTTGGCAGTTACATGCAAGCCAGCAGTGCGATGTTCAGACGTCACAGCCATTTGCTCGATACGGTAGCTGGCGATTGTAAAATTATTTTTGATTACGCTTTTTACATTCTTAATGCGGGTTTTCTAAAGGCTAATATCGATTTTATTCCGCAAGTTTTAGGCCGCTATCGAATTCATGAAAACAGCTTTGGCCAGCAAACCAGTCGCTCATTTACCCGTCGTGAACAATCCTTACAAGACATTGAGTTGGCGTGTCATTTAGCACAGCAATTTGATGTATCTGATATGGTTATTGCGCAGGGCATTGCCCATCACCAATTTGCTGCGGCCTTGTATTTTTTAACCCGTAACGAGCAAACTTTATTTTTAAAATATATTGAAATGTCTGCTGCGCAGCAGTGGTTTTTTAATGCCAAACATCAATTGGCTTATGACTTAAGGCTTCAGCCTCAGCAACTTTTGCAACGTTTGCAGGATAAAGTCTAATGGAACACTTTGATATTGTTGTGATTGGCGCAGGTTTTTCAGGCGCGGTAATGGCGGAACGTTTTGCCAGTCAGATGAATAAAACTGTATTAGTGCTTGAGCAGCGGCCGCATGTTGCCGGTAATTGTTACGATTATCGTAATGAGGCAGGCATTCTGGTTCATCATTATGGCCCGCATTTATTTCACACCAGTAAACAGCAAGTTTGGGATTATTTAAGTCAGTTTACTCAGTGGACGCCATACGAACACAAGGTGCTGGGTTCGGTCGATGGTAAATTAATTCCTATTCCCTTTAATCTTAATAGCCTGGCTGTATTATATGCAAAAGAGCAGGCTGAGAAAATTGAAGCACTACTTATCAGTACCTATGGTTTTGATACTAAAGTACCGATATTAGAGTTACGTAAAAGCGCAGAGCCACTACTGCAAGAACTGGCCGAATTTGTTTATCAAAAAGTATTTGTAAACTATACCGCCAAACAATGGGGCTGCTCGCCAGAAGATATCTCCCCTACTGTTACGGCTCGAGTGCCGGTGGTTATTTCACGAGATGATAGATATTTTCATGATACTTATCAGGCGATACCTTCTGCAGGCTACACTAGCCTTATTACTAAGATGCTCAGTCACAAAAATATTACGGTCAAAACATCCGTAGAGGCTAAGTCTTTTATCCGCTTAGAGCCGCAGAGTAAGAGCGTATTGTTTGCAGGCGAGGTGTTTAAAGGGCAAGTTGTGTTTACCGGTATGTTAGATCAATTATTTGATTATGTAGACGGCGAATTACCTTATCGTTCATTGCAGTTTGACTTTCAAACCTTGGAGCAAAGTCAGTTTCAACCAGCGACTACCGTCAATTATCCCAACGAACACGCCTTTACACGTATTACTGAGTTTAAACATATCCTTAAGGTTAATTCGAATCGTACCACTATAGTAAAAGAATACCCGCAAGGTTATGACCGGCATCATGAGTCTAAGAATGTGCCTTACTACCCTGTATTTAATGATGAAAACCAGCGTAAGTTTGAAGTCTATAAAAAACTGGTGAAGCAATTCCCAAATATCATCAGTACTGGCAGACTGGCAGAGTATAAGTACTACAATATGGATGATGCCGTGGCGAATGCCCTTGCGACGTTTGAAAAACAAGTTAAACCTAATTACTCAAATATGGGAAAACTCAATGTTAGTTGAACAGGCGATTGCGTTGAATGAGAGACGGCAACGTGTTTCAGTTAATGAATTAAGTGGTCTAGATTATTGCCTTGTTGGTGATGGGGCGTATGCCAAGGAATTATTGCAACAACTTGTCGAAACTGGAGTAACCTTGCCGACTACGTGGCTTGTATCTAAATTACAAACTAGAAGCGAAGTGCCAATTCAGGCTATTAATATACAAACCATTGACGACAAAATAAAACCGATAGAGCAAAGTGCTGTGCTTTTAGGGACTGGGCATTTTCAATTGGAATTGATTGAACGATTAAAGGCCAGATGTTCGCCAGAAACAAAGTTTCTTGACATAATGTTGCATGCCCCAAAAGTGCAGAACTACGAAAAAAATACCAGCACTGGAAAACAAGCAAGGTCGTACGCAGTTTATGTAGATGCCTACTCAAACATCAACATTAAAGCCTATTTAAAAGTTTTTTTTAATTTCTTAGCATTACATGATTGTGATATTCGTATTCATCATCCGCTAGACGAGTTAACAGCTGATTATTTGCGAAACGCACAGTTTGTCATGGTTTGGAACGGCTCAATTACTTCGTTTATGCCACTTATTAGCGTTTGCCAGCAACTCGATCTAAACATAACGTATTTAGAATGTGGTTTTTTTCCGCAGCATCAACATTTTTATCTGGATAAATGTGGTGTAAATGCCAAGAGTCAGTTATATAAAGATGATTTGTCTTGGGTTGGAAGTAAGGAATTAGCGCAACTTCATCAACTTAGAAAAAAATATCAAGATAAATATTTATTAGATACCTGTGATAACAATCAGGGTTACATTTTTGTACCCTTGCAAGTTCCGACAGATTCTAATGTTATTAATCATTCACGCTTTAAAACGGGTATGCAAGAATTTATTAATTACATTGAAACACGCTATCCCAATGATGATCTTCGTTTTAAAGTGCATCCGAAAGACTCGTCTAGCAAACAGTATATTTTCAATAAAGGTCAATTGATTGAAGGAGACGTGTTTTCGTTAATATCTGGCGCTAAGAAGGTGCATGGCATAAATTCATCTGTTTTGTATGAAGCTGCATTGCTTGGTAAGCCAATTGAAGTTGAAGGTGACTGTTTGTTAAAACCCCATATGAGCCAAATAGATACTGTGCTCGCTGCAATTATTTCAAGACAAATTAATATTACAAATAAAAATATCTCAGCACAAAAGTTAAGTCGATTTAGTCATATTGATTTGAACTTAAACTTGATTAATGTCGCAAGTAAACAACAAGAGTCTGTATTTACTGCAAGGGAGGCGAGGATCTAATGGCTTCTTTTAACAAGGTAATGCTACGTAAACAAAACAGCAGCTTCATAGCAATATCAGATGATATAGCACATGCTCTTGATAATCTTTGGGCATTACCTTTTGTCGACAAATCAATAGAGCAACTAAGTGCAGAAAATGTATTGCAGTATTTAACGAGCATGGAGGCTGATTTTGCCATGCTAAAATGGAGTGACGCGTTAAGCAAAGGTGGGGTAATTGAGATAGTGGTACCAAACACTGATTACTATTTGACGCTTTGGCAACAAGCAAGTTGGAGTAATACGGATCTAACGGATGCTGAGTCTTTGGCGCGTCAAGCTTTTGCTGGTTTATGGGGCACTCAACAAGATGGTAATCCTCGAAATGAGAATTATCAGCCATATTATCAAGATATCTATAAATCGGGATATAACGCGGCTAGATTGCAGCTTCTATTGGAGCGCGCTGGGTTTTGCGACATTCAAATTAATGAAGTTAATAGTGAATTGCTTGCTCGGGCAAACAAAACCATGGAAAGAGGTGAGCGCCAAATTACCACACACTATGACCAAATTAGGCCCGACCATTTAAATCGTTACGAGTTTGCTTGTAAAACCCTGGGGCAGCTCACACCGGCACATCAGATTGTAGATTTAGCCTGTGGTATTGGTTATGGAAGTTTATTGTTAGCTAAAGAAACGACTGCAAGTGTCACCGGAGTTGATATAGACAGTGCTGCAATTACTCATGCTCAACAATATTTTTCAAACAAGCAGACTCATTTTATTTGTGAGGATGCTAGGTTTTTAAGTTTAGAGGAGCAGAGCAAAGATGCCATCGTCTCTTTTGAAACAATAGAGCACATAGACTTTGATGCAGAGCTATTGACCATGTTTTATAAGTTATTGAAACCGAGTGGGCAACTTATTTGCTCTACGCCAAATCAAGATGTGATGCCGTTTGATAAGCAAAAATTTAAGTTTCATATTAAACACTATACCAATACAGAATTAACGCAGTTATTAACCCAAGCAGGTTTCAAAAATATTCAGTTATTTGCACAGCGCGATCCGGTGATGGGAAAAGTGGTAGTAGGTCAAGATGGCAGTTTTACCATTGCAGTGGCGACAAAATAAAAAAACGAGAAAAGATAGTGAGTAACATAATCAGATTTAAACAAGGTTATTACAAATATTATGCGCCTTGGTTATATAAAGCCCATCGACTTTGGGCAAAAATTAAATTAATTCAATGGCAGTTGCCAATGACGGAATTAGACTCTTTAGCTCAATATTATTGGTCTGGTTATCTCAACTCAAAGTTCGAGCAAGAGTTATTAGAAAGAAACTCAACATTGTTGAAAATACCGAAACAAATAAAACAGCCTACGAAAGTCGCCTACATTTTGGGTTGCGGTTCAAGCATCAACCAAGTAACTGAGCAGCAATGGCAACATATTTCGACCCAGTTTAGTGTTGGTGTTAACAATTTTTATGTACATGACTTTACACCTAACGAGTACTTTATAGAATTTGTCGACAACCAAGCGTTTCTTAATCTAATTTACGACGAACTTTTGGATAACCCTTGTCACCAATCAGCACAGGTTAATTTGGCAGGAATTTATATTTTGCTGCATGGTGCAGCTTATCGCCCGCCAAAAATTCAAAAACCCAAATTTTATGTGAGTAGAAGCGTGATGCTGAGTTCTAAACAATTGTTGAAAAGAATACTTCCTCGTTATTTTAAAAAAGATAACCCTTTTCTCACCCACCATATTTCTAACTTAGATACGGTGATTCACTACTGCATCAAACTTGGTTATAAAGATATCAATTTAGTTGGCGTAGATTTAAGTAACGATGGTTATTTCTGGGATCATGTTGATAAACCTGCCTATTTAAAAGCACGTCATTTTATTCACTCATTTCAAAAACAAAAAGAATATAAGCAAGATAGTAAAGGTTTTCATGCAACTGCCTCGAGTGAGGTTGCTCGAAAATTAGGAAAGTTAACTATTGTGGAGTATTTGGCACTTTTGCAAGAACATGTTCTTAATCAATTGGGCGTCAAAATATGGGTAACAAATCCCCATTCATTGTTAGCGTCAGCGCTGCCAATTAAAGAAATTTGAATATGTACCAATCAACAATTTTAAACATGTAAGCGGAAATCAATAGTGAAAATCGCCGTTATAATACCTGCGCGAGGTGGCTCTAAGGGGTTACCAGGTAAGAATATTCGCGATCTTGGCGGGCGCCCATTGATCGCTCACAGTATCGATCAAGCGGCAAGATCTGAGTTAGTTACTGACATTTTTGTGAGTACCGACTGCCCCAAAATTAAACAAATATCGGAATTGGCCGGTGCCACAGTTGTATTGCGCCCCGATTCTCTTTCAGGTGATACCTGCTCGTCAGAATCCGCATTACTGCATTGTCTTGATGTATTATCAAAAAATGACCTGACGTTTGACTTGATTGTTTTTTTACAGTGCACGTCTCCCATTAGAAAGACAGATGATATCGATAATGCGATTAAGCATATCGTGATGGAAAAATCAGATTCACTTCTCTCAGTCATTCCTAATCATCGATTTTTGTGGCGCTTTACGCAAGATGGCGCCGAGTCCATTAACTATGACTACTTGCATCGTCCGCGTAGACAAGATATGTCACTTCAGTATCAGGAAAATGGGTCGATATATATATTTAAACCTTGGGTGTTACAAACGACCAGTAACCGTTTAGGTGGGAAAATTAGCATGTTCGTGATGGATGAAATGTCTGCAATCGATATTGATTCAGAATTTGATTTTAAACTAGCAGAATCAGTATTACAGAGGCTATAGGTGTTTTGTGCAGCTAGATAAAGATATTCAAAAGTACCTTATCGAAGATGATTCTTTCATTTCAGATGCACTAAATGCTCTGAATGCGAATAAGCTACAAATTGTTTTTGTCGTATCAAAAGAAAAACGTTTACGAGGTGCATTTACTGATGGTGATTTTAGACGCTGGATTTTACTGCAAAATAGAATAGATCTAAATAGCCCAATTGTTCAGTGCATGAACACTAGCGTAAGTTATATGCATGAACTTGATGAGCCGATAGATATTGAACGCAAACTAACAGAACGATTACGATACTTGCCGATTGTAGACGAGCAGATGCGCATAGTATCTATTGCTTCCAGAGAAAAACGCGCTATTTCGATAGAGCAGTTTTCGATTAGTAAAACCAGTCCTTGTTTTATTATCGCTGAAATAGGAAACAACCATAATGGCGATTTAATGTTAGCCAAAAGATTGGTTGATTTGGCAATAGAATCGGGTGCAAATTGTGTTAAATTTCAAATGCGAGATATGGAGAGTTTGTATGTTAACGGCCATACTTCCAATCGAGAATCTGAAGACCTAGGTACCCAATATATCCTCGATCTATTGAGTAAATTTCAGCTTAAGGAACATGAGTTTCGGGTTTTGTTTAGCTATTGTAAACAGCGAAACATTACCTTTTTGTGCACCCCCTTTGACGAAGTGAGTGCTGATATATTGGAGCTGATGGGGGTGCAAGGGTTTAAGATTGCCTCCGCAGATTTAACAAACCATAAATTATTGAAACACATTGCAAAAAAGGGATTGCCGATGTTAGTTTCAACGGGCATGTCATCTGACTCTGAAATCAAGATGGCCGTCGATTTACTTAAGTCAGAAGCAGCTCAATTTGTATTATTGCATTGTAATTCAACTTACCCCGCGCCGTTTAAAGATATTCAACTGCCTTATCTTCAGTATTTATCTAAAATGAATGATGGACTAATTGGTTATTCAGGTCATGAGCGTGGTATTTCCGTTACTATTGCGGCTGTTGCCTTAGGCGCCAAGGTAATCGAGAAACATTTTACTCTTGACTGCTCAATGCAAGGCAATGATCACAAGGTCAGTTTATTGCCTGAAGAATTTTCTCAAATGGTTAAAGGAATTCGTCAGGTAGAAGAGGCAATGCTTGGAAATGGCAATCGTAACATGAGCCAAGGTGAGATGATGAATCGGGAAAACCTAGCTAAAAGTATCGTTGCTACAAAAGATATTTATCCCGGACAAATCATTACTGATGATATGTTAACTGTAAAGAGTCCCGGTAAAGGTTTACCTCCATATCATCTGGATGCATTAATAGGTAAAGCCGCTATTCGACAATTTAAACGTGGTGAGTTTTTCTTTCATTCAGATTTAAACACCAGCCCTCAAATTATTCCAAGACAATATACATTTTCGCAACCCTTTGGTATTCCTGTTCGCTATCACGATGCGAATCTTTCCACTATGTCTAATTTTGATGTGGTTGAGTATCACCTTAGTTACCAAGACTTAAATTTAAAACCAGTAGAATTTATCTCAGCCAACAAGCGCATGAAACTATTAGTTCATGCACCTGAGTTATTTGAAAATGACCACACTTTGGATTTAGCCAGTGATGATGATAACTACCGTCAAATCTCTATCCAGCATTTAAATCGTGTTTTTGATGTAGCTAGAGCACTTAAGCAGTTTTATCCCGCCACTAATAAGGTCCAAGTCATTGTTAATGTCGGCGGGTTTAGCCAAGAAAATTTTCTGACGGGAAATGAAATAAGTCGTAAATATGCATTAGTTGAACAGAGCTTAAGAGGTTTAAATACCAATAATATTGATATTTTAATTCAAACGATGCCTCCATTCCCTTGGCATTTTGGTGGTCAACGTTTTCATAACTTGTTTGTTGATCCGGATGAGTCCGCCTTGTTTTGTCAACGTACGGGAACAAATATATGCCTTGATGTTTCGCACAGTTATTTGGCGTGTAATAAATATAATTTGGAACTAAAAACATACTTTGAAAAATTAGGTGAATACATTAAACACATTCACATTGCTGATGCCGCCGGTGTAGATGATGAAGGGTTAAAAATAGGCGATGGAGAAATGGATTTTGCGGCAGTTTTTGATTATATGAAACAATACTGCAATACCGCTTCTTGGATCCCTGAAATTTGGCAGGGTCATAAAAATTTCGGTGAAGGTTTTTGGCAAGCGTTTGAAAGCTTAGAGTCGCTTTTGACAAAAGGAGAGACTTTAGTTCTCGATAATTAAGTAGTTTCAGGTACTTAATTAAAGATGTACTTTTTTATTATCGGCCAAGTTAATTTCAGTTGTAACTGTCGATTAGATATATTAACAAATTAGAAAATAGTGTAGGTGTGGATCCCATCGTTGAGTAAAAAAATATATCGTCAATGAAAGCCACTTAAATAGATTAGTATGCAGATAACAGTTCTCTTCAGTCTAAAGAGTTAAAATATAAATATAGATTGTTGTTAAAATAATCCACGTAATGGATTTTGTGATGCTGATGCGTAAATTTGATGATCATGACAATCTTTTGGTTTAACCCATAATAAGGTATTTAATGGAATTTACTTATCATACCGCGTTAGTTCAGCAATTAGTGGATCTGAACATAATTGATGTAGGTAGTGTCGAACTCTATTCACATGAGACTAGAGATGATCCAGAACAAGTTGTTTGGAGATGCAATCGATCAGGCCTTATATTTTTGGAACCGAATGAAAATAACCATAATTCAACAAATGGTGATGACCTTTCATATTGGGGGGTAGAGCAAAGAGCCAATTTTTTATTGAATAGTGAAGATGATGACAATCGGCGGTTCCACTTAATTGCTAATTATTTGGACAATGCACACTATTTAGATATTGGGACAGGACTCGGCGGGATTCTCGATAAAGTTAACGGTCTCGCGAAAAAAGTAGTTGCAATAGAGCCTCAAAACGCGGCACGGCAAATACTAAAAAATTTAAACTATGAAGTATATGGAAATATAAAAGAGGTAGTAGACCGAAAATTTGATTTGGTTACTCTGTTTCATGTATTTGAGCATTTGCATAATCCATTAGATGTGTTGAGGCAAATTCGCAATAGAATGAATACAGCTGGAAAGTTAATCATTGAAGTGCCTAATGCCAATGATGCCTTGCTTACACTGTACAAGAGTCAAGATTTTAAGCGCTTTACTTTATGGAGTGAGCACTTGATTTTATATACGCAGCAAAGCTTACAGATATTGTTAAATTCAGCAGGTTTTTTAGTTGAAAAAATTGAAGGACATCAACGTTATGACTTAGCTAACCATCTATACTGGTTAAGTCATGGAAAGCCTGGAGGACATAAAATTTGGAGTACTAACGTTAGTCAAGAAGCAAAAGATAGCTATGCTTCTTCGCTTTATACCCAAGGTCTAAGTGACACTCTTGTACTAACTGCTAGGTTAGATTCAAGTAGAGTTACCTAAGTTATGTCATTGTCTTTCGAACATCACCTCAGTCAGTTGAAAATGCTACTTGACCAAAGCGAGTTTGAACAGCTAAAGGTAATTAGTGAAACACTATTGAAACTCGACCCAAATAATTCTGAGCTCCTTAATTTTCGATTTATTGCATTGAAAGGTTTAGGTATCGAAACCAAAGATATTGGATTTTTGCGAAAGTTTTGTTGGTATAGAAGTCTAGATCACAATGCATTTTATGCGCTTTATCTAGCTTACTTAGAGCAGGATGATAAGTTCAACGCTCTTGTTGCTTTAGCATATTGTTTGAGTGTCACCCCTGATTATGCAGTTGGAAAACAATCGCTTAGTACAACCTTAATGTCACTAGGGGCGACTAGTTTAAAGATATCGTTTCTGACAGTAGATAGAGTCGGTCACTTGATTTGTGAGCCAGAAAGTTGGATCCGTTCTCGTAAAAAAACAAACACCGCCAAAAAAGTATTGAATTTGTTCGTTGCAGATGTAGCGATTGAAAGTGATATAGCCAATCTATATATCTATGGTCTGCTAAAGGAACATATTCGTATCGTTGAAAATCCTTTTTTGCACAAGTTATTCAGGAGCCGCCCAAATCTTATTTCTGACTACTTTTATGAGCCAATGCCATTCGATCTCCAATCCCACAAAAAGCTGAATAATAAAAAACCTTGGCCTGAAACAGATTATTTATTATTACAAAATATTCAAAGATTGAATCCGCCTAAAATCGCAATTCCAAAATCGGACGAGAGAGCAGGAATAAAAGCATTAAGTGAGCTAGGAATAAAAGACTTTAAAAAAATCGTTTGTTTTCATGTGCGTGATGGCGCCTATCTGAGTGAGAAAATTGAAAGTAAGAATTGTTCTTATCACGACTTTAGAGATGCCGATATTAATACCTTTAAATTAGCAGTCAATTACTTGTTAGATAAAGGCTACACCGTTATTCGAGTAGGACTTACATCTCATCAGTTTTTAGACATCAAACATCCAGCTTATTATGATTTTTGTAAGAACAAGCCTGGCGGACTAAATGGCTTTATTGAAACATTTGTACTCAGTATTTGTTCATTTTTTATTGCTAATACGAGCGGGCCGCAGGGCGTTGCAGCGGCATTTGATCGGCCTATTTTGGGAGTTAATATGGTTCCCTTTGGCTTATTCTATCCGTATTACTCTCGATTTATTCCAAAATATTACTTCAATAAAGAGACTAATCAAAGAGTGAAATTTATTTCGCTTTTGGAAGGAATTAAAATTTCGCGCGACAGTGGCATTAGTATTGATATACTGGAATGTATGGATGGAAACGTTTTGCGTAATAATGGTTTTGAATGTATTGATAACAGTGAAGGTGAAATTCTTGCGGCAGTAGTTGAATTTGAACAATTAGTTGTTTCAGATGAGTTGATTAGAGATATGAGTGAGACACATAAACGTTACATTGAGAAAATACCTGCTAGAGATTTAAAAAATGGCAGCATGTTGGTCTCCGAGTGTTTTTTAAAAGCAAACAGACATTTATTCGATTTATAGGAAGTTATTGTAATGACGACAATTCTTGTCACCGGTGCGTGTGGGTACAAAGGTTCGGTATTAGTACCGAAATTATTAGCCAATGGCTATCACGTTGTTGCGATAGATACTCAATGGTTTGGTAACTTTATATCGCCACATAAAAATCTGATGATGATAAAACAAGATGTGAGGCATGTCACAGACATCGATTTAAATGACATCGATGCTATCGTGCATTTAGCTTCAGTAGCCAATGATCCATGTGGAGATTTAGATCCTAAATTGACTTGGGAAATAAGCGCGTTGGCAACCATGCAACTTGCAGATTATGCAGTCAGAGCAGGCGTTAAACATTTTGTCTATGCGTCTTCTGGCAGTGTATATGGAGTTAAAGATGAGGAACAGGTCACTGAGAATCTGGTATTAGATCCCATCTCTGAATACAACAAAACAAAAATGGTTTCAGAAAGAGTGCTTTTGAGTTACGCAGATAAAATGGCCGTACAAATTGTGCGCCCAGCTACGGTGTGTGGTTTGTCGCCCCGTATGCGACTCGACGTATCAGTTAATATGTTAACGATGCAGGCTCTTAAAAATGGAATTATTACGGTATTTGGAGGAGATCAGACGCGTCCCAATATTCATATCGACGATATTACTGACCTGTATGTTTTCTTTTTGGAGAATCCGCAAATAACTGGCGTTTACAATGCGGGTTTTGAGAATATTTCTATCTTGGATATTGCCAACATGGTCGTTGAAAAGGTCGGAGCAAAAATTGAAGTCACGCCTTCTAATGATCCGCGCTCATATCGGATAAATTCAGAAAAATTGTTGGCTACTGGATTCAAACCTAAAAAGACGGTCAGTGTCGCGATAGATGAGATAATTCAAAAATTCAAAGCAGGCAAGCTCATCGATGAGGACAGATGGCATAATTTGAAGTGGATGCAGCAGGAAGTACTTAAATGAAAGAACTTATTGCAGCATACCAAGCAGCGTTGTCGGAGCAAATTAACCTACTGGATTCAGCGACAATACAAGTGCTTGCTGAGCATCTAATAGATTGCTGCAAAACAAAAAAGCAAGTATTTATATGCGGTAATGGTGGTAGTGCGGGTAATGCTATTCATTTGGCCAATGACTTTTTATATGGCATCGATCCTTCTGGTAACATGAGTTTGAATGTCGAAGCCTTACCTGCCAATTCTAGCGTAGTAACCTGTCTAAGCAACGATATTGGTTACGACAAGGTTTTTTCGCATCAGTTAAAGGTCAAGGCTAATCCTAATGATGTGTTAATTGTATTGTCGGGGAGTGGTAATTCTGAAAATATTGTGCGTGTTTTGCAACAAGCTAAAGAGTTAGGCGTGAAAAGTTTTGCAATTTTGGGCTATACCGGTGGTAAAGCGAAAGCTCTTGCAAACTATTCCATTCATAACGACATAAACGACATGCAAATCTCTGAGGATCTACAACTTATAGTTGGCCATATGCTTATGCAGTTTATGGCGAGGGAATTAGCTGCATGATAAATTCCATTGCTGTTATCGGCAGTAATTCATTCTCTGGTGCGAGTTTTTGCAAAAGTATGTTGGAACGAGGAGTAGAAGTGCTGGGTATTAGTCGGTCATTGGAACCTGCAGATGCACTACTTCCCTATAAGTGGATTGATCATTCAAAGTTTCAGTTTCATCAATTGAATTTGAATCACCATCTAGATAAAATAGAATCTATCTTAGACGCTAGGCAAATAGGTACGATTTACAATTTTGCCGCACAAAGTATGGTGGGGCAAAGCTGGGAGTATCCCGAACATTGGTTTATGACCAATGTGGTTTCAACCGTTAAGTTTCACAACATGTTGCGTCATAAGGATTACCTCGACAAATATATCCATATTTCTACCCCAGAAGTATATGGTTCATGTTCTGGTTTTGTGAGTGAAGACCAAATGTTTAACCCCAGCACACCCTATGCGGTATCCCGTGCTGCGGCTGATATGAGTCTTAAAACATTTTTTGATGTACATCAATTTCCAGTTGTTTCAACACGCGCCGCTAACGTTTATGGCCCTGGTCAGCAGTTGTACAGGATTATTCCCAAAACGATCTTAAGTATTATGTTGGGACATAAACTGCCGTTGCATGGTGGCGGAGTATCAGAGCGCTCTTTTATCCATATTGACGATGTTTCGCGCGCAACCCAAGCCATTGGTGAACGGGGTACAAACGGTGAGACTTATCATGTTTCGACCTTAGATACGGTGTCTATTCGTGCTTTAGTGGAGAATATTTGTCAGCGAATGGCAAAAGATATCAATCAAGTATGCGAAATTTCAGCAGATAGACCCGGTAAAGATGCGGCCTATTTACTGGATTCTAATAAAGTCAGAAATGAATTTGCTTGGCAGGATAAGATATCCCTTGAACAAGGTATTGAACAAACAATTGAGTGGGCAGAGCAAAACTTCGAACAACTTAAATCAATGTCTTTAGACTACACCCATAAGCAGTAAATGAGGATCTTCATTCAATGGAAATAGATTTACTTAGAAATTACCCTAAGACGAATCGCAATACTCAAGCGAGAAGTGAAGAAAAAACCGACGCGGTGCGAGCAATTGCCCGTCAGTTTGGTGAGCAATTTTTCGATGGAGAACGTCAATATGGATATGGTGGATTCCACTATTTCCCACGCTTTTGGCAACCCGTGGTGCCAGACATTCAGCAACAATACAGGTTGACGGAGCACAGTTCGGTGCTTGATGTAGGCTGTGCTAAAGGCTTCTTTTTGCACGATTTAAAGCAGCTCATTCCTGGTATAACCGCTAAGGGTATTGATATTTCAGACTATGCAATTGCACATGCTAAAGAGGAAATTAAAGCCGATGTTATCTGTGTTTGTGCAACCCGTTTGCCTTTTGCAGATAATACCTTTGATTTAGTTATGAGTGTCAACACAGTACATAACTTAGAACGGAAAGAATGTGGCCAAGCTTTACAAGAAATTATGCGAGTGAGTAAAGGCAACGCCTTTATTACCGTTGATGCATATCGCAATGCTGAAGAAGAAGCGCGCATGTATGAATGGAACTTAACCGCTAAAACCATCATGCATGTTGATGAATGGAAAGCGTTTTTTCAGAAAGTTGGCTACACCGGTGACTACTTCTGGTTTATTCCATGAGTGCTTTATTTTTGTTTTATCAACAGATTTTACGCATTCGCTTAGTGGAAGAAGCTATTGCGTCTCGTTATTCTGAACAGAAAATGCGTTGCCCAACTCATTTATCTATCGGACAAGAAGCCGTTGCCGTTGGTGTTTCAGCATTTTTAACTTCCAAAGACAAAGCCTACAGCTCACATCGAGCCCACGCCCATTATTTGGCCAAAGGAGGTGATTTAAATAAGTTGATCGCTGAACTTTATGGCAAAGAAACTGGCTGTACAGGTGGTCGAGGTGGCTCAATGCACTTAACTGACTTGACTGCTGGATTTGTTGCCAGCACTGCGATAGTTGGTAACAGTATCCCGCTTGCAGTTGGAAACGCACTGCATCAACAAGTACAAAAATTGAACGAAATATCAGTGGCTTATTTTGGCGAAGGAGCGACTGAAGAAGGGGCGTTTTACGAGTCTGCGAATTTTGCCGCCTTGAGAAAGCTCCCAGTTTTGTTCATTTGTGAGAATAATGCTTATTCTGTATACAGCCCGCTGGAGGTAAGGCAACCGGCTGGCCGTTCTATTGTTAAATTAGCTCAGGCCATCGGCTTACACGCAGCAGAAGTTGATGGGAACGATGTCATTCAAGTTGCTCGCGTCGCGGAAAAATGTATTCAAAATATCCGCTCGGGTGCTGGCCCGGCTTTGATCGAATGTCATACCTATCGGCATCGAGAACATTGTGGGCCTAATTGGGATGATGATCTTGGCTATCGTCCGCAAGAAGAAGTATCCAAATGGCTTGGACGGGATCCGATAACGCTGTTGGAACGTCAATTATTGCTTGAGAATATTGATAATATAAATACTATCGCGCTGGCTAAACAACAAATCGAGCAGGAAATTAACCAAGCTTTTGAACACGCGGAATGCGCGGCATTTCCAGATCCACAACACAACAGTAGATATGTTTATGCTTGATATACATTCCCAAATTACCACCTTTGCTAAACAAGTCTGTTTAGCTCAGCATCAAGCCATGAATGACGACTCGTCAATGCTGAGTTTTGGCTTGGGGATTGACGATCCCAAGAGCATTTTTGATACGACCAAAGGATTGTCTGAAGCCTTTGGTAATCGGCGCGTTTTTGATATGCCAACCGCTGAAAATGCTATGACAGGCATCGGTATCGGTGCAGCCTTGTCGGGGAGTCGAGTATTAATGACCCACCAACGCTTAGATTTCTTTTTACTAGCAATGGATCAGTTAGTCAACAATGCAGCTAAATGGCATTACATGTTTAATGGGCAGATGAAGGTACCGCTTACAATTCGCCTAATAGTCGGGCGAGGGTGGGGGCAGGGGCCGACCCATGCACAGAATTTGCAGGCATGGTTTGCTCATATTCCTGGTCTTAAAGTGGTTATACCAAGTAAAACGGATTCAGTCGCTCAGCAACTCTATCAAGCTATTATGGATGACAATCCCGTTTTGTTTATTGAACATCGCTGGTTACATAATCAACAGTGTAACGAAACAGAATTAGTGAATTTAAGCCAACCGCTTGATAAAGTTAGAACGCACTGTGAGGGCAGAGATATTACGCTGGTGGCAAATAGCTACATGTTAATCGAAACACTGATAGCCGCAGAACGGCTTAAAGAACAAGGGATTGCTTGTGAAGTGCTTGAGACTGTTCAAACCGATAAATCTGGCTGGCAACCGATCTATGACTCTGTAACTAAAACCGGGCATCTATTGGTGTGTGACAGTGCTCATAAGAACTTTTCTGTGGCTGCGGAAATAGTCGCTAGCGTAGCTGAAACGTGTTTTAGCAAACTTATGACTGCGCCAAAAAGGTTAGGATTGCCTGAATTCCCAGAACCTACAAGTTATGCTATGACTAAAGGTTTTTATAATAATGCAGATACTATAACTAATCGAGTTTGTGAAATGCTTGGGCTAGCCACTCCCATCGTTATTGAAAACACCGGTATGCATGATGTACCAGGAAAATGGTTCAAAGGACCATTCTAATTATATGAATCTAAATATTGAACGCAAACTTGCCTTAGTCACCGGCGCCTCTGGCGGACTTGGAATGGCCATAGCACAATCGCTTGCCAAAGAAGGTGCGGATGTTATCTGGGTTGCAAGACAAGGCGACAAACTTGCGGATTTAGCTGAAAAAGCAACTTTGCAACACAAAAATAAAAACCGTTACTTTAGTGTCGACTTAAGAGATTGCAATGGTCCCAAAGTATTATTGGACTGGCTTTCAAATGAAAATTTGGAGCCTGATATTGTAGTCAACAACGTTGGTGGCAATTTGGGTATCACAGAGCCACTCAGTGCAGTAGATGCCTGGCGGGATGTAATGCAATTCAATTTACTTAATGCAATTGAGTTAAACAATGCATTTTTACCCACAATGCAAGCCAAAAAATGGGGGCGAATTTGTCACGTGTCTTCCATTGCTTCGTTAGAAAATCAAGGTACACCAATGTATTGCGCAGCTAAGGCTGCACTTAATGCCTATGTACGTAGTGTAGGGCGTTTTGTTTCAGCTGATAATGTTGTTATGACTGCAGTTTTACCGGGGGCTGTGTTTACCGAAGGAGGTTATTGGGATGAAACACTTAAGACTCGCCCTGAGCATGTTGAAAAATATTTATCTGAAAGAATGGCGGTTAAACGATTCGGCACGCCAGAGGAAATTAGTGAGTTTGTTACCTTTTTAGTATCAGATAAGGCTTCTTTTGCTATTGGTACGTCTGTTTTACTTGATGGCGGCCAAGGACGAGTATTTTTTGAGGGGTAGAACCGTTGCTAAATAAAGATTTAAGAAAAAGAATTGTCGAAATAGTAACTAAAGCTAAAGAAGGTCATATCCCAAGTTCTTTTTCCATAGTTGATATTATCGATCATTTATACGGGCAAGTATTACGATACGATAAAGCAAATCCTAATTGGCCTGAACGAGATATTTTCGTATTATCTAAAGGGCATGGATGTGCAGGATTATATGTTGTACTTGAAAAATATAATTTATTGACAGCCGCACAGTTGGAAAACTATTCGCAGCCGGGAGGAATTCTGGGAGGGCATCCGGATAGAACAAAAGTGCCTTTTATAGAGGCATCAACGGGTTCACTGGGACATGGATTTCCTTTTTCGGTTGGCATTGCTATAGCCAACAAAATTAAGAAAAAAAAATCACTAGTCATCTCCTTACTTGGCGATGGTGAATGTCACGAAGGAACCATATGGGAAGCAGCGCATGTTGCTGCTAATCGATGCTTAGATAATTTAGTTGCAATAATCGACTGGAATCTTTCAGGTGCTCAATTGTGCCCTATAGATGACCTTCCCGCTAAGTGGGCAAGTTTTGGTTGGCAAGTTCATGTTTTTGATGGGCACAAACAAGAAAGTATTGTTGAGGCATTCAGTCATATAGAACATGCGACTCAGCCCGTCGCTTTAATTGCTAAAAATACCAAAGGATATGGGGTTAATCTCCTGGAGGGGCATGGCAGGTGGCATCATCGTATTCCAAATCAACAGGAGTTTGAGCAGATAATGGAAGCCTTAGAACTATGAAAGGTTTAAGAGAGCAATTTGCTGACACTATGCTTGATATTGGTCGTCAGAACGAAGATTTGGTTGTCATGGTTGGCGACATCAGTCATGGTATTTTGCAACCTTTTGCGCAAAGTTGTCCTGGGCGATATTTTAATATTGGTATTTGTGAACCAACAATGGTGTCCATAGCAGCAGGTATGGCTAAGCAAGGTTTAATTCCCGTAACACATACGATTGCCCCATTTTTAATAGAACGTTCCTTTGAACAGATTAAGTTGGATTTTGGTTATCAAGGTTTTGCTGGTAATTTTGTTTCAGTCGGGGGGGCTTTTGATTATGCTCAACTCGGTTGCAGTCACCATTGTTATACGGATGTGTCGCTTATGTCTCACATCCCGAACAGTCAAGTGTTTTGTCCGGGTTCTGCAAGCGAATTTGATGAATTGTTTCGATCTGAGTACAACAACGGCAAAATAAATTATTTTAAATTAACTGAAAATCCTCATGGAGTTGAATTTGATAAACCCATACTAGCAGGCAAAATAATTCAAGTTTCAGAAGGCAGTGACATAACAATTATTGTCTTAGGTCCGCAGCTAAAAAATGCAATTGAAGCCAATGCAGAGCTTGAGAAAAAGCATGGTATTTGCGTGGACTTGCTATATGTGCACAGTGTCAAGCCCTTTGACTCGGCTAAGGTCATAAGCAGTATTGAGAAAACCCGCTGTGCCGTGGTGGTTGAAGAATTATCTGCTCATGATGGGATTTACAATCTGGTCATTCGTAGTTGGAATAGCAGAGATAGGGCTGAGATAAGGCAATTAGCGATTAATGATTTTGTTCATGAGTATGGAAACTATTCCAACTTGTGTGATGTGAGCGGCCTCACAGCAAGTAATATCATAAAAGTTGTAATTGAGACAATGCGTCATGCGAAACGTTAATGAATGTAAAGTGTGTCAAAGTGAGCTGTTAGATACGCTTTTAGAATTGCCCAATCTTCCATTATCTGAAACGTATGGGATATATGACCCTAACTTTAAAGGTTTTGACCAAGCGATTGATATTTGTAGCTTATGTGGTCATGTCCAACTAGCTTTTCAATTGCCTCCTAGCGTTCTATATAATGACGTAGATTACAATTATTCGACGGCAAATTCTTCTTCAACAAGTAAACGTTTCAATAGTTTTAAAGAGTTTATTGGACAAACAATGAACCGACAAACTATATCGATAATTGATATTGGTGGTAATGATATAACTTTGTTGTCATTGTTCGATGTACCGAATAAATATTTAGTGGATCCGAGTTTAGCTGTGCATATTGACTATCAAGACGTACAGACAATTAAAGGATTTGTTGAAGATATTGATTTAGGTCAAATTGCACCTCAGGTTGTCTTGTGTTCACACACGTTGGAACATATTGCTGAGCCTCGAGAGTTTATTCAAAAATTGCTGGAAAATTGTGCTGAAACTACATTGTTTTATTTTGAGGTGCCATGTTTTGAGAAACAAATAAATGCATTGAGGTTTGATGCCTTTTTTCATCAACATTTTCATTACTTTCATCCTACTTCTATTAAAAAATTACTTGAAAGTTGCAATGCTGAAATTGTATCTATGCAATACAATGCTTACCCAACTTGTGGTGGTGCAGTAATGTTTGCGTTCAAGAAAAAGTCAATTGAGATTAAAACCACTACTCAATTTACATTACCCATTCAAACCGCAGCGAATTTAAAAAAGAGCTTTCGCTCAGAATACGAAAAGTTTAGTCAATTAAATAATCAAATTTCCCTTTGGTTGGATAAAATGCCAAGAGTATATGGTTATGGAGCGAGCTTATTGTTGCCAGTAATCTTTTACCATATCGGAGCGGCAGCTCAAAAAATAAAAATTGTATTTGATGATAACCATTCAAAAGCTGGTTTTTCCTACAAAAACATTCCGAATCTAAAAGTCGACACACCATCCAATTACCAGATAGTTGAAGGTGATGGCATTTTGATCACTTCTTACGAAAACATACCGACACTGAAACAGTTGATTAAAAGGCGTTTTGTTGCCGAATGCTTTGAGGGTTTTGATATATGAGTTTATTCGCTACTTTGTTTGATATGTTAAAAGAAACTAAAAATTTACATGCTCATACTAAGCCATTTTATCAATTTAACAGTGAAGTGTGTGCGAAATTGATTAGCGAGTCAGGTTTTGCCTCTTCTGATAAAGTTTCTGTTGAATTTGGGCCATTTGGTCACCTTATTTTCCCCTATTATTCAATGGGGAATATAGATTCATTAAAGTTATTTGGACTTGATGAATTAATACTTTTTTCTTTTTATTATGCAAATCGTAATCGCTATAAAAACGTAGCAGACATGGGAGCGAATATAGGTTTGCATAGCATATTAATGTCTCGACTAGGTTGGCAAGTAACCGCATTTGAGCCTGATCCGATTCATGTATCTAAGATTGCACAAAATGCTGCACTAAATAACGTATCTACTATTTTTCTGAAAGAGCATGCTATTTCAAACAAAAATGAAAGTCTTATTTTCACTCGATTAATAGGAAATAGAACCGGTAGCCATATTAAAGGAAAAAAATTAGAAGTTTACGGTGAAGTGGAGGAATTTTCGGTCAGTTGTTTGGCTTTTCAAGAACAAATGTCACAATTTGATTTTATTAAAATGGATATTGAAGGTGCAGAAGCAGATGCAATTTGTTCCACAAATCACCATAATTGGTGTGGCACTGACATTATGTTGGAAGTTGGTAGTATTGAAAACGCTGAACGTATATACGAGCATGCTCAATCAATAGGAGTCAATGCTTTTAGCCAAAAAACTGGATGGAAAACAGTCGAAAATATTCACCACATGCCTATAAGTTACAAAGAGGGCAGTCTTTTGCTTACTAATAGAGATTCAGGTTGGTTATGATTAATAGAATCATTCGTTTTCATAAGGTAATCAAAAATACAGATTATGTGATATGTGGTTCTGGGGCGTGTGCTGAAAAGATAATAAAGTATTCGCTAGAAAACAACTTAAGAACACCTACTAGAATAGTGGATACTATAAATATTGGTAAAAGGATTGGTGGAAAAACGGTTACCCCCCTTGATTCGACATTAGCTGAAAAAGTGGTCTTGTGCGCGACGCTAGAATTTGAGAACGAGATCCGTGAAAAGATTTCTTTTATTTCTGATACCCCTACAGTTTATGCTCTAAGTGATTTCAGTAATGAATCCAATTGTACACAAAATAATTCTGGCTACCCCATTATTATTAATACAATTCCTAAATGCGGTAATGCTTTTATTTTTAACACATTAAGTAAAACTTTAAATAGAGAATTCAATGATATTGCAGCCGGTCCTTGGCCGGATATGTATATATCAGAGAGAAATATATTCAAAGCAATTAAAAACAATGGTGTGGTTGTAGATCATTTTTCAGCAAATCTTTACAACTTAAATACGTTAAAAGATTTTAATATTTCTAAAATGATTTTTCATTGTAGAGATCTCCGACAAGCCACTCTGAGTTGGTTGCATTGGATTGATAGTAAATTTAAAAAAGGACAGTTAAAAACTTGGGAACATCCACCACATGCTGAGTATTTTAGTTTGTCTGAACAAACCAAACTCGATGTTCTGATTGAATATTGGCTTCCTAAATTATGTTCTTACGTTGAAGAATGGACAACTCTTGATAAATCTTCACTACTTGAAATTAAGTTTACCGATTTTTCAACAATGGCCGATGATCCAAGGTTATTCTTCGATGGGATTTTTGAATTTTTTGAGTTAGACGTCTCTACTTCAAATTTGATTGTGCCAAGTAAAAAAGAGAGTCATTTTCGAAAAGGTTTAAAAAATGAATGGGTTGATATATTTTCGTCAAGCCAGATTCGAAGAATGAATTCTCTTATACCTCCTGCTTTTTTTGAGAGGTTTGGATGGCAATTGTAGATTATCAATTTGAGTTTACTGTTTAAGTGTTTGATAGATTGTGCCGATAAGAATTAGCAATATTGAAGTGGCCTAATTTTTATCGTCACGAATTTTAGCATCTAATAAATTCTTTATAGTTTGTTTGTGCTCATTAAAGGCGGATTCTGACATTAACTGATAAACAAGATGCTTGATCTTTAATGGGCTAATTATTTTTTTAGATCTCGATCCGCTAATCGAAATCGACTTTGATTTTTGCTTATCATTCTTTGAGAAGACACTAAGGTAGAAAATATCATCAAATATTTCATATTCTTCTAGTTGTTGAATATAAAAAGGTTCAAGTAAAAGTGGACTCTGTAATGCCCTATATTTGGGAAGTACTAGGTTACATTTCTGCTGATTAAAGCAAGCTAAAATAACCACTCTCGCTAGAAATATCGGATTATTAAACACTGTGTCGTTTTTTATCACGGGATTTTTTAGATAGGTAATACCATCAAAGTTGAGGGGGATTTGTTTCTCAGATTTTACTATAGCAATGGTGTTTTTGGATCCACGTAGGTTTGTTGGTTCAAAGTGATCTAAATGATAGATTGCATAATCTGGTATATCTGTATTTGTTTCTATTTCTAGTGGGCTAATGATTTTAACCTGTTTAATCCAAGAAAATTGGTCATCTAAAACGAATTTTATACTTGCTATGAACTTTGCTGAGTCCGAAACAATTAACAGCGAACAATCACCACAATTGCGCTTTAAGCTTTTTAATTGTCTATTTAATAAACTGAACGATGAAACATCAAAATCTTCTGGTTCTTTTTCATTTATTAATTGTTTTATTTGTCTTAAAGCGTCTAACCACATCGCTTTTGTCTGCTCAAATGCTGTGGCAAGGCCAGATATATTTTCGTTGGTACAAAGCATTTTGCTTAATACGGCATTGGCATAGTTTGTAGTACCATATAAATAATAAAAAAGTAGCGACTTACCAGTTTTATAAGACGAAAATAACAGCTCTTTTTGTTTGTTGATTAGTTTATTGGCTTGAGCTGCTGATGTTACATCTTGGTCTAGTAAGCACTCCAATTTCGTTAATTCTTTGATTAATACAGAATGGGAGAATTTACTTTCATAGCGTTCTATGAAGTTAGCGTTGTTGATAGTTGAAAATACAACAGATTTAACTATCTCGATTGCGTGTATTTTTTGACTTTTAGAAGAGACAATCAACAAGTTGTCCAAATGCAGCGGATTAGTGCCTAAAATTTTTGCTCCATCGCTGCAGTTATAGAATGTTTGTAGTTTTAACTTTTTATGAACGACCTGTTCGATAATTTGTTTTGATATCTTAAACTCATGCTTGGTGTTAACTCTGGGTCTAAAGTTACCAGGTACAGTTAATGAAGTATTATTATTTTCTGCATAATCGTAGGTTTCTTTACCATCCTCTTGATAATAACCAGATGATTTTGAGTGGTGATGTTTAACATCAATAAAACCTAAATCAACACCCATTAGGTAAATATGGTTAAAACCGATAACGCTCATTAAATCGGTGACAAAATTACTTACGGTGGGAAAAGCATGTTGGAGTGTTTCAAAATTTTGTCGCCCAAGAACGCTTTGTGCTGAAACAGTTGACGATTCCCCCTCTTTAAAGGCTACTAGTACGTCTTTGTAGAGCTCACAGGTATCTGGGTGAATGCCATTACATGAAATTAGCGTGATTGTTTTTAAATATTCCAAATTACCAATAAGCACTGCCCAGTCATAAGTGCTTCGGTTTTGTTCAATTTCAGCGTGAAAATCTGGTGTAATGCCATGTCGGTGTAATGACTGTAAGGTGGTACCACAGCTGATCACGATAGCGTTGTCTTTCCACTCTTTAATGGCTTCAATTGACAGGTCCAAAGAGGGGCCATTGCCAATAATAAATATAGGTACTTCTTTGTCATCGAAGCTCAGTTTATCTGCTGGTTTTTTTGTTAATACGGGGATATTTCGTCTAAAACCTTCTTTGGTATGTTCAATACCATAATAAGCATGATCAAAATATTCACCCATTGAAATGACAATTTGCAATTGCTCTCGCAACTGAGCAATAGCATTGTTTAACGATGCATTGTAATAACTTTGGTAGAAATAGGTGTTATTGAGAATGTAAGGGCCAATCGAGTGGAATTGGCTTAATAAGTCGCGAAACAAGTGGCTGCCATCGTCACCAACATTTAAATAGATTCGGGCATCCGTTTTATCCACGGTTTCAAAAATATGATGCCAATCGATTGCAAAAAGTGAAGCATAGAAAAAATCAGTATTGGGTTCACACAAAAATATTTTTTCTACGGTGTGGTTTTCTAAAAGGCTTTCAAGTTGATAACCAACACCCAAGCCAAACATAATGATTGACGCAATATTCTCGGGCAGTGCGCCAGTTTCTTCTTCGGCTTTGGCTAGCAATTCTTCGGTTTCTTTGACAAATTGATAGTGTAAATAATGGGCGAGTTTGGTGCCTTTATAACCTAAAACTAGGCCGTCTTTATGGGGTTGCTCGTTGTAGTGTTCATAATTATATAAGCAGTCTTGTTTCGGCGAGTCACTGTACCAAGGTACTAATGATTCTGCTTTGACTATGTTGATTTGACCTTCACTATTTTGTATCGGTAACCACGTTTTGGGTTGATAGGATTTATATTGATGAAATATTTCGGGAAAGTATTTTTCTAGCGCCAGTAAGTTTTGCTGAAGCTTTGGGTGGGTCGGTTGACAACTTGAATAATCGTTAACTGTTATGGTTGGTGTCCATGTTGGGACGTAGTGTTGGTAACTTTCATTAAAATTAAAGTTTACACCGTTTTCTTGAAGTTCAGACCATGATTTAGATCGCAGGTCATTCAGTAAACTGTTAAATACTGGATGGTTATAATGTTTCATGACATAAAAACCACCAATGTTTTCGTATTCGACCAATTCATTAATATCGCTAATTAAGTTTCGACCATCCTTCTCAACTTGGATAAAAATTTTAGTGCCTTTGCTTTTTGCTAAATCAAAAATTTTACCCCACTTATTCACGAGAATTGAGCATTGAAAATATTGAACTTCAGGCTCATAAATGACTAAGCATTTAATGGTTCTGCGTGTCATTAACTCTAAGATATGCAGACCTAAACCACAGCCTAAAACGACTAGACAATTGAGCGTTTCCGGAGCCACCTTTTGATAAATATAATCTTGGTAACCTCTAGAGGTTTCAAAGCTAATCTCAGGTGTTACTGTTGGGGTGTTAAGCGCTGAGTGCTCGTTGTTCGTGGCAGATAGACTAAAATAAGGGGCATGCCCAAGAAAATCGTTAACTTGCTGTAAAATTTCTTGCTGAGGATGAAAACCATAAAGCGTTCTGCCTACGCCATAATCTACAATATTGATTTCGCCGTGTTTGTTGCAAAATAATGAGTAATTTTGTAATTGTGGTTGTTTAATCAATGAACTGAGTGAGGGAATATTTCTAGCAAAGCTATTTATATTTTTGTGGTGTGTCTCAAGAATACTTTGAGCAAGTGATGCTTCAAGCTTATCTTGTTTTTCTTCATCTTTTTCTAAATGTAACCGTATGTTTTTTAGCATTTTTTAAGATCACTTTAGCGCAAGTGTAAAAATTATCTAAAGTAATTGTGCCTGAATTATGTTGTGGATCAAAGTGATAGTTCCATTTTCATCTGAGGTTAATTCAAGCCTATAGCAAACAAGCCGATATAACTAAATATAGGTAATACATGACTTTGTAGTTTAGATATTTTATCCTAATGTGCTTGTCTTAACTAACTGAACTAACTGAACTAACTGAACTAACTGAACTAACTGAACTAAATTTAGTTTGGCCATGCGTGATGAATCACTACAAGTATCGTTATGAAAAAACGTGCAATTTGAGTAAAATGAAAATAGTGAGAAGGGTAGAATGCTAGAATCGAATCATTTGCAACATGTTATTGATATTCGTCAGTCCCTCGGGCGTATGATTTTGGTGATGGGTAACTTTAATGTATTGCACCCAGGTCATATACGCTTACTCAAGTTTGCTAAGGAGTGCGGAGATACTCTTGTTGTGGGCATCAATGGCGATCGACTTTTTAAAGGGCAAGGATATTCTGACGAAAAGCATCGTTTTGAGATCATTGATTCTTTGAGTCATGTAGATTTCAGTTTTATTAATAATAACGATATTGAAACATTAATTGCCACTCTGCAGCCTTGGGCAATAGTTAAGGGAAATGAGTATCAGTCCCTTTATAATCCTGAAAAAGCTGCCCTCGATGTTTATGGTGGTAAATTGATTTTTAGTTCAGGCAATAGCCGTACTAGCTCACAATCACAGCTAACTAATATCCATCGTTCACAAGACGTACTAGTGGATTTGTTAAATGGCTATTTAAATCGCCAGCAAATAAAACAACATGAAGTGCATGCAACGATAAAAGGATTTCAGCAAAAAAATGTAGTGGTGATAGGTGATACAATTGTTGATCAATACGTGCAGTGCAACGCTGTAGGGATGTCGCAGGAAGATCCGACTATTGTTGTGACCCCGGATGAGTCAAAATATTTTTTGGGTGGGGCTGGGATCGTTGCGGGGCATGCAAAATCATTAGGCGCAAAGTCGGTAAAATATTTCAGTGTTCTTGGCAATGATCAACAAGCTAATTTCGCCAAGCAAAGAGTTGATGAATATGGTGTTGAGTCATTTTTTTTTAAAGATGATACACGTCCAACTAATTTGAAAACCCGCTATCGTGTGGGAAACAAGACAATGCTTCGAGTAAATGAAGTGCGCTCTCATGATATAGCCAGAGAAATTCAACTAAGCATCATCGCCGGCCTCAGCAGTATAATGGATGAAACTGATTTATTACTTTTTTCTGATTTTAACTACGGGATGTTACCGCAAGAGTTAGTGGATGATATTGTTGAATTAGCTAGAACACACAATGTTGTGATGGCTGCGGACAGTCAAACATCTTCGCAAGTAGGTGATATTTCTCGTTTTAAACAGATGCATTTAATAACACCGACCGAACGGGAAGTAAGAGTTGCATTAAGAAATGACAAAGATGGTTTAGTGATACTGGGTCAAAAGTTAACCGAAGTGTCATGTTGCCAAAATCTACTGATTACCCTTGCTGATGAAGGTATTTTCATTCATAAACCTAAGTCATCAGAACTGTGGGAAAACGATAGGATAAAAGCGTTGAGTGCAAACGTTGTTGATCCTGCTGGTGCGGGTGATTGTCTGTTCGCGGCCGCAGCTTTGTCTATTGCGTGTGGGGCAAACATATGGCAAGCGTCTTTTGTTGGATCTGTTGCGGCGGCCTGTCAGGTTGGGAATATCGGCAATTTACCCATTGATGCAAAACGATTTAACAGAGCAATTGATCAATTTTGGGTGACCTTATAAATGCTTAAACTCCTTTTGAGCTAAGGCATAACTTTCTGGGGTTCCAATGTCACGGTGATAGACATCATTTAGCCAACTATAAATTTTACCGTGGAAAGCGGGTATAACTTGAGCACTGATATCTGTAACACCGTGTTTGACTATCCAATCTAATATCTCTGGTTCGAAAATATAAACAGCACCATTTGCTAGATCACCGGGCGGATTGTCAACTTTTTCATGCATGTTAAGTACTCGACCGTCATGGCTTAGTTCAACAATACCACAGGATGATGGGCTGTCGGTTTTGAATAACATCATGGTCATTAAACAGCCTGAGGGACGACTTTGATGAGATTGAATAAAAGCATCCATATCGAAGTCTGAAAGGTTGTCAGCGTGCACAACTATTAATTGTTCATCAATTAAATGTTTATGAAGCGCCTTCAAGGTGCCTGCTGTGCCTTGCAACTCCAATTCAGCGCAAAGGGTTATGCGTTCTTCATTTGGCCACTTTTCTGAAACATGGTTTGCTACCATATCTTTCAAATAATATAGATTGATTAACACTTCGTCGATTTGCTTAGTAGCAAACATCATTTCCAGCCAATAATCGAGTAGGGCTTTACCTTGGATAGGCACTAAACATTTAGGCATGGTATTGGTTAATGGCCTTAACCTTGACCCTATTCCTGCGGCTAGTAGTACTGCTTTCATGTTGTAAGATTGTCCATATCAATAATAGCCCTAAGTACTTTTTGTGCTTGTAAATCTTGCATCGCTTGATTTATTTGCTGAAGGTCATAGCTGTTAGCCACTAATTCACTCAATTCTGCGTTTTTATTGTTCTTAGCTATTTTTTTTACTAATGATTCAGGGTTACTCATTCCTCCCCAAGACCCCTCAATTTTTTTACCACAAATCAGTTCAAAAGGGTCAAGACAAATTTTGTCACCGTGTTTGGGGTGAGACGCAAAAATACACTTGCCACGTTGTTTGTTGATTAGGGAAAAAGCTTGTTCTATCGTTCTGCAACTGCCTGCGGCTTCAATTATGAAATTTAACATTTCGCCATGAGTTATATTTGCTACAATCTCATAAACATCCTCTTTTTGAGGGTTTATACAGAAATGTGCGCCTAGTTTGTGTGCCAAAGCTAACTTGGCTGGATTAGTATCGATCGCCACGACGAGCTTGGCTTGACTGGTAACCGCAGCGATGAGCGCTGCCATACCAATTCCTCCTAATCCGAATATGCCAATTGAATGGTGAGGTTGACAATTTATTTGATTGTCGACCATACCCATACCAGTAGGCAGTGCACAGCCAAGTAAGACCCCTTCACGTAATCCAATCTGCTCAGGAAGCAAATAGCAACGATTTTCTGAAACAACACTGATTTCACTAAACGTCGTAACAGCGCCAGCATTGATTTTACCCAAGGGTGATTGATATACCGAGCCGCCAGCATCGATGCCGGTTGCTTTTATCCAACCTAAAATAACATTGTCCCCGACCTTCACCTTTGTCACAGAGGGGCCTGTTTCTAACACTTGTGCTGTCGCTTCATGCCCTAACATATGCGGTAGATATTTATCTTCTCCACGGGCACCTGATGCTTCCATTAGTTGACTATGGCAAACACCAGAGTAAAAAATTTTGACTAGTACTTGCCCCTCAGCGAGTTTTGGTACTTCAATATGCCCAATTATCTCTAGCGGTGAACCTGTTTTTACCAGAACAGCGGCTTTAAATTTCATTCATTTATCACTAAGTAAAATTTGTTACTATTATCGACCTATTTTGACACAGCTAAACTGAAATATCGGAATAAATTGTGTCTCGGCGTTTTAGTTAGTTATAGAGAGAAGAAATAAGTGATAGATATAACACGGGGTGATATACAGCACAGAAAATTCGTATTCATAGACCGGGATGGTGTTATCAATCAACGGGCAGCTAAAGGTCAATATATTACTGAACCAAACAATTTTATTTTGATCGGCGATACGGTTGAAACGCTGAAACTTTTAGTAAAAGAACAATTTGAATTCATAATAATATCTAATCAAGCCGGCGTAGGAAAAGGGGTTTTTAGTGCTCAGCAATTAGATCTTGTCACACAAAAAATGTTAGGGCTACTGGCAGAAAAGGGCATCCCTATCTTAGATATTTTTTATTGTATGCATGATTATGATGAAAATTGTATGTGCCGCAAACCAATGCCAGGCATGATCTTGGCTGCAGTTGACAAATATGCAATAGACTTAAAAAAGTGTTTGTTTATAGGAGATGATCCTAGAGATGTATTAACAGCACAAAATGCTAACATCTCTTCAGTACTCATTAATTGTTCACCATCCGAATTAGCTAGCAGCGGTGTTATGCCGGATTTTTATGCACCTTTGCTTTCCTCATTATTACCGCAGCTTAGAACGTTTTACTCAAACTAACGATGTTAGGTATGTGAGAAATGTAAGTATTATATAATTTCATACTTTTAGATTGCTTACTTTTAGAGCAATATTTGCTATTCTTAGCGCTTCAGGTAGAGAGGCTTGAGTTATGATTAAATTAGATTCCAGTTCCAACGCATCATTTTTACAGCAAATTCAACAGAAACAAGATTCGATTCTTGAGAAATTGTCTTCGGGTAAGCGTGTCAATAGTGCGGCTGATGGCGCTGCAGCCCAGCAAATTATTGATCGATTAACCAGTCAAGTTGAAGGTAATAGGCAGTCCATTTCTAATGCCTACGATGGTATTTCACTTGCTCAGGTTGCGGAAGGTGGTTTGGCTGGTATTAACGAAGACGTTAATAGGATCCGTGAATTATCGGTGCAAGCGGGTAATGGTTTATTGAACGACGGTGATCGTAAAGCCCTACAATCTGAAGTTTCTCAACTGCAGCAAAATATCTCACAAACAATTAAACAAACCGAGTTTGGTGGTAAGGCTCTATTGAGTGGTTCAGGTAGTTTAGATTTTCAAATAGGGGCTAATGCAGGTCAAAAAATTGGCGTACAAACTAATGATGTGGCTGCAGGCTTAAGTGACATCCTAAATGTTGATCTGAGTACAGCGCAAGGTGCTCAAGATGCTTTGGCCGCAGCTGATAGCGCAGTCGATTATGTCGGTAATGCGAGAGCTGATCTGGGTGCTACGCAAAATCGTTTTGAAAGCGCAGCCCGCAATTTAGCTCAGACAGATATTAATGTCACTGAAGCGCGCTCCAGAATTCAAGACACCGATTATGCTCAAGCAAGTGCTGAGCTGGCTTCTGCTAATCTACTGAGTCAATCTTCTATCGCGGTTCAGAGTATGGCTAATCAGCAAAAAGGTCAGGTGCTTAGTTTACTTAATGGCTAAGTAAAGTGCTTAACAGCAGGTAAATTAAAGAGCAATTTGATTGCTCTTTTTTTTTGCTGATCTTTCTGTATAAACTTCGTACAGTAATTCAACAGAACTGACATTAGCTTATTAATTTGTGTTGCTATCCAGCCTTGAAAAGCTAAAATCATTTAGGTTACATTGGCTTACAAGAATAAAAAGAGACAGAGGAAGGCATGAGCAACATATTGATTATTAGTTCCCAAGTAGATCGAGCCAATAATCTATGTACCATTTTAACCTTTCTTGGCGAATCATTTTCTTTTGTAACGTTTGCGCAATGCATGCAATCCTTGCTTAAGAAAGAGGGCTATAAAGCGGTTTTTATTGATGCTAGTGATCTTGAGTTAGCGGTAGATATTTGTGAAAAATCACCCCATTTGCCCTTTATTTTAGTGGGTGAAGCCCTCGAATCTAGTGTCAAAGGTAATATGGTTGGTACCTTGCCTGAGCCCGTTACTTATCCGGCGTTAACCCAAGTATTACATCGATGTCAGGAATACCAGCGCCATCAACCTAATGTTAAAACCAGTGTTAATAATAAAACCCGTCTGTTTAGAAGTTTAGTTGGCCAAAGTCGTCAAATCCAAAGTGTGCGTCATCTGATTGAACAAGTTGCGCCCACTGAAGCCAATGTATTAATACTCGGTGAGTCGGGTACAGGCAAGGAAGTGATAGCACGTAATGTTCACTTTCTTTCTAATCGCAATGACAATACCTTTATCCCGGTTAACTGTGGTGCGATCCCGGGCGAATTGCTCGAAAGTGAGTTGTTTGGTCATGAAAAAGGTGCGTTTACTGGTGCCGTTAGCTCACGTAAAGGCCGTTTTGAACTTGCCGAAGGCGGAACCTTATTTTTAGATGAAATTGGCGACATGCCCCTGCAAATGCAGGTTAAATTATTAAGAGTATTGCAAGAGCGAACCTACGAAAGAGTAGGGGGGACTAAACCAATAAAATGTAATGTAAGGGTCATCGCTGCTACTCACCGTGACCTTGAAATGATGATTGAACAGGGCCAATTTCGCGAAGACTTATATTATCGCCTCAACGTTTTTCCAATTGAAAGTCCCGCTTTGCGTGAGAGAAGAGAAGATATTCCCCTGTTATTACAGGAGCTGATCTCCCGATTAGAGTCTGATAATGCGCAAATTAGATTTACCGAAAATGCCCTAACGTCATTAATCGAACATAATTGGGCGGGTAATGTTAGGGAGCTGTCTAATCTTGTTGAACGCTTGATGATCTTATTTCCAAATCAATTGATTGATTTGCATGACTTACCGCATAAATACAAACATATAGACGCAGAAGCATATCAACCAGATTATCCGCAAGAGTTACTGGAGCGTGAAGCGATTAATGCAATGTTTCAAGATTCGGTAGAGACAGAGGAAGATCTAACAACATTTGCGGAACTTGACGATGCTAGCAGTAAAGCCTTGCCCGCGGATGGTTTGAACCTCAAAGAGTATATTTCTGACTTAGAAGTTAGTTTAATCACCCAAGCATTAAATCAACAGGAATGGGTTGTAGCCAGAGCCGCAGAAGTATTGGGCATGCGCCGCACCACCTTAGTTGAAAAAATGCGCAAATATAATATTAATAAAGACGCGTAGTAAGCGAGTCCCCTTCATACAAAATTATAGAGTGTCAGGACCTTGACGCTTTTTATCTCCTCTTTATTCGTTAAGTTTATGATTTTAAACATAAACTACTTTGGCATGCCCTGTGCAGTAGCTCTTCTGTAACTAATCTGTCTAAGTATTGACGAGAGGAATATATGGCAAGTAGTGGATTGTTAAAAGAAGAGCATGTTCAGAGCCAATGTTTGACTTCGAGTTCTGTAAACCGTTTAAACAATACCGCCATGGTAAACAATGTCGAACTTGGTGCGTCCGGTACTAGCGAAGAACTTGCTAACCTGCGTCAAGAAGCCGCAAGACTTAATCACATATTGCAAGTAATGCCTGCAGGCGTTGTCGTTGTTGATGGTAATGGCTGGGTAAAACAAGCGAATCAACTTGCAGCCGATTTATTGGGTGAACCTTTAGAAGGACAGCGCTGGCGGACTATCATTCATCGCTCATTTAAACCACAAGCAGATGATGGTCATGAAGTTTCTTTGATTGATGGACGCAAGGTTAAACTCTCAATAACCCCATTGGTGAATGAACCTGGTCAATTAATCGTTTTAACCGATTTGACCGAAACGCGCCAATTACAGCAACGTATTGGCCATTTACAAAAGCTGTCTTCGCTGGGGAAAATGGTTGCGTCATTGGCCCACCAAATTCGCACCCCCTTATCTGCTGCAATATTGTATGCTGCCAATTTATCCAACAATACTTTGAGTAAAGAGTCTCGCTCTTCATTTGCGGATAAATTGCAATCGCGTTTACGTGATTTAGAGAGCCAAGTTAACGATATGTTGCTGTTTGCAAAGAGCGGTAGCGAGCAAGTGGTCAGTCGTATTTCCTTGCAAAGCTTGTTACAAGAGGTTCAGGCGGGCGCTGAGGTGATGTTAAGTCGTCAAGATGCGCTGTTGCAAGTCAATTTACCGGACCCCGATATTCATATTCTAGGCAATAAAGTGGCTCTAGCCGGTGCCTTACAGAACTTAATCCACAATGCCCTAGGATTTAAACCAGTAGGCGCCATTATTGAGCTAACTGCGAGTCGTGATGTTCAACACGCAAATCGGGTTAATATTTCGGTGGCTGATAACGGCCCGGGTATTAAGAAAGAGCATCTTAAACAGATTTTTGAACCTTTTTTTACTACCCGTCCCCATGGCACTGGTCTGGGTTTAGCCGTGGTTAAAACGGTTGCCCAATCGCATCAGGGTAAGATTTCAGTAACAAATAACTTGAATGGTGGCGCCTGTTTTACCCTGCGTTTACCTGTTCTTGCAGAGCAAACAACGCAAGTGAGCTCATTGCATGATTCTGCCCAATCAAAACAACACTTTGCCAATGTAGCGAGGAACTAAAGTATGTCGCAAGCAAAAATAATGATCGTAGAAGACGATGCCGGGTTACGCGAAGCCTTAATTGATACGCTAGAGTTGGGTGGTTATGAAGTCGTTGCTGCTGACTGCGGTGAGCAAGCGTTAATTAAATTAGGTGAGCACGTTGTTGATTTAGTGGTCAGTGATATTCAAATGGGCGATATGAGTGGCCTAACACTCCTTAAAAATATTAAACATCGCCATGCAAACCTACCGGTTTTGTTAATGACCGCCTACGCGACTATCAATGATGCGGTGCAAGCAATGCGTGATGGTGCGACAGATTATTTATCTAAACCGTTTGCACCTGAAGTATTACTTAATTTAGTGGGACGTTATGCCCCCGCGCACAAAGTAGAATCATGTACGCCAATTGTTGGCGATCCCGCGAGCACACAATTATTAGAGTTAGCCAAAAAAGTGGCGCGTTCTGAAGCAACGGTTATGGTATTGGGTCCAAGTGGCTCAGGTAAGGAAGTCTTGGCGCGCTTTATTCATGACCAATCAGCCCGCAGTCAGCAAACTTTTGTCGCGATTAACTGTGCAGCTATTCCTGAAAATATGCTTGAAGCGACTTTATTTGGTTATGACAAAGGTGCCTTTACCGGCGCAGTGCAAGCTTGCCCAGGTAAATTTGAGCAAGCTCAAGGTGGTACTATTTTACTTGATGAAATTAGTGAAATGGACCTGAGTTTGCAAGCCAAGTTACTGCGTGTTTTGCAAGAAAAAGAAGTAGAGCGCTTGGGCAGTCGCAAAACGATTGCACTGGACGTGAGAGTGATCGCTACCAGTAATCGCAATTTGAAGAAAACCGTCGACAATGGCGAATTCAGGGAAGATTTATACTATCGACTTAATGTTTTTCCTCTAACGTGGTTACCTCTCGATAAACGACCTGGCGATATTATTCCCTTAGCCGAGCACTTAATTGAAAGACATTGTCAAAAACAAGGCAGTGTTATTCCAAAGTTAACTGCGGCCGCACGCAGTAAATTACTGCAACATGCTTGGCCAGGTAATGTTCGTGAGCTTGAAAATGTTATTCAACGCGCATTAATCCTAGCTGAGCCTGCGCAAATTGATGCTATTGATCTGATGATTGAGCAAGATCAGCCTTTCACTCACAATAGTGGCCAAGCTGCTACTGGCGATAAGTTCGAAGATGACAGTAAGTTAGGCTCCGAACTGCGTCAGCAAGAACATCAAATCATTCTTGATACCTTACAAAGCTGCAAAGGGCGACGCAAAGATGTTGCCGAGCGTTTAGGGATCAGCCCAAGAACCCTACGTTACAAGTTAGCAAAAATGCGTGAAGTAGGTATTGAATTACCCGCTTGATGTGGGGAATTTATCCAGCTGGGCGCAAAAATTCGAGTTTGGACTGCGACGACAGCATTCTGCTGCTGAGTTGACGAGTCAATGGGTGTTGTAAGACATCTGAGAAACTACTTTTAACGACATCGATATTGACGATGTCGTTTTTTATTGTATGCGATATTCCATAATCTGATGAGGAGCCGCTGTGCTGTGCCTCGTCAGCTATTTCCACTTTGATTCTGTTTATTTTCAGTTCCACTTTCATACAATTTCAAATGAAGTCAATTAAATGACGCTTTTATTTCTGCTTATGAAATTATAAGTGCATGATTAATATAGTAATAGTTAATTTTTGCGGTTGCTATATGTTGGCATTTAGCTTGCTATATCAGTTTATGAAACGTTATTAATTCGCCATCAGGTGAAGTGAAACTCGGAGCAAGCCAATGGATATTAAAGCACAGTCAGTATACCAAGAATTTCAAAGCATGGCAGGGCTAGGCAAAGTCGGCTTAGGTGAAAACCTCACTAATTTGCAAGAGAATCCTTCATCTTCTAATTTTGCAGAAATGTTAGGAAAAGCGATAGATACCGTTAATACCATGCAATTAGAGTCGAGAGACAAAACCATGGCGTTTGAGATGGGCGATAAAAGTCTGAGTTTAGCTGATGTGATGGTAGCAAAAGAAAAGTCGAGTATCGCATTTGAGGCCACCATACAAGTCAGAAATAAAGTATTGGAAGCCTACAAACAAATTATGAATATGCCGGTTTAGGAGTTAACTCGTGGCTGAAGCAACAGGTACTGAATTGGCAATGGGTAACATGGGAATGGATTCTTATGGTAACGAGCCTATCGCAGAACAAAAATCCGGTTTTATGGATTCCATCGGTGGCACTGACTTAATGCGTCAAGTGGTGCTCATTATCGCCTTAGTCATTTGTTGTACCATTGCGATAGTGGTCTTTCTTTGGGCAAATGAACCTAACTACCGGCCACTTGCATCGATGCAAACTCAGGAATTAGTTGAAACCCTTGACTACTTTGATCAGAACCAAATCGATTATCGGCTGGAAGGGAATACGGTTTTAGTTAATAGCGAACAATATCAAAGCATTAAATTAGGAATGACACGTCAAGGACTGACCCAAAGTGATACTGAAGGCGCCGATATCATTATGCAAGACATGGGCTTTGGTGTAAGCCAACGTGTTGAAAAGGAGCGACTCAAACACTCTCGAGAATTACAAATCGCCAATACCATTGAAGAAATGACCGGCATCACGCGAGCTAAAGTGTTGTTAGCCTTGCCGGTAGAAAACGTGTTTGCTCGACGAGAAAAGCTCGCCAGTGCCACAGTGGTGGTTACTCCGCGTCGTGGCAGTTCTATTAAGAGTGAAGAAGTGAATGCCATTGTTGATATTGTTTCATCAGCAGTTCAAGGCATGGAACCTCAACGAGTTACCGTGACTGATAGCAATGGCAGACTGTTAAATTCTGGCTCACAAAATGCCGATTCGGCGCGCTCACGTAAAGAGTATGAATTAGAGAAACAGCGCGAAAGTGAATATCTCTCCAAAATAGATTCTATTTTGATCCCCGTATTGGGTCTTGGCAATTATACTGCTCAGGCCGATGTTAGTATGGATTTTACCGCTGTCGAGCAAACACAGCGCAGTTACAACCCAGACCTGCCAGCTATCCGCAGTGAAATGACAGTGGAGGATAATAGTACTGGCGGGGTTATTGCTGGCGTGCCAGGCGCACTGAGCAATCAACCGCCCTTAGATGCGAATATTCCAGAGCGAGCTTCAGGCAGTAATAACCAATCAAGTGCACCAGGTCGCAATTTAAAAGAAGCGACTCGTAATTATGAACTTGATACAACGGTGAGTCATACCAAGCAACAAACTGGAGTTATACGCCGTTTAAGTGTTTCTGTTGCGTTAGACTACGTTACCACTACCGCCGCTGATGGCACAGCAACAACGGCTCCACGTGCTCAGGCAGAGCTATTAGATATCCGTCGATTACTTCAAGGCGGCATAGGTTTTGATGTGACTCGTGGAGATTCTCTAGAAGTGGTGAGCATTCCCTTTAGTCGAGAAACCGAATATGTGCCAATAGAGCTTCCGTTTTGGCAAGACCCTGACAATCTTCCTTTGGCAAAACTTGTCGCAGCCTTGATTGTTGGGGTGATACTGGTCTTGTTCGTTCTGCGCCCCATGGTAATGAAACTAATTTACCCTGATGATATTAAGTCTAAAGACGACTATGATGCAGATGAAGCCTTAGATCTTGGTGATGATAGTATTAGTATGTTGGCGCAAGAGTTTGACGAGTCGCAAGTTGGCTTTGCCCCAGATGGCACATTTAGATTACCTGATTTACACAAAGATGAAGACTTGTTACGAGCAGTGCGTGCCTTGGTCGCTAACGAGCCAGAACTATCATCACAAGTGGTTAAAAACTGGTTGTTACATGATGAATAATGCGGCTAAGACTACCAGTGTAAACTGGCTAAATATGTTATCCCTTGGATTTGACTCAATAGGAGCAAACTATGCCTGAAGCAAATGAAGTTGAGGTTACTGGCTATGACGTTAGTAAGCTTGAAGGTGTGGACAAAGCCGCTATTTTATTATTGAGTTTGACAGAAGATGATGCCGCGCAAATTCTCAAACATCTTGAGCCAAAGCAGGTGCAGCGATTAGGGCAAGCGATGGCGCAAATTGACGATATGACCCAGTCAAAAATTACTGCGGTACATCGTCATTTCATTGAAGAAATTCAAAACTACAGCACGATAGGTTTCCAAAGTCATGACTTTGTTAAACGTGCCTTGACCTCGGCCCTTGGTGAAGACAAAGCAGCTAACTTGATCGACCAAATTTTGATGGGCACCGGCGCCAAAGGTTTGGATTCACTGAAATGGATGGATTCAAAACAAGTTGCCAGCATCATTCGTAATGAACATCCACAGATTCAAACTATTGTTATGTCTTATTTGGACGCTGAACAATCAGCTGAAATTTTGAGCCAATTCCCAGAAAAAGTCCGTTTAGACTTGATGATGCGGGTCGCTAACTTGGAAGAAGTACAACCTGCTGCCTTACAAGAACTAAATGAGATAATGGAGAAACAATTTGCCGGTCAAGCGGGTACCCAAGCCGCGAAAATGGGCGGCTTAAAATCGGCTGCAGATATTATGAACTACTTAGATACTAATATCGAAGGTCAGTTAATGGATGCGATCCGAGAGCAAGATGAAGAAATGAGCCAGCAGATCCAAGACCTCATGTTTGTATTTGATAACCTAGCTGATGTTGATGATCGGGCGATTCAGGCCATATTGCGTGAAGTGCAACAAGATGCCTTGCTTAAAGCTATTAAGGGGGCGGATGAAGAATTACGCAATAAGATCACCAAAAATATGTCTAAACGCGCCGCTGAGATGTTAATTGATGATCTCGAAGCAATGGGACCTGTGCGTATCAGTGAAGTAGAAACAGCTCAGAAAGAAATTCTGTCTGTCGCTCGCCGCTTAGCTGACGCGGGTGAAATCATGTTAGGTGGTGGTGGTGGTGATGAATTCTTATAACAGTCAAGGAATTGACTTAGCGAAGTATCTTTATGTCTGAAGAGTCTAAAACGCCAGTCAAGTCTTGGGAACTTCCCTATATGGACAAGCCTGGCAGTGAAGTCGATAAGGCTAGGACCAATGTTTTTAATCGCCGCAATGATTGGAAATATGAGCCTCCAGAAGTTGAGGAGGAAGTGTTTCCCCCCACCGCTCAAGAAATTGAAGCTATTCGAGCAGCTGCTCATGCAGATGGTTTTGCTCAGGGTCAGCAAGAAGGCAAAGAACAAGGCATTCAAGAGGGACAAAAGCAAGGTTATGAAGCGGGCTTGAGTACAGGACTAGAAGAGGGAACTCAGCAAGGTTTGGCCGCGGCACAAGAGGAAATTACCGGCCATATTAATGCCATGACCGAGATAGTTAAACACTTGCAAAAGCCTGTGGCTAATGTGGATAAGATTCTAGAAAGAGAACTGGTGCAGTTAGCTGTAAGTTTAGCGCGAGCGGTAATTCGCAGTGAAGTAAAAACCAATGAGAACTTGATTTTTCAAGCGCTTAGTGAGGGCTTAAAGGTACTTCCTATTCAAGAATCCCGTTATCAAATTCATCTGCATCCGCAAGATTTAGCCTTAGTCACTGCGCAATTTAGCCCAGAAGAAATTGAAAAACAGCATTGGAATTTTATCGAGAATCCACAGTTTAACCGCGGAGGATGTGAAGTTATCACTGAATCTAATGCCGTAGATATTACAATTGAACGGCGAGTTAGAGACGTATTGGACCGCTTTTTATTAGAGCAAGGTTTGAGTAGTATTACTACCGAGGTAGCTGATAGCGACCTATGACCCAAGCCATATTAACTAGAATTAAAGCCCTACAAGAACAGGTCCCGCAGCCACCTATTATTGCTGCAGGGAAACTCGTTAGAGGTATTGGTCTTACCCTCGAAGCGGTAGGTTGCCAGATGCCAGTGGGCAGTCAATGTCTTATTCAAACTATCGATGGTGAAATTGAAGCCGAAGTTGTCGGTTTTGCCGGTACAGTAACCTATTTAATGCCGACCTCAGCAGTTAAAGGGATTGTTCCTGGTTCACGAGTTCAACCTTTAAATCGTGAACAGGGTTTAGCGGTTGGGATGAGCTTATTGGGTAGAGTGGTGGACGGTAATGGTCAACCGCTTGACGGTTTAGGCCCGATCAAAGCCGAAAAGCGAGTACCCTTAACGCGTCCACCAATGAATCCTCTATTACGTAAACCCATTAGGCAGCCACTGGATGTTGGTGTCAGAGCGATTAATGCGCTAATTACCGTGGGCTCGGGCCAACGTATGGGTTTGTTTGCAGGGAGTGGTGTGGGTAAAAGCGTATTGCTCGGCATGATGACCCGAGGCACGACTGCCGATGTTGTGGTTGTGGGTTTAGTGGGTGAAAGGGGCCGCGAAGTTAAAGAATTTATTGAAGATATTTTAGGCGAAGAGGAACGTAAAAAAGCCGTGGTTGTTGCAGCTCCGGCAGATACTTCGCCCTTAATGCGACTCAAAGGCTGTGAAACGGCCGTTACCATTGCTGAATACTTTCGCGACAAGGGAATGAATGTATTGCTCTTGATCGATTCATTGACCCGCTATGCTATGGCACAACGTGAAATCGCCCTAGCGGTGGGGGAGCCACCCGCTACAAAGGGTTATCCGCCCTCTGTTTTCGCTCGGCTACCTGCCTTAGTCGAACGTGCAGGTAACGGCGCAGAGCATCAAGGCTCTATTACTGCTTTTTATACGGTATTAACCGAAGGCGACGACTTACAAGATCCTATCGCAGATGCCGCCCGGGCGATTCTCGATGGTCATATCGTGTTATCTCGCAGTATTGCTGACGCAGGTCATTATCCTGCTATTGATATTGAGGCCTCGATTAGCCGAGTTATGCCAATGGTGGTATCAGCCGAACATGTGCAACAGGCAAGGCGTATCAAGCAAGTGTATTCAAATTATCAACGTAATCGTGACCTGATTAGTATTGGCGCTTACACTCGGGGCACCGACCCGCGAATCGATCTGGCGATTAATGCAGAGCCAGCGATCAACGCATTTTTACAGCAAGGTATGCACAATATTATTGGTTTTGATGACTCATTAACGGCTATGAAAAGTCTTAGTGCTGGTTTGGGTAAGGCCTAGTTTTTATGATGGATTATATTGATAGCGCGGTAATTCAATGTCTATAGCTCAACTCGAGATGGTCGCTGGACTAGAAAGAAAAAAAGAGCAAAAGTTAGTGCAAGATTTTCAGCTTGCTCAACAGCATGCTCTAAACAACAAACAAAAATTAGCCGGCTTAGAACAATATCGATTAGATTATTTACGCCAAGCACAAAATAAAGCCAAACAGGGTATGGCAGCCACCAGTTATGGCCAACACCAACAGTTTATCGGAAAGTTGGATAAAGCTTGTGAACAACAAACAAAAGTCGTGAGTAACGCTATGTTGGTTGCAGAGCAGCGAAGAGTTCAATGGCTGCAACAGCAAAAGAAACGTAAAGCAGTAGAAATGTTGTTAGCAAAGCAACAAAAAACACTTGAACTTCATCTGGCCAAACAAGAACAACATATGCTCGACGAATTGGCTTTACAACGATTTGTACGCAAACAACCTAGCTATTAAATTGACACTTTTCGCATCTTTGGAACAGACCTTGCTACTACTCTAAGTATTACAGTCTGAAGGGCTGTTTCATTTGGCTTATGAGGTAAGAATGCACATGTTTAATCGCCAATTTGCATTAAAAGAGTACCAATTTAAACACTTTTGTTTGGGTTTGTTGTTTAAATATCAAAGAGTTAACTGGTTATGATGCAAAGTATTGCCTCTACTAAATCTGATGTTGCCGCTTTTGCCGCTGTAGGCGAGCAAAACGATTCTGCGCTCGCGGATTCTGAGTTTGAACAGATTTTTCAACAGCAGACTTATCAACAATCGGCCAGACCTACAGCTGAGCATCACGGTGTAAGTACTACAAAAAAAGCAAATCAAGCCAATATCAACCTTGAGCGAGGCCCTGCTAAAAGTGTCGATGCAAAATCTAGCACATTGGCAGAGTCTGAAACAAAAACGATTAGCGCTACCTCAGCAGGAAAAGAGGCAGCAGAGCCACAGCATAAAACCGAGACAAGTGACGGTAGCCAAATTGCTGAAATCCCTGCAGCAGAACAATCACCTCCTGAACAGCTAAACGCTGCGGGAAAGAAAGAGCCTGCGCCAGAAACTCTGTCTGAAGATGAGCAAAACGCTGAGGATTGGTTGGCTTTGGTGAACCAATTACAGTTGCTTGGTACGGATGAAAAAGCTGTGGTCCAAAAGCAGAACAATAGTCCTGAATTAGTGACAGAAAACGAGATAGTAGTTGATGAAAGTAATCTATTACTATTGCTTAATGCTCTACCTAAGGAGCAAGATTTGCAAAGTGTATTAAGCAACGCTGGTTTTGCTTCGCTTGATGAGCTTAAATTAAAAATGAGTGAATTTGCGAGGAAGGCGCCCGCAGAGTTTGCAGCACTATCGGCAGAGTTAAAAGCTGATCCCTCAATAAGTAAAGTGATTAATTACTTAGCAACGTTTGATGAAAGTGCCAATAAGCTCAATGTTAGTGGGGCAACATCGGCAGAGTTAAAAGCTGATCCCTCAATAAGTAAAGTGATGGATTACTTAGCAACGTTTGATGCAAGTGCCAATAAGCTCAATGTTAGTGAGGCAACATCGGTTTTAGCACCAATAAAAAATGAAAATTCTGAAATGCAATTATTTGCTGATGATGTCACTCGACTGTTAGCAAATAATCAATTGAGCGCGAGCGAGATTAAGCTTGTGCAACAAGCATTGGCTAAGGCTATGGATAAGAGTCACTCTATCAATCCTGAATTAGTTGAGCTGGTACAAGCTAAATTAAGCTCATTGGGTAAAGATGGTTCAGCTAGCGAGGCCAAAAATCTAGGTACTCAAACGACAGATGAGTCGCTATTACAAACTGTTGAGTTAAGTCGATTACTGGCCAAAATAAACCAAGGTGAAAGTGCGGGCTCGTTAAACAGTGAGCTGAAAACACAAATTAACTTACCCAAAAACGAATTAGCAGCTAAAACTCAAGTGTCCAATGAAACTTCAGTTACGGATAAGGTCAGCCCCCTTGCTGACGATAGTGATTTAGCGGGGCTAATTGCTCCAAAGATCTTAATTACTGAGCCGCTAATCTCTGCAGAGCCAAATAACAATTCGAACGTAGGTAAGGCTGAAAAAGTCGAGATAAGTCAAGCAAGTAGCACGAATGCTGATAAATTAGTGGCCAATAAAGTGGCGACCGATAACGACTTAAAAGCATTAATTGCCTTGCCCAAAGAACAGCTTGATGAAGCACTGATTAATATAGCTCAGCGGGTTGCTACATTGTGGGCGGATGAGGCAAAAAATCAGCAAAAAAATATCGATGTTCCGAAACTTACTAGCGACGCTGTAGTGGTCAATTCAAGTAACGGCGCTAAAGATATATTAGCTGCTTTAAAAGCGGGCGTCAGTGAATTTAAAGCACAAATGGCGGCGGGGCGAGAGCCAGGAATTGACCTCAGTGCTTTGGTTAATCAAGCTATCGCTAAAACCAGTGATGCTGATGTATCCGTGCAAACGGCGAAAAGCCTTGAGCAAACATTGTCGGGTCTGAGTCAAGCGCTCAGTGCTGCCAGTCAGATAGAGGCAAGTTCGCAGCAACGACAAACATTGGCTACGATGGAGGCCACTCTAGAAAAACTATCGACTCAATCTGAACATTTAAAAATACAGACGCAAAGTCAAGTTGAAAGCAAATTAGATAAAGCCATAAATTTGGCAAAACCTGAAGCACATCTGCAACTTGCAGAAAAAGTTCGATGGATGGTTAATACCAATAATCTCATTGCTGAAATTCGTTTAGATCCAGCAGAGCTTGGATCTATGCAAGTCAAAGTGGCGTTAAAAGCCGAGTCGGCCTCAGTGAGTTTTGTGGTGCAAAGTCATCAAACTCGTGATGCTTTAGAAACTGCCACACCTAAATTGCGAGAGATGTTAGCGGAAAAGGGCATCGAACTGGGCCAATCAACTGTAAGACAAGACAGTCAGTCTAAACAAGACAATCAAGGGCAAGCGCAGCAGCAAACCAAGGCAAACCAAGGATTTATGACTGATAGCAATGAAGGCTTTAATAACGATGAAACCTCTATGGCTCGCCAAGCCGTTAACCATCGTCAGGCCTCGGGTGGAATAGATTACTTTGTTTAAACCCGGTTTTTGTCGGCTATCTACTTGTGATTTTAAGTGGCAGGTAGATAATAGCGAACAATACTACCGATACTGAGAGAGCTATGGCTGAAGAAGAATTAAAAATGGAAGAGGGCGGCAAAAAACGCAAAATGATTATTATCATAGTTGTTGCGCTTGTTTTGCTTGTTGGTGGTGGTGCTGCAGCCTTCTTTTTGTTAAGTGATTCTGAAGAAGCACCTGCGGACACATTAAATGCTGAAACGCAAAGTGTTGAAACAACGACTGCTAGTGCGCCGTCGCAAACCGGGTCAGCACTCTATGTCGCGATGCCAAGACCTTTTGTGTTTAACGTACCAGGTTCAAGTCGTGACCGCTTAGTCGAAATTAAAGTGCAGTTGATGTTGCGTGGCTCAGATAATGAAGAGCAAATTAAAATGCATATTCCCTCTATAGAGGGTGCGTTATTGAGAGTGTTTAGCACAGCTAATGCTGACGATTTAGTCACTGAGGCAGGTAAAACAGCTATTCGCGATAGCGCACTGAAAGAAGTGCAGAAAAAAATGCAAGAAATTACCGGCAAGCAACTCGTGGAAGAAGTGTTGTTCACGGGTTTTGTGATGCAATAACAGTTAGTTAGCAAGAGAGAACACCATTGAGTGATTTATTATCCCAAGACGAAATCGACGCACTATTACATGGTGTCGACGATGTTGAAGAAGAAGATACTAGTGGACGTGATTCAGACGGTTCACTGCTAGAGTATGACTTTTCTTCACAGGATAGAATTGTACGTGGGCGTATGCCCACCTTGGAGATTGTGAACGAACGTTTTGCTCGGCATATGCGCGTCAGTTTGTTTAATATGATGCGCCGCTCGGCAGAGGTATCAATCAACGGTATCCAAATGATTAAATTTGGTGAGTATATTCATACCTTGTTTGTACCCACCAGTTTAAATATGGTGAGATTTAGACCATTAAAAGGCACCGGTTTAATTACCATGGAAGCCCGACTGGTATTTATCTTGGTGGATAACTTTTTTGGTGGTGATGGACGCTATCACGCGAAAATCGAAGGGCGAGAATTTACTCCAACTGAACGACGCATTATTCAAATGTTATTAAAACTAATATTTGAAGATTATAAAGAAGCTTGGGCACCGGTGATGGATGTTTCCTTTGAATATTTAGATTCAGAAGTGAACCCAGCCATGGCAAATATTGTCAACCCAACTGAAGTTGTGGTAATCAGCTCCTTTCACATAGAACTTGACGGCGGAGGTGGAGACTTCCATGTATCTTTGCCCTATTCGATGTTGGAACCCATTCGAGAGTTGTTGGATGCTGGTGTTCAAAGTGATAAAGAAGATACCGACTTACGTTGGAGTAAAGCCCTTCGTGACGAAATCATGGATGTTAAAGTTGAATTAACCACACATATGTTGGATGTTGAGTTGACGCTTAGAAAACTCATGGAATTTAAACCGGGTGATATTATCCCCATAGAGATGCCAGAACATATCACCATATTAATTGAAGAGTTACCGACATTTAGAGCTAAGTTAGGACGCTCTAGAGAAAATGTTGCTTTGAAAATTACCGATAAAATTCCGCGTCCGACCTCTGTTAAGTCGGAATTGCAATTATTAACGAAAGGCGGTCGCAGAATAGATAGCGACGCCGAATTACAAACTCTTGAATTAGATTTGTAGTCAATAGGAGAAAACTTGATGAGTGGTGATGACGAATTAGATGATTGGGCTGCGGCTATGGCAGAACAAGCTGATGAAGAGGGAAAAGAAGGCCAAGATGGCGTTCCTCGTGTTGCTGAATTTGATGAATTTGATGAAGATCGCGAAATTACACCCGCTGAAAAGCGTAAGTTAGATACGATCTTAGACATTCCTGTCACCATTTCAATGGAAGTAGGCAGAAGTACTATTAGTATTCGTAATTTGTTGCAACTCAACCAAGGTTCAGTGGTTGAATTGGAGCGCGTTGCTGGAGAGCCATTAGATGTTTTAGTAAATGGCACGTTGATTGCTCATGGAGAAGTAGTAGTAGTTAACGACAAATTCGGTATTCGCCTAACAGATGTTATTAGTCAATTGGAAAGAATCAAAAAACTCAGGTAATAAATTACCAATAAAATCAAGGGCTTGGTTGGTGCTTGGCCCTTTATTATTCCTCTCTTTTGGTGCTCAAAGTGAGCCCCAATCCCTATCAAATCCCACATCAATAGTGTCAATTTTTCTTTCATTATTGTTGGTGATTGCAGTTGTTTTCATGTTGGCTTTCCTTATGCGACGGTTTAACGTCACTTCTTCTGGATCGTCACAACTCAAAGTTGTTGCCTCAATGATGGCGGGAACTCGCGAACGTGTGATTGTTATTGAAGTGGGCGGGGAGCAACACCTGATTGGGGTGACCGCTCACAACATCAGCCATTTAGCGACGCTTTCACAACCATTGTCAGACACTAAGCAAACTGGTGGAGAAAACTTCAAAGATAAATTGGCTTTATTTATGGCGGGTAAATTAAACCCTAACCATGAGCAAACCCAAAGAGCGAAAAAAGGACAAAATGATGAATAAGTTATTTTTGGGGATATTACTTACTTTATTATTTGTACTTTTTAGTTCAGCGGCCATCGCGGAGCCGGGCATTCCCGCCTTGACGGTAACTGACAATGGTAACGGTGGACAAGATTACACCATGACCTTGCAAGTCTTGGCGATTATGACATCACTGAGTTTATTGCCGGCGTTTGTGATGATGATGACCTCGTTTACTCGCATCATTATCGTACTGTCAATTTTACGTCAAGCCATTGGACTGCAACAAGCACCGTCAAACCAAATACTGATAGGCGTTAGTTTATTTTTATCGATGTTTATTATGGCGCCGGTATTTGAAAAAATAAATGAAACTGCGCTACAGCCTTACTTAAATGAAGAGATTACTTCCCTTGAAGCCTATGAATTGGGCAAACAACCCTTACGCGCTTTTATGTTAGCGCAAACCAGAGTGAAAGATTTAGAAACATTTGTGCAAATCGGCGGCATGGAAGGCCAATTTGAAGATCCGCAAGATGTGCCAATGAATGTATTGATACCTGCTTTTGTAACTAGCGAATTGAAAACTGCTTTTCAGATCGGTTTTATGTTGTTCATTCCTTTTCTTATTTTGGATTTAGTCGTTGCGTCAATTTTAATGGCTATGGGTATGATGATGTTGTCACCGATGATTGTGTCATTACCCTTTAAGTTAATGCTTTTTGTGCTGGTCGATGGTTGGAATTTGATTTTTGGCAGTTTAGCTAACAGTTTTGGAATGGGGTGAAATAATGAGTCCTGAAGTCTTTGTTGAGATATTAAAAGAAGCGCTACAAATGGTGATTTTGTTGGTTTCTGCCATCATTTTACCTAGTCTATTTGTCGGTTTAATTGTTGCTGTGTTTCAAGCAGCTACCTCTATCAATGAGCAAACCATGAGTTTTCTTCCTCGTCTTATCGTAACCCTATTAGCCCTCAGTTGGGGTGGTCATTGGTTAGTACAAAAGCTTATGGATTTTACCTTTTCCATGGTAGAGCGCATTCCTGAGGTAGTTGGGTAACAGGTTATGGAAGTCGCCACTGATACCATCATGCAATACCTGACTGATTTATTGCTGCCGTTTATGCGCGTATCCGGGATGTTTGCAGCTATGGTCGGTATCAGTGCCAAGTCGGTACCCACCACGACTAAGGCATTATTAACTTTATTTTTAACGATGTTGGTGATGCCTTTAGTTCCACCTGTTTCCATAGGAGAACTCTTTTCTGTTGGGACTTTTTTGCTGGTCTTTCAGCAATTAATTATTGGCATAGCGATTGGGTTTATTTCAAACATGGTGCTCAATACTTTTGTTTTGGCTGGCCAAATAGTAGCGCTGCAAACGGGTTTAGGATTTGCATCAATGGTTGATCCTGTCAATGGTATAAATGTGCCTGCTGTGGGGCAATTTTACCTCATCCTTGCCACATTAATTTTTTGGGCTTTGGATGGGCATTTGGCAATGATCAGAATGATAGTACTCAGTTTTGAAGCTCTGCCAATTGGTGAGGCTTGGTTGACGGGGGAACAATTTCGTGAAATAGCACATTGGGCAAGTTGGATGTTTGTATCGGCCATTACTATATCGCTCGCCCCAATTATTTCTTTATTAATCGTTAATTTGGCGTTTGGCATAATGACCAAAGCGGCACCACAGTTAAACGTTTTTAGTCTTGGTTTTTCAATTGCGCAAATTATGGGGCTATTTATTATGTGGCTTACCTTGGATAATTTAACCCATCACTTTGAAGTACTTTGGGATCGGGCTCAGTTGTTGATGTGTCAACTTCTGCAAGTCTGTCAATAAGGGAGAGTAGCCATGGCTGATGAGAGTGATAAGACCGAAGACCCCACGGGAAAAAAGGTCGATGATTCGCGAAAAAAGGGGCAGATTGCCCGTTCAAAAGAACTTTCTACTGCCTTGGTTTTAGTGATCAGTGGCATTGGTTTTATCGTCATGGGATCAAGTATTGCTGAAGCACTTTTCAAAATCAGCCAGCGCACTTTTACCTTATCTCGAGATGAAACTTATGACTATAACCATATGTTTCAGGCTTGGGGTTTAGCCATTGAAACGATCAGCTATCCTGTTTTACTGTTTTTAACGATTGTGGCCATTGCCGGTATTTATGGCAATATTGCGTTGGGTGGCTACAACTTTACTTGGGAATCAGCCTCAGTTAAAGCGAGTAAACTTAATCCATTAGCAGGCTTGAAACGCATGTTTGGTATGAATGGTTTAGTTGAACTATTAAAGGCTCTGGCTAAATTTTTCATTGTTGCAGCTATGGCTTATTTTGCGATGAATATTTTCCATGAAGAAGCTTTACACATCGATATGGAATTGTATCCAATGAATTTATTCCATGCCATGGATATGGTCGAATGGAGCTTTTTAATCATGTGTTGCGCCCTGATACCCATCGCCGCTTTTGATGTGCCCTATCAGGCATGGAAACATAACAAAGAAATGAAAATGTCTAAGCAAGAAGTCAAGGATGAGCGCAAAAATTCCGATGGTGATCCTCTTGTTAAAAGTCGCATTCGACGTCTCCAATACCAGAGTGCTGCAAGGCGCATGATGCAGGAGGTTCCGACCGCGGATGTAGTCGTTACTAACCCAACTCATTATTCCATTGCCCTAAAATACGATAAACAGGGAACAAAAGCGCCGACGGTAGTAGCTAAAGGCGTAGATGAACTGGCCATGCATATTCGAAAAATTGCTAATGCCCATGAAGTGCCAATTATTGAATCACCGATGTTAGCCCGTGCAATCTACTATTCCACTGAAGCGGATCAAGCGATTCCTGAAAAGTTATTTATGGCTGTGGCTCAAGTATTGGCCTATGTCTATCAATTAAAAGCCTACAAAAATGGTAAGGGAAAACGTCCTAAACCACTCAGAAAAGACTTACCTATCCCGCCAGAATTAAGACGGTAAACTATCGGATATCGGATATCGGATATCGCATATCGTTATAAAATTTATGCTTAGTTAGGCTGATTGTCAGCAAAGTTTGCTCTGCGCAAGACCTAATTACTTAGGTCTTGCTCAAAATATAAGCATGTGTTTTTAGCAAGCTCAACTTGGCTTACTAGTTGCATTCTGACAAGTAATCGCAAACAAGTGTCAAACTTTCGTTCATGGAACTAGCCAGTTATTTTAATCAGTTCGACAAAAAGCAATTAAAGAATGTTGCTTCAGGACTGGGTGCGCCCATTGTTTTGCTCGCTATTCTGGGCATGGTTATTTTACCCATGCCCGCCTTTTTATTGGATATATTATTTAGCTTTAATATCGCCCTCTCCTTAGTGGTTATTTTAGTGGCAATGCTCACTAAAAAGCCGGTTGATTTTGGTATTTTCCCTCTGGTGTTACTGATTGCTACAGTACTACGCCTTGCTCTAAATGTTGCTTCAACTCGCATCGTATTGCTGGAAGGACACGAAGGTGCTGACTCTGCAGGAAAGGTAATCCAAGCCTTTGGAGAAGTTGTCATCGGCGGAAACTTTGCGGTAGGTATCGTTGTTTTTGCTATTTTGTTAATTATTAACTTTAAGGTAGTTACCGCTGGTGCTGGCCGTATTTCTGAGGTGAGTGCTAGATTTACTTTAGATGCTATGCCCGGTAAGCAAATGGCTATTGATGCCGATTTAAATGCGGGCTTTATTGATCAAGATGAAGCGCGTAAACGCCGTATTGAAGTGACCAGTGAAGCCGATTTTTATGGCTCTATGGATGGAGCATCGAAATTTGTAAAAGGAGATGCGGTAGCTGGGCTTTTTATCATGTTAATTAATATTGTTGGCGGTCTATTTATTGGCATGATCCAACATGATTTAGGTTTTGGTGAAGCGATTGAAATCTATACTCTATTAACCATAGGTGATGGATTAGTTGCTCAGATCCCATCACTTCTTTTATCTGTTGCAACGGCCATTATTGTTACGCGGGAAAATGACTCCCAAGATATGGGGCAAGAGTTAACTAAACAGTTGGGTAACCAACAAGCGCTATGGATAACCTCGGGTATTTTGTTTGTTATGGGCGTGGTGCCTGGGATGCCTCATGTGGCCTTTCTAGGTTTTAGTGCCGTGGTGGGAGGCTACGCTTACTTTACTTACTGGCGCGCCAAACAAATTGCAAATGAACCGCAATTACTAAGTAATTTGCCGGAACAAAGTCGTCAACCAAGTGAAATTAAAGAACTGGGTTGGGATGATGTGCAACACGTTGATACCATTGGCCTAGAAGTTGGTTATCGTCTTATTCCTTTAGTAGACAAAGCCCAAGGTGGTGAATTATTAACCCGTATTAAAGGCGTGCGTAAAAAATTATCGCAAGAGCTGGGTTTTTTAATTCCTCCCGTGCACATTCGCGACAATTTAGATTTAAACCCCAACAGTTATACCATTTCGATGTTAGGTGTCACGGTGGGGGATGCTGAGCTCAGTCACGATGATGAGCTAGCGATTAACCCAGGACAAGTCTTCGGTAAAGTAGAAGGTAAAGCAACCAAAGATCCTGCTTTTGGCCTAGATGCCGTATGGATTAAAGCCAGTCAACGCGAACATGCTCAAACACTGGGTTATACAGTCGTTGACGCGGCAACAGTTGTAGCAACCCATTTAAGTCAATTGTTGACCAATAATGCCTATCAATTATTAGGCTACGAAGAGGTTCAGCAACTGCTCGACTTACTGGCCAAAAATAGCCCCAAACTAGTTGAAGGCCTAGTGCCAGATATATTACCGCTAGGTACGGTGGTCAAAATTCTGCAGACCCTGCTGTCTGAAGGTGTGCCGATTAGAGATATGCGTAGCATTGTACAAACCCTTTGTGAGTATGGTCCTAAAAGTCATGATCCTGACGTACTAGTTTCAGCCGTGCGTATTGCATTGAAACGCCTAATTATTCAACAAATCAATGGTGGTTCTAATGAGATCCCAGTCATAACATTGGCGCCAGAACTGGAACAAATGTTGCACCAGTCTTTACAAGCTGGTGGGGCTGATGGCGCAGGCATAGAGCCTGGCTTGGCAGAACGCTTGCAAACCTCATTAGGCGAAGCCTCACAACAACAAGAGTTAGCAGGTGAACCTGCTGTATTATTGACGTCAGGCATGTTGAGACCGGTTTTATCTAAGTTCTTGAAACATTCAGTGAGTGGATTACACGTATTGTCATATCAGGAAATTCCAGATGACAAACAAATTAAAATAGTCAGTGCCGTCGGTAAGTAGGCCAGTTAATTGGCTAGACGGTATAAGGGGGTAAGGTGAAAATTAGACGTTTTTATGGCAAAGATATGCGTGATGCACTAAAACAAGTTAAAGATGAACTTGGCGGTGATGCAGTCATTATGTCCACTAAAAAGCATGCCGATGGTATTGAAATAGTTGCAGCCTATGACAGGGAGCCCGCGGCGACACTTAAACCTCAGCAGTTAAGAACTAATAACGCTAAAACACCGACTTTAAGTGAAATTATTGGTGACTCTGGTCCAGACAGTTTGCGAGCTTTACTTGAAAAACAATCAAAAGTAGCCGTGAGTTCAGAGCAGAAGGTCGTGAGTCCTGTGCCAAAAGAGGCGACTAAAACCGAAGCTGTCGCGGCTAAATCGACAAATACATCAGATAGTTCAGCCCTTGCTGAAATGCGTTCTGAGCTAAGTTCACTACGCAATATTTTGCAATATCAAATCTCGGGTTTATTGCAGCAAGATAAAAATCGTAAACATCCTTTACATGCTTATTTAGTGTCAAAATTAGAGCAAATGGGCATATCAACGTCGCTAGCTGAAGAAGTGGTGGCATATGCACCAGAAAAAGCAGATGAACGAGAAGCTTGGGTGTTTTTATTGAAGTTAATAGCAAACCGCTTACAAACTAAACCCGATGATATACTCAGTCATGGTGGCGTTATTGCATTAATGGGGCCGACAGGTAATGGCAAAACTACAACAATAGCCAAACTCGCCGCCCAAGGCGCACAAAAATATGGTGCTGACCAAGTTGCAGTGATTACACTGGACAATTACCGGATCGCTGCTTTCGAGCAAATCGCTACTTATGGCCGTATCATCGGTTGTGTGGTAAAAAAAGCTCAAACCAGTGAAGAATTAGCAGATTTATTGTTTCAATATAGGAATAAGCGGTTAGTATTAATTGACACTGCGGGCTTTGGTCAAAGAGATGTTAGATTAATCAAACAGTTAGATACCTTAAATAGTGATGTATGTGCTAATATCAAAAAATTCTTGGTATTGCAGGCAAATTGCCAATATCAAGTCATTCAGCAAAGCATAAAAGTCTACAAACAAGTGGGGCTACAAGGGTGTATTTTGACTAAACTTGATGAGTGCTACAGTTTAGGTGAAGCGATAAGTGCGGTTATTGAGCATAAGTTGCCAGTATGTTATTTAACAAATGGACAACGAGTTCCAGAAGATTTACAACTAGCAGACACAAAATTTTTAATAACCAGTGCTGCGAAGCTTTATAAAAAATATGGTTTAATTCATACTACGGAAAATGAAGCTTACAAAGCAGTAGCAGTATGATTGAGGATCAAGCGAGTAGCTTAAGAAGAATGAATCAATCTAGATTAATTAAAGTAATAGCGGTGACTGGTGGTAAAGGTGGCGTAGGTAAAACTAACGTCACTTTAAACACGGCTATTTCATTGGCGCAGCAAGGCAAACGTGTCATGGTGCTTGATGCTGACTTAGGCTTAGCCAACGTCGATGTATTACTTGGCCTACGAGTTGAGAAAAATCTATCTCATGTCTTATCGGGTGAATGCACACTTGACGAAGTCTTAGTTGAGGGGCCATATGGAATAAAGATTGCCCCGGCTTCTTCTGGAAGCCAATCTATGACTGAACTGACACCAACTGAACATGCAGGACTTATTCGTGCATTTAGTGAGTTGCAGTCACAAATTGATGTGTTAATAGTTGATACTGCGGCCGGCATTTCCGATATGGTACTGAGCTTCTCAAAGGCGTCACAAGATATTATTATGGTGGTTTGTGATGAACCCACCTCGTTAACCGATGCCTATGCTTTAATCAAAATATTAAACAAAGAGCATGGAGTATTTCGCTTTAAAATAGTAGCGAATATGGTTCGAACACCTCGGGAAGGGGATGAATTGTTTGCCAAGTTGAGTAAGGTGACTGACCGCTTCCTCGATGTAGCACTTGAATTAGTTGCCGTTATTCCTTTTGATGAAAATGTCAGAAAGGCAGTCAGAAAACAGAAAGCGATTGTCGATGCTTTTCCAACTTCTCCAGCATCGATGGCGATTAGAAAATTAGCGAGAAAAGCAATTGATTGGCCAATACCGTCGCAGCCAGGTGGCCATTTGGAGTTTTTCTTAGAGCAGTTAGTCAGCAAAAAAGCAGTAGGCGATAATCGGTGAATAGTAAAGCCTCAGCTTACCAACAGATGACTGATAAGAATGAACTTGTTGAACGTCATGCTCCTTTGGTTAAGCGTATTGCCCATCATTTGTTAGCAAGGCTACCTGCTAGTGTGTTAGTAGACGATTTAATTCAAGCTGGCATGATCGGTTTACTTGAAGCATCAAGAAATTTTGATGGTAGTAAAGGGGCGAGTTTTGAAACGTTTGCCGGTATTCGTATCAGAGGCTCCATGCTAGATGAGATACGGAAAGGCGATTGGACACCTCGTTCAGTGCATAAAAATGGACGTGCTATTACTCAAGCTATTCGTGAAGTAGAGCGAGAGACTGGCCGGGATGCCAGAGATGTCGATGTTGCCGAAAAACTGCAAGTTAATATTGTAGATTATCATCAAATGTTACTTGAAGTGAATTCAGGTAAACTGATTGGTATTGAAGATTTGGGTGTCACAGAAGACGTTGTTACAACAGAACAAACAAAGGGGTCTGACGTGCCCTTTGAAGATTTGTTACAAGGTTCATTTCAAAAAGCACTCGCTCATGCTATTACTACCTTACCTGAACGAGAGGCGATTGTATTGTCACTCTATTACGATGAAGAATTAAATTTGCGTGAAATAGGTGAAGTACTGGATGTTAGTGAATCAAGAGTAAGTCAAATACATAGTCAAGCCATGCTTAAACTTAAAGTTCGCATGCAAGCTTGGCACAATAACGATAATTAAATTTGCATTGAAGATGGGTATGAACCCTTACCGGAGGTAGTTTTGGATAAGAATATGAAGATTCTTGTTGTTGATGATTTCTCAACAATGCGTCGGATTATCAAGAACTTACTTAAAGATCTTGGCTTTACGAATATACAAGAAGCAGATGACGGAAGTACTGCTTTACCGATGTTACAACAAGGTGACTTTGATTTTGTGGTTACAGACTGGAACATGCCCGGAATGCAAGGTATAGATTTGCTCAGAGCGATTAGAGCAAATCCAAACTTAAAACATATTCCGGTGCTTATGGTAACCGCAGAAGCCAAGAAAGAGCAGATTGTGGCAGCAGCCCAAGCTGGTGTGAATGGCTATGTCATCAAACCATTTACTGCGGCAACGCTCAAAGAGAAGCTGGCGAAAATTTTCGAACGCTTAGGTTGAATTCAGAAAACCCCGATATAGAGGAATTGCTGTATGAAAACCGAAAGCCCGCCGCCTATTTCTTTGCAAGAAGCGAGAAAACTGGTTGAGTTATTGGAGCAAGGAGATAACAAAGGTGCCAATGAGCTCCTTGAATCTATTGGTGTTCAAGACTCAGTAGAGTTATTTGCCGAAGTCGGAAAACTGACGCGTCAATTACATGACTCACTAAATAATTTCCAATTAGATCCGCGTATTGTCAATTTGACAACGGAAGAGATTCCCGATGCTCAGGCTCGATTAACTTATGTTATTCAGTCAACCGAAGATGCTGCCAATAAAACCATGGATTTGGTTGATTCTTGTATGCCCATAGCGGAAAAATTGCACGATGGTATTTCAGCTTTATTACCAGAATGGAATAAACTGATGTCTCGCGATTTACAGCTTGGCGAGTTTAATCAACTTTGCCAAAACATGGGGGATTTTTTAAAAAGCGGAAGCGAAGATTCTGCTCAGTTGACAGGGCTACTAACTGAAGTCTTGATGGCTCAAGGTTACCAAGATCTTACTGGACAAGTAATACGTCGAGTGATTGAGTTGGTCAAAGAAGTTGAAGATAACCTAGTTTATATGCTGACAATGTTTGGTGGTCTTGAATCCAAAGACGGTAAACAACGTAAGGATAAAGCTAACAATTCAGATAAACAGGCCGATACAATAAAAGCTGAAGGACCAATCTTAGATGCTGAGTCTCGCGAAGACGTTGCTTCAGATCAGGTTGATGTTGATGATTTGCTTTCGAGTCTTGGTTTTTAGGGGTGCTAGCGTATGGCTTTTGATGTTGATGAGGATATATTACAAGACTTTCTCGTTGAAGCAGGGGAGATCTTAGAACAATTACAAGAACAATTAGTTGATCTTGAAAACAATCCAAAAGATGCTGATTTACTTAACGCTATTTTTCGGGGATATCATACCGTTAAAGGTGGTGCGGGTTTTTTATCGCTGGGCGCATTGGTTGATATTTGTCATGGAGCGGAAAACGTATTTGATGTTATGCGTACTGGGAAACGGACTCTCACGTCTGAATTGATGGACGTTATTCTGCAAGCAACCGATGAAGTTGTTAAAATGTTTGATAGTGTCAAAGCTGGTCAACCCCTAGTGCCAGCTGGTGAGGAACTCTTAGATACTCTGCATCGACTCAGCCGTCCCGAATCTGAGGACGAAGTGGTTCACGAAACACCAGAAGAATCCGGTCAAATAGAAGAACCAAGTTCAGGCGATACACAAACAGATGATTCCGGCGATTTCAGCGAGGATGAATTTGAAGCACTGCTTGATGAATTGCATGGAAAGGCACCCCCTGCGACAAAAGAAACAGAAACAAAACCCTCAAGATCCTCTGGCGCTGATGAAGATATTAGTGACGACGAATTTGAAGCTTTGCTAGACCAATTGCATGGCAAAGGACAATTTAAGCTTGAAGAAGAAGCCAAACCTGCACCCAAAGCCGCAGAAGCTGATGTAAAAGCAACTAAAAAGAATGCAGCTAGTGATGAAATTAGCGATGAAGAGTTTGAAGCTTTACTCGATGAATTACATGGCAAAGGGAAAGCCCCTGATACCGTAGAGGAAGTTAAAGCGGAACCTATTGCGCCTAAGACTCCTCCGCCTGTTGCAAAGGCTCCAGTAGGGAAGCCAGTCGCACCGGTGGTTAAGGCCCCTGTGGAAGTCAAAAAGCCAGCTGAAAAAGCCCAGCCAGCAGCAGAGGCAGAAAGTAAAGAAGACAAAAAACCTTCTGCCGTGCCTCAAGCAGAGACTACCGTTCGAGTAGACACTAAAAGACTCGACCAAATTATGAATATGGTGGGTGAATTAGTTTTAGTTAGAAACCGCTTGATTAGCCTTGGAATTAATATTGCTGATGAGAGCATGTCAAAAGCGATTGCCAATTTAGATGTAGTCACGGGTGATTTGCAGGGCGCGGTCATGAAGACACGCATGCAGCCAATTAAAAAAGTATTTGGTCGTTTTCCTCGAGTTGTTCGTGATTTAGCTCGAGCGCTGAAAAAAGAAATAACCTTAGAACTTGAAGGCGAAGAAACTGATTTAGATAAAAACTTAGTAGAAGCCTTAGCCGATCCTTTAGTGCATTTAGTCAGAAACTCTGTAGACCATGGTATTGAATCACCAGAAGATCGCAGAGCTGCTGGTAAACCTAGTATGGGTACAGTTAAATTAGCCGCTTCACAAGAAGGTGACCATATACTACTTACCATCACAGATGACGGTAAGGGCATGGACCCTGAAAAGCTGAAAGAAATTGCTATAAAACGCGGTGTAATGGATGCTGATACAGCTGCCAGAATGACTGATGTAGAAGCTTTTAACCTTATCTTTGCACCCGGCTTTTCAACTAAGACTGAAATTTCTGAAGTGTCTGGTCGTGGCGTCGGCATGGACGTGGTCAAAACTAAAATCAATCAGTTAAATGGCTCGGTGAAAATAGATTCAAAGCTTGGTATAGGGACAATACTTGAAATAAAAGTACCTCTTACACTAGCCATTTTGCCCACTTTGATGATTGTGGTTGGGGAGCAGACATTTGCTCTACCTCTAGGTTCAGTCAATGAAATCATTAATGTTGATCCTACCAAGACCAACACCGTGGATGGACAACTCACTATGATTGTCAGATCTAAGGCGATACCTTTATTCTACTTAAGAGAATGGCTTACTCGCAAACCAGGTAAACTTCCTCCAGTAGATAAAACAAAAGGTCATGTGGTTGTGGTGCAAATTGGTACCAAACTACTGGGCTTTGTGGTTGATGCTTTGATTGGCCAAGAAGAAGTGGTGATCAAACCCCTTGATGAGTTGTTGCAAGGAACGCCGGGCATGGCCGGAGCAACGATAACCAGTGACGGTGGTATCGCGTTAATTTTGGATGTTCCAGGCCTGCTTAAACGTTACGCTACTAAGAAGGTATAGTTACATAAGACTCATTTTTGTTTTTATATTTTTACTTAGGGTTTAAATGGCTTACCGAATATTAATTGTTGACGATTCTACTTTTTTTCGTCGTCGTATTACGCAGATTCTGCAGGAAGACTCGGAGCTTCAAGTTGTTGGGGAAGCCAAGAATGGCTTGGAAGCTATTTCCCTCGCTCAACAACTTAAGCCAGACGTCATCACTATGGACGTTGAAATGCCAATAATGGATGGTATTACAGCTGTTAGGAAGATAATGGCCCTGTGTCCAATGCCAATCATCATGTTTTCGTCTTTAACTCATGATGGTGCAAGTGCTACTTTAGATGCACTCGACGCAGGTGCATTGGACTTTCTACCGAAAAAATTTGAAGACATCGCACTAAACAAAAAAGAAGCCAAGTTACTGCTTCAAGATCGAATTAAGACCCTTGCTCGCAAGAGTACAAGCTTGGGGCGCTCGGTTTTAAGTCAACCGCCAATAGCGCGGTTTGAGACGAGTCAAGCACCACGCTCTGCTATCGGTAAAAATATTAGAAAGAGTTATAAATGCTTAGCAATAGGCACTTCAACTGGTGGCCCTGTGGCTTTGCAGAAGATACTGATGGGTTTTCCTCACTCATTTCCTTATCCCATCATTATGGTGCAGCACATGCCAGCCGCATTCACTGAGGCATTTGCCAATAGACTTAATGACTTATGTAAAATTACGGTCAAAGAAGCTAAGCAAGGGGATGTTCTGGTTGCTGGTACTGCCTATTTGGCCCCGGGCGGATGCCAAATGACAATAGAAGGTAGGGCGAGTTCAGCCCACATTAGAATCTCAGATGCTGAACGCTATCCAGAAATGACATATAAGCCCAGCGTAGACCTCACATTTGCATCACTATCTAATGTTTTTGGCGGAGATGTATTGGGTGTTATCTTAACTGGTATGGGAGCTGATGGTCGTGAAGGCTGTCGTGAATTGAAGTCGCAAGGTGCAAAAATTTGGGCTCAGGATGAAAAAAGCTCTGTTGTTTATGGTATGCCTCAAGCTGTTACAGTGGCAAATATCGCTGAACAAAATTTTGATATTGAGCATATGTGCCAACAAATTAAATCTGAAATGCTCGATTAAATAGCAGCTTGTAGACCAACTAACACCCTGGATTTTAAGTTAAAAATAATATTTATATAAGGCCACAATTTTGATTGTTTGGACAGTTGCTAATCACAAAGGTGGGGTTGGAAAAACCACTACGACGGTGACTATGGGAGGACTTTTAGCCCAAGCTGGCAAACAAGTTATATTGGTTGATACGGATCCACAAGCCTCACTAAGTTACTATTTTGGTGTTGACTCAGAGCAGTTATCTTCCAGTCTGTATGATGTTTTTATTAATGGTAAAACACTTAGTAAAGAAAATGTTCTAGATTGTTTGTGCCCCACAAAACTTGATTCCTTGTTTATTTTGCCTGCGACAATGGCGCTGGCAACCTTAGATCGAAAAATGGGCACGCAAAATGGCATGGGGCTTATTTTGAAAAAAGCTTTAGAGCTTGTGAGTGATGAATTCGATTTTGCGATTATCGATTGTCCCCCAGTGTTAGGTGTTTTGATGATCAATGCATTAGCCGCTTGTGATAGGGTTATCGTACCTGTGCAAACGGAGTTTTTGGCGCTTAAAGGGCTTGAACGAATAATGCATTCAATGGAAATAATGCAAAAGTCTTTAAATAAGATTTTTGCCTTTACTATTGTTCCGACTATGTACGATAGGCGAGTTAATGCCGCAACCGAGTCATATAAAAACTTAAAGGCGACCTATGGTGATGGGGTTTGGCCTGGGGTGATCCCCGTTGATACTCGGTTTAGAGATGCCAGTCAGGCGCAGACGCCTCCGTCGGTGTTTTGTGCTAAATCAAGAGGGGTATTTGCCTATGCTAAGTTACTTAAATATATTTTAGATTTGGATAACAAATAATGTCGGGTAAGCCTTTTGCGAATGAAGAAGTAATGGAAGACTACATGTCAGCTTTATTGACTGAAGATCCTGCTATTGATTCTTTTCAGAAGCAAGCAATTGCTAGCTTGTTAGAAAAAGCAAAACCGGCGCCTCGAAGCGAACCTTTTGAGCCTATTCCCCTGGTTTCTGTTCGCGATGAACCTAAAGAAATTGAGGCAACAGTCGAAATAAAAGCAACGGAATTAAGTAAAGCTCCTGCTAGACTAGAAACTAAGGTGCCTGAGGCTGAATTTCAAGCCTTGTTTTTTGAAGTTGCAGGTTTGACACTAGCCGTGCCTTTGACAGAGTTAGGGGGGATTCATCAGCTTGATGCTATCAATCCTTTGTTTGGTAAACCGAGTTGGTTTAAAGGCGTAATGCTGCACAAAGGCAGCAAATTTAATGTGGTAGATACCGCAAAGTGGATAATGCCAGAAAAATCTGCTGAAAAACTGGCAGAAACCACAAAATATCAATATCTTATACTATTAGATGAAAGTGGTTGGGGATTAGCCTGTGAACGTTTGGTCACAACCTCAACTTTGCAACCTGAAGATGTTAAGTGGCGTAATCCTGGCGCTAGCAGACCTTGGTTGTCGGGAATGGTCAAAAATAAAATGTGCGCTTTGGTTAATGTGCAACAGCTTGTTGCGATGTTAACGCAAGGTTTAAGTAGTAACGATTAACCCCTTAAGGGTGGAGCATTTGCAATGAGTAATAACAAAAATCCAAGTAATAAAGTCACTGCTGGTGATGACGTTCTACAATGGGTCACCTACAAGCTAGGTGAAGAGACCTATGGAATAAATGTTATGCAGGTGCAAGAAGTCCTGCGTTACACTGAAATCGCACCTGTTCCAGGCGCACCAGAATACGTATTAGGTATTATTAATTTGCGCGGTAATGTAGTCACGGTTATCGATACCCGCTCTCGTTTTGGTTTGCCTTCTTCAGAAGTATCTGACAACAGTCGTATCGTCATTATCGAATCGGATGACCAAGTTGTCGGTATTATGGTAGATAGTGTGGCTGAGGTCGTCTATTTACGCTCATCTGAAATAGACAGTGCACCTAATGTTGGAACAGAAGAAAGTGCTAAATTTATTCAAGGTGTGAGTAATAGAGACGGTCAATTGTTGATATTAGTCGATTTGAATAAATTATTGAGCGATGATGAATGGGACGAAATTACCAATATCTAAGATTGGAATTTGAGTAACCTTTAGTTAAGTGAACTCAATGCAGAGTTTTGGACAGGAAACCGACCAGTTGAAGTTATCATGCCCCAGTATTTAATTGTTAGTGCTATAGCAGGAGTACTGTTATTGTTAAGCTGGGGTTTTACTTTCTATCTTTTTAGGAAGATTCGCCAATGTGAATTTCAGTTAGCTTCGGTGCATGACAATTTACTTGGCAATGAAAACAAATTAAACCAAGTAAATGATGAGTTACATGAAACTCGTATCGGTAACCAGGCACTAGGACGGAAAGTTAAAGACTTAGTTAGGTTGATAGGGGAAGTACAGTCTCGTCAAGAAAAGTTAGCTGAGCAAGATCCGCAAAGCCGCTTCTATGCTAACGCGGTCAAGCTAATCACTGATGGTGCTTCTTTGGAGGATGTTATGCGAGAATGTGACTTACCTCGAGCTGAAGCTGAATTGCTCTTTAGTCTTCATCAGTCATAGAACCTGCTCCTTTTTTTGAATAAGTCGTTATTCTACTTCACTAACTATTCTTGGCACTCTTAAGTGCAAGCAATACTTTCTACGAAGCATGTGCTCTACCATCAGTGCATTTTGCAAAATTGACATTCGAATCATTACTTTTCGGTAATTAAAAACACTTTAATTTTCTCGCTGCGATGCATCTTGTAATTAATTACGTGTATACTACGCGGCCGTAAATTTCATCCGTATTATTGATTTAGAGGCGAGTTTTCATGCGCACAGATTATTGTGGCAACATCAATGCATCCTATATTGGACAAACCGTAACTTTGTGTGGCTGGGTTAATCGCCGTCGCGATCTTGGTGGTGTTATTTTTATCGATTTGCGTGATCGTGAAGGCATTGTTCAAGTGGTTTTCGATCCAGATTTGGCTGAGTCATTTGGCGTAGCAAATAGTTTGCGCAACGAGTTTTGTGTGCAGCTAACTGGTCTTGTGCGTGCTCGTCCAGCTGGACAAGTTAATAGCGATATGTCCACTGGCGAAATTGAAATGTTAGGTAAGTCCTTGACCATACTTAACAAATCAGCTCCCTTGCCCTTAGATTGGAATCAAGAAAACTCAGAAGAGCAGAGACTGAAATATCGATACTTAGATTTGCGTCGTCCGTTGATGAGTGATCGTTTAAAATTTCGCGCTAAAGTGACTAGCGCAGTGCGTAGCTTTATGGACAATGCTGGTTTTTTAGATATTGAAACCCCAATTTTAACTAAAGCCACCCCAGAAGGTGCACGCGATTATCTGGTTCCTAGCCGAACGCATAAAGGCCAGTTTTTTGCTTTGCCGCAGTCACCACAGTTGTTCAAGCAATTATTGATGATGGCCGGAATGGATAGGTACTATCAAATTGTTAAATGCTTCCGCGATGAAGATCTACGTGCCGATCGTCAACCTGAATTTACTCAAATTGATATAGAAACAACCTTTCTAGATGCTGATGGTGTTATGTCCATCACAGAAAGTATGATCCGAGATTTGTTTCAAAAGATGTTAAATGTAGACTTGGGTGATTTTCCACAAATGACCTATGCAGAGGCTATGCGTCGTTTTGGTAGTGATAAACCTGACTTACGCAACCCACTTGAATTGACCGATGTTGCCGATCTGCTGAAAGAGGTTGAGTTCAAAGTGTTTGCCGAACCGGCCAATAATATCAAAGGCCGTGTTGCTGTTATTAAGGTGCCGGGTGGGGCGACTTTATCTCGTAAACAATTAGACGACTATGCTAAGTTTGTATCGATCTACGGTGCTAAAGGTTTAGCTTGGATGAAAGTTAACGACCTCGAGGCAGGGATGGATGGTCTGCAATCACCGGTACTAAAATTTTTATCTGAGCCAGTGGCAATGGCAATTGTCGAGCGTTGTGGCGCGCAGTCGGGCGATCTGATTTTATTTGGTGCTGATACTAAGACCGTAGTGACAGAGGCAATGGGGGCATTACGTCTGAAGTTAGGTGAAGATTTAGCCTTGCTCAGTGGTGAGTGGCGTCCTTTATGGGTAGTTGATTTTCCAATGTTCGAAGAGGTTGATGGTCGCTATTATGCTTTACACCATCCTTTTACCGCACCGCGAAATTTAAGCTCTGAACAATTGGCAGCAGATCCTGCCAATGCCCTGTCTAATGCCTATGATATGGTGTTAAACGGAGTAGAGTTAGGTGGTGGCTCGGTGCGTATTCACCAGCAAGACATGCAGGCTAAAGTATTTCAACTCTTAGGTATCAGCGACGAAGAGGCACAAGTAAAATTTGGTTTCTTATTAGAGGCACTTAAGTATGGTGCTCCACCGCACGCTGGTTTGGCTTTTGGCCTAGATAGACTGGTAATGTTAATGACAGGCGCTACGTCTATTCGTGATGTTATGGCTTTCCCAAAAACCACTACGGCAGCCTGTCCTCTGACTAATGCACCGGGAGAGGCTAATCCTGAGCAGTTGAGAGAACTCGCTATTCAAACCATCAAATCCGTAGTTGAAAAATAGTCTGTTGAGCCATCGATGAGTGCTCACTGGCGTATACCTGAATCTGCCTTAGTCGTGATTTATAATCAGGCTGGGCAGGTTTTGGTCATGCAACGAAATGATGATCCCTTGTTTTGGCAATCAGTGACCGGAACAAGAGAAGCCGCAGAATCTCCCTACCAAACCGCCGTGCGGGAAGTCAGAGAAGAAACCGGTATAGATATTAACGCCTGCCACTATCAACTAATTGACTGTCACAAAATCAATCAATATGAAATTCGAGATTGCTGGCGTCATCGCTACCCACCAGATATCAGCATTAACACAGAGAATGTTTTCAGCCTAATGGTCGCTAATGAGCAAGAGATTATTTTGACCGAGCACAGTGCTTATGCCTGGTTGCCCAAACTACAAGCCATGGCGAAAGTTTGGTCGCCGACGAATAGGGCTGCCATAGAACAGTTTGTGCCTGATGTGGGTGTTGTTGATGTTGTAGCTCAAGCATGAGAGTTTAAATGGCGATTATATTGGGTATCGATCCTGGCTCAAGATTAACGGGTTATGGCATCATTAAACAAGTAGGCAGCAAGAATGAATATTTGGGTAGCGGGTGTATTCGTATGCAAGGCGATCCACTTGCGCCGCGCTTAAAACAAATATTTGATGGTGTCAGTGAAATTATTGCGCAATTTAGTCCAACGGAGTTTGCGATTGAACAAGTTTTTATGGCTAAGAACCCTGATTCGGCCTTAAAGCTCGGTCAAGCGCGCGGCGCAGCTATTGTAGCTGCTACGTGTCATGATTTGCCCGTGGCTGAGTATTCTGCCAGGCAAATCAAACAAGCAGTGGTCGGTAAAGGCAATGCAGATAAAAGCCAAGTTCAACATATGGTAACGTATTTATTAAAGTTAACGGCGAGTCCGCAAGCTGATGCAGCTGATGCCCTTGCGGTGGCACTTTGCCATAGCCACACTCACCAAAGCCTGATAAAAATGCTAGGCCAAGCAACTAAAACGGTACGTGGCCGTTTACGATAATATTGACATAAATATTATTGGGCAACGCGGCATAGCAATAACTCAAATCGCTACACAGGAAACAACATGATTGGCAACATTCGCGGTATATTATTAGAAAAGCAGCCCCCTGAAATCTTAATTGAGGCAGGTGGCGTGGGTTATGAGGTGCAGGTGCCCATGACCAGTTTTTACCAATTGCCAGAAATCGGTCAAGAAGTTAGTTTGTGTGTGCATTTTGTTGTGCGTGAAGATGCGCAATTATTGTTTGGCTTTGCCAACAAACAGGAAAGAGCTGTTTTTCGGGAATTGATTAAAGCCAGCGGAGTAGGCCCTAAATTAGCCTTAACCATTTTGTCAGGTATGAATGCTGCTCAGTTTATGCAAGCCGTCAGTTTGGATGATGTTACTGGTCTTACCAAATTACCAGGTGTGGGTAAAAAGACCGCTGAACGCTTGGTGATAGAACTACGCGACAGACTCACTAAGTTGGCGGTAGCTCCTTCGAATACTGAGGCGTTTGGTCGCGTTGCGAACCTCCCAATTGAAAATACCTTTTTGCAAAGTAACGATGTGAAAGAAGAAGCATTAAGTGCCTTGGTTGCCTTAGGCTATAAGCCCGCACAGGGAAGTAAAATGATTAACTCGGTCTACAAAGCAGATATGCGCAGCGAAACCCTTATCAGAGAGGCGTTACGAGCGATGAATTAATTTTACTTTGCTACGCTTTAGTAAGACGCAATTCACTATTTCTGATACCGTATTAACTAATTTTAATGATAAAGATAACCAGTTAGATGGTTAGAATATTATTCAACATAAGAGTTTGTTGCAAAGAATATGATTGAAGCTGATCGTTTAATACAACCTGTCGCCAGTAAAGAAGATGAAATTATCGATCGTGCTATTCGACCCAAAATGCTGGTTGATTACACGGGTCAGGATCACGTGTGTTCACAAATGGAAATCTTCATTGCTGCTGCACGTAAACGTCAAGAACCTTTAGACCATCTGCTGATTTATGGCCCACCAGGATTAGGTAAAACGACCTTAGCCAATATCGTGGCAAATGAAATGGGGGTAGGGATTAAGACGACCTCTGGACCAGTGCTTGAAAAAGCCGGCGATTTAGCCGCTCTGTTGACTAATCTTGAAGAAAATGATGTGTTGTTTATAGATGAAATTCATCGCTTATCTCCGGTAGTTGAGGAAATACTCTATCCTGCAATGGAAGATTACCAATTAGATATTATGATTGGCGAAGGACCCGCGGCTCGCTCAATTAAATTAGAGTTACCGCCTTTTACCTTAGTAGGGGCTACAACTCGAGCAGGCTCTTTAACTTCCCCGCTTAGGGATCGTTTTGGTATCGTTCAGCGTCTTGAATTTTATAGTGTTAAAGACTTAACCACGATAGTCAAACGCTCTTCTAGTTATTTAAATTTACCTATTGATGAAGCTGGCGCTATAGAGATCGCGCGGCGTTCTCGTGGAACTCCTCGAATAAGCAATCGTTTATTGCGCCGCGTGCGTGATTTTGCTGAAATAAAAGCTCAAGGTGAGATTACCTCTGAAGTCGCTTGTCTAGCCTTAGATATGCTTGATGTCGACAGGGAAGGCTTCGACTATATGGATAGAAAATTACTAGTGGCTATCATTGATAAGTTTATGGGAGGCCCGGTTGGTTTAGAAAATTTGGCCGCTGCGATTGGTGAAGAAAAAGAGACGATTGAAGATGTTATTGAGCCCTTTTTGATTCAGCAGGGATTTTTACAGCGTACACCACGAGGCAGGATTGCCACTCAAAGAGCGTTTCTGCACTTTAATAGAGATTATTCTCCAAGTTAAGCTAATTCTCTATTCCTTGATCTTCGCAGCGAAAAATAAGTAAAAAAAAACCCACGAAATCGTGGGTTAACAACAGAAACTGTTGAAGAAATATCCAGGGAACATGTTAGTCAACACTACATTGACCGGAGCATCTGCCGAGTGTCATGCTGTTGCAGTACAACACCCGTCGAGAAAACAAGGCCTATTATAGGTTTTGATATAGAACTTACAACTGAGATAAATTGTTTATTCACATTAGAAAAAGTAATGTTTTGCTCTCGCTTGTATTGGTTTTATTGGTTGATGGAGAGTTGTTAATAAAATAAAACGCATTAAAAACAGTGGCTTGGATTTTTTGTGTTATTTTTAATCGATTAAAATAATTAAGGTGTTAATTTGGTTTTTGTTTTTATATGCATTTAAATGCAATTATTGGGCTATAAAATTTAGTAACAAATTTGAGTCTTTAATTCCTTTTATCTACGTATTAAGGTAACTGTCTGAAAATTATCATAAAAATTTATAATACTTGGATGTTACTTAGCTTGGGGCTGATAGTGCTTGTTGCATAAAAATGCAATGGTGAATCGGCCGTTTATTAGTGAAAATAAATGGTTTCGGAATTATGCAGTATAAACATGCCATAAGAGTGTATTACGAGGATACTGATGCCGGTGGCATTGTCTACTATGCTAATTATTTAAAATTTTTTGAGAGAGCTAGAACGGAGTGGTTAAGGAATTTAGGCATAGAACAAGATAAACTTTTGGAACGTTCTGTCGGTTTTGTCGTCAAACGCGTTGAAATGGATAATCATGCGCCTGCTCGCTTCAATCAGTTGTTGTGTATTCAAAGCGAAATAGTAGAATTGAAGCGAGTTAGTCTGGTATTCAAACAAAAAATTATAAGTCCAAGTGATCAATGCTTGGTGAGTGCAACAATCAAGGTAGCTTGCGTTAATTTATCAAAGATGAAGCCGCAAGCGATACCAGCATATATTTTAGAGGAATTAGCGCGTGTCATCTGATTTAAACTTTTTTGATCTTTTTCTCCAAGCCAGTTTGTTGGTGCAATTTGTCATGGTGTTGTTGTTGGCTGTGTCGATATTTTCGTGGGCATTTATATTTGAAAGAAGTAAGGCACTTAATTTCGCGCGTAGTGAAATGAAAAAATTTGAAGATAAATTTTGGTCGGGCGTCGATCTTAATAAACTTTATCAAGAGTTGTCGGCTCGTCAGTCAATTCAAGGTATGTCGAGTATGTTTTGTGCCGGTTTTAAAGAATTTGTACGTTTACGTAAAACCAGCTCTACCCCTGCAGAAGTGGTAATGGAAGGCTGTTACCGTTCTATGCGAGTCGCTTTATCTAGAGAAGTTGACGGTTTAGAGAATCGACTACCATTCTTAGCAACAGCAGGTTCGATTAGTCCTTATATTGGGCTATTTGGTACTGTATGGGGGATTATGAACGCCTTTATTGCTTTAGGCGAAGTACAACAAGCTACTCTTGCTATGGTAGCCCCAGGTATTGCTGAAGCCTTGATCGCCACTGCGATGGGTCTATTTGCCGCGATCCCAGCCGTCATAGCCTACAACCGTTTTAGTCATCAAGTGGAGAAACTTGAGAATAACTACGGCAATTTTATGGAAGAATTTTCAAGTATTCTGCATCGCCAAGCCTTAGCCGCTAACGCCGAGTCTATGACTCGTAGTACTAATCCAAGTAATTAAGGCCCTAATCTAATGGTTGTATATACCAGAAAACGCCGTCGTCCAGTCTCCGAAATTAACGTTGTACCTTATATTGACGTTATGTTGGTGTTGCTTATTATTTTCATGGTGACAGCTCCTTTGGTTACGCAAGGGGTGAAAGTTGATTTACCAAAGGCCGAGGCCGCTGCCTTAGATAAAGACACTAAGCCACCTTTAATTGCCTCAGTTGATGCGCAAGGTAACTACTTTTTAAATGTAGGTGACAGTCAAGACAAATCCATGTCTGCGGTTGATTTAGCAACCTTGGTTGCGGCTCATCTGCAGTTAGAGCCGCAAACTCCAGTGGTGGTAAAAGGAGACGGAGCTGTACCTTACAGTGAAGTAGTGCAACTGATGGTCTTACTCCAGAGGGCTGGTGTGCCTTCGGTAGGCCTGATGACTGGGCCACCTGAGAAAAAGAGATAATGAACTGAAATGAAAAAATTTTCTATTCCTTTGTCTTTATCTGTAGTTCTGCATGTTGCGGTTGGCGTTATTCTGACCGTGAGTATCAGTTTTAATCAACCATTCGAAGAAGATGTATCCATGGATGCCCCTATTATCGATGCTGTTATGGTTGACCAAAGTACCTTAGAAAAACAGGTTAAAAAAATAAAAGATGAGCAAACAGCTCAGCGTCAAAAAGAGGAGCAACGGGTCCAAGAATTGGAGCGCCGTGCCGATGAGGCTGAACGCCAGCGCCGTCAAAAGGAATCTCAAGTAGCAGAGCTTGAAAAAGAAACGCAAAACCAACTCAATGAAAAGAAAAAAGCAGAACAAGCTGCGGTAGAAGCGCGAGAAAAGCAAAAGCAAGAGAAAGCTAAAGCTGCCGCACTCGAAGAACAGCGTAAGGTAAAAGAACAGGAAAGACGCAAAGCTGAGGAGCAAGCACAAGCGGCCAAAGACAAGCGCGAAAAAGCAGAAAAAGCCCTGAAAGAAGCCGAGCGCAAAAAGCAAGAAGCGGCAGACAAAGCGGCACAAGAAAACTTATTGGAAGAGCAATTACAAGCAGAGCAAGCCGTTCGTCAGCAGAAACGCAATAAACAAGTCATTAGTGAAGTGCAGAAATATGAAGTGTTAATAAAGCAAACTATTCAACGCAATCTTATTGTTGACGATGCGATGAGAGGACGTTCTTGTCGTTTGAATATACGTTTAGCGTCTAATGGCTTAGTGACGCAAGTAAAAGAACTTTCAGGTGATGCGGTCTTATGTAGGGCCGCTATTGCAGCAGTGAAAAAATCAGATACGCTGCCAGTGTCTCCAGAGGCAGATGTATTTGAAAAACTACGAGATATTAATTTAACCGTTGAACCAGGACTATGATGTTTAAAAATAAAGCGATACTTTTTTGTTGTGTTTTGTTGCTAGCAAGTTTTAATAGTTTTGCGGCATTAGAAATTGTTATAACTGAAGGCATTGATACCTCTCGACCTATAGGTGTTGTGCCTTTTAAATGGGTGGGTCCGGGTACTATGCCGGAAAAACTGACGAATGTTATTGCTGCCGACTTAAGACGCAGTGGTAAGTTTAATCCTATTGATGTTGCCAGTATGCCGCAGTATCCCAGTTCATTTACTGATGTAGATTATGGCGCTTGGGTTGCGGCTGGCGTTGAGGCTATCCTTATCGGTAAGGTCGAGTTAAGTGGTATCGATCAATATGCCGTTTCATTTGAGTTGATCGACGTCGTGCGCGGGCAAATTACCGGTGGACAGACACAAGTTTTAAGTAACGGTAAGTTGATCGCTAGTAATGACCAAATTATGGATGCCCGACAAGCAACTATAGGTGGTGCTGATTTTAGACAATACGCACACCGAATTAGTGATGTGGTATATGAAAAACTCACGGGCGAAAAAGGCGCGTTTTTAACCCGAATCGCCTATGTCATTGTGCGTGATAAAACCATTAATGAATTCCCCTTTCAGCTTGTTGTGGCCGATTATGATGGGGCAAATGAGACCACCTTATTGCGTTCTAAAGAACCACTGATGTCACCATCTTGGTCCCCTGATGGTACTAAACTGGCGTACGTAAGTTTTGAGAATAAGCGTCCACAAATATTCATCCAAGACATATACACCATGAATCGTATACAAATGTCTGATTTTAAAGGTATTAATGGTTCTCCCGCATTTTCTCCTGATGGAAAGCAATTAGCCTTGGTTTCATCAAAAGACGGAAATCCAGAGTTGTATGTTATGGATATTGCGACTAAGCAGGTGCGCAGAATTACAGATGATCGCGCAATAGATACTGAGCCCAGTTGGATGCCTGACGGTAAGAGCCTAATATTTAGTTCTGAGCGAGGTGGTAAACCTCAGCTGTATAAGGTAGATTTAGCAAGCAATAAAGTTCGTCGTCTTACGTTTGAAGGTGATATGAATCTAGGCGGTAAGGTAACACCGGATGGTAAACAATTAATTTTTGTTAATCGTACTCGCGGCAATTATCATATAGCGCGTCTAGATTTAAATAGTGGTAATATGCAAGTATTAACTAAAACATATTTAGATGAGTCCCCCAGTATTGCTCCGAACGGGAGTATGATAATTTATAGTACCTTACATGAAGGAAAGCAGGTTTTATCACTTGTTTCTCTTGATGGAAGGTTTAAGGCACGGTTGCCCGCTGCCGACGGGCAGGTCAAGGCGCCAAATTGGTCACCCTTTTTGTTATAATGTTCAACCTATTAATTTAGTTTAGATAAAGATAAGGAAAAAAAATGCAATTTAGTAAAGTTTTTAAAGGGTTAATCATAGCTCTACCAATCGTAACTATGGTGGCATGTAAATCGGGTCCGACCGCTGATGAAATCGAAGCACAGAAAAACAGAGAAATAGCCACTGCTCAGGCAGAAGCCGATAGAATGGCTGAAGAGGCTCGCAATGCAAGTGTGCAAACTGGCGTTATGACTCCGGTTATGTCACCAGCAGAAAAAATGAAAATGGAATTAAGTGCATTGAGTAATGAACAAACGGTTTATTTCGATTTTGACCGTTCAACTATTAGCTCTGATTTCTATTCAGTGTTAGACAAACATGCTGCATTTTTGGCTAAAAATCCGAGTCAATCTATTGTTATAGAAGGACATTGTGATAGTCGCGGAACACCTGAATATAACATCGCCCTAGGTGAGTTACGTGCAAAGTCTGTACAAACTTATTTGCAAAACGCCGGTGTAAGTAGCTCACAAATGTCAGTAGTTTCTTATGGCGAAGAAAAGCCGGTAGTGAGTGGCAGTACTGAAACTGCATTCGCTAAAAACCGTCGTGGTGTTTTAGTTTATCAATAAAAAGTAGAGAACATGATTAAACGCATGATTGCGCTTAGTTTGTTATCGGTGTTCGGAGTCGCGTTATTTGCGGCTCCTGCTCCTGTTGCAGACGTTACAAGCGGCAGCAATGACCAACGTATTGAAGCGTTAGAGAGACTCTTCACCACGCGCACTGAAGGTCAGCATAGAATGCAACAGCAGTTGGATACTATGCAGCAGGAAGTGAATGAATTACGTGGCAGTATAGAATTACATAATTATCAATTAGAGCGAATTCTTGATAGACAACGAGAATTATATGCCGAGATTGATAAGCGCATGGCAAACATGGTCGCGGCACCTGCCGCAGAGTTAAGCAATGCAGACGAAGCCAATGCGTCTACTAACTCAATGGCTTTATCTGAGAATGAGAATGAGGCTTACGACAAGGCCGTTAATCTTATTCTGAAAGATAAGCTCTATGACCAGGCCATTCCTGCATTTCAAACTTTTTTAAAAACCTATCCCAAGTCTAGTTATGCTTCTAATGCACATTATTGGTTGGGACAACTCTTGTTTAATAAGCAAGATTGGACTGGAGCCAGTGCACAATTTCAAGCATTGATAAGCCAGTATCCTGATTCCAATAAACGCGCTGATGCAATATTGAAATTAGGTATAACTGAAATAGAACGAGCTAATACGGCTCGAGCTAAGCAATTGTGGGAACAAGTTGTAACAGAATACCCGGGTACGCCTTCGAGTAAATTGGCTGAAAAACGTCTAAAAAGTTTATAAGGGGCAATGCTTTTTTTGCGGCAACCGCTTTTTGTTGTTCAGTAATTGACTGAATTGCTTGCTTTTTCGGCAAACAAATCAAATTACAAAAATAAAATGGCTTTTGACTTGCACTGAAGTATAGATTGAGTATTATATGCGCCCGTCGCAGTGAGGCGGGTGGAAATGGGTCGTTAGCTCAGTTGGTAGAGCAGTTGACTTTTAATCAATTGGTCGCTGGTTCGAATCCAGCACGACCCACCAATTTCCAGATATTATCATTACATATTGTATGTCTATGGTAATGTGTACAAAAGCAGTTTCAATTAGATGGGTCGTTAGCTCAGTTGGTAGAGCAGTTGACTTTTAATCAATTGGTCGCTGGTTCGAATCCAGCACGACCCACCATCTAAGTATGATCGATGCAACCCACAAAGTGCGACGAGAACACATTCCTAAGTAATCTACTATTAGATTTGCGTTATAAAAAAACATCTTCTTTCCCATCGTCATAATGTTCCTTTTCGACTCTTAAATATTTGTCATTAGTTCCAACGTTCCTTAAGCACCATGATCAATTTTTTCGACTATTGTGACGGGAACTCAATATAACGTTTACACAATCACCTGTTATCTGAATATGATTTTTATCTAGCTAAAAATGCCGAATGTAAAAAATTATCAGTCTAGGATTAATTATTCTTATCCGCTATTTATCGACGCTATAATATAAAAACTAATTGATAAAACTATGGTGGGCTCTAATTATCAGATTAATCCTACTCAAAACGCCAAGAGTCTATTCAGCCCAAAGCTTATTTTGGATGAAATTGACTAATGGCCCTGAGTATTGATTGAAATTAATCGTATTTTGTAATTGTGTAGCCATAATGCTCACAATCCGCGTAGTCAGTTCTTAGCGCTTTTTGACACGGTTGTGAGCCGTATTAAGAAAAGACATTACTTATTGATACAAGAGCCTACAGGCTTTATTTTTGTGTGATTTAGCAATGCATTTATCAAATCGATAAATATTTCTATCAAATTAGCATTAACTTTGATTAGGAAGTGCTTTTTGTACACAAGACTGATTATTGTAGGGTGAGTATTATTTTTCACTCTGCAAAACAGTCATCGATTTAACATTTTAAAATTTCTTTTGAAATTTATTGTGCGATTTCATTGTTTCAATTAGTCTTTTCTGCAGGGGAGAGTTTTTTCAAGCGTATTTATAAATCATGGTTTACACTTTGGTGAGTCAATGAGCAGGGCACAACATTAAATGAATGCAAAAGATTACGCTATCAACGCTGATGATGTTTTTGTCCTACCTGAAGCGGTTGTAAAAATTAAACAATTAATTGATGATCAAACTGCGTCTATGTCTGAAATTGCAGAAGTCATCAATTATGATCCTGCAATAATGACCCAGGTCCTAAAAATATCAAATAGCGCACTTTACAAATTTCCTGCAACAATCTCCACCGTCAGTAAAGCTATTCAAGTGATTGGCACCAAAGCCGTCTATGACCTCGTTTTAGCTTACGGGGTGTCCAATGCATTTAAGTCAATTCCGTCAAACATTATTGATTTAGAACGTTTTTGGGAAAGAGGGGTCAGCTGTGGTTTATTGGCCAAATATTTTGCAGAAGAATTGGGAGTCAAAGAGCCCGAACGCCTATTTGTTTGTGGTTTATTGCACAACATTGGTGAGTTGGTCATATTGAAGTTCAATCCTGAGGCTGCCGTTTTGTGTCGACAGTTTGATGTTAACAATACACCTTTAGACATCGAATTAACCCATCTTGGGTTCAGTTATGCAGAGGTAGCTGCAGAGCTACTCAAGCTCTGGGGATTGCCTATAGAAATATATCAACCTATTAAGCGACTGCACCCAAGCCTTGCAACCGCTCTGACAAAAGAAGACCAAATTTTACAGCTCAGTTATTTACTTTCGGTTAATAATGTATACAAAGAGCATTACAAACCCCACGATAGACTAAGCCCTTATTTATATGAAAACCTGGGGCTGGACTTAGAGCAGGTCAACGATGCTTTAGATTTGACCAATCTACAACTGATGAGTGCGATGGCCGTTTTTAGCCCCTCAACCTTTAGCATTTTTTAAATGTAGAATAAATTTAAGCAAAAACCGCTATTGATTGGCGACTAATCGCCACCAGAGCGCCGCTCTCATCCCAAACATTGGCTTCAGTATGCGCATAACCACTTGATGCTTGTCGAGTCGTAGCTTGATAAGCAAACCATTCGTCGTTTTTAAACGTGTTGTGTGGGTGTATAAATTCTAAGTTCCAAGTCATCGTACTAGCAGGGGCCGGCCAACGCAGCATTTGTATGACGGCGGGTGGCCACATGTCAATGATGGCAACCAAGTGTGCGTCTGTGAACGTTATTGGCGGCTGTTTAAATCGCATCCATCCGTGCAAAGCACTTTGTTTACTGCCAGTGAAAGGCCAACCGCCGAGCACTTTGGCCATCTCAAAATTGCCGAGGAAATTAGGGGTTATTTTGGGAATTATCGGTACAAAGCTAGCTTTCTGTGGTCTTTCCATTTGGTGTTTAGAGAGGCTGTCAATTTGAATGTTTGATTCTCTATCAATACCAAAAGTAGCCAATGCTCTAAGTGCTATTTTCTCATTTTGAAAAATATCCCCTCTAACTACCGTGGTGTTTTTACCTTCTCTTAGTTTTTCAACTTTTATTGTAAAAGGGACTTCAGCTTCAATTGGTCCAATAAAATTAGTATTGAGAGTTATGAGTTTTTTACTTGAATCGACGAGTCCACGAACAGCTTGAAAAGCTAAAGATGCTGAAATGCCGCCATATAGTGTTCTGCCTTGAGTCCAATTTTTCGGTACTGAAATCTCGACTGAAAGTTGACTTTGACTGATTTGAGTTTTTACTTGATCGAACAAACTGTCGATATGCATATGAAAACATTCTGCAGTTAACTTAACTTGTTATACCAGTTAAGCTGAGACAATGTCTAGATTTGCATACTCTTGTCGTGAAATAGTTGCCAGTATTGCTGAGTATTATAATACTGCATAAGCCCTTGTTATGTTTACATAATATTAACAAAATTGGCTTGTTATTAACTAAGGTTAAGCCTTACCATGTTGATTCCGAAGGTCTGTAAGTGTCACTTAATTTGGCATGCAGCTTAAAAAAAAGGCATCAAAATGGAATCGAAGCAAGTAGTAAAGCAAGGCAAAGAGGGTGAGACTTCAAATGCTTACCGCAATTATGTTTTGTTTATTTTAACTCTGGTTTATGCCTTCAATTTTATTGATCGACAAATTATTGGTATCTTGTCGCCCTTCATAAAAGCCGACTTAGGCTTAGATGATGCGCAATTGGGCTGGCTGAAAGGTCTATATTTTGCACTCTTATATACTGTTTTAGGAATTCCTATTGCATGGCTGGCTGACCGCTACAGTCGAGTTAATATTGTAGTAATTTCCTTAACATTGTGGAGCGGTTTCACTGCGATGTCTGGTTTGGCAACTAATTTTACTCAGCTCGCTCTGGCACGTGTAGGTGTAGGTATTGGCGAAGCTGGCGGCAGTCCACCTTCACACTCGATGATCTCTGATCTGTTTCCCAAAGAGAAAAGGGCAGGTGCCTTAGCCATTTATTCATTGGGTATTCCTTTTGGCATTATGTTGGCATTTTTTGCTTCTGCGTACTTTTTAAAAGGTGGCAGTACCGATTGGCGCGTTGCGATGTTAGCCGTGGGTCTACCTGGCGTTATTTTGGCAGTGATTTTAAAGTTGACTGTGAAAGAGCCCTCCAGAAGTGGAAACATGCAGTCACAAGCTGGTAAGTCTAAATCTTGGACCTCTATCAAGACCTTATTAAGTATCAAAAGTTGGTGGGGCATGTGTTTTGCTATTTCATTTGGCTCCTTTGGTAACTATGCTATTTCCACGTGGATGATTGACTTCTATGTCAGGGCTCATGCAGGTTTGGATGTCACATGGTTGCTAATTACAATAGGTATTATTAACGGTACCGCCTATGCCGGAGGGGTTTGGTTAGGTGGTGTTTTAGTCGATAAGTTAGGTAAGAAAAATCGAGGGGCTTATGGTTATGTTCCCGGTATTGCGATGTTAATTGGAGCACCTGCTTACTATATCTCATTACAAGTTGAATCGATGAACATGTCGATTGCTTTGTTAGCGATTTTACTTATGACCAGCGGCTCTTATCTCGGTCCTTCTTTTGCCTTAGCACAAACCTTAGCGCCGGTTAAAGTAAGAGCGATGTCAACGGCGTTATTTTTCTTTGTATTAAATATTATCGCCCTGGGTGGTGGACCAACATTTGTAGGTTTGTTAAGTAATGCATTGACCGAAGAGCATGGCCAAGTCGAAGCATTAAGACTTTCTCTATCTTGGTTAGCTGTTCCCTATGCCTTGTCTATATTAGCCTTCTTTTGGACTGCTCGACAAATTCCCGCTGACTGGGATGCTGCGGAGTCAAGGAATGCGTAAATTAAGCTATTTTTGAGACGTTTACTTGGCTATTAATCTCCATTTTGCTCATGCTAACGGTTTCCCCGCAGCCAGTTATCAACAACTGTTTAATGCTCTGCCTGAGCATTTTAATATCATGGCCCTTGAGCAATTTGGACATAGCCCTGCATTTCCAGTAAATAATAATTTGTCTAATTTAGTTGATGAGTTATTGGATTATTTGCACAGAAATGCAGACGCTCCGGTCTATGGCATTGGTCATTCGATGGGAGCACTGGTTACTTATATTGCGGCGTGTGAGGCCCCTGAATTATTCAAAGGGGTTATTATGCTGGATCCACCAATAGCTTCAGGGCTAGCAAGTTGGATATTTAGGTTGGTTAAAATGACTCCCTTAATTGAACGTATATCGCCGGCAGGTAAAGCGAAGACAAGGTGTCAGTCGTGGCCGATAGACGTAGACTTAAGCGACTATTTTAGCGCCAAAATTTTATTTAAAGACTTTCAGCCAGCGTGTGTTGTCGACTACGTCAATGCTGCGACGAAAGTGGTTGGAGAGCGCCAAGTACTGAAATTTGATCCCCAAGTTGAAGCGCAAATATTCCGCAATGTAAATGATAATATTCATCGCTATTATGGGAAATTGCAAAGGCCTAGTTGTTTGATAACCGCTGAAAATAGTCCGGTGTGTGTACCATTTAACCTAAATCACTTTGTTAAAAATACTAAAATTGAGCACATCAAAGTTCCAGCACTCGGTCACATGTTTCCTTTAGAAGCGCCAGTGGATGTAGCGCAGTTAGTCGCACAAAAAATTAGCCAATGGGAGGAGGCATAAAAAAGGCTGATAACATCAGCCTTTTAAAAATATATAGCTTAATTTAGTTGCTTAATAACCTACCGGTAGTCCAAGCATTTCACGAGTTACTAGTACAACCCCTTTATCGGTCACTCTAAACCCTCTAGCAACGTCATCAGCTTTACTGTGACCAATTACCATACCTTCAGGGATAATACAGCCCCGGTCGATGATAGCTTTGCGAATTCGACAATTACGCATGACTTCAACATCAGGCAGCAATACCGAATCTTCAACTTCACTGTAAGAATGCACTCTAACATTAGAAAAACATAAACTGCGTCTAACTGTTGCACCAGAAATAATACAGCCGCCAGATACAACAGAGTTAATCGCAGTTCCGCGTCTATTGTCTTCTTCCCAAACAAACTTGGCAGGAGGTAATTGTTCTTGATAAGTCCAAATAGGCCACTTTTTATCATACAGATTCAGTGCTGGTACGGGTGAAACTAATTCCATGTTGGCTTGCCAAAAAGAATCGAGTGTACCGACATCACGCCAATAGGCCTGAGTATCTCCTTCGTCCATAAACGGATAAGCGTAAACGGCATGATCTTTAATAATAGAAGGAATAATATCTTTACCAAAATCACGCTCTGATCCAGATTTTTCGGCATCCTTTTTAAGATGCTCAAATAAAAAGTCGGTATCAAATACGTAATTACCCATTGACGCTAAACACTTTGTTGGGTCATTGGGCAGAGGGGTTGGATTAGCAGGTTTTTCTTCAAAGCCGATAATTTTATAATTTTCGTCAACTGACATGACACCAAATTGTCCAGCCGCTTCCTCAATGGGCACTGGCATGCAACTAACCGTCATTTTAGCGCCAGATTCGGCATGATTGGCAATTAGACCGCCGTAGTCCATGCGGTAGATGTGATCACCTGACAATACCAATACATATTTAGGCACTTCATCTCGAATAATATCAATGTTCTGGAATACCGCGTCCGCAGTGCCCTCATACCAATTGTCAGAAAAACGCTGAGAGGCGGGAAGTATTTCAACTGATTCGCCTAATTCTTTTTTAAAGTGACCCCAGCCGCGCACCAAGTGTCTAATAAGGGAGTGCGATTTGTATTGCGTAACCACACCAATTCGACGGATCCCCGAATTAATGCAATTGGAAAGTGGAAAATCAATAATACGAAATTTGCCACCAAAATAGAGGGCCGGCTTTGCTCGCCAATTGGTCAGTTCATATAGTCTAGAGCCTCTTCCTCCGGCTAAAATCAAAGCATAGGTATCACGAGTTAAGTTACTAATATATCGGGATGGGTGTTCTGCCATATGTCGGACTCCATTAAATGTGCCATAAACTAAATAATTCTATTAGTTACAAAAAATGCAGACAACTAGACCTGTCTTTTTGTGACCACGCGAATTTAAACACTAGCCTAAATTAAAATTAATTAACAGTATATTTGGCGTCTAAATGTAAAATCTATGTGGCGGCAAACATCGAGTGCGTCCCGACTACTTGAGAATATAAGTCAGCTGTGCGTTAATGAGATGTTAACGAAGTGATGGGTGAGACAATGTTAGTGCTTAAAAAATCGGTCTTGTTAATTATAGCTATCTTATCAGTCTTGGTGATTATGGGATTTATGCTACCGTCTCATTACAAGGTTGAACGGTCTATAATCATAAACGTCTCTCAACAAAAACTATTTCCTCAGATTGCTAATCTTAAAAATTGGCAAAATTGGGGGGTAATGTTCAAACGAAATCCTAATATGACTATTGAATATAGTGGTCAAGCTGGTCGAGTTGGTATGACGTCGTTATGGCTTAGTGAAACCAAAGGAGGCGGTGAAATGCAAATTATTGCAATAGAAAAAAATCAACGTTTAATCTATTCATTGAATTTAAGTGATAGCCAAATAAACTCTACTGGTGAGATTGTATTATCTAAAGTAGAAGGCGGGACAAAGGTGGTGTGGATGGGCTATGGTGATGTTGGGATCAACCCAATAGATCGATATTTTGCGTTTTTCATGGACTATTTAGTCGGCAGTGATTACGAAATGGGCTTAGATAATCTTAAGTTAGTAGCCGAAGCTTCCTAGCGACTGATTAAATCAGCGCTTTAAAGAGTCAAATATTTCTAAATTAGTGGTTGAACTGTGTAAAATATTAGGCGAAAGTAGAGTTTAAGATTATTTTGAAGATAGAGTTAGTTTACTCTTCTGAGGAAATTTGATGAGTCGCTTTCGTTCTCACGGCACCGTAAAGCTGGATGTCATTGACAGAATACTTGTAGTTGAGGGAGTTGGGCCTTGGAATGTAGAGGCCTTAATGAGCGCGTCTACCATAGCAACTCCTATTATCAAGCAATTGTCTGGCCGTGTATGGGGCGCATTAGTTGTGCTTTTCGGAGAGCCTATTTATGTGCCAGAAGCGGCGAATTATTTGAGTAAAGCAATAAGAGCAGAAAAAATAATGGGTCGAGCCGCCACTGCAGTCATTATAATGGAGTCTAAATCCCCTGAATTTGCTAAAACTCATCTTAACCAGATTTATCATAATGCGGGAGAAACAGTGCGTTTTTTTGAAGATAGAGTAGAGGCTAATTGGTGGTTAATTCAGCAAATCAGCCAACATGATTTGCTGAACGCTTAACCGTAACCCACCTACATTGTATTCAAGGTATTGATGACAGAATAGCAAGAGCTGCCTTAGATTGTGTGGTACGGCCAAGTTGCTGCATGATCTTATCCCCTGCTTTACAGAGTTTAATAAGGTCAATCCCTGTACTGATATTCATTCCATTTAACATATATACGACATCTTCAGTAGCAACATTGCCGGCCGCTCCTTTGGCATAAGGGCAACCGCCTAAGCCTGCAACAGAACTATCAATAACACTGATACCATATTGCAAGGCAACCAATATATTGGCTATTGCTTGGCCAAAGGTATCATGAAAATGCACTGCAATTTTGTCTGGTGAAAGTAAGGGTAAGACGGCATCCAGTAGTGCCGCAGTTTTGCTTGGTGTTCCTGTCCCTATGGTGTCGCCCAAAGATACTTCATAACAGCCCATATCAAACAAGGCTTTGGCTAAAGTGGCAACTGTAGTTGGAGCAATGTCGCCCTCATAGGGGCAACCCAGCACGCAGGAAACATAAGCTCGGACCTGCATGCCTTGAAGCCTTGCTTGTTCTACAAGAGGCTGGAATCGCGCTAAACTTTCTGCCACAGAGCAATTGATGTTTTTTTGCGAAAAGCTCTCTGATGCAGAGCCAAATATGGCGACCTCGTCCACTCCAGCGTCGAGAGCGGCTGCAAAACCCTGTAAATTTGGCGTTAAAGCGGAATAACAAACGCCAGCACGGCGATTGAGGCTTTTAAATACCATAGCACTGTCGGCCATTTGTGGTACCCATTTGGGCGAAACAAAGCTGCCAGTTTCTATGAATTTAACCCCAGCTAGAGCGAGCTCGTCAATTAATTGTATTTTGGCTTGTAAACTGATCAGCTGCTTTTCGTTTTGTAAGCCGTCTCTTGGCCCGACTTCGACAATTTTTACTGACTCAGGTAATTTTACACGATCAAACATCGAATCCCCTTATTCTTCGGTATCAAAGGCGAGTAACTCAGCACCACCGTCGACCAATTCGCCAACTTTAAAATAAAACTCAGTGACTTTGCCCGCCTTTGTTGCCTTTATTGCGTGTTCCATCTTCATGGCTTCAATAACAATAAGACTTTGACCGGCTACCACCGACTCATTTTTTTGCACTAATATGGCGACCACTGTGCCATTCATAGGCGCGGCGAAATTATGGTGTTGATTATTGTCTTCGCTCAAACCCAAATCTGCAGCGACGGCACTAAATCTAACCAGCCCCGATGGATGGCATAAAGTGTATCCGAGGTCATGAGCACAGAAAGGCAAGCTTGTTTTATGACCGTTGATGGTGCTGATAAGCGCTTGCTGGTTAATCACACCAGTACATAAGAAGCTCTGATTTTGGTAGTTAATATTAAATTGTAGTTGGTGCTTATTTTCACTTTGGGTAATGCAAACTTGATGGGATTCATTGTTGACTAGTAGGTCAAAAGTTTCGCTATAAGTTTCATTGGCTCGCCAAGTATTGTTTGCTGACCAGGGTGAATATTGATCTTGCTGGGCAACTGATTTATGTTGCTGGCGTTTAAGCATCAGAGCCAGTGCCGCCATAGGCACCAAGGTGGATGATTGCGCACCGCTGTACTGGGCTAATTGAGTCTGGTGTTTTTCAATAAATCCAGTATCAATATTGGCCTGCTTAAAGTCTTCAAGTTGGGTTAATTTATTTAAGAAAGCTAGATTAGTGGTTACGCCCTCAATATGATACTGCGCTAAAGCCAAGTGCAAACGGGCTAGGGCTTTACTTCTATCCATATCCCAAACGATAAGTTTAGCTAACATTGGATCATAATAAACGGAAACTTCATCACCTTGTTGAACACCGGTATCTATGCGCACATAAGCCGATTCTGCGGGGGCTCGTAACAAGGTTAAACGTCCAGTGGAGGGTAAAAAGTCATTGTCAGGATCTTCTGCGTAAACCCTCGCCTCAAAAGCATGACCATTGATCGTGAGTTGCTTTTGATGCAGAGGCAGCGGCTCATTGTTGGCCACTCTAATTTGCCATTCAACCAAATCTTGACCAGTGATAAATTCCGTTACCGGATGTTCAACTTGCAAACGCGTGTTCATTTCCATGAAATAGAAACGCTCATCTACATCCAATAAAAACTCAACCGTACCTGCGCCAACATAGTTAATAGCTTTTGCTGCTTTTAGAGCTGCCTCGCCCATTTGTTGACGTAGATCATCTGTTAAACCGGGGGCGGGCGCTTCCTCGACCACTTTTTGATGGCGTCGCTGGATAGAACAATCTCGTTCAAATAAATAAACCCCATTGCCATGTTGGTCACAGAATACTTGGATTTCTATATGACGAGGCTGAGTTAAGTACTTCTCGACTAACATCAAGTCATCATTAAAGCTCGACATAGCCTCACGTTTTGCCGCTTCCAGCGCAGTTTTAAATTCACTGGCTTGCCAAACTTGGCGCATACCCTTACCACCACCACCGGCTGCGGCTTTTAATAAGACCGGGTAACCCATGGCATCGGCATGAGACTTTAATATGTCCAGAGACTGCTCGTCGCCATGATAGCCAGGTACTAACGGAACCTTGGCTTTTTGCATAATATTTTTAGCGGCTGACTTTGAACCCATAGCCTCAATAGCACCAATGGGCGGGCCGACAAAAATAATATTGTTTTGTTCACATAAGCGAGCAAACTCGGCGTTTTCAGATAAAAAACCATAGCCTGGATGGATTGCGTCCGCACCCACTTGGAGCGCAATCTCGATAATTTTATCCGCGCACAGATAACTTTGTTTGGATGGGGCAGGGCCCAAATAAACGGCCTCATCAGCTAGGCTGACATGCAAGGCATCTTGATCGACATCTGAATAAACCGCGACCGTCAATATGCCCATGCGTTTAGCCGTTTTTATAACACGGCAACAAATTTCACCGCGGTTTGCAATTAATAATTTGTGTATCATAAGGGTGCCTTGTTCCAACTTGCTGCGCGCTTTTGTAAAAAAGCTTGTAAACCTTCTTGCCCTTCAGCCGACACGCGAATTTGGGCAATTTGCTCACAAGTAAAATCGATAAGCGACTGGTCAATAACTTTATTTTCAACCTGCAAGATGAGTTTTTTAGCTGCACTGACCGCACTGGGAGAATTGCGCAGTATATGCTCTACTAATGATTCAATGCTTGAGTCGAGTTCTTCTTCGGTGACCGCTTCACTAAGCAAACCTAAGCGTCTTGCCCGCCGCGCTGAAAATACTTCTGCCGTCGCAAAATAGCGGCGTGAGGCTCTGGCGCCAATGGCGTTGATTACATAAGGACTAATTGTCGCAGGGATCAAACCGATTTTGACTTCACTTAAGCAAAACTTACTTAACTTGCTGCCAATGGCCATATCACAACACGCGACAAGCCCGATTGCACCACCAAAGGCTGAACCTTGTACGCGGGCAATTGTGGGTTTATTCATGTTATTTAGGCTAGCTAACATGTTGGCTAAATTAGCCGCATCTGCCAGATTTTCGGCATAACTGTAAGCAGCCATCTTTTGCATCCAATTCAAATCAGCGCCTGCACTAAAACTGCGTCCATTGGCTGCTAAGATCATGACACGAACCTTAGGATCCTTAGTTAGGGCTTGAAATACTTCCGTTAAATCAGCTATGAGCTGCGCGTCAAATGCATTGTGTAATTCAGGTCTATTTAACGTGACCTTAGCGACACCACGTTCATCAATATTGACTAGTAAACCGCTGTATGTGTTTTTCATTACATTCTAAACACCCCAAATCGGGTGTCCTCTATTGGTTTGTTTAAACTCGCTGAAATACATAAACCCAGCACTTGTCTGGTATCAGCAGGATCAATGACGCCGTCGTCCCATAAACGCGCAGAGGCATAATAGGGATGACCTTGATGTTCATAGGTGTCAATAATTGGCTTTTTGAAACTAGCTTCTTCGTCGCGACTCCAGTTTTCACCAGCTCGCTCTTTTTGCTCTCTTTTTACTTGGGCTAATACCCCAGCTGCTTGTTCTCCACCCATGACAGAGATTCGGGCATTTGGCCACATAAATAGAAAGCGAGGATCATAGGCGCGACCGCACATGCCATAGTTACCCGCACCAAAACTGCCGCCGATTAAGATGGTGAACTTAGGTACTTTGGCACAAGCTACCGCAGTCACCATTTTGGCCCCGTGTTTGGCAATACCGCCGGCTTCGTATTGTTTGCCGACCATAAACCCAGTGATATTTTGTAAAAACACCAAAGGGATTTTGCGCTGGGCACATAATTCAATAAAGTGAGCGCCTTTTTGGGCAGATTCAGAAAATAGTATCCCGTTGTTAGCAACAATTCCCACGGGATAACCAAAAATACGGGCAAAGCCGCAGATTAAGGTCTGGCCAAATAGGGCCTTAAATTCATCGAATTCAGAGCCATCAACAATACGTGCTATGACTTCTCTGACATCATAGGGTTGACGCGTATCTTTAGGGATTAAGCCGTATATTTCGTCTACCGGATAAAGTGGCTCGACCGGTTCACGGACATCAATACTGACGATTTTTTTGCGATTCAAACGAGCAATGGCATCACGCGCTATTTTTAATGCGTGATGATCATTGTTGGCAAGATGGTCGACAACCCCAGACGTACGGCAATGCACATCTCCACCACCTAATTCCTCTGCAGTGACAACTTCGCCGGTGGCGGCCTTCACTAAAGGCGGTCCACCCAGGAAGATAGTGGCTTGATTTTTTACAATAATAGACTCATCAGCCATGGCTGGGACATAAGCACCGCCAGCGGTGCACGAGCCCATTACTACTGCAATCTGTGGGATGTTTTGTGCTGACAGATTGGCTTGATTATAAAAAATACGGCCAAAATGCTCTCTATCCGGAAAAACCTCATCCTGTTGGGGTAAATTGGCGCCCCCAGAGTCCACTAAATAAATACAAGGTAAGTTATTTTGCTCTGCAATAGTTTGTGCTCTAAGGTGCTTTTTAACCGTCAGAGGGAAATAAGTACCACCTTTAACCGTGGCATCATTCGCCACTATCATGCACTCAATTCCAGCGACACGGCCGATACCGGCGATGACACCCGCAGCGGGCACGTAATCGCTATAAACATCTAGGGCGGCAAGTTGTGATAATTCTAAAAAAGGTGAGCCTGGATCAATCAATTGATTAATACGTTCACGAGGCAGCAACTTTCCCCTTGCAGTATGTCGCTGATTGGCTTTCTCGCCTCCACCTAACTTTATGGCAGCGATTTTTGCTTTCAGATCAGCGACCTGTGTGTGCATATGTTCAGCATTGTCAGCGAATTCTTGACTCTTGCTATTTATTTTACTGATGATCGTGGGCATTTTGTGGTCCTTGCCTGACTTAAGCTGATTCTTTAAACAATTCACGGCCAATGAGCATGCGGCGAATTTCTGAAGTGCCTGCACCAATTTCGTAGAGTTTGGCATCCCGTAGTAATCGTCCTGCCGGAAAATCATTGATATAACCATTGCCACCGAGTAATTGAATCGCGTCCAAGGCCATTTTTGTCGCAAGTTCTGCCGAGTAAAGAATCGCTCCGGCAGCGTCTTTGCGTGTTGCTTCACCGCGGTCGCATGAGCGTGCTACTGCGTAAACGTAGGCTCTTGCCGCATTCATCTGGGTATACATATCAGCTACTTTGCCCTGAACCAATTGAAACTCACCGATAGACTGTCCAAATTGTTTGCGATCGTGAATATAAGGCACAACTAAATCCATACAGCTTTGCATAATGCCCAATGGACCGCCTGACAAAACCAAACGTTCGTAATCAAGACCACTCATCAGTACTCTTGCTCCTCCGCCTTCTTGGCCGAGAATATTTTCTGCAGGTACGTGGCAATCTTCAAATACCAATTCACAGGTATTGGATGAGCGCATACCTAATTTATCCAGTTTTTGTGCTTGACTGAAACCCTTGAGGCCGCGTTCTACAATAAAAGCGGTCATGCCTTTTGAACCAGCATGTACATCGGTTTTTGCATAAACAACATAGGTATTAGCGTCTGGTCCGTTGGTGATCCACATTTTAGTACCATTAAGCACATAATGGTCACCGACTAGGTCTGCGCGCAATTTCATGCTTACCACATCAGAACCCGCATTGGGTTCACTCATGGCCAAGGCACCAATGTGCTCGCCACTGACCAGTTTTGGTAAATATTTTGTTTTTTGTGCTTCAGTGCCATTTTTATGAATTTGGTTAACACACAAATTAGAATGGGCACCGTAACTTAAGCCAATGCCTGCCGAGGCCCGACTGACTTCTTCCATAGCCACAACATGAGCGAGGTAACCCATATTTGAACCGCCGTATTGTTCTGCGACCGTTACCCCTAATAGACCCATATCACCCAATTTAGGCCATAATTGATTGGGAAAGGCGTTATCTTTATCTGCTTGGTCAGCCAAAGGAGCAATTTCATTTTGAGCAAAATGATAGACATGTTCACGCAGCATATCGATGTCTTCACCAAGGCCAAAATTGAGACTAGGGTAGGGTAGATTCATAAAATTTTTCCTCAGATTAAATTTGGGTGAATGCAGTTAATTCTTCTTTGCAACGACTTTCAACTTCGTCTAATTCATTCATTAACATTTGAATATCTTCAAGTTGTTGTAACATGTGTTGTCTTTTCTCGGCTGTCATCAGCAACATCGTTTCAAGTTGTACTTTTGAGTTGTGATTCCTATCATAAAGCTCAAATAATGTTTTGGTTTCAGCTAAAGAAAAACCCAGTCGTTTGCCGCGTAATATGAGCTTTAGTCTTACCCTGTCTTTTTTAAAATAGACACGAACTAAACCATGACGTTGTGGATTTAATAATCCTTGTTCTTCATAAAAACGAATAGAACGGGGTGTAATATCCAATGCTTTGGCCAGCTCGCCGATGCTAAATGTTTGTATAGTCATGTTTACTCGTACGCAAAATAAAGGTAAATAAAGTGTTAAATCACTTTACGTTTACGTTAAGTGAAAGTAAAGGTAAAGTAGGCTTTGGTCAAGGTGCTCAACAAAAATGCCAAGGTATATGAAAGTGTGAGTGTGCAATTTCCTATACAGTTCTAAAGTTCAGTATCAAAATTAAAAGTAAACGATTATTATTTTAGTGAATAAAAGTAATTGAATAAAAAAGGTGAAAATTATGTCAGATAACTCAGTTGTAATAGTTGCAGCAAAGCGCACACCAATGGGTGGTTTTATGGGGACCTTGTCCTCGTTGACATCTCCGCAATTGGGAGCAGAAGTATTAAAAGCCACTATTGACGCTGCTGGTCTGCAAAATAACAATAGTTCAGAAATTAATAACGCGATTGATGAAGTTATAATGGGCTGTGTCCTCCCTGCAGGGCTAGGTCAATCGCCAACTCGCCAAGCCGCCATCGCAGCGGGACTGCCATTGCGCAGTGGTGTTACGACAATCAACAAAGTGTGTGGTTCCGGCATGAAAGCGGTCATGCTTGCTCATGATCTCATTAAAGCAGGCAGTGCTCATAGTATTTTAGCTGGCGGAATGGAAAGCATGAGTAATGCTCCCTACTTACTGCCTAAAGCCAGAAGTGGCTACCGTATGGGTCATGGTCAAGTGCTAGACCATATGATGTTAGATGGACTAGAGAACGCTTATGATGGCAAGGCCATGGGATGTTTCGCACAAGCGACTGCAGACGCCCAAGGCATAGACAGACAGCAAATGGATAATTTCGCCCTGAGTAGTTTAAGTAAGGCAACTACGGCAACTTCAGCTGGCGATTTTAGCAATGAAATTTGTAGTATTACCCTGAGTACAAGACAGGGAGATGTGGTGGTCAGCGAGGACGAGGGACCCAAGAATGCCAAGCCGGAAAAAATACCTAATTTGAAACCGGCATTTACCAAAGATGGTACGGTTACGGCGGCTAACTCTAGTTCTATTTCGGATGGTGCTGCTGCTCTATTAGTTATGTCAGACGCTAAGGCAAAGGAGTTAGGATTAACGCCGCTTGCGCGCATAGTGGCTCACACCTCACATGGTGTTGAACCAGAAAATTTTACTGTTGCTCCAGTTGGTGCCATGGAAAAATTATTTGCTAAAACCGGATGGACCAAGGAAGAAGTTGATCTTTATGAGATAAATGAAGCCTTTGCCATGGTCACTATGTTAGCGATTAATACCTTGCAACTTGATCCCTCTAAAGTCAATGTCAACGGCGGAGCTTGTGCCTTGGGTCACCCAATCGGAGCTTCAGGCGCCCGTATTTTAGTGACTTTGTTGCATGCACTTAATCAGCGGCAATTAAAAAAAGGTGTGGCGGCGATTTGTATTGGCGGTGGTGAGGCAACTGCCATTGCCGTTGAGATGTGTTAATTGGCTGATATTTTAAAGGAGTCATGATGAAAATCAGCTTTAATCTCATTCTTTTGTTTGGGTTAAACCTTAATCAGTGGGCTCAGGCAGAGGTAATCCAATATACGCCGGTTGAGAGTAATGTTGCCTATACAAAGGTAACTTCCTTGGCGTTTAAAGACGCGGATGAGCACATTAGTTATGGCAAAGATGCTTTGCAATATGCATCTTTATGGCTGCCTGCTGAAGGAAATAAAAAGCAAAATAATTTGGTTGTTTTTATCCATGGAGGGTGTTGGTTAAATGCTTATGACATCAAACATAGTTATGCTCTGGCGACCGCATTAGCACAAGAAGGTTATGCTGTGTGGTCGTTAGAGTACCGCCGTGCTGGCGATGAAGGCGGTGGATGGCCGGGTAGTTTTGATGATATTTTATCCGGCATCAACAGTGTAATACTGCACACTAATCCAGCTTATTCTTTGGGTAACACTGTGGTGGTTGGGCACTCTGCCGGTGGGCATTTAGCCTTGTTGGCAGGCAGTGAATTACCTGAGTTGAAAGCAGTGGTGGGTTTAGCTGCGATTACTGACATTGTTGCTTACAGCGAAGGTCAGAATAGCTGTCAACAAGCGACGCCTCAGTTTATGGGAGGTAGCGCTATTGAAAAAGCAGATGCATATAAACAAGCGAACCCCGTCGACCGCAAAATGCATGTCCAAACCATACTTCTACAAGGTGAAGCTGACACTATCGTACCGTCTCAGCAAGCATCCTTGTTAGAGGTACCGATTGCCAGCAATTCACTAGCGGGGCACTTTGATTGGATCCATCCTGGATCAGCGGCGTATCAGCAACTATTGATTCAATTAAACAGTATTTTTGCCCAATGATAAATTTCCAAGATATTCAAAAGCTAGATGCCGAAGACCCATTAGCACACAAAAAAGCGGAATTTGACCTTCCCTTAGATTGTATTTATTTAGATGGTAACTCTCTCGGAGCCTTGCCACGTGCAGCCAAAAAACGTGTTACTCAAGTAGTAACACAGCAATGGGGAGCAGACTTAATCAAGAGTTGGAATTGTCATCAATGGATTGATTTACCTCTGACCGTGGGTGAAAAAATAGCACCTTTGATTGGGGCCGGGCAGGGGCAAGTTATTTGTTGTGATTCGATTTCAGTCAACCTTTTCAAACTGCTGTGTAGCGCATTGGCCTTGCAGAAAGGTCGGCACATTGTATTGTCGCAAAACGATAATTTTCCCACTGATCTCTACATGGTCCAGGGGTTGAGTGATCTACTTGGACAGCAGCAGTGTGCATTACGTTTGTGTGCAGGTGATAATATTGAACAGTCCCTTAATAGTGATGTGGCGGTATTACTGCTAACCCAGGTCAATTTTCGTTCTGGAAAAATACATGACATGCAAGCTATTACTAAGCTGGCCCATCAACACGGTATATTGGTCATTTGGGATTTGGCCCACAGTGCTGGTGCTTTGCCGGTAGAATTAGATCAGTGTCATGTTGATTTTGCTGTGGGCTGTGGTTACAAATATTTGAATGGCGGTCCTGGTGCTCCGGCTTTTATTTATGTGGCAACGCGGCATCAGCTGGCCGTAACCCAACCCCTTAGTGGATGGATGGGACACAGTGACCCCTTTAGTTTTTCTGCTGATTACAGTGGTGCTGATGGAGTCAATCGATATTTGTGTGGCACCCCAGCGATATTATCAATGAGTGCACTTGATGCTGCTTTAGAGGTTTTCGCTGATGTAGATATGCAAGTTATTCGCTCAAAGTCATTGAGGCTAGCTAAACTTTGTTTGGATTTATTTGCACAATTTCCTGCTTTGTCTGCGTTACAGCTAGCATCTCCGTTGAATCAGGAAGAGCGTGGTAGCCAACTCGCTTTTTCACATCCAGATGCCTATGCTATTTGTCAGGCTCTGATTGCTAATAAGGTTATCTGTGATTTTAGAGCGCCTAATATACTTCGTTTAGGTTTTACCCCCCTTTATACGTCGTTTTCTGATGTTTGGCTTGCGGTGACTCGCTTAAATCAAATTGTGGAAAGTAAAACGTATAAGGCTCCGGCTTTTATGCGACAAGGAAAAGTCACCTAATTATGTTGGGTAGAGAACTTCCCAGACACAGAAAAAGTACAACAACTGATTGAAAAGTGAGCGAAAATAATATCTTATTAGGGCTTAGAACTAGCCATACGCTAGCTGCTTAAGTTTAACCTAATTCGCTTAATGAGTGGACCGGGCCAGCTTTAAAGTAAGGATACGTTGTATAAAACACAATATGTTTGTTTGGCTAACTCAGTTTATTTTATTTCGTCTGGCTTTTGGGATGGCATTGTTGTTGTCTACCGATTTGCTAGCCAGTAAGCAATTAGCACTCAACTCTCAAACCGCAGATTTCCCTGTCGTCAGCTACTGTGTAGACCCTGATTGGCTGCCTTATGAGGCAATTCGTAATAATCAACACGTTGGTATGTCATTTGATTACATGACTTATATTGGTGTCCTCGCAGAAATAAATTTTAGTTTGATCAAGACCGAATCATGGTCTGAAACATTAGATAAGCTTAAAAATGGCGAATGCCAAGTGGCCAGTATGTTGAACCGCAGTCCTGAGCGTGAAAAGTACTTGCTGTTTACACGGCCTTTTTTCGTGGGTGCAAACGTCTTAGTATCAAACGTCGATCAACCTTTTTTGCAAGGTTACGAAAATATTGGTGAGCAAGTATTAGGTACCGTTGCAAACTATCGACAAGCGGAATATATCAAAAATTATTATCCAAATATCAAACTAAAATTAGTCGATACAGAATTAGCAGGGCTTAAAAGCTTGGCCTCTGGCGATATTGATTTATTTGTGGGGTCGCTACTATCTATTAATGCGCAGATTCAAAAAAGTGGTTTTTCGAATTTACGCATAGCCGGCATTGCGGAACCCCAAGACATACTAGGTATGGGAGTTGCCAATGGCGACCAAGTACTTTTGAAAAAACTTGATACTGCGATCGCACAGTTGCCCGAATGGGTGCATGTCGATATTTACAAACAATGGAATAATGTCAGGGTTATCGATGAAATTGATCCCCGTTATATATTCGGCGGCATTGGAGTATTCATTTGTCTGATTATTATTGGGATTTGGTGGCAGTTAATTATACGTCGTTATAACGGCAAGCTGGTGGCTAAAAATAGTCAACTACAAGCTTTGCAAAATGAATTGGTGGAAAAAAATCGTCGCTTAGAATTTATGTCCATGCGCGACCCTCTGACATCTATGTTCAACCGTCATTTTATGCAGGATAGGGTGGAACAAGAGAAACAAGTGAGCTTACGCACAAATGTACCTTTGTGTTTAATCTTAATCGATATCGACTATTTTAAAGCAGTTAATGATCAACACGGTCATGTAGTAGGTGATTTAGTTTTACAAGAGATAGCGACTATTGTTTGCAGCACTATACGAGATATGGATGTTGCTGCACGATGGGGAGGCGAGGAATTTATTGTGCTGTGTCCAAATTCCAACTTGGATGATGCTATCAAGCTAGCAAATCGTTTAAAAGATGCTGTTAGCGGATTTGACTTCAATACCGTTGGACATTTGACTTGTAGTTTTGGTGTTGCCCAACATTATGCCAAAGAAAGTTTTGTGGAATGGTTTGATCGCGCAGACAAAGCGCTTTATACAGCCAAAGATACTGGCAGAAATACTATTATCGCTGCCAAGTAATTATCTTCTTCACTGCGACTAATTAAGCGATAACTTGCGTTAATACATGACGTTCATTGGGCATAACTACTTGCCCTTGAGTCACTGCCGTTTCAACACACACCATAGTAAGGTAACTGTCATCCTCCATATCCTGCATGGTTATGGATTTTTCTTGCCAAGGGTTCCAAACAACGAGACTGTCATGCCCTTGTGAATAAATATTGGTGACAATATTGTCATATTCAATATTGACGTTGTGGGGCTGGCATAAATGTACCCGATCTGTTTCTGCGCTGAATAAATAAGAAGAGGGGGTTTCAAAGGATTGCATACCGCGGGTTTTATCTAAATAAGTGCCACTTAAACCGTGCAATCGAATGTGCTTGATATTGTTAATATTAAAATAACTATGTAATGCGCATCGATAGGTAAAGCTGTCTGTACCAATGTTACTGGTTACCAATTGCATAGAGCATTTTTCACCGATATTAATAATTAGCTGTAATTGTGCTTCACCATCAAAGCCAATTCCTTGACTTGTGGTTGGGCTGAGTACTATTTCTGTCCCTTTTTCTTGCTCAACAGTATGCTCGATTTTCCATATTTGTGTGCGGACGTAACCATGACTTGGAAAATCCTTATTATTGGGATCTTGCTGTTTGGTAATATGCTCACCAAACCAAGGCCAGCATACAGGTACCCCTCCGCGAATAGCCTGCACACCATCGAACTTTGCCGCTTTGCTTAACCAAAGTCGTTCGCGTAAGTCATGTTTAGGTTTAAAACTCAGCATATGCCCACCAAATAAGGCAATTTGTGCTGTGGCAAAAGCATTATTAACTTCGAGTATTTGCACGTTCTCTCGAGTCAGAATAGAACAGGATGATGAAAGCAAAATGCGTCTCCTTAAAAGCAAAAAAAGCGACGTTCTGAATTAGAAGCGTCGCCTTTTTAGCATATTTAAACCGAGGATTTAATGCTACAACAAGATTTATTTACTGATATGAGCAACTAAATCGAGTACTTTATTTGAATAACCAATTTCATTGTCATACCAAGCAACAAGTTTGACAAAAGTATCTGTTAGGGCAATGCCGGCAGTTGCATCAAAAATAGACGTGCGTTTGTCACCAATAAAGTCTTGAGAGACCACCGCATCTTCGGTGTAACCCATAATACCCTTTAATTCGCCTTCTGAGGCCGCTTTCATGACCGCACAAATTTCGGCATAACTCGCTGGTTTTGCTAAGTTAACGGTTAAGTCAACCACAGAAACGTCTGCCGTTGGCACACGGAACGCCATTCCAGTTAGTTTGCCGTTAAGCTCGGGAATTACTTTGCCAACGGCTTTGGCTGCACCGGTTGAAGAAGGGATGATGTTTTGTGAGGCGCCCCGGCCTCCACGCCAATCTTTCGCTGAAGGTCCATCAACGGTCTTCTGAGTAGCAGTAGTCGCATGCACTGTCGTCATCAAACCATCGACGATTCCGAAGTTGTCGTGAAGTACTTTAGCTAAAGGCGCCAAACAGTTTGTCGTACAAGATGCATTAGACACAACATCCTGACCAGCATAACTCTGATGGTTTACACCCATAACAAACATAGGGGTACTGTCTTTTGACGGGGCTGAAAGAACGACTTTTTTGGCCCCAGCTTGAATATGTTTACGGGCAGATGCATCGTCTAAAAATAAGCCCGTTGCTTCTACTACTACCTCAGCAGCAATTGAATCCCAGGCTAAATTAGCGGGATCGCGCTCAGCAGTGCATCGTATGGTTTTACCATTGACTACTAAGTGGCCATTTTTTACTTCAACAGAACCATTAAACCGACCATGTGTTGAGTCATACTTCAACATGTAAGCCATATATTCAGCGTCTAATAAATCGTTGATACCAACAATTTCTATATCAGTGCGTTCACACGCTGCACGGAATACGAAGCGGCCAATCCGACCAAATCCATTAATGCCAACCTTTATTGTCATAATACACCCCTTTTGTACGCGTTAACTTGAAAGATAATTACAAAATTATGGACTATTTAGCCAAATAAGGCAAAATATTAACAAATAAATGTTATTTAATTACAGTTATGTTTCTGCAAACGTATTCAACTTCGGTTGTGCGTCTTTTTAGATGATAATAAATTGTTAATAAATAATGTCAGAATTACAGGAATTTTAAGTTAATGGCCTCATCGCTAATTGATCATCTAGTAGAATATCGCGGAATCGAGTCAAATTACACTGACGCATGGGGTAAGCCTGCCATTATCGATCCTCTTACTAAACAGAAGTTGTTGGGTGTTATGGGCTATGAAGTAGCTGATCCGACCAAACTTAAGTCTCAGGCAGACGACGATATCAATAAAGTATGGTTGAGTCCCCTTAACCCAGTGCAAGTATTGCGTGCCGGAGAGGCTATTCAACTATCTCTTAGGTTACCGATTGAGCTCGTCAACGACCAATATCTATTTACCATAACAACTGAGCAGGGAGAAACCCTTTGTCATTCGTTAACGCCAGTTGATGAACAGTTGATTAATATCGCTCACATTGACGATGTCGAATTCCAAGAGTACCTAATCCAAATCCCACTCGAATTACCATTGGGTTATCATCAACTTTCTTTAAGCATTGATGGTGATGAAATCGCAGCTATGCGCTTAATTATGGCACCAAAGTCTTGTTACAAACCTCAAACCATAATTGATGGGAATAAAGTCTGGGGCTTGAGCGTGCAACTCTATTGCTTACGCAGCGAGCAGAACTGGGGAATTGGTGATTTTTCTGATTTGTCTTATTTATTAGAAAAAGTAGCCAAGCAAGGTGCACATTTTGTTGGGTTAAACCCAATTCATGCACTTTATCCTGCCAATCCTGATGCTTGCAGTCCTTATGGCCCCTCGTCCCGTCGTTGGTTGAATTTTATTTATATTGATGTCACCGCGTTAGATGGTTATCAAGCAATTGAAACCCAGAATATTGTTAATTCAGAAAGTTTTAAACAAACATTAGCGGCTGCTCGTGCTCAGGAATTAGTGGATTATCCGGCTGTTACGGGTTTAAAGCTGCGAGCTCTAAGTACGGTATTTGATTATCAAAATAGTCAGTACCTGAGTAAAAACACCAAACTCAACAAAGCCTTCAAAGCGTTTATCGCAGAAGGTGGTGAAAGTTTGCAGACACTAGCAGTATATGATGCATTGCAAGAAGACCTCGCTGCGCAGGGAAAACCTGCATGGGGATGGCCGGTTTTTCCGGCAGAGTTTTCTGATTTTAAGCAGCCCGCAGTAGCTAAATTTACTAAGAAAAATGCCCATAGAGTTAAGTTCTTTCTATGGCTCCAATGGCAAGCCGCGCAGCAATTAGCGGCGGCTAATGAGGTCGCTGTAGCAAATAAGATGTGCATTGGATTATATCGTGACTTAGCGGTTGGAGTCAGTGAGGGTAGTGCAGAGATTTGGGGCAATAAAGACTTGTATTGTACCAGTGCGAGTGTCGGTGCTCCACCTGATATTTTGGGGCCGCTCGGTCAAAATTGGGGCCTCCCTCCAATGGATCCTGAGAAGTTATATCAACAGCAGTACCAACCGATTATTGATTTATTCAGCTCTAATATGAAAGCGACCGGGGCCTTGCGCATAGACCATGTTATGGCTTTATTGAGGTTATGGTGGGTGGTAAAAGGTGATTCTGCGAAACAAGGCGGTTACGTTTATTACCCTGTTGATGATCTACTCGCGATCTTAGCCTTAGAAAGTCATAAAAATCAAAGTCTGGTTATTGGCGAAGATTTAGGTACAGTACCAGAAGAAATTCGTGACAAATTAGCTGATAACGGTGTTTATTCTTATCGAGTGTTCTTTTTTGAACAAGCGAAAGACGGTGGTTTTTATTCACCCGCACATTACCCCACTCAGTCAATGTCAACGCTGACAACTCACGATATGCCGACGTTGACCGGCTATTGGCATTGTTATGATTTAGAATTAGGTAAAGAATTAGGGCTTTACCCTACGGAAGAAATTTTACAGGCGCTTTTTATTAGCCGTCATTCTAACAAACAGGCTATATTAGATACCTTGCATTCGCATAATTCTGTTGGTGACGAAGTAGGTTACGACGTTAATTATGTGGGAATGAGCCAACAACTAAACTTTGGCATGCAAAAGCATATGGCGAGTGGCTCAAGCGAATTACTGAGTTTGCAATTAGAAGATTGGTTGCAGATGGATAAGCCCGTTAATATTCCTGGTACTTTTAAGGAATATCCAAACTGGCAACGTAAATTGACTCGAAATCTACAGGGTATCTTTGATGATCCGATGCTTAATGAGCTAGCTTTCAGTCTGACCGAGGCAAGAAAAAACGCCTCAACATAATGCGATAATTAATAGCGGTTCGACCAGAGTGGCGAACCGCCCTTATTAAGGCGGTAAAATGCAGCTAGAACAACAGTTACAATATGCAAAGTGTACTTCTCCTTTTAATCACCTCGGTCCCAGCTACGATTCAGCTTCTTCAATCTTCACTATTACTGCTTGGGTACCTAACGCACTATCAATAAGTGCGTTTGATTTAACAACGGGTCAAGAAATTGGCAAACTGACTAGGATGAAGAAAACCAGTTTGTTTTCTGGTGATTTTAAGCTTAATAAAGCGCCTCAAGCCTATAGTCTTAGGATAACTAATGCCGAGACAAACTACGAGATTGTTGACCCCTATCAATTTAAAGAACAGGCATTCCATGCAGTGCATTTTGTCGACCATGCGGCGCAAAATGTTTATCGCCAATTAGGTGCTCAATTAGTTAGTTTGGATGTGGGCCTGAAAAAATCAATTGATGCCACCCGCTTTGCTGTCTTTGCACCTAACGCCAGTGCTGTTTCGTTAATTGGTGATTTTAATCTTTGGGATGGCAGCTGTTTACCAATGCAAAAAACCGACTTTGGTTATTGGGTGCTCGTCGTTCCTGGAATAAGTGTTGGTGCAAAATACAAGTATCAAATAAAAGATGCTGCGGGTAATAGTTTACCGCACAAGGCAGATCCTGTTGGCTTTTCTGCGGAGCAATACCCCTCTCATACGTCAGTGGTTTATGATCACAATACCTACCAATGGCAAGATAAAAGTTGGTTAAAGCAAGCGCAGAAAGATAAATATCGTAATCCCATGAGTATTTACGAAGTTCACCTCGGCTCGTGGAAACGGCCCGAACGTGATTCAGCTTCAACATATTTAAGCTATCGTGAGCTGGTTGAACAACTCATTCCTTACGTCAAAGATATGGGTTACACCCATATAGAATTAATGCCGATATCAGAATTTCCTTTTGATGGCTCTTGGGGGTACCAGCCTGTTGGACTCTTTTCACCGACTAGTCGCTTTGGTTCACCCGATGACTTTAAATATTTTGTTGATCAATGCCATCAAAATGGCATTGGCGTTATCATCGATTGGGTACCTGCCCACTTCCCAGAAGATGGTCATGGATTAGCTCGGTTCGACGGTACTCATGTTTATGAATATGAAGATCCGCGTAAAGGTTGGCATCCCGATTGGAATTCATGTATCTACGATTTTGGCAAAGACACGGTTCGTCAATTCTTAGTGGCGAATGCCCTATATTGGGTCGACAAATTTCATATTGATGGTTTACGCGTCGATGCCGTCGCTTCTATGTTGTACCTTGACTATTCTCGCGAAGATGGCGATTGGATCCCAAATGTTGATGGGGGCAACCACAACTATGAGGCAATTAGTTTGCTGCAATGGATGAATCGAGAGGTATATGAGAAATTTCCTCATGCTATGACAATCGCTGAAGAGTCCACTTCATTTCCAAAAGTGTCGCGCCCTTTATTTGATGGTGGTCTTGGTTTTGGTTTTAAATGGAATATGGGCTGGATGCATGATTCTTTGCATTACATTTCCAAAGATCCCGGTTATCGGCGCTATCACCATAATGAAATAACCTTCAGTATGGTTTATGCCTTTGACGAAAATTTTGTCTTACCGATCTCTCATGATGAAGTGGTGCATGGCAAGGGCTCTTTGCTGCGTAAAATGCCTGGTGACGAATGGCAACAAGCAGCAAATTTACGTGCTTACGCAGGGTTTATGTACGGACATCCTGGTAAAAAACTCAACTTTATGGGCAATGAAATTGCGCAAGCCAGCGAATGGAATCATGACAGTTCGGTGAATTGGCATTTACTAGAATTTGACAAACATAAAGGGATTCAAAGTCTATATCGAGACTTGAATGGCTTGTATGCAAAATATCCAGCTCTTTATGAGCTTGATCATGATCATCAAGGCTTCGAGTGGATTGATCATGGCAATGCAGAGCAAAGCATATTGTCTTTTTTACGTAAATCAGACGGACAAAAACAAAAAATTTATTGTATAACCAACTTTACTCCAATACCCCATGACCACTTTTTGATAGGGGTACAAGACGAGGGTAGTTATCAATTGTTGCTTAATACCGATGATAAAAAGTATTGGGGTAGTAGTTACAAAGTGGTAAAGAAAATGACGGCTAAAGCGAATCCTTGGAATAATCAACCAGCTTCAATTAGCGTCAACCTGCCTCCTTTGGCCAGTTTGTTTATTATTTATAAAGGTTAGTAGCAATGGATGATAAGTCGTTTATCGTATCAGAAGGCGCGGCTCATCCTCTTGGCGCAACGTTAACCGGTGATGGCTGTAATTTTGCCGTACATTGCCCTAATGCAACCCAAGTGCAGCTCTGTCTATTTAATAAAGATACCGAAGAGCAGATGGCTGTCATTCTTCTACCTGCTAAAACCGGTAAGGTCTGGCACGGATTTATTGAAGGGGTGGTTGAAGGACAACTCTATGGTTTTCGAACCTGTGGTGAAAATAATGCGCAACTGGGTTTGCAATTTGATTCGCAAAAATTATTAATTGACCCTTATGTTAAAGCCTTAAATCGTCCACTTGTGTGGAATGCTCAGCAGTATGTTGGTGATAGTCAATTCATGATTTCAAAGGGAATTGTATTGAAACCATCAGAATCTCGGGGCAGGGTCCTTAAACCAGTTATTCCCTTGGATCAAACCATCCTTTACGAGGCTCATGTAAAAGGTATTACGCAACTTCATCCGGATGTGCCGGATGAACATCGAGGCAAATTTTTAGGCCTCGCACATCCAGCTATTATTGCTCACTTGAAATCTTTGGGCATCACTAGTGTGCAGTTAATGCCCGTTATGGCATTTATGCCAGAGCGCTATATTACTGAAAAAGGTATGACTAATTATTGGGGATATAATCCTATCAATTATTTCAGCCCTGAGCCCCGTTACGTCGTGAAAGACGCGGTTAGTGAATTTAGAACTATGGTCGATGCTCTGCATAGTGCGGGATTGGAGGTGATCTTAGACGTAGTGTATAACCATACTGCAGAAGGGGGAATTGACGGCCCCACTTTAGCGTTCAAAGGTCTAGATAATGCCTCCTTCTATTTATTTGAACACAATGAATATGGCACAGTCGATTATCGCAAATATGTCAATAATTCTGGTTGTGGCAACAGTGTTAATACCGCCTTCCCTTATGTGCTTAAATTAGTCATGGACTCACTCCGTTACTGGGTGCAAGAAATGGGGGTAGATGGGTTTCGCTTCGATTTAGCTGCCAGTCTAGGCCGCGACCCCTATGAGTTTTCAAGTTTGTCTGGCTTTTTTAGGGCACTTAGACAAGACCCCGTATTGTTGAACACCAAACTAATAGCTGAACCTTGGGATATTGGCTCTGGCGGTTATCGTTTGGGGCAATTTCCGTCTAATTGGTTAGAGTGCAACGATAAATATCGTGACACAGTCAGAGCTTTTTGGCGCGGCGATAAGGGCCATACTAGTGATTTTGCTACTCGTTTACTGGGCTCGCGAGATATTTTTCCTAAAGAAAGTCGCACTATTCATTCTTCGGTCAACATGGTGTCTTATCATGATGGCTTCACCCTGCAAGATTTAGTCAGTTACAACGAGCGGCATAATGAAGCCAATGGCGAGCAAAATCGCGATGGCCATGGTCATAATTTGTCGGCTAATAATGGTATTGAAGGTGCTACAAGTGATACACAAATTAAAGCCCTACGAGAACGTCAAAAACGCAATTTATTTGCAACCTTAATGTTTTCTCAAGGTATTCCTCATGTATTGGGTGGTGATGAATTGAGTCGTACGCAATTGGGCAATAACAATGCCTATTGTCAAGATAATGAAATTAACTGGTACGATTGGTCTCAAACTGAAAGTCGTCAAGATTTTTTAGACTTTTGTCGTCAAGTTATCGCCATTCGCCGTCAAAGTGAATTACTTAACCATCTCAATTTAGAAGATGATAATTACACCTTAGGCCATAATGTCGATAAAATTAATTGGTATCGCCCAGACGGTGAAACAAAGCTAGTCGATGATTGGCATGATCATAACAACCAAGCATTTGCTGTTGAACTCAAAGGTGTTGTTTCTGCGGATTGTGCAACGTCGGCAGAGCATTGGTTGTTGATATTTAATGCCACTGATCATGATGTGCGGTTTCATGTTCCCACTCTTAAACGGGATCAGACTTGGCAAGTCAGTATTGATACTCGATACCCTAAACTTGAGCAGCAACCAGAGGTCGCAATAAGTCTTGTGTACATGCAGGCATTCAAAAGTATTTGTCTATTGAAGGCGGTTTAATCTCAGGCGAGCCCCACTCCACTATAATAAATTAAGTTACCTTAGCTTATGTTATTACTTGACTCAATTAAGTGCACAGTAATATAACTACTACATCCATATGGATACCTTATTTAAGTATAGTAACAACGGTAGTTGGAGTGGAATTGTGAAGTTAACTGAATCGCAGTGGCGGGCAAGGTTAAGTGCTGAAGAGTTTAAAGTGTGTCGTGAAAAAGGCACTGAGCGGCCATTTACCGGACAATTACTCGACAATAAAGCGATTGGTGATTACGTATGTACTGGTTGTGGACAAAAATTGTTTGATTCTAGCCAAAAGTTTGACTCAGGGTGTGGTTGGCCTTCTTTTTCTAGCCAGAGCTCAGAGTCAAATGTCGCATATCATCCTGATAATAGTTTGGGTATGCAGCGTATCGAAATATTATGTCGGCACTGTGATACACATTTGGGGCACGTTTTTGACGATGGACCAGCGCCCACTGGAAAGCGTTATTGTGTCAATTCGGTAGCGCTAAAATTCATTGCTCAATAAGAACCGAGTTGGTTAAAAAACGCTCTATTTTTGGGCGTTCTTTTATTTAATTACATAAATTTAGAAAAAACTAAAGAAAGTAAATTTCATTTGGTCTAGCCGAACAAGACAGTTACTGTGCTCAAAGTCGCTAAATAAGCCTATTTTAGGGTGATTTTAGTTGTTAACTGACCTTTCCTAACAAACTGATTATTAAACTGTAGAAATATTACTGATTAATTACCTTGGAATGATAATTTTAAGGTGTTTTAGTAATTAAATGTCAATTTGGCTATTAGCTGTCCTTTCATTAGAATGTCGCCGTTTTGAGCACAGCACCGCTGTAACCCCCTAATCTTAATTGAAGTTCTGCCCGTTGTTTAAGCCAGAATATTCAATTTGTACTCACTGTAGGTAGTCACTTTTAATTATGAATCAGCAATTAGAACAGGAATTATTAAGCAGTTGGCAAGAAAGGCAGGAATATGCCGAGCAAATGCAACCTTTACTCGGTAAGTTATATCGCAACCAGGCCATTGAAATTTCAGTTTATGGGCGTCCAATGCTCGGTGCAAGTGCCATTGATATCATCAAGGCGCATCGCTCAGTTAGGCTAAAAGAAACCAATAAGTTGAGACTGCGCGAAAGTTGGCCTTTGCTAGAAGCAATGAGTCATATGGCATTAGCTCCCGCACATATTGACCTGGGTAAGCTTGCTTATGCTTACCACTATGAAGCCAAATATGCAGACTTGTCGGTAGAGCAATATTTACAGCAGCAGCTAAGTGAGATTGTCGGCGTACATGATGCACAAGACCCACAAGATGTCGTTTTATATGGCTTCGGACGAATAGGTCGGATTTTAGCCAGACTGCTAATTGAACGCCAAGGTAAAAACAATAAATTACGTTTAAAAGCTATTGTTGTGCGGGGGGGCAAAGAGGGTGATCTAGAAAAACGTGCCAGTTTACTCAGGCGTGATTCGGTGCATGGGCCATTCAATGGCAGCATCACTATTGATACAGAAAAGAATGCCATTAAAGCGAATGGGTCTTACATTCAAGTTATCTATGCCAATTCTCCACAAGAAGTAGATTATCAACAATACGGCATCGATAATGCCATAGTGATAGATAATACTGGCATCTGGCGGGACGAAGAGGGCTTGAATCAGCATTTATTGTCTAAAGGCGTAAGTAAAGTGCTGTTGACTGCTCCCGGTAAAGGGGCTATTAAAAACATTGTTTATGGCGTTAATCATCAAGATGTAGTGCCTCAAGACCGCATTTTATCTGCTGCTAGTTGCACCACTAACGCTATTACGCCAGTTCTTAAGGCATTAGATGAACGTTTTGGAATTCAAAGTGGCCACGTAGAAACGGTTCATTCTTTTACTAACGATCAAAATCTAATTGATAACTTCCACAAGGGTGACCGTCGTGGGCGCAGTGCAGCATTAAACATGGTCATCACTGAAACCGGCGCTGCTACTGCCGTGGCAAAGGCATATCCGCAGTTAAAAGGGAAATTAACCGGTAGCTCGATTCGTGTACCAACACCCAATGTCTCTCTTGCTATCTTGAATCTACATTTGAATAAAAGTACCAACAGAGATGAGTTAAATAACTACTTGCGCGACGTGTCACTGTTTTCTGACTTGCAGCATCAAGTCAACTACACGGCCTCAAGTGAAATAGTTTCCACGGATCTCGTTGGTACCAGAGCACCAGCCGTAGTGGATTCAAAGGCGACTATTGTGGTTGACCAAAGAGCCACTGTGTATGTTTGGTACGATAATGAATTTGGTTATAGTTGCCAAGTGATGAAAGTATTAGAAAAAATGTCTGGCTTAACCTCACCAACCTTGCCTCACGCAACGGTCAAAGTGTAAATTACAGCATTAGGTCTGCTGAAGCAGGTGCAGGGCGTTTATTTTATGAACATTTTAGTGGAGAAAAACCTATTTTTTCCACTTTTTACTCTCCTGTTCCAGCAGTTATAACCTTTTTTCTGGAAGCTGTGTTAGATTACTGCGGTCGAATTTTTAAGAGAATGTACCGTGAGAATAAGTAGCAATTTTGATAGTGGAAATATTGAGGTCATTAGTGCCTCTTTGCCCGATGATATTAAACTAAGTATCAAAAAAGATAATCAATCAGATTTTTATCAATGGTTCCATTTTAAACTTGAAAGTCGTGCTTTTTTGTCTCATCGCCTAACTATTACTAATTTAAAAAGCTCTGCTTATCCTGATGGTTGGAAAAACTATCAAGCAGTGGCTTCATACGATCGCCAAGAATGGTTTAGAGTCGATACTGAATTTGATGGTGAAAACTTGATCATTCAGCATACGCCAGAGTATGACCACATCTATTTTGCTTACTTTGCCCCATATAGCTACGAGCGTCATTTAGATTTACTCGCCTATGCTCAACAATCATCGCTTTGTCAGCAGCAATTTTTAGGTGAAACCCTAGATGGCCGTGACATGTCTTTATTAGTTATTGGAGAGCCTGAAGAGGGCAAAAAAATAATATGGGTAACGGCTCGCCAACACCCTGGTGAGACGATGGCCGAGTGGTTTATTGAAGGATTTCTAGAACGCCTGTTGGACGAAAATGACGGCGTAGCTCGTCAATTGTTAAATAAAGCGGTTTTTTATGTGGTCCCAAATATGAATCCTGATGGTTCAGTTCGAGGCCATTTACGCACAAATGCACATGGCGTAAACCTCAATCGAGAATGGGCAAATCCCAGTTTGGCATCAAGCCCTGAAGTATTTTATGTTAAACAAAAAATGCTAGAAACGGGAGTTGATTTGTTTTTGGATGCTCACGGTGATGAGGCTTTACCTTATAATTTTGTTGCTGGTTGTGAAGGTAATCCTGGCTACTCTCCTCGAATTAAAGATTTAGAAGATAGCTTTAAGCAGCATTTTCTTCTCGCTACACCTGAATTTCAAGATATCTTTGGTTACCCTAAAGATAAACCGGGCGAAGCGAATCCCACCGTCGCCACACATGCAGTAGGTCAACAGTTTGATTGTTTAGCCTTTACCTTAGAAATGCCTTTTAAAGACAATATAGATTTACCCGATTCAGCTTACGGCTGGTCTCCTGTGCGCTGTAAACAGTTAGGTGAAGATGTAATGATTGCTATGCGTGCTGTAGTTGATATGCTGCGTTAAGATTGATAAAACCGTTAATATAAAAATAAAATAAACTGACTAAAATAATAAATAAAGGGGAAAGCAGTGGAAATATTTCATAATTTTTTAAAGTCACTTGACGGCATGTTGGGGGGAGCCTTTTGGTTTCCCTACGTGCTTTTAGGTACCGGTTTATTCTTTACTATTTATTTGAAATTTCCTCAAGTTAGATATTTCAAACATGCTTGGAAAGTGGTGTTGGGGAAATATGACAAGGCAGATGCGCCTGGCGATACTTCGCACTTTAGGGCGTTGACCACAGCGCTGTCGGGTACCGTTGGTACCGGAAATATTGGTGGTGTTGCTTTTGCTATATTTTTAGGCGGTCCAGCCGCTCTTTTTTGGATGTGGGCGACTGCATTTTTTGGTATGACCACCAAGTTTGTCGAAGTGACGTTATCGCATAAGTATCGAGATAAAACCCCAGACGGCACGATGGCTGGGGGGCCGATGTATTATATGGACAAACGTCTCAACATGAAGTGGTTAGCCGTAGCGTTCGCTGTTGCAACTGTTATCAGTTCATTTGGCACAGGTAATCTGCCGCAAAGTAATGGTATCGCTACCAGTATAGAGGCGACTTTTGGTTTTGACCCACTCATTGTTGGTAGTGTATTAGGGGTTCTATTGGCCCTGGTTATCTTAGGTGGTATTACCCGGATTGCTGCTGTTACATCAAAAATAGTTCCCTTGATGGCACTTATTTACTTAGTCGGTGCCGTATCGGTTATTTTCGCTAATTTAGAAAATGTCGGTCCTGCTTTTGTTTCTGTTTTATCCGATGTATTTACTGGCTCTGCTGCAACTGGCGGATTTCTTGGTGCAACGATTGCCTATGCGTTTAATCGCGGAGTAAATAGAGGTTTGTTCTCGAATGAAGCTGGCCAAGGTTCCGCGCCTATTGCTCACGCGGCTGCTAAGACTGACGAGCCTGTAGCTGAAGGTATGGTTTCAATTTTAGAGCCCTTTATTGATACCATCATTATTTGTACTTTAACTGGTTTAGTTATCCTTTCTTCAGGCGTTTGGAAAGAGAAACATTTAAATACTTTTGATCGCTCAGATATGGATATTGTTGCTGGTGCCTATGTTGAATCAAGTGATAGTGACAAAAAACAACTTTATGGTTATTTGAATGGATTGGATGGAAATAGCGTCGAAGAATACGATGGTGAAATTCAAGTCGTTAATGGCAAGCCAGTCAGTGGTGGATTTACCATTATTAATGCTCGTTCGTTAGCGGAAGAAGTTACCTTTACTGTGGGGGATCCTGAAGATACCTTCACTGGTACCCTAAAGGTGGTTGATGGACAATTGCTCAAAGACAATATAAACGTGACGGGTTACTCTTTAATTCACTCCGCCAGCTTAACCGCCGTGGCGTTTACTCGCGGGTTCTTTGGGGAATCAGGTAAATATATTGTATCAATTGGTTTGTTGTTATTCGCTTTTTCAACCGCGATTGCATGGTCATATTATGGCGATAGAGCCATGACATATCTGTTTGGACCTCGTTCAGTTATGCCATATCGAGTCGTCTATGTGGCTGGCTTTATATGGGCTGCCGTGTCTGATACCACATTAGTGTGGACCTTATCAGCGGTCGCGATAGTAGTTATGACCCTGCCAAATTTATTTGGTATTATTTTACTAAGAAAAGAAATGAAAGAATCTGTCGCGACTTATTGGACACGATTTAACAAGGATCATAAATCTTAATTGTTTTTAGATCTGTAAGCGCGGCATATCGCTGCGCTTTTTTTATGGCAGGTTCGTAGAGTAAAAGGTACAGTAAAAAGTTACGTTTTGCAGTGGCTTTATAGTTAGCAGTTTGGAGTAGAACATGGCATTAATTGATTGTCCTTCGTGTGGCAAAAAAATATCGGATAAAGCACAAAGCTGTCAGCATTGTGAATTTGCAATTAGTCAGGCAAGCCCCGAAGATCTTGCACGTAAAAATTCCTTAAAAAAATACCTGCAACGCCAAGGGATACAGAACCAATCAATGTTGGCGATGTTATTGTTTGTTGGAGGATTTGGCTTTATGTATTGGGGTGGCGTGACTCAGGAAGACCTTCAATTCAAACTGGCTTTTGCCGTAGCGGTTATTGGTTTTGTTTGGTACATAGTTAATCGAGTACGCCTAGTATTTTTAAAAAAATCAGATTAAACGGTAACTGTAAATGAATGTTGAATTACTGCTGCAAAATATGTCAGAAAGCGTTTATGAAAAATTGCGAGGTTCAGTAGAAACTGGTAAGTGGTTAGACGGCTCTCCCCTGACAGAACAACAAAAGGAGACTTGTATCCAAGCAGTCATGTTATACCAGTCTAAGGTACTTAAATCTGACCAACATATGACCATTGGCGAAGACGGCCAAATTGTGCATAAAAGCAGAGAAAAATTAAAACAAGAATTCGCCCAACAATCTTTCGATAATCAAACTATAGCGCGGTTTAAACAGGATGATATTTAATCGTTTTTTTCGTTCCAAACATCTAGACCCTAATCCCCATGTGCGAATCAAAGCCATTGAGAAGTTAAACAAAGAACTTGCCAATGAAAAAACGGTTTTGCATGAACTGGCGTTTAATGATCCCGACGCAGCAGTCAGTTTGGCTGCTTTACAAAAATTAGATAGTTTTACCTTGTGGTATAAAATGTCTGAAATTAGTAAAGACGAAAGGGTGCTTAAAAAATCGCAACAAATTGTCGAGCAAATGCTTTTTGAAGAAAGTAATTCGGCCTTGAGTGAAAAAGACAAAAGCAGTTTCATTCGTCAGTGTAGTGACAACAAGTTAATAGAGAAATCAGTTTTTTTACCTTGGGTTCAGGCTGATACCAACCTTATTCAAGCATTATTGGCAAAGGTTGCTAAACCTCTATTAGTTGAAAAAGTATTGTTAGAAACCAATAACATTGCATTACAGAGTGCTTTGTTAAATAAGTTCAAAGATGAAGCCAGTAGTCGAAAACTGTTAAATAAATTGCTTAAAAAAAGTGATTCCGAACAGATAAAACAACAAGCTAGAGACTTACTACTAAATTGGGATAAACAACAGCAATTACCTATCAGTGTTGAAAAAGACACTAAAATGTTGTTGTCTCGCTTATTAGCGTTAAAAGAGTGTGCTGACCTTACTGTCATTCATGAGCAGCAAGGACTATTAAGTAAACAATATGCTGAATTATCTACCCAGTTTTTATGTCTACCCGAACTTAAAAGGCAAGAGTTTGAGCAAAAGTGGCTCGAATTAAATCAACGTCTACAGAAATCAATAGACATTCTAAGCCCTCAATGGCAAGAACAAAAAGCACAGCAACAACTTAAGCAAGCTGTTGCTGAGCTACAAGGTGAAAGTACTAAAGTATTGGACGCTGCTAATGCCATTTTGGCTGAGCGTATGGTGGAACTCACCAATACAGAAGTTGAATTTCAAGGTGAACAATTAAATCAGCTTTACGACAAGGTAAAGTCACTGCTGCAAAGCATGGGGCCTGATAAAACTGCCGATAGAAGCTCATTAGAGTCTATCAATGGAAGAATTATTCAATGCCAAGAGAATTTAGCTAATCTGCCTGAATTTATGCTGTGCTTAAGTCAAAGCAAGGAATTAATTGAGGAATTTTCAGCTCTAAGTTTACCTAATGATATTAGCCAGATCGATGCAGCCGAACAACATTTGCGTGAAGTCAAACAGCAGTGGCGCGCAATAACACAGCGCTTCAGTAAAAACTTGCCTGCGGATTTAGTTGAACAATGGCAAACAGCGACTTCAGCATGGCAAGTAGTTGTTAAAAAGTTGTCTGAACAAGTTAATCAAGAAGTGGCTCGCTGCCGGAATAAGTACAGAGCAATCGAAGGATTAATTAGTCAAGGTCGGTTTCGCCCAGCTATAGATGTATACAACAAAGTCTCTGTTTGGTATCAAAAATTACCAGAAAATCAACAGGCCAAGTTAAATAAGTTACATACTCAAATTAAACAACAAATTGAGGACTTAAAAGATTTACAAGAATATATAGCAACCCCAAGAAAACCGGCATTATTGAAAGACGCGGAATATCTGGTGAGTAATCCTCTGGATGTTGAACAACAGGCAAAAGCGGTCAAGGTACTGCGCCAACAGTGGAATAGTTTGGGCGTGATTGATTCAGAATCAGACACTGCACTTAATCAAGTTTTTGATGAAACCATAGAGCGTGCTTTTGCCCCTTGTCGGGCCCATTATGAGCAACAACAGACTGAAAGAGCAAAGAATTTACAAATTAAAACCGATGTTTTGACTCAGTTAGAGCAATTGAACAACACTGTTGGAGACCATGGGCAAATTTCAAAGAAATTAGCTGCGTTACAGCAACAATGGCGAGCAGTCGGTGAAGTTGAGTTTTCGCTACGAAATAGTCTTTATGAGCAGTTTCAGGAGGCCGTTAAACCTTTAAAAGTTAAGGTGTCTGATTTTTATAAAGATAATGCTGAACAAAAAGAACGTTTAATTAACAAAGCTAAAAAGCAACTTGAAGCGGACTCTATTGATGAAGCGATTAATCAAATTAAGGCTTTGCAAGTAGAATGGAAAGTGATTGCCCACGCAGGTAAAAAAGCCGAAGCGGAATTGTGGCCAGCCTTTAGAAGAGTGTGTGATAGCGTATTTGCCAAGCGCAATGAGTTGGTAGAACAACAAACACAGGCACAAACGCAACAAATAGCTAATGTTCAACAACAGCTTACGATTCTGCAAGATACAGTTACAAAAGCGACGAATAAAGCTGAATTTGAACAGGCAAGTGAACTCAAATCGGCGATTGTTGAGCAATTGTCGGTATTACAGCATAAAGAGCGTTCAGCCTTTGAGCGAAAACTTGAAGCCCTAGAAAAGCAAGTAGAGCAAGGTATTGCGCAACTTGCTGTAATGCAAACACATCGCCAGTACATGCTTATTTTTAAAGTATTGGAACAATGGCAACAATTAGACACACTGCCAACTAGTTGTGCTGATTTACCTAACAACTGGCAACAGGTTTTCAGTAGCCAAGCAAAAATGAGTAGCAAAAGCCGCCAAGAATTGACGGTAATGCTCGAAATTGTAAAAGAACAGCCGTCACCACCCGCAGACGCTACTATTCGCCAAAAAGTACAAATGCAGTTGATGGCACAAAAGTTACAGGATGGTACTCACGCTGAGGCAGATGACTTGTTGCAACAATGGATTAACTTTGGGCCGGTAAAGGCACAGGAGCAACCATTACTTAAACGAATTGAAAGCTTGTTTACCCAATAGCAAAAGTGGGGATGCAGACAGTGCTATGGCAACAAGGTAGGCGGCCTAGTTTTTTGACTTTTCAACTTTAGTGAACACAATGATAGCAATACGGCTGAACAAATTTATTAGCGATTCTGGCTTCTGCTCGCGGCGTGAAGCGGATAAGTTGATAGAAGCGAGACAAGTAACAATAAATGGTAGTTGCCCTGAATTAGGCACCAAAGTGCTTGTGGGAGACGAAGTAAGAGTTAATGGAACCCTTGTGTCGGCCAGTGCGAGTAATAAGTCAGATCGGGTCTATATCGCTTATAATAAGCCAGTCGGTATTACCTGTACAACCGAGCGGCATGTGCAGGGTAATATCATTGATGCGATTGGCCACAAGGAGAGGATATTTCCAATTGGTCGATTAGATAAGCCTTCGGAAGGTTTGATTTTTCTGACCAGCGACGGCGACATCGTTAATAAGATCCTACGGGCCGAAAACTCTCATGATAAAGAGTATATTGTGACGGTAAATCGTCCTTTGACCGAGGCTTTCATTCAGAAAATGGCGGGCGGTATACCAATTCTAAATACAGTAACCAAACCCTGTAAGGTTACTATGCAAAGCAAGATGGTTTTTAACATCGTTCTAACCCAAGGCTTAAATAGGCAGATCCGCCGTATGTGCGAGTATCTTGGTTATGAAGTGGTGAAATTAAAACGCACTCGTATTATGTCGGTCAGACTGGCAGGCCTTAAATCAGGACAGTGGCGCGATTTGAGTAAAGTTGAAATCGAAGCCTTAAATCTTGCAGTGCTAGACTCCTCAAAAACCGCCTAAGGGCTTCCTTTCTTTCGTATGACTCTTTGCCATAATGATTGCGCACTCTTAGCATGTGCCTTGATTGTCGTTGCATTACAAGCCACTGCTAAAAGATTATTGTTATAAAGGATAAGTTAATTTCAATAGAATCAGAACGATGGTTGAATAACACACTGAAACTGGTAAACCCATTTTTATAAAATGTTTGAATTTATAATTCACCGCGCTAAATACCAATAGATTAGTTTGATATCCATAGGGAGAAATAAAGCTGGCACTTGCGGCAAAGGCAACAGCCAATGCAAAAGGCATAATGTCGACGTTGAGTATCTGGGCTAAGCCATAGGCAAAAGGAAACATTAAGGCTGCTGCAGCATTATTGGTGACTGCTTCGGTTAGCAGTAGAGTTAATAAGTAAACTCCTACCAAGGCAGCAAAAGGACTGACATCGGTCATTACAGGCGCTAATGCATCTGTTAGATACGCTATAACCCCTGTGTTTTCTAAGCCTGTAGCAAGGCTTAAAGCACCAACAATGACAAGCACAAGGTTAAGCGGTAAATTACTTTTAACTTCGTTGGTATTGGTGACACCCGACACGATTAATAGAGCAAGAAAAAAGACTAAACCTGTAGCCAAAGATAATACAGAAGTGGCAGCCAATCCAACAACTGTGATAAATCCACCTAAAGTGATACGTTCTTGCCAAGTTGTGAGTTTAGCAGGCATCTTTTTCTCAGATAAGATGAAGAAGTTTTTCGCTAAATTATGTCTTTTGTTAAAATCAGGTCCAGTCGCTAACAGTAAAAAGTCACCGGCCTGCAATTTAATCTCACCTAATTTACCCGAGAGAGTCTCTCCATCGCGGCGAATGGCCACAACTGCGGCATCAAATAAGGCTCTAAAACCCAGGTTTTTTAAACTATAACCAATGATCTGTGCTCTATTTGAAATAATGACTTCTGTTAAATTATCTCTTAACAAACCATCAGCTTCGGCAAATAAATGTAAGCCTTTTATGTGGCTCAGATTACCTACGTTTTGCACGTTGCCAGAAAAAATCAACTTATCATTAGCTTGGATAACTAGTTCCGGTGAAACCGGAGAAATAAGGTTTTTGTCGCGAATAATTTCAACTAAGAATAACTCAGGTAGGTTTCTTAAATGATTATCTTCAACACTTTTGCCAACTAATTCAGAGTCGATGGCTACTTTGGCTTCAATAAAGTAGTGATTATAATTGCTCGCTTTGTTTTCTATGTCTGGCAGCCAAGATGAAAGAACGAATATTAAAAGTCCGCAAGTCAAACCTGCAACCATGCCATAGAGGGTAAAGTCCCAAAATTTGAAACCTTGATGTCCATGTTCTATCAGAAAGCTGTCTACTATTAAATTAGTTGAGGTACCAATGAGTGTAACTGTGCCTCCTAAAATAGCGATATAAGACAAAGGGATCAGTAATCTAGACGGCGCATGATGTTGGTTTTGTTTCACCGGGCCAATTAAACTTGCGACTACAGCGGTGTTATTCAGCAAGGCAGATGAGAAAAAAGTTAGGCCAAATAAACGCCAGTAGCTTTGAGTATAATTTGCGGTTATTAAAGTGCGGCCTAAGCGTTTGATTAAAGAGGTTTTATCAACAGCATTGCTGACTAACAGTAACAATATAAGGGTAACTAGACCTTGATTTGTCATGTTATTAATAATCTGGTTTAGGCTTAATTGTTGACCGACAATCAAAACCAACATAGAAACAGCAAAAATAGAAGAAGGGCGCTTATCGGTAACGATAAGCGCCAATATAGTACTGGCAAAAATAGCAATTACCAGATATTGATTGAAGTCCATAGGATCCCGAAAATTTAAACTAACTTACTTATGTCAGTTGCATTCCAATGCGGGAAATGTTTTCTAACTAGGGCGTTAAACTCTACTTCAAACTCAGAGTGATTGGTATCTGCGCTAGTATGTGCATCTTTAACTACATCTATGATCATACCCGCACCTACTGTGCCATTGGTTAATCGGTCAATAATAATAAAGGCACCCGTAGTACGATTTTTAGTATATGGGTCACATGCCACTGGTTGAGTTAACTTAATTGAGCCTACCGCTATTTCATTCAGGTTAAGTCTAATGGCCGGTTTGTGTTCTAAAGAATTGACATCAATTTGATACTCAATGTCAGTCACACTACCCGGAACAAATTTAGTGGCAAATTTAAAGCCATATTGCTTGTTAGGCATCATTGGTTCTTCAGCCATCCAAACCAGATTCGTCACGTAAGCATTACTCTGCATTGGTAAATTGTCTGATTTAACAATCATGTCGCCACGAGAAATATCAATCTCATCTACGAGCGTTAATGTGGTCGTCAACGGCGTATGTACGCTCTGATGTTCACCTTCAAAATTAACGATAGATTTGATGGTTGACTGCTTACCTGAAGGAAGAGCCGTTATCTTGTCGCCTACTGACACTTGACCTGATACAACGGTACCGGCAAAACCTCTGAAATTCAGGTTTGGACGGTTTACATATTGCACAGGAAAACGAAAATCGTCTAAATTAAAATCATGGGCGACTTCGATGTTTTCTAACATGGTCATCAGCGTTTCACCTTTATACCAAGGCGTATTGGTACTAACGTTTACCACGTTGTCACCGTCTAAAGCGGACAGTGCAATAAATTGAATATCAGGGATAGTAAGCTGCTTAGAGAACTCCAGATAATCAGCTTTTATCTTTTCATAGACCGCTTCACTATATTCCATTAAGTCCATTTTGTTTACGGCCACAATGACGTGTTTAATACCTAACAAAGAGACCAAAAACGAATGACGACGAGTTTGAGTTTTAACGCCAGCGCGCGCATCTACAAGAATAATGGCAAGATCGCAGTTTGAAGCGCCTGTTACCATGTTGCGGGTGTATTGCTCGTGTCCAGGGGTATCTGCAATGATGAACTTGCGCTTATCCGTTGAAAAATAACGATAGGCAACATCGATAGTAATGCCTTGTTCTCTTTCAGACTGCAAACCGTCAACCAATAAGGCTAAATCAACTTTATCGCCAGTGGTTCCACTTTTTTTACTGTCTTTGGTAATGGCGGCTAATTGATCTTCAAAAATCATTTTTGAATCATGTAACAGGCGACCAATTAAAGTGCTTTTTCCATCATCAACACTGCCACAGGTTAAAAAGCGCAACATGTCTTTATTTTCGTGCTGATCTAAATAACCCAAAATATCGGATTGAAGTAAGGTGTTTTCGCTATTCATAATTCAATAACTCACTAAAAAATAAGGGTTTAAAACAGATTCTTTTTGATTATAACGCAGAGGGGAGGCATCTTTAGCCAGTGCGGTACTGACATCATTAACGATAGTCACCGTTCCGCCTGCTGCTTCAACAACGGCTTGCGCTGCTCCAGTGTCCCATTCAGACGTTGGACCTAATCGAGGGTACAGATGCGCAGCTCCTTCGGCCACTAAACACAGCTTTAAGGAGCTACCCATAGCAACCAGTTCAGTTTCTCCGCCAAGCTCGTCTAGAAACTGTTGTATTTCAGGACTCTGGTGAGAACGGCTTCCAACAATAAGCCATTTTTCATTTTCTGCATGAGGCTTGACAGTGATATTAGTACGTATTTTGTTACTTATTTTATAAGCGCCTTGGCCAACAACACCCACATAGGTTTGCTGTAATACTGGAGCATAAACCACACCAAAAACAGCTTGTCCGTTTTTAATTAGCGCAATGTTAACTGTGAATTCACCGTTTTTCTTAATGAATTCTTTGGTACCGTCAAGTGGGTCAACTAACCAGTATTCTTGCCAAGTACTGCGCTCAGACCATGGTATATTGGCTGATTCCTCAGATAAGATAGGTAAATCAGAAACCGCTTTTAGGCCAGCAACAATACAATGGTGTGCGGCAAGATCGGCCTCAGTTAGAGGACTCTGGTCTGATTTTTCATAAACACCAAAATCACGCTGATATATATCCATGATCTTGTCACCTGCGGCATGACTCAATGCCACAATACTTTCTATCAATTCATCATTCAACATGACTCAAAAATCCCTTTTCTAACAATAGATTAAATAATTGATCAGCGGATTCTTCAGCACTTTGACCGGTAAACTCTAATACAACTTCTGGACTAACTGGTGCTTCATAAGGGGAGCTAATGCCAGTGAAATCTTTGATGTCACCCTGCCGGGCTTTTTGATACAAACCTTTAGGGTCGCGCTTTTCACATTCTTCAATTGGCGTATTAATAAATACTTCAACAAATTCATTTTCGTCAAGCAAATTGCGGCAGTAATCTCTGTCTCGCTGAAAAGGAGAAATGAAAGCAGTGATAACAATCAAACCAGCATCGACAAATAACTTTGCCACTTCGCTAATCCGCCTAATATTCTCAACCCTATCTTTATCACTAAAACCTAAGTCTCCACAAAGGCCATGGCGAACGTTATCACCATCGAGTAAGTAGGTGTGTTTATTGAATTCAGCTAACTTTTTTTCAAGTAAATTAGCAATCGTGGACTTACCTGAGCCACTAAGACCCGTTAACCAAATAACACAAGCTTGTTGCTTTTTAGCTTGTGCACGACGAGATTTATCTACATCGTGTTGATGCCAAACAATATTCGTTGCCATTAGAAATAACCTTCCATTTTCTTTTTCTCCATCGAGCCAGAAGAGTCATGGTCAATCACACGCCCTTGACGCTCGGAGGTTTTGGTTAGCAGCATTTCTTGGATAACTTCAGGCAAAGTCGCTGCTGTTGATTCGACTGCACCGGTTAATGGGTAACAACCTAAGGTTCTAAAACGAACTGAGCGCATTTCTGGTTTTTCGCCAGGCTGCATCGGCATGCGGTCGTCATCTACCATTATTAAGGTGCCGTCGCGCTCGACTACCGGACGAGGCTTAGCTAAATACAAAGAGGGAATTTCAATATTCTCGAGATAGATATATTGCCAAATGTCTAGTTCAGTCCAATTTGACATAGGGAATACACGAATACTTTCGCCTTTATTTATTTGTGAATTGTATATATTCCACAATTCAGGACGTTGATTCTTAGGATCCCAGCGATGGTTGTCATCACGGAAAGAATAAACCCGCTCTTTAGCCCGAGATTTTTCTTCATCTCGGCGAGCACCGCCAAAAGCAGCATCAAATTTATATTTATTCAATGCTTGTTTGAGGCTGGCGGTTTTCATTATGTCAGTATGTTTAGCACTGCCATGAGTAAAGGGCCCGACGTTCATATCGACACCGTCTTGGTTTATGTGGACTAACAAATCAAGATCATGCTTTTCTGCAATAGTGTCCCTAAACTCAATCATTTCACGAAATTTCCACGTGGTATCCACATGGAGTAAGGGAAATGGAATTTTACCAGGGGCAAAGGCTTTACGCGCTAAATGAAGCAGTACGGATGAATCTTTTCCTACGGAGTACAGCATCACCGGGTTATCAAATTCAGCCGCGACTTCGCGGAAAATATGAATACTTTCAGCTTCAAGTTGTTTTAAATGGGTAACATTGGGTATTGCGGTTGTCATAATGCCTCTCACGCTGGATTTGGGTATATATCAATAAATTCTATGTATAGAACATAACATAAAAAGCGTGACAATTAGTAGACGGATTTATGCTATATTCTTCTAAATTAAACTACTTTTGATATATGACTATGCTGCTGATTACTTATCTCATTTACTATACGCGTAGTTATATAAGCTGTAAGTTTAAATGCAAATCTTCACAGCATTTTTATTCGTTCTGATGCCCACTGAAGACCTTGTTGAAAACAATCTAAAGCAGGCTCCAAAATATAACCTGATTGTTGAGCAAAACTTTCTGCTTCTTGCCAATTAGCGGATTCAAGTAACTCGCATAATTTAAGGTAGTTAGCTAATTCGCCTTGGCGGCTGATTAAGGCGTCTTTCAGTGTTTGAGCAATGGGTAGCTTTTCCATCAATTCTGAAATGTTGGTATCAACCATGGCGTCTAACAAAGAGAGTAAACCAATAAGAAAAGCCGATGAAGGCTCAGCACTGGTCTTATTCATACGCACCATTTGCTCACAAAAACGAGCTCTGGCTAAGGCCATGACAGTTAGTTCTTGTGGCTTTCCTTGGCTAAATTGCGCTGTGAAAAGAAGAGAAATAAAGCGTTTTAACTCTTCCATACCAAACATAATAATGGCTTGTCTCAAAGATTCTATTTTACCTACCCTCTTAAAAACAGGGGATTGGGCATAACGCAGAAGCTTAAATGACAGCTCTACATCACCTTCGAAAATAGCTGATATCTTTTGAATATCAGGGTCGCCTTTACTCACTTCTGCCATTAAATTCACCACCGATAATTGTGATGGTTTAAAGGCGATTGATTTAATCACTTCTGGTTTACTGAAAAAATAACCTTGAAAATATTCACAGCCAATGTCTAAAGCATGTTGATATTCACTATAGGTTTCAATTTTTTCAGCTAAGAGTTTGATATTTGGGTAGGGCCTTACTTCATCTAGTATTTGTTTTATTTGTTCATTAGAAGATAGGGTGTAATCAATTTTGATAATATCAATGTAAGGAAAAAAGTGACGCCACAAGGGATCGTGCTCATAGTCGTCTAAAGCTAGTAGATAGCCTTTTTCTTTCAGCTCGATACAGGCTTTAAGTAATCGCTTACCAGGTCTTGCGGTTTCTAAAATTTCTACCACGATTTGTTCTTTAGGCAACAATAACGGATAGCCATCCAATAAAGTGTCGTGGGTAAAATTGATGAAAGCTAGCGTGCCTTGGGTTAAGGTTTCAAGTCCCAAATTAAATTGCAAACCTTCTATCAGTTTTGCAGTGGCTTGATTTTCATTAATTTTTGGAAAAACATTTTCAAGACTTTGGCGAAATAACAACTCGTAAGCGAAAAGAGTTTTGTCTTTGTTCAATATTGGCTGGCGGGCCGCATAAAAACTCAAATTAAAACTCCTTCGGCGATGTCTTTAGTTGACTTGATGGGATGTTGTTTACCAAAAATTAGACTTAAATTCGTCTGCGTGGATTGAAGTTTTCTTTATATATTGACTCAATCTGCTTGAGGACAAGAGTGTAACACTAGATTTTGTAAATCTTAGAAAAAAATTAGTAGTGCAATGGACTTTTATCGCGCAAAGGATTCTCAACATTTATTAGCAGCAGTTTTGTTGTATATAGCTACTTAGTCATTTTCCTTTATCCGTGCGATAGGACCAGCAGGCTACTTCTTGCATAAGTGCTGTTAGTCGGCCTTTTGCAAATTCTAAAAATGGCTCTATTGTTTGGCCGGGTGTGCAGTGGTTAAATAAGGGTATAACTAATCCACGCAGCCCTTAGGCTAGGTCAGTAACAGAATGAATAACTCTCCAAAAATATCATCACATTATATGCAGCGGGCTAAATTTGAAATGTTGACTGTTCAGCAGTTTTATTTAGTCGCTAAGTTACGCCAAGATGTGTTCATCGTTGAACAACAAAGTATTTACACGGATTTGGATGGTTTAGACCAAGAAGCAATGCACTATTTGTATTGGTCTTCTTCACAGATTGATGCAGAGTTGATCGGCTATGCGCGTTATCGCCAATTACCTTCAGCCAATGATTTTCAAATTGAGCGTGTGGTGTTTTCTCCAGCTTGGCGTGGAAAAGGCATAGGCACATTGATAATGCGCACTATGTTGCAAGATATTAAGGCTGAACACCAACACGCCCAAATTAAGCTATCTGCCCAGATTGAAGCAAAACTCTTTTATCACAAATTGGGATTTTTAGCAGAAGGTGAATCATATGTTGACGGGGGTATTGAACACATTACCATGTATTATCAGGTTTGATTAAGTCCAGAACAATAAGAATATGCCTTACACGCTTAGACATATCCTTGCTGTTTTTAATCAGGCAGAGTCACTACTTCAGCTAAGCCGAAAATTGCATGCTCTTTGCCAGTTTCTCTTTCATTTTAATTACATCAGAGGGGATGTCACTGACCACCACTAAACTAGCCTTGCTTAAATCAAAACTTTGGCTATTCCATTTACCCTCAACAACATTATCCGTCACATATGCTTTATCATGGGGCACAATAAAGACACTAACTTTTCCAGATTCGCCCTGCATGACCAAGTGTAAGCTTTTTATCTTGTCAAAATCACAAAAATTAGCGTAATAGATACGGCCCGTGCTTGCTGTCATTTCACCACCAAATCTGGCTAGCTTTGCATTAACTTGTGACATTGAAATATCTTCACTGGCCGCTAAAGCATAATCACCTTCATGTAAAACATGGGCTATTCCATGTTCAGATAAACTCACGCCATCTGCATATTGCCAATTAGTCACACTGATCCCGAAGACAAAGGCAATCGAAGCCGCCAAGGCTAATTGGATAATATGGCTTCGTTTGCGACTTGCCCGGTGATTTTCCATCGATTGACGTAACAATAAGCGATGAGCCATTCCTTCTGGGGCAGCAACTTTACTGGCACGTATCATCTTGCTATTTAATTGCCTAACATCATTCAAAAATTCTTGTTTTTTAGGGTCGTTGGCTGCAGCGTCTAGTAAACTTTTATCAAGGGTACTGGGATCCGCTAAAGCTGCACGACGAAATTCTAGATCATCCATTTTTGCGCCCTCTTACATCATTTGCTTTATCTAAGGCTTCTTTAACTTGATTTCGTGCTCTAAATAATCGTGTCATAACCGTATTTTTATTTAAATTAAGTTGGTCGGCAATTTCGTCGCCAGTATAACCAAACACAATTTGCAACATTAAAGGTTCTCTATATTCTTCACTTAATGAGGCCATAATGGCTCTTAACTCTCTGTGCTCGATTTCAACTTCATTGCTTAACTGCTCATCATCCGCAACACTCACATCGTCAATATCGACTAAATCGAATTGTTTTCGTTCAAATCGACGGGCATTTTCTCTACGTAAAATCGTTATCAGCCAAGATTTTGCCGCCTTTTCGTCATTAAGTGAGTCAAGGGATTTCCATGCGCGCAGAAAGGTTTCCTGAACAATATCTTCAGCTATAGCTTTATCTTTTACTAACCAGTATGCGTAGCGAAAAATATCGGTGTGTAGACCCAATACCAGTGCTTCATAGCGTTTTTGTTTATTTGCCATGTCACTAGAGACCGAGGGAGGTTTACTTTGCTTTCGCGAAAACATAATTTAATCCACTGTAGCGTTCAAATAATACGATTAACCTCTAATCTCATCATATTGAACACTCGATTTATTAATCTAAGGATAGTATGCGCGAATCTAACAAACTAGCCTAGTTTGATTTGATATTTCTCCCTGCACAGCAGATAACAGAACCCTTGCAGATAAATCGACTATCTACTCATTGTTTAACTGCAAGGTAATGTACTTATTACGCGCTAGGGTAGAGTGGTTTCAATGATTGCTTGCTTGTGCCTGACTTATCTGTAGCACCCTTCAAATAAGGTCGTAATGCTTGCTTTAGTGCTTCACCATTCCAATCTTTAGTTGCTTGACCGTATTGCGCCGCCAACATGAGATTAACTTGATTGACTAATTGTTGGTCGCCTAATTTTTGTAGAGACTGAGACAAAGTCAAATGTGATTGTCCGAGAATATTGGCTAAAAAATGAGGTAACAAAATAGCTACAGATTTTTTGTCAGCTTGGCTCAATGCTTTTTCAAGTGAGCTCCACTGCGCATTCACAGAGTGCTGTGGCTGCTTAATCTGCTGGGTGTGACTAAGCGTTTTTTTGGAACGAAATTTCACCTGCCAAATCCACAATGCCAGCGTTATAAGCCATGTAGCCAATAAAACGGCACTAACAATCTGCCAAGTGCGGTCTGGCTCACTAGTCATGACTGTTGATGTCTGAGGATTACTTTGGTTAGGATTTGTCACCGCTTCGGTTGTTACCTCAGGTTTAAGCTGCGGTATTGGAGAGGCAGTTTGGTTTACCGAGGGTAATATGTTCAATGTTTTTGCCGGTAAGGTTGTATATTCGGTTTTTTTGGTTAAGACGTTAAACCAAGGGACGCTTATTTCAGGCAATACTAGTTGACCGGGTTCACTTGGAATAATGGCCACGGATTCCTTGCGCTGCGCGATAAGGGTTTGGTCCTTTTCTACCGTTGCGGTTTCAGCCTGATCAGGATAAGTCTTGACGTTATCTGGATAGGTGCCATTGATAGTGGGTAACTGTTCTTCTACCACACCGATAGCGGTTAAGGTTATGGTTCGGGTAATCGGCTCGCCTGCGTGATATTGCTCAGGATCACCTTGCCACTCTTCGTTTATTTGCACATAGTCGCTTGGCAGCCAATGATGTGGATAATTGGGGGGAATGGCCAAAACTATAATATCTTGACTTGGCCCCACGCGATTTACTGGGGTACTGCGGTTAAAAAAGCCAAAACTTTGACGAGAGTTGTCGATGATCTCTCCCTCAAATAAGGGACCGTCAATAGTAAAGTTACCACTTTGTTGTGGAATAATAGCGAAGGTGCGTTCTATCACGCGATACCGACGGCCGTCCTTTATTTCATTGTATTCTTTGTCTTTACCAATTTGCCTAATATCAGCATTTTCTAAACTCGGATTTGCCAGGCTACCACGTTGTAAATCTTGACCTAAATATAGCTTTACGGTGTAACGCAGTTGTTGTTGCAAATAGGCCTCTGGTACATCAAGTTCGGTAGTAATAAAAATATCACGACTTTGTGCAGACGCATTAGCCGATACTGGCACAACCATAAGTGGAATGGCTTGAGTGGATTGACCATCGACATTAAAAGCAGGAATAGTGAAGCGACCTTGTTTACGGGGGATCAGTAAGGTTGTCCAAATAGTAGTGCGAGTGGTATTAAAATTAATCATCTGAGTTTGCGTACTAACCGAGGTGCGACCCACCACAAAGTCCTTCATTAAAACTGAAGGATCAAAAGCAGAGCGATCAACATCATCATTGGCGGTAATGGTTAAGTTAAATGACTCGTCAGCCATAACAGGGTTTTTATCTACACTGGCAACTACTTCAGTCGGTTGAGCGCCGACTTGACTGCTCACTAGCATAAAAAAGCTTAGGCTCAATAGTAAAAATTTCATTGCTCTCACTGTTACCAGTTCCTCTGTAAATTGCTGGGTACTCGTTCACGTTTACGTTGTTGTGCTTCTATCTGCATTTTTCTTTTGAGTAAAAAAGCGGGATCGTCAGGCACTCTGTTTAGCAGGGTCTGCATTCGCTGCATTTGTTCTTTTTCTTCATCTGTTAGCTCTTTTGCCTGTTCAGCCATCGCTTGTTGTTTGGCTTCTTCACTGGCGTCTGTGGATTCTTGCTCTGATTTTTCTTGTTCGTTTTGCTCAGCCTCTTGTGATTTAGCTTGCTCTTGCTCTTCTGGCTGTTGTTCACTTTGTTGCTCTGAGTCATTTTGTTGACTCTCTGCGCTTTTGTCCTGTGATTGCTGCTCAGAATCTTGTTGGTCTTGTGACTGTTGATCTTGCTGATTCTGTTGGTCTTGTTGAGACGAGTCGCTTTGTTGTTGGTCTTGCTGATCTTGTTGCTGTGAATCGTCTTGCTGTTCCGACTCGTTATTTTGTTGATCATTTTTTTGCTGTTGCTCTAACAACTTTTCTAGCAGGGCTTTGTTTGCTGCCGCATCTTTATAATCCGATTGTTCGCTTAGCACCGATTCATACATCTTGATTGCTTCGGGATACTTGCCTAACTGCGCCAAGGTATTAGCTTGGTTGTAGCGAGCATCAACCGTGTTTACCTGACTAAAAGCACTCAATGCTTGCTCATAGTCTTGTTTTTTATATAAGGCTGAGCCTAACCATAATGGATCATTGAATTTCTCTGCGGCACTCTCAAATTGCTGTTCTTGATAGGCCTGCAAACCCTGTTGGTCTTGCGTTTTCCACATATCTTGCCACCAATCAGCTTTCGCTTGTGGGGTGTAAAGTGGTAAAAATACGCCAAGCAGCATCACAGGTAACAACCCTCTCCGGAAACTATAAGCGGCCAGAGGCAACAATAACAGCAGCAAGTAAGGGCCCATTTCGCGCCACTTATCACCAAAGTTATCATCATTTTCAACTTGTTCTGTGTCGTCCGTATTGGCATCAAATTGTGATTGATTGATGAGGTAATCAATATCACTATCATCAGTCTGCAAAGGGGCATAGCGTCCGCCACCTTGTTTGGCTAGAGTTTTTAAGTTGTTGGTAGGCAGTTTGGGTACAACAATGGCGCCACTACTGTCTTTTAATAACTCACCATTAAGGGTTTGCACAGGGGCTCCTTCTTCTGTACCGACAGCTAAAATGGATAAACGATAGCTAGAACTATTGAGTAAACTGCTCATTTCTTTTAGTTGTCGGTTCTCTATTCCATCCGTTATCCAAAAAATATCACCTTGTTGATAATTGGCGTTTTTCAATAGCTCAATGGCGGTTTGCAACCCTAAGAATGGTTCACTGCCAGGAATAGGCATGATTTCTGGGCTTAGACTGGGGATCAGGGTAGTTAAATTTTGCCCGTCAGAACTGAGTGGGCTGATGGTAAATGCGTCTCCCGCATAAGCAACTAAGCCTATTTCTCCTTCTGTTAATTTTTTGACAAGGTCGATGGCTTTGTATTTTGCTCGTGTCAAACGATTGGGCTTGATATCGGTGGCCCGCATCGACATTGACATATCGATTAGCACTACCTTGCCACTGTGCAATTGAAAAACAGGTTGGGGAAGACGCTGCCAGGTTGGGCCGGCCAATGATAGTGTTGTTATCAGCCACGCAAGGGCGAGTAAACCGAAGGGGTGCTTAAGTGGTTTAGCATGGCTATGACTAATAATGTGTTTGTATAGGTGTCCCGCCAAGACAGATTGCCAACCAGTTTGCTGTTTTTGCATGACTATCAATGCTACAGCAATACCGATAAGTGGAATAAGTGCCCATAACCACTCGGGCCTCAGAAAATGGAAGTCTTGCAAATTAAGCATTAACTCACTCATAACTACCTCTACTTACGCGAGTCAAAAGACGATTAACAAATAACAGTTGATATAAGCTCAACAAGACAGTTAAGGCTAATGCGAAACTAAGGGGATAAAAGTACAGGGCTTGTAAGGGACGCATTTGCCGGGTCTCTCTGGCGATGGGTTCAAGCTCATCCAATTTGGCATAAATGGTTTGTAATGAGGCGACATCCCGGGCACGAAAATATTGACCACCGGTTGAAGTGGCTATTTTACTCAACATGTCTTCATCGAGCTCTTGAGAAGGATTTATTTGTCGACTACCAAAAAAGCTTTGCATCATCATTTTGTCTGCACCGACACCAATAGTATAAACTGTAACACCGTTGTTAATGGCTAATTCATTGGCTTGTTCGGGTGTGATATTACCCGCGGTATTCTGACCGTCTGTCAGCAAAATAAGCACTTTATTTGACTCTTCTTTTGCATTAAACCGCTTAATGGCTAGACCTATCGCATCGCCTATAGCAGTTTGTTCTCCCACAAGTCCAATTAACGATTCGTTCAGTAATTGATTTACCGTTTCTCTGTCGTAGGTAAGCGGTGCCTGTAAATAGGCGGTATCGGCAAATAAGATCAAACCCAAGCGATCACCTACTCGGCGCTCAATGAAATCGCTAAGCACATATTTAATCATTCTGAGTCGGTCGACTTGGCGGCCATTGATCTCCATATCTTCCATCTTCATACTTCCAGACAAATCAACCGCTATCATCAGGTCGCGCCCCTCGGCTGAAATATTGACCGGTTCGCCGAGCCATTGCGGCCTCGCGGCAGCGATAACAAGGGCACACCAAGCAACCGTAGCAACAATGAGTCTTACTTTATTGGATTTTTTCTTGCTTTGACTTACGCTCAAACCTTGCATTAGATGAGGCACTTTTAAAGCGGCTGGCTGTACTTCTGCCCGCGCGGGCAACCAGTAAAAAAGAAGGGGTAAGGGCAGGGCAATAAAGACCCAAAGCCAAGCGAATTCAAACATGCTCCGCTCCTTGCTGCCTATTGCCATGTTGTTCACAATAAGCACTTAAACGTTGTTTTACTTTTTTATTATTCAACTTGGCTGCTTTGATCCACTGCATAATCAGATTCTTATTACTGGTAAAGTCATCCTCAGTCGTCGTCGATAATTGATATAAACCTTGTTGAAATTTGCTCATCTGTAATTGAAAACTTGCTTGCATAGATGGAGGTAAAGCTTCAGTGAGTAGACGGGAGAATTGCTCACCATGGAGCTGCTGCACCGATAGGCTAGGCTGATAATTCAGTAATAAACGTTTCAACAGGCTGTTTAAGTCTACGCGCCAAGCGGATGAATCAGCAGTAAGATTTTTTAGTTCTTGCATAGCTTGTCGTTTAGCCAAGCCCTGTTGATGGCGTTGGTAGATGAATCTGCTAAGCCATACCAAGAATGCTATTAAGATGAAAGTAAGCAGCCACCAACCATAGGCGGGAGGCCAGAGACTGATACCATCAGGTGTATGAATATCTTTTAATTCAGCCAATGGGTTGTTCATAAGGTTGTCCGCATAAACTGATTGAGTTGCTGTTCTAGGGGGACGCCGGCACTGACAGACACAACTTTAGCCTTACACTGTTTGAGTACATGTTCTATATTGGCAAAATAAGCATGATGTTGCGCATTGTATTGAGATTCAGTGTCTTTTTCTCCCAGCATCAAATTTTGTTGATTAATGCCATCAGTCAACGCCACTTTCTGGCTCATTTTAACTTTGGGTAATTCATGTTCAAAGGGATCACTGATGGGATAAGCAATTACCTCGCAATGTCTACTTAACTGAGAAATATGTTGTGTTGCCAAGGCATTGAGTTGGCTAAAATCGCTGAGTAAAAAGATCAAACTACCCGGATGAGCCAATCGACGTAAACGTGCACATGCATCGGCAAAAGTGACACCTTGATTTTCGTTAGATATTCGCGATGTTTGATTCTGTTGCCCGCTGACTGATTGCGTTTGCACTTTGATTAAGCTGTTTAAAAAAGAAAGTACTGCCTTTTGGCGTGTCAGTGGCTTACATTCAATATGTTGATATTGGTTGAAAATCAAGCCACCCACACGATCACCGCGTTTGCGAGCCGCCCACGCGAGTAAGGCGCTTAAATGGGCAGTTTGAACTGATTTAAACATTAACTGCGTGCCAAACTGCATGCTGGAAGATAAGTCAGCTAAAATAAACACTGGCCGTTCTTTTTCTTCGCGATAAATTTTTGTATGGGTTTTACCGGTTCTGGCCGTAACTCGCCAATCAATAGCACGAATATCATCGCCTGCTTGGTAATGACGAGCCTCGTCAAACTCCATACCGCGGCCTTTGGTTTTGGCCAAATAAGCACCAGCCAATTTGGCTTGCACGGTTTTACGTGGAGATAGATTGACTAGGCCGGTTTTTCCTTGGTAGTGAATCAATTCTCGTATATTCAGATTGATGCCATCGCTATGATGAGCTCGCAACCAATTTTCAACATCCAACATCGCTATGCCTTTCTCGTTTTACTAAGGAACTGCGACTAATTGCAAAATTTTATCCAGCACTTGGTTACGACTTATTCCCTCAGCTTCTGCTTCATAACTGAGGATCAATCGATGACGTAATACATTGTGGAAAACTGCTTGAATATTGTCTGGCCCGACAAAATCACGTCCCATTAACCATGCATGAGCACGCGCACATTTGTCCAATGCGATAGTTGCTCGTGGACTAGCGCCAAACTCTATCCAATTCGCCAAATCAGCATCAAATTTTTCGGGTTGGCGGGTGGCGATAATAAGTTGGACTAAATATTTTTCTAAACCTTCGTCTAAGTGGATTTTCAGTAATTCTTGGCGCGCTTTGAATATATCCACTTGGCTTAAGTTGGGCGCATCGACCTTATTGGCATGAAGCGCCTCATCACGGGTTAAACGCAATATTTCAAGCTCAGTCTCAGCACCAGGATAGTCAATTTCCAAATGCATCAAAAAACGGTCAAGTTGAGCTTCTGGTAGAGGATAAGTACCTTCTTGTTCAATCGGGTTTTGGGTTGCCATCACGAGAAACAATTCAGGTAAGGCATAAGTTTTGTTACCCACGGTAATTTGTCTTTCTGCCATTGCCTCAAGCAATGCTGATTGCACTTTTGCAGGGGCACGGTTAATTTCATCAGCTAACACTAAGTTATGAAATAGCGGGCCTTGCTGAAATACAAAGCTGCCATTTTCTGGTCGATAAATGTCTGTACCTGTCAAGTCGGCGGGAAGTAAGTCAGGGGTAAATTGCACCCGATGAAAATCGCCTTCAACGCCTTTAGCCAGAGCATTAACTGCACGGGTTTTGGCTAATCCAGGCGGGCCTTCAACTAATAAATGCCCATCAGCTAATAAAGCGATGAGGATATTTTGTGTCAAGGTTTGTTGACCCACTACCTGAGTATCGAGGTAGGCTTGCAATTGTGAAAACTGAGCTCGTGCCATGTTTGCTATTACTTCCTTCTGCTGACTGGGAAATTACGTAAACTAATTCTAAATAACCACACCTTAATGTAATAAGGTGCATTAAGGACAATGCTAACCTATATAGGGTTCCCCTTCTGAAAAACAATGTTACAAAGTCATAATGTAATCATAATTATACTTTTAGCCTATGCGCCAACTCACTCGTTGATCTGAAATAGCTTAGTGGCAATCCTTGCACTTAAAATAGAGGTTTATTGACTAGTTTGAGGATGATCAACCGTTGCAGTCAGACAAGAGCAACAGATAAAGATAAACCGCAATACTTATTCTCAGTGCAAGAGACTTTTGCTGTGCTAAATTTAAGGCTATTTAGGCTAGCTTGAACAACTAAAGTTATCCCTGTACAATCAACAAAAAACAACAGGTCAGACCACTAAATTAAGAGGGCAGAGCATGACAACAAAGCAAAATGTCACCACCAGACAGGGCGACCGCATTGCGATAGTTGCTGGTTTACGAACTCCGTTTGCCAAAATGGCAAGTTATTTTCATGGGGTTCCCGCAGTAGATTTGGGTAAAATGGTGGTCAACGAAATGCTAGTGCGCCACAATCTTTCGCCACTAGAAATCGAGCAGTTAGTCTACGGCCAAGTAGTGCAAATGCCAGAAGCTCCCAATATTGCGCGAGAAATAGTGTTAGGAACGGGCATGAATGTACATACCGATGCCTTCAGTGTGTCGCGGGCTTGTGCGACCAGTTTTCAATCTACCGTCAGCATTGCTGAATCGATGATGGCAGGCAATATTAGTGTTGGTGTGGCCGGTGGTGCTGACTCTACTTCTGTGTCACCTATTGGCGTGTCAAAAAATTTAGCCCGGGCGCTAACGGATTTACAAAAAACCAAAACCTTAGGGCAAAAGTGGCAGGTACTTAAAAAACTGGGTGTTAAAGACTTGTTTCCTGTTCCGCCGGCCGTTGCCGAATATTCGACTGGTTTGTCTATGGGGCAGACGGCGGAGCAAATGGCCAAAAAACACCAAATTAGTCGTCAAGCGCAAGATGAATTGGCTCACCGTTCACACACTCTAGCGGCCCAAAGCTGGAATGAAGGTAAATTAGCTAATGAAGTTATGACCGCCTATGCGGAACCTTATAAAGGCGCTCTGGAACGCGACAATAATGTGCGTTTTGACTCTACCCTAGAAGGTTATGCAAAATTACGCCCGGTATTTGATAAAAAGCACGGAACCGTTACCGCAGCCAATGCCACTCCACTAACAGATGGAGCCTCAGCCATTATCATGATGACTGAAAGCAAGGCCAAGGCTCTGGGTTATAAACCATTGGGTTATCTAAAAAGTTATGCTTGGGCCGCAATTGATGTATGGGAAGATATGTTGATGGGACCTTCTTATGCTACGCCAATGGCCTTAGATAGAGCTGGAATGACCTTACAAGACATTACCCTAATCGAAATGCATGAAGCCTTTGCTGCCCAGACCTTAGCCAACTTAAAAATGTTTGCCAGTGATAAATTTGCCCAAGAGAAATTGGGGCGTAAAAAGGCAACCGGTGAAATCGACATGAATAAATTCAATGTAATGGGAAGTTCATTAGCCTATGGCCATCCTTTTGCTGCAACCGGTACACGTATGATCACGCAAATGTTAAATGAATTGAATCGTCGTGGCGGTGGAACGGGTTTATTAACCGCCTGTGCCGCAGGTGGTTTGGCCGCAGCTATGATCGTTGAAACAGAATAAGGAAAAGGCAATGACTGAACAAAATCAGAAACTAGAACAAGCTAGTGCATTTACGCTAGAAACTCGCGAAGACGGTGTTGCCATAGTAACTATGGATGTTGTTGGTGAGTCAATGAACACACTAAAAGTAGAATTTGCTGCACAAATCGAAAATGTATTGCAGCAAATTAATGCGGATAAAAGCATTAAAGGCGTGGTGGTTATTAGTGGTAAACGTAATTCATTTGTCGCAGGTGCTGATATTAGTATGCTAGCTGCTTGCCAGAGTGCTGAGGATGCAGAGTCTATCGCTGCGGGTGGACAAGCCATGTTTCAGCGGATTGAAGATATGCCACAAACCTTTGTTGCAGCGATTCATGGGCCGGCTCTCGGTGGTGGTTTAGAATTAGCCTTGGCCTGTCATTATCGGGTATGTAGTGACAGTGATAAGACTCAATTAGGCTTACCTGAAGTACAGCTTGGTCTATTGCCTGGAAGTGGCGGCACGCAAAGACTGCCAAAACTAATCAGTGTGCAACAGGCAATGAAAATGATGCTAACGGGGGCGTCTGTGCGCGCTAAACAAGCTCTCAAGTATGGCATTGTTGATGACATGGTACCGGAAACCATACTATTGGACGTGGCCATCGAGCTGGCTAAAAAGTCAAAACCCAAACGGGTTAAACCTAAACTTGACCTGATGGGAAAGTTTTTGGAACAAACCCCAGTTGGTCGCAACCTTATGTTTAGTCAAGCTCGTAAACAAACTGCAAGTAAGACGCAAGGCAATTATCCTTCTCCTAATTTGATTATCGATTGTATCGAAACGGGTTTAAAACAGGGGATGAAAAAAGGCTTACAAGTCGAAGCGCGAAATTTTGGTCAATTGGTTATGACGGCTGAATCAGCTTCATTGAGAAGTTTGTTTTTTGCGACCACAGAAATGAAAAAAGAGACCGGTGTGCAAGGTGTTGCACCAGCCAAACTAGCAAAAATTGGTGTGCTAGGTGGTGGCTTAATGGGCGGTGGTATTGCCTTTGTAACTGCAACTAAAGCAGGTTTGCCGGCGCGTATCAAAGACATTCGCTCTGAAGGTATTGCCAATGCCATTAAGTACAGTTATGACCTGTTGAATAAAAAAGTTAAACGCCGTTTTATGAGCAAGTCGCACATGCAAAAACAACTGGCTCTGCTAACCGGCACTGTGGACTATTCAGGTTATGCCGATGTCGATGTGGTGATTGAAGCTGTATTTGAAGACTTAGGTCTAAAACAACAAATGGTGGCGGAGATTGAACAAAACTGTGCTGAACATACTATTTTTGCTTCAAATACCTCTTCTATCCCTATTGGGCAAATCGCAGCTAAAGCGGCGCGTCCCGAACAAGTTATTGGTCTGCATTATTTTTCTCCAGTAGACAAAATGCCCTTGGCAGAAGTTATTGCCCATGAAACAACCTCTGATTTGACCATTTCAACCACCGTTGACCTAGCTAAACGTCAAGGGAAAACACCCATTGTAGTAAAAGATGGGGCCGGTTTTTATGTAAACAGAATTTTAGCGCCCTATATGAACCAAGCCGCCGAGTTGATTTTAAGCGGAGAGCCTATTGAGCAAATTGATAAGGCCTTAGTTAAATTTGGCTTTCCCGTTGGACCGATTAAGTTGTTAGATGAAGTGGGAATCGATGTTGGTACTAAAATCATCCCTATCTTACAAGCGCAATTTGGTGATCGATTCTCGGCTCCTGAGGCATTTGGCAAGGTATTGGCGGATGAGCGCAAAGGCAAAAAGAATAAAAAGGGCTTTTATCTGTACACCGGTAAGAAGCCGGGAAAAACCGTTGATGAGTCAATTTATAGTCTACTTGGTATCACTCCGAGCGCGAAAACAAGCCAGGCACAAATGGCAGAACGTTGTGTATTAACCATGCTCAACGAAGCCGCCATGTGTTTGGATGAAGGCGTAATTCGTAACGCCAGAGACGGTGATATCGGCGCTATCTTTGGTATTGGTTTCCCCCCATTTTTAGGTGGACCGTTCCGTTACATGCATAGTCTAGGTATCGATCATGTGGTTGCTAGGTTAGAACATTATCAAGGTTTGTATGGTGATAAATTCGCACCTGCCCGATGTTTAAAAAATATGCAAGCATCTGGATCAAGTTTTTATTGATCAGAAAACTCTGCGTGTTTTGAGTTCAGAGGCAAGCCTCAACTCCAAACACGCGTTAAATTTTTGTTACTTATGTCAATTTCGGCAATAGTTTGCCGTAGAGAGAAAAAAGTGATCGCCTATTTCTGTTGTTCAATACTATGTAGTGGTTTGTACTATGTGCAAGCCTATAAAAGCGGTTTGCAAGCTAAGAATTGGGCTGCAGCGGGTTTGGTATTAGGGCCGATGATATTCCCTTTATTCAAAGCACAGCAACGAATAGCTTTAGTCAAATCACGAGGGCTTCAAAGCGTTTTATGGTTAGCGTAGTGGTTTAAAGCAAGGTAGTTGAAATGAAAAAGAGAGCATAGGCTCTCTTTTTTTAGGTCAATTCAGTAAAAAAGCACTGATTTTGATGCCTCATCCTTACAGGCGAACAGAGCCAGTTCTAACCCCATATAACCGAACAGAGCCAGTCCTAACACCATTTTTAGTGGTATCAGTTTGGCTAGTGGTTTCGGTTTTAACTGGCGCTTGGGTACCTTCAACAGACTTGATTGCTGCTGGTGCCGTCGTGGCGAGTACTACTGCTACTGCATAAGCTTTCAACATCTTTGCTTTCCTATTATTTATATTATTGACGTTTGTGCTGACATATTTTTGTCAGTCAATAACAGTATAGCGAGAAGCGTGCCAGCTTTTATCTGAGAGGAAAAATTCCCTTAGGTTTTTGTACTTATATCTGTTGTTTTTTATTTCGATATTTAAATATAATTATTAATCATGCAGTTAACTATCTTAGCTATCACTTTTATGTATCATTTTATTTAATTCATGATTTTCTTTTAGTAAACGTTCGAAGCGTGTTGAGCTTAAAGGTTTGCTGTACAAATACCCTTGTAACATCTCACACTTAAAACGACGTAAAATTGACAACTGATTTTCATGCTCAACGCCTTCAGCCACGACTTTTAAGCCAAGATTATGGGCAATGGTGATAATCGCTTGGGCCATATGGCGATCTTCGCTGGATGTGGCAATATCATCGATAAAGGCTTTATCAATTTTCAAAGTATTAATTGGGAACCGTTTTAAATAGGCTAAAGAGGAATATCCGGTACCAAAATCATCTAGGGCCAAATGAATACCACGCTCGCGCAAACGTTGCATCATGCGCAGGGCACTTTCCGGATTTTGCATTAGAGTCCCTTCAGTGATCTCACATTCTAAATGCAGGGGTGACAAACCCGCTCGTTGCAGGATTGAAATAATCCGCTCATCTAAGTCAGGTAATTCAAACTGACGGGCAGAAATGTTTACCGCAACCCTGCCGGTGAACAACCCAGCATCTACCCAACGCTTAGTTTCTTCACAGGCTTTACGCAGTACGACTTCACCTATATCGATAATTTGGCCGGTTTCTTCTGCCAGAGGAATAAACTGCGAAGGGCTGACCAAACCTTTATCTGGGTGTTCATACCTGACTAGGGCCTCCATACTGACAAGTTTGCCACTGGCGATGTCGACCTTGGGTTGATAAAAAACCGTAAATAAGTCTTCTTTTAGACCGTGCCGAATAAGATTTTCTATTTGTAATTGGCGGACGGCATTTTGATTCATTTCGCCACTAAAAAATTGATATTTGTTGCCGCCGGCATTTTTGGCAAAGTACATCGCAGTATCAGCATTTTTGAGTAATTCTTGGGGCGTACTGCCATCTTCAGGATAGAATGCAATGCCCAAACTGGCGCCTAACACAAACTCTTGTTTATTAATTAAAAACGGTCTCGCCATATCATCCAATATGGTTTGGGCAAAATGGGTAATGCGGTGCACATCGGTCGATTTATCAATCAATATGCTGAATTCATCTCCGCCTAAACGATAGCAAGTCGCTTCGGTGCCTGATATGCGTTGCAGACGTTTGGCAATTTGTTTAATTAATACATCGCCAGTTTGATGACCCAACGAATCATTAATTTTTTTAAAGTTATCCATGTCTAAGCAGATAAGGGCGTGGTGAGTGTCTCTGCGCACGATATTATTATGGCTAGCTTGAAAAAATGACCGATTGGGCAAGTCGGTTAAGGGGTCGGTATTAGCCAGTTTTAATAGCTCTTTTTCGGTCGTCTTACGGGTAGTGATATCTGAGAAAACGCCAACATAATGGCTCGGTTTACCATCTTCATCATTGATGGCATCGATATTCAATTCCATTTCGTATTTTTCACCATCAGTACGGCGCGATTCAACTTCACCAAACCAGTTTCCTTTCTGTCGTATCGCTTTTTTGACTTCTTCGGTAAAGGCCCCTGGGTATTGGTGAAAGGTCAAATAACTGACTAAGGCTTGCTCTTTGGTTTCGCCGGTATATTTGCAATATGAGTTATTGACTGAAATAAACTTAAAAGCGCTATCGGTAATAAATACACCATCAGAGATAGTTTCTATCGAGCGTTTAAACAGTTTTAATTGTTCTTCAGCCAGTTTTAAATGACTAATATTTTTTAATGTCCCCGTCATGCGTTGGGCTTGATTATTATTGTCTCGGCTGACTACCTTACCGCGGTCAAGTAACCACACCCATTCACCCTTGTACGTGCGCGCTCTATAGGTCACTTCATAGTGTTCGCTTTTATCTTTGAGGTGTTCGCGCAAGGTTTCTTGCACTTTGACGATATCGTTGGGGTGAATATTGGCTTCATAAGCACTATTAACCCTTATATCATCTTGCGGGAAGTCGAGTGTTCCCCAAGTGTTCGAACGAAATACTTGGCCTTGATAGATATCCCAATCCCATAACTCATCACCACTGCTCCACAACGTCAGTTTTAAGCGTTCTTCATTTTCTTGAATCGACTGTTGAATAGCTCTTTTAGCTCTAGTTTGCTTAATCCAATAAATAAGAATCAATGTTAGCAATACGCTATACAAAATCATCGCTTTTTGTGATTTATGTATTGGAGGAGACATTTCTATTTTTACACTTCTAATGGATGACCAAGGCGAGCCACCTATACGGCTTTGTACTTGGAACTCATAGTCACCATATTCTAGTAAATTAAAAGGTGCTCTTCTAGGAGAGTCTATGTCGGTTTCAGCCCACTTATCTGAGTAACCTAACAATCTATAACGATACTGAATATCTTCAGGTTCAACTGGATTTAATTGGGCAAATTTGAAACTTAAAATGTATTCATTAGCCGGTAACTTGATTCTCTCAACCGATTCAATAGATTCTGTTAATGGACTGAGAGGTGTATACAAACTGACTTCTTCGCTAGCTATTTTCAATTGTATAATGACTGGCGCAATATCAGGATTTAGTTGTTTTTTATTCAACTGTTCAACTGTCAGACTGCGTTCTTTGGGGTCAAATAATAAAAATCCATTAGTGCCACCGAAATATAACTTATTGTTACGGCTTAATAACGCGGCGCCTTCATTTAGTTCGTTGTAGTCGAGTCGCTTTGGTGAAATTGTTTGTATTACTTCGCGCTTATCCAAAGACACTTCGTTAATGCCAGCAACAGTCGTTCCTACCCATAGACTTTTGCCGACAACAAATGACTTAGTAATTTGGTTGCCAGAAAGCCCATTAGTTGTGTCGATCTGTTTAATAACTTTATAGCTATTTTTATCTAAAATTAAAATACCATGAGTTAAGGATGACAACCAAAAAGCATCTTCAGTTTCTGCGATAGAACTAAAATAACTGACATTATCATTAAAATTAAATATCAACTGATTGACCTGTTTGGTGTCCAAGTTGTACAGCATTATTCCTAAAGTTGTAACTAGCCAAAGATTGTTTCGGCTGTCTAAAAAGACAGGGTTTACTTCTTTAATGTTTGAGTTTGTCAATGGAATTGAATCAAACTCAAAAGTCCTAGGATTAATTGATTCGATTTTATTTGTTGATGATTTTATCCAAATTCGGCCAGCGATATTGTGAATGTATTCAATGTGGTTCCCTTGGCTTAAAGCGACAACAAGCCGTAACTGTCCTTTGTCATCTTTTTTATATACAAACAATCCTCCACTACTTGCGACCCAAATTTGATTTAAATCGTCAACCAACAAATTCCAGATGTTATGCTTGAAATCTTTTAAATGATGCTTAAAAGAATAATTCTCTGGATCAAATTCACTTAATCCATTGGATTGAGTTGCAAGCCAAATTTTGTCGTTGTCGTCTTGAGCAATACCCCAAATATTATTTCCTGACAATGAATTAGAGTTTGTGTTTTTCTGAAAAAAATCTATGTGAAGTGTTTGAGGAGTATGTTTATAAATGCCACCAGAGTATGAACCAAACCAAAGTGTATCTTTTGAGTCTTTGTATACCTTCAAAAAAAAGATATTTTCTATCCCAAAATTAACATTATTTTTGTCATTGTAAGAGAAAATGTTTCCATTTTGGGGGTCTAAAACACTCAAACCAGTGGTTGTGGCAAACCACAATCTTCCAAGGTGATCCTGAGACAAACTCTTCACATCGTCTCCACTGATGGCTATTTTTGTTTTGGTATCATAAAGAGTTGAAGTTAGACTGTCAGATTGAAATTTGTATACTCCCTGATTTGTTGCCAACCAATAAGTATTATCTATTTTTATAATGTCATTTAAAATAGTGGCTTTTAAACTCAAACCCCAAGGGTTTTTTTCTTTTAAGTCATATAAATAATTTGTTTCATTGTCTAGTAAAAAAAGCCCATGACCAAAACTTCCTATCCAAGTTTTATCTTTTTCACCAAAGATAAATGTTATAGCAGGGGGTAATGGCAAACCTAGGGTTTGCCTTATAGAAAAAGAGTTTGTTTCGGGCTCATAAAAATATAAGTTTTTTTCGTCTGTAACTAATAATCTATCATTAGCATCTAATGCTAACGCAAGAATTTCATTATGTTGCAATACGCTATTTGTTTTGTTGTATGTCTCAAAATTGTCTGATTTTTCGTTATAACGAGCTAAACCGGATAAGGTTCCCACCCATAAATTTCCGGAGCTATCAACCAAAAGCTCCCTAATAAAACTATCGGGTAAACTATTTTCTATATCTGGATCATGTTTATATACTTTGAATTCGTAACCATCGAAACGATTTAGTCCAGTTAATGTGGCAAACCACATAAATCCACGTTTGTCTTCTACAATGTCAGGAATCGTGTTTTGGGAAAGACCTTGAGCCAGAGAGTAATTTTGAAATTTAGAATTTAGCGCGTAAGCCGTCTGAGCAATTAATTGGCTGATTATTAGCAAACAAAGAAAATAACTAAGTTTTTTTAAATAACGAATACGCACTTTTCACCCATTGGCAGTTTATCTACCTTGTTGTTATTAGAGTTTTAGGTGGCATATCCATATTGCCAAGACTCTAAATATGCCCAAATTAGGAGCGTGCTACAAGCCTTAATCACTGAAAATCGACAAAGCTTGAATAATAAATTGCAGATTGACTACTTTTTGACTAGTTACCCTTTAACTTAAGTAGTTTGCGCGTTTTTTGAAAGTAGTCACAGACGGAATTAACTGCCAATCAGGGTTAATTTTTATCTTGGAATTTTTGGCACTGATTAGCACAAGTTCGCCAAATTGGCGTTGCATCAAAAGTCGCTGATTAAATTCAACCAATTGTGAAAAGTTTAATTGCTTAATAGTGGCAACCAATTTTTCATTATATGAAAAATTAAAGTCTTTATTACCAATAGACATCCACAATCGTTGGCTTTTCATGCTTAGGTGACTATCTGTTTGGCTCAACTGTCTAATTACCCCCGCTTTTAACGACGTCCAAATAGCTTCAAACTCGCCTAGGGCCAGGGAAAACTCGTTTAAAAATTGCTGCATCGCTATTATTAATTGCTCTGCTGAATAATTAGGCGATTGTATATACAGGGCAATACCCGGATGCTGATTATGGGGCAAATAGCCGCTACCTACTAAATAACCTAATTGACGTTCAGTGCGCATTTGATTAAAAAAAGGCGTTGAAATTATTTGTTCTAACAGCATCGTCAAAGCAATATCTTCAACCTGTGCACTGGGCGCTTGAAAATACATGACGACTGCGTCATCACTGTGGTGGCAATCAACAAAGTGAACTTGAGTGGTTTCCTGGGTTAAATCAACTAAGCCCTTTGATAAGGCTTCACTTTTAGAGTAGCGCTGGCGAAAGTCGCTCACTTTTTCAACCACGGCGTGGGTGTCTTCATAAGCCCAATTACCGTACATCATACCCTCTAGGTAAAAGTGACTTAAGAGCTTGTTTTTAGTCGCTGTTACATCACTAAGTTGGGCAGTAGACATAATGTCTGCCATATCACTAGGCGCATAATTGTATTGTTGTAAGAGTACCGAGAGTCGATTGAATAAGCGGTTTATGGGCTTATTTAAAAGGCTATTGCTCAACGTTTGAACCTGGTTATTTTTTACCTGTTGGAAACTTTGGCTGAAGTCTTCTTGAACAACGATTTGGGTGAGTAAATCCGTACAAAAATCCAATTGTTTGGCGCTAAACCCATTGGTTTGTAAAGAAAACCCTCCCTGATGTGGGTACAAATGAAAATGTAAACCGGCGAGATTTGCTTGATAGTATTTTTGACTTAACTTTTCATTAATAAGGGCGACCCACAGTCTTTTATAGGTCGCTACTTCAATACCTTCGGTAATGGCTTGGCAGTCAAAGGTTAGGAAACAATCACCTTTAGGTTGCAAAAACTGCTCATCTTGGCCAAACCACAAATCTAAGCCCCGTTGCTTAATAATCTGTTTGGGCAGGGCAAAGTCGCCTTGTTTTTCACGAAGTTTATTTTCATCACAAAGGTAACGATTTGCCTTAGGTAAAGAAAGTTGTTTTATCTTGGCTAGTTTTTTACCGCTATCAAGCAAGCTTTTTGGTAAGGGCATTATTTTATATGGGGTGTCATACCAATGCGCAATCGAGTCAGTCTCTTGTTGTTGATGAATAATTTTGAGGCGCATATTTTGAGGCACAAAAAAGGCCAACATATCAAGGGTTAAAACTGCATTTACTTGGTCAAAAAGATAATCACCGACAACGACATGTTCGCTTGGATAGTCAAGCATATTGAGTGAGAGTTTAAGTGCTTCATCAATAGGTTTAAGTGCCTCACCATATTGCCATGCAAGGTTGTTTAACTTGGCCATTTCATCAATGCGCCATGACTCTAAACCTTGAGTTTTGATTAAGTTGATATAAGAAAAAAGCGTACTTAGGATAGCCTCTTGGTTTTGCATACCTTCATTAGTAACCTGAAGGTTAATATTAAAATCTTTAAAGTTGGAACCCTCAATACCGCCGCCCGCACTTAGGCTGGTTGCCCAATTTTTACTTTTATAAAAATCGAGTAAGCCGCCAAAACCTTCATCACCAAGTATATGACTAATAATGGCTAATGGTTTGGCTCGATAAAATGATGCTTGAGCGGGCAAGGCAAAGGTAATTATCAAACGCTGTGCTTTTTGTAATGGGACGATATTTATTTGCACCCCCAGTTGGTGCTCAAGATACAGCGCAGGGTAGGGCAGTCGCTCAATTTTAGGGCCAGCTTTATATTGCGCAAAATGCTTGCTGACTAGTTGCTTAGCTTGCTCTAAAGGTAATGCCGTCACCAAACATAAATAAAGGTTTTGGGTTTGGTAATACCGTTGATGAAAATGTCTGAGTTTTGCGCTTAATTCAGTCAGGCTGAAAGGAGAAAAAGTCGCTAGATTACCTACTGAAAATTTACTAAAGGGGTGATCAGCGTGGCAGGTTTCTTTGTGGACTTGATATAAACGGCGTAGATCATCTCTTTGTTTTAATTTAAATTCAGCATCAATGGCCTGAATTTCTTTTTCAATATAGGTTTCTAAGAATAAGGGAGAAAATAACATCGCAGAAAACTGCGCCAATGCCGAATCTAATGAGTCATTTGCAGCATCGAAAAAATAGCTACTGGTCTCAGTGCCAGTTGACGCATTTATGGAGCCACCCTGAGCGGACACAAAATCATTGAGCGAGTTGGGTGTTTTAAACTCACTGTTTCCCATAAACAACATATGCTCAAGCAGATGACTCAGTCCTTGACAGTCTGCATCGTCATCAAAATGGCCTACACTAAAGGTGGCGGCACATGCACTTTTATTATTTTTGATATCTTCTACGACTAAAACTTGTAGTCCGTTTTTTAAAGTGAAATAGTCGTATCGACGTGGATCATTCTCACATTTAAGCAAAATTGATTGTCCAATTTGAAAAATTATCCTAAAGCATAAACTAAATTTAACATGCTAAAGATTTTTAGTTGCGTTATTTGTTGTATTATTGAGTTAAAAATACCCACATTGAAATTTATGAAATTAATTGTCATGCGTCATGGTGAAGCTGAACCCAGTAATATTTCAGATAAAGCCCGTAATTTGACCGCTTATGGCCAACGGCAGACTCAAACAGCAGGTAGCTGGTTGGCAAGTCATGTCATTGACAACAATACTATCAATGTGGCACTAGTGAGCCCGTTTACCCGCGCTCAGCAGACCTATGCGGGAGTTAGTTCGCAATTAAGTATTGAGCGTAAAGTCGACGTTGTTGAGCTCATACCTGAGGCTAAACCAAGACAAATGCACAAAGTATTAGATAATTTTTTAAGTAAGAATCCAGAAGTACAGAGCATTATCTTGATTAGTCATATGCCCCTCATTTGTTATTTACTCGATGAAATATTACTTACTCATCAAGGCACTTTGTTTGATACATCGAGCATGGCAATCATCGAATATGACTACAAAACAGGGCTGGGTGAGCTAAAAGCATTTTATCATCCATCTATGTATGATTCTGACAGTAACTAAACTTCAGATTTTTGCCTTAGTTACCGATAACCCTTTTATGAATACAAAAAGTCTCCCCGCCCATTTGCAAGAAGTGCTTGAACAGCATGTTGCGCAATCACAACTCACCGATAATGATGAGTTGCAGGATATTTTTGCTAAATTAAATTCGCTGAATAGCAAAGTAGAATTCTTAAAACTTAAAATAATACAAAATCGACAAAATAAGCTCTCGTCAGTGCAAAAATGACTACAGAGCCTATATTGTCTTTTATACTTAGCCAGACAAACTACTCGCGTCACGCCCGCTATCTGTGCGGTAAAGTTTTGGCATGACTCTGACTGTTTTAACCATATTATCTTTCATTTCAACTATTTCGATGGGATAACCGGCTAACCTTAAGCTGATATTGGCCTGCGGAATATCTTCGAGATATTCAAGTATTAAACCATTTAAGGTTTTGGGACCCTCTGTAGGAAAGTGCCAATCTAACTCTTTATTCAATTCCCGTACGTTAACACTGCCATCGATAAGCACGCTGCCATCTTGTTGCAAGTTTGCTTCTTTGCTGTGATCAGGTAAAAAGCTGGTAGTAAAATCACCGATGATCTCTTCAAGTATATCTTCTAAGGTTACCAGACCTTGAATATCACCGTATTCATCAACCACTAGGCCAATCCGCTCTTTTGCTGCCTGAAACTTATACATTAATGTATGTAAAGGGGTAGATTCTGGGGTGAAATAGATTTCCCGCACAGCGCGCAATAAACTGGCTTTGGTAAACTGATCTCTTGATAATAGGCGCAGGGCGTCTCTCACATGCACAAAACCGACTGCATCATCAATACTGTCTCGATACAACAAAACCCGTGTATGCTGGGCATTTACCAATCGTTTTTGAATATCTTTCCAATCATCATTGATATCAATAGCAACAATATCGCTGCGTGGCACCATAATATCTTCAGCGGTGACCTTTTCTAAGTCCAAAATTCCCACTAACATATCTTGGTGTTTTTTGGGGATCATGGCGCCTGCTTCAAATACGACTGTTCGCAATTCTTCTCTGCTTAAGCTGTCGCCACTGCCATCGGAGGGACTGATGCGAAACAAAGCCAATAGGCCGTTAGTAATGCCATTGACTAAATAGACAAAAGGATAAAATACCAATAACAAAGGTGCGAGGATAAATGAGCTGGGAAATGCAACTTTTTCTGGGTACAGGGCGGCAACTGTTTTGGGCGTTACCTCTGCAAAAATGAGTACTACGAAGGTCAAAATGACGGTGGTCAAAACAAGGCCCAATACATCATCGCCTAACAAGCGGCTACCAATAATACCTGCAATAATAGAGGCGGCGATATTAACCAAATTATTACCAATCAAAATAAGCCCGATTAATCGATCTGGACGATCAATTAATTTCCTGACCCTGATTGCGGCTTTGTTGCCCTCATTTTCAAGATGCTTAAGTCGATAGCGGTTAATTGACATCATGCCTGTTTCTGAACTTGAGAAATAGGCTGAAAATAAAATCAAAATGCCCAGTAGAATAAATAAACTACCGGTGGATATATCGTCCAACTAAAACCTTCCTATGCTATGACTGAATGATGAATGTAAGGGCTAATGCCACTCTATTCAAGAGACTTTTATGAGTTGATGATTACTTCACGCACAAATCGACTGCCAAAATAGGCCAAGGTCAAAAAAATAGACCCCACTATCGTAGCTGTAATTACGGGCTTGCCACGCCAACCGAACTGAACATGACCAAATAAAATAATACTGTAAATAAGCCACGCAATTAATGACAGCACTGTTTTGTGGGCTTGCTCTTTGCCAAACATGTTTTCTAAAAACATAAAACCACTTATTAACGATAAAGTCAGCAAAATGGTACCCACAAAAAGCAATTTAAATAAAATAGTTTCAACCGCCATCAAAGGTGGCAGCGATGAATGTAACAGAGAGGCTTTTTTCTCTTTTAAACGTAAATTGATGTAGGCTAATTGCATAGCGTATAAAAAAGCGATGCTCAAACACGCATAGGCTAGCAAGGCAAAGCCAATATGGATCAATAAAGCAGGTTTAATGTTGTAATGCATGATGTGCATGTCGGGTAACAAAGGTGTTAATAAGACTACGACAGCGGTAAAACCAAAGACGACAGGCAATAAAATGGTGTTGGGTAACTTAAAAGACGCAAAAAGCATAGTCATACTAATAAGCCAAGCGACCAGCGACACAACATTCATTATGCTCATGTTCTGCCCCGGCAAAATAATGACAGTATCCCATAAGATAAAAATATGGATGAGCAGTGCCATGGCCGCCAATATTAGTGCAAGAGGCTTTTTGGGTCCTGTGATGCTAAATAATCCGGCGACAATGATGCCCGCCGACAAGCTATAGATTACAAAACATATTAGCTCTAAAAGCATAGTAAAAACCTGATAGCAATCAACACCTAACACTCCGCCTGAAAAATTTGATTCTATAAAAACTAATGAGTAAATTACCATTATTTATCAGCGGTTGACACCGCTTTAATGCGCGATCAAGCAAGATAAAGATAAAGTTCTGTGAGAAAGTTAGATTGATTATTCTTATCTGCACGCTATTTCGCTATACTGGCTCTAATTTGACATTGTAGGTAACCATAGATTCATGTTTGAAAATTTGACCGAACGCTTGGGGAAAACCCTAAAAAACATCAGTGGAAAAGGCCGTCTTACAGAAGACAACATTAAAGATACCTTGCGTGAAGTGCGCATGGCATTGCTTGAAGCTGATGTTGCTTTGCCAGTTGTGCGCGATTTTATTGCCCAAGTAAAAGAGCGGGCCGTTGGCACTGAAGTCAGTAAAAGTTTAAATCCCGGTCAGGTTTTCATTAAAATAGTTCAATCAGAACTTGAAGCCGTAATGGGCCAAGCTAATGAGAAGCTCAACTTAGCTGCTCAGCCGCCTGCAGTAATACTCATGGCAGGTTTGCAAGGTGCGGGTAAAACCACCAGTGTTGGTAAGTTAGCGTCGTTTTTAAAACTACGTGAAAAAAAGAAGGTGTTGGTGGTTAGTGCTGACGTATATCGTCCGGCAGCCATTAAGCAACTTGAAACTTTAGCCACCGATTTAGACGTTGGATTTTTTCCATCAGACCTTAGCCAAAAACCGGTAGATATTGCCCTTGCTGCAATTAACCATGCACGTAAACAATTTTACGATGTATTAATAGTTGATACCGCGGGTCGTTTGCACGTTGACGGCGAAATGATGGCGGAGATCCAAGCCCTACACAAGGCTATCAAACCCATTGAAACCTTGTTTGTAGTGGATGCTATGACGGGGCAAGATGCGGCCAATACGGCTAAAGCTTTTAACGATGCGCTGCCTTTAACCGGGGTGATATTAACCAAGGCCGATGGTGACGCTCGAGGTGGAGCTGCACTTTCTGTGCGACATATTACCGGCAAACCGATTAAGTTCATCGGTATGGGTGAAAAGTTAGATGCCCTTGAAGCCTTCCATCCTGAGCGAATTGCTTCACGAATATTGGGGATGGGCGACGTCTTAAGCTTAATTGAAGAAGTTGAGCGGAAGGTTGATAAAGCTAAAGCACAAAAATTGGCGCAAAAAGTCCAAAAAGGTAAGGGCTTCGATTTACAAGACTTCAAAGAGCAGTTGGAGCAAATGCGTAATATGGGCGGCATGATGTCGATGATGGATAAAATGCCTGGTATGGGCAATATGTCGGCGCAAGTAAAAGAAAAAGCGAATGATAAATCTTTCAATCAAATGGAAGCGATAATCAATTCAATGACGGCAAATGAGCGCTCCAAGCCTGATTTGATTAACGGTTCGCGTAAACGTCGAATTGCTGCTGGCTCTGGTACACAAATTCAAGATATTAACCGTTTGCTTAAACAATTTATGCAAATGCAAAAAATGATGAAAAAAATGACCGGTGGAGGCATGGGCAAAATGATGCGTAACCTCAAAGGCATGATGCCGCCAGGTGGGCCTGGTGGTCCAGGTGGCATGTTCCCCAAACGGTAAATGTAAAACATAAAAACTCACCCTCAGCGGTGAGTTTTTTTGTGCATGGGTATTACTTTTACTACCTATATTAGCGTGTTGGTGATGTCAGTGAATTGCCTACGGTAAGTAAAAAGTAATCGCTTGCAGAATAGATTTCAAACGAGTTGTATGCATATTTGTTAAGGTAAAAGCAGGCTTTGCTATTAATGTTATCGTTGCGGCTCAATGGTTTACATTATGCCTAATACGTTTTTTTAATAGTCTTATAGTATTTTTAATAATACCTTTCTTTGATTTTGAATCTATCGTTTTTATTAATTTCAGCGTAGTCTGACCGGTGTTTTTAGTCAGAGTGGGAAGTGGCATGTTGAAGCCCTTATTGGTGAGACAATTAAATCGATTAATCTGTGGTGTCTTAGGCTTAGTTAGTCCAGCCAGTTTTGCTTTTGGCCAACAGGTGCTTGATCTTTCAGTAGAGCAAGTGAACCTCGGGATTTATGGCGTTGCGGGGCTTATCATTGCTTTGCTTCTTTTTATATTTCTGTTAAAAATCAAACAAGGCAGTAGTCGTCGCAAGTTAGCCGCCCAAGCCCAAGAGATAAACCAAACATTCGCTTTACTGGACAGCTTTAATGAAGCCAGCATTCACCTCGACCAAGCTGGCAAAATTATTTATCTCAACCGTGTCGGTTGTTATTTCCTAGGCAAAAAAACAGAAGATATTATTAATCGTGATTTCACTGACTTTTTTAGCCAACAAAACCTGTCTCAAATTGAAAGTAAGGTAAATGAAAATAGTCCAGGCAAAATTCAGATATTTGAACGTAATCGGCATTTAACCCTCGAGTTCAAGCGCTCAGCAGATTTTCTTCATCCAATAGCGATAGTCGTAACCATTGCCGATGTGACCAATAATCAACTAAAAATCGATAAACAGAGCGACGAAATTGAGCAGTATGAAAGCCGTTTAACCCTAACTAAATTGGGCAGAGTATGGCTTGATTTAGAAAAGAAAACTTATTTAGGTGACCACGTATTTGCCAATATGTTGCAACGCGATGTTAGCGAATTATCGGGTAATTTAGGCCAATTCGCAGCGCTTATCGAACACTCAGACTTGTTTGAATTTAACAAAACACTGGAAGAAACTAAGCGCCAGCCAACGGTTGAATGTCGATGTCACTTTAACAGTAAACAAGGGCCTATTTTAATTCAATTATTTGGCCGAGTATGTCAGGTTAACGTCAAGGGAGAGCCTGTAAGTATAGAATTTATGGTGCAAGACCAAAGCGAACTTGCTGAGCAAACTCGCCAAGCTGGGATCAGTGAAAATCTCACCAAAGCCTTACTCAATTCTTCTCGGCACGGGGTCTATTTACTCAACGATTTAAATCAAGTTGTTACTTGTAATACTGCTTTTGAGAGTTTATTTAGAACCAGTCAAAGTAAAATTATGTCACAGGACATCCACGATCTTGAATTCTTGCCGGAAGATATTCGACAACTTCATCCCAAAGCCGGTGGTGATATTCAGTTTTCACGCTTGGGTCAAAATAAAGAATTTACTATTAGCGCCTTGGACAAGAGTGTTCGTCATCTGCGCCTTAGCTTAAAATCTTACACTGATAAAAATGGTCATAAGGCCGGCATGGTAGGCATGATGGAAGACATCAGTGAGCTCAAAAAAGCCACATTAATTGCGCAAAAAGAGCGTAAGCGTTTTGATGACTTGCTCAATTTAGCGCCTTTGTCGATTGCGATCATGGACAGTCACGATAACTTAATACAAGGCAATCCTAGCCTCTTCAAACGTTTAGATACGACAGCCAAAGAACTCAAAAAAACTACGTTATATCAATTGTTTGCTGATCCTAATCATTCTGCCAAAGCCGCTAAAGAACTCAATAAAAATGGTAAACTTCATCAGTTTAAAGCGAACTTAAAAGATAACAATGGTAATACCTTAGCCAGTGAAATAAGCATAGATGTACTGGATACTGAACAACAAGAGTACTTATGTTGGATAGCCGATATTTCGGCTGAGCAATATCAACTACATAAATTCGAACAACTATTGGTTAATACCAGTGAACCCATGGCGATCTTGAGTGAACAAGGCTTTTCTCGCTTAAATGAGGCCGCCTGTGCGTTTTTTGATGTTGAAGATGAACAACAATTACTTGGCACCTTACCTAACGACGATGCCTTCAACAAAGATTCAGATACAGCTGAAGAATTAGCCAAACACATTGCACAAGTTAAACAAGAGGGACAAATGCAATCTCTGTTATGGGAGCATCAGGTCAATGGTCAGGCTTTACCTTGTCAACTAAGCTTAGTGCCTATTTTCAAAGCACAACAATGTGAAGCCATTCTATGTATCTGGAAAGATTTCAGAGCTATTAAAGAAGCGGAAAGAGCACGTCTTGAAGCCATTAACTTACATCAGGCTGCACAGCGCCAAGTGGCTGAAAAACAACAGCTACTTGAAAACAGTCAAGATTTACTGGCCAATAAAGCGAAGAGTTTAGTCGATACCCAAACGCAGTTGCAGGCAGCTCAGGTTGACTTGTCGGCAAAACAAAACACTATTTCAGACTTGCAACAAGCCCATCAAGATATCAGTAAGCAAATCCAACAACTGCAGCAAGAATATCAAAGCAGTCGCGATAAATTGGCACAAAGCCAAAGTGAAAATGAAGAACTTGCTAGCCAATTAGAAAGTTCGGTTTCAAAAGTACGCGGCTTACAAGAACAACGAAACCAAATTGCTGATGCCTTACAATATTCCGAACGTAAATATTCCGCAGTGCAAAATCAGCTAGCACAAAGTGAAAAAGTCACGCAAACCTTAAAACAAGAGCAGGTATTACAACAACAAAAAATGGCTGGGTTTATTGGTCAAATTGATAATCTTAAGCAGTCAATTACTCAGAAAGACCAACAAATTTCTGATGTGAGTGGCCAAATTAGCACCCTGCAATCACAATTAAGTAGCTCAGGTAGAACCACAGAAAAGCTGCGTGAGCTTTTGATAAATCAGCGCAAAGCAAGTGCTCAGGCCGAACAAGAAAGGAGAGAGTTAGAGTTAGCCTGTCACAGTGCCCAGTCTGAACTGTCGACTAAGGCCCGCCATGTGGAGCATTTGCAACATGAAATGCATAAGCTTGAAGAGATGAGCCATCAACAGCAAGGCAATATGCAGCAACAGCATGCTCAATTGCAGCAAGAATTGGCCGCTAAACAACAGTTGTTATCAGATACACAGCACAAGTTGGATGAAACCCAACAGGCATCGGCGCGCGATAAAATAGAAAAAGAGCAGCAGCAAGCCGTGCTAAAAAGTTTGCAAAACGAATTAGTTGAAATGGAACATTCCGTTCAACAACGCCAAGAACAAATTAATCAAGCGAATCAACAATTACAGGAACAACAAAGTCAGTTGCAAGCAGAGCTATTGGATAAACAGCAAAAACTGCAACAAAGTGAACTGATACTCAATGAGGCTAAACAACAAACTGATGCTGAGAAACAAGAAAAAGCCAAACAACAGGAAATTTTTGCACAATTACAACACGAATTAAGCCTGTTAAAACAGCGGGAGTTAGAGCAACAACAACTTATTATTCAAAGCGAACAACAATGGCAAGCGCAACAAGAGGCGCTGAAAAACGAAGCACAAATAAAACAACAAGAACTGCAAGAAACCCAACAAAAATTGGATGAAAAACAACGTTTGGCCGATCTAGAAAAACGCCAGCGCATAGAGCAGCAACATCGCTTAGAACAGCTTACTGTGGAATTAGCTGACGTTGAAAAACGTGCCGTTAAACAACAGGCTTTGATGGACGGTAATGAAGAGCAACGTCGCCAGTTTTTGACCGAAATTGAAGAACAAAAGCATCAATTGCAAATTGCCTTGCAACAAGCAGAGCAACAAAATATTGATATGAAAAGTAAACTTGACGGTAACTTGCGTGAGCTCGAACAAGCTGAGTCCCAAGTCAATCAAACCTTGTCAGGTGAACAGAAATTGCAAGCTGAGCTTAACGAAGCACGGCACGCTGCTGAAGACTTAGCTAAGCGTTTACAACAACAAGAGCAGCAAGAAACAGCCTTGCAAAAGCAGCTAGCTGAGCAGCAATTAGCACTTCAGGGTAGAGAGCAAAATATCCATGAATTGCAATCCAAACAAGCGGCCTTAACGGAAGAGTTACAGCAGGTACAGCAAGAATATAGTCAAAGCAAGCAAAGTTTGGATGATCAGGATGACAGCCAGTCAGAATTGAATAAACAATTAGAAAAGCTAGAATTGGAGCTATTGAATAGTAAAACTCAATTAGAACTAAAAGAAAAGTCTCTACAAGCCGCTCAACAACAAGTTGAAAGTAGTCAGTCACAACTTGCCCAGCAAGAACAAGCCTTGGTTGCCGCTCACAAAGTGGAGTTACAACAAGCTCAAGTTGAAGAACAACAAGAAGAGGCGCGTCCGGCTCCTCATTTCGCTCAATTACCTTTGCCTGCTAATCCCGAAGCCTGGTTTGATTTATTGCCCTATTTGCAAAAACAAACCAGTGCAGAGCCACTGCCTGTGGCACTCAATAAACTAATGGATGAGCTAGATTCCAACATCAAGCTTGCTGATGAGGCGATGAGTACCGAGGATCTTAGCAAAATTAAACTCAGTGTAAGGCAGCTATTAGCCCTCGCAAATAGAGTCAACTCTATGGCTTTAATTGATCAAGTCACGCGTTTAGAGGCTGATTGCACCCAGAGTTTGATAGACAACATCACGATTGCTTGGCCAAGTGTGAAGAAGTCGCTAATGACTACCCTACGGGTTATCTACTCACATTTACATGCTTAGTAGCTGAATGTTAAACAATACTGTTAGGGTCTGATTAGAAGCTTATTAGACGTGCACATATTTGCGCCAGTTAGTTTAGATATTAACTGGCCTAATTATTTTTACTTCACTTAAAAAAAGTCATTCATCCTTTTTTTCTAAGCTCGACAATAACATGCTTTTAATTGTTGAATTATATGGATTTTCACCCGGCATTTGATGTAGTAATATCGTCAAGTATGGTAAAGATGTTATACGGATGTGCCGATGGTATTGTACTTATTTGCCTGTCTAATTTTGAAAAACTTCATAAATAAAGGTGTAGAAGGGATGTTACTCAAAAATACAATAGTTTCTCATTGGCTCTGCTGCGGTTTATTGGCCACTGCCATGGTTTTACTGAATGCGTGCGGGCCCGAACAAAACGCCAAAAACTGGAATGATACAGTACAGTCAGTGTCGAGCGGAGTGGTCAGTATTTATATCGATGCACCAATGAGTTTCGACGGAAAATGGAATAGTAGTAGTTCTGCCACTGGTTTTATCGTAGATGCAAAAAAAGGCATTATTTTAACTAATCGCCACGTTGTCACTCCCGGTCCAGTGACAGCAAAAGCTGTATTAATAAATAACGAAGAAATTGACTTAACTCCCTTATATATCGATCCCGTGCATGACTTTGGATTTTATCGATATGATCCTGCTCAGATAAAATACATCCAGCCTCATGAATTTAGATTAAGCGATAAAATGCCGAATGTGGGACAAGAGATCCGCATGATAGGTAACGATGCGGGGCAAAAAGTGTCAATTTTAGATGGAACGATATCACGGCTTGACCGCGACGCACCATTGTATGGCAAGGGGCAGTACAATGACTTTAATATCTTTTATATTCAGGCGGCAACTGCATCGACGGGCGGATCATCCGGTTCTCCTGTGATCAACATTGATGGTGAGGTCGTTGCCCTAAATGCTGGCAGTCAAAATAATTCGGCCAATGCATTTTATTTGCCTTTAGATATAATTAAAACAGCCTTACAGCAGCTGCAAATCAACAAAAAGATTAGTCGAGGCTCGATTTTAAGCACATTCATATCTACTCCTTATGCAGAGTTAACGCGTTTGGGCTTAAGCGAAGAGCTTGAAAGTCAGTATCGCCTAGCATTTAGTGACCGCCAAGGCATGTTGGTGATTAGAAGCATTATTCCGGAGAGTTCTGCCGCAAAGTTACTCGAAGTGGGTGATATATTACTTGAGGTTGAACAGCAGCCAATTGCAGATTTTTCTGCACTAGAGACCATTCTGAATGAGCATGTAAATCAAGAGGTTGAAATTCAAGTATTGCGAAGAGGCAAAAGCTTGTCTGTCAGTGTTGAAGTCAGTGATTTAGATGAAACAAGCCCCTCCTCTCTAGTTAAATGGGATGGCAGCATATTTCATACTTTGTCTTATCAACAAGCTCGACATTTTAACAAAGCTATTCGAGGCGTGTATGTTGCTGCGTCGTCTGGTGGTTTCGAAAAAGCTGGCGTACCTAATAGAAGTGTTATAACTGAGTTTAATGGGGTAAGTGTTGATACCGTAGAAGAGTTACAAGTTCAGCTTAGCCAAATAGAAAGCGGTCGAAAAATTAATCTACGTTACTTCGATTTCGATACGCCAAACACAACAAATTATGCTCTAGTTGAGCTCCAGCGAACTTGGTTTGAACACAGTTATTGTCAAAAAGATCTTAAATTAGGCTACTGGCCCTGCATAGATACAGCAGCACCAGAAAATAAAGCTGCACCGGCAACTTTAGCGAATAAAAATAAGAATGTAATCGTCAGGGATATCGAAGACTCTTTAGTTAGAGTAAATTTCAACAGTCCATATGCAATCCAGGGACGCATGGGGAATGACAGTCGTGAAGGAACTGGGGTTATAGTCGATGTCGCAAAAGGCTGGGTTGTGGTTTCTCGAAGCATTGTTTTTAGTAAATTAGGTGATGTAAAACTGACCTTCAAAAATCGTTTAGAAATAGAGGGCCGAGTTGAGTATATTCATCCACTGCACAATTTGGCTTTGATCTCTTACTCTCCAGAAGATTTAGGTGATATACCTGTATCTCAACTACGTTTTAGTAACAAGCCAATGGTATCTGGCGACGCCATTGTGCAAACTGGACTCAATAACGAAGGTGTTGTTGAATATCGACAGACTAATATCGACACGGTGGATGAACTTTGGTTGCGGCAATTTACCGTACCACAATATATTGAAAAAAATATTAAAGTCGCTTATTTGGTTAATCCCAATACCGTCATTGATGGGGTGATAGCTGATGCCGATGGCGATGCACTGGCGCTGTGGACATACTTTGAAGAGAGTAACGAAAATGGTAAAGATCCCAATTATATTTTGGCGGGTATGCCGATTCATTACGTCAAAGAATTAATTGCCTTAGCCAGCGGTGAGCGTGAGGTTTTTTCATTCGATTTAAGGTTGAGTCAGATTGCACCTGTTTACGCGCTGCAAATGGGCTTACCTGAAGAATGGTGGTTAAAATTACAAGAGCAAAACCCCACTGAAAACAAACTATTGGTAGTCGTAAATGTGCCGGTTAGTGCGAAAAGTGCCAATTTTCTTAAGCGCGGAGACATTTTGTTAGAGGTTGATGGTGTTGCCGTTTCATCCTTTAAACAAGTCGAAACTCTGTCGCAAAAACCGCTAGTCAGTGTCACCTATTTTAGTGAGGGACAGGTTAATTCTGTGCAAATACAAACCAATCTGTTAACTGGCAATGATATCGAACAGGTATTCTTTTGGTCAGGACTGTATTTGCATGCACCGCACCGAGCTGCTCAGTTGCAAGGAAACGTTAGTGCCAGCGGAGTGTATGTTGCTAGTTATCAATTTGGTTCACCGGCAACGCGTTACGGTATGTATGCAATGCGACGTATAATTGAAATTGACGGACAAACCATAGCAACCACAGATGATTTTGTTGCAGCAGTTAAAGGTAAAGCACATCAAGCATCGGTATTAATTAAGTCGATGGATTTTAGCAATGTGCCTACGGTTACTACCCTGAAATTAGATAAACATTATTGGCCATTTTACGAAATGTCATATATCGATGGCGAGTGGCAAAAGGTCATGCATTAGAGAATAGCGTCAATAAAAAGAGATCCATTAGCTTCCCTAAGCAAAGAATTTGATAATTGTTTAGTTAGGTGTGTAGTATCGATTTTTGGCGGAGTAGTTCAGTTTCAGCTTTGACTTTTCTGTTGTTATTTAGGCAAAAAGAAATGGGTTCCTGTATACGACTAACGAAGATACTACAGTGTTACCGAGCACTCTGTTTAGTCGTCATATCACCTTTAAAATTTTAAAGTTGCCTTGTTTACGAAATGTTTCTTGTTGCAAGGCTCGATATGCATGCTATTGGATAGTCATTGTCTTACATGCTAGCCTATTTAGATGAATAAAGAAAAATCCACTGATTATGAAAAAGGGAGCTTAAGTCTAACTGGAGCGGTTTCGATGGGAACCGGTGTGATGATCGGTGCAGGAATATTTGCGCTGACCGGACAGATTGCCGATTTGGCTGGTACATGGTTTCCCTTGGCATTTTTTGTGGCGGCCATCGTCGCTAGCTTCAGTGCTTATTCGTATGTAAAGCTTGCTAACGCCTATCCCTCGGCTGGCGGCATCGCTATGTTTCTAAAGAAAGCCTATGGCCGTTCTTTGATGACAGGCGCATTAGCGCTATTGATGTATTTCTCCATGATTATCAACGAGAGCTTGGTTGCCCGGACTTTTGGTACCTATACCTTGCAATTGTTCAATGCTAAAGACAGAGATTGGTTGATACCCGCGCTTGGCGTCGGACTCTTGGTGTTTGCGTTTTTTATCAATGTGCTGAGCAATAAATTTATTCAGTCACTCTCTTTTGTTACGGCATTTATTAAGATTGCAGGTTTAGCCTTGCTGGCAATAGGTGGGCTTTGGGCCTCAGGTCTGAGCTTCGAAAGTACTTCAGTGGTCCCTCGCGAAACTGGTGTAAGTAGTTTCCTTGGTGCAGTCGCCTTAGGCATACTTGGCTATAAGGGCTTTACTACCATTACAAACAGTGGTGGCGAGATCAAAGAACCCCATAAAAATGTGGGCCGAGCTATCGTTATATCGATCTTAATTTGTACGGTACTCTATGTATTAGTATCACTTGCAGTGAGTGCCAACCTTTCTATCGACGAAATTGTTAAAGCTAAAGACTATTCTTTGGCCGAGGCGTCTCGCCCTGCTTTCGGCCAATACGGTCTCTGGTTTACTGTTGGTTTTGCAATTATTGCCACAGTGTCAGGTGTTATAGCTAGTGTGTTCGCCGTTTCACGCATGTTAGCTATGCTGACAAAAATGCAGCTCGTCCCTCATCGCCATTTGAATATGCCCGGCGACATACAAATGCACACACTTATCTACACGGTAGTTATTGCGATTGTGCTCACCATCTTTTTCGATTTAAGTCGTATCGCTTCACTTGGGGCAATTTTTTATATCATTATGGATATTGGAATCCACTGGGGTGTTTTCAAACATCTGCGCAAAGACGTCGAGGCAAATGCAGTCATTCTTATCACGGCTATCGTGCTTGACGTCATCATATTGATTTCATTCCTGTGGGTTAAAGTGCAATCAGACATGCTGGTGGTCTGGGCTTCTTTGATCGGACTTGCTGCTATTTTCATCGGCGAAAAATATTTTCTTAAGTTACATAAAAATGATGACGAGGATCCAAATTATATATAGTAATTATCCAATATAGCTCGGATAAGGCCTGTCCACGAGTTCCGTAGCGGCGTTAATCGCTTATTGCAAAATAGATAATTTCTTAGTTTTCCAGTCCAATTTAGCCAATTTTGATGGCCCTCTCTTTAGTTTCTCTTCAGCTCAATTACATAAATATATGAATTGCATAAGGTCTGGGTATTTATCTAGTGAATACTATGAATTTTCTGCTTAGGTTATGTAGTTTTTTCATGTTTCATTTGATTTTCTGACGACTTAGTTATTACTAAACTTTAAATATCTATTAAAAACAATTGCTTAGGTTCTTGGCATGGTCTTGGCTTTGTTCTCCTAGGTAATTAATCGAACAGGAGTAAAAGTATGGAAATCTTTCAAGCTATTCGCAAAGATCACGAAAAACAAAGACTCTTGATGAAAATTTTGGTCGAAACTTCAGGTGATTGTGAAAGTCGTCAAGATTTTTTTCACAGCTAAAAGAAGAGCTTAAGCAACACGCAAAAGCAGAGGAGCGACATTTTTACTCTCCTTTAATGGAATCTAATGCAACGATTGAAGAGTCTAGGCACGGTATTGCTGAGCATCATGAGATAGAGGAAATAGTAACTAAGCTAGAGGAGACTGACATGAGTTCTTCTGCTTGGCTGCATTATATGAAGAAGCTGCAAGAGCTTGTTCTCCATCACTTAGATGAAGAGGAGCAGACGTTTTTTAAACATGCAGATGCCGTGTTTGGCGATAAACAAAAGGATGAGTTAGCCAACGATTATGAGCACGAGATGAAGCATCATTGATAATGAAGAGGCATTGGGTTGAACCCAATCCCCCCGAATATGAAAAATATTGGTGGACGATCAAACGTATCGCCAGCGACACAATTATGATGACAAAATCGAAGAGAAGATATTGGTCTCAATTGATTATTCTTCTCTTCGGTCGGAGGTTAAATGCAAAATTTGAAATTAAAGGCGGGAGAGCGATTTCCACACATTGAAGTAAAGACACAGGACGGGCGACTTATTCCCTTGGTTAATGTCAAACCCCAAGCTTCGCTAGGAAAGTGGACCTTGGTTGTTGTTTACAGAGGACAGCATTGCCCTATCTGTTTAAAATATCTGAACGAGCTTGAGCTTTTCACTGGTCGCCTTGGGGCTTTAAATATTGATATTGTTGCGGTGTCTGCTGACAATAAGCAGCAGTTGGAGCAGTTTAAGGTCAATGGCTTAGATACAAGTTTTCCTATTGCTCTAGAGTTGCAGTTGAAAGATATGAAAAAATTGGGACTTTATATTTCAGAGCCTACTAGTGGTTCTGAAACCGCTCATTTGTTTGCGGAACCTGGTTTATTTTTGGTCAATCCTAAAGGTGAAACGACAATGATTGAGATTGCAAATGCGCCTTTTATTCGGCCTAACATTGATCAATTTGTGACTGGATTGGAGTTTGCATTAGAAAATAGCTATCCAATACGCGGTACACATAGTTATTAGTACGCACCGTCATTGGAGATGTAGGCGAGGCACAAGCCTCGCTTTCACGTTTTTGTCGCTTATTCAAAGATGTGCTTAAAATCTATGAGATAAACTAACTGACCTAAGATATTTCAACTTAGGTTGCAAAACTCACTTTCCAATATCTGACCAACTTAGCGCAAATTTTGCTAAATACTTCTGAAGCCGACTTGAGTCGTTGTTCGACGCTTTGAGTTCGCGACTGACGTTAAATAACGCTCGACCTGCAGCGGCCATAGAATGGTATTGCTGGCATATTTGTAATACATAATTTAATTGGTGACGATCTGGATTTCACTCGGTTTACTGTTTAATAGGTTCATACCACTCGCTATTGCAGGTTCAGGCAGTTTTTGCACAACTTTGCCTAGCCTGCATACAACGACCAATATAGCACTTATTCAGCTGTTTAATGCTGGGCAGTTTGTTATTCAAAGTCTAGCTGAAAACCGCTATAGAATTTCTCTTTAGCACTCAGCTAAGCTGCTTATTTTACCGAGTATCACGGGATTAAATCCTTATAAATTTACCACTGTAATTTGCGGATTTGGCGTGCAGTTGTCGAGCACATAAAACTTCTCTTGGTCAGCTAAATGCCACCAACGTTGCCAAACGCCAGAGGCGTGGTTGTCGACCAATTGTTTATTGTCTAAAGGAGGCACTATACTGGGTGCAGACTCTAGCAAGCCTTCTGAGGTGCGGCGCTTAAGCATGTTGGGACATAATAAACTGGGATCGTCCAAGCCCATACTACCCACCAGTTCATACAAACTATGCAGTGTATTGTGCTGAAATTGCTTAACCCTCAAACTTTTGGCCTTGATATCAATCCCTTTTGAACGTTTTGGATCTTGTGTTGCAATACCTGTGGGGCAGGTATTGGTATTACACGAACGAGATTGAATACAGCCTAAGGCCATCATCATGGTACGCGCCGCATTGACGGTATCGGCACCCATGGCCATTTTTGACAATAAGTCAAAGCTACTGGCGCTTTTACCTGAAGAGATTATGCGTATTTCATTACGTAAACCCACACCAATAAGCGCCTGATGCACAATGTTAGTGCCTTCAAGGCACATCATTCCCAAGCGATTACTAAACTCTACCGGAGCTGCCCCTGTGCCGCCCTCAGCGCCATCAACTGTAATAAAATCAACCAAGATACCAGTGCTCACCATTGCTTTGCATATCGCTAAAAACTCAGCTGGATGACCTACGCAGAGTTTAATACCAACCGGTTTGCCGCCACTGAGTTCGCGTAACTGAGCAACAAACTCAAGCAGTTCAATGGGGGTGTGGCATTCGGGATTCATGGCAGGTGATACACAGTCCTCATCTTTGGGTATCCCTCTTATTTGCGCGATTTCGTCACTGATTTTTGCCTTAGGCAGCATCCCCCCATGCCCAGGTTTTGCACCTTGGCTGAGTTTGATTTCTATCATCTTTATCGCGTCACGAGTGGCCATTGCTGTAAATTTTTCTTGGTCGAAACGGCCTTCTTTGGTGCGACAACCAAACAAACCTGTACCTATTTGCCAGATAATATCACCACCATGTTTTAAGTGATAAGGGCTAACGCCACCTTCACCAGTATTGTGAGCAAAACCACCCAGTTTAGCCCCCAGATTGAGTGCTTCAATAGCGTGACTGCTAAGTGCCCCGTAGCTCATCGCTGAAATATTTAACAATGAAGCTGAATAGGGTAAGGCGCATTGCGAACTACCAAACAACAATCGTTTGCTTTGTTCTTTCACTATTTTGGGGTGCATGGAATGCCAAATACTTAAATAATTAGTTTCCATTAAATCGCGCTGAGTACCAAAGGGTAGGGTGTCGTTAACATTTTTGGCGCGACGATACACCAGCTCACGTTGCTCCCGACTAAAGGGTTTTTCTTCAGTATTACTGGCGATAAAATATTGCTGAATTTCAGGACGAATTGACTCCATCAAATAACGTAGATATGCCAATACTGGATATAAACGATTTAGGGTATGAGAGCTAAAAAAATAATCATATAAACCTGTCACGGTAAAAATCAGCATCAGTGCTAAAAATAATAGCGAAGGGATATTAGGCAAATACCAAAAAGTGAAAAGTGCCGTGGTGTTACCCAAAAGTGCTACAAACCAGAAAAACAGTTGTGCTGGAGTCATAAAAAAACATTCCAAAAACTAACTTAAATCAATACCTTATTAATACATAATTTGGCACAAAAGTCTGCACATCAAATGACAAGTGGCTCTGTCTTAAATCATGTCGACCAGAAAAAATTAAAATTATAATAATGAAAAAATGCAGACTTATTTTAGATTGTAAAAAAGTCTCAGTGGGGGCGGTTGCTTTATTTAGGGGAGATTAATTAGTGTAGTTGTAGTAATAAAAAGCTCTAACTTGTTGAAATTTAGGCAATAAAAAAGGCTTCCTAAGAAGCCTTGATTATCGTATTTGGTGGAGCTGGCGGGACTTGAACCCGCGTCCAAAATACATCAACTGTCGGTACTACATGCTTATTTTGTCATTTATTTAACTATTTTGACCTCCGACAAACAGGATTTCTCATAGCTGGCCTAATACTATTTCGCGGTTCACCCTTAGACAAGGTTCCCTCGCTATTCTGCTGGGATGACCTTCCGAACCTCTACTAGCAGAAAGAGTATGAGTGGAAGGGCTCAGCCGGTTATTAAGCGGCTAGAGCGTAGTTTTCGTCGTTTGCGACTATTTGTTTGCGGCTTTTATAGAGGCAAACCGCTCCTCTGCATGCACCTAAAGCCTCAAGCATCCTGTCGAATCCAAAATCAGCCCCAGAGTGTGTCGGTTGCAAACTACCAACGCAGATAAGTTTAACACAGCCTTTGCGGTTTGTAACAAGCTAAGTTTTAAATCTTTGTTTTAAGGTCGATTTTTTATCTATTTTGGCGTAGTGAATAATATAAATGTTGGTTATTACTGGCCAAACTTGCATTATTAGGCTTGATCCAGATTACGCTAGGCTACGTTGTAGCATGCTTATTAGCAGGAATAACTATTATGCCTCATGATGTCTTTAGTCCGTTTACCTTGCCCAATGGCAATATCCTTAAAAATCGCTTGGTAAAAGCGGCAATGGAAGAGAATCTTGCCAATGAATATCAATTGCCCGATGCTGGTTTGATGCAACTGTATTCAACTTGGGCGCAAGGAGGGGTTGGATTAATTATTACTGGCAATGTGATGGTTGACCATCTTGCTATGACGGGTCCGGGTGGATTAACACTTGAGCAAGATACCGAATTAAAGCCCTATATTGAGTTGGCGCAAAAGGCCCAGCAAAATAATTGTAAAGTCTGGATGCAAATCAATCACCCGGGGCGTCAGGTCTATAAACGCATGGGTGGTAAAGTTTTGTCGCCCTCTGATGTGGCATTGAATATGGGTAAACATTCAAGTTTATTCGCCCAACCGAAGTCCATGGATGAAATAGAAATTGCGGATCTGATAACACGCTTTGTAGTCACCGCTGTACGTGCACTAGAAGCGGGTTTTAACGGGGTTGAAGTACATGCCGCTCATGGTTATTTATTAGCACAATTTTTATCGCCTTTAACCAACAAACGCCAAGATAAGTGGGGTGGCAGCCTAGAAAATCGAGCACGCTTGTTATTAACCATTGTGGATGAAATTAGGCTGGCTTGTGGCAGTGATTTTGATGTGGCAGTGAAACTAAATTCAGCAGACTTTCAGCGTGGTGGTTTTGATATAGAAGATGCAGAGCAGGTGGTACATTGGTTGGCTGCACGCCACATAGATCTGGTTGAGCTGTCTGGCGGCAGTTACGAGGCGCCCGCAATGCAGGGGCGAACCGCTGATAATCGCACTCTTGCCCGCGAAGCGTATTTTTTAGAATTTGCCACTAAAATTGCCGCCGCTAGCCAAGCGCCAATTATGACCACGGGTGGCATTAGGCGCCTTGAAGTGGCTGAGCAAGTGATTGCAAGTGGTGTGGCATTAGTCGGTATGGCCAGCGCATTGGCGTATACTCCTGACCTACCTAATCAATGGCTTGAACATCCAGATAGGATTGGCTTTATCCCCAGCGTAAATTGGCGAGATAAAACCCTCAGTGCATTGGCAGTAATGGCCTTAATTAAACTTCAATTGCGGCGCTTAAGCCTAGGCAAATTGCCCAAAAAACAAAGTTGGCCGTCGTTTGCTTTATTAAGGGATCAACTGCGTTTAGCCAAGTTGACCAAACGCTATCGAAAATATTACGAGTCTGAAGTCGAATAGCCATGGGCTATATTGCTAGCTATATTTTGGGCTTGGCTCAGAAACGCAAAGATAAGCAACTTAAGCCGCCGTCTAATTTTTGAAATTCTGACATGGCTAGCTCTTTTGTGTCATAACCCAAAGCCTGAATCGCAGCTAATGCTTTGGGAAAGCCCTTAGGCACCAATACACTGCCATTGATCCACACACTATTGGCGGCGTAACTTTCTTCTTGACTAATTTCAATGCGATTAAAGTCACTAAAATCCGGGTGGGAATGTAACTCTCCAAAAGTGAGTAAGTTATTATTTTCCAAGTAACTTACGCCGGTTTTCAGGTGTAACAGTGCTGACATTTTAACCATCGAACCAGACAAACCTTGCTTGGCCAATAAGGCAATCATCTGATGTGCGCCCTGATTGTTGGTGCGACTAGAAAGGCCAATATAAAAATGCCCGCCAACCATCATGATATCACCGGCATCAACATGCCCCGGAGCTACAATACTATCTGGGTTAGGATAAAATTGGCTAACAGCAGGGGCAATAAATTGCACTTCACCTTGACGGCTCGCTGCTCCAGGATGCGTGAGTATCGCGCCTTTAGGGGTAAATAAGGCCACGTCTTCTACAAAACAAGCATCAGGATAGGCTTCTAGGGCATCTAAAACGGTGACTTGCAAACCGCATTCTTGTAGTGCGGTGACATAGTCTTGATGTTGCTGACAAGCTAAATCGTGATCAGGTTTGCCGAGTCTGGCTGAGGTTAGCCCCTTCACCATTGACTTACTGGGTTTTCGAACAATTGCGTTTTTGAACATTGATTTTCCTGATTTTATTGATATAGAACCCACGCGCCAATAATGGCTAACAGTGAAAATAGGCTGGCTAACAGTGCAACAACAAGTTTAACATAATTGATACTGACGCCTTGTTGGTAATCATTAAATTGCAACTTAATACTAGCCAATCCAGTACCTAAGTAGGCAATCAGTACCGCAAAGGTTGAAATAATTAACATTGTTTCAAAGCCCTTGAGCAGGGCACTACTGGCGTTAAATAGTAATAATATTATGGCTAAGATACTTGAAATCAATAAGGCTCTGAGCGGTGTGCCTTGTTGGTTTTGCCGACTAAAAAAAACTGGGAAAATATGGTCACGAGCCCCAGCTAGCATAATACTGCCACACATCATAATCGTCACGTTAAGTGCCCCACCAATGGCAAAAAGCGCTCCTAAGGTAATAATGAGTGCGCCATAATCACCCATTAACAATCGTGCCGCGTCGCTAAATGGTGAGTTCGATTGTTGTAAATCAGCAAGAGGAAGCAGTGACATCACACCAAACATGGCAACCAGATAAACAATTAAAGCGGTCAAGGTGCCTAATATCGATGCCCGTGGTATGTTTTTTTCAGGTTCAATAATATCTTCAGCGGGCACAGTTGCAGATTCAACCCCAATAAAAGCCCACATAATTAATAAACACATAGCAGAAATCATCGACGCTAGCGGAGCTCCATCAGGGTTGATGGCTGGAATATTGGTGACTGTGCCATAAATAGTGCCTAAGCCGCCAATGAGTAACAAGGGCAGGATTTTGATAATCGTCATCAGCAGTTGCACTGCACCCGCTTCGCGGCTGCCACGTAAATTGATTAGGGTAAAAAATACAATGCCGACAATGGCAAGTAGTGCGGTAGGCAAAGGGGTATTATTTAAGGCAGGGACTAAGGCTTGCATATAACCGGCAAATGATAGGGCAATGGCCGCTGCCGCTGACCACAATGAAATCCAATATCCCCAGCCTACAATCGCGGCTGGATATTTACCAAAAGCTTCATAGACATAAAAATAGGGGCCACCTAAACCAGGCTTACGTGCAGATAAATAGCTGTAACAAAGAGCCAGACAAAGAGCACCAAAACCAGTAATCAACCAAGCAATAAAACTGAAGCTACCATAAGGAGCTAAAACAGAGGGTAGGGTATATATGCCGGAGCCTATCATCATACCCGCGACAAGTGCCCAAGAACGCCAAACACCTATTGACTTAGTCATTGTATTTTCACGTCCTTATTTAAACTTAAATCATACCCAAACGCAGTGGAATGTAAATGCTGTAGACTGATAGGGTAGAAACAAAAAAGCCGAGAACGAAGCTCGGCTTATTAACTGATTTGATGATTAGGCTTTATGTTTCATCATGCGCTCTTTGTCACGCGCCCAATCACGATCTTTGATTGCGTCACGTTTGTCGTGTTCTTGTTTACCTTTACCTAGATAAATTTCAATCTTTATCCAGTTTTTACTCCAATACATCGCAGTGGGAATAATTGAATAACCTTGACGTTCTACTGAGCCAATCAATTTATCAAGTTCACGACGCTTAATTAGCAATTTACGCTTGCGAGTAGGATCACACACCACATGAGTCGAGGCTTGATTCAATGGTTGTATGGTGGTGCCAAGAACAAAGGCTTCACCTTTTTCAATAGCGACAAAGCTCTCGGTAATATTTATTTTACCAGAGCGGATACTTTTAACTTCCCAGCCTTGTAATTCCATGCCCGCTTCGATTTTGTCTTGCAAGTGGTATTCATGACGCGCTTTTTTATTAAGCGCAATGGTCGGTTTAGTGTTGGTTTTGGGCTTCTTTGTATTCATAGCGCGCATTATAAAGCATGTCGAGACGCACACAACTAAAATCGTTGAAATTGAACGTGTTAAGCCTAATATATGTTAGCCTAACGCGGTTTAATATTTGGTAAAGATAGTGGAGAATTAATGCCAAACGTGTCACGCAGTGCCTTAGTTGCTTTTAGTGCTGAATCAATGTTTGATTTAATTAATGATATAGACAAGTATCCTGAGTTTATTCCTGGTTGCGCAAAAACCGAAGTCTTAAGCCAAGACAGCGATAATATGCGCGCTTCCATCTTGATTTCAAAAGCGGGGGTGAAACAATGGTTCACTACCCACAATACCTTGGTCCGTGGACAGTCTATTCAAATGAATTTAGTTGAAGGTCCCTTTTCTCAATTACGTGGAGGATGGACTATTACGGCTCTCAGTGTGTCGGCTTGCAAAATAGAATTGAATTTAGACTTTGCTTTTTCGAGTAAACTTGCTGAGTTGGCTTTTGGCCGAGTATTTAATGCGATTGCCAGCAATATGGTCGTGGCATTTACTGAACGCGCAAAAAAAATATACAACTAATAAAGAGGTCAACTCAATGACTGAACAACAGTTTTCAATCGAAGTTGCCTATGCAACACCCCAGAAACAAGTGTTGCTTGAAGTAGTAATTGCAAACAATACTACGGTTGAACAAGCAATCAAAGACTCTGGTATTATTTCTCGTTTTCCAGAGATTGATCTTGATGTGCAAAAAGTAGGTATTTGGAATCGTACATGTAAACTGTCAGACTTACCTAACAAAGGCGATCGGATTGAAATTTACCGACCGTTAATCGCTGATCCTAAAGAGGCTCGCCGCTTGCGAGCAGAAAAAGCCAAAGAAGAAGGTAGAGCAAATAAAATCACTGGTGCTAAATTGTAAACTTACTGATTTTTATTATTTTATTTTTCATTGATTGAGGTGATGTATTAAAACTCCTGGACAACCGGCAAATGAAACTGAACGATTATGCGCTCTGTATAAGCTCGATATTCTTGATACGCCACCTGAAGAGCGTTTTGATTATATTACGGCAAAAGCAAAAAAGTATTTTGATGTAAGTTATGTATTAATCAGCATAATAGATAAAGAAAGGCAGTGGTTTAAATCGAATCAGGGCATCGATTTAAGTGAAACTCCACGTGACATTTCATTTTGCGGGCATGCAATTAATTACAGTAAACCTCTATATGTGCCTAATGCCCTTGAAGACGAGCGATTTTATGATAATCCCTTAGTCATAGATGAGCCCTTTATCCGTTTTTATGCGGGAGCGCCACTTATTATTAATGGCGAATTTGCCATTGGTACTCTATGTATTATTGACGATGTACCACGATTATTAACCGATGCTGATCTACAAATGCTACAAGAGTTTGCCAATATGGTTGTGACTGAGATTCAATCAGCAAAAGTTTAGTTTTTAAACAATGTTGCCGGTTTAAAAGCGTAAACCCAAGGCTTCACATAAAAACTTTTGTAGTGGCTGCGCCCGGCCAAATCGACTGGCTATTCGCTGGCAAAAATCATCCTGATACAACTCTGATTCTTGTATGGGACATAATGCAATGAAGTCTTTTCGTTTGATTTCGTTGATTAAAGGATGACTACTATCAAAGCCTTTGGGAGGACGAATTAAACTGTCTCCTGCCAATTCAAAATATTCCGTAAAGGGCTGATGCTCAATAGCATCTTGATAAGGACCTGGCTTTTTTTCAATATGTTCACGGATCGCTTGCAACGCTTCCGGCTGCGGATGCCACGTCCCAACACCTATAAAAATGTTTTCTGGCTCTATATGTAAATAAAATCCTGGAGCATGCACATCCTTACCCACTTCATGGCGAAATTGAATACCCACATTAGTTTTGAAAGGCAATTTGTCTTTCGAAAACCTGACATCTTTATATACTCGCATTAGCGAGCCTCCGACTTTTTTAGCCGAGGTTTCATAGTGTGGTGAAACCATGCGGATCCAAGGCTCCATCGCATCAATAAAAGCTAGTGCTGGCGTGCGCACTTTGTCCTCATAATCTTGTTTGTGGTCATTAAACCACTGACGATTATTATTGGCTTTTAAATCTCGTAAAAATTGGACTAATGAGGGAGAAAAATGGCTAAACATAAAACTAAATATTACCCACTTCAAGTACGGGAGCCGCGTCAATGCCATCAGCGTCCATCATACTGGCTATGCGTTGCATAGTGCTAACCAACTGACTTTGTTCCCATTCTTTCAGTTGACTAAAACGCTCGATAAAATGATCTTGTAATGGACGTGGCGCTGTTTCCAGAATTGTTTCGCCTTGGGTTGTCAAAAAAACACCCACCCGACGCTTATCTGTTGTACTTCTTATTCGAGTCGTTAATTCGCGTGTTTCGAGACGATCAAGAATGTTAGTCACTGTAGCCGCGCTTAAATTTATACTGTCAGCAATTTCTCTGACCATAATGCCGGGTTTTTTAGCAATATTTTGCATGATCATCAATTGTGGGCCAGTGAGACCAATATCTCGGCTAAGCTGCTTGCTGCGCAAATCAATGGCTCGTATAACACGCCTTAAGGCGACTAATAACTGTTCTTCTTTACTCACGTCTCTCAACCTGGATATACAGAAAATTAATTCAATAAATGTAGAAAATGTTGGTGTTTGTGATAGTGATCAATAATGTCATTGATCACTGCAGCACGAGACCACCCCATGATATCGTAATCTTGTCCACCCTCGCTGAGGTGCACTTCGGCACGATAGTACGTTTGCTTAACTTGGCTGTCTACTGTTCCCTGTTCAGAAGGTAAAAACTCAGGTTGCGACATTGGGGTCAGATAAATAGAATAAATAAAATCTGGTTCATTGCCCATAGAAACAGTCAGTCGCTTAAACGTATCTTGCTCCTCTATTTTTGTGACAAACAGTTGTTTTTCAAATTCGTTACTCACTTCAATTAGGGCAGGTTTAACCACTTTTTGCATAAAGGCTTTAACCGCAGTTTTTTCCGGTAAGCTGATGATATTTTCGAGTCGCTCTTTCCAACCAATATCTGAATCAATCACTTGGGAATTATTGATGCGCAAACTTTCACGCTTATGTCCCTCAATTCGCAGTGCTTTGAGTAAGCCATAAAGTGAGATAAGTAAAATAATTGCAAAGGGCAGGGCTGAGACAATCGTCATAGTTTGCAATGCACCTAAACCGCCAACATAGAGCAATGTTGCTGCAACTACGCCCACACCTCCTGCCCAGTAGATACGTTGCCAAACGGGGGTGTCATTTTTGCCGTAGGAACACAACATGTCTACGACCATGGCACCTGAATCACAAGAGGTGACGAAGAAAATAACCACCATAATGATTGAGACAATGCTCAGTACGTTAAAAAAAGGAAATTGCTCAAGAAAAACAAATAAAGCCACAGAAGTATCTTGTTGGACCATATTAGCTAACTCGGTATGGCCTTGATTAAATATTAATTCAAGCGCGGCATTACCAAATACTGTCATCCATAACAAGGTAAATGCAGAAGGAATGAGCAACACACCCACTACAAATTCACGTATGGTGCGGCCGTAGGAAATACGTGCGATAAATAAACCGACAAAGGGAGCCCACGCTAACCACCATCCCCAATAAAAGATAGTCCAACCCCCTATCCAATCGGTTTTTTCATAGGCAAATAAATTAAAGGTATTGCGCACAATGTCAGACAGATAAGCTCCGGTATTTTGCACATAGGCTTGCAGCAAATAAACTGTCGGGCCAGCGATAAGGACAAATAATAATAGTGCCACCGCCAAGATCATATTGGCCTCTGATAAACGACGTACACCTTTATCGAGTCCGGTAACGACAGAAACGATGGCAATAGCTACCACTCCCGCCATTAGTAATATTTGTACCGTGGTATTATTGGGCAAACCAAATACATAATGTAAACCAGAATTAATTTGCGAAGCACCCAAACCTAAAGACGTTGAAACGCCAAAAATGGTGGACGTAACAGCAAAAACATCAACGACATGACCACGCCATCCATAGATTTTATCGCCGATAAGTGGATACAAGGCAGAGCGCAGTGTCAGTGGCAAGTTGTGACGATAGGCAAAATAACCCAAGATTAAAGCCACCACCGCGTATATTGCCCAAGCATGAAAACCCCAATGAAAAAATGTCATTTTCATTGCCTCGCGCATGGCCTCAATGGTGCCTGCATCTGCAGTGGGTGGTGCAAGAAAATGCATTACCGGCTCTGCTACCCCAAAAAACATAAGTCCGATACCCATGCCTGCTGCGAACAACATAGACAGCCATGACAACATTGAAAAGTTGGGTTTGGCATGATCTGGCCCCAGCCGTATCGAACCATATTGGGAAAAGCCTAAAAAAATCACAAACATTAAAATAATGGCTACCGTCAGCACATAAAACCAACTTCCATCTGCTACTACGGTGTCTTGCATTGAATGAAAAAAACTGTCTGCCGTTTTTGGAAAAATTACGGTGTAAATGAGTAAAGCTATAATCAAAGCTGACGAGGGGAAAAATACTTTTTTGTTCAATTTACTTGGCTGATTACTCGCGCTCACAGTTTTTATATCCTTGCAAAATTATAGACGGACTATTGTTTTGTATTATGCACTACTAGCATTTATTACTTTGAGTACAAGCTATTGTACCAAAGTGTTATAGTCAATAAATTATAAGTATAATTATTTCAATTCTAATTAATTTATTGGCTTATTTGAACAAATAAATCGTTAATACGTTATTTATAGGCTTTAAATTAGTTAGACTTGAAGTATAGTAGTAGCCAGAATATATAAATGTACCTGTGATTCATTTAATAACAACAATAATTATTCAGTGCCATCTAAAATCACATTCTAAGCAAAAGGTAAACACATAATGAGAAAAACTCAGTTGAGTTGTGCCATTGTTGCAGCATTGGCCTGCAATCCCATTTATGCTCAGGTTAAAACCGCAAAAGCAAAAATTGAAACGATTGAAGTAACCGCAACTAAACGAACCGCATCGATCCAGGATATCCCTGTTTCAGTCACAGCTTTAAATGGTGATGCTTTAGAAAATCTAGGCGTTGATAATTTCAACGATTATGTCGAATTTTTACCCAATGTTGTATTTCAGGGCACAGGCCCAGGACAAAACGAGATTTATATTCGTGGTGCTGCTACCTCTCAAACTAATATTTCAGTTTCATCAGTACAGGCTCTGCAGCCTTCTGTAGCATTTTATTTGGACGAACAGCCTGTTTCAATGCAGGGCCGTAATCTAGATGTGTACGCTGCAGATATGCAACGGGTAGAAGTGCTGCCTGGTCCACAAGGAACACTATTCGGGGCAAGTTCACAATCAGGCACCGTACGAATGATTTCTAAAAAGCCAGATCACAGTGGATTTAGTGGTGGACTTGATATCAACACGGGCTTCACTAAAGGTGGCGAAACGAGCAATTCAGTTGAAGCCTTTATGAACTTCACGCCCACCGACAATCTTGCACTGCGCATCGTGGCATACAATGACAAGCAGGGTGGTTGGATTGACAACGTACTAAACAAACCAGGCGAGGGCGGCTATATCGGCAGCCCGGTAGTGATTGATCGTATATCAGGTGGTGTACTAAGTGACCCTGGTAATACGCCGATTATTTCACCTAAAAACGATGCCTTAATAGAAGACGATCAAAACGATGCTGTTTATGCAGGTTTTCGTTTTGGCGCCTCGTATATTGTTAACGAAGACTGGAAGTTACTCGTTCAACATACCCAGCAATCTCTTGAAACTGAAGGGGTGTTTGCCTACGACCCCAATCTTGAAGGCGAAAGCTCAGTTAACCGTTTCACACCAGAAGACAACGATGATGAGTTTGGCCTTACCACGTGGACACTAGAAGGTCGTCTAGACAAATTGGAAATTGTCTATACAGGTGGTTATCTAGACCGAGAGATCAGTTCAACTATTGATTATACCGGTTATACCAACGGTGGTTTGTTCTCTGCTTATTATGTGTGTAGTTACGGTGGAGATGTCGCTGCTGCTGACGAAGTCTGTTTAGACCCAACTAAATATTACAAAGAGCAAACCGATACCACCCGTATGACTCACGAATTTAGGGTCAATACTGATGCAGATAAACCGTGGCGTGTCACGGCTGGAATCTTCTACGACGAACAAGACCTTGGTACAGTGGGTAAATTTAAAATTGCTAGCACTGATAAGTTCCCTAATCTATCAACAACATTGAAGGGGTCTGAAGGGATTAATTCGAATGGCGGTCCCTTTGAATCAGAGGTTAGTTTTGTTAATGACGTAAGCCACGCTATCAACCAAATCGCGGTATTTGGTCAGGTAGGATTTGACTTAACTGAGACGCTTACTGCCACATTTGGCGCGCGCTGGTATCAAATTGACGATATTTATAAAGGTTCAACGTCTACAGTGGATGTCAGTCGTCGAATTCGTGCTTTTGGTACATTGGATGCTGACGAGTTAATCGCAGTAGGCGAAGATCCAGCTCTGGTTCAAGCCGCGGTTGACAGTGGTCAATTAGAAGTCAGTCTGCTAGATGATGGCGGTACGTTAACCGTAGATGATGTAATTTATAAAGCATCATTGGATTGGAAAGTAAGTGACGATATATTGTTATTTACCACCTACTCAGAAGGATTTAGGCCACCGGTTACCAATCGTGTGGGCGGTGGCTTAGCCAGTAATCAAAGCGGCGCGTTTGAAGGCTTTCGAATTCCTGTCTATTCAACAACTGATAGTCTAGATAACGTCGAGTTAGGTATAAAAGGTGACTTTTTAGATGGTATTTTACGAGTTAATGCTACGGCTTATTACTCTGAAATTTCCAACCTACAAACTTCACGTTATGACCCGACTAATATCAGCTTTTTAGTCTTTACCGATAATGTAGGTGATGCTGAGATAAAAGGTTTAGATGCCGATATCACTTGGCTAGCATCAGACAATTTGGTTATTAACGCTGCCTTTAGTGTTCTCGATACTCAATTAACTCGCGTTAATGATGAACTTATTGGTATTGCTCCCGAGGTTGGTGCACAGCTCCCGTACTCAGCTGAGTTTTCGGGTAATATTCGCGCACGTTATTACTTTGAGTTAGACAACGGTTATAACGGTTATTTCAATGCGTCGGTCAGCTACACAGGTGACCGTTTAGCCGGTATGGCAATGGATGCTTTTGTGACGGAAGACGCCACTAAATTAATCTATGGTACTGGCTCTGGCTTACCCATTCAAAAAGAAGCTGCAACTTATGCAGGTACTTCCTTCACAGACTCTAATGGCGAAGTTTTCCAAGGTGGACGCTATATCCAAGAGAGTTATGCGATTGCGAATGTATCGGTTGGCATCACTAAAAATGACTGGAAAGCCGAGTTTTATATAGACAATCTGACAGATGAAAGTGCGGTGCTTTATGTCGATACTCAGCAATTTACTCCCAAGGTTGTCACTAACCGTCCGCGTACTATGGGTGTGCGCTTGTCCTACGACTTCTTCTAAATTAGTCTAAGGTCACAACACAAATGGCAGGCCCTTAGGTCTGCCTTTTTTTTATAAAATAGTATTATTATTGAAAACATCAGTCAGTCGCATTAGGAGCAAAACCATTGGATAATTCCAGCATTGATAACGTTAAACAAGCTTTACAAGCTGGAAACAGTGAACTGGCTATCTCGCTCGCTCAGCAAGAATTGGCAAGGCAAGTAGAACCACTTGTTATCGATGAGCTATATTATATGTTAACTGTTGCGCAGCGTTTACAGGGGCAATTAACTGAGGCATTAGCATCAGTTCTTATCCTTATTCAACGTCAACCAGACTATGCTCGCGCTCATCAAGAAAAGGCTTACATACTTCTCGCGCAAAAGCACAACAATGAAGCTATCTCAGCATTCTTAAAAGCTACTCGTTTGAATCCAGCCCTATTATCTAGTTGGAGCAAATTACAGCTTCTATATCAACAAATGGGTGAGCAAGCTGCACTTGATTTTTGCGCACAGCAAATTCACTTTTTACAAAGCTTACCTAAAGAAATCTGCGGTGCACGTGATCTGATGTATGAGGGCAAGTTATTTGTCGCTGACAACTTATGTAGGCGTTATTTACAAGGCAACAAACATAATGCCGAGGCAATGTTGTTGTTAGCTGAAATTGGCGTGCGATTAAAGGTTTACCACGACGCCGAGTTTTTACTTGAAAGCTGTACCGAATTATATCCAGATTTCATTCGCGCTAAAACCGAGTATGTGCAGCTGTTAGCTAAACTTGGAAAATTTGCGAAAGCCAAAGATGTCGCAGAGTCTTTGCTGGCTAAGCAAGCGGATAACCGGCACTATTTAGCCTCCAAAGCTGGTGCAATGGTGGGGATTGGTGAAACCCAAGATGCCATTGAAATATATGAGACTATTCTGCAAAAGAGCCCTAATTTAGCGAATATTCATCTTATGGCTGGTCATGCTTATAAGGCTGCAGGTCAACTTAATAAAGCTATTACGGCCTACCAGCAGGCCTATCAGCAGCGTCCTGAGTTTGGTGACGCCTACTGGAGTTTAGCTAACACCAAAACCTATCGATTTAGCGATAAAGAACTAGCCGATATGCAATCACTTAGCAAACATGAAAATGTTGATAGTGAAGATCGGATCCATTGTTTATTTGCTCTAGGCAAGGCTTTTGAAGATCGCCAAGAATTTACTCTGTCATTTGATTATTATCGAACCGGTAACGAATTAAGAAAGCGCAAAGCTCACTACGATAACGACGCCCTCGATGAACAAATAAACCAGCAGCTAACGCTATTTAGTACTGAGTACTTTGCTCAGCGAGCTAGCGCAGGACATAAGGCGCCCGATCCGATTTTTATTGTTGGTTTACCCCGCGCCGGCTCTACTTTACTGGAACAAATTTTGGCTTCTCATTCCCAAGTCGATGGCACGATGGAGCTACATAATATCTTAAGTTTAGTGTCACGATTAGGCGGGAAAAAAGGTCAATACCCAGAGATGTTGAATAGCCTATCGTCCGATTACTTTGCTAAGTTTGGGCAACAATATCTGGATGAAACCCAGTATTATCGCCAAGGTGCGCCTTTTTTTATTGATAAAATGCCTAACAATTTTATGCACATTGGTCTGATTAAGTTGATTTTGCCCAATGCTAAAATCATTGATGCTCGTCGAGAGCCATTTGCCTGTTGTTTTAGTGGCTATAAACAGTTATTCGCTGAAGGTCAGGAATTTTCCTATGATTTGAATGATATAGGCCATTACTATCAAGCCTATGAAAAGTTAATGTCACATTGGGATAGGGTATTACCAGGCCAAATTTTGCGTGTACAACACGAAGATTTGCTGGACGATCTTGAGGGACAAGTTAGGCGCATCCTCGATTATTGTGGCTTAGAATTTGAAGCTAACTGTTTGACGTTTTATAACACTAAACGAGCGATTAAAACGCCGAGTTCAGAACAGGTGCGTCAACCGCTCTATCGCTCGGCAATGGAACAATGGCGAAATTACCAAGAATTCCTAACCCCCTTATTTAAGGCCCTAGGTAAAGAGCCTGACACCGATAAATAAGGCTGGCACAAGCAGAGTCAAGGTAGCTTATGGTGTTGACTCTTTGCCTGAGCATTTGCGCTAAAAGACTTTTAGTTGCGACTGTTGTTGGCATTTATGCCATAAAAACTCAGCCTCTGGTGCTGCAACTCTGCAGAATATGAATATTTTTCAGTAGTAAACTTAATATTTACGGCGTTGCAGCCCGGTTTGGGCCAAGATTTTGGCTGAAATTTCTTCAATAGAAAAATATGTACTATTTAGAAAAGGAATTTTTTCTTTACGATACAAATTCTCAACTTCACGTAATTCCAAGCGACATTGAGCCAAAGAAGCGTAGCGACTGTTCGCCCGACGCTCTGAACGGATTTGATGCAGCCTTTCGGCCTCGATGGTTAAACCAAATAATTTGCCTTTGAAGTGTTTTAAAGCGGGAGGCATTTTTAAAACATCGCCCATATCGTCTTCCGTAAAAGGATAGTTGGCGGCTTTTATTCCATATTGTAAGGCTAAATATAAGCTGGTGGGGGTTTTGCCGGAGCGAGATACACCCACTAAAACAATATCAGCTTCATTGTAATCTTTTAGATTAGAGCCATCATCATTAGCAAGTGCATAGTTGACGGCTTCGATACGAATATCATAGGTTTTTTCATGAATACTGTGGGTTCGATGTTTTTCAGGTTTTGAAGGTATTCCCAATACTTTTTCCAAAGGAGCCACGAATTGATCAAGGAAATTATAATTAATCCCTACCGACTTAGCGACAATTTTACGGACTTCCACATTTACGATGGTATAAAAGACCAATGGCCGCTGTTGGTCGTCTTGAAAACTTACAGCTATTTTGTTAATGACTTGTTGCGCTTGTTCAACGGTTTCCACGAAGGGAATTGTGATGTGTTTGAACTCAAGGGTAAATAAAGAAAGGAGTGCGTGGCCAAAAACCTCCGCAGTAATCGCTGTTCCATCCGAAATATAATAAGCTGTTCGCAAAACAATTCCTTAATAATGTTGTAATTTAATTACAGAAAAAATTAAATTTTACTTTGGTGTAAGCAACATTCTAAAATCCCTCACGCAAAAAGCTAGCTTGTTGAGATTTATAAATGTTTGGACCAAGGAGAAAGTACTAGCTTACTCTGTAATTGGTCCGGTGAGCACGCTAAATAACCCGAAAAATTCACTTTGGAGACTGAAGGAATGCAAGAGCACGTACTGTGGTATCAGCAATTAGGAATGGGCGATGTAGGTGTAGTCGGAGGCAAAAATGCTTCACTAGGTGAAATGATTTCTAATTTGTCAAATGCAGGAGTGCAAGTTCCCGGTGGTTTCGCGACCACTGCCCATGCGTTTAATTTATTTCTTGAGCAAAGTGGTTTGGAACAACGCATACACACTTTACTCGACACCCTCGATGTGGAAGACATCGGTGCCTTAGGTAAAGCGGGCGAAGCCATTCGAAATTGGATTATAGAAACACCTTTCTTACCAGAACTTGAACAAGCGATTAAATCAGCTTTTGAAACCCTACAAGGCGAAGCGGGAGATGAAGCCTCATTTGCTGTGCGTTCTTCGGCGACTGCTGAAGATATGCCGGATGCCTCATTTGCAGGCCAACAAGAAACTTTTTTAAACGTGAAAGGTTATGACGCTGTCATGATTGCCATTAAACACGTTTTTGCTTCTTTATTTAATGACCGTGCCATTTCTTACCGCGTACACCAGGGTTATGACCACAAAGGCGTAGCACTTTCTGCTGGTGTTCAACGCATGGTGCGCAGTGATTGTGCTTCTTCTGGTGTTATGTTTTCAATTGACACAGAGTCAGGTTTTGAAGACGTAGTCTTTATCACTTCGTCTTATGGTTTGGGTGAAATGGTCGTGCAGGGAGCCGTTAACCCAGACGAATTTTACGTTCACAAACCAACCATGGAGAAAGGTAAGCCAGCAATCGTTAGACGGACACTCGGCAGTAAGCTAATTAAAATGATTTATTCCGATGACCTTAGTCATGGAAAACAAGTTGATATTGTCGATAACGATAAAGCCTTAGGCAAACAGTTTTCCTTAACAGACGACGAAGTCATGGAGTTGGCCAAACAAGCCGTGATTATTGAACGTCATTACAAACGTCCCATGGATATTGAGTGGGCTAAAGATGGTATAGACGGCAAACTTTATATTGTTCAGGCGCGTCCAGAAACAGTGCGAAGCCGAGAAGATATCCAAGTTATTGAGCGTTTCCGTTTGCATGGTAAAGCCAATATTGTGTGTGAAGGACGTGCTATAGGCCATAAAATCGGTGCTGGTGTTGCCAAGGTCTTAGGCTCTGTCGCTGAAATGGATAAAATCCAACCTGGCGATGTACTGGTAACTGATATGACGGATCCTGATTGGGAACCCATCATGAAAAAAGCCTCAGCTATTGTTACTAATCGCGGTGGACGTACTTGTCACGCGGCGATCATTGCCCGTGAATTAGGCATCCCGGCAGTTGTAGGTTGTGGTAATGCGACGGATTTGATCAACAATGGCGATAGAATTACCGTATCGTGCTCAGAAGGCGATACCGGATTTATTTATGGAGATGTGCTTGATTTTGACGTAGTGACTTCACGCATCGATTCGATGCCTGCTATCCCCATGAAAGTAATGATGAATGTGGGTAATCCTGATCGTGCTTTTGATTTTGCGCGTTTACCCCATGAAGGTGTTGGTTTAGCCCGTTTAGAATTCATCATCAATCGTATGATTGGTGTGCATCCTAAGGCTTTACTTAACTTTGACCAACAACCGGCTGATGTTAAAGCTGAAATTACCGACATGATGGCCGGTTACGCCTCACCTGTTGAATATTATATTCAAAAATTAGTTGAGGGGATTTCAACGATTGCCGCGGCTTTCTCGCCGAAAAAAGTCATTGTGCGTATGTCTGATTTTAAATCAAACGAATATTTTAATTTAGTGGGCGGTTTTCAATATGAGCCCCATGAAGAAAATCCGATGTTAGGCTTCCGTGGGGCGAGTCGTTACATCTCCGAAGATTTTCGTCCTTGTTTTGCGCTTGAATGTGAAGCGATAAAACGGGTACGAAACGAGATGGATTTGACCAATGTTGAAATCATGATCCCTTTTGTACGTACTTTGGAAGAAGGCAAAAAAGTCATTGAACTGCTTGCTGAAGAAGGTTTAGTGCAAGGCGAAAATGGCTTACGTGTGATCATGATGTGTGAATTACCCTCTAACGCATTATTGGCGGATCAGTTCCTAGATATTTTTGATGGTTTCTCCATCGGTTCAAATGACTTAACTCAGTTGACCTTGGGCTTAGATCGCGACTCGGGCTTGATCGCTCATTTGTTTGATGAGCGCGATCCAGCCGTTAAAGCTTTGTTAGCCATGGCTATTCAAGCCGCTAAAAAGCGCGGGAAATATGTAGGAATATGCGGGCAAGGCCCTTCAGATCACGAAGATTTAGCCGCTTGGTTGGTTGAACAAGGCATCGATAGTGTATCTTTGAACCCGGATACTGTAGTTGAAACATGGTTGTATTTGGGCGAAAAATTTAAGCAATAGAAGCTACTGCAACTAAAAAAAATGGCTGCAACTGCAGCCATTTTTATTAAAGATAAGTTTTGTTAGTTGACTATTAATTTTTAAACTTTTTATTGAGTAAAAATGAATCCAATTTACGTGCTGATTTTGTCATGGTATTTTGACACCATCGCAAGCTCTGACGCGCTTTAGGAATGTCATAACTGAGCATCATCAAACCAATTATCAAGACAAACATTGAGCCAGGTATTATAAAAAATATTAAGCCAAAGGCTGCGAAGACGCCACCAATTGCAATTCTTATGTGCTTTTTCATCAATGCTCCATGATCACTCTAACTCAATTTACAGTATAACAAAGGTAAAAAATAACAGACCTTATAAGTGTTACAAGCTATGTGATTAGTTTGCGCTTGTTATAAAACTCTCTAATTAATTCCGATGAAATCTAGAGGTAAGAGCGCAGGATTAGGTATACTCTTCAATATGATAAAAGTGGTAAATCAAAATACAATGACGAATAACTTGCCTTTTCTTGACCCACAAGAAACCATCGAAAGTGACTACAGTGCATTTTTATCGGCCTTAAAAGAGACGGCCTTTAGTGGTGATATTAATTTAAGCTACGGTAGTCGTTTAGCCGTATCGACGGATAACTCTATCTACCAGCAATTACCTCAAGCCTTACTATTACCTAAATCTGTTGAGGATTTATCACTCATTGGGCAGACCGCCGCACAGTTTCCCGCGGTCAGATTCTCAGCTCGAGGTGGCGGTACTGGTACCAACGGCCAATCTTTAACGCCTGGTCTGATTGTAGACTTGTCCCGTTATATGAATAAGGTGCTGGAAGTTAACGCTGATGAGCAATGGGTGAGAGTGCAGGCGGGTTTGGTAAAAGACCAGCTTAACGATGTATTGCGGCCCCTTGGTTACTTTTTTGCGCCTGATTTATCAACCAGTAACCGCGCCACCATTGGCGGCATGATCAGTACAGACGCATCTGGTCAAGGGTCTTTGGTCTATGGTAAAACCAGTGATCACGTACTTGGACTGACATCTGTTTTAGTGGATGGCACTATTCTTACTACCCAACCGATGTCAATGGACGATGCAAAATCCTTAGCTCAGCAACCTTCGGTATTAGGCAAGATAGCAGCGCAGTTGTTAGCAACGTGCATCGGCAAACGTGAACAAATTTTAGCTAAATTTCCACGTATGAATCGTTTTTTAACTGGCTATGATTTAGAGCATGCCTTAAACGATGAGATGACTCAATTAGATATTAGCCGAGTGATTACTGGTTCAGAGGGCTCATTAGTTTTTGTGGCTGAAGCCAAATTGAACATAACCCCCATCGCCAAGCACAAAGCCTTGGTGAATATCAAATATGATTCTTTTGAATCAGCCCTGAGACATGCACCGAGTATGGTGGCAGCAAAAGCAACGTCAGTAGAAACAGTCGACAGCAATATACTCAACCTAGCTAAACAGGACATCATTTGGCACTCAGTTAAAGACTTAATTACTGATGTCCCCCATAAAGACGTACTTGGCCTGAATATGGTTGAGTACAACAGCAATGACCAAGCTGACATTGAGTCAAAAATTGATGAGCTTTGCGCCAGGTTGGATCAGAATATTAAGTTGAGTCAATCGGGTGTGATTGGATATCAATTGACTTACGATACCACTGAGATCAATAAAATTTATGGTATGCGCAAGAAGTCAGTTGGGCTGCTTGGGAAAACTAAGGGTGAAAAAAAGCCCTTAGCCTTTGTTGAAGACACCGGAGTGCCACCAGAAAATTTAGCGGATTTTATTATGGAGTTTCGTGCACTGCTGGATGCTCGAGGCTTGCGTTATGGTATGTTTGGTCATGTTGATGCTGGTGTATTGCATGTCAGACCCGCATTAGATATGTGCGATCCACGACAAGAAGCCATGATCCCTGAAATTTCAGATGCGGTTGTGGCTTTGGTGGCTAAGTATGGTGGTTTAATGTGGGGAGAACACGGTAAGGGCTATCGCAGTGAATATTCCCCCACATTTTTTGGTGATGAGTTATATGCTGAGTTGTGTAAGATAAAGTCGGCTTTTGACCCCTTAAATAAAATGAATCCTGGCAAAATATGCACACCCTTTGAGTCAGACGAAAGCTTAGTTAAAGTCTCTGCTGCAAAACGAGGTGGCTTTGATAGACAAATTCCAGTTGCCGTGCGCAACGCTTTCGAACCCGCAATGAGTTGTAATGGTAATGGGCTTTGTTTTAATTATGATGTTACATCACCAATGTGTCCCTCATTCAAAATTACTGGTGATAGACGCCATAGCCCCAAAGGTCGAGCTGGCATTATTCGCGAGTGGTTACGTTTATTGTCTAAGCAGAACATCGATGTCGCGACACTAGAAAAATCTGGCAAGTCATCAGCATGGTTTACAAAGTTGTCGAATAGTTTATCAAAGCAACAAAAATCAGATTTTTCCCATGAAGTATTAGAGGTGATGGATGGCTGTTTAGCATGTAAAGCCTGTTCAAACCAATGCCCAGTGAGTGTGGATGTTCCTGGATTTAGAGCGCGTTTTTTAAATCTTTATTACCGCCGATATAGTCGGCCGTTGAAAGATTACTTGGTAGGCAATATTGAATCAATGGCACCGTTGATGGCCAAGTTACCTAAAGTAGTTAATTTCTTTTTACGCCAAAATTGGGTAAATAATTCAATCCGAAAATCGGTGGGATATGTTGATACCCCGCATTTGTCGGTGCCAACCTTGCAGCAAAGACTACCCAAAGCAATTCAACAGTTTGACTTAAAGCAATTGCAAAATCTGACTAAAGAGCAAGGGCTAAAAAAAGTGTGTATCGTGCAAGACCCTTTCACCAGTTATTATGAAGCTGGTGTGGTTGAAGCCTTAGCACAGCTTATTATTAAATTGGGGTATGAACCGGTTTTGCTGCCCTTTATGCCTAATGGTAAACCTCAGCATGTTAAAGGCTTTTTGGATAAGTTCGCTTCGACGGCCAACACAGCAGCAGAGCTACTTAACGAAATACAAGCCCTAGCCATACCTCTAGTGGGCATAGACCCCTCAATGGTACTTTGTTACAGAGATGAATATATTAAGACCTTGGGAGAGGACAGGGGAGACTTTAATGTGCTGTTAGTGCATGAATGGTTATTGAAACTTGATTTGCCAACAAAAGTTACTACTCCACAACAACATTATGCGTTATTTGGCCATTGTAGTGAAAAAACAGCATTGCCGGCCAGTGAAAGCCAATGGCAAAGTGTCTTCGCTAAATTTGGTCTTACCCTTACACCTGTTGCAGTTGGCTGTTGTGGAATGGCCGGAACCTTTGGACATGAAGAAAGTCACTTAAGCCAATCTAAAGGGCTTTTTGAGTTAAGTTGGCGCGAACAGATTGCTCAGTATACGCCTGAGCAAATTGTGGCAACGGGTTATTCATGTCGTAGTCAAGTGGCAAGGCTGGCGGAATTTAAACCTAAACATCCTTTACAAGTGCTGTTAAACACACTTGAATAAAAAGGTGGGCATATTTAGTCACAAAAATATTTTTAACTAAATATGCCCTGGTGAGTCTACTTTAGTGGGTAAACTCTACTTTATTGAGTGAAAAGTTCGCTACGCTACACGCCATACTTTGGCGGGCTATTCCAGCGTCCATAAACACGGGGCCGACTGGCTGGAATCCTTGTTGTTGGTAATGTTCTACACCCTCCAACTCACATAAAACATTCACACTGTGCAAACCATGCTGCTGTGCAATACAAATCAGTGCATTAAATAGCAATTGATACACTTCTGGCCCTCGATGTTGAGGTTCAACCGCTATACGGCCTATTTCACCCTGCTCAGTGATACGACCGGTTGCAACATCTTGGTTGTTTTCGTCAACCACCAATGCATGATAGGCATCTTTATCTTGTTGATCAAACTCGTATTCCTGAGGAATACGCCAGTGGCATACAAATATTTTATTTCTTAGTTTGCGCAGTTTGTGTTTGTCTTTCCCCCAGTCGACGTTTTTTACTGTAAACGTCATAACTGACTCCTTTTATTCAGGTAACCAAAATCCTGAATTGACTAGTTTAGTCAGAAGCTGGGTGAAAAATAAACAACTTTTTGGAGTTTCTACTAATTCTGTACTGTAAGCTGGGGAGTTTAGAAAGTTTAGAACAAAATCACGCCCTTTAAGCGGTACAGCAAAGGATTGGCTCTCTATATAGAAAATAAAGTCAGTATTATCAGTTGCTTGGCTCTCAATAAAAATCGGTTTAATACCGGGCTCACGTAAAAAATAAACGCCGTCAGCGAGTAAGCCAACTATTTCTTCCTCACTATAGTGCTCATCTTCTTCCACTTCATTGTTTGATAAGCGATTGGTTTCACTCAAGTATTTCCCTAACCACTGCTCAAAACTTGAGGAAGCTAAGGTGCTCGATAGCAGATGTTTAAAGTGACTTAATTCCTGTTGTTTTATTTCACCGGGATAAGCTCGTGGTGTAATGGACTTATCTTTGTAACGCTGATTGAAAAGATTGTGCTCCAGAGCATAGTCAGCAAACGAAGTAAGCATTTCTTGCTCTGAAGGTGCTCTAAAACCCACTGAATAATTCATACAATCTTCAAGAGCAATGCCATTGTGAGGGTGATGAGGCGGGATATAGATAATATCTCCAGCTGATAAGATTTCATCAATCACCGGCGAAAATGAATTAATTTGCTTTAGCTCAGGATGTGGAAGGGATTCGCCATACTCACCAGGCAGTCCGACTTGCCAGCGTCTTGAGCCTTTCCCCTGAATTATAAATACGTCGTATTGATCAATATGTGCACCAACTCCCGCATCAGTATTGGAAAAACTCACCATTAAATCAGTCATACGCCAATAGGGAATAAAAGAAAAAGTACGCATCAACTCATCGGCTTGTGGGATAAATTGATCAACTTTTTGCACTAATAAACTCCAAGCCCCCACACAATGCTGGTTTATGTCGTTAAATGGGCCATGGCTGACTTGCCAGTTTTGTTTGTCTCGACTAATAACGCGAGAGTCAATGTTGTCTTCAAGGGCTAAGCCAGCTAGTTCATGCTTGTCTAGCGGATCTTCAAATTGTTGAAAACCTTGTTTAATTAACATAGGTTTTTTTTGCCAATAGTCGCGTAGAAAAATATCGAGGTCGAAATTTTGTAATGAGTACATAAGAAGCTTAGTGCAAAAGTGTTTTAAGCAGTTTATCACTTACGACCAATTAACCAATAGGTAGTCACTTGACCAACACCTTTAACTTCAATTTTTCCGCGCTCTACAAAGTTAAATAGGTGTTTGCTTAAGTTAAACGTCGCTTGAGTGGTCTGAATTTTATGTCCTTGACCATGACTCTCCATCCTTGAGGCAAGATTGACGGCTTCCCCCCACATATCATAACTAAATTTATTTTTTCCAATTACGCCAGCAACCACTTCGCCACAACCGATGCCAATTCTGAGGCCGGTTTGCAATTTATGTTGTTGACTAAATTGTTCGAATTTTACTTGCATATCCAAGGCACATTCACAGCATTTGATTGCGTGCTTCGCATTGGCATTGGGCAAACCACAAGCCGCCATATAACTGTCACCACTGGTTTTTATTTTTTCCAAACCATAGCGCTGTGCCAGTAGGTCGAAATGGCAAAACAACTCGTCCAATAAACAAACTAACTGACGAGGCGTTAGACTTTTACACAGGGGGGTAAAATTCTGAATATCAGCAAATAGGATGCTTGCTTGAGCAAAATAATCAGCAATTAAGCTATTCGATTCTTTTAAACGTTGTGCAATGCTATGGGGCAGAATATTAAGTAATAGCTGCTCAGAACGCTGTTTTTCAAAGGCTAGTTTGTGCCAGCTACGATAAATATTTTTTTGAATATGATAGCTGCAAAGTAAGCAGGCTAAGGCCAATAGACACGCACTCGAATATTTAAACACTTGTTGAGCGTTGGCAAAATCTATAGTGGAATTAAACTGATAGTAGCTTTCGCTGAGCATAAAAAGGGCAATAAAAATAATACAACTGCTCCATTTAATCATTTGTTCGTTTGGGCTAAAAAAGAAGGGGCAACACACTACCGCCAAAAGATAGAAAAAATGAATATAGAGATTGATTTGCCATAAAATACTGGTCCACACCAAATTTCCAATATAGACCCCCATTAGTAAAAATTTGGCTTGTAAAAAGCCTCCACGCTCATTAAGCAAAGGAACTAAACAGAGTAAAACGCTGGTGGTAAAAACAATCAGTAATTGGTAAGAACCAAAATTATGCCAAAACCAAATGGCACCAGGGATTTGGCAAAAAGAAACAACAATAACTAAAAAAGCAATAATGTTGGTGAGTCGAACGGGCGTGAAGTTTTCTTCTGGATAGCGCGCAATGCCTGCCCACACCCAAAGTTTAAGAAACTGTTTAAGCATTTTTAAATCCCTTTAAAAACTAATAAACCCAACTAAGTGTAGTCGGGTTTATTATTATCGGGATATAAAATTGCGCTATTTTACATTAATTGACTGACTACAATGCGTCTAGTTGCTCTACAAATGCGACGGCGCGACCAATATAGTTAGCCGGTGTCAGGCCTTTTAATTGCGTTTTGACTGCGCCAGGCAAATCCAGTGAGTCAATAAAGTCGGCCATAATTTGTTGGTTTACTTTTTTACCACGAGTCAGCTCTTTAAGCTTTTCATAGGGTTTTTCAATACCGTGACGGCGCATAACGGTTTGTACCGGTTCGGCGAGTAATTCCCAATTATTATCTAATTCATCTAGCAGACTTTGTTCGTTAACTTGTAGTTTGCTAATCCCTTTTAATGCTGCCTGGTAGGCAATTAAAGAATAAGCGACTCCCACACCTAAATTCCGCAGTACGGTTGAGTCAGTTAAATCTCGTTGCCAACGTGATACCGGTAATTTAGCGGCTAGATGAGCGAACATCGCATTGGCTAGGCCTAGGTTACCTTCTGAGTTTTCAAAATCGATAGGATTAACTTTATGTGGCATGGTTGAGGAACCAATTTCACCTGCTACAGTTCTCTGTTTAAAGTGACCAAGGGCGATGTAGCCCCAAACGTCACGATCAAAGTCTAATAAAATAGTATTAAAACGGGCGATGGCATCAAATAATTCTGCGATATAGTCGTGTGGTTCAATTTGAGTAGTAAATGCGTTCCATTTAATGCCTAAACTTTCAACAAATGAGCCGGCAAATTGGTGCCAGTCAAATTCAGGGTAGGCCACCATGTGGGCGTTATAGTTACCCACTGCGCCATTGATTTTCCCTAAAATATCTACGTTGGCTATCTGCGCTCGTTGACGCTGCAGACGAATCATTACGTTTGCCATTTCTTTACCCATAGTCGTAGGGGTAGCTGGCTGGCCGTGAGTTCTGGCCATCATAGCCACAGACTTTAATTCAATGGCTAAGCGTTTTAATTCGCTAATTAATTTATCGCAGTAGGGCAAGATTACCTTATCGCGTGCTTCTGAAAGCATAAGGGCATGAGATAAATTATTAATATCTTCTGAGGTACAAGCGAAATGAATAAATTCATTCACAGCATGCAGTTCTGGCTGATTGGCCACCTTCTCTTTCAAAAAGTACTCAACGGCTTTGACATCGTGGTTGGTCGTGCGCTCAATGTCTTTAATACGCTGCGCATCATCTATACTGAAATTATTCGCGATGTTATCGAGAAAGTCATTGGCCGCTTGACTAAACTTGGGGACTTCCAAAATAGCGGAAGCACTGGCGAGCTGTTGTAACCAACGAACTTCCACAATAACGCGATATTTTAATAAACCAAACTCACTAAAAATTGTTCTCAATTCAGCGGATTTATCGCCATAACGTCCATCTATTGGCGATATGGCTGACAATGCGGTTAAGTTCATTTTGACTCCTAGTTTAGCGTGGTAGATTGGTTTAATGCTGATTTGGCATCGCGCAATATGCTCTGCCGGCTGAATAAAATTTGTCGTCTTTTACCACCAAGTTGGCGCCACAACACTGCCGCGCGTAAACCTGCTAATAGACACGCTCTGACTTTATGCTGGTTGTCGGTGCGCTTTAATAAAGCGGGGCTACCCGCTATTTGGATTTTACGCCCGATAGGGCTGATGACATCACTATAAATGGAAGCTAAATTGCTCATCATTTGGCTGTCAAATAAGTCCATGTGCAACTGCTGGCGTTGGATTTGACCGATACGTTCAGACAGCTCATTCATGGCTTTGCCATTGGCGCTCACTTTGCGTTCCAGTGTTAATAAATTAGCCACATAACGGGTTATTTCGACATCTTTGGCCTTATCATCATTGCCAAGCTGATTAATTAATGTTGAAAAACCTAAGTACAATTCATCCAGTGAGCCAAATACATCGATGGTATTGGCCGCATCGGTAATAACAATACTGTTAATACTTGTACTAAACGCTTTTTGATTAAGTTCGCCAGTTCTGGCGACTTGTTTTACCAGCGCTGCCGCTTGACACACACCCGCCAAAGCAAGGTTACGTGCATGATACTGCTGAGTTTCAATGCTCATGTTAACGAATATAACTCTCTATAATGCCACCGCCTAAACACAGCTTATCTGCATAGAAAACGGCTGACTGGCCAGGGGTAACGGCTTTTTGAGGCTCATCAAATATGACTTTGACTGTGCCATCGGCTAGCGGCGTAATAACACATGGAATATCGGTTTGACGATAGCGAGTTTTTACCACACAGCGCATTGGCACTGCGGGCCCTTTTCTATCTACCCAATGTAATTGATTAGCTATGAGTCCTTTTGAAAAAAGGCGAGGGTGGTTGGCGCCTTGGCCCACAATCAACACATTACGTTCTACGTCTTTGTCTACTACGTACCAAGGATCTTCAGAGAAATCTTTTAAGCCGCCAATCAGTAAACCTTTGCGTTGACCTAAGGTGTGGTACATCAAACCATCATGATGCCCAATGATCTGTCCCTCAGCCGTTTCAATTTCACCTGGTTGAGCGGGTAAATATTGCCCTAAGAAATCCTTAAATTTACGCTCGCCAATAAAACAAATGCCAGTGCTGTCTTTTTTATTGTGGGTCACTAATCCTTGCTCAAGGGCAATTTTTCTGACTTCGGGTTTTTCAATATGGCCAATCGGAAATAATGTTTGGCCAATGTGCTCATGAGACAAAGTATATAAAAAATAACTTTGATCCTTGTTGCCATCTAAACCCCTTAGCATCTGCCATTGCCCTGAACCCTTTGAGCGCTGCACGTAATGGCCGGTCGCAATATAATCTGCGCCTAATTCTTCCGCAGCAAATTCTAAAAACGCTTTAAATTTGATTTCTTTGTTGCATATTATGTCTGGATTAGGTGTGCGTCCTGAACGATATTCATCCAGAAAATATTCAAACACATTGTCCCAATATTCTGCTGCAAAATTAATCGTATGCAGGTGAATGCCGAGTTTATCGGCCACGGATTGCGCGTCTTTTAGATCTTCTGCCGCTGCACAGTATTCAGAATTATCATCTTCTTCCCAATTTTTCATAAACAGGCCTTCGACTTGATAGCCCTGTTGTTTGAGTAAAAAGGCAGAAACGGAAGAGTCAACTCCCCCAGACATCCCAACGATGACTTTGGTGCGGCTGTTATCTGTTTGCGCTGAGTCGGGCTCTGGTGAGCTCTGACCTGAAAATGTGGCAGTGTCTGTGACCATAAACAATAATTTAGATGTCGTAAAAAATGGACGCGAAGTCTAGCAAAAAGTCCTGCTTAAATCATCTCGATAATCACCACTCATTAGCGTTAAAAATTTTTTAATGTAACGAAATGCATAACCCAGCTAATTTATTGGTAATTATATTTGACGGTATTGACCTACTGGAATGTCATCGATTGTCCAATCCCCAATTTTATAGCGGATCAGACGCAGGGTTGGATAGCCAACATGAGCAGTCATTCGCCTGACTTGGCGATTACGACCTTCAGTGATGGTAATGGAAAGCCAAGAAGTTGGAATTGATTGGCGGAATCTTACCGGTGGGTCGCGCTGCCAAATTAGGGGTTCTGCCATCGCCATAACCTTAGAAGGTGCAGTCAAACCATCAACTAACTTTACGCCCCTACATAAGGCCTGAATGGCTTCACTGTCGACAGTGCCTTCAACTTGTGCCCAATAGGTTTTAACGGTTTTAGCTGAAGGTGATGCTAGCTGATGCTGCAGTTTGCCATCATTCGTTAATACCAATAAACCTTCACTGTCTCTATCAAGGCGGCCCGCTGCATACACATTTTCAATAGGAATAAAGTCTTTTAAGGTTTGACGGCCTTCCTGATCAGTAAATTGGCTTAGTACATTAAAAGGTTTGTTAAATAACACGATGCGTTGGGCGTCAGCTGGTTTTCTACCCCGCTGTTGTGTTGCAGCTTTTGAATTTCTGACTTTATTTTTTTGGCTATGCTGATTAAATAACATATTTATAACTGAGCTTTATTCTATATGATAAAGAAGGATTAGTTTGCTTAGCTATATATAATATGCAAGCAAAACTTGTACTTAACTTGTAAGCGCAGTTATTATTTGCAAACTGTTTAAGCTAGTTGTGCATTTTTCGACTTAAACATGAGCAAAAAGGTTTTTATGGAATGACAAAGCATAGTTCTAGATGCTTTAGATGTACCTAATTTTACATGGTGGTGCTCTGCCAACAACAAGAGGTTTAAAATGACGACTTCCAAGTCAAAAATTATCTACACAAAAACTGATGAGGCACCCGCCTTAGCAACATATTCGCTTCTCCCTATTATTCGTAGTTTTGCTTCGACTGCCGGAGTTGAAATTGAATTGAGTGATATTTCACTGGCCGCTCGAATCTTAGCCACTTTTGCAGATTATTTACCCGAAGAGCAGCGCGTACCTGACGCATTGCAAGAATTGGGTGAGCTTACCCAAGATCCCGATACGAATATTATTAAATTACCCAATGTCAGTGCCTCAATTCCTCAATTAAAAGCGGCGATTAAAGAGTTGCAAGCGAATGGTTTTGCTTTACCAGAATATCCGGAAGAAGCAACAACGGATGAGCAAAAAGAAATATATGCTAAATACAGCAAAATATTAGGTAGTGCAGTAAATCCAGTCTTGCGTGAAGGTAACTCAGACCGCAGAGCGCCGGTGGCAGTTAAAAATTATGCTAAGGCTAACCCGCATTCTATGGGCGCTTGGAGTCAGGCATCACAAACCCACGTAGCGCATATGCGCAGCGGCGACTTTTATGCTGCTGAAAAGTCGGTTACGGTCAAAAAAGCGGGCCATGTTAGAATCGCGTTTACCGACGATGCAGGCAAAGTCACTATTTTGAAATCTAAGGTAGAATTGCTAGCCGGTGAAGTTATCGATGGCATGTTTATGAGCAAAAAAGCACTGTGTAAGTTTTTCGAAGAGCAAATTGAAGACGCTAAACAAACGGGTATTTTGTTCTCTTTACACGTCAAAGCAACGATGATGAAGGTCTCACACCCCATTGTATTTGGCCACTGCGTTAAAGTATTTTATAAAGACTTGTTTGAAAAACACGCAGCTCTGTTTGAAGAGCTAGGCGTAAACCCCAACAATGGTTTGGGCAGTGTCTATGATAAAATATCCAGTTTGCCTGAGTCACAGCGCTCTGATATTCAAAAAGATATTAATGCTTGTTACGCTGACCGTCCTCTTATTGCGATGGTTAACTCTGACAAAGGTATTTCTAACTTACACGTGCCTAGTGATGTAATTGTTGATGCTTCAATGCCTGCGATGATCCGTAGCTCAGGTCAAATGTGGGGGCCAGACGGTAAGCCTCATGATACTAAGGCGGTTATACCTGAGAGTACTTATGCCACCATCTACCAAGAAGTGATTAACTTCTGTAAAACCCATGGTGCATTTGACCCAACTACAATGGGCACAGTGCCCAACGTAGGTTTGATGGCGCAGAAGGCTGAAGAATACGGTTCGCATGATAAAACCTTTGAAATTAAAGGTAATGGTAAGGTTCAAATTATCGATCAAGACGAAACAGTATTGATAGAACATACTGTAGAAGATGGTGACATCTGGCGGATGTGTCAGGCGAAAGACTTACCGATTCGTGATTGGGTTAAATTAGCCGTCACTCGTGCCCGTCAGTCTGGTATGCCAGCTATTTTCTGGTTGGATGAAGAACGTGCTCATGATAGTCAGTTGATTGCTAAAGTGACCGAATATTTGCAAGAACATGATACTGAAGGTCTTGATATTTCTATCATGGCACCAGTAAGAGCGATTCGTTACACCATGGAAAGAGCTATTCGTGGGCTAGACACAATCTCGGTTACGGGTAACGTCCTGCGTGATTACCTAACTGATTTGTTTCCCATTATTGAATTAGGCACGAGTGCAAAAATGTTATCTATCGTGCCATTGATGGCCGGTGGTGGCTTATTTGAGACCGGTGCGGGTGGTTCAGCACCAAAACATGTGCAGCAGTTTGTTGAAGAAGGGCATTTACGCTGGGATTCTTTAGGTGAATTTTTGGCTTTAGCAGTTTCTTTGGAAGACCTAGCCATAAAAACCAAAAATACTAAAGCTAAAATATTGGCAGTTGCCCTTGATAAAGCAACCGAAAAACTACTGACCAACAATAAATCACCTTTGCGCAAAGCGGGTGAGTTAGATAACAGAGGCAGTCATTTTTACTTAGCGATGTATTGGGCTGAAGCCTTATCTCAACAAAGCGAAGATGTTGAGCTGGCTAAAACCTTTAAACAGGTATTTGCAACATTGAGCACTAATGAAGCGAAAATAATGGGTGAGATTGATGCAATCCAGGGTAAACCTGCTGACATTGGCGGTTATTATTATCTGAATGACAAATTAGCAACAGAATCTCTGTTTCCTAGTTCGACATTTAAAGCTGCTTTAGCTTTTAATTAGAATATATTGGTATAAAAGAAAAAAAGCAGACTTTTCAGTCTGCTTTTTTATGAAGATTTTTACATTAACGTTCAGGTTCGCCATTGAAGTCGATGTTTTCAGCGTGTAAGCCTTTTGGGCCTTGCTGCACATCATATTTGACTTCTTGCCCTGCTTTTAGAGAGCGATAGCCTTCCATTTGAATAGTAGAGTAGTGTGCAAAAATATCTTCTCCACCATCGTCGGGAACAATAAAGCCGAACCCTTTTGCATTATTGAACCATTTTACTTTGCCGACTGCCATACTTCTGCTTCCTTTTAATCCCTTGAACAAATACAACTTTGACCCCACACTAGGTGTCTGAGGTAAGACGAGATAACTGCAAAATATTATCGTCTTAGAAAATGTAGTTTTTTTAACCTGTTTTTGTCAAGCCTAATTTGGTTTTTCCTTGGTTTGTAAAGAAACTTTAATGAACTTGGTCCTAATTTTAAGCAATTAAGTAATTAATCAGACATATGAGTAAAGACACTACAATAAATATTGAGCGCGAAAAACTGTTAGATGCGCAGAAGCAAAAAGCAGTTCCACCACCGATGTACAAAGTTTTGCTCAATAATGATGATTACACCCCGATGGATTTTGTTATTGAGGTACTGATGCGCTTTTTTAATCTCGATGGAGAAAAAGCCAATCAAATAATGTTGACTGTGCACTATCGCGGCCGCGCAGTTTGTGGCATATATACTGCAGAGATCGCAGAAACTAAAGTCATGCAAGTGACGCGTTATGCAAAGCAACATCAACACCCATTAATGTGTACGATGGAACAAGCGTAAGTTATTAGCCGAAGTTTTTGGTCAGTAGTCAGAGGGCATTTTATGTTAAATAAAGATTTAGAGCAGACGCTAAATGAAGCGTTCATTTTTGCTAGAGAACATCGTCATGAGTTTATGACGGTAGAACATTTGTTACTTGCCCTACTTGATAACAGTGCAGCCAAGGAGGCTTTAAAGGCCTGTGGCGCTAACATTGACTTAATCAAAAAAGAATTAACTGATTTTGTCAAAGACACCACGCCACTGCTGCTTGATGAACAGGGTAGAGAAAGAGAAACCCAACCCACTTTGGGTTTTCAGCGAGTATTACAACGTGCTGTTTTTCATGTGCAATCATCAGGTAAGGATGAAGTAACCGGCGCCAACGTATTAGTGGCCATTTTTAGTGAGCAAGAGTCACAAGCTGTATATATCCTCAAAAAGTCAGATGTGACTCGTTTGGATGTGGTTAACTTTATCTCTCATGGCGTATCCAAAATTGATGATGAATCAAGCGCCCATGCTGAAAGTCCTGAAGAGACCGCCGAACAAGAAGAAAATACGTCCTTATTACATAAGTTTTCGGTAAATCTTAATGTGTTAGCCAAAGAAGGTAAGATTGATCCACTCATCGGTCGTGATATGGAATTGGAGCGCTGTATTCAAATTTTATGTCGTCGTCGAAAAAATAATCCATTGTTGGTTGGCGAAGCGGGCGTGGGTAAAACCGCTATTGCTGAAGGCTTAGCTTTTCGTATTGTAAATAACGATGTGCCTGAAGTGATTGAGTCGGCTGTGGTCTACTCTCTTGATATGGGCGGTTTATTAGCCGGTACTAAGTATCGTGGTGATTTCGAAAAACGTCTTAAAGGCATCTTAAATGAACTATCGGCTGATCCGAATGCTATTCTATTCATTGATGAGATTCATACCATTATAGGAGCAGGTGCGGCCTCTGGTGGCGTAATGGACGCCTCTAACTTGCTAAAACCTAAGTTAAGTAGTGGCGAGTTGCGTTGTATCGGCTCAACGACTTACCAGGAATACCAAGGTGTTTTTGAGAAAGACCGTGCTTTGGCCCGTCGATTCCAGAAAATTGACGTACTTGAGCCGAACGTCAATGATACCACTAAAATTTTAATGGGTTTAAAATCCCGCTACGAAGCCCACCACAGTGTGCGTTACACCACAAAAGCAATTCGCGCTGCGGCAGAGTTGTCGGCTAAATATATTAATGAACGCCATTTACCTGACAAAGCGATTGATGTCATCGATGAAGCAGGTGCGAGCCAACGTTTGTTACCGCCATCAAAACGCAAAAAAACTATTGGTGTAATGGACATTGAACACATCATTGCCAAAATTGCGCGCATACCCGAAAAATCGGTTTCGTCTTCAGACAAAGAAGTGCTTAAAAATCTTGATCGTGACTTGAAATTGGTAGTGTTTGGTCAAAATGAAGCGATAGATACCTTGACTGATGCGATCCGCTTGTCACGCTCGGGCTTAGGCAATGAGACAAAACCCATTGGTAACTTTTTATTTGCAGGTCCGACTGGAGTAGGTAAAACCGAAGTGACAGCGCAATTAGCTAAGATAATGGGCGTAGAACTTGTCAGATTTGATATGTCTGAATATATGGAACGTCATTCGATCAGTCGCTTAATCGGTGCACCTCCTGGTTATGTTGGTTTTGACCAAGGTGGACTATTGACCGATGCAGTGATTAAACATCCCTATTGTGTCGTGTTATTGGATGAAGTGGAAAAAGCTCACAGCGATATTTATAACATTCTGCTGCAGGTAATGGATCATGGCACATTAACAGATAATAATGGGCGTAAAGTCGATTTTAGAAATGTGGTGTTAGTCATGACCACAAACGCAGGTGCACAACAAACCATACGGACCTCTATCGGCTTTAAACAGCAAGATAATAGTCATGATGCACTAAGTGAGATTAATCGCTTATTTACGCCTGAGTTTAGAAATCGTCTTGATGCTATCGTGTGGTTTAATCATCTTGACCAAGAGATTATATTGCAAGTCGTTGATAAGTTTATCGTTGAACTGCAAGTGCAATTGGATAATAAGGGTGTATCGCTTGAAGTTTCTACGCCAGCCAGACGATGGTTAGCGCAAAAAGGCTATGATAAAAATATGGGCGCTCGTCCCATGGCGCGAGTCATTCAGCAGCAGATTAAAAAGAAGTTGGCCCATGAGTTATTATTTGGGCGTCTTAGCAACGGTGGCAGCGTCAAAATAGAGTTAGCCGATGATAAGTTAGCTTTTGAGTTTATAACTGATAGTAAAGAAAAATCTGAAGCCTAGTAAGCCCTATCAATAACATAAAAAAAAGCCCTTGAAGTTAATTCAAGGGCTTTTTTGTATCTGGAAGCAAAGTTTATCGTAATCAAAAATAACAAAATTTACCGGTACAATGGTAGGTTAAACTACCAATAAGATTATCGAGCGCGATAAATGATACGACCTTTGCTCAAGTCGTAGGGCGTCATTTCAACAGTTACAGCGTCACCGGTTAAAATACGGATATAGTTTTTACGCATTTTACCTGAGATATGAGCTGTCACAACGTGACCATTCTCTAACTCAACACGAAACATAGTATTTGGAAGGGTATCCAACACAGTTCCTTCCATTTCAATACAATCTTCTTTCGCCATCTAACTCTGTTACCTCTGTCTTAAAAAATAAGTGTCTAAAAAAGCCGCGCAGATTTTGCCCAATAAGGCCGCGAGTGTAAAGCTTTACCCAACATTTTTTACAATAAGTTGCCATTTATCGTCTAAAAAACGTTCATGGGGTAAGAAATTCTGCTTATAGTTCATTTTTTGGCAACTATCGATTTGATAACCTAGATATAAAAAATCGCGATTTAACCGCTGCGCTAGCTCAACCTGCTGCAATATAGCATAGGTGCCTATTGATCGTTGCGCATATTCGGGTAAAAAGAAGGTATATAGTGCAGATAAGCCAGATATCAGCTTATCGGTGACCGCAACACCAACAAGTTTCCCATGAAGGTGCATCTCAATAAATAGCGCTTGATCCCAAGGATTGATAACAAATCCTCGGTATTGTTCTACTGAAGCCGGATACATGCTCCCATCAGCATGACGTTGATTAATGTATTGCTCATAAATGGGATAGTACTCGGGTTTGTCTTGTTCACTGAGCTTAATGACTATATCACTATTAATCTTAAGCACGCGTTTCTGACTTTTTGAGGGCTTAAAGTGCTTAACTGGTAGCCTGAGGGACTCGCAGGCTTGGCAATCTATACAGTGTGGACGATAAATTTGTGTACCACTGCGTCTAAACCCTGCACCAATCAGCATGTCATAGTGCGTAGCACTGACTTGTGCCTCATCTTCAACAAACACTAGTAAACGTTCTTGCTGCTCTGCAAGGTAACTGCAAGGAAAGGATTGCGTAATACCAAACTTCATGATGACTGGCTTAGTATGCGGGCTTTCCAGCAGTCTATAGAAAAAGACTGGGACTGTAGCATGGCTAATTTGTCTAAAAAATCCCGCCTTGGTGTTTCAATACAACCTAAGCTTTGTAAATGTGGATTTAACATCTGACAATCGATAAACGGGGCTTCTTCTGCCTTAAGTAAGTCAACTAAGTAATACATAGCTAATTTAGAACAATCAGTTAAACGATGAAACATCGACTCCCCACAAAATAATTTTCCGCTCACTACGCCATACAATCCGCCCACTAGTGCATCATTTTGCCATACTTCTATCGAATGGGCATGACCGGCAAGGTGTAAGTCTTTGTATGCTTGGATCATCTCAGCGGTGATCCACGTGCCTGAACCATTTCTACTAATGGAAGCGCACGCATCGATAACATCATCATAAGCATGGTTGAGAGTGACCTTAAACCGTCCTTGTCTCACTAACTTGGCTAACTTGCTACTGCAGTAAAAGTGCTCAAGAGGCAATATCCCTCTGGGGTTAGGTGACCACCACAATATGGGCTCTCCTGGACTGAACCACGGGAAAATACCTTTAGAATAGGCTTCAGTCAGTCGAGCGATGCTTAGTTTGCCCCCAAAGGCTAACAAACCATTGGGTTCAACTAAGGCACGACTAGGGTCGGGGAAGAGCTTTTCGTCGTTTAATTGAGGAAGTCTGATCATTTTTTCTTATAATTAAAAAAGGCCTCACTGAGGCCTCTATTTACTTTTCTAGTGCGTCTAAGTATTTCTCTGCGTCTAAGGCTGCCATGCAGCCTGTACCTGCTGAGGTAATCGCTTGGCGATAAATATGGTCGCTAACATCACCCGCAGCAAATACACCTTCCACGCTGGTTTGAGTCGCATTGCCTTCGGTACCACTTTTTACTTTAAGGTAACCGTCTTTCATTTCCAACTGACCTTCAAAAATCGAGGTGTTGGGTTGATGACCAATTGCAACAAACAGACCCATTACGGGTAACTCACTGGTTTCAGCTGAATCTACTTGTTTGATCCTGAGTCCCGTTACGCCCATCTGATCACCAAGCACTTCGTCTAATGTAGTATTCATGTGCAATACGACGTTACCGTTTTGTGCTTTATCCATCAGGCGGTCGGCAAGAATTTTTTCGCTTCTAAATGAATCACGGCGATGAATAACATGTACCTCAGAGGCAATGTTGGATAAATATAAGGCTTCTTCAACAGCAGTATTACCACCACCAATCACCGCGACTTTTTGATTGCGATAGAAAAATCCATCACATGTGGCGCAAGCTGATACTCCCTTACCCATAAAGGCCGTTTCTGATTCCATGCCCAGATATTTGGCCGAAGCCCCAGTGGCAATAATTAAAGCATCGCAGGTGTAGGTGGCTTGATCACCAAACAAGGTGAAAGGGCGTTTGCTTAGATCAGTCTTGTTGATGTGATCAAAAATAATTTCGGTATCAAATTTTTCTGCATGCTTTTGCATACGAACCATTAGGTCTGGCCCAGTTAAACCTTCAGGATCACCAGGCCAGTTTTCTACTTCGGTGGTAGTCGTTAATTGACCACCTTGCTGAATACCAGTTAATAAAACAGGGTTTAGATTCGCACGTGCAGCATAGACCGCCGCTGAATAACCTGCAGGACCAGAACCTAGGATCAATAATTTTACGTGTCGTGTTGCAGACATGGTGTTCTCCAAATTGTCTGGGCATTACCCAAAATTTAATCTTGTGGCTAATAATAAGGGCAGCTCGGTCAGTTTCAATGGCCAAGTCTGAGTTTATCTGTCTAGTTGTTAGTTTGGGAAAGCTCGTTTGATTCGGTATCTTATTGTGTGGCTTGTATAGCCGTTAATGCAATAGTAAATACAATATCATCAACCAAAGCCCCCCGACTTAAATCGTTCACCGGTTTGCCCATACCTTGTAACATTGGACCAATGCTGACTAAGTTAGCACTGCGTTGCACGGCCTTGTACGTGGTATTGCCAGTGTTTAGATCAGGGAATACAAATACCGTAGCTTGGCCTGCAACTTTTGAGTTAGGCGCTTTTTTACTGGCGACATTTTCCATGATGGCGGCATCATATTGCAAGGGGCCATCTATTAATAAATCCGGTCTTTTTTGCTGAGCTAACTGAGTGGCTTTTTTAACTTTATCCACATCAATGCCAGTACCTGAGTCACCTGTACTATAACTGATCATCGCAACTTTGGGTTCGATGCCAAAAGCGGCTGCCGAGTCTGCTGATTGAATGGCGATATCGGCTAATTGTTCTGCTGTGGGATCCGGATTGATGGCGCAATCCCCATAAACTAAGACTTGCTCAGGTAACAACATAAAGAATATGGATGAAACTAAGGATGCGCCAGGAGCGGTTTTTATCAATTGCAGGGCAGGGCGGATAGTATTTGCAGTGGTGTGCACAGCACCTGACACTAAGCCATCGACATGTCCTTGTTGCAGCATCATTGTACCAAGTACTACGTTATCCAATAGCTGCTCTTCCGCTACCACAGCAGTGAGTCCTTTGTGCTTCCTAAGCTCAACCAAAGGTCCTATATACTGTTGTCGAATGTCTTCTGGCTGTTGAATGCTAACTGAGTCAGGCAAAACCACACCTTGTTGTTCCGCTACTCTGAGGATCTCAGCTCTATCGCCCAATAATATACATTTAGCAATACCCCGAGCTGCACAAATGGCAGCAGCTTTAATAGTGCGAGGTTCATCACCCTCTGGTAATACAATCGTTTTGTTGGCGGCTTTTGCCAGTTGCGTTAATTTAAACCGAAAAGCAGGTGGCGATAAACGCAGTACTTTCGCTGCGCCAGCCGTCAGTGAATTAATCCATTTCGGATCAATACAACTGGCGGCATGATCCATTACACGATTAACTCGTTGTTCGTCATCTGCTGGTACTTCTAAATTGTAAAAATGCAAATTTAAGGACGTTTGCCAAGTATTATCTTTGACTAACATCACAGGAAGGCCGCTTTCTAAGGCTTGTGCGCATAATTCCATTACTCTCGGGTCGGGCTCATATCCACCGGTTAACAAAATGGCCCCGATTTTTGTACCATTTTGCGCGGCAAGACAAGCCATAACAAACATGTCATTGCGATCACCGGATATCACCAACAGCGCACCGGGTTTTAGCACCCACACCATATTGTGAATTTCTCGTGCACATAAATGCACACTTCGCAGTCTGCGATGCAGGTAGTCCCCTTCATTTAATAAGGTGGCATTGAGATGCTTGCACATATCAATAACCCGAGGAGCAATTAAATCAAAGCTCCAATTTATACAGCCCAACAAGGCAAAAGATTTGTTAAAAATAGCTAGTTTCTTAAGTTTTTTAGTGATTTTTTCAGTTTGGCTTTCATCGTGATGTTCAATAAGTTCTGTGCTTAAGCGGCCTCTTTCATCCAGAGGTGCATTAATTTTATTAAATATACAGCCAAGTACTTTCTTACTTTTGTGGCCCCCATAGTTGTCAGCCACAATTTCAAGTTTATCGTTGAGTTGAGTGGCGTTTAAATTACCTGGCGCACTGACTAATACTATTTTGGCATCTAAGGCATTACAAATTTCACGGTTAAGTCGGACTGCGTAGGGATGGCTTTGAGTTGAAACCAAACCTTCAATGATGCAAATGTCTTCGTCGCTCGAATATTGCTCGTACAAAGCAATAATTTCTTCTAGTAAGACATCTATTTTGTCATTACTGATCATATCCTCCACATAGGCCGAGGTGAGCGGTGGTGCGGGTTTAATTAAGCCCAATTGGCTGATGATGGTGGTTGATTTCTCAGCTTCCTCATCGCCTTGACGAGGCTGCCCCATTGCTTTGAAAAAGTTTACTTTTAAGCCTTGTTGCTGCATGGCTCTGACCAAACCCAAAGATACACTGGTGAGGCCAACACTGCTGCCTACCGGAATTAACATTATTCGACGTGCCATGAGTTCTCCTTAAGCTTGAAACGCGTATTTAATCGTGTCTTGAGCAATAACCCACTCTTCATTGGTGGCTATCGCTAATATATTTTTTGATGATGGCTGACTAATAAAACCAGAATGACCAAAGCGCATCTCAGTGTTTAACTTATCATCAAGGCTAAAGCCCATATGCTTCAGTTGACTGATGGTCTGTTGGCGAATATAACTGGAGTTTTCACCGATACCGCCGGTAAAGACTAAAGCATCGAGAGGTCCCACTATGGCTAGGTAAGAGCCGATGTATTTGACTAATCTGTAGACAAACATATCTAAGGCCAGTTTGGCTTGTTGGTTTCCTTGTGCTTGTTCTTGCTCGAGGGTGCGACAATCATTGCTTAACTGAGAAATACCATGTAAACCCGATTGTTTATTCAGTAAAGCACTGACCTGATTCGCGCTATAAGCTAAGTTTTCAATTAAAAATGTCGCGACACTTGGGTCGATATCACCACAACGTGTTCCCATCATTAGCCCTTCAAGAGGAGTGAACCCCATACTCGTATCAATCGCTTTACCTTGTTTTATCGCGGTGATACTGCATCCGTTACCCAGATGTGCGGTGATCAAATTGCAGTCTTTTATCTCTTTAGTAAGATATTTTGCCGCTTGGCCAGAAACAAAATAATGACTTGAACCATGAAAGCCATATTTACGTATCCCATGTTGTTCATAAAGCTTATAAGGCAGGGCATAAAGATAAGCATGCTTGGGTAAAGTTTGAAAAAAGGCCGTATCAAAAACGGCTACTTGAGGTAAGTTCGGAAATGCTGCTTGAGCGCTCGTTATACCCGCTACGTTCGCTGGGTTATGCAGTGGAGCCATGTGAGACATATCGCTGATCGCTTGTTTTACGGCATCATCAATTAAGCAAGAATGGGTGAATCTCTCACCGCCGTGCACGACACGATGGCCCACAGCGACAAGACTTGATCCTAGGGTGTCAAATTTTTTAAGGACCTGTTCAATGCAGTGTAATGCGTCTTTATGGGTGGCGTTAGTGGTCAGTTTTAAACTGGTTTTGTCTTGACCATAGGAATAGCGCAGTTGGCTATTCTCAGCGCCAAGATTTTCAGCTATTCCTTGTAGGGGCAACTTAGCACTGGTGGTTTCGATGATGGCAAATTTGATCGACGAACTACCGCAGTTGAGAACAAGGACGTGTTGAGTCATAGATGTTTTATCCTTTTGAATTTGCTGGTAACCATGATGATATTAACGCGGCACCACACCTTTGGGTATTAATAGTTCATTTCATATAACAGATGGATTTAGGTAATTCGGTGGTTCCGCGCTAGAATACCTACCGATAGATAAAGAGGAGTAAATTGTGGCACAAACCATAGGCTCTATGTTTAAAGACGGCCAGCAGTACATGCTAACCTGGCCAGTTGAGAAGCAATTAACCACGCTGTTTGCAGAAAATCGCGTGATTGCAGCTACGAAATTGTCCATCAAAGTTATGCCCCCTTTAGCAGTCCTGTCGGTTGCTGCTATCGTTAACTTTCAAGGAATGGAACAGCTCCCCCAAGCTCTAGCTGTCGGTGCGTTTTTCCTTACCTTACCCATGCAAGGCTTGTTATGGCTTGGGCACCGCGCCAATCAAGTTCTGCCACCGGCATTAAGTGCGTGGTATTTTGAAATACATCACAAAATGCAAATTCAAGGTTGTGCTTTACAAAACCCTCAAGCAAAACCTAAATACATGGAACTAGCTGGGTTATTAAAAACCGCTTTTAACGAATTAGATAAAGCCTTTACTAAACGTTGGTTTTAGCTTTCCCTTAAACGTGATTAAGCGGCAACAAGCTGGTTGCCGCATTTAATACAACGATACTGCTGCACTTTCCTGACTACCTTGTTGTGCCGCCTGATACTGAGTCCGACCGGTCCACACAAACACCGATATGCAAACTTTTTTCCAGCAACTTTAGTGACATCCATACCATGATAGGTATTGGGTTTCACCTCGTATACTTGCACCATCAGCGCTTGCCATTCTTTACCATGGGGTCTAACTCGGCCAAATAGTTGAAACGCAAGTAGATGACAAATTTCATGGGGTACAACATCACTTAAAAAGTGATCCAAATTATCTTGCATTAACACCGGATTAAAGCGTAATTCATTGAGTTGTAGGCGGGCACTGCCAGCAATTTTACCGCGTTGATTAAATTTGATGGTGGGCATTAAAAATTGGCGATTAAAGTGTTCACACGCTAAAGCCATACAGCTTTCTGTGCGCTCGATTATTTGTTGCTGAATTAAATTTAATACTGTTTTTTGCACGTTTTTCTTTACTTTCCTACTGCTTTTTTAAGATAGTAAACAATCTTGCCTCATTTCGACAATAATTAGAGAAGCCTATGTCAAACAAACGCGCCATTGATTTTCGTTTTTTAGCTGAACCTACTGATGTAAATTTTGGTGGTAAAGTCCATGGTGGTATTGTCATGAAGTGGATGGACCAAGCGGGTTACGCCTGTGCTGCTCAGTACAGTGGAAAATATTGCGTCACAGTGTCTATTGGTGCCATCCGCTTTATTCGCCCTATTTTAGTCGGGCAACTTGTAACCTTAAAAGCTAAAGTTGTACATACAGGGCAAACCAGTATGCACATCTTTATCGAAATTCAAGCCGGTGATCCTAAACGGGATGAAATACAAAGAACCGGTCATTGTATTGTGGTGTTTGTGGCTTGTGACGAACTAGGTAATCCCGTAGGTATCCCAACATGGAAACCAGAGTTAGATGCCGATTTAGCCTTAGAGCAATATGCTATTGAAGCCAAATTTTCTGCACAGAGTTTAGATGCGAGATTACACAAGGCCTTAACCGAAGTATAAACTCGCATCGGTTTTTACTTATAAACTACATTCTAAACAGAAAGAATAAACACCCATTGGATCATTGAATTTCGCTGCGGTATCTATGTCCACAGTGAGTTCTTTAACAAATGCCATAAATGGACTCTGGGTCTTGGTTTTAAACGCTCCATCCATTAACACGGTAGCTTGACCAAATAATTCTTTCCAAAACATTTCGCGGCTCGACAAGGAGCGTTGAATGTATTGGGTATCATAGCGTTCTAGACTGGCTAATTGAGCTGCGGCCTTAATACCATCTTCTAAGTAACCGATTTCGTCAACTAAACCAAGCTCTTTAGCTGTCTCACCAATCCATACTCTGCCTTGCGCGATAGTATCCACGTGCTCTTTGCTCATATCACGTTTATCCGCGACTAAGGATATAAATTGATCATAACCATGTTCAATACCACGTTGCAGTATTTGGCCCATTCTTGGATCAAGTGTTCTAGTAATGCCAAATCCAGCAAAATCCGTAGTACCTACACCATCGGTATGTACGCCCAAATAATCTAAGGTGTTTTCAAAGGTAAGAAACATACCAAAAATACCAATTGAGCCGGTAATAGTGCTAGGTGCGGCCCAGATTTGGTCAGCACCCGCCGATATCCAGTAACCGCCAGATGCGGCATAAGTACTCATTACAGCCACTACCGGCTTGCCAGCTTTTTGTAAATTTTCCACTTCTTGACGAATGATTTCGGAGGCAAATGCGCTACCGCCCGGAGAATCTACATACAAGACAACGGATTTAACTGAATCATCTAAACGCGCTTTTACTAGCAACTCAGCGGTGCTATCACCGCCAATATCGCCGGGCTTTTGGATACCGTTTAAAATAGTACCTTTGGCCACCACAATACCGACTTTATCCATATCATTCGGCAAATGCGGGAGTGAAGGACTGATGATCTTTAGATAGTTACGGTAACTGATTTGTTTGAAACTCATACCGGATTCATTAGTGCCCACCAGATCAATCAATTCTTGACGCACTTCATCTCGTGTTTTAAGTGCATCAACCCACCCATTTTGCAGGGCATATTGAGCAAAGTCCCCACCTGCTTGCTCGAACTTAACCATGAAGTCTTCGAGTTTTTCGTCAAAATTGAGAGGTGATAAATTACGTGCTTTAGCCACATTGTTTTTATATTGTGTCCACATTGCACTGAGCCAAGCTTGGTTAGCTTCTTTTGCGGCTTCAGACATATCGTCACGAATATAGGGCTCTATGGCAGATTTATAGGTGCCAACTTTAAACACATGAGTTTGCGCTTTTATTTTTTCTAAAGCAGATTTGTAATAGGTGGGAAAGCGACCGTAGCCCTCAAATAACATAAAACCCATTGGGTTCAGGTAGAGGTGATCAGCATGACTCGCTAAATAATATTGGTTTTGGCTGTAATTGTCACCGATTGCATAAACCGGCTTGCCACTTTCTTTAAAGTTTTCTAAGGCTTGAGAAATTTGCTCTAATTTGTCTAAGCCTGCCCCAGAAAGCTGCTGTAGATCGAGCACTAGGACTTTGATGCGGTTGTCTTGTTTGGCATTTTCTATGGTAAGCAACACATCTTGCAATAAAATTTCATTGTCTTGATTGTCATTTTCAAAGGCCTCTTGCATAAATTCTTCAAAAGGATCAACACCGCGTTTTTCAATCACAATACTGCCGGCCAGTTTTAGTACTAAGGCAGAATCATTGGGTACGATTATTTTGTTATTGTCTTTCATTAGAATTGACAAAAAGCCAATAAAAAGCAGGATAAAAATAAGATTAAAAAATAATTTGCGGCTAAAATTTAGGATTGACCATAAACCGACAAAGAGTGACTTTGTCCAACTACTTCCTGACGACATAACAGTGAGTTACCAATAAAAAAATAAGTACGACATCGTATCTAATATTGCGCTGGGATTACATTTTCAAATGTAATTTTTTATTACAGTGACTAGACAATGGCATTAAATAAGCAACTGTTAAAGTGTGTTTCTCGGGCGTTATATGCTCTTGTTGAGTAGCTCTGCGCCCAATAAGCAAACTCAGACTTAAGCAAGAAGCATCAATCTGTGATATTCACTACAAGCTTACGCCAACCCTCGTGTCATATTGTAGTTGGTAAAAATAGTGTGAGGCACATAAGTATCTTCAAGTACGTCGAATATATTTTGTTACGATTAAAATATTGAAATATAAACTTTACCTAAATCGATAATTAAGATAGTTTTTAAAGAGTATTAAATAACCCAGTTGGTTGGATGTATGGGTAGGCGACACAAATTTGATGGAAAATTGCTTAAGGCATTGCGTAAAACTACGCCCTATTCACAACTTCAAATGTCAGAGTTCTTAGGTGTAAGCCGCGAGACAATATCGGCAATCGAAAATGAAAAACAAGGCACCATTGAGAACATCAGTATCGATACGATACGCAGATGGCATGAAATATGTGAACAATATATTGATGCCGAAACTGAATTTAGCTTTAGAGTCTTTATCACCAAATACTTTGGTTTCTAGTGTTGCTCAGTAAACACCTGCTGATACCTTTATCAAACGCATTACTGGCTAGTTTGTGTGTTTTGTTGGGTATCTATAGTTTTGGTCAACCACTATTTTTTGACTCGATTAGTACCATTAGTTTCATCGTGATTGCCTTTATTTTTCGCTATGACATCAACATAAAAACGGTTTGTATATTGTTACTGGTCGAAAACACCTTAGTAAATACTGCGTTTTTAACCCTCAATAACAACTTAATCTATACCGCATTTGCTTTTACGGTCCCCATCGTAAGCTTATATTTTTGTCGTCACGACAAATTGGCTATACCCATTGCTTTGCTGTTATTTATTACCTTAATTGCTGAGGTTTACTGGTACAAAACCGATTACCCAGCGCCGCAAATCTATTTTTATTTTTTCAAAATAAGTTTAAGTTTAATTGTCAGGCAATTGCTGATGTATCGTCCCCATGGGCTTAATTATTACTTAAATAGTGGGGCGTCTATTTTGCGCTTAGATTGGTTTGTGTATAAAACGATTTGGGTTGCCTGTGTGGTTGAGTGTGCCATGATTATCGAGTTTTTAGTGCGTCACTTACTGAAAATAAAAGCGCTCTATATCTACAACAGTTATGAATACATCATGCACTCTTTGGCGGTGTGGGTGCTCTGGTTAGTCGTACGTGAAGCGATAAAAATACAACGCAAAGCGAGTTTGCAAGCCTAAAACAAGCATAATTTTAGTTACTGTGTTAATAGTAAAAATGTGGAATCAAATCCACATTTACTAACTTAACGGAGTAACAAAATGAAAAAGCAACTCATTATCGCCATCGCTATCGCCACACTTTCAGTGGTCTCAAGTGTCGCTATTGCAGCAACCAACGGCACTAAAACCCCACCGTTAATGGCAACTAACGGTACTAAAACTCCGCCGTTAATATCAACTAACGGCACGAAAACACCGCCGTTAATATCAACTAATGGCACTAAAACCCCGCCTAGAGCGATTTAAATGGCAGCTGAAAAGCGCATTGCTGCTTATAATGCGTTTTTAGTTACACTTTAAACGGCAGCTTTGTTACGACTTTAAGCTGCCTTTTTCAATTAAAGTTTTAGTTTATTTTTACAAGACCAATAACAGTTTGTTCAGCACGCATCAAACCTCACTAGTTAAAACTCTTGTATGCTATTCGATATTAGATTCAATGGGTCGCATTGAACTATTTGAGCGGGTTAAAGCATCAAGGTTGTTTTCACCGTCGGCTAAGTAGCAATAAGCCCAATTGATTCATCCTACTGCGTGGCTATTTTTTATTACATTAATTTAGGTTTACGCATAAACTGCGGGTATCTTGACCAAGTAAGCTAGGAACAATATGTCTCAGTCTCCTCATTTTCCCCATCTTTTTACTCCGCTTGATCTCGGTTTTACTGCACTTGCTAACCGCGTATTAATGGGCTCAATGCATCTCGGCTTAGAGGAAGAAAAAAAGGGGCATGAAAAGTTAGCGGCGTTTTACGCTGAAAGAGCGGCTGGTGGCGTTGGCATGATTGTTACCGGCGGTATCAGCCCTAATCGACAAGGCTGTGTATTCCCCTTTGCAGCGCGCATGGCAAACAAAGGACATGCCAAAGATCATCAAGTTATTACCGAAGCGGTGCATCGTTATGATACAAAAATATGCATGCAAATTTTGCATACTGGTCGTTATGGTTATCATCCCTTTAGTGTGGGCCCATCAGCGCTTAAATCACCCATCGTGCCGTTTAAGCCTAAAGCACTCTCGGTGCGCGGTATTTATAGCACTATTAAAGATTACGCCAACTGCGCTGGTCTGGCTCAGCTTGCCGGTTACGATGGTGTTGAAATCATGGGCTCAGAGGGCTATTTTATTAATCAATTTTTGTGTGAACGCACCAATCAACGCAATGATGAGTGGGGCGGTAGTTTTGCTAATCGCGCGAAAATTGCCATTGAGATAGTGCGTGCAGTACGTCAAAGGGTTGGTGAAAAATTTATTATTATTTATCGCTTGTCGATGTTGGATTTGGTTGAAGGTGGCAGTCATTGGACTGAAGTCCTTGCCCTAGCCAAGATGATAGAAGAAGCCGGCGCAACCATCATTAATACCGGTATTGGTTGGCACGAAACGAGAGTGCCCACTATCGGCACTATGGTACCGCGAGCTGCCTTTACGTGGGTGACCCAGCGTATGAAAGGCGAAGTTAGTTTGCCGTTAATTACGTCTAATCGCATCAACACACCAGAAGTAGCTGAAAGTGTATTAGCGCAAGGTCATGCTGATATGGTTTCAATGGCACGACCATTTTTAGCCGATGAAAACTTTATGCGCAAGGCCAAACAGGGTAATAGTCAATTAATTAATACCTGTATTGCCTGCAACCAAGCTTGCCTTGATCACAGTTTTCAGAAGAAACGCGCAAGCTGCTTAGTTAATCCTCGCGCTGGCTACGAAACGGAATTAAATTTTCCACTAACCACCCATAAACAAAAATTAGCGGTGGTGGGGGCTGGGCCTGCTGGCTTAGCCTTCAGTTGCTATGCGGCAGAACGCGGACACGAAGTGCACCTGTTTGATAAAGCAGGCGAAATTGGTGGCCAGTTTAACTACGCTAAACGTATACCAGGTAAAGAAGAGTTTAATGAAACCATACGCTATTTTACCAATAGACTAGCGCAGACCGGTGTTCATCTTCATCTGTCGAATGAACAGAGTGCAGAAAGTCTCGCTGCTGGAAAATTTGCTCACGTTATCTTGGCCACGGGTATTGTACCCCGTCGTCTTAATCTGCCCGGTGCTGATCATCCCAAAGTCATGAACTATCTCGACGTGCTGCGCGATAACAAAGCAGTGGGCAAATCAGTGGCGATTATCGGTGCTGGTGGTATCGGTTTTGATGTGGCTGAATTTTTAGTCGAACATGACTCTCTAAGCTTAAAACCCCAAGAATGGTTAAAATCGTGGGGCATTGATACTGACTATCAGCATGCTGGTGCACTTATGGAGGCGGATATAGCACCACCAGATCGTGAAATATTTCTACTCCAACGTAAAACGACTAAAGTGGGGAAAGGCTTGGGTAAAACCACTGGTTGGATCCATCGCGCTAGCCTGCAGCGTAAAAACGTGCAAATGATGCCGGGTGTTGAGTATGTGCGTATCGATGATGAGGGTTTGCATATAATCGTCGGGGGTACTGAACGCTGTTTGGCTGTAGACAATGTTATTTTGTGTGCAGGACAAGAGCCCTTGCGTGAACTGCAACAGGGCCTGTTAGCTAACAATATTAGCACTCACCTAATTGGCGGCGCAGATGTGGCGGCGGAGCTTGATGCCAAACGCGCGATTAGACAAGGGGCAGAACTGGCGGCGCTTATTTAAATTGCTGGTGTCAGAGCTCGCTTTTTTTGTTCTCTGCCAAAACGTTAAGTAAGCAGGCCGTCAGCTTTTCTAAGCTGATTGGCTTACTTAAATGTGCATTGAATCCTGCCATTTCAGCTTTTTCTTTGCTTTCGTGCGTCACATCGGCGGTTAAGGCTATTACGGGTAATTGTTGCTGATTAAAATGCTCACGTATTTGTGTCGTGGCTTGATAACCATCCAATATAGGCATTTGGCAATCCATTAAAACAACATCGAAGAGACACTCGTTTACCGCTTCAACGGCTGACTGTCCGTTTTCAACAATCACTGCTTTGAGGCCTAAATGCTTTAACATTTCAGTGATCACGATTTGATTAATTTCATTGTCTTCGGCCACTAACACTTTCTTATTTTGCAATGATGATATGTCAAAGTCGCTAGCGGTAGTTACCTCGGTAATTGGTAAACAGACTTCTAGTGGCACGCTTAAAGTGAAAATAGATCCTACTTCAGGTGTGCTTGATACCTCAAATGAGCCTTTCATTAATTCACACAATTTGAGTGATATGGCAAGGCCTAAGCCTGTTCCGCCATATTTTCGCGTGGTGGAGTTATCAGCTTGATTAAAGGCATTAAATAACTTGCCTTGTTGCTGCTCGGTCATACCAATACCTGAGTCTTTTACTGCAATTTTTAAGTTAACTTGTGCGCCTGGTGCATAAGTCTGCTGTTCACTTTGCACACTAAAGTGAAGTGTCACCCTACCTTTTTGAGTGAACTTAAGGGCGTTACCACATAAATTAATCACAATTTGTTCAAGGCGCAGCGAATCCCCCTTAAACCATAAGGGCGCGGGTAATGTGTTTTCAATCCGCCATTCAATATTTTTATTACTGGCATTGGCAGAAAACATTACATCAATTCGACCGATTAAGGCCTCCATGTCAAAGGGGGATGTTTCTAGGCTTAGTTTGTTTGACTCAATTTTTGAAAAATCGAGTATGTCATTAATCAGCGCAAGCAAGGTCCCAGAGGCACTGGCAATGTTATTAATATAAGCCCGTAACTGCTCACTTTTGTCAGTTTTTTTCGCTAGTTGCGCAAAGCCAATCACGGCATTTAACGGCGTGCGTAGTTCGTGGCTCATATTGGCTAAAAACTGACCCTTAGCTTTATTAGCTTGATCGGCCTCTTGTTTTGCTAATACCAGCTCGTTAGTGCGCTGCTCAACTAAATGGTTAAGCACAAATTGGCGATTATTCATCAGCAATAATAAGGTCATTGAAAATGCCACGATTACTATCTGAAAAATGTATAAGAGCGTGGATAAATCACTTTGATAATGAATAAGAAACTCTCTTTTAGGCACCAAATTCATTTGCCAAATTTGCCCAGACATATTAAAACTCAAAGACATTAAGTTGACTTCATCTTGCAAGGAAATCATGTCTTTTTGAGTATTACCTGCGAAAACCTGAGTACTGCCTTGGTCGAAAAGCTCATAATGAAAAATATCGCTGAGTGCTTTAGGAAGGGCCTGAGTTAACATTTGGTCAATCAAAAAAACGCCTGTTGCATAGCCTCTAATATCTGCTTTTTGAGGGACAGAGCTTTGTTTAGTATGCTCAGAAAATACCGCTGAAAAAAGCAAATAAGCAGGCATTGCTTTGCTTGATTGTACTAACTGAATAATGGGCGTGGCATGCAAACCAAAAATATCTTGGTCTTTAAGTAACGCTGTTTTGCGGGCGGGACTAGAATAAACATTAAAGCCGATTGCCGCCTCGTTACTTTGTTCAGGCGCAATGTACTTAACCACTACCAGAGGATCACCCTCGCCTAAAGGCTTACCCACGATGGATATCGGGCGTTGATAAATTTCATTAAGCTCATCTTTGAATTGTTCGCTGTCATTTTGTTCAACAACAGAGTTCCATGAAAGTGCTTTCATAGCAATTTTGTTGGTGAGTAGTTTTTCAGCGAACTGAGTGAATTGTTGGCGAGTGACTTGTGGGTTAGTTTGTAAAAAGCGTGCCAATTGTTGTAATTGCGCTTGGTTTTTACTTATTTCGCCGTTTACACCATTTTCAATTGTTTGTAATTCACGCTTGGCTAAAGCCAAGGCATTGTTGTAGTTATACTTAGAAAAGAACACCGTGCTAAGGGATATCATGACTAACAATATGCAACTGATATTGATGATTAATAAACGACTCTTGCGAGTTTGCTGAGCGAGCGTTGTAAAACGAACGAGGCTTAAGATAAAAGGTAAGCCAATCAAAACCCCCAGAGAGTCGCCCATCCACCACAAAAACATGTTATTCCAATAGTTTTCAACACTGTAGGAAGGACTGAATTGACTCAAGGCAAACACGCCGATATTGGCTGATATCAAGTTTACTAATACACCGACCACAAAGACAAAGGTAATCGTTCGTTGATCGGTTTTTAAGGCCAGGGGATTACCCAACCAATATCGCATTATTGCGCTGCCGACAATGGCTTGTAAGGTGGCGCCAGAGGAGATTAACAGCCCTTCAAACATCAGTTCAGGAGTGATTTGGGGCAGGCCAGTGATTTTATGCGTACTGATATTAAATAATAAAGAGGCGATAAACACTGCTGGGAAAAAACGCCACCACCAAATGTAACAGCCAACCAACGCGATGGCAGCCGGGATCCATATTGGGACGATTTGTGATTGTGTGGCAATATTTGATAATAAAACACCACCAAGAAAATAACTAAAAAAAGCGATGATGTACCAAGGCATTGAAAAACGTGTCGCTATGTTACTCGTTACTGCGTTGCTCAAATTAATGCCTCTTCTGAATCAGTTTAATTTACTGCGCCGAGTTCACTATTGGAAAAGCTGTTCTTCACTCTATTCGTACCAGAAAAATAGAGAATCTAATGCTCCCTAGACAAAAATACCATGGCAGTTTCCTTATTGAAGATTAATAAGGTGCCAAGATTGACATGTTACCTACTTGCCTTTGACAATAGACCATTATTATTAAGATAGCGATAGAAAATGATACAAGATATAGGGGCTAATATTCAAAGACAATTTGTTGGCATTACGCCCATTTTATTGTTTGTTGTGCTGGTAATAGTAGCCGGTGCGTTGACACAAGATTTTTCCACTATGCCTATTTTAGTCGCCTTGTTTATTTCTGCTGGCTACGCTTTGCTGCTTAACAATAAAAAACAAACCTTAAGTATGAGTGAAAAAATAGACATTTTTTGTCGTGGCGGTGGCGAAAAAACTATTATTTTATTGGTGATTATATTTTTGTTAGCGGGCGCCTTTTATGCATTGACTATCGATATTGGCGCGCGCGATGCGACGGTAAATTGGGCTTTGCAATATGTGCCAACTTCATTTTTATTACCAGGGCTATTTGTCATAGCCTGTTTTATCTCTTTTGCCATGGGCACCTCAATGGGCACTATTACTGCCATTACTCCTGTGGGTATTGGCTTGGCAGAGCCCTTGGGCGTTTCAGTGCCTTTAGCGGTGGGAATAGTAATTGGTGGTGCTATGTTTGGTGATAACTTGTCATTTATATCGGATACCACGATTGCAGCCACGCGCACCCAAGGGGTAAAACTTAAAGATAAGTTCAAGGCGAATTTTATTATTGTTGCTCCCGCGGCTTTACTCACGGTATTTATATTATTTTTTGTTGAAATAGACACTTCAGCAGCACTTTCACAAAGCAACTACAACTTATGGCTGGTGCTACCGTATTTGCTGATTATAGCCTGTGCCTTGTTTGGCTTTAATGTGATTGCAGTGCTCGGTGTGGGTATTATTTCTGCTGCTTCTATTGGCTTAATTACCGGTAGTTTTGATGTACCAACCATGTTACGAAGCATTCAAAAGGGTTTAGGATGGATGCAGGACCTTGCCATGGTCGCGCTTGTTATAGGTGGCCTTGTGGCCTTGATGCAAGCTTATGGTGGCATGAACTGGTTAATGTTCCAATTAACTCGCCATATCAAGTCAGTCAAAGGGGCCGAGTTGAGTATTGCTGGTTTGGTCAGCTTTTTAGATTTATCTACGGCTAATAATACCATCGCCATTGTTTCAGCCGGACCTATTGCCAAAGATTTAGCCGAGCAATACCAGCTGGATCCTCGTCGTACCGCCAGTTTATTAGATATTTTTTCTTGTGGTTTTCAAGGCTTAGTGCCTTACGGCGGCCAACTTCTCGCGGCCGCAGCAATTTCGGGCCTATCACCTTGGCAGATTTCGACCTATTGCTGGTATCCCATGTTAATTTTGTTATTTGGTTTAGCCGCGATTGCGCTTAATATTCCGCGATTTTCGGCCCTGCAACACGATGAGTTTAATTGAGCTAAAGCAGCCGTAACTCACCTTATATTTTGAACATTAGGCTATGAAGCTTTGGACTAATCTGCAGGGTAATATGTTCATGAGCAGAACCTTTGTTCACTAACGTGGGTCTATGACAACAAAGCTGTATAAAAGGAGATAAATGATGCAAAACATCAGTAAAAGTGCGGCATTGATTCTTGGTATTTGCGCCATTATCGGTTTGTTGGGTTTAGGTTATTTATTAAAAACCGCCGCATTAGAATATAAACAGTTTGAACGCAGCGTTACCGTCAAGGGCTTGTCTGAGCAAGAATACCCCGCTGATATTGTAATTTGGCCAATACAATTTGCCTTTGCTGAAAATGACTTAGCTAAACTTTATAACTTGGTCGATAGTAGTACCCTTAAAATAGAAAACTTCCTAGAAGAGCACGCTATCAATGCCAGTGAAATAAGTATTGGTGCACCAGCAATTACGGATAAATCAGCGCAGCAATATGGGGGAGATAACAACGCTAAGTTTCGTTATACCGCGGTGCAAACCATTACAGTATATTCAAAAGAAGTCGAAAAGGTGCGTGCTGTCATGAGCTCTTTGTCAGAATTGGGTAAGGAGGGCATTGTTTTTACCGGTGATAATTATCAAGCTCAGGTTGAATATATCTTCACCCAACTGAATGAAATCAAACCCAAGATGATAGAAGAAGCGACCAATAAAGCGCGCGAAGTCGCAGAAAAATTTGCATCAGATTCTCACAGTCGTCTGGGGAAAATAAAACAAGCCAGCCAAGGACAATTCAGTATTAGTAATCGTGATAAAAACAATCCACATATTAAAAGTGTGAGAGTTGTGTCAACAGTGGAATACTATTTAGCGGATTAAGTTAAAAAAATAGCAGTGATCCAATTCGTTACAAATGTAATTTGTATCTCCTAAGCGGGTCGGCATAATGTGCGGCAAATTCAATATAAAAGCGGTAGCAGTGCGCCGCTAAAATCATTATTTTTTGAGGTCAGTTAAATACATGAAAGTACTCAGTTCATATTTAGGTATAGCGTTATTTGTGTGTGGTTCGACTGCCCTTGCACAGACCCCCAAGGCGATGGACTATTTAGTTGATATTGCCTCAGAGCAAGGCATAGGTGCCCGGCCAGCAGGATCAGAAGGCGAGCAACTTACGGCAGAGTACATTGAGCGCCAATGGATACTTCAAGGATTTAAGCCTTATACCAGTAGCTTCAATATTAACGATAATACTCTGTCGAGAAATGTCATCGTGGATATAAAAGGTAAATCCGAGAAAACCCTGATCATTGCTGCTCATTATGACTCAACGGGCGAAAAAGAAGGCTCCTTGGGGGCAACCGACAATGCCAGTAGTGTGGCAGCCTTATTGGCCTTAAGTCACAATTTACGGAACCAAAATTTAGCGCTTAATTTACGTTTAATTGCCTTTGGCGCTGAAGAAATCGGCTTGTTGGGCTCGAAAGCTTATGTGCAAACCCTCAGTAAAGAAGAGCTGGCTAAGCTAGTCGGTATGATTAATTTAGACACGATTGTCGGCGGTGATAACTTGTATATTCATAGTGCGCATATTCAACCATACGAATGTGCTAATACGAGTGAATCATATAATAATGATGCAAGTTTACGTGACCAATTGCTTAAACAAGCACAAAGCTCTTTTACGCCTAATCCTTTTTCTATGCATCCAGCGTTTCCCGGATATCCTGCTGGGATGACTGGCGGTTGGTCTGATCATGCACCATTTGCTTGCGCGGGAGTACCCATTGCTTATATCGAAGCCACCAATTTTGCGATAAATGGAAAAGAGGGGTTCGATGGCTATTCACAGTCCACTACCGCCGAACTATGGGATTGTTTTTCAGATAAAGCCATGAGTGCATGTGACCGCAGTAGCGAGACTAAATGGGGTGATATCTGGCATACTGAGTTTGACCGCTTAGACAAACTAATGCCTCTATTAGGTAAACGCATTGAGTTACAGTTAGAGCAAAATGTGCAATTATTGACTGATTTTGTGACTAATTTACCATAAGCCTTACTATTTCTTGCTCTCCTTTTAAGTCGATCCGGATTCTGTTTAGATGACCGGATCAGCTCCATCTTATACGAACATCCTTAGTTCATTCTGTTCCTAAGCTATATTTTTTCTGTGATTTAACGTTAATTGTTTATATTCTTTATCTAAATGAGATTGACTATCATTTGCATCCGCATTAATATTGCGTCTTGTTTATTTCCACTAGGAGCATAGAGAGTCGATGTTTAAACCTTCATTTATTGCCGCATCTGTATCTGTCATTTTGCTGTTTAACGGCCAATCAAGCTTTGCTACTAGTGCTAGCACGTCTAGCATGGGCTTAGCTGCTGCAAAAGAGATTGAGCGGGTTACAGTTAGAGGCGCTTATTTTGGCCAAGAAAATGCAGACGGCTTAAAAACTCCGACGGTTTTAATCAATGTGCCTCAGTCTTTGTCTATGCTCAGTGCAGAACAGATGCAAGAGCAAGGATTCACTTCAATTGCAGATATTTTGCAATACACGCCGGGCGCATCAGTAGGCCAAGGAGAGGGACACCGCGACCAAATGACCATTCGTGGACAAAATACCACAGCTGATTTTTTTATCGATGGTTTGCGCGATGATGTTCAGTATTATCGCCCACTATACAATCTTGAGCGGGTCGAAATAATGCGAGGCGCTAATGCCTTATTATTTGGTCGGGGCGGCGGTGGCGGAATTGTGAACCGAGTGACTAAAACCGCGACCAGCCAAAACACTTTTTCTACCATGAATGGCCTCATTGATACCTTTGGTGGCAGCCAAGTGAGCCTTGACCATAATCAAGCCATTGATGCAGACCAAGCCTTCAGAATGAACGCTTACTATGAGCAGCTTAATAATCATCGCGATAATTATGATGGTGAGCGTTTTGCGGTAAACCCAACATACAGCAATGCGATTAATGATTTTACTCAATTGATTGTCTCTTACGAATACGTCAATGATGACAGAGCGGTTGACCGCGGAATTCCATCCGCTAATGGTCAGCCATTGAGCGGTCATAACGCTACGTTTTTTGGCGACCCCACGCTCAATGTGTCCAGTATTGAGGCTCATGTATTGCGAGCTAAATTAGACCACCAACTGACAGAAAACTGGTCAATAAATACCACAGTTCAATATTCTGACTACGATAAGTCTTATCAGAATATATATGCCGCTGCCTTCGATGAGCTCGCTAATACACTGACCCTAGACGGTTACAAAGATGCAACCCAACGTCAGAATCTTATCGCTCAATTTAATGCGGTAGGACAATTTGATACCGCCAGTGTTGAACATACCGTTTTAGTCGGAGCAGAGTATGGTCAACAAGACTCGTTAAATAATCGCAAAGACAGCCTATTTGTTGATAGCAATGATGATCAGATCACCATCAGTTTTTCAAACCCTTTAGCAATCCCTGCTGTTGGTTTTACCGATTTTGTCAGAGACAGTGAATCTGACGTGGTTTTTAGTTCGTTCTTTATTCAAGACGAAATCAAGATAAATACGCAGCTTATTTTGGTGGCAGGCTTGCGCTATGACCGTTTTGATATTGGCGTTGAAGATCAAATTGAGATTGCGAACGGTGCCGATGATCAAAACAATGGCTTGTTAGGTCGGGTTGATACTGAAGTTTCACCTCGTTTAGGGGCAATCTACAAGCCAAGTGAAGACCTGTCGTTTTATCTGAGCTTAAGTCGCTCGTTTTTACCTCGCTCCGGTGACCAGTTTTTAAACTTATCTTTGAGCACTCAAGCCTTAGCACCTGAGGAATTTGAAAATCGTGAAGTAGGCTTAAAGTGGAATATTAGTGATAACTTGAGTTTTACCACTGCTTTGTTTGAGGTGCGCCGGGAAAACGGCACCGCATCAGATCCGGCTAATCCAGAAAAGTCTTTAGTCCTTGGCACCAAAACCAAGGGCTTTGAATTGCAACTAGTGGGATATGTCACAGATAAGTGGCAAATAAACGCAGGTTATAGCCAATTAGATGCGCAAGAAACAGGACGAGTGGTGAGTAATACCGTTGATAATCGTACTTTAGGTCAAATTCCAGAAACCATGTTTACCTTGTGGAATCGCTATCAATTATCAGATAAATGGGCCTTCGGCATAGGTATGATTTATCAAGCTGAGCAATTCACCTCGCTAAACAATAATGTTGAGTTGCCTGACTTTACGCGGGTTGATGCGGCGGTTTATTATAATCTGTCGGATAAAACAAAAATTCAATTTAACCTAGAAAATTTGTTTGATGAAGAGTATTTTCCTGCTGCTCACAACGATAATAATATTTCAACGGGTGAGCCTATTAACGCGCGAGTTAGTGTAACGTATCAATTCTAAACTGTCGGTTCTAACCCCAACCTTAGGCTTTAAGCTGCTGTTGGGGTAAATCGATTGGATTTTTGTTGGCCGCTGACTTTAAACTGTTTACTATGATCTTAATCAGGTGCTCAGATTCATCATACTTAAATATGATGTGCAAATAGGTAGTTCATGCAGCAAATTCAAACAGTTAAAGCAAAAGATGGCCATTCTATTCAAGTCTATGTTTGGCCAAATGACAAGGCCAAAGCCTGGGTACACATTAATCACGGCATGGCAGAACACGCCTTGCGCTATACAGACTTTGCGCTTGAATTAGTCGCCGCTGGTTACGCAGTGGTGGCACATAATCATCGCGGTCATGGCAGTGTTGAGCAAACACGATTAGGTTGTTTACTCGCTAATGAATCTTGGTCTAATTTACTCAGTGATATTGATGCTGTGCGCGAAGCCATTTGCCCAGCTAAGACACCTTATTATCTATTTGGGCATAGTATGGGCTCATTTATAGTGCAGTCTTATTTGACGCACACACAAGCTCATGTGGATGGGGTGATACTATCCGCCTCTAACTTACAATCCCCCGCCTTGAGCCTCGCAGGGAAGTGGGTTGCCAGTATTGAAAAAGTGCGGCTGGGGGCGGATAAAAGTAGTGCTTTGTTGCAGTTTTTATCCTTTGGTTCATTTAATTCTCCCTTCAAACCGGCCCGTACTGAGTTTGATTGGCTCAGCCGTGATACAGCACAAGTTGATAAATATATTGCCGATCCATTGTGTGGTTTTGCCTGCTCAACCGGTTTTTGGCAGCAGTTTTTAAGTAGCTTGCTGGCTCTTTATAAAGCCGATAGCTTAAATGCCGTGCAGACTAATTTGCCTTTATTACTGATGGGCGGCTCCGAGGATCCAGTCGGCTTGATGGGCAAGGGCCTACCTAAATTAGCCAATGCTTATAAACAAACTGGGCAATCTCGAGTCAGCTTAAACTTATATCAAGGCGCAAGGCATGAAATTTTGAATGAAACTAATCATCAGCAAGTTAAAAAAGACCTTATAAGCTGGCTTGATGCCCTTAATGAAAAATAAGTGCAATACTCAGTCAGTACTTAAGTTGACTGACTGAGTTAATTCTAAACCTACTATTGCATTTCATTAATGATTTTCTGCAGCCCTTTAACAGAGGCTTCTACGCTTTGCATTGGCGTCATGCCAACTGGGTATGACTCTTGTTCTATTACTAACCATTGAGTACCTCCCACACTAAGATTGGCAGTAATTAGCGCCTGCCAATCAGTGGTGTCTTGGCCGATAATTGGGTCTTCAGGATTACCCGGCTCAGGTGCAGAGGCTTTGTAATGAGTCGTAACAGTGCGGCCAGGATAGGCCTTAACCATGGCAACAGGATCTTTACCCGCCACTTCTGTCCAGCCCACATCTTGTTGTAGAATAACTTGGTCGTTGGTGTTTTTGCCAATTACATCCCAAGGGGTTTCACCCATTTCACCGAGCATTTCTGGTTTATGGTTATGATAACCAATGCGCATCCCCAGAGGGGCTAATTTTTCTTGCAAGGCGGCCAATTCTGCCGCAACCACTTTAGCGCCCTCAACGGTAAAAGCCCGTTCATCCATAGGGATAATTAAATAGTGACAATCAAGATCTTGATAAAAGGCTACCGTTGCATCGAAATTTTCAGGGGTGAATTTATCAAAGTGAACATGGGCGCCAGAGGGTTTTAATCCCAGTTCATCAAGGAAGCTAAGTAAACCGCGAGGGTCATTTTCGTATTGACCGAAGTTGCCAGCAAACTCAACACCCTCAAAACCCATGGCTGCCAGTTGGCGCAAAGTACCAGTAAAATCAGCGCTCAAGGCATCTTTGACTGACCACAACTGCACACTTAATTGTGCTGGCTTCACCGTTTCACTTTGAACATCGGTAACGACAGCGTCGGTGCAACTGAATATGAGGCTAGACATCACAAGTGCACTTGCTAGTTGAATAGAGCTATTTAACCGGTTTTTGATAAACTGCATGACATATCCTTGTATTATAAGTAAATATTTTGTTAAAGCTTGCTTGATTTTAATACGCTAAGCAAGCGACGTTCTCGGCCAGTGTTTTACTTGTTTCAACACATTAACCCCACTGAGACCATCATTAGTGAGCAGCTTAAACTTTATGATTAAGCATCTATCTTATGACCATGTGGTTTTTTCATCCCGCTAAAAATGCAATATTTGATTTGTTGATATATAGTCAAGTTAATACAATCTGACATTAAGATGCCCTAGTGCCGATAGACTTATTGATTTCCCTTAGCCTTGTACTAATTTTGCTCATTCTGCTTTTTACGCTTTGGAACAAATCACCACAAAAAAGTCGTTTGTCACAAACCCATTCTCGTTCAGTAGCAAGTTCTGCGTCTTTAAAAATGGCAAGTAGTGCACAACAAGAGGCCAATCATCAACCCAGTGAAGATGAGCTGGCAAGATTAAATGAATTTTTTGAGTTTCAATTGTTTGATGCGAAAAATCAACAACACAAGGAAGACTTTTTAAATGACATTTTAACCTTGCGTAAACCACACCCAATGTTGATACCTCTGAGCAGAAATATATTGGAGCCTAAGGAGCTATTCGACATTATAAAAACCGATCCGCAGTTAGTCGCCAAGATTATTACTATAGTCAATTCACCCTTGTATGGGGTTAGAAAGCCCATCACAAACATCAATCATGCAATCATATTTTTAGGGGTGGTCCAAGTTAAAAACATTGCTACTCAATTTGTTTTAGAGAAAACCGTTGCTTTTGTGAGTCGTCGTCAAGAATTAGCGTACAAACGAATTTGGTCAGCGTGTTTTTTAGCGAGTTCTATCAGTCTCATCTTGGCAAAAGAACTGAACTTTGAGAATGCCGCTGAAATATCCACCCGCTGTTTATTAAGTTATATCGGCGATATCTCGATTTTGGCCGCTAAGCCTGAATTAGCGAATATTTATCTGGATAATGCGGCCCTATATAACAGAGTAAAACAGTCGCAAACGTTAATAGGCACTAATGCTGCCATTGTCGGCAGTGTGCTGGCCAAGGAGTGGAAATTACCTAGTGAAATAGTTAGCAGCATTGCTAATAGCTTAACACCGCTTACGGGCAAGCTAGATACCAGTTTGCCCGCCGAGCAGCTTAGCGAGGTGATTTTGTGTTATTACGCTTGTCGGTTGGCAGACACTTTGATATTTGAGCAAAACGGTGGCACCCCCGAAATTCAGGAATTAAGTTTTGAGTCCACTGGAAAGTTGGAATTTTATTATGCTAAAAAGCTCATTAACTTTGCAAAGCTTGATGCGATCAATACGGCAATCAGTGCAACTGCGTTTAAGCGCAAAGTCAGCGAATTACTGAGCCACCTGCAGGTTTAAATATTAGGGCGAACGAAGTTGAAATTTTTCTCTAAAGGAACTGGGCGTGGTTTTAAATTTTTCACGGAAATGATGTCTAAAAGCCGTTGTGCTTTCAAAGCCTAACTTCTCTGCAACAGCCTCAATATTGAGATCATTTTCTTCCAATAATTGTAAAGCTAAGGACATTCTTTGCCCTATTATCCAAGCTTTGGGAGGCAGGCCTGTGGCTGATTTAAATTTTCTAATAAAGCTACGTTCGCTCATATTCGTTGTTTGCGCCATTTCAGCAATGGTATGTGTTAAGTGAATATTTTTACTCAAGTAGTCGAGCAGAGGGGCAATAACATTGGATTTTTTTACTGTGATCGGCATGTCAATAAACTGGGCTTGATTGCCTTCTCTTTGAGGCGGAATAACTAATCGTCTGGCGACTATATTGGCTATTTTGCTGCCATAGTCTTTTCTGACCACGTGCAGGCAAACATCTAAACCCGCGGCGCTGCCTGCTGAGGTAATGACGTCGCCACAATCAACATAAAGTTTGTCTGCACAAATACTGATGGCGGGAAAATGCTCTTCAAAAAAAGCGGCATAGCGCCAGTGTGTTGATAAAGCCCGACCGTCAAGCAATCCTGAGCAAGCTACGGGATAAGCACCCGAACAAATAGTCACGATTCGACCACCAGAAGTATTAAACTTGATTAAGAAAGCGATCAACGTAGCATTCACTTTTTCATGCAATGCGCACCAACCAGGTATTACTAAGGTATCTTTGCCCGTGATTTCATCCAGGGTGATACTTGGTTGCAGTGTGCCACCGAATTGGGTTTTAACGGTTCTATCGTCAATGGCAACGGTAGCAAAATCATATATGTGTCCTAACTCTGGTCTGTCTAGTCCAAATACTTCAGCCACGCAGGAGAACTCGAACAAACAGAGATTAGGGTAGAGCAGGGCGACAACTCGCTTAGCTGACTTAGGTACAGGAAATTTTGGCATTTTATTTATCATGTTTGGCATATATGCCAATTCTAGTTTGGATTTTATTCTGCAACAATAGTGACTTGATATTTGAAAAGGAAACCTTATGCATCATCCAGTCACCGCGATATCCGCCGCAGAGCCCCAAGAAGCCTTGGCCCATTTTACTCAAACCTTTGAGTTTGAAACCGATTGTTGGGATACCCACGAAGGTTTACGTATTGACCCTTCACAATTCGTTTTACTCGATGTACGCAGCAAAGCGTTGTTTGATAAAGGTCACATCCCTGGAGCGATATCCTTACCTCATAGTAAAATTATTGAATCAAAACTAAGGCAATGGCCAAAAGATATTTTATTTGTTACTTACTGTGCCGGTCCTCATTGTAATGGGGCTGCAAGAGGAGCTGTGCGCTTGGCCACACTTGGCAGAAAAGTGAAGTTAATGGCTGGCGGTATAACAGGTTGGATTGACGAAGGCTTTGAGCTGGAAATATCAAAATAAACTGCAGGTTAATACCTAAATAACCTGAGATCTGGTTAAGCCAGCATTAAACTATGGTTATTTAACAGCTCAAATTCTTGAGCTGTTAAATCTAAAGAAGGCTTCTCATTTTTCAAGCAATAAGCGATTAATCCACCGAGTAAATTCAGCATAAAACCATGAATACTGCGGTGTCTAGAGTGCTCGATGTAAGATATATTTTTCAATTGGTCATTGACCGTTTCGATAATGAACCGCTTTTTTAGAATAGCTCGGTCCCAAAGTGACATGAATTTTTTCTTCATGTTTTTACGGACGGTCGTGATGAGTTCAACACCTTTATCCAATAATTCCCCCGATAAGGCTTTGCTGATATACCCTTTATCGCCGTATAACTTACCAAACAATGAGTCTGCCATTTCTGGTACAGGTTGGCGGTCATCTACATTGCCTTTAGTTAATTTAAGAGAAACGATCTCACCTAAGTGGTTGATGATTAAATGGAGTTTAAAGCCAAACGACCACCCCATGGTGCCTTTTCCGTGTGTAGCAACACCAGCAAATACTTGGTTCCGCTTGGCTCGCATAATGTGGCACACCTCTATTTTAGTGGAGTCGACAAACTGAATCCCCGTTGGTTTCCCGAGCTTTGATGTCAGGTAGCTACACAGCGGCACGACCACACTCGATGATATGCCTAGAAACCGTGTGTAACTGAGTAATTCAGGGAAATGGGCTTTAAGCTGACGACTGACATAATGCAGATAATAATTTTTGAAATCGCGATAATGGGATTGATGAAAATGGATGATTATCGTCATCACTTCAGCGGGTGATAATTTGGAATCCCTGCGGCGTTTCAGCTCGCCATTTTCAAGTAGTGTGCGTTGCCACTGTTCAATAAATAATTCACAGAAATCATCGACATCACAATACGTTTCTACTAATTTATCCATGCTCGTTCCTTTTTGGTCTTATTATTCTTGGTCGAACGATCGGATCTTGGAACGAGCTATTAGTTCCTTCGGAATATATATTTCTTATCCAGAACTGAGGTTAAATAATGCGGGGGCCACATGCGGGCCATCAAAAGAAGCTGTGGTTCAGAATGCCAAATTAATGGTGGTAAAAACTATATCTTGAATAAAGACTGTTTTAAAGTCGGCTCAAGTAAAGTGAAACACTAAGAGTGGTAATCGAGTGAGATATTACTCTGCAATTATCTTGTCAATTTCATCTAGTAAATTCTGCAATAAACTGGGTATTTCTTTTGGATCATAGATCTTGTTTTTAATCTTGCTTTCCAGTTGTGTCGCTATATTGCTTAATTGAGTGAAACCAAACAACTGAGCCGCGCCACAAAGACGATGGGCCTGTTTTTCAATTTGTTCTAAATCATTGTTTGCGCCATGCAAAATGAATTGTTCTTTTTCTGTCAATAAGCTGTTTTTAAATTCGACAACTAAATCCGACATATCAACCTTACCTAGAGCGTTGACTGCTTTCTGCTCCACCTCTTCATCTTTGCTACTGAAATGTTGCGCTAACGCCGCGATTAGAAGCTGTCTTTCAATCGGTTTTCTGATGTACCCATCAAAACCTAGAGCGCTATAATATTCGACTTCGTTTTCCATTGCATTTGCGGTTAATGCAATGATCGGCTGTGAGCAACCTAAATCGCGTAAGGTATTATAAGCTTGGATCCCATCCATATTCGGCATTTGAATATCAAGTAAGACAACATCAGGTGCGTGCTGTGAATATAAATCAAGCGCCTCTAATCCATCGCTGGCTGCAAAGACGGTGAAGCCTAAATTTTTGAGCAATCTGGCAATTAATCTGCGGTTATTAGGGTGATCTTCAGCCAGCAATATTTTACCACTAAATAAATTTTCGGCGTAGGAAACGCGTATTGAGGATTTTTTCTGCAGTAATTCAGTATCTGCAGATATCACTTTAATTGGAATACTAAATGTAAACACACTTCCGAGACCGAGTTCGCTCTTAACCGTAATTGTGCCACCCATCAAGTTGGCCAACTGCGTGGATAAATGCAGGCCTAATCCAGAACCACCAAATCGTCTTCTTATACTGCTATCACCTTGGGTAAAGCTATCGAAGATCTGCTGTCGTTGACTCTCACTGATCCCAATACCTGAATCTTCGATGTTAAACACTAGGTTATTTTCTTGAGTTGAAACTTTCAGACAAACATGACCTACCAGGGTAAATTTTACCGCGTTGGAACATAAATTAATTAAAATTTGTTTTAAACGTAAGCCATCAACGTTAACGATAAAGGGGGTCGGTAAGTCCTTTACTAGTGTAAAAGACAAACCTTTGACTTTAGCTTGCAGTGAAAACATAGTATTAATGTTTTTCAATAAGCCATGTAAGTCTTGTGGGACAGGCTCTAATTCAAATTTATGTTCCTCAATTTTGGTTAAATCAAGGATGTCGTTAAGTAAGTCTAATAAATACAGACTACTGTCATGAATGATTTCAACTTCTTTGTATATATCTTTGGGGTCTACTTCACGACAAATAATCGCTTCTGCTTGACCAATTACGGTCGTCAATGGGGTTCTAATCTCATGACTCATATTGGCTAAAAACTTGGTCTTTATTTTATTTGCCGAGGCTAATTTGCTTGATTCAAGGGCAATAGAAGCGGTTTTTTCTGCAACCTGTCTTTCAAACTTAATTACCGCGCGTTTTTGTCGTTGTAGATAGTAATAAATCCCCAAAATTACTAGGCAGCCATAAAAAACAAACATCCACCATTGTTGCCAAAACGGGGTGCTAATATGCAAATTAACCGCTAATTGATTTGGGTACCACTGGTTATTTTTGATACCCGCTCTTACTCTGAAAGTATAATCGCCCCCACCTAAATTGGTATAATTAGCTGAAGTGTTGTTATCATTTTCAATCCAATCTTGATCGAATCCTTCAAGTTTATAACTATATTGGATTTGTCGAGCATTTAGAAAGTCCAGTGTCGCAAATTCGAATTTGACATTATTTTCATCATAATTAAGTCTAAGCCCCGAGACCTCTGCTTTTGCAATATTATACGTTTTGTTTGAACCCAAAATGCCAAAATTAGTCAGGAGAGTATCTTCACTTAAAGCATCATCTGTCACCGAATTAGGGTCAAAATAATAAATTCCATCCCTACTTGAGAAGTATATTGTTCCATCTGAAGGGGGGCTGGTAGGTTGGTAATAATATCTAGAATCTGGTAGCCCATCACTTTTGTCAAAATGGCGAATATCGCCATTAATGGGGTTTAGTTTACTCAGGCCTTTGGTTGTAACAAACCACAAATTGCCTCTTTCATCTTCACTTATAAAGAAGATCTCTTGATTTACTATTTTAGAAAATTGGCTGTTATAAACACTGAATTCTGCCTTTTCTTGATTAAATAAATACAGCCCAGTAATCGTGCTGACCCAAAGACGCTGCTGACTGTCTTGAAAAATAGAAACAATATACTTTTGCCGGCTGCTACCCAGATTTAGCGTTTCAAAGTCATCGAATAGCTTGACTTTTTTTGTTTGTTTATCCCAAAAATATAGCCCTTCATTGGTCCCAATCCACATCCGATTATTAGGATCCAAATATAAAGTTGATGGCTGTTTAGCTGAAGATGTTATTGGGTCTTGTGAATCTATGATTTGAATATATTCATAATCTGAGTCCAAGTCATGAATAACAAATACACCACCTGTTGTCGCGACCCAAATATTATCTTGCTCATCTGTTTTTAAATCGACAAATCTCCTGAATAACTCTCTATTTTCTGTTGTTGCAGTTGGTTCTATTTGACGTTGAATCCCATCAGCATTTACTTTATATAAAGCCTCTAAATTGGCATACCAAATGTCACCTTTTGACGTTTGTGTCATATACCTAATTTCTGGCTGAACAGTCGTCTTTGTTCTGTGACCTAGTGCAGTTAATTTGTTAGTACCGGGTGTCCATTTGTATACCCCATTTTGCGCTGTACCAACTAATAGACTTTCATCCTTTGTGGCCAGTAAGCTATAGGCAGCTTTTATTCTATGATCATTAAAGGTTTTAAATGTATTTTTTCTGGTTATTTTATAAACCCCGGTCCCCTCGCAGCTTAGCCAAATAATACCTTGTCTGTCTTGAAATAGGCTTTGACTGCAGCGATCATCAAAGTCCAGTTCTACTTTTTTTAGTTGCAAATCTTCATCTGAAAAGGCAAATACACCATTGTCGCTACTCACCCAATATTGGCCAAAATTTGTTTTAATCATTGAATATATCGGACCAATACTTATATTTTGGGCTACGTCTAATTTAGTAAATTTCTCTATTGTGGGTTCAAAACGCAACACCCCATTCTGAGTACCTAAAAATAGTGTATTATTCGCTCCAATCGTTATTTGCCGTATTTTATTTATCGGTGAGGGTACATTCTCAGGTTCTGGGGAATAATGTGTAAGATCGTTCGTTGACTTATCAAGAAGACTCAGCCCATATTCTGTTGCAATCCAAAGACTATCATCATTGGTCTGTTCTATGCCCCAGACTCGGTTGCTGTAATTCAAAGCTACTGCCCACTTATTGGGTCTTAATTGCGTGAAATCTTGAGAGTTAGGATTGAATTTGTTAAGGCCATTATCAGTGCCTAACCAAATTTCTCCTTGCTGATCTTCAAATATATTTTGGACTCTAACTGAACTGATAGTATTGCTAAGGTCAGGGACATGTTGATGTTGAGTGAATTTCTGTTTTTCTTGGTTGTACCTTAGAACACCTCCTCCCCAACTTCCTATCCAAAGATTATTATTTTTATCAATCATCACGTTGCCCGCATTGTCGTTGGGCAAAGAATTCAAGTTGCTTGGATCATTTTGATATTGAACGATGTTTTTACCATCATAACGCATTAAGCCATTATAACCCGTACCAAACCACAAAAAGCCGCTTTGGTCTTGGGCGATAGAAAAAATAATGGACGAGGAAAAACCATCATTTTCATTGAGGAGTTCAAATTTATATTCAGATGCTGAGACTAAATGGATATTTATAAAAAATATGGACATTACCCAGCAAAAATATTTGATTGGACAAATCTGCAAACAAAATCCTTTTTTACGAACAAACGAACAAACGAACAAACGAACAAACGAACCAAATAGTGTTGACCTTATTTGATTAACTAGCCACCACTCAAACTCTTGGGTGACCGGTTTGCTATTTATCTGCTAACTTTAGTGTGGTTTAAAATTGATACTTCACGCCAACTTTTAAACTCCAAGCCGACTGCTCAACCCTAAACTGGTTATAGTTAAGGGTGTTGGTTCCGGTCCGCGCCTCTGAGAGAATATATTGCCCATTGGCATTTATATCAACATCAAAGAGTACTTGCTGCCTAGATGAAATACCATAAGCCTTACCCCAATTATTGTTAAGCAGATTCGCAACATTATCGATGATAAAATACAACTGGCCTTTGTGATTACTCATCAAGCCCGGTAATTCCTGAGTAATAGCTAAATCCATGGTGGTTAACCAGGGCTGGGTACCTGAATATTTAGGCACGTAAGCACCCGCATATTGATCCACTCCAGCCTCTTTGGCAATAGTCATAATTTGTTGGTAACTCAAGTTGCTAAAATCAAAGGCAGGATCACTGGCACTGGCCGGCAAATAAGGCAAATAAACATTGGTATTGGCGCGCTGATCGCCAAAATCATTACGGCTTTCACGGCCAAGGGTCCATGAGAAAGGACGGCCAGAACTGCGTTCCCAGAATAAATTCAACGAGGTATTGTAACCCTGAATAAATTCATTTTCGTAGCCAAGATTGAGCACAAACCTATGCTCAATCTCATAAAATGCACGGCCTTTTAGCGGGGTATTTCGATTGATAATAACCTCATCAAAATAGCTCGAATCTGCGTTAGAGGCATTGCCTGGATTAACTTCGGTAATATTTTGATTGGTATACGACACATTTAGCTTGAGTCCACTGTCCCAACGTTTATTGAGCGAAGTGGTTAGTATGGTGCTGTCACCGCTATCTTTACTATTGCTTAACTGAATATCAAAACGACTTTCAGTGCCGTAAATATTGTCCCATATCGTACGACCTTCCACTGTTTCAGCGCTTTTAAAGCGGGATTGATCGATCCAAAAAGCGGCATCGTGGCGTTGCACATAGATCAATTCACTTGACCATAAAAAATTATTGCCAAGCCCAGGAACATCAAAACGTAGATCCGCAGCAAGTTGGTATCGCCAGTCTGAAGGCATAGTAAAATTGCTGTCAATGGTATTAGTTGAACCGTTCCCCGCCGCCAAAGAGTTTTGTAAACTGATTGGAACCGAATCAAATATGATATTGGCAGGATCAGCAATTGTAGCGGCGACAGCAGCTGATGTTGCGCTAGTATTGGTTACGCCATCGTTGGTATAGGCGTTTGAAAACCACACCAGTGGCGTGCCGCCAGTGTAACGACCCAGTCCGCCACGTAAGACAAGTTGTTCAGAAAACTGCCAATTAAAGCTGATTCGAGGCAATAAAATATTAATACCATCGATGTTTTCGGTGTTGCTAATGCCGTAGGTGGCAAAGTAGTTAGCATTAAAGTTTGGTGCACTATCGACCGAAAGTAATTCATACCTGAGCCCCGCACTTAGCATAAAATCATCAAATACTTCAGTGCTAGCCTGCAGGTAAAAAGCATAATTAGTCGACTCTATCGTTGCTTTTAAATCACGCATATCATTAGTATATGCATTGGAGTATTCTACGGTGCGAGGCATTTTATTTTCAAAATCGGCGATAGAACTAAAAAACCATCGACCGGCCGCATTTCTGGCATACAAGTCTGAATTTTTAACATCTTCTATCTCAACACCAAATTTAAAATCTAAGTCATCCCACAGGTATAAACCGTGAAAGGCCAAGTTGGTGGTTTGGTTGGATTTGACATTTCCGTGACGGTTTCTGTCCTGACCAGCAACAATATTACCACTGGCGGTATTAATGTTAATTTCCCCCCAGTTAGATGCGGTGTTAGCCGCTTGCTCGTGATCTTTATAAGCAAGACTAAACTCAGTTGAAAAGCTATCGCTCCAATCAGAAAATAAATGGCTAGTGAATATACTGGTTTCAGCATCTTGCGAATATTGATTCGAGGCAAAATTAACCCGACTGATTGAATTAGTATAATTAAGCGCCGCACTATTTTTTTGATTGTTATAGGTAAAGTCCGCGCGATGTGAATTGTTAATATTCCAGTCTAACTTTAATAATAATTTTTTGTCACTGTCTGATGGTGGAACTCTGCCAATAGAATCGTTGAGTTTATAGACTGTACTTAAAGCGTCCAATACCTGCTGTGTTTCGTTGATTGTTACTCTGTGACCTGCAAGGGTATCCAAATCATAATTAAAAATAATTTCATCCGACCATTCTTCGTAAGAGGCAAAATAAAACAATTCATCCTTTATAATTGCTCCTCCCAATGTCGCGCCATAGGTCACTTCGTCATTACTGAACTCATATTTGGTCGCTTGACCTTCACTATCAAGGTTCAATCTATTATCTATCGCCTTGCCATTGATTGGTGTTGACTCGTAAAAGATATCTCCTGAAAAATTGTTGCTACCTGATTTTGTTACAACATTAATCGTTCCACCAGTAAATTTACTCGCTCGAGCGTTAAACGGTGCGTAATCAATTGAGATTTGACTAATGGCATTGAGTGAAACTGGTGGACGTTGCGCCGGATAGCCATTAGCGTTTAAACCAAAGGTGTCACTGACCGCGACTCCATCAAGGTTAAAGGAATTATATTTAGGATTGCTACCGGCAATACTTAATTCGTTACCTGTAGGATCGACTACAGCAAGAGGATTAATACGGACGAGATCTTTGATATCGCGATTGACCAAAGCCGCCTGATCAATGTCCTCTTCTGAGAATATGCTATAGGTGCCTTGACGTTGGTATAACTCAGCATTGCCCAGCACCGTTATACCTTCAACTTCAGAATTTATTGCCAAGTTGGTAGACAGTGTATAGTTGTCATCCAAGCGCAAAAAAATATCAGTAAATTCTTTGGTTTTATAATTCTTAGATGAAACCGTTATGGTATACGGACCACCCACTCGCAAACCACGAGCACGATATTCCCCTGCCTGATTGGTATTGAGCATTTTACTTGTACCAGAAGGAATATGGGTAATTTCGATGGTAGCGCCTGTAAGTACTTTGCCCGATTCAGATAGAACCGAACCCGTAATGGACGTCGAGGTATCGACTGCAAGAACCGGATTGGTAAATAAAACGGCAATAAAAAGGATCGTTAATAATCTGTATGGAGAACTGTACATCATCGTTTACTACTCATATATTGACTACTGTGGCGGTGCTACTCCTTTTTAATACTATTCCTTAACTCAATCTTCACCGTCATATCGTGGCTTAACTAATATCGATTAACTGATTGATTTAGTTTGATAAATATAGACCCCCAATGCAGTTTTTGTTAAGTCTCTGCATTTACGTTTTAGTTGGGAGTAAATGTCGAGCAGCATTATGCCCAAGCAGAGCAACACTTTCAATTGATAAGCATTTTATTTACCTTGTTCAGCGTTATGAACAAATGGAACAAATCTTACTTTTGTTAATTCTTGGTAGTGAAGGAACAAAAAACGCATTACAACATATCTACAAACCTGCCTTTGCAGTTATGTTTTTTATATTAAAACAGTAGAATTCACTCAGTTAAATAGATGTACTATATTTGTCGTTCTTTTCAACACACTACTGTTAAAACTGGCTATCTAGTTTTGCAGTATTAAATCCAACTATGGAGATAATCCCGATGAGCAAATCCTATCCTGATATTACCCAAAGAATTTCCGATAATATGAAAACTTTGCGAGCGGACATTCCAGACACCATGCAAGGTTTTTCAGCCATGGCAAAAGCCGCCACGGCTGATGGGGTATTAGACAAAAAAACCAAAGAACTGATTGCCTTAGCCATTGGCGTTTCCACTCGCTGTGATGGCTGCATTGGCTTTCACACTAAAGCCTTAGTTGCCCTTGGCGCCACTAAACAGGAAATAGAAGAAACGCTGGGAATGGCCATTTATATGGGCGGTGGTCCGTCATTAATGTATGCCGCTGATGCAATGCAAGCATTTGAACAATTTAGTAACTTAAATTCAAACGGATAATGTAACTGGGTAAACCGAAATAAATTCACTTCATCGGTTTACCTTTTTGCTTAATTCATTTGATGCAGCAATAATTTTTAGTACCTTGTGTTAGTCATACTTTCCACGAATATCACTAAAACCGTATTTTTGTCTCGCTAAGATAAGGTATAACCGCTTTGTCAAAAGCAGAGCTTCTCTTCAGGGCGGTTAGAGTAAGCCTTATCTGTAAAAAAAGCATAAATTAGAGAGATGGCAATGTTAAGGCGGATTATCGAAACCTAAAGAATGACAAAGTGGTTTTGCGTCATTAGAACTATTAGATAGATGTTCGGTAGGTCTATGTTCAAGCTTAATGAGTTGTAGATGAATATTCTTGCCCTTGGTGAGGCTAACGTTGATTATTTTTTATTGACATCTTTAAGTCAAATGTAGCTCGGCTTTTAAGTTTAAATGGTTTAATTTGTTGAAGTTGGACTAGATGAACCAGAATCAGCCCTCGATACTGGCCGATAAGCAAGGCGGTTTTTGTTGAGTGTAGTCCAAAACAGCTCCACTAACTCAGGATTTTCCTGATAAAATTGCCGAGAAAACGGTAAGAACCAATAGGAGGTCAAGATGATTTCCTCACTAATATCAACTCTGTCTATCTCTCCTAACTTCTCTAAAATGAGTTTGCCAATTTCGCTTTCTACAACATAGCCATCCAACTTCCCTTGGGCAACCAGTTTTAAGCCTTCTTCAGCCGTATAGTTATGTGGCGTTAACAGTTTTTTGTTTGCTAAAATTTGATGCACAACATAACCAAATGGTGCGCCTAAACCCGTCGAAAACTGATTAGGGTAACTCGACAAATTAAGCCCTTTGCTTTTGGGATAAAATATTGGGTAATTGACTTGCCAAAGGTAGCGAGAGGGGGCTGATAGAGCATCTTGCGGAAACGCAAATTGTGCACTTCGCTCGGGCGTTGCAATCATTGCAAACAGACCATGATAACTGCCATCCAATACCTTCTTTTTACATCGGCCCCATGAATCTCTCTTAAATACAATATCAATACCCAGTGAATTTCCTGTTTGGGAAATTAACTCGTTTAAATAGCCAGTTGTATTATCTGCTGGGTCGAGTGAATTGATATAAGGTGGGTAGTCTGCCAATTCGTAACAAAAAATGAGTTTTTGAGAGGCAAAACTGAGACTGCAACTAAACAAGCTGATGAATATCAGTGTTCTAATAAACACTAACATGTGTAAATTCAATTGTGTTCATCATAAAAACCTCAACAATGAGCCGCCCTTAATAGACTTAAATAGAATAGGCACCTTAAGTCTGAAAGCAAAGATTGACCATTTTATGGATTACCACTTTCCAAAAAATATTCAATCTTAATCTAAGTAAATTTATACTTTAAACTGTTGAGCTACAGATTTAAGTTCATGACTATTTGCATTCATTTCATCGGAGTTTGCCGTCATTTTATCAAGTTGTTTTAAGCTGTCATGGCCAGATGAAACAATGCGATTAATGTTATTACTCAAGTCGGCAGCGACGGTACTTTGTTCCTCAACAGCGCTCGCAATTTGCAGAGCCATACCGTTTATTTGTTCAGTAGAAGCCAATATACTCTTGATTGATTCGCCAGAAGTTTGGGCGTGCTCGACCGCCGATTTACTTCTATCTTGACTGTCCACCATTACTTTTACCGCTGATTTGGCCCCTGATTGTAATGACTCAATAGTCGCTTGAATTTGTGCAGTACTTTGTTGTGTTCTGCTAGCTAAGGCTCTAACTTCGTCTGCAACAACGGCGAAACCTCTTCCTTGTTCTCCCGCGCGCGCCGCTTCAATCGCTGCATTAAGTGCTAGCAAATTTGTTTGCTCGGCTATGCCTCTAATCACATCCAATACTGAGACAATACCGGCCACATCATTTTCCAACGATGACACCACCTTAGTTGCTTCATTAAGATGATTTGATAGTTCGTCAATAGACGATATGGATGCTTGAATAATGTTAGAAACATGTTCAGCATCTTCACTCGCTTTGTCTGCTGCGCTTACTGTCAGTTGCACGCTACGGGCAATTTCTTTAGATGATGCTGACATTTGCGTAATGGCTGCTGCCACCTGATTAGTTTCATCTTGCTGAGTTAACAAATAGCCTTTGCTGTCCTCAACCGATTGCAGGACATCGTAGGAAATCGATGAACTTCGTTCGACAGAGAATTGCAGTGTTTTTATCAGACCTTGAATTTTTTCGACAAAGATATTAAACGAGGATGCTACTGAGCCTAGCTCATCTTGTTTGCGTACTTTTAAGCGCTTAGTGAGATCGCCTTGGCCACTTGAAATATCTAACAATGCCGAATTAATTTTAGATAAAGGCAGCATAACCAATCTCGCAAACATAAAGAAAAAGGAAGCAATTAGGCATAAAATGAGAATGATCCCCTCAATCATGGCATTAATTGCCATTCTACTTAATTCTTCATTTATTTCTGATTCATCAATAAAAACCACGGCGTACCCTACGTCATTGGTTTCATCATCTTCTACAAAGGTTAACTTTACTTTTACTGAGTTATCGGTCTGACTGCCAGGAGATTGACTTACCAGGGAGCTCGATTTGTCAAATAACTGAATCATGGCGACATCGGTCGATTGTTGTTCAGATTTTAAAATAGCTTCAATCTGTAAATCTTGGAAATTCCAGATTGAAGCAGGTAGATTCAATTGCAATCGCGATTCTACTAAATCGATTTGGCTCTTTTGTTTTTCAGCAAATCTGGTGCTTTGCATAGAATAGTTAATGACGCTTGATATAACTATTAAACTCGCGACGACTATAAAAATTGACATAATAAGTCGGAATGAAATTGAATCTGTTATTTTCATTTTTATCTAGTCCCAATTACTTCCAATCGCTTAAACCATATTTAGTCAGTATTTTTTCTAATTGACCAGATGCTCGCAACGCTGCAGTTTGTTTATCGACCAGCTCTATTAATTCTTTACCATTGGCTGTTACTGGGGAGCAACTTATGTAAATTTCTGCAGAGGTGCTATCTTTACCAGCTAACTTTATTTTGTCGGCTAGATTCAGCTCTTTTACTTTAGCTAAACCAACAGCAACCGACTCGACAACAACATCGACTCTTTTGGCGAGCAATTTTTTTAAATTCGTTTCCAGAGAATTACCGCCAGAAACCGCTTTAAATACATCTTTGCGCTCAGCAACTAAGACATCTAATTCTTCACCGTAGGCATAACCGTCAATTACTCCCACTTTTTGATCTAATAATGAGTTGAGCCCAGAAAATGACCACGTTGAATCTGCGTTAGTAAAATAGCCTGTCACATCCATTCCCCAGTTTTCACTCGGGAAAAGAAAATCTGGTGCATCGTCAACATAAGCGCCAACAATACAATCTGTCTCGCCTTTGCGAGTTGAATCAATAGCACGTTCCCAAGGCATCAATTTATAATCAACGGTGTAACCTCCCGCAGCGAACACTTCTCTGGCAATATCAATCATAAATCCTTCATCGCCACTATCGGGATCACCATTCATAGGAAACCAGTGATCGGCGCGGATACTGACTGATTTAGCCAATACACTTGTGGATAAAACAAAACTTAATAATGTTGTAGCTAGCAGTACTTTTTTCATTTTTCCATCCTTTTACACAGTTAAGTTCTTTCATATTATTATTTTTCTTAACAATTACCATCTTTAGATGCTTAAATTTAAAACAAATAAAAAGCTTAGAGCTTATTTGTGAAGCAGCTAAATAAAAGTTAAACAGTTATAAATTCAGATCTGTCTCTTCAATTAGATTTTTCTTAGGTTCGATATAAACGATATTAATCATTAAATATTACCTAGCATAAGATTGTTAAATTAACCGCTCGCTAAAAAAAATATGAACAAAAAAGAGGTAATCTGTAGGTTTGATCAAGAATGTAGCAGTATTAAGGTGGCGATTCAGAAATGTTGCATAATGTTTTTAATTCAGTTTTTTATTAGCCAAAGTCGGTAGGTTCCCTCTGCAATATTTCAATGATCAACTAATTAGAAGGGATTTTGACTGTATCCTTTTGCCGCAAAAATTGTGTGGGCCGTCATTGCGGATAAGGCCATGTCAACACCTTCTATCAAGTCCTTATTTGCAATTTGATGATAGGCCGCAGATTGTCCACATAAAACCACCTTTACCTTATTTTTCAGCAGTGCCAACAGCAGCTCACTGTTAGGGTTGTCTTTACCGTATTTACTCTGGTAAGCCAAATTACTCAACATCTCATTGCTGGCAGCACCATGTATCACAATTGCCAAATAGATGTCGTTAGTTGATATGCCGTTGGCAGCATGCATATTTAAAAAACGCGCGACACTGTCAAAGCCTCTATTGAGCGCCCCATCTTTACCGGCTGCACTCACGTCGAATACCACCTTGAGTACAGCAGGCTTTTCAAGCTTCATGTCTTGCTGCACAGGCACATGTTTGCCATAAGTAAAAATTACAGGTCCGTCAGCAAAGTCGCCAGCAACGCTGTTAGTCCAGGCACTATCAACTAGTATTATTAGTGTGGCTATTATTAACGTTTTCATATTGTCCTTTGGTGTTTGTTGTTGATATTTGAAGACTGAGCCCCTTGTTTATATAGCTCAGTTATTTGAATTAGCGAATGTGTCAGTAAGCCTAAAGACTATAACAGCTGTTTAAAACTAAAATGGCTCAATTACCCTACAACCAAGGATTAAGGCGAAATTGGCAGAGGCTGTTAGGCGTAAAGAGGATGTTTTTTGGTGAGCTTCGCCGCTAATAAGTTTATTTGCGGAGTAGCGCTTACAAAATTGGGAAATACTCGCAAACAATTTTGAGATTCATTGTTTAGCAAAGGCATTTTTGTTAATTTCATTGCATTGAAAAACCAATAGTTATTAAGAATCACCCTACTATGAAGCTTGCTGCTTTAATTCAGTCACCCATCCATCAACAAATAGAATCTTTATATCATGCATTCTCAGCCTTACATGAATCTGAAAAAATCAACTTATTGATTTTGGCTGTGGTGTACAAACCTATTGGTATAACAAAGTTAGAGGATGTCATTGATGTATTAAAAAACAGAGGCTTATTACCCGATGCCAAAAAGGAATATTGGCTAAGTAAGCAAAGCCGGGATCTGCTGACTAAACAATCACTGTTGGTGTCAAACAGAGAGGGCTTACAGTTAAATCGATTACTGGCAAACCGGCTAAGTGCTGAAATAGAGCAATTTCAGTTTCACAGCTTATTTGCGTCAACGACATTGAAGCAAACACAGTCATTGTTACTTGAAATTATAAATGCCGCCGAACAGGTTGTGCCAGTAGTCAACAGTCACAGCTGGCAAAACAAAGTAGTTGATAAACAAAGAGTGATTCGAGACCTGTATTTTTTAAAATCAAGCGACAAGCTTGCAAGAGCTTTTAACTTCAATAAAAATCCACAAGTGGTCGACCATGCGGAAAACCATATACTACTTGAATTACTCTTTTTACCCTTTGACCTCCCTAGGTTTTTGCAATTACCCAAGGTAATACAATACCAAGCGTTTGCCACTTTGATTAGCTCCTTTCAAAGGCAAGGGCAGAGCCTTAACTACCCAGTTAAATTATTAGAGCAAGTGTGCGTTGCGCATATAGATAGCAATGGCCCCGCCGACAATATCGACTGTCAGCATTTACTGGCTGAGCAGTATTTGTATCAACTGCGTTTTGAAGATTTTGAACGTTTACAGTTTGCCCAAGACACCAGTAGCTATGGTTTGCAGTTACAAGGTGCTTATTGCTTTTTAACCGGCGACAACCAGCAAGCCATTGCCTATTTTGAACAAGCTATAATGGCTAAAAACAAAATCGCTAAACGCAAAAAACAATATTTAAATGAGCTCTTAGGCTACATGTATAAATTGGCTTTATTGGTGCAAGCCAATCAACAGGATGTGAGTTATTTTACTTCTGCTTTGCAACAAGTGGAGTTTGAAGAGAGTGATCGTAAAGTTAACAGTAATTTTTACCATCTTGGACAAGGCCTCGTTAAACCGATTCACTGTTTGTCCACTGGTGTAAAATATAATATCAATATTGAATATCACCGCATGGATGCAGAAATTGACTTCTTCTCCCATCAACTCAGTTATTTAAATTATCTACTGGCGCAACTATGGTGTAATAAGGCCAAAGACTCTGTGCTGACGCGATTAGCCATAAAATACCACGCTGGTTTTGCGCAACTTGACTACTCTCTGTTTGCACAACTATGTGAGCAAATGGCAGCTTTCTTTAGTAATAAAGAGAGCAACAAAAAGCTCGATTCAAGTTCAAATGATGCGGCTAAATTGATTGATGTCACCACCTTGATCACGACTAAGTCAGAGTGGGACTTGGCCCTTGATAAACTCATTGCCCTCAATCCAAATACCGAAAAAAATCAGCAAGATACTAAAGAAACCCCAAGCAAACCTGTGCGTTTAATTTGGGAATATGACTCAGGTTATGGCCATAATATAACGGCCCGTGAGCAAAAGTTGAGTAAATCAGGCTGGAGTAAAGGACGACCCGTTTCACTTAAACGCCTAAAAGAAGAAACCGAACTATTCGACTACTTAAGTGACAGCGACAAAAGGCTCTGCCGCGCCATTGATGTTTATCAAAATTGGGGCTATTACTCAAAAACCGAATATAGCTTGCAAGGCTTATCGGCACTCGAAGCCTCAGTGGGTATAGACAACTTATACCACGGTGACGACTTGAGCCAAAATATAGAGATCATCAAGCGTGAGCCAGAATTATTGGTGAGTGAACAAGGTGAGCAACTGTGTTTGAGTATTGCTGATTTACCTTTTGATATAGAGGAATACGAAGGACGAGCGGCTTACGATTTTAAGTCGATTAACGCTAGGCAATATCAGCTTACGGTATTTTCAGCTGAGCATATCAAAGTGGCCCAGATCATTGGCGAGTCGGGTTTGCTCATTCCCATCAGTGCTAAGCAAAAAGCCCTGGAAGGTATCGCGGCAATTGCCTCGTTTTTGAATATTCAATCAGATATAACCGAACTTGATACGGGCTTGGAAAACCATGAATGTGATGCCAATTTGGTGGTAAATATTCAGCCCACGCCAAATGGCCTAGCATTTACCTGCGTTGTGATGCCATTTGGCGAACAAGGCCCCGCTTTTAAACCTGGGGTGGGGAGTGCCAGTTTAACTACCGATATCAATGGTCGGCGTTTGGCAACTCAACGGGACTTAGTGCGCGAAGAAAGCTTGCTCGATCAGCTTGACCAAGTGTGCCCTACCTTTTTAACGATGCCAGATAACAGCTTAGTATTAGACGACTTTCAAACTGCGCTAGAAGCCCTAGAACAGTTAGAAACAGCCGTTGGTCAAGCAGCTTTCGACTTGGTGCTACGCTGGCCAAAAGGCAAAAAAATATCCTTATCCAAAAAGTTAGAGAGCCAGCATCTACAACTTGCTTTTAGTCAAAAAAATGAGTGGTTTGATATTAGTGGCGACTTGCAAATAGACAATCAACAAGTGCTTGAACTGCGTAAACTGCTGGAACTAGTCAAAACCAGTAATGGTCGTTTTATCGAACTCGGTGCTGAGCAAATACTGGCCTTATCTGCAGACTTACGGCATAAACTAGAGCTTATTAACCAAATCACTGACGAGGGTAAGTTTCACCCCTTAGCCAGCTTGCAAATGGAAGAAGCGACCAGCGGTATGCGCATGAAAACCATTCATGCTTGGGATGCGCAAACCAAAAAAATGCATCAGGCTAATGTCATTACACCGCTAATTCCATCGACTTTTCAAGCGCAGTTACGCACCTATCAATTAGAGGGGTTTGACTGGGCATCGCGTCTTGCTCATTGGGGGGCAGGGGCGTGTTTAGCCGACGATATGGGCTTGGGTAAAACGCTGCAAGCCCTAGCTATTTTGCTGTCACGGGCCAGCCAAGGACCAAGTTTAGTGATTGCACCTACCTCGGTGTGTTTTAACTGGCAACAAGAAGCCCTCAAGTTTGCCCCTACGCTGAATATGAAACTATTTGCCGACTCCGCGACGACTTTAAAACGCGAAGGTTTGTTAAACGAACTAGGTCACTTTGATTGCGTGATCATTAGTTACGGACTGCTGCAACGGGAAAGTGACATACTTAAACAAGTAAAGTGGCATACCATCGTTGCCGACGAAGCCCAAGCCCTGAAAAACCCCTTAGCCAAACGCACCAAAGCGGCCTTCGCGTTAAAAGGTGATTTTAAGATGATTACCACCGGCACGCCGATTGAAAATAATCTAAGCGAACTATGGAGCTTATTCCGCTTTATTAACCCCGGCTTACTGGGCAACATAAAACGCTTTGCTGAACGTTACGCTCTACCCATTGAAAATGCTAAAGAAGATCCACTTGCTGCACGCAGAGCCAGCCAAGGTCTAAAAACTTTGATCCAACCTTTTATTTTACGGCGCATGAAAAACCAAGTATTAAAAGAATTGCCCTCCCGTACCGACATTAATATTCGAGTAGAAATGAGTGCCCAAGAGCGCGATTTTTACGAAGCTCTGCGACTCACTGCCATAGACAATATTAGCCAAAACGACCAACAAGCTAATGTGGGTGAGCAACGCATAAGAATGCTGGCCGAATTAGTAAAACTGCGTCAAGCCTGCTGTAACCCAAAATTAGTCATGGCCGAAACCAACATACCCAGCGCTAAACTCGCTGCCCTTGATGAATTACTCGAAGAGCTGAAACTGAATAATCACAAAGCCCTTATTTTTAGTCAGTTTGTGGGCCACCTGCAATTAATCAAACAACACATTGAAGCCAAAGGCTTTAGCTATCAATATCTCGACGGCTCAACCCCGCATAAACAGCGGCAAGAAAGGGTTAACGCCTTTCAAAGCGGGGAGGGCGATATTTTTTTAATCAGTCTAAAAGCCGGAGGTTCAGGCTTGAATCTAACCGCCGCAGACTATGTAATACATATGGATCCTTGGTGGAACCCGGCAGTAGAAGAGCAAGCCTCCGACCGTGCCCATCGCATCGGGCAAACGCGGCCAGTGACTATTTACCGATTGATTACACAAAACACTATAGAAGAAAAAATTGTCGCCCTGCATCAGCATAAACGTGACTTGGCTGACACCTTGTTGGAAGGCAACGAAGTCGCTACCAAATTATCAGTCGCCGATATGCTGAATTTGTTGAAGGAAACGTTTTGAGGTGGTTGATTTTTCCCGACTGAAGTCGGTCCTACAATGGGGCATAAGATAATTGTAGGATGGAGTAGGTATTATTTAAGCCTAAGCTTTTTTTGGAATGAGGCAAAATAGGGTTTTTGGGGCCAAATTCATAAAAAGACAGGCGTTATTTTTATTTGAGTTGTTGCAATTAATTGAGGTGGTTGATTTTTCCCGACTGAAGTCGGTCCTACAAGGCCTAAATATTAGGCGGTTTTATTGCTTTTTTAGCTCATCACATACGGCTTGCAGTTGCTGAGTGAATGCGGCTTTTTCGCCAAGGGTGGCCACCAGAATACGCATTCCTTCTTCGCAGTCTTGGTTGGCGCGCACCATGTCGCCAGCCGAGGCAAGAACGGTGGCACGGTTGACCAATAAATCACCGTGGTTAGCATGAACTTCCCCATAACTGGCATCATAGTGAAGTTTTGCTTCATCAAAATGCGCAAGCGCCGCTGGCAGATCATGTTGATCGCCTGCAATCAAGCCTAAATACACCTCAGCAATGCCGCTTAGGTAATGGCGACCACCGTAGGCTTTTGTGTAAATGTGTACCGCTTGAGTTAACGCTTTTTTTGCCTCATCTAAGATGCCCATGGCATGTAATATTTGCCCTTGCATAGACAGCGCATCGGCTAAAGTGGGGTTATCATCTTCCAGAATGCCTTGCATAACAGCGATCGCAGTCTTTATTTGCTCGAGTGCGGGTTCTAAGTTACCACTCAGAAAGTTAACTTGTGCTTGCGCCAGTGCTATTTGTCCCAGCAGAATATCCTGACCTTCGCCACTCTTTAACACCAACACCTTTGCTCTGGCAAGATCGGCTGTCGCCCATTCCATTTCACCTGCGTCTGATAAGAGTAATGCTCGATTCTGCAGAGTATTTGCTATATCTAGGTCATTAGGCTGTGGCATATTCTCTAACTCGTGCAGCGAACGTCCAAATGCCTTCAACCCCGCATCATATTGGCCCCGTTTATAGTAGATTCTTGCTTGAATGCGGGCTGCGTCTGCGCGAACTTTGGCAGAGTCGCGATCAAAGGCACCCAGTTGTTCTCGTGCGGCCAGATCTTGGGCGTATTTAGCGGCCTCCATAGACGCATCTAACTCACCCAGTCGCAGCAGAGATTCAGCTTTAACTGAAATTACATTTGCATGTTCTACCCCAGAACGCGCTGCGGTAGTATTCACTAAATCGATTGCTTGATTAAAAAGTCCTAAATTATTATAAGCCAAAGCAATGGTTGCTGACAGACGGCTTTGAACCAGCGGTTGGTCCTGTAATTCAACGGTGATCCTTTGTGCGCCCCGATCGAGGATCGACTTTGCAGTGATAGTATTGGGATTCTTTTGAACAGAATTTCCGCTGGCAAAGGTTTTAACCAAAAAATCAGAGACTGCCCGAGCGGTGGCTGATTCCTGTTCAGCAATCGTTCTCTGTTTATCAGCCTCGAGCCGGCGGTCATTAGCATAAATTGCGAGCCCCACAGCAAATACAGCCGCCACCACAGACACCACACTCACTTGCACTAATATGCGAATGCGCCGCGCCGCCTCGCGCTGAACTAGATCGTCAAGTCGCAGTCCTGTTAATCCACAGACAAGTTTTAGTTTTGCCAGCCGTTTTCCATCTGCGCTCTTGCGCAGATCTGCTGCGATGGGTTCACTGGGCACTTCAGTTAACACACCACTTGGTGCGACAGTAAACTTGAGTGCGGGTGCAAAACACTCCTGATTCATGGTATCTGCAGTTGCGTTTGGCACGCCGTCTACGATAAGTGCCAGAACCTTGTTTGCACCGTGCATCAATTTGAATTGGCGGATTTCCTCGTTTACCCATTTGGAGCGAGCAGAGGCGGGGGAACAAATAACAATTAAAAACAACGAACGAGTTAGAGCATCTTGCAATTCTGTGCCCAAATTGCCACTTGCTGGCAGTTCATCCACGTCGCGAAAAATAGGCGATAGCCGTTTAGGAACAGGCCCCAGAGCTGTATGATTACCAATCAGTTTTTTGGGTAGGCGGTAACGCTCTAATTCGCTATGCAACCACTTAGCAATGGCTTTATCGCTATGACTATAACTAATGAAGGCACGGTAGGCAGGCTCGTCCGTTTGCCTCTTCTCTAGCGCTGCCATGTTAAGCCTACTTCAATTGGCGTTTGCGCCACATCGCGAGGCATACCATTCCAAACATCATCAATAAGTGGGTAGGTTCGGGTACGGATTCTACCGGTGCAATGCCTGGGCCGCTGATAGCGCGAAAACCAAGCTCTCCGTTTTCAAATGTGGGTAAGTTGAACTGATACAGCCCACTATTAACACCACTAATAGGTGAACTACTTGAAGACTGGGCTGCAAGTAAGCGGCTTAAACCTCGAGTACCAGCATCTCCGCCGCGGCCAATCGGATCACCAAAAGCACCATAGGCAAGCGGACAAGCGGCTCGCCCGACATCAAAACAAAATGCGTTGGAGAAAGTGGTGACCTCGGTAATATAAGATAAATTACCAATTTCACCTGGTGCAAGCATCAGTGACTCTGGAAACTCAACAATAAAATCGGTTGCCCCCCAGTCGTAACTGATTTGCTGTACGCTACCATCTGGCGATGTCCGACGAAAGTTTGTTAGGAAGTCTTCAATTTCGGAAAAATCTTCTACAATAGTGTTTGGGTTGCCATTTTCGCCAATAACCAGTGATAGTCCGCCGCTTAATTGAAATAAAATATCTTCACCTGAAACGACTTTGAAATCAAAACGACTGCCTACTGCTTCCTCACCAGGTGGGACAACATTACCTACATCTTGCCAGTCATAATCTCCATCATCACGCAAGCTGCATGACCGCATTTGGTAACCATTACAATTAGTGACAAAGATCCCTAAACCCGCAGGGGTAATTTGTGAATTTAAGGTTGGTCGTACTATGGTATTGCTAGTGTTTTCAAATGAAATATCCACCACAGTGCGCGATACAGACTGTACCTGTTCACCGTAAGATCCATTGCCGTTCTGGAATTCGACTATACCAACACCAACACGCGAAGTCGTATCAAAAAAAGCTGAAGAACCAAAGCCTGACTGGCCAAATTCCTCGCTGATCTGTGCACCTGAAAAACTGACAGTTATGGGGTTTCCATCGACATCGTTTCTAAATGTGCCAATGGCAGAGGACTCAGTCAATACACCTATAATATTGGCATAAACCGCTCCATGCATTGACATAATAAACAGTAGCGCAGTGAAATATTTAAGTAGCTTTTCCATAGCAAATAAAACCCGAGTAATGTTGTTATCACTACAATAGTCCTTAGTTTGGCGTTCGACAAGTCAAAATGTGCGCAAAAAAACAACAGCTTGAAAAATTAGTTATTACTGATCAAGATCTATTAAAATCAATGAAGGTCAGTTTTAGGGCAACGGATTAACCAAGGATGATTGTGATGCTTTTGTGATTTAATCTGCTAGCATCATGGCCTATGCTAAGCATTAACCATTGTCCAAATACTAATGTAAAAAGGATTTATTTTGGCTATTACTCAAACACAGACTGTATTTACTTACTTAGAAAGAGTAGTCATTGTTGTATTGGCAGTCGTCGCTTTTTTGTTGGGAATGATGGGTTATGATAGTTATTACGCCTTACAACATACCGCCACCACAATTAGCGATCTTGCATATTTATCGTTAAATCTTTTTTTCATGCAGTTTTTTGCCAAAGACACCTTACCCTTATCGCTAGATATTGCCCGATGGCTTGCCCCAGCCACCTTAAGCTATACCCTAATAAAAACCCTAATGTCTTTAATGCAGAATCATATACAGCGATTTAGACTGCGCTACCTAAGTGGTCATGCTGTGGTCTTAGGTTTAAATAACCGCAGTATGAATATTGCACTTTCATTTAAACAACATGGCTTTAAAACCGTGGTAATTGATGATGATGAATATAATAAGTACTGGGGCGAACTAAAAAAGCACAAGATCAATATGATGATAGAAAATCCAGCTGATACCGGAATATTAAGCGCCACTAATATATCAAAAGCGTCATATTTATTTGCCTGCACACCATTAGATACGGTGAATTTAAATATCATTTATGATGTGTTTCGCTTAAAACAAACCGCATCAGATGGGCCCACTTTGCACAGTGTTTGCCAAATAGATAATCGAACCTTGTTACATGCATTAAATAATCGGCCTTTATTTGCCACCAATCACAACACACTCACGACCAGAACAATAAATTATAATTTTGTTTCAGCACGCTGGTTACTAAATGAATTTGGACCACATAAAGTGGTTAACAATATTGCTCAGTTGAAGGCCTTTAGCATTGTTATCTTAAGTGACAATATATTCACCGCAGAGCTTATACTGAGGTTAGCTGAAATTGGTATTTATGGTTTTTCTGACAAAATTCGTATCGTGCTTGTTGGAGGTAAGGCTTCGCACATTTGCGCCGATTTGCAAACCCATTACCCAGCCATCAAAGAGCTCATCACATTAGAAGCAGTCGTGCTTACTCGTTATGACGATAAGCATTTTCAAATGCAGTTAAATGATATTGCGCCGAATCTAATTTATATCTGTGCTGCTGAAACCGGCGATAAGTTGCTCGCCCTTCAGAGTGTTTGTGATCAGTTATTCGAGGCCCAAATAGTAGTGTGCGAAACGGATAATCAGCGTTCATTTGAATGGTTGCAGGGGGAGTTTGCCAAGCAAGACAATGTGCATTTTGCCGATGTTAATAGTGCAATTTGTCATTATGATGATGTATTTGAAAATCGCCTTGATCGTATCGCTATTGTCATTCACAACAATTATGTTGCACAACAGCTTACTAAGGGTGAAACCACGGCACAAAATTCATCACTGGTATCGTGGGATGAATTACCCGAAGTATTAAAAGAAGCTAATCGTAACCAAGCAGACCACGCGGCGATCAAATGTCATTTTCTAACTGGAAATACCTTTCCAACGGTCGCTGAGGTTCGAACTGCTTTGACTAGTGAAACCAAAGCGATACTAGCTAAAATGGAGCATCAGCGATGGGTAGCGGAGAAAAAATTAGCGGGTTGGCAATATACTTCAGGCAATAAAGATCCGGTAAAAAGACGCTCTCCTAGTTTGATCAATTGGGAAGAACTATCGAATGAAGAGCAACAAAAAGATATTGATACTCTGGACTTGTTGCCAGCACTCGTTGAGCTAATCAATTCGTCAAGGAACCTATCTCAGTGACAGAAATTACTGCTGAAGATAGATTACAAGCAGAAATATTAGGTCTTAAAGAGGGCATGGCTAATCGCCCCAAAGCACCAAGGATTTTACGAATTGGTATTGCCGGACCTCGAGCCTTGAATGAACAACAACTAAGTAGCGGGTTATTAGCTCTATGCAATGTCCTTTTAACTATCTCCACAGAGCTAGGCTCGTATATTCAAAACAAGCAAACAGCCCAAAAACATGACGATCTAAAGCAATCTCAAGTACTCACATTAAGACTGACCAGTTCACTAGCAATAGGTGCCGATCGATTAGCCATGACAGGTGAGGTCAGCTCATGTCTGCAAGGTAAAGCTAAGCTAGAATACGCGGCTGTTTTGCCGTTTTTACTACAAGACTGTAAAAAAGGGATGTATGAAGCATCACGCACCAAAATAGAAAATGAAATCGATTGGTTGGCACTCAATACATTCATTGAACAGATTAAGCGCCAAGCAGAAGGTAATTTAATCGAACTAGAGGGAGATACCAGATCAGCAGAAACAAGAGATGAAGCCCATTTTAAATGTGCAGAATTGTTAGTGAAAAATATCGATGTATTGATCGTACTTACTACAGAAGGCAAATCTCAATTACCCAGCCACCATTTAGCGGGGACCAATACGACTTTGCGCTTAGCTCAGGATAGTGGAAGGCCCATCATACAAATTGTCCTACCATTAGAAGAGAAAGAAGCTGAATGTCGAATTTATCCTGGCAGCCGATATACTCTACCCGAAGAAAGTGAAATATTGTCAATCGATAAGGTCAAGAGACTTCTATCAAGATTGATGCCTTTGGGTAAGTCGGGATATTGAGTGTCAATTAACAGGACATGTTAATCAGAAGCTTCGGGCCTAAATAGCCCACCTATAGGGCGATGAATAAGCATTCTTGGTAACTTGCCCATTTGTTTTTCTCCTTGGTGGCGGTCCATTTGTACTTAGTGCTTTACCTATCTACTCCTTCTCTGCCTTAACGTTTTGTTTTGTGATTTCTGTGCTAAACAATTATCGTGGGTCTTGTTTCTTTAATTTTTATTCATGCTTAGTTGAACAGAAGGCTCTATTGAAAAATACGACAACTCATTCCCAGTCTGAACGTGCAGAACAGGTAAGACCCGAAGTCGCCGCAGGTTTACCTGGCGCACCGTCAGCATTGCATAAATATTTGCGTAAAGCAGGCATCGATCCTGACAGATTATCTATTTTACATTTAGGTCGACCAACTCATCTTGGTACTCATCAAACTCCTCCCTGGATAAGACGAATGGTCATAGCTTATGTGTTATGGCTAGGATTATTTCTACTCGATTACAATTCAATTGAGTTACCACATTACCTTGAAGCCATATTTTCATTGGTCGTGGGGCTGCTTATTATTCAAGTTGCTTGCCAGATTTTGGTCACTGCCACTGAGCGTTTTGCTGCGAGAATGGGCTGGACGCACTATGTAGCAGGCACGGTATCAGAGATATTGTCTACTTTACCTGAGCTTGTGGTCATTGGCTTCCTTGTGCCAGTCAGCCCACTAACAGCTTTTATCGTTGCCATGATAACCATCTACAACAATGCCTTGGTGTTTAGTATTTATTCTTATTTTTTGCCTAAAGACTGTAAGGGCAAATTTCTAATGCCTAAACCCATAACAGATGCCGGCACTCAAGTGTTAATTGCTGGTGGTGCATTGGGTTTGGTGATGGGCATTGTTATGTTGATTTTTTCTTCGAAGGGCCACCCTAAACAAGCGTTTGAAGCCATTGATTTGGCCGTGATGGCGTTTTTACTATTGGCGATTTTTGTGGTGTATCTTTATAAGTTAGTGAGAGATCTTGGAAAAGAGGAAGACGAAGTCCAAACGACTCTAAAATTAACTGAAAACGAAATGTTAGAGCGCCAACTACTGGCCTTCAAAAATGTCGAACGAAGCAGTATTGGACAGATTATTTTGTTACTTATGTTGGGTGTTTTAGGGGCTTTTTTGGGCGGCGAAAGTATTGCTGATTTCGCCTCATTGGCCATAAAGGATTTGGGCCTCAGTGGCATAGTTGCGGCAATGATCCTTGCAGGGTTTGCTGGTATGAGTGAATATGTGATTTTATGGACGTCGCATCGTAAAAAAGAATACGGAATAGCCTTGGCAAATGCCTTTGGTGGCATTGCCCAGTTAATGTTTTTAATTGTACCTTTTACCTTTCTTGCCATTGCGTACTACCAAGCATTTGTTAACCCGAATCATGCCGATTTACCTATTTTGTTTTCAGTGCCAAATATTCTACTGTTAATATTTCTCTTCCCCACCTTACATACCCTAGCGTCGCTATTAGAAAATGACCATACAATGGACATTCTTGACACCACAATAATGGTTGCGCTTGTGGGGCTTTTGCTAATATTGCTGGTGTCTTATGGCAGTGCCGCCGGGTAAAATTATAAAAAAGTATTAAAGAGTAGATATAAATTGATGATTCCCACAAACATAACTGCAGAGACCACAAAAGAAAAATATATCAATGGGTGACATAATTAGGGAATGGTCAGCACTGAGTATGTAACTTATTTTGTGTTAGATGTCTGAGCATTAACAATTGCCTATGACAGCCGTTTAGTGACATATTCTCATAGATTTTGTGGTCAAAGTATTCGGCAACTATATTGCTAAATACATCAAACTTGGCAATAACAACCGGTTGATTCCAATGGAATGATTGCACCGAAGGTGTTTTTACTAGCAAGATAAGGCTCAACAGTGCCATTACTTGAAAGACATCCAATGCCCGTTGAATAGGGGCCTAGATAACTCAGATTTCCGTGAGCATCAAACACTGCGATGGCTGGTGTGCTCGTTAGTATATTAGATAAACCTATAATATTTTCGATGTAGACCGTTTCATTCTTTTTGCCCATAGTCTCAACGGCGTTCTTGATCGATTTAATATGGCGGGAAGCAGTGAGCTGACAAAGGCAGTCACTTTTGCTTGTAATGTGCACGACCACGTTATTCAACGAAGCATGCAGGGCACCAAAGAGCATGTTATTAATTTGACTATCAAAATCAGGCTGATTAGCCGCGTAATAAAGTGCATAGGTAGGGTCGAAAGGTTTTTCACTACTTTTACTGGCATAAAAAAGCCCAATCAGCGAGATCATCAACCATAGAGGGACAATGATCACCAAGAGGGCTTTGTGACTTACTTTCACTTATTTAGGCTTCGAATTTCGCGAGTTCATTGTGTAGTCCAGTTATCTCACCTTTTAAATCCATTAGCTCTGATAGATTAGCTTCAATATCTTTAACTTGAAGGTTGGTTAAATCTGACAACCTTTTAGCTGATCCAGATATGCTAACAGACATCATAGACTGCTCTTCTGATGCAGCTGCCACAGAACTGGTGTTTTGACTTAATTTATCAATCAGAGTGTTTATTTCACCAATGCTTTTGCTGGCTTCAGTTGAGCCAACCACGTTATCTTCAACTCGTTTTGCGCAAGTTGACATAACCGTTACGGCATCAATAGCGCCATCAATTAGCTTTTTAGTTATTTTACCGATTTCTTCAGCATTCTGACCTGTTTTCACAGACAGCGTTCTAACTTCGTCAGCCACCACAGCAAATCCTCTACCATGCTCACCGGCTCTTGCTGATTCAATGGCAGCATTTAGAGCGAGTAAATTGGTTTGATCAGAGATGCTTTTAATTGCCGCCATAGCAGTATCAATTTGATTACACATAGACGACAAACTAGCGATTGAAGCAGAAGCTGTGTCGATATCAGACTTTAAGTTTTTTGCATCGTTTGAATTTCTGTCAATAATACCTTTAGCACTTTTAGTACCTGCACTCGCTTCTTTACTGAGCGTATCGATACCAACCACACTTCTCGATACTTCGGCATTTGCCAAACTGACTTGTTCTAAAGATATTCGAATTTGTTCAACTTCACTTTGGTTTTCCTTTGCCCTGACCATTGAGACTTCTGAGCTCTCGGATAAGCTGTTAGATAGCTGCTTTGAATTGTCCCCACTTGATTTCAGATTTAACACTAAAGAGCGCATTGACTCGATTAAGCGATTAAAGTCTTTGATAGATTTGCCATTACCCTCAACACTTTTTCTAATAGATATTTTATCAGTGCCGACTATTTCATCGATTGAGTGACTTAAGGCGTACCCTGACTTAGACTCAGTTTCAGAACTAATTGCAGAAATGACTAGCACAATTCCTTCTGCGACAGCAAAGAAAGCGTGCACCGCCAACATGCCATAGGTGAGATGACCATCCTCAAAAAGATAGACACCAGAGCTAGAACTTTGTAGTGCAAAAAACAGGAAGTGATGAACCGCCACCACAACAACCCCGGTGACAATAACTTTCCAATCTCTATAAATGCTTAAGAAAGCAAGCATAGTAAATATTTCAAAGTGCATCTCAGTCAAGCCCATAACCTGCTGAATATGCAAGGCAGTAATGAGTTGAGTCGCAATAGCGACAATATGTCTGGTGCTTTGACTGTAGGGACTTACTCTTGTCATGACTAAAGGCAGAGCAACAATAAGCGTACCTAAAGTTGCACCAATGAACAGGGTGTCTGTAAAAATACCGATGACAATTGCCGCCACCCACTGAATAATAAGAACACCAGTGAAAATGTTATTTGCCTGTTTGAACCAAGGATAATTCATTCGCCTACCTTTGAAGTTTTTAATCAAAATATATTGAAAGTTATTGATGCCAAAAACCATCAGCAATAAAAAAGGTTCTGATAGTTAATATATGTATCGTAGTTAAACAGCAGATACATTAATTTTATGTCATTATCAGGTACTCGAACCTACGATTAGCGTCTCTAAATCCTCTAAACTTCTAAGCCGGATATTGAATATCGTAACAGTACAATTCCTTTGATGTGCTTTACTTCTATGGAACAAGGCTAGGTGCAGAGCGGACTGTCAATTAACCAAGTCATATCAACTACTGGCGCACCATAATACACTTTTAACTAAATTGGGGCAGGGGAAAGTTAAAGTCTTAAATATTGGTAGAGAATTTATAGGAATTATCAGGACACCCACAATAACGACATTCTCAAAATAGCAGAAGTGGATACTTGAATTGCAATTCGTAAACATGGATGTCCTGTTTAGTTTTTGTCTTGTTCGGAATTGAGCAAAACCAGGATAACGTAAAGGGTTGCATATTAAGCACTGACCTGTGATGACTCTGCGCAATAGCGCTCTTGGCGCGTGAGCAATATCCAGACTAATCGAGCTAAGCGATGTGCGACGGCAACCGTGACTTTTTAAAGGGCTTAGTGAGGCGAAGCTTGGTTGCCCATAGGAATTATCAGGACACCCACAATAACGACATTCTCAAAATAGCAGAAGTGGATACTTGAATTGCAATTCGTAAACATGGATGTCCTGTTTAGTTTTTAGCTGTTCGACAAAGCCCAAGTTAATTATTTAGGCTAAAAATGGGGCGGTATGATTGTCGCCGATATCTACATAGTTTGTGCTCTGGTATTAATAGGACAGCCATATTAATCATGATTAAGCAATTCAGCCTGCAAACGCAGCCACCCAACTTTGGGTGGCTGCACATTAGTGATGGCCGCCCTCAATAGGCTGTCCATCGGTATTGTAAAAACCCGATGCGCCGTGTTCGACGAAGCCTAAGTTAATCATTTTGGCTAAAAATGGGTCGGTGTGATCGTCGCCGATATCAGCATAGTCTGTGCTCTGGTATTGGCTTAATTGCGTGAAAAAAAGTTCTATTGCAGGCTGGTCATATTGTTGGCTGGTAAGTTGCCACGTTTCTTGGACATCACCACGGGTTGAGCTAAAAGAGCTCACCAACTGTAACTCTGGCAGCCATTTTAATACGATCGTAGTATTTTCTGTGCTTTTGCTGTAGGTCTGTTCTTTTTGACAGCCAGAGCCTGATTCAGCGCTCAGTGTGAGTTGAGGCAGTAGACTAGCAGAGATGAGTTGATATCGGTAATCCCAATCTTTTTCAGTTTTGCCATGCACTTTTTCGCCAGGTTGATATTCGATAGCCCGTTGATAATGATCAAAAAAACGTGTTGGTTTTATTTGCTTGTTGTTGAGTAAAAACCACGACTCGGTTATTTCAGTGTTAGGAAATTGATGAGCAACAGTATTGCCGTTACGCCATAACACTAAAGGGCTAGTTTGTATTGCCTGGCCATTTTTAAATGTTTGTAGTTGGTATTCTGCTCGCAATTGAGAATGATTGATGTTGCATTCAGCCTTAACCACACTGCTTACCATCATCAATAACCATAAAATGAATAATTGCTGCATGTTTTTCTCCAAGGGTTGTCGTCACATTGAGGGTAACTAAAAAATCAATACTAAAACAAAAAAGGGCGCAGTATTACTGCACCCTAGTCGGCGGTTTATGTTTATTCTATAGACTGCTTAGCATTGGCCTTAGTGGTTAAATCAGCAGCAAACTCCATCACATGAAAAATAGTGCTTTGTTCGTTTGTACCGTTAACTAATAAGGCAGCTGGGCCTGAAGCATATATGCCAACGTCTTCACCTGAATGGGTTTCAGACGAAAGTGGTATTAATGCTTCTTGGTGATAGCCTGACGTTGTAGTGTCAATTCCAGCAATATCTTGGCGTCCAGCAGCAATGGCTAGCGCATAGCCTTCATCTGCATCGGTTTCATCACCTAAGTTTCTAAAACCATTGCCATTGGTATAAGCCAATGTGGTGTAAGGCATACCATCGGCTGCCAAGGCTGGCTCTTCAGAACCAACTGATACCACTTTACCCAAAATTGGGTTACCACGTTTAGGGTAACCGGCAATAGTAAATACATGGCCGTGGTCGGCAGTTACGATAATTAAGGTATCACTCATATCAGTCATTTTAACGGCTTTTTTAACCGCATCAGACAGGGCTATGGTATCCGTTAGCGCGTTATATGCGCTGCCTGCATGGTGACCATGGTCAATACGACCAGCTTCAACCATGAGGAAAAAACCCTCTTTGTTGTTGTCTAGGATGTCAATGGCTTTTTCAGTCATCTGAGCAATTGATGGCTCACCAGCAACATCGTTGCCACGATCGGCCTCGTACTGCATATGAGATTCGTTAAACAAACCAAATAATTTGCTGGTGTTTGCTGGGTCAACAGCATCAAAACCAGTCTGGTCCATCACATATACACCATTGGTATATTTGGCTTTCCATTCGGCGGTTAAATCACGACCATCGGTGCGGTCACCTTCAACGGCGCTCACTGCGTCTGTACTATTATAGGCAGCGTCTTTAGGCAAGAAGCTGCGACGACCGCCACCCATCACTACCTCGATACCATCGACGTTGATACCGCCGACTCGAGCTTCAAGATTGCCTTCAAAGTTAATTAATTGATCTGCAATATCGGTACAACCTGCAGTAAGTGCTGCCGCTGGCATATCGCCATCATCTTCCCAGTTGCGGTCAGCTGATTTAGCATATGTAGCTGCTGGTGTAGCATGAGTAATACGTGCAGTTGAAATAATGCCTGTTGATTTACCGGCAATTTCGGCTAATTCAAGCGCAGTTATCATTTCATTGCCCGATACGGTGCTGCAATCGCCGCGTTCAACGTCTTCACTTACACCGATAACGCCAATGTCTGTCTTAACACCGCTCATCATTGCGCTCATGGTGCCAGCTGAATCAGGTGTTTGTGAGTCAACGTTATAGGTTTTAGACAAACCTGCAAACGGCATGGTATCAAAAGACAAATTATTCTCTTCGCCCAACTCACCGTTCAATTGACCTTCCAGTATGCGAGCCGCAGTAATGGTAGATATACCCATACCATCGCCAATAAATAAAATGACATTTTTAGCACTACCCCGTAAGCTGTTAATTGTCTTGGCAGACAATTCTGTAGCGCTGTTACTTTGGCTGGTTGCTCCTTGTGGATTGGTTGCGTTTAACCAAGTTTGACGCGCCTGGGCAATTTCTTGCTGGCCATCAACAAACCAATCGTTATTTAGACTGTTCAACAGTTCACTGGAGTTAACCTGAGTGACGCCAGGTGCACAAACATATTCAGTCGCGCTTATTTCACTGCTTTCTAAGGTGCCGTTTGCATCTGTATCTAAGCCTGAATTGATTTGCACACCACTGTTAGGGCAATTGATATTGCCAACGGCCAAGTTAGTTTGCAGTACTACACTCGTTAAACCATTGCTTCCGTTTGTTCCATTACTGCCGTTGCTTCCGTTGGTGCCATTATCGCCATCATCCATACAAGCTGAAAGGCCCATTACTGCCATGGCTACTAGCGTTAGTTTTAGATTTTTCATGAGTCTTTCCTGCCTATTCTTGAATTAAGTCGAGTGCTTGTTCGATTAGATGAAACACAACACTTTGTTCAACCACACCTTGCACTAACTGCGAGCCTGGCCCCTGTGCATGCAATGAAATGTCTTCACCTGAATGGGTTTCGCTGCTAAGGGGGACTAATGCTTCTTGATGGAAGCCGCTAGCGCTTGTATCAATATTGCTCAGGTCAGCGCGGCCTGAAGCTATGTCTTCGTTGTAACTTAAATCGGCGTCTGTCGCGGTGCCAAGATCCAGAAAACCAATGCCATTGTTGTAACCAACAGTGGTATAAGGCGTGCCGTCAGAAGCTAAAGCGGGTTGCTCAGAACCCACGGTAACAACTTTACCTAATATTGGGTTACCGCGTTTCGGATAGCCTGCAATAGTAAATACATGACCGTGGTCAGCCGTTACTAAAATCAAGGTGTCTTCTGGGTTAGTCATGGCAACGGCTTTTTCAACCGCATCAGACAATGCAATGGTATCGGTTAGAGCATTGTAAGCACTGCCAGCATGATGTCCGTGGTCAATACGGCCAGCTTCAACCATTAAAAAGAAGCCTTGCTCGTTGTTGTCGAGAATATCAATGGCTTTTTCGGTCATTTGCGCAATTGAAGGTTCACCAGCAATATCGTTTGCACGATCTGCTTCATACTGCATGTGAGATTCGTTGAATAGACCAAATAAGTGTTTAGTCGTGGCGGGGTCAACGGTGTCAAAACCCGCTTGGTCCATAACATACACACCATTAGTATATTTGGCTTGCCACTCAGCAGTTAAGTCGCGACCATCGGTACGATCACCTTCGACGGCACTGACTGCGTCTGCGCTATTGTAGGCAACATCTTTAGGTAAAAAGCTGCGGCGGCCGCCGCCCATAACGACGTCTAAACCATCCACATCTACGCCTTTAAAACGTGCTTCAAGGTTAGATTCAAAGTTAACTAATTGATCAGCAATATCTTTACAACCGCTAGTTAGTTGTTCAACTGGCATATCGCCATCATCTTCCCAGTTACGGTCAGCTGATTTAGCGTAAGTTGCCGCTGGCGTAGCATGGGTGATTCGAGCGGTTGATATAATACCGGTTGATAAACCTTTGATTTCAGCCAATTCTAAAGCTGTAGTGACTTCATTACCTAAGGCCGTACTGCAATCGCCACGCACCACATTTTCGTTTACACCAATGACACCAACATCAGTTTTTAAACCTGACATCATCGCCGTCATTGTGCCTGCAGAGTCGGGTGTTTGTGAATCTACGTTATAGGTTTTTACTAAGGCCGTGTGGTCGAAAGACTCAAAACTTAAATAGCCTTCTTCACCGGTATTGCCAGCTTGTTGTCCTTTTAATATCCGAGATGCTGTTAGGGTCGATACGCCCATGCCATCACCCACAAACAAAATAACATTTTTGGCTTTGAACGCGTTGTTAGTGTTAAGTTTTTCAGTGAGTTTGGTTTGTGCATCGGTATACCAATCGCTAGCGCTTTGCTTCGCTGGCACGACCTCTGCGCTTAGGGCAGTGGACACGGCAAAAGCCAGTACACCATAAGCTGCTTTCCAAGTCTTATTCATCATTTATATCCTATTGCGAGTTATGTGAAGGAGTAGCTGAGTCCTAGTTGACGCAAAGTAGAGTAGGGGAAGAATGTGAAGCTTAACTGACAGATTGATTACAATTACGCGTCAATATTATGTCTTTTTTGTGGCAAGTTGATTAGGCCGTGGGAGAGTATGGACCGTTATTGGCCGTACCTTTTTTAGCTTTTACATGGTTTTACAAAATAGGAGGCGCAGTAAAATCTATTAAGCTAGGGGATGAAACTTGTAATTAATCAGTTCACGTTTTTCTGTACTGACTTTGAGTATACTACCTTGATCGTACCAATCACCCAGTACAATGCGCTCAGCTGCTTGGCCGTTTATGTTTAATGGATGAATAGCGGGGCGATGGGTATGGCCATGAATAAGCCGAGTTACCTTATGTGCTTCCATAGCTTTAATTACATCTTCGGGGGTAACATCCATGATATCCATGGTTAATTTTGCATGATTCTTTTTGCTGGTTTTACGTCCGCTTGCAGCAATTCTACGTCGCGTACTTAGGGGCAGGGCTAAAACAAGTCTTGGCCACCACCAACCGCGGGCTTTGCGGCGAAACTTTTGATACACCACATCACGGGTGCATAACTCGTCACCATGCATTAGTAGGGTAGGTGTACCATATAAATCCACCACTATTTGTTCTGGCAGTAAGGTAAACCCCGCTCGCTGAGCAAACTGATTGCGCACTAAAAAATCACGATTACCATGAATAAAATAAATCTTTACGCCACTGTCTGCGAGGGTTTTGAACGCATCTGCAATACTAAGGTTAAACTCACTTAAGTCATCATCACCAATCCAGGCTTCGAATAAATCACCTAATACATAGAGGGCCTCAGCATGCACTGCTTGTTCTTGTAAAAACGTAAACAAACATTGGCTGATATCTGGGCGTTCAGCACACAGATGCAAATCGGAAATGAAATAGGTGAATGCAGACATGGGGTGTTTAATATACTTGCTTTGATTTAAAAAATATCAGAGCAGCGGTCTTTACACCGCTGCTCCTAAGAGCAACTAGCAAAAATTAGTCGATAATCTCAGCTTTTTGAATTACAACATCTTCAACTGGCACATCTTGGTGATGGCCTGAGTTGCCTGTTGCTACGGCCCTGATTTTTTTCACAACATCCATACCTTCAGATACTTCAGCAAATACACAGTATCCCCAGCCATCAGAAGTTTCACTGCGGAAATTTAAGAAACTGTTGTCTTTTATGTTAATAAAAAACTGTGCCGTTGCAGAGTGAGGCTCGTTGGTACGCGCCATGGCAACAGTACCTTCACTATTGACTAAACCATTGTTTGCTTCATTTTTGATAGTGTCTTTAGTGGTCTTTTGTTGCATGCCCGGTGTAAAACCACCACCTTGGATCATAAAACCATCGATAACCCGGTGGAAAATCGTGTTGTCGTAGAATCCTTCTTTCACATATTCCAAAAAGTTAGCCACAGTAAGTGGTGCTTTATCGGCAAAAAGCGTAAGGGTAATCACCCCGTAGTTTGTATGTAGTTTAACCATTAAGTTGTCCTGTAACGTCAACATGTCAATAAAGGCCATATTCTAACACTAAACAATCAAAGTTTTTAAGCGCTAAGCATCGATTGATTAATGCGAGGTGTGATTCACAATGCTAGAATCGCTTTTTTTATCATTCAAAAGCCTAAATAGGATAATTTAATGCTGCATATTTACAACACCCTAACTCGACAAAAAGAGCAATTTAAGCCATTGCAAGCGGGCAAAGTGGGTATATATGTGTGCGGGATTACCGTTTACGACTTAAGCCACATGGGCCATGCGCGAACTTATTTGAGTTTTGATTTAATGGTCAGGTATTTGCGTTTTCGTGGTTATGAAGTGAATTATGTGCGCAATATTACTGACGTTGACGACAAAATTATTCAGCGCGCCCAGCAAAACAATGAAACCATGTCTCAATTAACTGACCGCACCATCGCCATGATGCATGAAGATTTTGCTGCAATTAATTTACTTGAGCCAGACATTGAACCCAGAGTGACCACCCATATTCCTGAAATAGTGGACGTGATTCAAAAACTAATCGATAAAGGTAATGCCTACCAGTCAACGTCGGGTGATGTATTATTTGAAGTTAATTCATACAGCGATTACGGCAAACTCAGTAAACAAGATTTGACTCAGCTTAATGCGGGTTCACGAGTTGATGTCGACAACGAAAAGCGTGACCCGATGGATTTTGTGTTATGGAAAATGGCCAAACCTGGTGAGCCTGCTTGGGCGTCTCCTTGGGGCGAAGGGCGCCCTGGTTGGCACATAGAATGTTCGGCCATGAACTACAAACACTTAGGCAAACACTTTGATATTCACGGTGGTGGCTCGGATTTGATTTTTCCTCACCATGAAAACGAAGTCGCCCAGTCATGCTGCGCCTTTGATACCCCTTATGTAAACTACTGGATGCATACGGGCATGGTGCAGGTTGACCAAATAAAGATGTCGAAGTCATTGGGTAACTTTTTTACCTTGCGTGATGTGTTAAATCAATATGATGCCGAAACACTGCGTTATTTCTTGATGTCAGCTCACTATCGAAGTCAATTAAGCTACTCAGAAGACAACATTAAACAAGCAAGGTCTGGTTTAGAGCGTTTATATACGGCTTTGCGTGATGTTGCACCCAGCACCGCTGTTGACGTCGAAGTCGGCGGGTATTTAGCGCGCTTTAATCAGGCCATGGATGACGACTTTAACGTGCCAGAAGCCATCGCTGTATTGTTTGAAGTAGCGCGGGATCTGAATAAAACCAAAGCACAACAAGGCAGTGAAGCCCAAACTAAAGCGGCAGACCTCGCAGGAGTATTATTTAAATTAGGTGACATACTCGGCATTTTAAGCCAAGCCCCACAAGACTTTTTACAAGGCAGTTTTAGCACTAGCGCAAGCGATGACGACGTGACCCAGATTGAAGCCTTGATCAAAGCCCGTAATGATGCACGAGCCAGCAAAGATTGGGCGGCGGCGGATAAAGCCCGAGATGGTCTTAACGCCCTTAGCATTGTGTTAGAAGATGGTCCAAATGGTACTACGTGGCGCAGAGGTTAAGGGCGCTGACAAGCAAGATTTCTTACTTTAAAAAGATGACTTTTAGTTATGTTAACTGTTAACTGTTAGAGCCAGTAAATTAGAAGTGCTTAAATTGTCTCCTTAGAGTCATTCTGAGTACTGATAGGGCTTAGCCGACTGGCTCATGAGGCGTGAAACAGACAATCGAAACGTGGGCTGTTAGTCTACGTAAAGGTTAGCCATCGACCGCAAGCGGACATATTGGATTATTTCAACGGCCCTGACCCCGCAGGTCCTGGGCTGTTAGTCTACGTAAAGGTTAGCAATCGACCGCAAGCGGACATATTGGATTATTTCAACGGCCCTGACCCCGCAGGTCCTATTAATGACCATCATCATGGGTCAAATATCGCAACTGCTGAGCAAGCATTCTAGCCAACTTCATGTCTACACCCGATAGTGCAGCACGATCAATCATCGACTGATATATCGCATCAATTTCTAAGGGGCGATTGTGTTCATAGTCAACTTTCATACTGGGCGCGTAGTCCTGCATGTTAGTTTCGGTATTCACTAGCATTGATTCCGCTATTGACGCGCTAAGCGACTGTCCACAGGCGTTAGCAGCGGCAATCACCTCGAGCATGATAGATTTAATTAATTCGCGGGAGTCATGCTGCTTTAGAAGTTCAGCCGTATTGCTATTGAGCACAACTGATAGTCCGTTAAAAGGCACATTCCACACCAACTTTTGCCAGCGTAAAAAACTCAAATTCTCAACGGGTTTTGCGTCAATACCACAAACCAGGAAATCCTCGGTAATCAGCTTAAGCTCAGGCGTTATTCCACCCGCAGATCCGTCTGGCATGTAATGCCCCAGATTCACCATGCCAAAATCGCTATGTTTAATATAACCGGGGCCTATTTTAGTGCTACCAATAAAACACAAGCCACCAATAATGGTCGCCTTAGGTAAAATGTCAGCAGCTACCTGCTCAACACCAAAGCCATTTTGCATGACCACAACAATGCCATCTTGTTTGACGACCTGCGGCAACAATGCTTCAAGTAAATGATTATTAGTGGTTTTTAAAGCGACAATGGCGACATCACATAGTGGCATATCTTCAGGCTTGGCATAGGCGTTCACAGAAACCTTGAAATTACCGTTGATAGAGTCTATCTGTAATCCCTGCTCCTTAACATATTGATAATCACTGTGGAGCAAAAAATGCACATCCGTTCCATTGCGAGCTAACAAACCACCGTAATAACCACCAATGGCGCCACTACCAATTACTGCATACTTCATTTTATTCTCCACTTACAGCTTTGCCTTGTTCCATAGTTACTTTTGCATCAGCTTCAGACTTGGCAAAGCGACTATTCTTGCATTAAAAGATATTTAGAAGCTAATTTTTCCGCGCATATAGTCCACGGCACTGCCCGTTAATAACACTCGGTCACCCTGTATTTGACATCCAATTAGCCCTGTTCGTGCGGATAATTGTTTGGCCGTTAAGCTGTTTTTACCCAATATTTGTGCCCAATAGGGAGCGAGTTCACAATGGGCAGAGCCTGTTACTGGATCTTCATCAACATTGAGTTTTGGAAAAAAGCAGCGGCTAACAAAATCAACATTTCGCCCTGGTGCCGTGACCACCACACCTCTAAGTTCAAGGGTTTTCCATAAGGCTAAATCAGGCGACAGTGCCGCCACTGCTAGTTCATCTTCAAGCTCAATGATATAGTCAAAGGCTGCGAGTACTGCTTTGGGTTTGATATCTAGACCTAACAAAAGATTATCAGGAGCAATAACGGGCTTTGGCATTGATGCTGGAAAGTCCATTTCTAGACCTTCAACTCTTTTTGTTACCAACAAATCACCACTTTTAGTCGTGAAACATATTACAGATTTTTGATAGTCTAAATGCGTGAACAACACATGAGCCGCAGCCAAAGTCGCGTGGCCACATAAGTCCACTTCATGTGACGGGGTGAACCAGCGCAATTGAAACTTGTCGTGATAAGGCACAAAAAAAGCCGTCTCAGACAAATTATTTGACTGAGCAATATTTTGCAATAATTCGTCAGCTATCCAAGCATTTAAAGGGCATACTGCGGCGGGATTGCCCTTAAAAACTTGTTCTGCAAAAGCGTCTATTTGATATATTTCTATTTGCATTTATTTTTCACTCAACAGTAATCCCCATACATTTTGCTATTTCCGCATAATCTTCATACCCACACCCCACCTGTTAGCAAAACCCGGCCAAGGTTCACTTAACTTACCCACTGCATTTTTGCTTTGGGTAGCACTTTCGGACCTGCGGGGTCAGATTGGACCTGCGGGGTCAGATTCGTTGAAATCCGAAATTGTGGACCTGCGGGGTCAGATTCGTTGAAATCCGAAATTGTAGTGGCATAACAGGTGATTCATAACTGGTATTATCTGGAGAAGGATATTTGATCTTCCTCACGTTTTGTAGAGACTCAGCTTAGAGAGCTGTTGGCCATTTCACACAAAAATACAGCGTTGTTTTCTTTCCATCAGAAATCGCCAAATTGGACTAATTCTTCAACAATGAGGTCAACATTTTTTATAACGCGTTTTGTTGCTTATATCCAGCGTCTGACTTGTTGTTTATAGTCATGGTAGTCTTGGCCAAATAAGCCTTCGATAATTTTTTCTTCTGGCACAATCTGAAAACGTGTCATATACCACACAAACAAGGGGGCTATCCCGCATCCCAGTATGCTACCGAACTCAATAATACCGCCAAAAAGCACTAACACCATACCCAAGTACATGGGGTTACGGGTAAATCGGTAAATCCCAGATGTCACTAAATTACTGGCTTTGCCAGGATTTAAAGGATTGGTAGTAGTGTGTGCTTGACGAAATTGCCACACCCCTAAAAAAGCGATTACAGCGCCTGCTAGTAAAAAAAGGCCCGACACACCATCTGTCCAAGCAAAGTGATAATGGGGTAACGGCAATTTTGCTAAAACATAGACGAGGGCGAGTGCGATTATAATGACGGCAAGGGGTGGGACTTTTAATTCTAAAAATTGCATGGCTGTTACTCTGCTGAAGTAGGGGAGGTCTCAAATGCTGACTTCCAACGCTGGTGGCCAACATGTTTTTTGACGAGGTCTAAACACTCGTTGACAACCATCAACATTTCTTGATCTAGTTGGTTATCTTCGACACTAAAGCGGCCTAACCCATGTGAGACAAAATCGTCAATTTTATCTGCGGTCAAATCCGTTAATAAATTAACGATAGATTGAGTGACAATATCGGTTACAGCGCGTTCGAGGGTTTTTTCAATACTGCCGCCTAACACAGGCACTAAGCGTAAAGTAGATACTTGTGAGTTGTTGCGCACCGCTTTACCTACACTGCTTTGCACATGATTGCGCAGACTTTGGCCTTGTTCATTATTCTGAATCGATTCACCCACATGCACCATGACTGAGGCTATCCACTGCGACAAAATAGGTAAACGAGTGGCAATCACATTTCGACTAATATCCTCCAACAAGGGCGAACCTGCTGAAATGTCTTTTTGCGCATCGTTGATTACTTTTATGACAATCCGATCACTCAATTCTTCCACTAAAACTTCGTAATAAAAGGCGATAAAACGATAAGGTGCGGATTCACGCATATCAATGATTTGGTGTTTTTGCAGGCGATAAAGAATGGAGAAAAGTCGTAAAAAGCGAAAAATCCGCAGTCCACCCAAGGGAATACAACCAATTAAATCGTAGCAATGAATAAACGGGAAAAAGTACCAGCGCATATATTCTTTACGCTTAACGGCAACGAACCAACGCAAACAAAATTCACTTAAAAAAACTGCAACAAACACCAAATCTATAAGGATAAAGTTTTGGTGTACGGGTAAGTATATCTCAACAAATGGGGGGTAGATGGATTGTAAGGTTTGTTGGATAAATTGGGTTGCAAAAAGTGAGTCGAATACTATCCACAACAAATTAATCAACAGTAAACCTAGCATGACTAAGTCAAGGGCAATCCATGGCCCCTCGTGACTTTGTTTTAAGCGTGTATAGCTAAATTTAAACATCAGCCTCGCGCCTAGGTGCGAGTAACATCAACAAAAATTTTCAAACGTTGGCCAGGTTGTAAATAGTTTTTAATGTTGATCTGGTTCCACTGCTGTATGTCAGTGATAGTGACTTTAAATTTGTCTGCAATGCGTGCCAAAGAATCACCACTGCGCACGGTATAGGTCAAGCTGCGCATAATCGCATTTTTCGTTTGATTAGGACTGACTTTTTCTACCCATATAACGAGGTCTTTACCAGGCATAAGCGGGTCAGTGGGTGCCATACCGTTCCACTTAGCCAAACTGCGTAAGTTAACTTTATACTCACGGCTCAAGTCCCACATGGTGTCACCGCTCTTCACTTTGTGGCTGAGTTTAAACGAGCCTTTGCGGTTTTTAGCTTGGGTTGCTGCTAAACGCTGATCTTGCGATAAACTATAAGAATCAAGAGATTTAAGTGCGACTGGGATAACTAAATAATCTCCTTGGCGGATCATATTACTTCTCAATTCATTGACCTGACTAATAATATCAACTGTGGTGTGATATTTATCCGCTAACTTTAACAAACTGTCGCCACTTTTTACTTTGTGACGTACCCAATTTAATCGCTCTTTACTTTCGGTTTGGGCCAAAGCATCTTGAAACTGGCTGACTTTATCCACCGGTAAGAGTAACTCAAAGGGGCCGTCAGGATCGGTTGCCCAACGATTATAACCGGGGTTTAAGGCATGTAATTCTTTAACGGTTAAACCCGCCATTTCAGCAGCTAAGGCCAAATCAATTTGTGAGCCAACTGAGACTGATTCAGTCAGGGCGTAGTTTTCAATTTCAGGCCAGTTAAAATTGTATTTTTCACTGTTGTTCAAAATATCTGCTAAGGCTAACAATTTAGGCACATATGCACGGGTTTCACGCGGCAAGTCTAGAGACCAAAAGTCAGTCGACTTATTGAGTTTTTTATTCTTTCTAATCGCGCCCATCACTCGGCCTTCGCCACTATTGTAAGCAGCTAACGCATGTAACCAGTTACCATCAAACATTTTATTTAAGTAAGTTAAGTAGGCTATGGCCCCTTTTGTTGAAGCCATAACATCGCGACGTCCGTCGTACCACCATGTTTGCTTCATACCAAAACGTTTACCAGTAGAAGGAATAAACTGCCACATACCCGCGGCTCGACCATGAGAATAGGCAAAGGGGTCAAAGGCACTTTCTACAATAGGCAAAAGCACTAATTCAAGAGGCATATTTTGCTCTTCAATTTGTTCAACAATCAGGTGCAAAAAAGGCTTAGCACGTTTTGCCACTCGTTCCATATAGGCCGGATGGCGTAAATACCAATCACGTTGTTCGTCAACTCGAGGATCATCAATAATTTCGAAAGAAAATTGGGTGCGAATGCGCTGCCACAAATCAAGCACTCTGGCCTGCTCTGACTCATTAGTTTGTTCATCTTCCATGACCAAAACTTCAAGTGTGACCTCTTCATCAGGATGTGTAACAGGGATAGTGCCTGAAACTGCTGAATCACAATCAAATAATTTTGCTGCTTGCTCGCCCGATTGCTCACAGGACACGACTATTTGTTCTGCGATTTGATGTTCTTGCTCTAATTGTTGTGTATCGCTCGTGTCGCTCGGCGGCATTTGACACGCCGACAACATCGTACTCAGCACCAGGGTGCTTAAAAAGTTTACTCGCACAGAGGCTTTCCTTCTGAGGCTACATTACACTTGGCGTTGATTGTGTCCAACACCAAGTAAGATTGGGTTTTATTTTACTGATTAAAATTGATCTTTCCAGCGTCTTAATGCCGCAAAGGCGCTTTCATTTGAATCAAACACGGTCTGCCAATGTTGTGCAAGTGCTTCGCGAATATCATCAGACTGACAGCGTAAAAAAGGATTTAGAGCCCCCTCGTTTGCGATGGAACTGGGCAAGGTTGCAAGACCGGCTGCACGTTGCTGTTTTGCCCATTGGTGGTATTGGATTAGCGCTTTATTCATTGGTTCAACTGCCAATGCAAAATTAATATTGGCCAAGGTATATTCGTGAGTACAGTATACTTCAGTGTCTTCAGGTAAAGCGGCTAATTGGTTTAATGATTGGTGCATTTGCGCCGGAGTGCCTTCAAATAAACGTCCACAGCCAGCTGAAAATAAAGTGTCGCCACAAAACAACATGCCGTCACCAAAATATGCGATATGATCGAGGGTGTGGCCGGGTACTTCTAAAATCTTAAAATTAAGGGCCAATTCCTCTAAATTCACGGAATCGCCGGCTCCCAGACGTTTATTGACTGAGGCAATATCTGGGTTGTGTGGACCATAAATGGCTATTTCACCATAGGTATTGACTAATTCTGCTATGCCATTGGTATGATCCCAATGATGATGAGTTACTAAAATACCGCTTAAGACAAGCTGATTGGCTTGGCAATAATCAATGACAGGCTCGGCGTCACCGGGATCAACTACATAGCAATGTTTGCCATTATGCAAACACCAAATATAATTGTCTTGAAACGCTTTAATTGCCGTGACGTGTAATGGCACATTGGCTCCTTTTATTGTTGCCTAGGCAAAACAGGTTTTAATGATAAAAAACTTTGTTCTGTGTCGCTGTGGCAAATTATCAGCAGTAAAATTGCTTGAAGATCTTATTTAAAATCTAGGTTAACATAATTTAATGAAACCAGCTTTAACTCACTTAGCACCTCAATATCCCACATCATGGCAAGATTTGCCAATGGGTGCGGCTTTGCGTGAGATAGTTGAAACGACATTAGCTGAATCAAGTCGCCAGTTTTTTGGTTATCATTTATTGCGTTTAGGTAATTTGAGCAGTGAAATTAGCTTGGCTCAGTGTCCAATCAAACATAAGTTCAATTTAACCCGCAAAATGGAGTCTTATAGCGGCGTACAAGGTAAAGCCGACGCCTTACCGATTGCCGAAAACAGCATCGACGCCATTTTATTGGTGCATGAATTAGACTTTTCCCATGACCCACATCAAATTTTGCGCGAAGCGGTTAGAGCGATTATTCCCAATGGACATTTAGTCGTCGTAGGCTTTAACCCTTGGAGCCTATGTGGCTTATTCAAATATTTACCCATTAGGCGTCAAAATCCCCTGCACCAAGGGCGATTTTTTAGCATTACTCGTACTAAAGATTGGTTGCATTTGTTGGGGTTTGAAATCACGTCGGTGAGACGTGCAGTATTCTCTGAGTTGTTTTTAGGTCGTAGGCTGGCACCAGAATCTACTTGGATAAAGTGGTGTGAAAAATACCTAGGCTGGCTCAGCGCTATTTATATTATCGAAGCACGCAAACGAGAGATTCCGCTGAGTTTAATCAAACCTAAATGGACTACGCAAACTAAATTTTCCGCCGTCGGTGCGACTACTTGGCGCACAGGCTCAATGCAGGTAGGCGGTCGTGCACAAGACAAATAAGTCAGACACAGCACGTCAACTTACATTTGTGTAGCGTCAATGCCTCCCCATTATGCCTATCAAAACAACTGACCCTATTTACCCATTACTGCAACAGCTGTGGACTTATCACCATGTAGAACACGTGATACAAGCGGCAGATTGTATAGTGGTAATGGGCAGTCATGATATAAGTGCGGCAACAAGAGCAGCGGAGTTGTTCCATCAAGGTATGGCTGATTTAGTGTTGTTTAGCGGTGGTCATGGAAAATTAACCCAAAATATTTGGCAACAAAGTGAAGCACAAATATTTGCTGATGTTGCCATGCAAGCAGGGGTACCAAAAAGCAAAATATTACTCGAAAAAAAGGCGACAAATTGTGGTGAAAACATCCGGTTTTCAATGCAAATGTTAGCTGATCTAAGCCGCAATCCCCAAAGTGTGATCTTGGTGTGTAAACCCTATTTGGAACGTCGGGCTTTGGCGACTTTTAAGCAACGCTATGCTGATATTGAAGTCAGAGTTACTTCACAAAAATTGACATTATTGGAGTATATTGCCCTAGTGCCCGATATTGAGCAGTTTATCCAACTGATGGTGGGAGATTTACAGCGCATTATAGTTTATCCAGCCCTAGGCTATCAAATACCCCAAGATGTGCCTACCGATGTTTTACATGCTTTTAAAAAACTAGTCGAGTTAGGCTTTACTCAGCAATTGATCAAACCAATCTGAGAGCCTTGAGGCTGTTAAGGCTTTATTTGTTCGAGGGCGGGTATATAACGCGCAAATATTTTCTGATATTGCCCGCTGGCTTTGATTTGCTTTAATCGTTGATTAAACTCATCGCGCATTTTTTCAGACTTAAACATAAACCCATTTGGACTTGGGCCAAATAGGGCAAAACGGTCAACCTTTTGTGAAACATCTAGCTTACCTTCCGTAGCAATTTTGTTGCGATAGTATTCAAAAATACTGGCATCCATTTGGATGACTTCATAGCGCTCCAAAAACAACATTTTCACTTGAATCGATTGGTCGAAGGTTTCACTGTATTGGGGGTTATTGTTGGCCATGTTGGCATAGTCAGTACCCAAATGAATTTTAGCGTCCTGCCAAGATAATAAACTCTGTTTTTCAAGGTCACTAAGTTGCTTAAATTGGTACTGTTTTTTGTGCAAACTAAATGCAAAGTTTTCATATGAATAGGCAACATCGGAGAGAAAACCCTGCAGATCGTGTTGATTGACTGTGTTCAAGTTCATATCTGATACAACATCAATACTACCTGATTGATAAACTTTAGAACGTCGAGCATAGGGTGAATAGACCGGCACTACTTCATAACCTAAAGGGCTCATAGCCGTGTCAAACAGGTCTATAATTATGCCTCGGTTTGTATCGGCCAATACCCAGGGTGCTAGGACCTCGCCGAAGGCAACGGTAATCTTTTCAGCCGCTTGAGCACTACCTAAGCAGTCCAATATTAATAGGGGCACTAGGGCAGCGACCCTACTTAAACATTTCATAGTGCACCTTTAAATTTATTAAACTAAGGTGGATATTATCGGGAATCCCTATTGGCAACAAGGTTTAGCTGCTTTGTGTAGTGAAGGTCTAAACAAAATATTTTCTTCGGGCATAAACTAAAACAACATTACTGTCGACTTAGTAATTGAACTTAAACAACATTCTGGGTGAAGTATGCGTCAACTTAGCAAAATCTATATATTAATTACATGCGGATTAATCACGGCTTGTGCCATGGCGACTAGCCAAAATTTAGCAGAGCAAGGAGGTGAATCCTATAAAATCCAGTTGCTCAAAGACTGCAAACTAGTGAGTGAACAAGACATGACTGCCTCACAAGTGGCTTCTTATCAAAAATTGCAACATCAAGAAGAGAAAATGCATGCAAGCGAAGCGCCTATTCAGGCTATTGAAGAAGAAATGCAGGCTTATACCGACAAGATTGAAAAATGGAGTGCATTGGCTGTTCAAGAAACTGAAACCAGTTTGCATATTGATAAACAAGCTTCCGAGCAGTTAAACAAAGCCGCCAAAGAATTTGAACAGTTTATGGCCCAACACCGTGAAAAGTTTGATGTTCTAGAGGACCAAGGTCATCAGATATCATTGGCTGCAGCGGATTTTGAGCAATCAATTAAATCTTCGACTGCGGATGTTGACTATGACCAAGTGCATGTTGTCGACACACAAAAGCGTGATACGGGCTTCCATTGTTACTCACAAAATAACTCGCTGTAGTTTTATCATAGTTTATCTAGCTCATACACCGTCTGCCAAAGTATAGAGTTACATTGTGACTTTTCCTGTCAGAGATGTATGAGCAAAAAGTGCTTAAATGACAAAATAAAGCACCACAAGCAATTGAACGACTAATAGAGTCGTGTACATCATTAAAGCTATAAACATGGTTTGAAACTAGACTCTAAAGCGCAATTGTAATTTGCAAAGCAGTCGATTATCTGCAGGAGTGGGTGTTTTGTTGTACTTCCAACAAATCATTACTACTTTGGGCAGCAATTAGCTGTATTAAAGTTTTTAACAGACTTAAATAAGTCAAAGCCAATGCACCATAATAAGTCAAAATTCGATGAATACGGTGCGCTTTAAATTAAGGTATTTGCTACAAGCTAATTAAATAGGCTTCGTGGCAAAAGGCATGAGTTTTGCTCGATTATTAGGATTATGTTTTATCAACTAATTTTGGAGTAGTTAATGCAAGCTTTTATCGAAAATATGCCCAAAGCAGAATTACATGTGCATCTCGAAGGTACCCTTGAACCGGAATTGAGCTTTGAACTAGCACAAAAAAATAATCTTAATTTACCCTACAAGACACCTGAAGCACTGGTTGCCGCCTATAACTTCCATGATTTACCATCGTTTCTAAGTATTTATTACGCGGGTATGAATGTGTTGTGCACTGAACAAGATTTTTATCAACTGACTTGGAATTATCTTGCTAAAGCCCGTTCTCAACAAATTGTCTACGCGGAATTATTCTTTGACCCGCAGGCTCATACTTCGCGTGGCGTTGACTTTGCGATAGTAATCACTGGTATTCATAAGGCTCAGCGAGATGCTCAAAATAAGCTTGGGATCGAGAGTCAGCTTATCATGTGTTTTTTACGAGAGATGAGTGCTGATTCTGCGATGGAACACTTACTAATGGCTGAACCTTTTGTTCATTACCTAGTGGGTGTTGGGCTTGATTCGGATGAAAAAAACAATCCACCCATTAAATTTAAAGCGGTATTTGCAAAAGCCCGTGACATGGGGCTAAAGCTCACTATGCATTGCGATGTCAATCAACAAAATACCTTGCTGCATATTGCGCAGTGTATCGATGATATTGGCACTGACCGGATTGATCATGGGGTTAACTCTCTGCAAGACCCAGTGCTCATTGCCAAAATCCGCGATAAAAAGATTGGCTTAACGGTATGTCCCGTATCTAACCGCTTTGTGGTGCAATCACTGACCTCAAATGAAATACGTCAAATGTTAGAGCACGACATGTTAGTCACAATTAACTCAGATGATCCGGCGTATTTTCGTGCTTATTTAAACGAAAATTTAATTGAGCTACAAAACGAAGGAAAATTTACCGAACAAGAAATAACAACTTTGGTCGGCAATGCATTTAAGGTCGCTTGGTTAACAGAGGAGCAGCAACAACACTACCTGAATGGTTTAAGCCAGTATGTGCAGAATCATGGTCATTAATGACATAGAGGTTATTTATAAGGTCAGATGCAATGTGGATTAATGGTATTAGTTGTCCAATGGCTCGTGCCTATCACATTTAACACAATCAAGTAGTAAGCCGAGTTTGTCTTGGCGACCTTCAAGTGATATCACCCATGGGCGCTCAGTCCAAGGGGGATTGTGCCTAACGTGCTGATTGTGACCGCAGGCTAATTGTGCCACCCAATGGTGCTCTTCGTCTTGATGGTAGGCAATAATGGGGCTTTTGATAGTGTGCTCCTTTGACAAAAAAAACCGCTGAAGTAGCGGTTTTTTTGTGAGTAGGTTAAGGCGATTCAACAATGGGATGAAAGGCTTTTCCCGGCTAAAGCCGGTCCTACTTGACTTTCATGCCGGGTAGGGCGCCGGTATGGGGTTCAAGGATAAACAAATCTTTACCTCCCGGGCCTGCTGCTAAGACCATGCCTTCAGACAGACCAAAACGCATTTTACGCGGTGCTAAGTTAGCTACCATTACGGTGTGTTTACCGACTAAGTCTTCCGGTTTGTATGCGGATTTTATGCCAGCAAACACTTGTTTGCTTTCGCCACCTAAGTCGAGTTCTAAACGCAGTAACTTTTCAGCACCTTCAACATGTTCGGCTTTGGCAATTAATGCTACCCGTAAATCCACTTTGGCAAAGTCTTCGAAACTGATTGTTTGTGCAATAGGATCCTTCACCAATGGACTGTTTGGATCCAAGGTTTTGGTGGGTTCAAGGTTTTCTTTTGAATCTTCTACCATGGCGTTAATTTTATCCATTTCTACGCGTTGCATCAGGGCTTTAAACGGGTTGACGCTATGGTCGCTCAATACTGTATTTAGGCTATCCCAGTTTAAGCTGTCATTTAAAAATGCTTCTGCTTGTTCAGTTAATACCGGTAGTACGGGTTTTAAATAAACCACTAATAATCGGAATAAGTTAATACCCAAAGAACACACCTCATGGGTGAATTGCAGTTTTTCTGGATCTTTAATGGTGACCCACGGTGCATTGGCATCAATAAACTGATTAGCTTTATCCGCTAAGGCCATTATTTCGCGAATAGCGCGGCTAAATTGGCGCTTTTCATAGGCATCGCCGATGCTGGTTTGGGCCTGCTGGAATTCGGCGACTAAGGCGGGTTCAAGTACGGTAGCAGATAACTTGCCATCAAAACGTTTGTTGATGAAACTCGCACAGCGACTGGCGATGTTAACCACTTTACCCACTAAGTCAGAATTGACCTTTTGCGCAAAATCTTCAAAGCTCAAATCAATGTCGCTGACAGCATCGCTTGACTTAGAGGCAAAGTAATAACGCAAATATTCCGGGTTGAGATGGTCCAAATAGGTACGACCTTTAATAAATGTCCCTTTTGACTTAGACATTTTTGCGCCGTTGACCGTGACAAAACCGTGTACGTTAACGCCGGTTGGTTTTCTAAAACCAGCACCTTCAAGCATCGCTGGCCAAAACAAACAGTGGAAATAAGTAATGTCTTTACCAATGAAATGATAGAGTTCGGTAGTTGAATCTTTATTCCAATATTCATCAAAGTCGAGGCCGTCAGTGCGCTCACACAGATTTTTAAAGCTCGCCATATACCCCACTGGCGCATCAACCCACACATAAAAAAACTTGCCGGGTGCTCCAGGTATTTCAAACCCAAAGTAGGGCGCATCACGGCTGATATCCCATTGTTGTAAGCCTTTTTCAAACCACTCTTGCAGTTTATTGGCCATTTCAATTTGGATCGCACCGCTTTTCAGCCAGGTTTGCAGCATGTCTTTAAATTGTGGCAAATCAAAAAAGTAATGCTCAGAATCACGCAATACTGGAGTCGCACCAGAAACCACTGAACGAGGATTAATTAATTCAGTTGGATCATAGGTTGCACTGCACACATCACAGCTGTCACCATTTTGATCTTCAGATTTACAGCTTGGACACGTACCTTTGACAAAGCGATCTGGCAAAAACATTTCTTTTTCAGGATCATACAATTGACTGATCGTGCGTCGGCTAATATAGCCAGCCGCATTTAAACGGTTATAAACCAATTCACACAGGGCTTTGTTTTCGTCAGAGTGAGTTACATAATAGTTGTCGTAATTAACATGAAAATCGAGCAAGTCCTGATGATGTTCGGCGCGGGTTTGCGCTACCATCTGTTCAGGGGTAATACCAAGTTGTTGGGCTTTCAACATCACGGGCGTACCATGAGCATCATCGGCACACACGCTGATACAAGTATGACCGCGCATTCGTTGAAATCGGGTCCAAATGTCCGTTTGGATGTGCTCTAATAAATGACCTAAGTGAATAGAGCCATTTGCATAGGGCAGGGCACTGGTGACCAGAATTTTACGAGTTTGATTAGTTTGCGGTTGTGAAAGCATTGGTATAATTGTTTTTCTGTTAATTAAAAAGGTCGCAAATGGTAACGCTTCTGCGCCATTATTGCATTACGAAAATCACCTTGTGTGGTTTAAAACCAAAGGTACAACATGTTTTTTAAGTCTAAATCTCTCAGTGACTCTCTAAGTCAAAATATTCAGCAATGTTTAAGGTCTTTTTTTAATTTACCCCAGGCTGATTTTTCATCATGCTTTGAGCTCAATAAAAATACACTAGTATTGAGTTTGCCCTTTGCGGCACAAGGCCAACATGAGGCGCTCAAACAACAACTTGAGCCACTATTAGTTGCAGATAAAAGTAGTGTTAAATACATTGAAATTTGCACCAACATTACCTCTGCACCGACTTTAGTGGCGGGTCTTGCCAAGGTTAAAAATATTATTGCTGTGGCTTCAGGCAAAGGCGGAGTGGGTAAATCAACTACCAGTGTAAATTTGGCGTTTGCTCTTCAAGCAGAAGGTGCCAAAGTGGGAATTCTTGATGCTGATATTTATGGGCCGTCTATTCCTTTAATGTTGGGTAACGCAAACTTAAAACCCACGAGTGAGGATCAAAAACGGGTTGATCCTCTGGCAGTACATGGCGTGGTGGCCACCTCCATTGGTTATTTTGTGCCTGCTGAAAATGCCACGGTGTGGCGTGGTCCAATGGCCAGTAAAGCATTATTGCAATTGCTTAATGAAACAAATTGGCCAGAGCTCGATTATTTGATTGTAGATATGCCGCCAGGCACCGGTGATATTCAATTAACATTGGCCCAGCAAATGCCGGTCAGTGCAGCTTTGATTGTGACAACGCCGCAAGATTTAGCTTTAGTTGATGCCACCAAAGGTATTGCTATGTTTAATAAAGTTAAGGTACCCGTTTTAGGGGTTGTAGAAAATATGAGCTTCCATGTTTGTAGCCAATGTGGCCACCATGAAGCGATATTTGCTGAACACGGTGGCGAAAAACTGGCTGCTGAATTTGCCTTACCATTGTTGGCCCAATTACCCCTTGATATTAAAATTCGTCAGCATGCTGAAGGCGGGCAACCCTTGCAAATCAGCGAGCCGCATCATGCCTTAACGCTGGCTTACCAACAATTAGCCCGCGAAACATCAAAAGCCTTGTATTTAAAGGTGAAAGCTTGCTAACTAGGCGCTAAGCAAGCAAAATTATAAGCTAGATTTTACGGTGCCAACATGGCGCGATTTTTAAACTAATATACGAGCAGTAGATTATGCGTTTATGTGACAAAGACATTTATCGATACATGCAGGAGGGTAAAATTAAAATAAACCCAGAGCCTGCATACAGTGAAATTAGCGGTGTGACTGTGGATATTCGTCTGGGCAATAAATTTCGTGTATTTGAGAGTCAACATGCGCCTTACATTGATTTAAGCGGGCCCAAGGCTCAAGTGCAAGCAGCCTTAAATGATGTGATGAGTGATGAAATAGAGATTGCAGCAGATAAATCCTTTTTCTTGCATCCTGGAGAGTTAGCGCTAGCAGTCACTTTAGAATCAGTGACCCTACCTGCCAACATTGTTGGGTGGTTGGATGGCCGTTCATCATTAGCCCGTTTAGGGTTAATGGTGCACGTTACCGCGCATCGCATCGATCCAGGCTGGTCTGGTAATATCGTATTGGAATTTTATAATGGTGGTAGGCTCCCCCTTGCCCTTAAGCCCGGCATGAAAATAGCGGCGATAAGTTTTGAAGTATTGTCTGATTTTGCTGAAAAACCCTATAACGCTAGAGTGGATGCTAAGTACAAAGATCAAAGTGGTGCAACAGCCAGCCGTATTAGTGCGGATGACAAAAGTGGCGATTAATTTTTGCTACTTTTGGCGCTTTGTGAGTTTAACTGAGTTGATTCTCTAATCAATAGTTGCGGTTCAAAGTGCTGATGCACAGTGGTTTGAATTGTTTTCGCTTTACTGCGTTTAGCCGCAATATGCGAAATTAATAATCCAGCCGCCTTGCGTGCGATCATATTGGTAGGCTGGGCTGCAGTAGTTAATTGGGGTAAGGTTTGTCTTGAGAATGGGCTATCCTCAAATCCTGCAATGGCCAATTGCTGAGGTATTTGGAAGCCACTTAAACGCGCAGCAAATAATGCTCCGGCAGCAATTTCATCATTACAACAAAATATTGCTGTGGGTTTCTGCTCCAAACCGAGTAAGTTTTTTGCCCCCGTAGCCCCCGAATCAAAAGTATATTGTCCGTCAATGATATAGTCGGTTTTAAAGGTTATTTGATAGGCTTTTAATGCAGCCATGTAACCATTTAAACGCTCATCTGTTGATCTATGCTCCTTGTCACCACCGATAAAGGCAATGTCTGTGTGGCCTTGTTGAATTAAATGCTCGGTTATTTTATAGGCTGCATCTTGGTCATGTACAAAAACGCAGGGTGTTGATTCTACTGAATCATGTGAACCCGGGATAATGCGCACATAACTGAGGTTTAGTTCCTCGATAGCCGCCAATACTTCTGGTGTTTCAGATAGGGGGGGAGAAATCACTAAACCGGCTAATTGTGAGCGTTTTGCCATGCTTTTAATCTCATCAATAATATCCACTTGCTTGGCATTGCAAGGGTGAATAATTAATTCATAGCCGCGTTCGTGGCATTCGGCCAATATCCCTTCTTGCATTTGAATGATGTAATAAGCGTTAGGGTTGTCATAGACAAAACCTAAGGTATAAGAGTTAGTGCCTTTAAGATTTCTAGCTGCCTGATTAGGCTGATAGTTAAGTTGTTTTACGGCAGCTGCAACGCGATTTTGCGTGTCTTCAGTGACCGAATCTTCCCTGTTGATCACTCTGGATACGGTTTTAATTGAAACACCGGCCAATTTGGCGACATCAGTGATGGTTGATTTCATCTGTTTTTCCGCGCGTTGTTTTAATGTAGCGTCCTAAAAAAACGCCCAGTACTATTAAATTTTAAGCAGTATATCAGCCAGTTAGCCTAAAGTGCTGACTTTTATTGAGAGAATTTCACCCTTAATAGTGAGCCATTCTTTGGGCTGAGTTAAGCCCAGTAGACAAGCTAAATCGCGAAATCCCAGCGATTTTAACTTAATTTTTATTTATGTGTGGCTATAGTTTCTATTGACAGCGTTGTCATTGTTAATTAATGTGCGTTTTATGTTACCTGTTCTTACATCTTGTAGCGGCTAATTAAGGCGCACAGAACAGGGGTATTTGTGGCTGTAATCCGGATTTAAGTCAAATCGTGGAATATATAGTTGATAAAAGGAATAAACGTGATGCAAAGTATCAAACTTCATTGGTGCAGTTATCTAACGGCAATGGTATTGCTATTGAGTGGACATGACTCATTGGCGGCAAGTTCTTCAGTTAATGTCGCACAGCAACAAGCCTTGTTGGACCAAATAACAACAGAGACAGACCTGAGCTTTACGATCCTCAACAATGTTGATGTTGAGCACTGCCAACGCGATGTGGGAGCTGCCCAATGTTATCTAGGCACCATAACCTTAAATTTCAAACAAGATATCAAGCTAGACGATTGGAAGATTTATTTTAGTAATACGTCCAACATCAAATGGGACGGCAGCACGGTATTTGATATCAAGCATATAAATGGCGATATTCACGTCATTAAACCACAGCAAGCACAAAACATTAAAGCAGGTCTGTACACCATTGAATTTAAGGGGGTAGGTTCACTGGTGAGTGAGTCTGAAGCTTTTCCCAATTATTTTATGGTAGCAACAGGCTTGCAAGCTAGAGTATTAAAGGTGACGGTACCAATCATTGATGCCGATACTCACCTTAGGGTATCACCCCACGTCCTTCCTTTTAGTACACGCAAGCAGACCAAACGCAGTCAATACGACGAGGTGGAGTTGGCAAGTCCTCAGTGGTTGTATCATCACTATGCAACCATCAATCAAGCCTTTGGTGAGCACAGTACTGAATCACAAAAATCTCTTTTTAATGCAGAACGTTTACTTCCCTTGGCCCAACAAAACCAGCTTAATTCTGACCTTAGACTCGATCTTCAAAAGGGTCTGAAAATAGACAAGATGGCAGCCCATGATTTTTCTGCTGCTTTTGCGCGTTTAGCTAAAAAGGGGGTGTTAGTGTCTCCTGCCGATGCGTTCGGGGTGCCTTTAAATCTTGAGCTCACGCAACATTCAGCCATAGCTAAGCAAGGCTATCAACTTGTAATCACCACCACGTCTATCAATATTAAAGCGAGTAGCAACAGTGGATTGTATTATGGTTTGATGAGTTTATATCAGTTAATTGACCAACAACAAACTGTGGCCACGGGCCGCTTAGTGGATGGCCCTCGTTATGACTTTCGTGGTTTGCATGTGGATATTGCACGTAATTTTCATAGCAAAGCTTTTTTGCTCAATTTGCTTGAGCAAATGGCGGCCTTAAAACTGAATAAACTGCATTTACATTTAGCCGAAGACGAAGCTTGGCGCCTACAAATCCCTGGCTTACCTGAATTGACTGATGTCGGCGCTTTTCGGTGTTTTGACCCATTAGAGCAACATTGTTTAATGCCTCAGCTGGGTAGTGGGCCAGATAGAGATAGTGCGGTGAATGGCTACTTAAGTACGCAAGATTACCAAGATTTATTGCGCTTTGCCGCAGCACGATTTATTGAAATTATCCCTTCACTCGATATGCCTGGCCACTCAAGAGCAGCCATTAAGGCCATGGAAGCTCGTTATAATCGCTTAGTTGCAGTGGAACTTACGCCTCAAGCTGAGCAGTATTTACTCACTGAGTTTGCGGATAAAAGTGAATATCGTTCTATTCAACATTACAGCGACAATACCCTTAACCCTTGTATTAATTCAACTTACACTTTTGTTAATAAGGTGCTCGATGAGTTGATCAAGATGCACGCAGAGGCGGGAGTTCCACTCAAACGCTACCATATTGGCGCCGATGAAACTGCCGGTGCATGGCAAGATTCGCCCGCCTGCCAAGCATTAATTGCGCAAGGTAAAGAATTACAAAGTAGTGAGCAACTTGGCGCTTATTTTGTTGAAAAAGTTGCCCATATAGTCGCACAAAAAGGCATTGAAGCCGCCGCTTGGGATGATGGTTTAGCCCATGCTAAACAAAGTCAATTACCGGCTAAAATACAAGCCAATATATGGGGTTTATTGCCCAATGGTGGTTATAATCGCGCCCACGATTTTGTGAATCGAGCTTGGGATACGGTGTTGTCAATTCCTGATGTATTGTACTTTGATTTTCCTTACCAAGCTGATCCCAAAGAACCCGGTTATTATTGGGGCGCGCGCAATACTGATAGTTTTCAAGTGTTCCAATTTATGCCTGATAATCTTCCGGTACATGCGGAATTTTGGACAGATTCTATGGGGCGAAACTACCAGAGTGATGAGCAAATTAGTTTAAAAAATGGGGCGAAAGTTAGGGGTATTCAAGCCCAGTTATGGAGTGAGACTGTGGGTAGTGACGACAGTGCGAATTATATGTTGTTTCCACGTTTAATCGCTTTTGCTGAGCGAGCATGGGTTAATCCTAATTGGGCGGTACCTTATCAAGCTAAGCAGCAATATTCGAATAGCAGTCATGTATTTAGTCAAAGTAAACAGCAGCAGATGTATGCTGATTGGGCGAGTTTTAGTCAAGTATTATTAAACAAAGTACTGCCGGGTTTAGATCGTGATGGGGTGTTTTTTCGCTTGCCCACACCAGGCGCTAAAATTGAAAACGGCACTCTGTATGCGAACGCAATGTTTAGTGGCTTGGGTATTGAGTTTAAAACGATAAATAATACCCAGTGGCAGGTTTATTCCGGACCTATTAAGGTCGAAGGTGAGGTGAGTTTACGCTCAACAATGCCTGGATTATCCCGTGTTAGTCGAACTGTGATTATTTCATCCACCTACGTTTCTCAGGAGTAAGTTTTGCAAGGTCATTATTTTATTGGCATAGATGGCGGTGGTAGTAAGTGTAAGGCGCTGCTGCAAAATCATAGTGGTGTGATTATTGGCGAAGGTTTATCCGGTTCAGCCAATCCTGCCACCGATTTATCGTTAGCGCAGCACTCCATTGTCGATGCCTGTGAGTTAGCATTGGCACAAGCGCAATTAAGTCCTGATATTTTAGCTTTATGCCATGTCGGTATGGGCTTGGCTGGGGTTAATTTACCGAGTATCAAACAGAAAATGCTGCAATGGCAGCATCCTTTTGCCACAGTGCATCTGACCACGGACCTACACATTGCATGTTTAGGTGCTCACGGTGGCCAAGATGGTTCGGTGATCATCAGTGGCACTGGCTCTTCCGCTTTTTCGGTGTTAAATGGCCAACAACTTAATCTCGGTGGTCATGGTTTTACTGCCGGTGATAAAGGGGGCGGCGCTTGGATAGGTTTGAGCGCTGCCCGTCTATGTCTCGAGGCAATGGATGGTATTGGTGGGTATTCGCCTTTGGTGGAATCATTTAAACAGCAACTAGCCTGCAAAGATGCCACTGCGGTGGCAGAAATTGTCAACGGCGCGCCGGCTATTTTTTTTGCCGGCTTAGCACCCTTAGTGATTACAGCCGCACAACACAAAGATCCTATTGCGATGAGTATATTGCGTGAAGGTGCTGATTATTTGAGTCAGTTAGCTCGGCGATTATTTATATTTAGCGATAAAAATTTATCGATGATTGGTGGCTTAGCGAAACAACTAGAGCCTTGGTTAGCGCCTGATGTGCAAGCAAAACTGAGTAAAGCCTTACATGAGCCCGATTACGGTGCATTGCTGTTAGCTCAACAACAAACAGGTGTCACCAAGGCAGATTTATTAATTCAAAAAACACAGGAAGGCCCAGTATATGAACGCTGATTTAAGTATTGAACAAAAAGCGCCCCCCCTCAGTAATTTTGTACCTTTAGCAATTATAGGTGCATTATTTTTTATTTTTGGTTTTGTGACTTGGCAAAATGGCGCATTGATACCGTATTTGAAAATGGTTTGCCAACTTACTGATACGCAAGCGATTATGGTTGCCTTTGCTTTTTATGTTGCCTATACAGTGATGGCCTTACCCATGGCGGCAGTATTAGAGCGAACCGGCTTTAAAAACGGCATGGCGCTCGGTTTATTGATATTAGTCGGTGGGTTTTTGTTGTATATGCCCGCGGCTTATTATCAACAGTTCTCAGTGTTTTTGATTGCACAATTTGTGATAGGTACTGGCTTAACTATACTGCAAACCGCCGCGAATCCTTACGTGGTCAAAATTGGCCCAGAAAAAAGTGCGGCGGTACGTATTATGTTTATGGGTTTAATGAATAAAGGCGCAGGGGTAATTGCACCACTGGCTTTTACCGCCATCGTATTAGGTGATTTTGCCAGTTTATCCTCTGCGTCGTTAGCAGCTATGCCCGCACTTGAACAAAGCGAAACCATTACTGCCTTATCTCATGGTTTGATTTATCCGTATTTAGGTATGGCAGTTGTTTTTAGCATACTGGCTTGGTTATTAAAAATGTCCCCCTTACCGGAATTGCCTTTAGAGCAAGAGTCTCAGCAAGCTCAAAACAGTGGGCAAGCAGATAAAACCTCAATTTTGCAATTTCCAGCTTTAGTACTTGGCGCCATGACATTGTTTGCTTATGTCGGAGCAGAAGTCATTGCCGGTGACACTATTGGCTTATTTGCTTCAAATTTAGGCGTGGCAAATGCTAGCTCACTCACATCTTATACTATGGCATTTATGTTAATTGGTTATGGTTTGGGTATTGCGTTGATCCCGCGTTTGGTCAGTCAGGGTGTTGCTTTGGTCGCTTCAGCCGTGCTGGGTTTGCTGTTATCACTGTTAGTGGTATTTAGTGATCCAGCTAGCCAAATTGTGTCGTCTACCTTGTGGGGATGGGCAGGGATACCACTATTACCCGATACCATTACCTTTATTGCCTTGTTAGGGTTTGCCAATGCTTTAGTATGGCCCGCCGTATGGCCCTTAGCATTAGCTGGCTTGGGTAAATTTACCGCGCGTGGCTCTGCCTTATTAATCATGGGGATTTGCGGTGGTGCCATCGTGCCCTTAATTTATGGTTTGCTGTCCGATGCAAGTAATGGTCAAGATGCTTACTGGGTCATGTTGCCTTTGTATGCGTTTATTTTATATTACGCTTTGTTGGGTCATAAAAAACGCGACTGGTAATAATTCACTTGCATCCCTAAAAACCAGAGCCGCCAACGAAGCCAAGAGATTAACAGACAAATTAGTTTGGATGTTTTTCGCGGTTTAACCTTGGCGGCTTTGTTGTTGATCAATAACCAGGGCTCTTGGTCCTAGGTTTACCCGCCATTTTTACATGTCAGTTGCCTTGGTCTTACCCCTACTGATTTAATCTTTCGCTTCTTTTTATCTATTGTTGGCGCGGTGCTGTTTTATTCCGAGTTTAAATTACCCAAACGGTTCAGGCTAGCACTCAACACCTACCTTGGTTGTTTGGAGCAACATTGCGGTTAATTCATTGGCAAAATAACGTTGAGCAAATGGTGGATGTGCAAGGTTTTACTGATCAAAGTTGAAGTGCCATTTTGCCAGCCAAGCAGATTCATTGAGTTTTGCAGTTGCTTTTATTGCACTATTTTAACTGTGAGTTAAGCACTTTTTTCAGCGAACAATATTTATGAAATTATGATTATCAAAAGGTGAGAATAAAAACTGAGGAATAAAAACTAAAGCGGAGGAGAATTTAATGGTCGGTGTGATAGGATTTGAACCTACGACCCCTTCACCCCCAGCGAAGTGCGCTACCAAGCTGCGCTACACACCGACCGAAGAGGCGCAGTTTACTTATTTTTATCTGCTTTGCAACGGCTAATCCACTATCTGTGTGTAAATGCCTAAATGTTGAACAATCTTTGCCGTGAATCAAGCCTAAAGTATCTAGGGATGGCCGACTTTCACTAAAATCAAGCAAAGTAGTTGCAACTATTTTTAGCGACGACTTGTTGTTATCGTCTGCTAGTGTTAAAAAAACGCTTCAATATTGCCAAAGTGAAATTATGAAATCTGCTCCTGTCATTAAGACTCTTACAACTCAACAAGCCCTGCGCTATAGCCGTCAAATAATGCTGCCTGGTTTTGATTTAGAACGCCAAGAACGACTATTGGCCAGCCGAGTTTTGTTAATTGGCGCAGGCGGCTTGGGTTGCGCGGCTGCGCAGTATTTGGTCACTGCTGGCCTAGGACAATTAACCATTGTCGATGATGACAAGGTTGACCTAAGCAATTTACAACGCCAAACCCTTCATACCGAACACGATGTGGGCGAGTACAAAAGTCATTCGGCTAAAGCAACATTAAGCGCTTTGAATTCTGCGATATCGATTACAGCATTGGTGGCAAGATTGAGTGATGAAACCCTCAAAGAGCAATTGGCTCAGCACGATATGGTGCTTGATTGCTCAGATAACCTTGCCACACGCAAACAATTAAATAAGTACTGTTTTGCTACTCTTACCCCACTTGTTTCCGGAGCTGCGATCCGTATGGAAGGGCAGGTGTCTAGTTTTACCCAGCAAACTGAGCATGCCTGTTATCAGTGTTTATGTGCCAGTTTTGGCGAGCAAAACCTGAGTTGCATGGAGGCTGGGATAATGTCGCCTGTGGTCGGAATAATTGGTGCGATGCAAGCCCTTGAAGCCATTAAAATATTAACTTCGTTTGGTAAACCGTTAGCGAATAAATTGTTGATGTTTGACGCCATGCACAGTGAATGGCAAACATTTAACTTAATGAAAAATCCCCACTGCGAAGTGTGTGGTACAACTGCATAAAGGTCGATTTGATTTCTTCAAGAAAAAAGAGATGTAAGTAGATAGGTTAGAGCTGCTAGTTACGAGCAAAAGCAAAAGCAAAAGCATTTCATCACAGAGAACACAGAGTTAAGGCAGCTTCTTACCAAAGACAAATCATCACCCTTGTAGGAGTTCCCGGTAACCGGCGTGGCCCCAACGGAGTGGTTTAGGGACGAACAAATCAACCACAGATGCTGATTTCATAACAAATGTCTATTTATCCATTATGCTTGATTATTCGCAGCTGATAACATCCGTTACGGAGCAGCTCCTACAAATTCTAAATCCCCCCCTTGTAGGAGTTCCCGGTAACCGGCGTGGTTTAGGGACGAACAAATCAACCACAGATGTTGATTTCATAACAAATGTCTATTTATCCATTATGCTTGATTATTCGCAGCTGAAGCAGCTCCTACAAATGCTAAATCAACCACAGATGTTGATTTCAAAACAAATGTCTATTTATCCATGATGGTTGATTGTTCGCAGCTAATAACATCCGTTACGGAGCAGCTCCTACAGGTGCTAAATCAATCCTTGTAGGAGTTCCTTCAGGGACGAACAAATCAACCACAGATGTTGATTTCATAACAAATGTTGTCAATGAGGTTAATTTTCCCCAGCTAGCAACTCCGTTGGGGCAACCCCGTTGGGGCAACTCCGTTGGCTCAAGCCATTAACAACAACAGCTCAACAATAAATAAGACTTTGTTGGTAGGTGGTTTTTTAGTGTTTGCGTTAGATGGCACGGATTTTTAATAAGATAAAATAACAAACAAAGGAGTGAGAATTAACTTAAATTAGAATGTATTTGATAGGAAGGTCGACCTGACTATTTCTATTTGAATTAGTCAGGTCGACGGGTTTTACTCTAGTTAATCTTTATTTATTATCCCGCAATTTTTCAAACAAATAGGTATGTTGTAAGGCTAAACGCTTGGCGGTTTCCTTAAGATTTGCCGCAGCTGAGTGACCACCATCAATGTTTTCATAATATAAAAAGGCATGACCTTGATCTTCCATGCGTTTCGCGGTTTTACGCGCATGAGCGGGGTGTACACGGTCATCTTTAGTGGAGGTAATAAAGAATACTTCTGGGTAGTCTGTTTCGGGGGCAATGTTGTGGTAAGGTGAAATACTGCGTAAAAATGCACCTTCAACTGGATCATTCGGATCGCCATATTCTCCCATCCAAGAAGCCCCAGCGAGCAAGGTGTGATAACGCATCATATCTAACAAGGGAACTTGGCAAATTACCGCATTAAATAAATCAGGACGCTGCGTAAACATAACGCCCATCAATAAGCCGCCATTTGAGCCGCCTTCAATACCGAGGTGCTTAACCGAGGTCACTTTGCTGCTAATTAGGTCTTCGGCAACTGCAATAAAGTCATCGTAGATGTTTTGACGTTGGGTTTTTAAACCCGCCTGATGCCATTTCGGGCCGTATTCACCACCACCTCGAATATTGGCAAGTACATAAACGCCACCACGTTCAACCCACAGTTTGCCCCGTGTGGCGGAATAACTTGGGTTAAGAGAAACCTGAAAACCGCCATAGCCATACAGTAAAGTAGGATTACTTCCATCTAAGGGGATATCCTTTTGACGTACAATAAAATACGGTACTTTAGTTCCATCACTTGAGGTCGCAAACTTTTGCTCACTCACCATGCTGCTGGCATCAAACCAACTGGGTAGAGATTTTGCTTTGGTTTTTTCGCCGCTTTGGGTGTTGTAAACGTAAAGCGTATCTGGTGTTAAAAAGCTTTCTGATGAGACAAAAGCGATGTCTTCTTTATCATTTGTACTACCGATAGATACTGAGCCATTCGCTGGAAAGTCGAGCTTTTTCGACATCCATTGTTCACCATTCCAATCAAATTCATAAGCCGCACCGCTTACATCACGATAAATACTCAATAAGACTTTTGATTGCGTTGTACCGATATTTTCAATAGATGACTTTTCATCAGGACTAAAGACGAGGTTTACGTTTTCAATATTACCATCTGCCATAAAATCATTAATTGCAAAGCTAACTAAGGTGCCTGAAGCAAAATCCCGCCAATCTTCGGCCAAGGTTAATAACACCTGACCTTTGAATTCTCCCGCTACTGATGATTTTAGTGGTATAGGTAATTTTTTACCTGGGGCGATACTGCCGTCTGGGTTTTGCGCAAACCAATAGTTTTCGCTGTCGTAAAAGGTTAGTGCGCGCGTTGCGATGATTTCGTGACGACCGTCAGACAAATCCCAAACCGACGACCAATAGCCAACATCAGTTTGTTCGCCTCGACCGAATTCAACCGCGCTAGTCAGTGGTGTGCCGCGTTTCCATAATTTAGCCACCATTGGGTAACCTGAGTCAGTCATGCTGCCTTCACCAAAATCAACACCAACGACCATGGTGTTTTCATCTAACCACGATACTGAACCTTTGGATTCTTCAGTGATAAAGCCGTCTTGCACAAATGTTTTACTCAGCGTGTCAAATTCGCGGCGTACCACTGCGTCTTTGCCGCCATCGGATAAATTAAGCATACAACGTACATAATCAGGAGCTAAACAGCTTGTGCCTTTAAATACCCAATTTTTACCTTCTGCGGCTGATAGTGCATCGATGTCTAATATGGTTTGCCACTGAGTTGAATCGCTTAAGTAGCTTTCAAGGGTCGCTTTACGCCAAATTCCGCGCACATGCTCAGCGTCTTGCCAAAAATTAAAAACTTCACCATTTCGATAAGACACATAGGGGATTTTGTCTTTGCTTTGTAATATTGCCAGCGCTTCGCTTTCTAATTGTGCAAAAATAGGATCGGCAGTTAATTTACTAAGGGTACGTTCATTCCACTGTTTAACCTCTTCAAGGGCCTTATCGCCTAAGACTTCTTCAAGGTAAAGATGGTCAGCATCTGTCTGTCCTGGGGTATTGTATTGCATAATTTGAGGTTCTTGTTTTTTAAGCACAGTAGTATTTTCTGCTTGGCTATTTTGATTAGAGGGCGAACAGGCACCTAGTGCCAAGGCTGAACTGATGATTAAGCCAAGTGTTAATTTAGAAGAATGCATAGTCACTTCTTTGTTATTTAAAATGGCCTGCATCTAAGCAAAAATTTAATTGGCTTGCAAGTATCTGTGAATGTGCAATCGCTACCGGTAAGTCCCAATTTTCATCACCTTGACGTAAAGCTAGTTTACGGTAGAGCCAGGCTCAAAAAGTTTATGGACTTTTAGTTCGGTGCCTTCTACTGTTTGACGGCGTCTTATGTTGTTTTTTGGCAGGTTAGGGCACTTTAATTACGTAAGGAAATATAATGAATAATCGAACACTATTAATGGCGGGCTTATTTGTTTTGTTGTTACCCATCGGGGTACAGGCAAAAGAATACCCTGCTAAGTCGAAGAAATTTACCGCAGAGCGGGTCTTTGATATGGAATATGCCACTGATCCGCAGATTGCTCCGGATGGTAAATCTGTGGCCTATGTGCGTCATTCAATGGACCGTATGACGGATAAAGACAAAGGTCAAATTTGGATACTGGATTTAAGCACCGGCAGTAACCGCCCACTGGTTAGTGAGCCCAATAGTGCGGGTGCTCCGCGTTGGTCACCAGACGGCAGCCGTTTGATTTATGCCACAGCAACGGATGGTAAGCCAGAATTGCGTTTACTCTATCTGGACAGCGGACGCAGTTTTTCATTGGCGCAGTTTTTTGCAGGGCCGTCTGAAGCAGTATGGTCACCAGATGGCAAAAAAGTAGCCTTTAGTATGTTTGTTGAAACTGAAAAACCCAGTTTCGCTAAGCCAATGTCACCACCCGAAGGTGCTAACTGGAACCCGGCAATGAAGGTTATCGATGATTTAACCTTTAGATTTGATGGCGCTGGTTATTTGCAAGAAGGGGCAACACAAGTGTTTGTTTTGCCGGTTGATGGTGGCACACCTCGTCAAATAACCTTTGGTGAAGCCGATATGTCGGGCCCAGCTTGGCTGAATAACAGCACATTGTTGGTGTCTGGTAATGCTGCCGAAGACCGTGATTTGGACCCAGTTGAAAGTGAAATATATGCAGTAGACCTAGCTGACTTATCAGTGAAGGCGCTGACCAGCCGCGATGGACCTGATGGCAATCCAGTTGTCTCACCTGACGGTAAGTTGATTGCTTACCGTGGTTATGATGACAAAGTGCTGTCATATCAGCAAAATAACTTGTACCTGATGAATACTGATGGTTCGGATAGTAGAGAAATTGCAGCAGATTTCCCCGGATCAATGGGTGATGTTAGCTGGGCACCTGATGGTAAAAGCTTGCTGGTGCTGTCTGAGGATTTTGGCGTAATAAGCTTATATAACATTGACCTCAAAGGGAAAGTCTCAAAAGTAATCAGCGGCATTGGTGGCGGCTCGATTGGTCGACCTTATGCAGACGGTAGTTTTTCTGTCAGCACTAGTAAAAAAACCTTGATTGCTTATATGGCAGGCTTTGCTGACCGTCCGGCCGAAATCGGCGTGGTTGAGCTTAATGGCAAAAATCCTAAAATAATGACCGAATTGAACAGTGATGTATTGCCTTATCTAAATATGGCTAAAGTAGAAGAATTTAAAGTCAAATCGAGCTTCGATGGCAAAGAGATTGAGGCTTGGGTTGCCTTACCGCCTGATTTTAAAGCCGATGGAAGTTTCCCGCTTATTCTAGAAATCCATGGTGGCCCTTATACAATGTATGGCCCTTATTTTGCCAGTGAAATGCAACGTTATGCCGCAGAAGGTTATGTCACAGTTTGGTCGAATCCGCGCGGTTCAACAGGGTATGGTGAAGATTTTGCTCTTGAAATTGACCTGGCATATCCGGGTAATGATTACCATGACTTAATGAGTGTTGTGGATGAGCTAGTGGCAAGAAAATATGCTGATCCTCAACGCTTATTTGTTACCGGAGGTTCTGGTGGGGGCATATTAACCGCTTGGATTGTGACTCAAACCAATCGATTTGCCGCTGCAGCTTCGATTAAGCCCGTGATCAACTGGATGACCATGGCGTTGGCAGGTGATATTGCACAATATGTGCGCCGCCATTGGATACGTGATGATCCCTGGTCGAACCCAGAGGCTTTTCTTAAACATTCACCCATTCGCTACGTGGATAAAGTGAAAACCCCGACTTTGCTAATGGTAGGAGAAGAAGATTACCGCACCCCCGCGTGGGAAGCTGAGCAGTTTTACACCGCGCTGAAAATGCTTGGTGTCGATACCGCACTGATTCGTGTACCGGGCTCGCCCCACTATATCGCCTCACGCCCCAGTCGTTTAGTGGCTAAAACCGACAACATTATGGGTTGGTTTGCTAAATATGATCCAACGAAAAATAAATTGAATAAAGAAGAGTCAAAAGACTCAGCTGAATAAACCGCACTGTTTGTTCTAAGCATGGCCTGCGGCGGCCACTAAGATTATGCGCTGCGCGCACTTATCGCTTCGCGACCGCAATCCATTGCTTTCTTCAAGCCGCATCCCTGCGGCTTGAGTTACTTCTTTCCAACAGCCGAAAGAACTAACGAAGAAAGGCCGCTCTCCGGCAAGGCTCTTATTCCGTTTATTGACCAAATTAAGCAGGCCACTTTTAGCCGTTCCCGACGGCAAAAAGCTCAATTGGCTATCCATGCCAATTGACCCGAATGATTTAGCCAATAACCGGCGAGCCTTGAGTCGAGAGAATATGGCCTTCGGCCACAAAGATTATGTCCTTTGTAGGAGGTGCTTCAGCTCCGAAGCTTTAAGTTACCGCGGCCAAAGATGATGTGCTTGATGCCCACATTCTTCGATTTAATTCCGCGCCGGTTTGATAGCAAGGTATATGTAAAATTGGCTCAGTAAGTTGACCGGAGAGCGGCCCTTTTTGCCTACTTTTTACGGCTGTTGGTAAAAAGTATGGTCGGGCGGCAGGGATGCCATTAGAAAAACGCAATGGATTGCGGTAAGCGACAGCGCATGCCTTGTTCACGAAGTGCATGCGGTGTCGCGAAGCGATGTCTTTGTGGTTTTTTAAAAGAGTTCGCAGCTAAATAACATCCGTTACGGACAGCTCCTACAGATGTGGTATCAAATTGGGGTATGCCCCATCGCATAGCGATGCATTTAAAGAGCGCGCAGCGATTCCATCACTGCGCGTAGTGCTAGCGCTTATGCTGTGCCAACATAATATTGCGGTAGGTATCTACCCAGTATTTATCTCTGTTCGTTACTAAGTAATCTAAAAATTTAGCATGCTCTGCTGTGGTAGTAACAAGATGATCACCACCAATGCCGTGGAACAATACGTTGATTAATTTGATATTTTTAGGCTGTTTTTCGACAAAATCGATAATTTGTTGTGCAGTAATATCACTTGGTGCTAGCAGCACCGCAAAATTAGGATCTTCATTACCTTTAATACCAATAAACTGACCTTTAACCGCTTCAACATAATTGCCGTCTTTAGCCATTTGATCATAACAAGGTGGGGTAAGGGTATGCACTGTTTCGCCATCCATAGCCGTTAATAGGGTATTTGCCACAGTGACTTCATCGACCATCGCCAGCACAGGCTTATTATCTAAATTGTTGTGCACTGGCACCCAATCACGGCCGGGTTGAGATTTTCGACAAGCGTGAAATAAAGTGTGATTACCCAGCTCATGACCCTGTTGGGCAAGTGTTTTCCACTCTTGAATGCGATTTTTAAAGGCTTCTGACAAAGGCACAACATAAAACGAGGCTTTAAGTCCGCGTTGATTTAAGGCCGGAACTGCATTATCTAACTGGCTATTTAAAGCATCATCATAAGATAAACTAATAGCGACTTTATTGCCTTGCGGCCAATGCTCAGCGGCAGATAGATTGAGCGACAACACAGACAATAATGTCGTTGAAATAAGAAAATATTTGGCAAAATACAGTTTAATTTTCATGTCAGCCTAATTTTGAATAAAAAAATACGGCCTCAGTGTGCCGTATTTAGTTGCCCATCAACAGTGCTTATTTTATCAAAGGGCTTATTATTTCTCCTGGTTTTAAACCTGAAATAATCTCTACTTTATCGCCATAAACTTCGCCTAAGCGCACAAAACGTCGGCTTAATTGGCCGTCATTTACCACCCATACTCTATCTAATTGTCCAAAGCTTTCTACCAAGCCTTGGGGCACTAGAATGACAGATTCTTCATCTAAGGGAATATGTAAACGAGCGAACATACCGGGCCGCAATTTTTCATCAAACTGAATGTCTGCTTTGACTAAAAAACTATGGGCGTTAGGGTCTGCTGCGGGCACTAATTCCGAAATGGTTGCCGGGATTTGCATATCTAAACTGTCAATATACACACTGAGCTGTTGTCCAAGACTTAAGCGGGTTGCTACCGCTTCACGCACGTCAGCTTCGATAAGCAAGGACATGGGGTTATACAAAGCGAGTAAAGGTTGCCCCGGAGTCGCCATATTGCCTGGCTCGGCTTTTCTATCAACGATTCTACCTGAAATAGGCGCGAGGATTTTGCTGTAGCTAAGAGCGGCTTCTGCTTCTTTTTGTCCTTGTATTGCGGCTTGTATCTCACCACTAATACGCGTGGCCATGGCCTTAGCTTGGTCAAGCTCCGCATTAGAGGCCAAGCCTTGTTGTTTTAGATTTTGGGTGCGCTCCAAGGTATTTTGTGCTTCGTCCATCGAGCCTTGTAAAGAGGCTAATCGTGATTTTGATTGCGCCACTTGACTCATTAAATCACTGTTTTCTAACACAATCAGAGGCATGCCTTGACTAACTTGGTCGCCAGCACGTACGTTGATTTTTTCAATGCGCGCTAAGATCCTACTGGATATTAACGTGGTTTCGCGGGCCTTTAAACTGGCCGGTGCAGATTCCATTTTTGCCACGCTACTTAGCTCAACTTGCCATGTCGTTGCCACATTTTGTGCAGAGGGTGTCACTTCATGGGGGGCGACCTTATCTGTAAATAAACCGGCCATCCAGGCTATAGACATAACCAGCACGAGTACCGCGCCAATGGGGCCAATCACCTTACGTAACTTTACCGAATTCATGCTGGGTTCTCCTGTGTTGATGAGGTTGGGAGTGGATTAACTTGAGATTTATCTGTGTTTACATCGCTGTCTTTGTCGAACACTAAAAAATACACCATAGGTACAACAAACAGTGAAAAGAAGGTCGAAGCAATAATGCCAAATATGATGGCCAATGCGAGGCCACTAAATACTGGGTCCAAAATAATAACGACGTTGCCGAGTAGTGTAGTGCCCGCAGTTAATAACACTGGGCGCATGCGCACGGTACCTGCCGCTAACAAGGCTTGTTTGATATCGGCCCCTTGTGAGCGAGCCAGAGTAATGAATTCGACTAATATCAATGAGTTTCGCACTACGATACCGGCGAGGGCTATCATGCCAATCATGGCAGTAGCGGTAAATAGCACCGGATCAGGCGCTCCACCTATCCAGCGTTCACCAAACTGATTCATTAACCAAAAGCCCGGCATAATACCGATAATTGTTAAGGGAATAGCTGACATGATAATTAAAGCCAAACCGCTACTGGCGGTTTGCCAACGTAATACAAAAAATATACCGACTAAGGCAAACGCAAAGGCAATACCCATATCACGGAAAACATCAATGGTAATTAACCATTCGCCTTCACCGCCAAAGTTAATACTGACCCCCTCAGGCACCGCCCAATTAATACCCGCTCCCGAGTTTAAATAATTACGGGTCTCCCAGTCACTCGTTTGCCAGCCGCTGGCCTGCTTATCTGCCATGGCTTGATTGATATCGGCAAAGCTATTGTTTTCGCTTGGGAGGATGCGATCTGAAGTAATATCAGCTATGACTTCGGCCGGTGTACGACCTGATAATTCTGCCATCACATAGATGACTGGGCGCAAGTCTTTGTGCAAAATTGGCTGACTAACTTCAAGCGTTTGCCATTGACCTAATTCAGCCAAACTAACAATAGGTTGGGGTGCTGGCTGTAATCCTACCCCAGCATCTTGTTGTGCTATGCCCAACATACCTTTAAGGGGCAGGGTACTAAAATCGCTGGTTTGATTGGCGCTTGAGAAAGGCAGTTTTAACTCAATCTCCAGTGGTGTGGCTTCATTCTCACGCTGAAAAACACCGGCACTTAAACCTTGTACTGCAAGGTCCAAAGTTTGATTGACATCAGTGGTCGAAATACCAGAGAGCGCTGCTTTTTGTTTATCCACCACAAAACGTGAAATCTTTTGTGGAGCAGTCATACTGGAGTCAACTTCAACCACATAAGGCTCTTGTTTGAGGCGTTGCATCAATATAGTTGCAGCTTGTTGTTGAGTGGCTAAGTCAACAAACGGCTCGGCGTATACCTCAGCTACCAGAGTGCTCAACACGGGCGGACCGGGTGGTACTTCTACCACTTTGATGTGGGTATTGAGGGCTTGTAGTGGCGCCAACAATTCCCGTAAGCGTAGTACTACGCCGTGAGATTGGTGCTCACGTTCTGACTTATCTACCAGTATGACTCTTACTTCAGCTTGATAAGGGGCGTTGCGTTGATAGTATTGACGCACCATTCCATTAAAATCCATCGGTGAGGCTTCACCCACGTAGGCCGCTAATAAACTTACTTCTGGCAGTGTTTTTGCGATTTCTATTACTTGTTGGGTAAGCGCGGCGCTGTCTTCCAAGGTGGATGATTCAGGCAAGTCGATCAGTAACTGGATTTCATTTTTATTGTCAAAGGGCAATAATTTTAGCGGCACACTGCGCAGCAATGGCAATAAACTGGCGGCAATAAATAACACTAATACCAGCCAAAGGCCCAATTTAGAGCGCTGCTTATTGGCGATCAGAGGGCTAAGCATACGATCATAAAATGAGCGCTTAGGCTCTTCGATGATTTCTTCCTTTTTAAGGATTTTGGAGGCCAACCAGGGGGTGATCAAAAACGCCACAAACCCAGATATTGTGACACTGATAGGCACGTTAAATGCCATTGGGGCCATATATGGGCCCATCATGCCAGTGATAAAAGCTAAAGGTACAAAAGCCAGAATAATGGAGATGGTTGACATAATAAGTGGTGAACGTATTTCTGCCATGGCGGCCACTATGCGCTCACCTCTGGTGTTTTTATCCTTGTCTTTAGGCAAATTCAGGAAACGACTGATATTGTCAATCCCAGTAATAGGATCATCCACTAATAAACCTAACGATAAAATCAGGGCAAACAAGGTCACCCGATTAATACTGTAACCCAATACCAAATCTAACATGAGCGTCAGGCCGTAACACACGGGGATCGCTAAGCCCACTACGATAGCCGCGCGCCAGCCTAAAAATATGGCGATAAAAACCACCACAGTAAAAATGGCGAAGGCAAGGCTAGAGGTAAGATCATTGACCTTTTCGTTGGCTGTTTGGCCATAATCTCTGAGGATTTTATAATGCACTTCAGGCGGCAAAAAATCCGCTTTCAGCTCAGCCATTTTATTTAATACGTTTTGGGCCACACTGACCGCATTAGTGCCTTTTTGTTTGGCAACACTGATGGTTACCATGGGATTCGCTTGTTGGCTTAGGGCTTTGTCTTCAGTACTTTGGCTATCCTGTTTAGCTTGGTGACTATATTCCAGCCATTGGTAGGCTTGAACGGTCTCTTGTCCGTCGATGACAGTGGCTACGTCTTGCAATAATACGGCTTTGCCATTGACCATGTTAACCACTAAGTTGTTTAACTCGTCGATGCTACGCAGCACATCACCTGATTCAATTAACACCGCTTTGGCACCCATCACAATGGCAGATGATTGACGTAATTGGTTTGATAGTCTGATGGCATCATAAACATTTAAGGCGCTGGTTTGATAGGCGGCAAGGGCGGTAACATCTAACTCAACTTGGATTTTACGTTGACGGCCACCGATGACTTTGACTTCACTGGTGTTTTCAATGCCTTGTAATAAGGTAGATACTTCTTGCGCTATACGGTGTAAAGCGACATCGTTATATTGTTGTTCATCACTGCTGGTCAAACCAATCATAACAATGGGTACGTCATCCACTTCCACGGGTTTTAATAACCAGTTTTGCACTACTGCGGGGATAAGATTCTGATTTGCATATAGTTTGTTATAGGTATTAAGCAGAGCATCTTCGCGATCTTCACCGACATAAAAGCGTAAAATTACTGACAGCTGTCCATCTAAAGACGTGGAATAAACATGTTCAACCCCTGATATTTGGGTCAGTAGTTTCTCAAGTGAAGTGGTAACTTGTCGCTCTACTTGGCGAGCAGATAAATTTGGGGCGTCCACCATAACCTCAATCATGGGGACAACAATTTGCGGCTCTTCTTCACGTGGAGTGACTTGCAAAGCAATAATGCCCGCCACTAATGCAAACATAAATAAAAATAGAGGCAGTCCTCCCTTTAGGGAGTAACGAACCGCTTTGTCTATTGGATGTGAGTTTTGTTGTTCAGACACAGTTTTCTCCAGCAAAAAATTTAATTAGGCGCCGCAAAAAAACTCATAGAGTTTTTCAATGATCTGTTTTACCCGCGGATCACTGACGGAATAATAAATGCTCTGGGCATCGCGACGTGTGTCTACCAAATTGTGTTCGCGCAATACGGCCAGATGCTGTGACAAAGCCGATTGGCCTAAGGGCACGCTTTGGTTTAACTCAGAGACACTGCGTTCTTGATTCATCAGAGTGCATAAGATCATCAAGCGATTTTTATTTGCCAATATCTTCATAAATGATTCAGCCTGACCGGCATTATTAGCGAGTTGTACTAGATCCACGATTTCCACTTACCCATTTTTAGCAACGATACAGACTATTATAGTGATTATATTAGGAAATGCTAATATTAGTTGCTTCTAATATTAGTTGCTTCTAATATTAGGGAGCGCTAATATAGTTAAACATTCACTGTGGAGAGAAATAATGAAATTACATGCTGCCTTACGTTTAGTTGCTGGAGTCATGCTATTGTTATCTTTAGCATTAACTTATTGGGTCAGTCCCAATTGGATTTTTTTTAGTGCATTTATTGGGCTTAACTTGCTTCAATCAGCGTTTACTTGCTGGTGTCCGATGATCACTATTCTAAAAAAATTAGGTTTTGAGGAGTAAATTATGCTGTTACCTGTTGCTGATTTAATCAAAGAAGTAAAACAACATGTCCGTTGTATCGATGCACAAACTGCCGCAAGTGAGCGTAAAGCAAACAAAGGCTTATTAGTTGATGTGCGTGAGCCTGCTGAACATCAAACAAAACCCGCGTTTGGGGCAATCAATATCCCCCGTGGTTTGCTTGAAATGAAGTTGATGGAATTAGAGAAAGATCCAACACGGCCCATTTATCTGCATTGTGCTACTTCAGCCAGAGCTGCACTTGGTGCAGAACAACTCAAGCGGGTGGGGTATCAAAATGTAACGGTTATTACCTGCAATATGGATGAAATTCAGCGTTGTTGCGAGTTGTAATCGCTTTGAGTAACACGGCCTACTATGAGTTGTAGGCCGCTGGACAGAAGTATCAATGTAGTAAAGTACTTCGCCACTTGAAGTCAATTTCTGAGTTTAAACAAGACTTTTTGACAGTATTGGATAAAACTCAATTTATGAAGCTGGTTAATTTACCACCCGTAGTGGCTGTTGCTGAGGAGTTCAATGAACGATTATAAGTAGCCTAAGCCGAATTTATCCGCTAATACTCATTCGGCGACAAACTTGTGAGTAATTACATTTAGGTTAAATTCACAACCCTCATCAGAAAGGTCATTGAGACCCCATTTGTATAGGGTGCTATCGGGCAGTAGCACTTATACTATCAGTCGAAACCCGATTGCCAAACCAAACTAATTTTGGCCCACGCAACAGAGCAAGGTGCGGTCCAACCGTTGCAACTAGAAAATTGTTCAAAGTCAAAATGATTTATGCCTACTTCGACTGGTCGAATATGCAAACCTTGCAACATACATTATTTTATCAATCGACTATCAAAGAGCTATGTTTTATTGATAACTCCTATGACAACCAAGTGTCATAGTACTTCAGTAGAACTGATTATAATTGATAATACCTACTTGTTAATCTATCTCGGGGACTTAGGCACAAACAAAAATGTTAACTAAGGTTATTTACCATATTACTATTTTGATGTTTTTTGAGCATATTTATAATTAGTGTAAAAGTTAGAATATTAACTGCAAAAAGGTCGCTTAAAACGCAATTCAAGAGGTCGGTATTATGTTTGAAGCTCATGCTCATGGAGCATTTGAATTAAAAGTCGAAGGGCTTATTTTACACGCATACATAATAGGTAGCTGGAATATTCAAGCAGCCTATGATTACAAAGAAGCTATAGAAAAAATTATCAAGCCTCTAGTAGGTCAAACTTGGGCAATGATATCTGTTGTAGATGAATGGGAATTATATACTCCCGACTGCAAACCAATAATGATTGAACTGTCTCATTACGCTTATGCAAGTGGATTGTCCAAAGAAGCTATCGTTAATCAAGTCGCCAGTGTCAAATTGGAGGCATTTCCTGCTAAGATTAAAGGGTTTCCAACTTTTCAAAGGCAGTTCTTTCACACAAAAGAAGAAGCAGTTTCATGGCTCAATGATGAAGGTTTTTAAAAAGCGAGTTTATGAGCTCGGGTATTGTTATAAGTCATTGTTATGATTTATTTTTATTATTAAAGGTCCGTTTTTCAATAACATGGATCTTCAAAAAAGCTTAAGCGCTAAGTTTCCTGTAGTTTTCAGTTCTTGCTGACTCTAAACAAATTCCGCTAGCGTAGGTAAGTTTTTTAATTTTCAGCTGAAACAAGGCTGAACTTTACATACTAATTATCGTTAAAATAGCTTGCTTTACCTCACTCCAAAAATACTTTAAAAAAGGAAACTTGTGGAACATCTTCTTGGGTGGCAGTACGCCTTAATTGGTTTAATTTTTGTGTGGAGTGGTTTTGTACGCAGTGGATTAGGTTTTGGTGGTGCGGTGTTGGCTTTGCCATTTTTGTTATTGGTACATAATAAACCACTGGTCTTTTTGCCGATAATCTCGATTCATCTGTTAGTTTTTTCCAGCTGGATTGCGTGGCGCGGTGCTATCGCCAACAAAAGACAAGCTAAGTTGGCAACAGAGCAGGGCGCAGTAATAACTGAAGGTGAAGGTAATATTGCCTGGGCTTATCTTAAAAAAGCTCTTGGCATCATGATTATCCCAAAACTTATAGGTGTATTTGGTTTACTGACCTTACCAAGTGATACTGTTACTGGGGTTATTTTTGTTATCGTGGCCATTTTTGCCGTGTCTTATATCCTTAATAAACCTTTTTATAGTAATAATAAAACGCTTGATACGATATTTTTGATGCTTGGCGGCTATGTCAGTGGTACTTCATTGATTGGCGCGCCATTAATTGTTTCGGTATTTGCCACCAAAGTACCGCGCCATCAGTTGCGCGATACTTTGTTTGTATTGTGGTTTATTTTGGTCATGATCAAGATGACATCGTTTGTCATTGCGGGGATAGACTTGCAATTAATTCATCAACTTTGGCTATTGCCCTGTGCTTTGCTCGGTCATGTTTTTGGACAGCGCCTCCATGAACGAATAAAACAAGCCGAAACCCCACGTTTTTTCCAATTTGTCGGAGTTGCTCTGTTGGTCGTGTGTGTGTTTGGGATATATACCAGCTTTATTCTTTAAATATTGACTGAGCAGGCATGGACTTTAGTTAAAGATTTACTGTGTTATATTAATCAATAAGTCGACATTATTAGCACTGTGGTATTAATGGCATCGCAGCACTCATAATAATAATGGCAACAGTTAACTCATCAAGTCGCGTAAATAGGGCTTATACACTTCAATTTCTTTTGCGCTTAAGCCCTTTAGTTCATAAGGAAACACTAGCCAACTGTCGGTTTCATGAAGAAAGTAATTTAAGGCTAAATCAGCACGTTTGTAATCCTTACGTTGGTAAAGCGTGGCGATTCGAATATCTTTTGGTAAGTTCTTTTTCAAGTGTTTGCGCAGTCGAACTATTGTCGCCTCGATACTGAGACCAGTACTAAACACGTCATCAACAATCAGTAGTGAATCGTCTGCATTTAAATTTTCAATCAGGTACTGAGTGCCGTGTACACGAATGGTCTCAGGGGCGTTCACCATTGATTGGTAGCTCGGCAGACCACTATAGGAAGTTCGAATAGAAATATGATCGGTGTCAATTCCCAATGTTTGCAAGCATTCCTGAACATAAATACCCACTGAACTTCCGCCTCTCCATAAGCCTACAATAAACGTAGGGCGAAACCCCGATTCAAAAATTTTCACGCCAAGACGAAATGCGTCTTGGATCAAAGTATCTTCATCTAAAAATATTTTTTTCATCGTTTACCTATAAGAATGCAGTTCATCTCAGTATGATGTTGGTAGCGATTATACATGGTTAATATAATGGAAAAAACGTACCTTTCTGGCGAACAACTGTTAGTCGACTCTTTCAAACTGGCGCAAATGGTTCTTGCCAGTGGTTTTAAACCGACTTTCATCATTGCGCTCTGGCGGGGTGGTGCACCGATTGGCATTGCCGTCCAAGAGTATTTAAGTTATCACGGTATTGAAACCGATAACATCGCGATCAGAACATCGTCATACGCCGCTGGTATTGATCAGCAATCTAGAGTGGTAAAGGTGCATGATCTCAATTATTTGGTCAAAAACGTGCAAGATCATGACAAACTGCTTATTGTCGATGACGTCTTTGATACCGGTCGTTCTATTGCTGCTGTTTTAGAGCAGCTGCGCGCTGCGACCCGATTGAATATGCCCACAGATGTGCGTATTGCGATCCCATTTTATAAACCTAGCCGCCGCGAAGTCGATTTTGAACCAGACTACTACGTTCATGAAACAGCGGCGTGGTTAAAATATCCACACTCTTTAGAAGGTCTCACCGTTGCTGAGATCAAAATGCACCGTCCTGAACTATACGAAATACTCAAAGCTCACTTACCAACAGTAAGTTGAAGCTCACTGTGAGCGTCTATTAGGCGTTGAAACCTACAATCCCTATAACTTATTGACAGAGAATTATGTTTTTTCTGCTTTTTTGCGTAATATAAAAACCATAAAGTGATGTCAGTTTATCGAGATATGAAGGTCATAAAATCAACTAATTATGCCAGCCAAGCAACGGCCTATAGCCATAAATTGGCACTTGGAATTGGGTCTGTACCCGAGGTTGTTAACTGGGCGAATTCTATTGCCTCTTCCTTGCATACTGCAGATGATTGCTTAACAGAATTGGCCGGCAGCGAGCAGCTGACAAGCAAACAAGTCCTTGTTATTTTAGGCCAGTTTATGCCACCGCCAGAGGATGATACTTGGTGGCGATTAACGAAAAAAATGATTTCTCAAGCATTAGATGAGAATAATATTCAAGCAGTAAGAGCCGTGTCTTATTTTTATGATCTGGCTGTCGATGGTGTTATTCCCCCATACGACCGTGAGGCTCTTTATCAGTTTGAGTTGGAATACGCCTGCCTTAACGAGGGTTTTGCTGAGCAAATCGAGGTAGATAATAAGGTCAAATACTTTTTTATTGCGACTTGAACTGGGCAAACTTTATGATGTTGTTTACAGTTAAGGGGAGAGGCGTTCCTTCTGTTTTACTGGTTGAAAACTGCTCAAATGCAACATGGTTCCAGTTATTTTTCTTTAAAAAATCCAGATAAGTATCGACATTTTGTCGAGTAATTAACTCAAATTGATAGGATTCTGGGTGGGTTGAAAAACGGTCAACACCGTTTTGAAAATCAACTATTTTAATAATCGCAATAGCGCCCATCAAAAAGTGTCCGCCCACTGAGGCACTAAGTTCACCTTGTTTTATTTTGGTAAGTGCTTCCGGAAGCCAATCGAAACCTCCTATCATTATCGGCTTATCAGAAAGCTGACGGTATTGTTTTAATGTTTCAATGGCTAATTGGTCACCTGCGCACCAAAAAATACTGGTAGCGGGGTAACGCTCAAGAATCAAGCCCATATTCTCTTTTAGGCTATTTGGATTCCAATGGCTGGGGAAAACTTGATTGAATCTAGGATCTCTATTGTGTTGCAGTTGGGTTAATGCATACTCTCTGGTTTGGGATAGATTATCAAAGTCCCCACCAATAGCTGTGATAGAGGGCTTAAGTGTAGGCTGTTGAATCTTTAACTCACCAAGCAGAGCATCCAGTAATAGTTGACCACCGGAAGCGTTGTCATAACTAACCTCACCAATCCAATATTTATATTTTTGTTGTGGCCGTTGTAATTGTTTCGCCTCGTCTCCTGAGAAAGCTTGTTCTAAAGTGACAAAGTGAATGCCACTTGCCTCAACTTTGTCAAATACTATTGTTGCATTGCCATAAAAGGGTCTAAAAATAAGATAGTCTGGTTTATTTTTACGCGCAGTAATTTCTTCGATAATACTGCGCACTGAATAACGATTTTCTCCACCATATATGACCTCTAAATTAACATCAACTCGCTCAGCTGCTGCGGCGCTAATATGATGAACCAGAGCCCAAAAAGCCGGGCCTTTATTGTCAGGTATGATCAAGCTTATGTTTATAGCAAATGCTAAGTTTGAAAAAGCCAACAGCAATAGAGAACTAAAAACCTGTATATTTAGTCGACAACTCATGGGCATTAATTCACTTAGTTTTAAATAGATACTGCAGTGCATCATAGTTGAAAGTTTGGCTATGAACCACCTTCTAATCATGCCACCAAAATGTTAAATCACACTAGTCTCACATTTTCTTATATAGCTCGGCGCTGCAAGCGTTAGATTGGCACATCAGACGAATTTGTTGAGCCTTATATTATTGAGCTGGATAAAATTAGCTTTAAAACAAGATAATAAGATAAAATCTAGATTATTTTAAATAAACTGGCAAGCAGGGTATTGCTCAAGCTTTATGGTAAAGACTTTAATTGGCTGAAGTTAATAAAGTTTGAATAGTTTTTAATACATGGGCCATCTGTGCGTAATTAAATGGGGAGTTATGGCTTAAATTATCGCTAAAGTCGGTCAGAACAATATGCCAAGTAGGGCAAATGTTGAGTTGGGATAAGGCATTTTTAGCACATTGTAATTGGCAACCATCAATCGCCATACATTGTTTACTGCTGCACTGCAGGGATGAAAGCATTGCGTCTGATTGAGCAAGCTCAATAATAGTGTAACCTTGGGCTATTCCTTCAATATCCATTACCTTAGATAAGTCATTGGCAAACTGCGCGTTTTCACAATTTTTTAGACAGGTAAATATTACTGGGAGTGAAGTGGTGAGATGCTCATTCATTGAATACCTTCTAATGCCAAGGGCAAACTTGCCTTTATAATATTGGCATTAGCATACTAGCTCAGTCGACAAGTGATCTTGATGTGTATCAATATTTGAGTTTATGGTGGTGAGGACTACTCGGCCCCTTTAGCCAGTTGTTGCAATCCTAGAACATCTTTAATGAGCACTTCTTTTTTATCTACTGCAATCACATCGGTTTTCTGCAAGCGGGCAAACGTTCGGCTTACAGTTTCAATGGTAAGTCCTAAATAGTTGCCAATATCAGTGCGCGACATAGGCAGTAAAAATGCGGTTGCCGATAATTTGCGACTACTATTGCGGGTTGAAATACTCAGAAGTAGAGAAGCAATACGGGCTTCAGCACTGGCTTTGCCTAACAAACTAATAATCTGCTGTTCGTGGGTGATTTCACGACTCATCAACTGTAAAAAATGGCGTTGCAATTTGGGCAACTGCACACTGAGCTCTTCAAGTCGACCAAAGGGAATTTCGCAAATCGAAGAGGTTTCTAGAGCAATAACCGAATTAGTGTAATTATTATTGGCTAAACCATCTAAACCCACTACTTCTCCAGGTAAGTAAAAGCCGGTCACTTGCTCGTCACCATTGTCACTGATAGTCAGGGCCTTAACTGCACCAGAACGGATGGCATATACAGATGTAAATGTATCGTTGGCTCGATACAAATATTCACCTTTATTTAAAGGTCGGCCTCGCTGAATAATTTTATTGAGTTGGTCAATATCATCGACGTGCAAACTCACAGGCATACAAATCGTATTGAGGCGACAATTTCCACAACTCAATTTTTGGTCATGGGTACATTGTTTGGTATGTGTTTGTGCAATTATTGAATTCGATTCCATTAGTATTTTTAACACCCTTGGTTTTTCGCACTTTGAAACTACATCATACTACGTGCAACAGATACAAATAAAGTGGATTGCGGTCGAACCAAGTCATCTCTCGATTTTAATTGGGGTGCAAGGCTGTTGCAACTTGAGCAATTTGTTCACGCATCCACATGTGAGCATAGTCTAAGTCAGCACTCACATGCCAATATAAGAAGTACTCAAGGGGAGGCAGATCAAAGGGTAATTCATAAAGCGAAATATCGTAGTGTTTAGCTAAATGATAAGGCAGACAAGAAATAAGGTCAGTTTTTACTATAGTGCTGGGAACCGTCAAAAAGTGCTGACTACGCAAAACCACATGACGTTTTGCCCCAAGTTTATCAATTGCTACATCAATAGGGCCTGCACCACTGCGACGATGTGAAATATTGATATGGCCAAGACGCAAGAAGGTCTCCATATTCATACCCTGCGCTAAATCAGGGTGATTTTTACGAGCTACTACCACAAGTCTGTCTTGGGCAATTTTTTGTTTGCACAAATGTGGATCGCTAAAAGATGAGGCATCGGCATAAAAATCAAGATGGCCGCTGGCCATGGCTGATACAACATTATTGCGCTCTAAATCGTAATTAGTTAGTGAAATATTGGGTGCACTTTTTTGTAATAATGCCGTTAGTCTTGGCATAATACTGACTTCAAGTAAATCTCGGGCAGCAAAGTGAAAAGTTTTTTCCGCTTTACTCGGGTCAAAAATATGGCTCTGTTGAACACTTTTGCGCAATAAGCCCAAAGCTTCTCTGGCTGGGCCAATAATATTTTGTGCCACTGGCGTGGGTGTCATGCTATGTCCGGTGCGCACAAACAAGGGATCATTTAACATATCACGCAATCTCGCTAGAGAATTACTGACTGCTGGTTGCGTAATACACAGCACATCTGCGGCTCTAGTTAGACTGCCTGCCGTGTAAATTGCGTCAAACACCGCAAACAAATTTAAGTCGATTCGGTTTAAGTTCATGTAAGGTACCTCAACTATTTATGGTAAGGATATTACCTTTATATTATTAGTTAAATCAATATATCAATATACAGAACATTCATTTTATTGATAGTTTGCGGTTTGCTAAACTTTGAATGAAATGAGCTAAAAGGATAACAACCATGCTAAAAACGTTGCTTGAATTGAATTTGAACGAACAACTACCTGCCAGTGATTGGATAAAAATCACTCAAAAGGATATTGATTTATTTGCCCAAGCCACGGGTGACCATCAATGGATCCATGTTGATCCAGAGCGCTGCGCTAAGGAAAGCCCATTTAAAGCCACAATTGCCCATGGTTATCTCACCGTTACCTTGATGCCCTCTGCTTTTTACCATATGTTTGCGGCCGACCCACAGTACAAAACAATTTTGAATTATGGTGTAGATAAAATACGCTTTCTTGAACCTGTTCGGGTTAATGAGCAAATACGGTTTATATCAACCTTGAGTCACGTTGTGCAAAAAAATTCTGGTTGTTTGTTTTATTTTGATACCGAAGCACAGATTGAAGGTAAAAATAAACCTGCGATGAAAGGTACGTTTTTAATGTTGTTAGTCGGTGCAACATTGGCTGAAAAGCAGTAAAACTTATTAGTTTCAAAGAAAGGTTGATTGATGAGGATACAAAACAAAATTTATAATTAATTTTGCTGATAGATATAAACGAGATTTTTACGCAAAATCTTCGTTTACTGGGGTAATTGGCCGTCACCATTTTATCCTGCAAAACTATTTAAGTGATTAAAAGTGAAAGATATTGTCTTATATAAGTGTGCTTATTGAGTTTTAGGGCTGAGTGGTCTGACCATTGTTAGAATTGATGTTCACATATCAATAACAATTTATTTACATCGAGCCAATGGCCGCCTACTATCAATGTGAGGATGACCAGCTATCAAACAGATAGTTGGCGTTATAACTCAATGACATAACAATATTATTAGAGTTAAAAGAGTTACTAAGCTTACCAACTTATCATTAGCGAGCTGCGGTTATGTTACGGAATGACACTTTTAATATCTGATAACTCACGTATTGGGACACATCATGAAACTAAAAACAAAGTTAAGTCTGCTTTCAGCAGCGATTGCCACGCAGTTACTCACTGCGCAAACTGGCGCCTTAGCTCAAGAACAAGCAGTGAAAGAAAGCGAAGTTGAATTGATCATGGTGACGGGCAGTTTTGTACGTCGCAGTGAAAATTTTGAATCACCATCACCCTTAGCAGTGATAGATGCAGTGGCAATAGACTCTATCGGTGCAAAGAATATAAGTGATATCACCCAAACCTTAACCATTAATACTGGTGCACAAAACAATCCTGATGCATTTACGCAGAATGCAACGGCAGGAACGTCAAATATAAATTTAAGAGGCTTAGGCGTTGCTTCAACGCTAGTCCTACTCAATAACAAACGACAAGTGGTCAACGCTCAACCAACCAATGACGGTCTAAACTTTGTTGATACCAGTTCATTAGTGCCGATGATAGCAATCGGTCGTATGGAAGTGGTCAAAGATGGTGCATCAGCACTATACGGTTCAGATGCGGTAGCAGGCGTGGTTAACTTTATTACCAAGCAAGATTACAATGGTGCTAAAATAACCGCTGATTACCAAGACGGTGCCCACGGTAATAACAAAGAATATTTGCTACAAGGCTTGTGGGGCGCTACTAGTGAAAATAGCAGTGTGCTTGCCGCCATTAGCTATACCAACCGCTCACCCTTATTCATTTCTGACCGTCGCTTAAGTCGTCCAAAAGATGATACCAGTGCATTAGGTAACCCCGGTTCGTATTTTGTGCCCGCGTTTGGCAATATTCCTGTTGTTGATCCAGGTTGTGAAGCCTTTGGTGGAACCCTAGACAGAAGAGCCCCCGCAGGGACTTTACCCGGTGGTTTAGAAATAGGCTTATGTGGATTCGACTTTGGTCCATATTATTCTTACGTTGCAGATGAAACCCGAGTTAATGCTTATGTTAAAGCAGACTACGATTTAAGTGATGATGTGACTTGGACAACTGAAGTGAGCTTTGCTCGCAACAGAGCCGAGCGGGGCGGAGCGCCAAGTTTCCCCATTTTAACGTCGCCCGTCGTACCGGCTAACCATCCAGAAAATTTTCTTGGTTTACCCATGGCCTTTTTTGGTCGTGCTGAGGGGAACGGTTTTCAAGGTGATGCTGCTAACACTGAATCAGACACTTTTAGATTCAGTACTATGCTGCAAGGTGAGTTAGATAATGGTTTCTGGGAAGTAAGTTATACCACTGGTGTGAACGATTTTATGTTCAAGGTGCCAGATGTACTAAACACCGAGTTTAATCTAGCCTTAAATGGTCTTGGTGGGTCTGATTGTAATCCTTTAACCGGAACCGCAGGTGTCGGCTCTTGTGAATATTTTAATCCGTTCTCTACGTCTTATACAACGGCACCTAATTCTCAATATGTTGTTGACTCGTTTACTGGCGAGGAAGTGATTGATTCTAAAGCTGAAATGCAAGTATTTGAAGCCTTTGCCTCTGTCGATGCATTTGACATGAGTGGCGGTACTGCTGGCTTTGCATTTGGTATGCAATATCGCGAAGATAAATTGTCACAAGACTATGATGCCTTAGCGAACCAAGATAGCTTCACTTTTGTAATCGGTAATCCAGATTTCGATGGCAAATTAGATGTATATGCTTTGTTTGGTGAATTAGCCTTACCCGTAAGTACCGATCTAGATGTACAAATAGCCTTACGTTATGAAGACTACGGCGGCACTATCGGTGACACTATTGATCCTAAATTGGCTATGTCGTGGCGCGCCACAGATGACTTTTCAGTTAGAGCATCCGTATCAACGTCGTTTAGAGCACCCACTGTATTTTTACGTAATGGCGGAGCGACAACCTTGCAACAGTTGACTGATCCTATTCAACAAGCGAGCGCATTTGCTGCAGTAAGAACCGCAGGTAATGAAGATCTTAAGCCTGAAAAATCCACTGCATACAACGTAGGATTTTCTTTTGAGCCGGTTGCTGATTGGTCTGTGGAAGTGGATTATTGGAGCTTTAGTTTTGAAGATTTAATTATTCAAGAAAATGCCCAAGCGGTACTAACGGCTAATCCACAAGATCCGACGCGAGTTGTAAGAGCCGGAGACCCACTTACCGGTCCTCTTTTACAAGTTAACAATACTTATGTTAACGCCAGTTCACTTGATACCTCTGGTTTAGATTTTGTGACTAGTTACAAAATTAGCACTGACATGGGCGATTTTACGCCAAATATTAATGCTACCTATATCACGCAATATGACTTGGTTGATCCACAAGCAGGTAAAGTTGAAGCTGCTGGACGCAGAAACTTTACCAATATCGGTGTTTCATCTCCAGAATTGCGCATGAACGTAGGGCTCAATTGGCGCAATGAAGCTCACTCAGCTAATCTTTTTGTTCGTTATGTCAGCAGTTATGATGATGATCAAAATTGTGCTAATGGCACCTTGAGTGTTGGTGGTTGTGCTGATGGCTTTAAATCAATTGACAGTCATATAACGATTGATGCGCAATATAATGTCAACTTAGGTGACATTATGGGCACAGAGACCAGTTATTTGTTGTCAGTAGGCGGGATTAACATCACCGATGAAGATCCACCCCAAGTATTTACCAATAGTGGTTTTGACTCGAAGGTCCACGATCCAAGAGGACGTCAGGTCTATGTTCGTTTAGCGGTTGAGTTCTAAAATCAGCTAATTGATAAAATAAGCATCCCCAGTTTGTAAATATTAGCTGTTAATATTTATATACTGGGGATTTTTGTATCTGCCGTTTGTATCCTATTGTAGTCAAATCTTCACACCTATCTTGCGAGTAAAGCTCACACTTCGCTTTCGTGTTTTCAACTAATTCGTCATACTACTGAATAAAATCGACCTACAACTGAACGCTTACTCTTTGAGCGAAAGTCATAATGTCACTTGCATTAATGGGAGAATGGTTATGCAAAAATACACTACAGAACAAATCGAACATGCCTTACATGAATTAAATGCCAATTTAGAGGCGTCGCAACAATGGCAAATAGTCGACGAAAAACTGACTAAAACCTTTAAATTTAAAAGTTTTATTCGAGCCTTTGGTTGGATGTCACAAATAGCAATTTGCGCAGAAAAACTTAATCATCATCCTGAATGGTTTAACGTATACAACAAAGTTGAGGTTAATCTAATCACTCACGATGTCTCTGGAATAAGTGAGTTAGATTTCAAATTAGCCGCTAAAATGGAGTTATTCTTTTAAGTTGTCAGCCAATCGTATGTAATTAAAACAAGCTGACCAATTAGTGAGCAAACAGACGGTAAAAACGCTTTTAATTTCATTCGCCCCTTGCGTGTTACTAATGCCTATGTATAATACGCCCTCCTTCGAAAGGGGCTTATTTGAAAAGCCACTCTCAAAGTGAAAATTCAGGCGCGGGATGGAGCAGTCTGGTAGCTCGTCGGGCTCATAACCCGAAGGTCGTAGGTTCAAATCCTGCTCCCGCAACCACTTGAATTTTCAACACTTAGAAGGCAGATTACAGACGCGGGATGGAGCAGTCTGGTAGCTCGTCGGGCTCATAACCCGAAGGTCGTAGGTTCAAATCCTGCTCCCGCAACCATATATTAAAGCCCTGAATATTCAGGGCTTTTTTATGTCTATCTAAAATAAAAAAAGCGAGGAAGATATTCTTACCCGCTTGTTTATTGTTCGCCTATTTTATCTATTCGTTCATATTTTTTACTGAATCTCTAACCACTAATTCAGGGGTGAAAAGATGTTGAATATCTTCTTTGCGGTCAATGTATAGATTATTCAGTACCCAGCTTGCCGCTGTTTTACCGATGGCTGCAATTGGGTAATTAATCGTCGAAAGCTTTGGATAGGTATAACGACTAAAAACCAAATTATCAAAACCCATAATAGAAACATCATCCGGGATATGTCGGCCTTTTTCACGTAAGGCGCTCATTGCACCTGCTGCCATTTCATCATTTGCACAGGCGATGGCACTAAAATAGATACCTGTCTCCAAAAAATATTGAACGCCTTTTTGACCCCCTTCCTCTTGAAAACTACCCTCATACAGTAGACGTGGGTTGGGCTTGACCTGAAATTCAGCTAAGGCTCTAAGATGTCCCTTATAACGATCATTAGCGTCTGTTTTCCACAGAGGACCAGCAATATAAGCAATTTCTCGATGTCCTTGTTGTAATAAAAAACGGGTAGCGATGTAGCCACCCAGCTCGTTATCTAAACAGATGCAGTTGGATGATATTTCTGGAATATAGCGATTGACCGTAACAAAAGGAATATTACGTTTTTTAAGGTCGATTAAGTAGTCGTCAGAAACAGCCTCTGTATGTAAAATTAAGGCATCACAATTACGACTAAGAAGAAACTCAACACCTTCTTTTTCACTTTTTTCTTCACTGTGTCCAGCGGTAATGATCGCATGTTTACCAAATTCACGCAGGGCCAATTCTATATCACTCATCATTGAACTATAAAACGAACCATGTAATTCAGATACTAAAATACCCACACTGTTAGAGCGATTGGAAGCCAGGGATTGAGCAATAGTATTAGGTCGGTAATCCAATGTTTTCATTGCCGCTAATACTTTGTTTTTTGTTTTTTCACTGACTAGCGAATTATTATTTATCACTCGAGAGACGGTTGCCAATGATACGCTGGCGAGTTCAGATACTTGATAGATTGTGGCCATAATTTAGCTAACTTTTCCAGTTATACAGCGGCCTTATAGACCATTAGATTATACTTTAGCTGCATTGTTTAAATCATTTTGAAGAGAGGTGACCCAGTCTTCAATGGAGCGATAATAGCGTATTATAAAAGTAACTACCAAAGAAGCTATACTAAGGTAAATTACAAATGAAAAAACCATGCCTTGTCTAACACTCAGGTTTTGATATTCAATTACTTGGCAGCCACAAAATGCCTATAAGTTATTTTTTCTTTGGGCAACAACATAAAAACTAAGCGATAGCTTGAGGTAAACGATGGAGCCGAGAATTAAGTAAGTCGCGATAAGCTTTGCCACTTGCTTTGATTGTTCGTTTCGATGTGGCGTAATCGACATAAACAATACCAAAGCGCTTCACGTATCCCTCAGCCCATTCAAAATTATCCATTAAGCTCCAAGCAAAATAACCTCGAATATCAACTCCTTGTTTGATGGCATTATCGACTGCTAATAAATGCGTTTGATAATAATCTAAGCGATGTTGATCGTTAACCTCATTATCAATAATTACGTCAGGCATAGCAGCGCCATTTTCAGTAATAAAAATAGGTGGTAAATTATAAGTCAGGTGTAAGTCGAGCAAAAGCTCAGTTAAGCCTTGTGGGTAAATTTCCCAGCCCATGTCGGTCAGTGGCAGTGGTTTATTTGCTACTTTCTGAAAGCCATTTTCTAGATCGGATTGGTAAATTTCTCGAGTGTAATAATTGACACCAATATAGTCGATGGGGCTTGCAATAATCGCCATATCACCGTCCACAATATCGGGCTGATGTGCATAGTCTAGACTATTTATTAAATCTGGATACTGGCCTTCAATAATTGGCCTGATGTACCATTGATTAAAATGCTGGTCAGCAAGTTTCGCTGCATTAACATCTTCTGGTTTGTCACTTAGACTATGGCAAGGACTAAAATTAAGAACGATACCATTCAATGAATTAGGGCTGTTTTTTGCTAATACTTGCATTGCCAAGCCATGAGCTAATAGTAAATGGTGTGCAGCTTTTTTGCCGTACTTAGCACTTTTAAGGCCTGGTGCATGAATACCTATTTCATATCCCAGATAAGCACTGCAAAAAGGTTCATTTAAGGTGGCGTATGAATATACTTTATCACCCAAAGCCTTGCTTACTTTATCCGCATAATCTCTAAATAAAAATGCCGTCTGTCTGTTTAACCAACCGCCATTATCCTCAATGTATTGGGGAAGATCCCAATGATAAAGCGTCACAAAGGCTTTAATATTTTTACTGTGTAATTTAGTCAGTATTTTAAGATAAAAATCGATACCTTCTTGGACTAATTTGCCTTCTTTGTCCATCACACGTGGCCATGAAATTGAAAAACGATAAGCATCGACTCCCAAGGATGCGATTAACTCAATATCTTGTTCCCATAAGTGGAAATGATCACAGGCAATAAGACCATTTGACTGGTCTCTAATAGTGTTTGGTTTTTCGCAGAAGGTGTCCCAAATACTTTTGAGTCGGGTAGAAGCACCGCCCTCAATCTGAAATGCTGCCGTTGCTACCCCAAATGTAAAGTCACTCACCAAAAGTTTGGAATCGGCAGGCAATTGCAAAGTGGTTTGTTCTACTTGGTTTTCGCTAAGCATAGTTGTTCTCTTTGTTACACAATACTGTTAAAGGGTGGCCCCACAAAACTACATAGATAAAATGCTAGACTTTTTTCTTAGTTACAATTATTGTAAGCGCTTACATAAATGTTATATTGATGTTAACGGTACGTCAATCAAAAATCTAGCAAGGTAATTGGTGATTTCAACTTTAATGATATTAATCAAAGGCCTAACTTATTATTAATAATAATTAAGCTTGAAAAACTTTGAATTGTTTAATCATTATTATTTAAGGCAGGAAGATGGCTCAAATTTCCTTAGCAGAAACTAATATTAATCATAGTCAGTTACCATCCAAACAGCGATCCGTTTCTACACTCATATCACTGAGCTGTGTGTTTTTTATGTGGGGTTGGGTTAGCACCTTAAACACTACTTTGATCTCATATTTAAAAGGGACTTTTGCCCCAAAGTATGACCATATAAACTTGACGCTATTTTGCTTCTTCGCTGCTTATTTGATTATTTCAGATCCATTAGCAATGTGGTCGATATTGTTAATGGGTTTATTTAATTCTATTATGTTTACTACTATCTTTAGCTTAAATTTGTTTGGTTTGGGTGGTGTTACCAGCCAATGCTCTGCTTTGCTGTTTTTAGCCATCGGGAGCGGTGCTATTGTGCCGGTGATACAAAGCTTGTTGGCTAGTCAAATCGGCCGACAATTATCTTTTGTCTTGCCCTTACTTTGTTATTTATATATCGCATATTTTGGGGTTTATGGTTCTACTCCTCGCTCTAATATTATTCAATCTAAACTATCAGGAGTATTACTCTAATGAAAATTTCACCCCTACACTGCGCTTTGTTGGCGTCGTTTGTGGCTTTAACTGCTTGCAATCAATCGACTGAAAACGAGGCGAAAATAACCAGTGGTCAATCAAGCTCAAAAGTCCCTGATTTCTGGCCGAAGTTAGATATCCAGATAAAGCCTAACGCAGCGGTAGAAGAGCAGGTTGCAAAATTACTCAGCGCGATGACGCTGGAGCAAAAAGTTGCGCAAACTATTCAACCTGAGATCCGTGATATTACGGTTGAAGACATGCGTCGTTATGGTTTTGGATCTTATTTAAACGGGGGTGGCGCATTTCCAAATAATGATAAACACGCTACACCACAGGATTGGATTGCCCACGCTCAAAGTATGTATCTCGCTTCCATTGACGATAGTCTAGATGGTTCTACTATTCCTACTATGTGGGGCACAGATGCAGTGCATGGTCATAACAATGTAATAGGCGCTACCTTATTTCCGCACAATATTGGTCTGGGCGCTGCGCATAATCCAAGTTTAATAAAACAAGTAGCAAAAGCGACTGCACAAGAAGTAATGGCAACCGGTATCGATTGGATCTTTGCACCGACCGTGGCCACCGTGCAAGATGATCGTTGGGGACGCACTTATGAAAGTTACTCGGAAGATCCTGCGCTAATTAGAGAATATTCCCACGCCTTTGTCGAGGGCCTGCAGGGTGATCCTGTCAGTGGTTACTTCAAGGATGATAATGTCATCTCCACAGTCAAACACTTTGTCGGCGATGGCGGAACTGAAAACGGGGATGATCAAGGCAATAACCTTTCAAGTGAACAGCAGTTATTTGAGCGTCATGCCCAAGGTTATGTTGGTGGTCTTAGTGCCGGTGCTCAGTCAGTAATGGCATCATTTAATAGTTGGCATGGTGAAAAGGTCCACGGCCATCACTATTTACTCACTGAAGTGTTGAAAGAACGGATGGGTTTTGATGGCTTTGTGGTGGGTGACTGGAACGGTCATGGGCAAGTGGCTGGATGTAGCAATGAAAGCTGTCCTCAAGCTATGAACGCAGGCTTAGATATCTATATGGTAGCTACGCCTGCTTGGAAGCCGCTGCTTGAAAATACCTTGGCACAAGTTAAGGCGGGGATTATTCCATTATCTCGTTTAGACGATGCAGTTAGTCGTATTTTACGCGTAAAAGTAAGAGCTGGTTTGTTTACTAAACCAGCTCCCGCCGAGCGCACATACGCTAATACACCCAACGTTATCGGCAATCCTGCTCATCGTGCTATTGCGCGTCAAGCAGTGAGAGAATCCTTAGTATTGTTGAAAAACAACCAACAATTATTGCCACTTAATCCAACTCGTTCGTTTTTAATTGCCGGTGATGGTGCCGACAATATTGGTAAACAGTCAGGCGGTTGGACCATCACTTGGCAGGGTACAGGAAACAATAATGCTGACTTCCCTGGTGGACAATCTATTTATGCTGGCATAAAAGATCGTGTATTAGCCGCTGGCGGTAAAATTGTTTTGTCTGAGCAGGGCGAATATACGGAACGACCAGATGTGGCTATCGTGGTCTTTGGTGAAGAACCCTATGCGGAAGGAAACGGTGATATTGGTAATCTTGATTACCAACGGGGTGTCAACAACGACTTAGTACTATTAAAAAAATTGCAAGCAGCGGGTATCCCCGTTGTTAGTATTTTTTTAAGCGGGCGACCAATGTGGGTTAACCCAGAGTTAAACGCTTCAGATGCATTTGTTGCGGCATGGTTACCAGGTAGCGAAGGAGAAGGGGTTGCTGATGTCATTATGGCTGACGAAAGTGGGGCTGTGCGAAACGACTTTATGGGTCGCTTACCCTTCTCTTGGCCAATAAACCCCAATCAATCACTGTTAAATTTTTATGATGAAGATTACCAACCTCTATTTAAATTGGGTTATGGTTTGACTTACACCACAGCAACAGAATTAGCCAATGACCTAAATGAGGTCGTAGCAGATGATTCTCAAGAAATGACTGAACGCGCTATATTTGACCGACGCGCTATTGCCCCGTGGTTTGTAGCAACAATTAGTGACGAGAAAGTCAAACAGATGAACAGCAATACTCTTATTACGCCCAGTTTGTCGATTAGAACTCAAGACAGAAGAGTACAAGAAGACTCTTTACAGATAAACTGGCTGGATGATAGCCAAGCTAAATTTATACTCCAGGGTACTTTCCCAAGAGACCTGCGTGCCCTGAGCGCCAGTAAACCGAGTTTGCAGTTTGATATTAAATTATTGTCTAGTTTGCCCTCGAATCTAACGGTTTCTATGGAATGCGCTGAGCAATGTAAAAAGAGCGTTTCTGTATTAGAGCAGTTCAATGTCGATACAACTGATTGGCAAACAATTAGTATTGATTGGCAATGTTTTGATGTTGATTTTGCTGCGATCAGTGCACCCTTTATTCTGCAGGCTAATCAAGGAGTAAAAGTTGCTATCTCTGATGTAAAAATTTCTACTCAAAGCAGTGAAAACGCTACGATTCAATGTAAGCAATAAGATTATTGCCAGCCCAGAAAGATGTTACTGGGCTGGCAATTAAATTCGCTCTGCACAATATGAAGAAAGAATTACTCCCCCCTCATGCAAAACATGGCACCACTCAATAAATCAACTTAACTTATTCCAATCTCAATAAATAACTACTCACTAAAATGCGTCTAGCGGTTTTAGGGCAGGGCGTCGCTCTGCAGGAATGTTAATTTCCGGTCAAATAGCACAACACAGTTTTGAAGCTGCTGGGGAATTCCCTTAGGACCTGTAACGGTTGTTATCGTTTTGAACTTACAGACTCTGCATTTCTCGAATTCGAACTAGCTGGACGCCTTGCATTGCCTCGTATGGGATGCACCGCATGGGATGCCCTGCATGGGATGCCCCGCATGGGATGCCCCGCATGGGATACCCCGCATAGGATGCCCCGCATAGGATGCCCCGCAATATGTACTTTTGAATTATCGCTGAGAGTGCATTTACTGAATGGCATTGCTATTAATATTAAGCTCAAGGGCGCAGTTAATGGCTGTGTAATGAAGTCTGGTTATTTAATGCCTGATGGCAATGCCTGATCACATACAAAAAGGTATTATCAGTCATGATTAACAGCGGCTAAATAGCTGAATGTGGGTGAAATAGCCTGCAATAAGATTTTCGCGAAACAGTAATGACAATTGAGACGTCATCTTAATATAACAAACGGCCTAATAAGGCCGTTTGTTATCGCTGGATATTGTGGGGATTCTTTTGTTCAAGTCGCTTGTCAGTTTCTCCGTGATAATCTGATAAATTAAAAATCACCGCGTCTATCAATAAGGTCCTGTTTAATTTCTCGTGCTTTATCCTCAGTTAAATCGTAACTCCACATTACCCATATCGCTAATCCAGCGGTACTAACTGGAATAAGGATGTCAGCTATTCGCAGATTGGTCATGGTTTCAACAGTTTGTGTCGCGAGGCCAGGATCAAAACCAACAAGTTTTAACACAACACCACCTAGCACTAACGCCAGTGCCTGACCTAATTTAACCATTAACCAGTAAATGGCACCAAATGTGCCTTCTTTACGAGGCATACCATTTCTTAGTTCGTCTAAATCACATACATCGGCGGTCATACTAAGCATCAAGGTAAATAAACCCCCAATACCGAAAGACATCAAAGGTATTGGCATAAATATCATCCATGGATTTTCAGGGTTAAAGCCATACCACTTTAGGCAATAACCGAACATAGAGATAAAGGTAGAAATAATAAATGCATTGCGTTTTCCCCATTTGTTAGCCATCCAAGTGACAATGGGAATAACCAAAAATGCAGTAGCCATCGCACTTACTGTACCAAACCAAGCAGGCCAATTTCCTGTCGCACCGTAATCACCAGCGAACATATGGAAAACAATAATGAAAAAGGCAAAAGATGCGACGAGTTGGAAACCGTTAAATATTAAAAATGTTGCTGCACATAACTTCACAAAGGATGAGTTTTTGAATGCTTCTTTTATCCCTCTAAACACACTGATTAGGTTGCTACCAAGAGTTTTGAACGAAATAGTTTCAGTATTCTCTATATGTGAACTATCAATCCCCTTACAGAATAAACCCGGCACAACACCCAAAACGATACATACTCCCGCCACGTACAAAGATAATTCCCGTACGCCTTCAGCTTGGTTTGCAAACATATCTGGGTCGGCAATGAGTACCCAAAACCATGGCACTATCATCCAAGCGATTTGGCCCATAAACTGAGCAAAACCCATTAATCTAGTACGTTCGTTATAGTCGGAGGTGATTTCGTAGCCTAAGCCCACAAAAGGCGTTGCAAACATCGTATTGCCGATAGTAAACGCCAGTGAGAATAGTAAGAAGTACCAGAAGTTGTATTCTTGCGATGCCTCAGGATTAAGTTGCCACAACAACGCAAAACAGACACCGCTTAAAATAGCGCCTATAACAATGTAGGGGCGCCTTCTTCCCCATCGAGACCGAGTATTATCAGTAATAAAACCCATAATTGGATCTGTGATAGCGTCGAAAAGTCTGGGTATACCAGCCAAAATTCCGGCTAATAAAGGGTCCATGCCAAAAGCCGTGATCAAGAAAAAGGCAAATATGCCAAGGGCTGCTGGTAATAGATTAAGTACAAGGGTGCCAGTACCATATGCACTCTTTTGATATATGGAAACCATATCTTTCTTTTTTGTTTCTTGATGTGACATAAATAATTAACTATCCTAAGCTCAATGTAAGCGCTACCATTGTAAACCAATTGTAAAGATAGTATTGGTCTTAAATTCAAGTGTCAAACTATCATTTGCAATATTCGCGAAGGTATCAAAGAGTCTTCTTCGTTTACTCATTTGGTTTGTTTAATTTAAGATTAACTGGAGTTCCAATCGTTATGAGTCAAACAGATAAAGACCGAGCATTTTGCTAAGACCGACTGAAACACAAATAATTAAGTTGTTATTAGAACTATAATTACGACAAATTTAAGTCTTATTAAAATAGATATTTGATGGTGTTAAATATTAAGTGAACACCAAGTATAAAAATATAAAGGTACGTTTAAATGAATACAACAAGTCTCGTCAAGCAAGCTGTTTTAGGTGAATTTGTCACTATAAACAACGAAAGATACTACGCAATTAAAAACGTTGATCAGATGGAAACGTTTTTTATTAGTTTAGTGTCGAATAGCGACCATTGGCTTTTTATTGCATCGAGTGGCGCACTCACTGCCGGTAGGAAGTCGTCTGATACTGCATTGTTTCCCTATGATTGTGTTGACAAAATTTACGATGATGCGCTAAACACTGGCAGCAAGACTATTTTGCGTATTAAGCAGCAAGACCGCTCAATATTGTGGGAACCGTTTAATCAAGAGCATAGCGATCGCTATAAACTCGAACGTAACCTGTATAAAAATACCTTGGGTAACAAGATTTTATTTGAAGAAATCAATCATACCCTAGGCTTAAGCTATCGTTACTCTTGGCATACCAGCGATACTTTTGGATTTGTGCGCACCAGCGAACTTATTAACAATTGCGACCATAGTGTCAGTCTTGATTTTATTGATGGTTTACAGAATCTTTTACCCGCAGGTACGCCTAAATTTGCTCAAACAGTGTCAAGTAATTTAGTTGACGCTTATAAGTGGAATGAAGTCGACAGTACCGATGGCTTGGCCCTCTTAACGCTTTATTCTGCTATCACCGATCGTGCAGAGCCTTGCGAGTCACTGCGGGCTACTACCGTATTCTCACTTGGCTTAGATAAGCCAGGTATTGTCCTTAGTAACCGCCATTTGCATGCCTTTCGACAGGGTAGAGATATTCAAGCAGAGAATACCAGTCGAGGCATACGAGGCGCATATTTTGTGACTAACTCGCTTGTATTAGCGGCTAATGAGTCAAGCTCATGGCAACTGGTGGCCAATTTGGAACAAACTCAAAGTCAAATTATTGATTTGAAAAAAGCCTTGAGTTCACCTGCTGATATTACCAAGCACATTCAACAATCAATTACTCAAGGGGATGATGAGTTAGCGAGCATTCTAGCGAGAGCCGATGGCTTCCAATTAGTTAACGAAGAAACAGTGGGTGTGCATCATTATGCCAATACCCTATTTAATGTGCTCAGAGGCGGTATTTTTAGTGACCAATACAACGTTACTAAAACTGATTTTGTGCAAAATATAAAACACTTTAACGTTGAAGTGTTTGAGCGTCATATTGAATTTTTTAATAAGCTTGCACAAAATGTGTCGGTAACTGACTTGTTAAATCAAGTAGAAATGCTGAGTGATCCTCAACTAGAAAGATTAACTGCTGAATATTTGCCGATTTATTTTGGCCGCAGGCACGGAGATCCAAGTCGCCCGTGGAACCAGTTTCTGATCAAGTTAAAAGACGAGCAAAACAAACCCTTGTTAACCTATCAAGGAAATTGGCGTGACATTTTCCAAAATTGGGAAGCTTTAGCTTACAGTTATCCTGATTTCATTGAAGGTATGATCGCCAAGTTTGTTAATGCATCTACCGTAGAAGGTTATAATCCTTATCGCATTACCAAAGACGGGATTGATTGGGAAGTGGAGGAACCAGATGACCCTTGGAGTTATATCGGTTACTGGGGTGATCATCAGATAATATACCTACTTAAATTGTTGGAAATATCCAAACAGTTTCATCCACAAAAACTGGCCCAGTTGTTTCATCGTCAAAGCTATTGTTATGCAAATGTTCCTTATAAAATTAAGGCATTTACTGACTTAGTTAAAAACGCGAAAGATACCGTTGTATATGATGTCACTTTGGCACATAAGATTGAACAACGTGTAGAGCAAATTGGCGCAGATGGTAAACTTGTATTAGATGCAAACAATCATGTATATCAAGTTAATTTACTTGAAAAATTACTCGTTCCTTTATTGGGTAAATTAGGCAATTTAGTGGTAGACGGTGGTATTTGGTTAAACACCCAACGACCAGAGTGGAACGACGCCAATAATGCTCTTGTAGGCCAAGGATTATCGATGGTAACCCTGAACTACATGCGTCGTTACGTTTGTTTTATGCAAGAATTACTAAGTGAAGAAAGTGGGGATGTGAGCTTATCTAGTGAAGTAGGAACTTGGTTAAGTGACAGTGTTGAAGCGTTAGAGGCACTGCTACCCCACTTAAATGGCCATGCTATATCACCTGAACTGCGTTATTCAAATCTGTGCGTATTAGGTGAAGCATCGAGCCGATACCGTTTAAAAGTTTATCAACAAGAAGGATTTAGCAGCCCATCACCTTATTCAATTGTTAGCGTCAAGCGCTTACTCGAACATGCTTTGCTGGCAATTGAACATACGATTTCAACTAATAAGCGTAAAGATGGCATGTACCACGCCTATAATTTACTCGATTTGAAAGGCGAGGCGGCTCATATTAATTATTTGAGCCCGATGTTGGAAGGTCAGGTAGCCGCATTATCGTCTGGCGCATTAGATGCCAATGAAGCAAGCCAAGTGGTAGATGCCTTGTTCGCGAGTGACGTATATCGCCCCGATCAAAAAACATTTATGTTATATCCTGACCGGGTACAAACGCCGTTTCTGCAAAAAAACTGTGTTGCTTTAGTCAAAGCTGAAGCAATTTCAAGTTTACAGCAAATGATTAAGCAAGATGATAAACGACTGATCATTAAAGATGCCAACAACAATATTCGTTTCCATGCAGATATTGGTAACGAGGGGCATTTGTTGCAAAAAATGAAAGCGCTCGCAGTCATTTATCCAAATTTGGCCGAAGAATATGACGCCATTTTAGCTCTTTATGAGCAAACCTTTAATCATCAAGCTTTTACTGGTCGCTCAGGGGGCATGTTTGGTTTTGAGGGTTTAGGCAGTATTTACTGGCATATGGTGTCAAAACTACTGTTAGCCGTTGCTGAAAATGTCGTCACCGCTGCTAACTCTAGGACAGATAAAGCTCAGTTAAACAGTTTGGTCAATCTCTACTATCGCATTCGAGAGGGTATAGGTTTCAACAAGACGCCTGCTGAATATGGCGCTTTCCCAACAGACCCTTATTCACATACCCCTAAACATGCAGGTGCACAACAACCTGGAATGACAGGACAAGTTAAAGAAGAGTTGATTACTCGCTTCCACGAATTAGGTGTTCACATCATCGAAGGCCGTGTTGTGTTCAATTTCCTACTATTGAGAAAGCAAGAGTTTCTTAGTCAGGCTATTGAGTTTCGTTATCTTGATACCAGCAATAAGTGGCAAATATTGGCACTTAAAGAAAATGAACTTGCGTTCACTTGGTGTCAGGTACCTATTGTTTACAGAATCAACAGCCAAATCAATAAACGCACTACAATCGTTTATAACGATGAGTCTACGTACACGGTTGATAGCCTAGAAATAGCCAGTGATAAAGCCCAAGCTTTGTATAAACGCACAGGCGCAATTAAGCACATCATTGTTGAGTTTGATGCGTCATTACTATTTGATAATTAACGATTAATTAATGGTGAATTGTACTCGTCCATTTGCCTGTGGTCAGGCGATGGGCTGTATGCGCCACAAATTACACTTTTGAGAGAGATACATGTCTAATCTTTATAAAAAAACACTGTCGCTGAGCGGACTGGATGCAACTACCCGTTCAATTGACGAACTAAAAAAGCTTGTGGGCGAATTACTGACGAATAAAATTCATGGTCTTTCATTTAGTCCTTATGTGGAGGGGCAACGACCCGGTCCCCAGACTATTATCAGTCCTGAACAAATAAGAGAGCGTTTAGCGCCTATTCAGTCATCGGTGAATTGGATCCGCAGCTTTTCATGCACACAGGGCAATCAGCATACGCCAATAATAGCCAAGGAATTGGGCCTTAAGACCATGGTAGGTGTGTGGTTAGACGAAGATCTAGAAAATAATGAAAAGGAATTACAAGCAGGTATTAAATTGGCCCAAGCCGGTCATGTTGATATTTTGGCCGTAGGTAACGAGGTGATGCTACGTAAAGAATTAACGGAAGAACAGCTGGTTGATTATTTAGAGCGTGCTAAGGCCGCTGCGCCAAATGTGCAGGTAGGCTATGTCGATGCTTATTTTAAATTTGTCGATCACCCAGCAGTAACCGAAGCTTGCGACGTTATTTTGGCCAACTGTTATCCGTTTTGGGAAAGTTGTCCTGCGGAACATGCACTTTTATACATGAAAGAAATGTATCGTATTGCTACAAAAGCGGCAAACGGTAAACCGGTTATTGTCAGTGAAACAGGCTGGCCAAATGTAGGCTCTCCTGAAGGAGGGGCCATTCCATCCTACGAAAATGCTATTCGTTATTTCATTAATACCTACAAATGGGCGGAAGAAGATGGCATTGATATCATTTATTTTTCATCGTTTGATGAAACTTGGAAAATCTCCGAAGAGGGTGATGTAGGCGCGTATTGGGGCTTATGGAACAAAGATGGAGTACCAAAATATGTCTAGTTTTTCCCGCGAAAAAATAATTCAAGGTAATAAGTTAGTTATACCGCCGGGTAAGGCAATTTGTTATTCTGGATATCGAGCAGGCCAGAGTCCGCAGACGGACGATTTTCCGAGTTACCAAGATATTCTGGAAGATTTACAAATATTGGCTCCCCATTGGCAATATTTACGCCTGTATGATTGCAGTCAGCATGCACTTACTGTTTTGCAAGTTATCAAAGATAAAAACCTAGACTTCAAACTAATGCTAGGGGTTGATTTAGGCGCGGAAGTCAGTAATCCCGATTGTCCTTGGGGAGCAGATTATCCAGAACAGCAGTTGCAAGAAAATAAACAAGCTAACGAAATCGAAATAGCCCGTTTAATTAAACTTTGTAACGAATATCCCGAGATTGTATTTTCAGCCTCGATTGGCAACGAAGCGAGTGTCGATTGGAATGATCATATGGTAACAGTCGAAAGTCTTGTTGCCTACGCCACGCAAGTAAAAGCCAATATTGCTCAACCAGTCACCTTTTGTGAAAACTACGTTCCATGGTTGGAAAAACTTAAGCCACTGGTTGAGGTCGTGGATTTTATTTCTATGCATACCTATCCCGTTTGGGAATATCAGACTTTAGATTCGGCATTAGCTTATACCCAGTCAAACTATTATTCGGTTGCCGAAGTAAATCCTGATATACCTATCGTTATAACTGAAGCAGGGTGGGCAACAGAGTCTAATGGTCGAGGTATTGAACCGTGGAACGCGAGTATCCAATTACAAGGTCAATATTGTAAACAGCTCGATCAGTGGACCAAGGAAGCGAACATATTGACATTTATGTTTGAAGCTTTTGACGAACCCTGGAAAGGCTCAGATGAGCCATCAGAGCCAGAAAAACATTGGGGTTTTTACTATCTTGATAGAACACCTAAATTAGTCGTTAACGAGATTTTTCCAGAATCCTAGCTAAGAAATGATGCTGTTTCTAGCTCACCATATACGATAATTGCTCACTCAAACCACCGAGCGTATTGCTTCAATGCGCTCTAGTACATCTCGACCTGATTTGCTCTTACCGTTTAAATTGAGTCGCTGATTATTTTAGAGAACCCAACTATGACCACCACCCCCCAACTTTCATCTTCATCTCAGCAAGCCATGCTAAAGGCTGAGGCATTACTGCAAAAGATGACATTATCCGAAAAACTGGGTCAGCTTAATCAAGTTTCTGGCCAATATGGTGGAATATCTGCAGATTTAAGACAAGCTATCCAAAGTGGAAATGTGAGTTCAGTTATCAATGAAGTGGACACGCCAACTATAAATGAGTTGCAACGTATTGCGGTGGAAGAATCAAGATTGGGTATTCCATTGTTGATTGGACGGGACGTGATACACGGCTTTACCACGGTGTTTCCAATCCCTTTGGGTCAGGCGGCCACTTGGTGTGAACAAACCATAGAAGCGGGGGCAAGAATTGCCGCAATTGAAGCTGCAAGCAGAGGGGTGAATTGGACATTCGCACCGATGATAGATATCACGCGTGACCCAAGGTGGGGCAGAATTGCAGAAAGTTTAGGGGAAGATCCATACTTATGCTCGCGTTTGGGCGGCGCAATGATTAAGGGGTTTCAAACAGAATCACTTAATGAGCGCACGGCAATAGCGGCCTGTGCTAAACATTTTGCTGGTTATGGTTATTGCGAAAGTGGTCGTGACTACAGTTTCGCCAATATCAGTGAAAATGAGTTGCGCAATACGGTTTTGCCGCCTTTTAAGATGGCTGCCGATTTGGGCGTTGCGACTTTTATGCCCTCTTTTAGTGACTTAAATGGCGTGCCAGCAAGTGGCAACCATTGGCTAATGCAACAAGTACTCAGGGACGAATGGCAATACCAGGGGTTTGTGGTCAGTGATTGGGGCTCCATCCGTGATCTTACAGTTCATGGTTTATCAGAAGATGATAAACATGCAGCCTTATTGGCATTTAATGCCGGCATAGACATGGAAATGGTAAGTGACTGTTATGCTAAACATCTTCCTGAACTACTGAGCGAAAATAAAGTAGACGAAAGCAAAATTGAGCAAATGGTGAGACGTATATTACAACTGAAATATGCACTGGGGCTGTTTGAAAATGCCCAGACTAACAGTGAAGAGTTTGTTGCTTTGGCTAACCATGAGCATTTACTCGCCGCCAAAGATGCCGCCACAAAAAGTTGTGTACTCCTCAAAAACGCTGACAACATACTGCCACTAGATAGCAGCCAATTAGCTAGTATTGCGGTTATCGGACCTTTAGCAGACGACAAATACGAGCAGTTAGGTACCTGGATATTTGATGGTGATGAGCAGCACAGCGTAACGTGTTTGAGTGCAATTAAGGCGCTGGCAGGAGCAGACACTAAAATCACTTTTGAAAAAGGCTTAGATACAACACGCAGTCAATCTGAGGAACATTTTTCAAAGGTAATCAATGCGGCCCAAGATAGCGATATTGCCATTATGGTGATGGGTGAAGAGTCTATTCTTTCGGGCGAAGCCCATTCACGCACAAATATCGACTTACCAGGCGCGCAAGTACAACTTATTGAGCAGGTTGTGGCTACAGGGACGCCGGTCATTTTGGTGATCATGGCCGGGCGGCCTTTGACAATTGCCAATGTTAACGACAAAGTGAGTGCCTTATTGTATGCGTGGCATCCAGGCAGTATGGGGGGAGAAGCTGTAGCTGATTTATTATTTGGTAGGGCAGTTCCCTCGGGGAAACTGCCAGTAACATTTCCTCGAGTCGTTGGACAAGTACCTATTTATTATTCCCAAAAATCTTCTGGTCGGCCCGCCACTAATGAAACCTTTGTGCATCAAAACAATATTCCAGTTAGAGCGACACAAACTTCTTTAGGCATGACAGCCAATCATTTGGATGTGCACTTTAGTCCGCTTTATCCTTTTGGTTTTGGTTTAAGCTATGCAACATTTGATTACAGTGAAATTCGCCTCAGTGAACACAGGCTTACTATGGAGAGTTCAATAACGGCGTCTGTCACAATTAGCAACCGAAGTGAGGTTGATAGCCAAGAGATAGTGCAGTTATATATTCGTGATTTAGTGGCAAGCACTACCCGCCCAATTAAAGAATTAAAAGGCTTTAAGCGTCTGCCAATTAAAGCGTATAGCAGTATTGATGTTGACTTCGAAATTAACGCTGAGTTACTTGGGTTTTATGGACCCAATAATACCTTTATTACTGAACCAGGTCGGTTTAATGTTTGGATAGCGCCCCATTCAGACACGACAAACTATCAAGTCTTTGAATTAGTAAGTGAAGCTCTCAATAATTGAGCTGGTTGCTATGCTGCTTTCATCTCAGATAAGGGAACAACTAACGTTCATCCGCTAAGCCAATTAACAGGCGGATGGACGCTGCTCATTAGCGCTAGACAAAGTAGCTAAAAAATTTAATTACCCCATCAGAAAACCAGTTAGATAACATTCGTAAATGAATTTAAGTGATTATTGTAAGGGGTTTCAGGTTTTTTTTACTTAATTGTAATCAAATTGTTTACATCTGTTTTGTGGTTTTCTGCGTATTGTAAAAACGAATGAGATTTAAATTTAGCGCCTTATCAGCTAGTTAATGATTTATATGCGCAAATTATTAATATTGTTCTATAACTACAATGACGAGTTTTTGCGATAACAAGCGATACCTAATGTTAATTAATTGTTGACCTTTTTCAACTTTTGATTTAATTTTAGTGAAAGCGCTTACATTGCGTAAGCGTCGTTCCATTTGTTTTACTTTTCTACTAGGAATTCAATGCATGAACACAATTAGTACACAAATTCGAAGACTTACCGTAGTTGCTGCTGCGGTAAGCTTATTTAGTTGTGGAGGAGGCTCAGAATCAAATACTAAATTTGATGTAGTCAATCCCACTGAGCCTGTTAGTGATTGGGTTATGGTTTGGGGCGATGAGTTTGATGGCTCCAAAATTGATTCCAACAATTGGACGCATGAAGTCAATTGCTCTGGCGGCGGCAATCAAGAGAAACAGTGTTATACCGATTCTGCGGATAACTCTTTTGTTTCTGACGGTACCCTGAAAATAGTGGCCAAACCGGCTGAGGACGGCTCACCTTTGCCGTATACGTCAGCACGTATGATTACGCAAAACAAAGCTGACTTTACTTATGGCCGTATCGAAATGCGCGCCAAATTACCTGCAGGTCAGGGTGCATGGCCAGCATTTTGGATGATGCCTACCGATTCAGTTTATGGTGGTTGGCCGAAGTCTGGCGAAATCGATATTATGGAAGCCGTCAATTTAGGTACAGCCCGTGCTGACGGATCCGCAGAAACTAACATTTATGGGACTATCCACTACGGTAAAGGCCCAGGCAGTGATTTCAGTGGTCAAGCTTATACTACTGGCGCTAGCCCTGCTGACGATTTCAATACTTATGCTATTGAATGGCAAGAAGGTGAAATTCGTTGGTATATGAATAATTATTTGTATGCTACTCAACGTCAATCAAAAGAACGTATTAACGGCAAGGGCGATGTGATTGGTTTAACTCATCGCGGTTGGTATGCTGAGTTGTATGACATTGTCACTGGTAATTTAGAAACCAATTACACCAGCGCTCCCTTTGACCAAGACTTTTACTTAATTCTAAATTTGGCAGTGGGTGGACAATGGCCCGAGTCAGTTAATGAAGGTGGCATCAATGCCGAAGCCTTTGCTGCTGGCCAGTCATTAGAAGTTGATTATGTCCGAGTATTCGAGTGTTCAATCGACCCTTCTACAGGGAAAGGTTGTGAAACGGTACGCGGCGGATATGACAAAGAAGGCGATGGCCTAGTTATGGGGCAAGCTCCTATTCCTTCACCCCCTTCAAGCGGCATTGCGACACCAATTACCATTTTTGACGACGTGGTAAACATCAATTGGGTTGCGTGGGATTGCTGTGGTGGTTCTACACCAGCTTTGGTTGCTGATGATGCCGAACGCGGTAACGTGTATAAGTTTGACGTAGAAAATGGTAACGACGGAACTGTATTTGGTTTCATTACCCGTTCATTGTTTTTACCTTCTGACCCAACGTCACCTTCAAGACCTACACCATTTGACGCATCTCCAATGATTGCTAATGGTAAAATCACATTTGATATGAAAGTCCTCACTCCTCCTACTAGCGCATCCTCAGTTTGGAAGTTTAAAGTAGAGAGTGCTGAAGGTACAACAGCAGTTGAAGTAGAGTTAACTACTGGTGGTCCAACACCTATTGTTGGTGAATGGGTAAGCTATGAATTTCCACTTTCAGCTTTATCTGATGCAGGCTTAGATTTAGTGGCCATCGACGTTGTTATGGTATTTCCTGCTTGGCAAACTGGCGACGGCGCTTCATTCCTATTAGATAACCTGAGAATTTATCAAGACGGTACCGGTGGACAAACATTCCCATCATTTACTGTATTTGATTCTAACGAAGGTGAAACACCAGTATTTGCTCCTTGGGATTGTTGTGGTGGTTCAACACCAGCAATAGTTACTGATGAAGATACCAATTCTGAAGTGGTCGAATTCCGTGTTGAAAACGGCAACTCTGGAACAGTACTAGGCTTCAATAACCGCACATCAGACGGCGGTAATGGAACACCAATCGACGCATCTGCTATTTTAAGCAACGGTGTGTTCTCATTTGATATGAAAGTGGTTAATCCTCCAGCTGGTGCAGCACCGGTATGGATGCTTAAAATTGAATCTAACGGTAATGCCGGTGAATTCGTTGAAGTTAACCTTACTACTTCTAACGAGGGCGTGGGTCCAACAACAGGACAATGGCAGACCTATAGCTTTAACTTAAGTGACTTATTAAATGGCACCACTTTGGATGTGTCCGGCATAGATGTTGTTATGATATTCCCAGCATGGGGCACTGGCGCAGATACAGTCTTCCGAGTTGACAATGTAACTATTAAAGTACCAGGCGGCGATGTTCCAGCTGGTCCAGCACCTATTTCATTGTTAGATGAAGCGCTGGCCGATGGATGGGCTTTATGGGATTGTTGTGGCGGCTCAACACCAGTAATTGTTGCTGATGGTGCTGATCACGGAAATGTTGCCGAATTCGCTGTGCAAAATGGTAATTCTGGCACTGTAATGGGTCTGATCACTCGTTCTACCGATGGTGGCGGCGACGTGCCAGTTGACGCAAGTTCAATGTTAGCTAATGGTGTATTGAGATTTGACCTGAAAGTAGTTAGTGCGCCCCTAAGCGCCAATGCTGTTTGGATGTTCAAAACTGAATCTAATGGTAATGCAAGTGAGTTTTTTGAAGCGCCATTAACGGCCAGTTTAGAAGGGGTCGCCCCGGTTACTGGTGAATGGCAAACCTATTCATTTTCTTTGCAAGCTTTATATGATGCAGGTTTAGATATATCAGGTGTTGACGTTCTTATGGTATTCCCAAGTTGGGGAGCAGGCGAAGGTGCAGTTTATCGTTTAGATAATGTTGAATTTGCGGTGCCAGGCTCTTCTACTCCAACGGATCCAAATCCACCAACCGAACCTACAACACCTGAAGGTCCGGCTGACACTGCGACACTTGCACCATTCTTTACTGATTCAGTGCGTACAGGTTGGATTGTTTGGGATTGTTGTGGTGGTTCTACTCCGGCTGTGACAGCGGAAACTGGCCGCGGTAGCGTTGCTCAATTTACGGTTGTCGCCAATGGTGAAACTGTACAGGGATTCTCAACTCGCTCTGCGGTTGGAGGCAGCGATGCACCTCTTAACGTTAGTGCGTCTGAACTAACCGGTACGCTTTCATTTGATATGAAGGTGGTGTCTGCTCCAGAGACCGCAATGGATTGGATAATTAAAATCGAATCTAATGGTGGTGTCGATGCTGGTGGTGAAGCCATTGAGTTTAATGTAACAGCTACTAATGAAGCTGTAGCACCTACGGTTGGCCTGTGGCAAACCTATACTATGGATTTAGCTGACTTAGCAAACCAAGGTTTGGATTTGGCAGCTATTGACGTGGTTTTAGTGTTCCCAGCATGGGGCACTGGCGGTGGCGCGGTTTATCAAATCGATAATATTCAAGTAAATAAAACGGCGTTGTCAGGCGATGCACCTGCACCTACCGGCGCTATCAATGTGTTTGTTGATTCGGTACTAACTGATTGGATAGTGTGGGATTGTTGTGGTGGCACTACGCCTGCCACTCCTGCAGTGACTGACCGTGGCAATGTTGCAGAATTCACTACCACAGCTAACGGCGAAACAGTGCAAGGTTTCAATACTCGTAGTGATATTGGCGGCGGAAACGCTCCTATCAATGCGTCTAGTGCTACTACCTTTAGCTTTGATATGTTGGTGGTCGCCAATCCTGCCAATGCGACGAATTGGATGTTAAAAATTGAAACCACAAATGATACGACAAAATACGCTGAAGTTAACTTAACCACAAGCAACGAGGGCGTTGCCCCAGTCGTAGGTACTTGGCAAACTTATACCTTTACTATGTCTGATTTAACGTCTCTTCCCACTAATTTAGACAGCTCAAACGTTGGCGTCATTATGATGTTTCCAGCATGGGGCACAGGTGGTGGTGCCGTTTATCAAATTGATAACGTAATGTTTGACAGTGGTTCAACAAGTGCGCCAACTCCAGTTGACCCACCTGCAAGCAATCCGCCAATTACTGGCACATTGAGTTTGTTTGGTGACGCTGTATTAACCGATTGGATAGTGTGGGATTGTTGTGGTGGCACTACGCCTACCACTCCTGCAGTAACCGATCGTGGTAACGTTGCAGAATTTACTACTACAGCGAGCGGCGAAACAGTGCAAGGCTTCAATACTCGCAGTGATATTGGCGGCGGTAACGCTCCTATCAATGTATCTAGTGCTACTACCTTTAGTTTCGATATGTTGGTGGTCGCCAATCCTGCGAATGCGACGAATTGGATGTTAAAAATCGAAACCACTGATGATACGACAAAATACGCTGAAGTTAACTTAACTACAAGCAACGAGGGCGTCGCCCCAGTTGTGGGCACTTGGCAAACTTATACTTTTACTATGTCTGATTTAACGTCTCTTCCCACTAATTTAGACAGCTCAAACGTTGGCGTCATTATGATGTTCCCAGCATGGGGTACAGGTGGTGGTGCAGTTTACCAAATCGATAACGTTGTGTTTACGGCGCCTTAATCGGCATAGCTAAGTCACATAAAAGATTAATGAGAAAATAATCATGAAGAAATCTAATTTTAAGAAAACTCAGCTAGCCACTGCGATGTCATTGCTTATTGGTAGTGCAGTTGCAATGCCATCTTATGCACAAGAAGCTGAAACAAGTGCAGATGACGTAGAAGTCATCCAAGTTAAAGGCATTCGTGGCAGTTTAGCCCGTTCAATGGACATGAAACGTGAAGCAAGTGGTGTCGTCGATGCGATTTCAGCAGAAGACATGGGTAAATTCCCAGATACCAACCTAGCGGAATCATTGCAGCGCATCACTGGTGTTACGGTGAGTCGCTCAAATGGTGAAGGTAGCCAAATTACTGTGCGCGGTTTTGGCCCAGAATTTAACCTAGTAACCCTAAATGGTCGTCAAATGCCAGGTACTGGTTACACCCGCTCGTATAATTTAGAAGATTTGGCTTCTGAGGGCGTAAGCGCACTCGAAGTTTATAAAACAGGTCTGGCTGAAAACCCAAGTGGTGGTTTAGGTGCTACGGTTAACATCGTTACAGCTAAACCGTTGAATTCGCCTGGGTTGAAATATTCACTATCAGGTAAAGGTATTTATGATACCTCTACGGTGACCGGTGATGATATAACACCGCAAATCGCAGCCTTGTATAGCAATACATTTGCTGATAATACCTTCGGTGTAGCTATTTCATTAGCCATGCAACAACGTGATTTTCAACAACAAAGCGCTAATATTCCGGGTTGGCAAGCTGACCAAGGTTTAGGTAATGCCACTGGTGATAATGCTATCGATTTGCGCGGCAATGACTCTGAAGGTGAAAAACTAGGGCATACTTATTTCCCTCGGCAGATATCTTACAATATTAATGATGTTGAGCGTTCGCGATTAAACGGTCAATTGACCTTGCAATATGCGCCACGCGACGACATGACCTTCACATTGGATTATGTTCGCTCTCAAGCTGAAACATCGATTGATGGACGTGGTTTTGGAGTGTGGTTTAACTTTGGCGGCAACATTACTTCGTATCAGTTAGACGAAAATGGTACTGCGGTTAACTTTACTGAAACCGCGAATGACTATGCGCATTCGGCAAACAAGAGCACAACACTGGTTGAAGCTGAATCTATTGGATTTAATTTTGAGTGGCAAGTAAATAGCGATATCAATATTGAATTCGATTACCACGATTCAAGTAACGCGGCGGATGACGGTGCAGATAAAGGAAGCCGCCATGCCGGTAACGTTATCTTAGCGCCTAATAATATCGTTGATAAAACTTACGATTACACCACGGGTGAAGTTCCTCAGTTCTCTATGAGATGGCCTGATGGCGCAGCAGAAGCAAGTCCTGGAGACTTTGATCCACTATTTGCTCAGTTCGGTCGTGGGCAGGGTGAATCAATAGTCAAACAAGCTCAGATAAACTCGGAATGGGTTAACCCTGATGATAGTTTCCTAACTAATGTTAAATTTGGTTTAGCCCATACTAAACAATCATTTGGTGGCTATAGCGCTAACAATGGTAACGTTGGACCTAACGGTTACAATGGTAATATGGCTGTTTTCCCAGATAGCATGTTTACTCGTCAAGATACCGGCAGCTTTCTTGATGCTCTTGACGGCGGTGGTAATGACTTAACCACTAACTATTATTACACCTTTGATTATGCCGAAGCTGTGAGTCGTATGGCGGCTTATTTCGACAACTTCCCATTAGACCCTCTTAATAGAGATTTTGGTGTATTTAACACCAGTGATGTAGAAGAAAAAACATCTAGTGCCTATTTGTCAGCCAAAATGTATTTTGAATTGGGCGATATGCCGGTAGACGTTAATGTCGGTGTGCGTTACGAACAATCTGATGTTGTCAGCAACGTGTTGCAAAACGTTGAGGACTTTATCGTTTGGTCAAACCCGACTGAATGGCAGACTCGTTACAAAACAGGCGACCAAAACTTCTTAGAAGGGACGGGCAGTTACAATGTGACTCTACCTAACTTAGACTTTAAGATTGAGTTGATGGAAGATTTATATGGTCGTTTTTCGGTAGGTAAAACGATCACTCGTGCACCTCTTGGGGATTTGTTAGGCTCACGGTCTTTATCGGGTAGCCCAAAACCTGGAAGTCGTAATGGTAGTTCGGGTAACCCGAGTTTATTACCGTTTGAGTCTTCTAACTTTGATCTTTCATTTGAATACTATTATGGCGATGCAAGTTATGTGTCTCTGGGATATTTTAGTAAGAATGTAAAGAACTTTATAACACGCACTACAACGACTATTGAAGTCGATGGTTTACGTGACCCATTAATCGGACCACGCGCTGCAACAGCTATTCAAGACTTAAAAGATGCTGCTGGCGATCAAAGTTTTGTCCCAGCTGATGGAGACATTTGGACGCAAATCATTGCTAACGGTGGTGGTGAGTTTGATGAGCTAACGGGTAATGTTATTGTTTTCCAAAACAGTAATGATCCTCTGATGAAGTGGTTGGTTACTCAACCCACCAATGGTGACACCAAAAAAGTTGATGGTATTGAATTTGCCGTACAACATATGTTTGGTGAGTCTGGCTTTGGTGTCGGTCTGAATGGAACCTTGGTTAATGGGGATGTGGAATTTGATGTTGATAGTTTTGAAAGCCAATCTCCACTTAACGGTTTGAGCGATTCTGCCAACTTCCAAGTTTTCTATGAGAAAGATGGTTTGTCGGTCAAAGTGACTTACGCTTGGCGTGATAACTACCTAATTGGTGTAGGGCAACAACAAGGTTCTGCTGAAAATCCTCCCCAATTTGGTAAGGAATACGCTCAAACTGATATGAGTGTTAACTATGATGTAAACGATAATCTAACGGTATTCTTTGAGGGTTTAAATATCACCGACGAAACTGAACAAGGTTATGGTCGTTATGAAAATCAATTCTTATTTGCTCGTCAGTACGGACCTCGTTATACAGTAGGCGCCCGTTATACTTTCTAAGTAAGTGAGTATGTTTGTATAAAAGCCGCTAATTTAGCGGCTTTTTACTTTTAGTAGACATGTTATATTGCAAAAACTTTTTATTGTTTAATCGCGTATTTACATTCGTATAGACGTAAAAATAAGGTGGATTAACTTGGTGGATAAATCAATTCGCATCATTACTATCGTGGGTGGCGGCACTGCTGGGTGGTTAACAGCCGGTGTGATTGCTGCTGAACATTTGTCTAATAGTGAACAAGGTATTGAAGTTAGGTTGATTGAATCACCTGATGTCAGTCCTGTCGGCGTGGGTGAAGGAACGTGGCCGACTATGCGTGGTACGCTTAAAAAAATGGGCATCAGTGAAACAGATTTTTTCCGCGAATGTGATGCGTCCTTTAAACAAGGTGCTAAGTTTGCTAAGTGGGTAACTGGCGCCGAAAATGACGCTTATTATCATCCTTTGGTTTTGCCACAAGGATATAACGACATAAATTTAGTGCCTTTTTGGCAGCAACACGCGGATAAAGTGTCTTTTGCGGATGCGGTGAGTTTTCAAGGTTATTTATGTGAGCGAGGTCTTGCACCTAAGCAAAATACCACGCCTGAATATGCCCACGTCGCTAATTACGCCTATCATTTGGATGCGGGTAAATTTTCGCACTTTTTACAAAGACACTGCACTGAAAAGTTAGGGGTTAAACACATTCTTGATCATGTTGTCGCTGTCAATAGTCATGAAAATGGCGACATCGCGTCAGTGACTACCAAAAAGAATGGCGACGTTAGCGGTGACTTATTTATTGATTGCACTGGATTTCATGCCTTATTAATTGGCAAGCACTATCAAGTGCCCTTTGTCAGCAAAAAACACATCCTGTTTAACGACACAGCGTTGGCGTGTCATGTACCTTACCCAGATGAAGAAAGCCCGATTGCTTCACATACAATTTCAACCGGGCAGTCGAGTGGTTGGATTTGGGATATTGGCTTGCCTTCGCGTCGCGGAGTAGGGCATGTTTTTTCAAGTAAACATATCAGCGTTGAAAACGCTGAAGTAGAACTGCGTGATTACCTTAGGCTTAGTCGACCGGATATTGCTGACAGTTTGGCTATTCGTAAAATTGATATTAACCCCGGACATCGTCAGGTGTTCTGGCAAAATAACTGTGTGGCAGTGGGTTTGGCAGCAGGGTTTTTAGAACCCCTTGAAGCATCTGCTTTGGTGCTGGTGGAATTATCCGCGGCCATGATAAGTGAACAGTTACCGGTTAGTCGAAATGTTATGGATATTGTGGCTAAGCGCTTTAATGATAAATTTTTATATCGCTGGGTCCGTATAATTGACTTTCTTAAATTACATTATGTACTGACTAAACGCACAGATACTGCCTATTGGATAGATAATTGCCGCGAAGAAAGTATACCTGCGGGTTTGCAAGAATTATTGACTTTATGGCGTTACGAGTCACCATGGCACCAAGATTTTACCCAAGTGGATGAGATCTTTCCGTCGGCCAGTTATCAATATGTGTTGTATGGGATGGGTTTTGAAACCCATAAAAGACCGACTATGCGTAGGTCGGAAAATGGTCCATTGGCTGACATGCAGTTTCGTAAAAATAGCGAGCTAACCCAAAAATTGTTGGCAAGATTGCCGACAAATAGAGATTTAATCAATAAGATACGTCAATATGGGCTGCAAAAAATTTAATCCTTTGCAGCCATTAAATAAAATAATAAATATGTGGAAAACGTATGCCTAATCATCAACAGCTCGATAATATTACTCATAAAAATCTGAGAGTATTGACCCATCACGACCCTAAGTTCGGTGATACCAGTAGTTATAGTCGTTTATTCACCTCGGAGTTTCGTTATGCCCAAGGTGATTATCCTATTTTGTTTCGCAAACACAGTGAAACCGGGCAATTTGAAGCTATCGCTTTATTTGGCTTTGCTATTGAAGAAAATTTATTTTTAGATAATGAAGGGTGGCATGCCAGCTATATCCCCTTGGCTATTCAGCGTCGGCCTTTTCTGATTGGCTTTCAACAAGACTTACAAGCAGGGCAGGATGAGCCCAATGCGGTTGTCCATATTGATATGGACAGTCCTCGAATTAATGAAGTTGATGGTGAATTAGTATTTTTACCGCAAGGCGGTCAAAGCCCGTATTTGCAACAGATTAATTCGGTGCTCAAAGCCATACATCAAGGTGATGCTGAAACGAAACTTTTTATTGACGCTTTATTAGCCAATGACTTAATTGAATCAGTGTCTATAAAAGTTGAATTAAACGATGGCTCCAATAATGAGTTAAGTAGCTTGTATACCATCAATGAGGAAAAACTAGCTGGCTTGTCTGCTGAAGTGGTCTATGACTTATACCAACAAGGCTATATGCAGCACATTTATATGGTATTGGCCTCAATGGCTGCAATGTCACATTTAATTGAATTAAAAAATAAGCAGTTATAAGCCGTGATGTTGACATCCTTGCCTGCAGTCAAAACCCTAGTGTGTGATGGCTACAGCGCGCTAACTGAAAATATTTTGACTTCGACTGAACCTTTGATTCTCAAGGGATTAATTAAGCATTGGCCATTAGTGCAACAGGGGAAAAAATCCACAGTCGATGCGGTGTCATACTTGCGCTCATTTTATAATCAAAAACCGGTGGTTGCTATGATCGCCGAGGCCCAAGAGCAGGGGCGTTTTTTTTACAATAGCGCCTTAACTGGTTTTAATTTCACTCGCCAACAAATGAGTCTAAATGCCCTGCTTGATAGCCTTTGTGCTGATGGACATGAACAACGAAGCTCTATGTATGTGGGCTCAACTTCTGTCAATCATATTTTGCCTGGCTTAAGGGCAGAACAAAATGATATACCTCAATTAGCAGACAAACCGCTGGTCAGTATTTGGATAGGCAATCAGAGCCGCATAGCTGCTCATTATGACGTTACCGATAATGTGGCGTGTGTCGCGGCCGGTAAACGACGTTTTACTCTATTTCCACCCGATCAATTAGATAATTTGTATATTGGTCCCCTCGATTTTACCCCAGCGGGCCAACCAGCTAGTTTAGTTGACTTCCATCATCCTGATTTTGTACGTTATCCCAAATTTAAAATGGCTTTGGCTCACGCACAAGTGGCGGAACTTGAAGCGGGTGACGCAATTTTTATTCCTAGTATGTGGTGGCATCATGTAGAAGCCTTAAGTGACTTTAATATTCTGCTCAATTACTGGTGGCGACAAGTACCGATGCACATGGGCGCACCGGGCGACGCCCTTAATCATGCCTTGTTGGCCATAAAAGAACTACCTGCAGCGCAAAGAGATGCGTGGCGCCAGATATTTGAACAATATGTATTTTCACCGCAAGAGCAACAACATATCCCCGCCCATGCTAGAGGTATCCTCGATACGATTGATGACAATATGGCCAGAAAATTACGGGCTAACTTGTTAAATAGCTTAAATCGATAAATCTAAAACATTACAAGCAATTCAATGTGTTTTGCATGTTTCTCAGGTTGCCAATAAGCCTTTTACTCTATATAATGCTGCATCTTTTGAGACGGGCTCCCTCTGATTTGGATAGTAACGTTTCGCAAAAAGGCGGAAGATTAACGAGTTATACTGTAGCAACTGCTTCACATACAACGACCTAACACTTCTGCAACCACTGTCTAAAATGCGCTTAGTTTACATTTTAGTGAAATAAGTGGACTAGGGTCCAGAATCAAATAGCCCCGCTTGAAAGGGGCTTTTTGTTATCCGTTTTGTCGTAATTTGTAAACACTCTCTGGGCATTAGCCCTTTTTTTGTTTTTGGAGCAAAAATTTGTCACAGCTTGAAAAAAAATTGACCGACATGCTTGTCGCACCAGTTGAAGCCCTTGACTTCGAATTGGTTGGTATTGAATTTGTCCGCGCCGGCAAACACTCTACCTTACGTGTCTATATTGATCATCCGGATGGGATTACGGTAGAAAATTGCGCTGACGTAAGTCATCAGGTTAGTGCCATCATGGATATTGAAGATCCAATCAGCGTTGAATATAACCTAGAAGTGTCTTCACCAGGCATGGACCGTCCATTATTCAAAGAACAGCACTATTTAAGTTGTGTCGGTGAGGTCATTTCAGTGCGTCTTAGAATGCCACTGAACGACAGACGTAATTTTAAAGGTAAGCTACTTGCCTGCGAGAATGGCAATGTAACCGTACAAGTTGATAACCAAACGTTTGTGTTGGCTATTGTGAATATTGAGAAAGGAAACCTTGTCCCCACTTTTAAATAAGTTGGAAACAAGTCGTGCTCTGGTAAGAACATAATCAGTGAGGCAACAATGAATAAAGAAATTCTATTAGTGGCTGAAGCCGTATCTAATGAAAAACAAGTACCACGTGAAAAAATCTTCGAGGCGTTAGAGTTTGCTATCGCCAGTGCTACCAAAAAGAAAAATGAAGGCAACATCGAAGTGCGTGTCAGTATTAACCGTGAAACAGGCGATTTTGATACTTTCCGTCGCTGGTTAGTGGTTGAAGATGATCACAAACAAGAAAATCCGATGGCTGAAATGTCAATTTCTGCTGCGCAGATAGATGAACCCGATATTCAATTGGGTGATTTTGTTGAAGACCAAATTGATTCGATAACGTTTGACCGTATTACCACGCAAACGGCGAAACAAGTTATTGTGCAAAAAGTCCGTGAAGCAGAACGTAACCAAGTCATCGCTGAATATGAAGACCGCGTCGGTGAATTAGTGACTGGTACTGTTAAGAAAGTGAACCGCGATAATATCTTGGTTGACTTAGGTAACAATGCGGAAGGTGTAATCTATCGCGATGACATGCTACCTCGTGAAACATTTCGCCCAGGCGATAGGGTACGTGGTTTATTGTACGTTATCCGTCCTGAGGCACGTGGTGCACAGTTATTTATCAGCCGTACTCACCCTGATATGTTGGTTGAATTATTCCGCATTGAAGTGCCAGAAATCGCTGAAGAAACCTTAGAGATCAAAGCCGCAGCGCGCGATCCAGGTTCACGAGCAAAAATTGCGGTTAAAACCAACGATAAACGTCTTGACCCAATTGGTGCGTGTGTTGGTATGCGTGGTTCACGTGTGCAAGCCGTATCGGGCGAGTTAAATGGCGAACGTGTTGATATCGTATTGTGGGACGACAACCCCGCACAATTTGTTATCAACGCTATGGCACCTGCTGAAGTAGCCTCAATAGTCGTTGACGAAGACAGACACGCTATGGACGTTGCTGTTCAGGCAGATAATTTGGCGCAAGCCATTGGCCGAAGTGGTCAGAACGTGCGTTTAGCTAGCCAGTTAACTGGCTGGGAATTAAACGTCATGACAGTGGAAGATCTTAACGCCAAGCACGCTGAAGAAAATGCCAAAGTATTGGGTGTGTTTACCGCTGGGTTGGATATTGATGAAGATTTTGCCAGCATTCTTGTTGACGAAGGTTTTACTACCTTAGAAGAAATTGCTTATGTGCCTATCAATGAATTGTTAGACATTGAAGGCCTAGATGAAGCCATGGTTGAAGAGTTGCGTAGCCGAGCGCGAGCAACCTTAACAACTCGTGCTTTAGCGAATGAAGAAACACTTGAAGCTGCTGAGCCCAAAGAAGAGCTACTTAATTTGCCAGGAATGGACAGACACGTAGCGTATTTACTGGCGAGTCGTGGTGTTACCGATCTTGAAAGTCTTGCTGAACAAGGCGTAGATGAGATTGCAGATATAGAAGAATTAAGCGAAGAAAAAGCCGGTGAGCTGATTATGGCTGCCAGAAATATCGTTTGGTTTAATGAAGAATAGGTCACCAGGAGGAATACCATTATGGCAGACGTATCCATAGAAAAACTCGCCACCGATATAGGCACTTCGGTAGACCGATTAGTACAACAATTTAAAAGTGCAGGCATCGAAAAAGGTGCGACGTCTAACGTAACAGAAGATGAAAAACGCCAATTGCTTGATTTTTTAAGCAAACAACATGGTGGTTTTGGTTCTGGTGCACCGAATCGTATGACCTTGCAACGTAAAACGACTAGCACCTTGAGTGTAGGCAAATCTAAAGCGGTAACGGTTGAAGTGCGTAAGAAACGTACTTATATAAAACGCACTGATTTAGAAGAGCAAACACTAGTTGATGAAGAGGCTAAGCGCTTAGCTGCTGAACATGAAGCGAAACTGCAAGCTGAACAAGAAGCGGTCGACAGAGCTAAGAAAGAAGCCGAAGAAAAAGCTCAGAAAGCTGCTGAAGCCAAAGCAAAAGCGGATGCTGAGCGTATTGCTCGTGCTGAAAAATCTAAAAAAGAAGCGGAAGCCCGTCAGGCTGAAGAATCTGCTTTGAGCCCAGCTGAAAAAGCTGAGCAAGAGAAAGCCCGTGCTGATGCAGAGAAAATTCGCAAAGCACAAGAAGAAGAATCGCAACGCAAGCTAGAAGAAGATGCAAAACGCGCAGCTGATGAAGCTAGAGTGTTAGCTGAAGAAAACTCACGTCGTTGGAAAGAAGAAGAAGAACGTCGTAAGAAGCAAGAAACGGAAGAAGTGCATTTGCACTCTAATCGTTACGCGCAGGAAGCAGAAGATGCTGACGATATTAAGTCTGAGCGTAATTCTAAAAGGCGTAAAAAGTCTAAGAAAAATGCCGGTTCTGACTTGAAACACGCCTTTAATAAACCGGCTCAACCAGTGGAGCGAAGTGTGCGAATTGGTGAAAGCATTACCGTTAGTGAACTAGCGGGTAAAATGGCAGTTAAAGCCACAGAAGTAATAAAAACCCTAATGAAAATGGGTGAAATGGTTACGATTAACCATGTACTAGACCAAGAAACAGCTGTACTTGTTGTTGAAGAAATGGGTCATAAGTATGAACTAGTTAATGATAATGCCCTTGAAGATGAATTGTTGGCTGACAACGAAGTTCATTCTGAAGAGTCAAGAGCACCTGTTGTTACTATTATGGGTCATGTTGACCACGGTAAAACTTCATTATTGGATTATATCCGTCGCGCGAAAGTTGCTGATGGTGAAGCTGGTGGTATTACCCAACATATCGGTGCTTACAGTGTTGAAACTGATAAAGGGCGTATCGCATTCTTAGATACTCCTGGTCACGCTGCCTTTACCGCAATGCGTGCCCGTGGTGCAACCGCAACAGATATCGTTGTATTGGTTGTTGCTGCAGATGATGGTGTAATGCCACAGACTAAAGAAGCGATTCAGCATGCGAAAGCAGCCGGCGTACCTTTGATTGTTGCCGTTAATAAAATGGACAAAGAAGGCGTTGATATCGACCGCGTTAAGCAAGAGTTATCGCAACTTGAGGTTATTTCTGAAGAGTGGGGTGGTGAAAACCAGTTCCTCTATGTATCGGCTAAAACCGGTTTGGGTATTGATGATTTACTGGATGCCATTATCGTTCAAGCTGAAATGTTAGATTTAAAAGCGGCACCTTCTGGCCCAGCCAAAGGTATCGTTATTGAGTCGCGTTTAGACAAAGGACGTGGTCCGGTTGCTTCTGTATTAGTGCAGCATGGACAATTAAAAGCGGGTGATATCTTACTTTGCGGTATCGAATATGGTCGCGTAAAAGCGATGCGTGACGAAAATGGTAAAGAAGTGTTAACTGCTGGTCCTTCTACTCCGGTTGAAGTGCTCGGTTTATCCGGTGTACCTCTCGCTGGTGAAGATGCCTTAGTTGTGCAAGACGAGCGTAAAGCCCGTGAAGTTGCCGCTAAACGTAATATGAAACAACGTGAGCTTAAATTAGCTAAACAACAGAAATCTAAATTGGAAAACATGTTTGCCAATATGGAAGCCGGTAAGTTTAGTGAATTGAATGTGGTACTTAAAGCTGACGTTCAAGGTTCGGTTGAAGCGATTGCTGAATCATTGATGCGTTTGTCTACAGATGAAGTGAAAGTGAATATCGTTGGTAGTGGTGTTGGTGGTATTACCGAAACCGATGCCAGCTTAGCTAATGCTTCAGGTGCTATCGTAATTGGCTTTAACGTGCGTGCTGATGCTACTGCTCGTCGTATTATTGAAGCTGAAGAAATTGACCTACGTTATTACAGCATTATTTACAATTTGATCGATGAAGTTAAGTTTGCCATGACAGGTATGTTAGCGCCTGAGTTCAAACAACAGATTATCGGTTTAGCTGAAGTACGTGATGTCTTTAAATCACCTAAATTGGGTGCGATTGCCGGCTGTATGGTAATTGAAGGCTCGGTTAAGCGTAGTAGTCCTATTCGTGTACTTCGTGACAACATCGTTATTTATGAAGGTGAACTAGAATCATTACGTCGCTTTAAAGACGATGTTCAAGAAGTGCGTAACGGCATGGAATGTGGTATCGGCGTGAAAAACTACAACGACGTTAGACCTGGTGATCAGATCGAAGTGTTCGAGACTGTAGAAGTAAAACGCGAACTATAATGAGATAGTCACTCTCAAAAACTAGCTTTGGTTCGAGAGTAAAAATACAAACGGAGGCTTAGGCCTCCGTTTTAGTAACATACAGAACACCTTTTGGGTGTTAGGAGAGATAATTATGGCTAGAGAATTTTCCCGCACCGACCGTGTCGGTCAACAAATTCACAAAGAAATTGCCAGCATTTTGCAAAACGAATTTAAAAATCGTGACCCGCGTTTAGGCATGGTTACTGTTTCGTCGGTCGAAGTTTCGCGCGATTTAGCCTACACCAAAATATACGTGACTTTTTTCGAGAATGATGAAGAGTTGATGGAAGAGTATCTCAACATACTGCAAGAAAACAAAGGTTACATCCGTACATTATTAGCGAGTCGTATGCGCATGCGCGCTGTGCCTGCGCTGAAGTTTTTGCGTGATGGCTCACTCACTGAAGGTATTCGTATTGCTAATTTAGTCAGTGAAACTCGCAACAAGGATGCTGAACGCGCACGTCTTGCTGGTCGCATTCCTGGTGAAGAAGATACTGATAAGCCAAACGAGGAATAACTCTTGGGTAGAAAGCGCAAAGGTAGGCCGGTCGATGGCATATTACTATTAAACAAACCCCTCGATATTTCATCTAACCAAGCGATGCAAAAAGTTAGATGGGCCTTTGGTGCAGCAAAAGCTGGCCATACTGGTGCACTTGACCCGCTTGCCACTGGCATGTTGCCTATTTGTTTAGGCGAGGCGACCAAGTTTTCACAGTTTTTATTAGATACCGACAAAACCTATCAAGTTACCGCCAAGTTGGGTATTCGTACCACTACCTCGGATGCTGCCGGAGAAGTGGTGGAAACTAGAGATGTATCGGTAAGCGCCGAGCAGCTTGCTCGAGTGTGTGAGATGTTTCGTGGTCCAATAAAACAAATTCCTTCGATGTTTTCAGCACTGAAACACCAAGGCAAACCACTGTACAGCTATGCACGTCAAGGTATTGATATTCCTCGCGAAGCTCGGCCCATCACTATTTACAGTCTTAGTGTCGAGCGTTTTGAAGGTGATGAAGTGGATATGATCGTGCATTGCAGCAAAGGAACCTATATTCGCTCTTTAGTGGACGATATGGGCCAAGCCTTGGGTTGTGGTGCTTACGTGAGTAAACTACATCGTTCGCAAGTCACAGACTATCCTAGTGATAAGATGCTGACCTTTGAACAACTTGATGCCTTAATTGCTCAGGCAAAAGAGCAAGGAGTAGAGGTTTCTTCTTTATTAGATCCCTTGTTACTGCCTATGGATACAGCGGTTAAATGTCTCGGTGAAGTCTCCTTAAGCGCTGATCAGGTTATTTATTACAATAACGGTAATTCGGCAAGGTTGAGCGATAATACATCTTCAGCTCTTATCGAAGGTGAGCAGGTGAGAGTGTATTCACCCGATGAGCATCTATTTTTAGGTGTGGGAATCTTAGAAGAAGGCAACAGAGTACAACCTAAGCGTGTTGTCGTTAGGCTGCCTGCCTGAACTTAATAAAGTAATAGTGCGACGCTGTCGCACTATTAAAAACTGGCTTACTTCTGGTTAAAATGACTCGCTTGTTTAATCAGTGCCCATCCGGCAAACACAAAATTAATCCCCACCATCATGCCTAGCACCCAACGAGCATTACCTGAGATATTAGACAGGATGATGAATCCAAGTGCGCAAGACAACACACCACTGACCAACAACCAAGGCCAAGTTGATTCAGGTCTAAGTTGCAATGCGAGGATGATCTTAAATAGGCCTTCAGCAATAAATAAAATAGTCAGCAATAAGGTGAGGGTAATAAGTCCTTGTATGGGATTAAAGAGCAACATTAATGCGACTACAACGTAAAGTAGGCCAACACCAGTCTCCCACCAAAAGCGACTAGAGCCTTTGCTTCGAAAGGCGTGTAGCATTTGCGTTATGCCAGCAAATAATATTAACCAACCCAGAATTAATTCGATGGCGAGTGCAGCAGCCATCGGCAAAATAAGCGCTAGAGCGCCAATCACAAGCATGATGATACCGGTATTGCGCACTGCCTTTACGTGGAGCTGCATAAATTCATTAAAATTGATTTTCATTTGTACTTTTTTAGCGCTCAAAACGACATCCTTTTGCCAAAAATAAAACTATGAATACCAAAATAACATGTTATTCAAAGCGATTTTGAGATTTAACTTTATTTTCAGTGCTACCGCTATGGTTGGCAGCCTTGGCTTAATATTATTTACCGAGCATTAAATGTTCACGAACTTTTTGATTAAAATACCTGCACACAGGTTTAATCTTGTTCTAGTTATGCTATTTATTTAGTCATTGCTTCATTCCCCTGAATTAATCAGGTATCAAGGAAACATGAGATATCACATAAATTTAGCAGGCACACATTATGTGTTTTCTGATCTTAAAACATTAATGGCCAAGGCTACACCAATGCGTTCAGGAGATTGTTTGGCGGGACTTGCCGCAGACAATGCAACTCAGAGGGTTGCGGCCCAAATGTGTTTAGCTGATGTGCCCTTAAAACGCTTTCTTGAAGAACTACTTATTCCCTATGAAAAAGATGAGGTGTCACGTTTAATTATAGATGATCACAATGCCTCAGCCTTTGCTTCTATATCGCATTTAACAGTAGGCGATTTTCGTAATTGGTTATTATCAGATTTAGCTAACAGTTTGAGTTTAGCTCAGGTGGCCGCAGGTTTGACGCCTGAAATGGTGGCGGCAGTGTCAAAAATCATGCGCGTGCAAGATTTAATTTTGGTGTCGCAAAAAATTGAAGTAGTCAGTCGATTTCGAAATACACTTGGGCTGCGTGGCCATATGTCTACCCGTTTGCAACCTAATCATCCCTTAGATGATCCTGGAGGTATTGCGGCTTCCTTGCTGGATGGATTACTTTATGGCAGTGGTGATGCTGTGATTGGTATAAACCCTGCTACTGATAATTATCAAGCAGTAACAAGGCTAATGCATCTGCTGGATGATGTTATTCAACGCTTTGAAATTCCCACTCAATCTTGTGTACTGACCCATATCACTACCCATCTTGAAGCGATGGAAAAAGGCGTGCCGGTAGATTTGGTTTTCCAATCGATTGCCGGCACACAAGCAGCTAATAGTAGTTTTGGTATTGATTTATCCATGCTAGGTGAAGCTCATCAAGCCGCATTATCGTTAAAACGCGGTACTGTGGGAAAGCAAGTGATGTATTTTGAAACGGGGCAGGGCAGTGCTTTATCAGCCAATGCTCATCATGGACTTGACCAACAAACTTGTGAGGCCCGAGCTTACGCCGTTGCACGTAAATTTAATCCCTTGTTAATTAATAGCGTTGTGGGCTTTATTGGTCCTGAATATTTATATGACGGTAAACAAATTATTCGGGCGGGTTTGGAGGATCACTTTTGTGCCAAGTTATTGGGATTGCCCATGGGCTGTGATGTTTGTTATACCAATCATGCTGAGGCTGACCAAGATGATATGGATAGCCTACTGACTCAATTAGGTGTCGCGGGTGTTAACTTTATTATGGGGGTACCCGGAGCGGATGACATTATGCTTAACTATCAAAGTACCTCCTTTCACGATGCTTTGTATCTTAGACAAGTACTAAACAAAAAGCCTGCCCCAGAATTTGCGGCATGGTTAACTAAAATGGGCATTGCCGATCCACAAGGCCAAATGATAGCAGGTGAGAGTCTACCGGCAGGCTTTGCTTTTTTAAATAATAGGTGATGAGGCATGAAAAAAGATAAATATCACAAGCCGCTACTCACCAGCGACGAGCCTTGGGCCAGTTTACGAAGTTTGACCGAAGCAAGGATTGGATTGGGCCGCTGTGGCAGTAGTCAGAGGACTCAGGCGCAGCTGGCTTTTCAGTTAGCGCATGCCAGAGCCCGCGATGCGGTGCATATACCTTTGGATTTTGCCGCACTACAACAACAATTTGCACTGCAGGCCATGCCTTTTGTTAGGTTGCACAGTCAAGCCATTGATCGTAGTGAGTATTTAAAGCGACCCGATAAGGGACGCAGATTGGATAGGGCTTCAATCGACCTACTCAAAGAACAGGCTGGTAATGGACTGGTTTATGATGCCAGCATAGTTTTAGTCGATGGCCTCTCTTCAAGCGCAGTACAGCAGCATGGCGCTGTAATGGTTGAGTTGATATGTGAGCAACTCAAGAGTATGGGACTGCGTTGTAGTCCACTATGTTTGGTCGAACAAGGACGAGTTGCGATTGGAGACGAAGTGGCTGAGTTACTCGGCAGTCGTTTACTGATCCTACTCATCGGTGAGCGGCCGGGTTTGAGTTCACCGGATAGCTTAGGTATTTATTATACCTACCAAGCTAGGGTTGGCTTAACAGATGAATCGCGTAATTGTATTTCTAATATCAGGCCTGCTGGCCTCATACCTGAAGAAGCGGCGAAAAGATTAATGTGGTTAATCACTGAATCAGAACGCCTTATGTTGTCTGGGGTTCGATTAAAAGATAAATCTAATAAGGACTCAGCAGAATTAGCCAGAAAAGGTAACTTTTTACTCGAGTAGCATAGTGCATCAAGCCAAGCCATGCTTTTTTATTAGATGATAAATGTCCGGTAATGGCGATATTGCTATCTCGCCGTGGTTAGAAGAATTTTATAATATTGCAGACTTTGAGACACTAGCCTTTAGCCAATTTGGAATTATCACCTTTTTACATTAACAGGGTTTAACCGAAGAAGGGTTGCCTCCTCGTTTTATTAGTGAACTTGAGCGTTTATCCTTATGGATACCAAAACGGTATTTTTGATTTGGATTAAGATCCTTTGTTTGTCTATGTGGCGTCTTCACAAATTCTAAGCAATGATTTACAGGACAAAAAGCGATGTTGGTGAGCGCCAGCAGCTGGGGCTATATGCCAAGACACTGAGTGGCAAATGAGCTGACAAGTGGGAAATTGACTGCATTTAATTTAGAAGATATTAATTTTGAAGCAAATCGGAAATTTTGTATTAGCACACTCGCTAATCATTAATTGGGAGCCATGGGTTTAGATTTATGGGAAAGTCTCTTACGTTTATAATATTAGGGCAAGTAAGCCCCTAATTGGGTGCTTACCTAACCTAAATATTTAGCGCTTAATTTGTTAAGTCCATGCCCTGTATTATTTCATGGGCAATTTCAGGTGTAGTGCAAGTAGGTTTTTCATGCAACTTACCTTTTAGATGACCTTTACGATGGCTCAGGGCAGCATCTAATTTTTTAGCTGCCTTTGATAATGCGGGGTACATGATAGTGTCACTACCAGAGGCAGAAATTTTACTACCTTCATAGTTGGTGCGAATTTCAACTTCATATTCGCCATGCTCTTTTGCTACGATAATGTCGAGTGATATAAGAGTGGGGAAATGGCTGGCGATTTTGGAAAACTTTTCTTCAACGTATTGTTTGACGGGATCGGTAATATCAACATGGTGACCAGAAAGCTTTATTTTCATAGGTTTTCCTTTTACTTAAAATGAATACAATTTACTTTTGTGACTCAGTTACAAGCTTGGGGCAAAGTGACAGAAAAGCAAGCATAGTTTGTCACAAGTTTGTCATTTAAATAGAGTAAGACAATTCAATTTAGTTCACGCATTGAGTTAATCAAGTATTCGTTTGCACAAAATATAAACAGGCTGTTATTACCCAGCTTCTGTACTTATTCTTCAAAGTCTTGATATTCATAATAAAGTGGTCTCATAGAGCCGCAAAACGACAGTTTTCTATATATTTCATTTTGCTGGGGCACCGCGCTTGAACTTGCAAATTCAGTAAGACAATTAATATCGTCGAAGAGTAAAATAATTTGAGCATAACTCGGGGCCGTTTGGATTTGATGAACCAATAGACGTTGATTATTGTTCAAAACCACACTGTCATATTTGTGTCTGATATGGGATTTTTCTGGCTCATCAAGTTTTCTAAGGTACAGTTGCTTATCAAAGACAATTTGTACATTTTTATAGGTGAGCAAACCACCTCGTTCAAAATGACCCATATACACATCAGCTTCGATAGTGAGCTTTTCTCCCCGTAATAAATGCTCTAGGTTAAAGGGTTTGGGTTTTATTGTGACTAAATCAGCATCTCGTACCAAGTTTAACAGTGGTAAGTTCTTATTATCAATATCGTAAATAAGTTGTAGCTGATGTATCCCTGTGAACTTGCTCAGTAATGATGCATAGACGTAGGAGCCGTTGCCGACTAATACCATGGGGTGTTCGCCCATATATTTAGGATCAACAGGCGGAAGTGGTGCAGGCTCCTCTGTGGCTAAGGCCAAAAGACTAAACAAATAACAGAACATCCCGATCAACACTTTTTTCATACATGCCTTCTTAAAGTCAAATCCCAACTAGGGTCATTTGAATATACTAAACTTCTGGTTTAATTGTTTATTTTAGTGTTAATAATCAGTTTTAAACCTATAAATAATCTGCTTAGGCGAGTTCGCGCTAAAAACAGTTGTAATGCTACTTAAAGACTCCCTCATGAGGGGATTTAGCCCTTGCTATCTTCGCTTTCATCGCTATAATACGCGCTCTTTTTGGCTTGCTGAATTAGTGATTGGCAGGTCTGTTTAAATAATCCGGTTAGCGCCGGTCCTACTGTGGAGAAAAATATGTCACTAACTAATGTAGAAAGTGCAAAAATCCTAACTGATTTTGGTACTAAAGAGGGTGATACTGGTTCACCTGAAGTGCAAGTTGCCTTATTAACAAATAACATTAATAAGTTGCAAGGTCACTTTGCTAAGCATAAGAAAGATCACCACTCACGTCGTGGTTTGTTACGCATGGTTAGCCAACGTCGTAAATTGCTTGATTATTTGAAAAGCAAAAATGTTGAACGTTACCAGAATCTGATTGCACGTTTAGGCCTACGTCGCTAAGACACAGCTTAAATGATGGAAAAAGACGCCTCGGCGTCTTTTTTTATGTCTGGAATAAGTACAAACAAGTATTAATAATGCTGATGGTGACAAGTGGCGACTAGACCTCTGTTTCTCTGTGCAGCGCAGCCTCTGTGGTGAGATCGCTTTTGCTTTTAGCTTTGGCTTTCGGCCCTAAAGGGCCTCCTACAAGGGAGCGGTTTGTTGTTTCCGGACATGTTTAATACTGTGTTCTCTGTGTAGCGTAGCCTCTGTGGTGAGATCGCTTTTGCTTTTAGCTTTCGCTTTCGGCCCTAAAGGGCCTCCTACAAGGGGGGCGATTTGATGTTTTCCGGACATGTTTATTGCTGTGTTCTCTGTGTAGCGTAGCCTCTGTGGTGAGATCGCTTTTGCTTTTTGGCTTTCGGCCCTAAAGGACCTCCTACAAGGAGGGCGATTTGATGTTTTCCGGACATGTTTATTGCTGTGTTCTCTGTGCAGCGAAGCCTCTGTGGTGAGATCGCTTTTTTTTTTGCTTTTGCTTTCGGCTCTAAAGGGCCTCCTACAAGAGCCTCCTACAAGGGGGGGTTGAGGTTTTCAGGGTGTTGCTTAACTCTGTGTTCTCTGTGTAGCGTAGCCTCTGTGGTGAGATCGCTTTTGCTTTTAGTCTTAGCTTGTAATGCTCGCCGCTAGTAACTAGCCGCTACCTTTAGCTAATTCGTTTTTTTCCATAAATTCTGGAATTTTTTGTAGCCAAAATAAGTGTAGGGATTCCAGTGGCTGGGAATTAATTCAAGGTTTTTGCGTTCCTCGAAATTTGAGCAAAGTTTCTGTAATATTTCTTCCAAACGCTCAGGGCTAATGTTGGCGAATTTTTTTCTGGTCGTAGCAAAATACAAATTGTTACTGACAGGAACCAATATTCTTTTTCCTACCGAGTTAAAAGTAAGATGACGGGTTGCAGAGCGACAGATAGGAACAAAGGGATTGGAAGGGTTGAGTGCGTAAACGATGGCGTATTCATAGCGATCGAGGTCTTGATTATCGTTATCTTTGGGGATGTAAGTTATGCCAAAACCTTGCGGGAAATGCCCAACAATGGAAATGAAATAGTCAGTAAATTTGGCTTCAACAGCCTTCATTTCAGCTGCTTTATCTAACACTAACGTTGCTTTGGGCAGGTTGGATAAATTACTGTCTGGTTTAGTCGAAAAAATCACAGATGCATAGATTTGTGGGATCTTGAGCAAGTGTCCTTCTGGTAATTTGGGTTTAACCGAATCGTTTAATAGGGTTTTAATAAATTGGAAGCGTTGCAGCTCGTTTTCATCAAACAGCGCTTTTTCTTCTCGAGAGTTACCGCTGTAACTGGCGAGGCCAATTCCATGTGTTAAATAATTTAAGGTTTGTTGGTAATTAATTTTTAATAATGCCAAACGATCATCATTGTCCAGTACCCGAAATTCATCTAAATCACCTTGGGGGCCTTTGAGAATTAATTGAGCCGCAGGATGTTGTAAGCCGATATCTTGTATCAGTGCCGCGACCACAATGGCAATGCCTGCTCCACGTTGAAATGGGCTTAAGTCAGTGCCTGTTTTGCCAAAACGTTCAGATGTTCCTAACTGTTGCATGATATAGGGATTGCTTATTTCTTTTTCGATTAGCAATTTGTCTAATAAACGCAGGGCTAAAACGGCCTTATAAGCGGGCTTTAATTTTTGATGAAGATTGGCTAACCTACTGCCTTCTTGGGGAGACAAAAGTAGTAGGGTACCTAATACTTTAGCACTGTTATTTTGTGTCTCTTGTTGATCACAACCTTCACTCAGTAATATCAGTACCTCACTCACATTAAGTAATTGAGTATGACGTTTTTGCCTGTCAAGTTTCTGCCTTTCTTGTTCTTGATAAAGTAGAGACTGCGCTAGTTCTACCTCGATGGCTAACTTACGTTTATTGGTAAAATTACCTTGTTCGAGGGCTATTTGATGTTCTGCTAGGCGTGAGGCGAGTTTTTTTAAGCTATCATTGTTTTGTTCTATTTGCTTAAAATAGACGCTAGCTTGTTCATATAAGGAGTCTTTAAGTACGCTGCGACTATGGACAAGCTTTACTAGATTTGAGACTTCTTGAGTATAACTTGACTCTCCCATTTGGCCGTGCATTGAGACTCCGTATTTTCAGAAAGGTAACAATTGGCTACACAATATTACACTGGCCTCATTTAATCTATAAAAGTAAATTTGCGGCAAATCTTTGTTTGATTTTAGCCTGTGTTAAATCTGCATCAACTGGGGATATGTTATTTGCATGATATAGTTATTTATGTGGGGCAATTTCAACTGGGTTTGTTGCATTAATATCAAGCGCTTGTTGTCGTTCTTGTTCGCTTAAAATTCCAACAAAAGGGGTACGCCGGCGGTATTTTCGCATCAAGTCAGAGTCCTCTAAAACGGCGGATATAAAAGCATCGCGGTTAGATATTTGTTCTAAAATACACTGCCACGTCAGAAAAGCGCCATAGCGCAAGTTACCATTTTCAAAGCGCTGTTGCAGGGTGACTTTGACTTGTTCGACTAAGTCTGGCTGGGCATAGAGCTTCTCTGCCATCGCTTTGTGCAAAATCACAATTTGTTGGTCGATAAAAGACTGCGTTATATTGCCGGTTCTGGCGCTTTTATTACGTCTGCTGGTTGGTCTCATTTTGGCTGAACACACATCTTATTTTTTGACTAAAGGGGCTAACATTGACTCTAATCCATTGAGTTTTACTTCGTACATCAAGGCTAATTGTTGGCCCAGTTTATTTTGTGGGAATCCCTGTTTGTGAAACCAAACCAAGTAGGGTTCAGGAAGATGTAATAATTTACGTCCGGCGTATTTGCCAAAAGGCATTGTTTGATTAACAGCTTCAATCAGCAAGGCGTTATCCATGTTTACTTGCCCGTTTATTACTATTTTGTTGGGTATGCCATAGCTGGGCATAAATACCATTGTGTATTAATAACTCAGCATGAGTACCTTGTTCGACAATTTGGCCCTTATGCATCACAACAATATTGTCGGCATCGATGATGGTTGAGAGGCGATGGGCAATAACTAAGCTAGTGTGGCCGTCGGCTATCTCCCGTAAGGCATTTAATATAGATTGCTCTGATTGACTGTCCAATGACGAGGTCGCTTCATCAAAAACCATGATGGGTGGGCGCTTAAGAATAGTGCGAGCTATGGCAACGCGCTGTTTTTCACCACCTGACAATTTTAAACCTCGTTCGCCAACCTGAGTATTGCTGCCATCGGGTAACGATTCAATAAAGCCTTGTAAGTGGGCTAAGTTTATCGCTTGCTGAACTTCCGCATCACTGGCATTGGGGCGGCCATAGCGAATATTTTCAAAAATGGTGTCATTAAATAATACCGTATCTTGTGGCACGATACCTATGGCCTGACGCAGTGAATGTTGATTAACATGTTGAATGTTTTGTCCGTCAATACAAATACTTCCGCTATTTACATCATAAAAACGAAACAGTAATTTAACCAAAGTTGACTTGCCGGCGCCACTTTCGCCCACGACAGCGACTTTTTGTCCGGCTTTAACCACAAAACTGACATTCTGCAAAATGGGTCTATCGCTGTGGTAATTAAATCCAACCTGTTTGAATTCAATCTGTCCAGAGCTAACTTTAAGTTCAGGGGCTTCGGGTGATTCTGTCACGATGGGCATTCTGGCTAATAAAGCAAACAGGTTTTCAATATTGGCCAAGGAACTGCGTATTTCTCTGTAAACAAAACCCAAAAAATTCAGCGGCATAAATATTTGCATAGTAAAGGCATTGATCAATACAAAATCACCTATGGTCATTTTGTCATTTGCTACCTGATAGGCTGCCATGGCCATCATACTCGTCATAGCTAGGGCAATGATGGTTGCCTGGCCGCCATTTAAAGCAAACAGTGATAGGCGATTTTTACGTCGTGCAGTTTCCCAATTTTCTAACTCACCATCATATCGACTGGTCTCATATTGTTCGTTATTAAAATACTTTACTGTTTCATAGTTGAGTAGGCTGTCAATAGCCCTTGAACTGCTCTGTGAATCAGCTTGATTAGCTTGGCGCACATAATGAGTACGCCAGTCAGTTACTTTCACTGAAAAGCCGATATAAGCGAGTACAGAGACAAAAATAATGAGGGCAAAACTTATCCCATAATTATAGAACAATACGCCTATAACAATAATTATTTCCAACAGGGTAGGTACGATATTAAATACCAAGAACCGCATCAAAAAACTAATGCCGCTGGTACCACGCTCCATATCTCTCGATAGTCCACCTGTTTGACGATTTAAATGAAAATCTAAATCTAAGTGATGCAAATGTTCAAAAACTTTCAGCCCTAGGCGGCGCATCGCTCTTTCCGTCACTCGACCAAATAAAGTGTCGCGCACTTCACCCAATAACACGTTGATTAAGCGAAATAGGCCATACGCGGCAACTAGGGCAAACGGCACCGCAATTAACTCTGCTTGACCACTTGGTGTATTGAGGGCATCAACCGTATGTTTTAGTACAAATGGTAAGCCAATGCTAGCGACTTTAGCCCCGATTAAACACAGTAAGGCGAGGGCGACTCTAGATTTAAATTCTAACAAATAGGGCCATAACTGCTTATATATTTGCCAATTTATTGGGCCGTCATTAAAGTTACTGCCGTGTCTAGCTGACATGAGATACCTTGTTGAATTTAAAAGTTAGCAAGACGATTGTTCTGTATATATGACAGTTCGATTTCGCCCCGAATTTTTTGCTTGATAAAGACCATTGTCTGCGAGCGTGATGGCATGATTAATAGAATCTTCAGCAGTAATTTGGTAAACCCCCATACTTACGGTTACCGTAAAACCCTGCTGTTGCTGGTTAAAGTCTTGTTTTTCAATTTTCAGACGGAGTTTTTCTGCAATAGAATAGGCTTGCTGGATATTTGTTTCGGGTAATAATACTAAATATTCTTCCCCTCCCCAACGAGCCACATTGTCGTGTTGTCGAAGTTCGTTATTAAATATTCGTCCTATTTGAACAATGACATCGTCACCCACCTGATGGCCATACTGGTCGTTAATTAATTTAAAGTGGTCTATGTCACACATAATAATACTCAAATCTGTATGGTGACGTTTGCTTCTAGAAAATTCAGTTTCCAGAACTTCTGTCATACCTCGTCGATTAAGTAGGTTAGACAAGAGGTCTAGGCGCGCTTGATTCTCAAATTTCCGACTAATTTCTTGACTGAGGCGATAGGATTTTTGCCTTGAGTATTCATAAAAAGCAAATAATAAACTTACGGTTAGAAAAGAATAAAGCAGCCGAGATTTAAATTCTAAACTGTAAGTAGCGAGTAATAACTTGTCATTGGGATAAAACAATATCATGCTGATAAGTAAAACAAAGATGCCGAGATTGCGGCTACCTTTGCGCATTCCTCCAAAGAATAGCGCTACAGGCGGAACGATATATATCCACAAAGGGCCCGTGCCCTGTACGCCGCCAGCATAGACTAAGTAGATCATTAATAGCATTAATGAAACAGTCACCATGGTGCCTGAAAAACGATAAGGATTTTTCAGTGATTTGTTGCCTAGTATCAGACGTGACGAAAAAAACAAGCTAGAGGCAACGAGTAATACAATTGCTAAAAGGTAATCTTGTCGCAATATGGCCGTGATTCCCATAAGCAAGGTAATGCTATAACCGATAAAACCAAATAAATTGGCAACTAGAATTTGTTGATTTTTTTCAGGATCATTATCGCTATTTGTGCCTGCTTTAAGATAGTCCAGTACAATTTTTTCAAACATCATTATAAATTAAGATCTCTCATTTTAGGTCTAGTTTGACGACTTCTTGTTGAATTTCTGCTGCCAGCAAATGCAAAAGTGCTCTTTGCTGCATTACCGCATGTGAATAGCCATCTTCATGCAAAGGCAAACTTAACAAGAATGACTTTTCTATCGGCGCTTGCGTTGTTGATAAATTAATCCAAAAGTGACCACTGGCTATGACGGTAGATTGATCGGTGGCATGAAAATGGTCAAACTGCAGGGTAACTTCATTTGTTTGTTTGCCATTACTCGGGGCAATGTAAGCAATAAATTGTCTGTCTTTATCTTGATTCAGCTCAGCTAACATGGCGTTGTACATAGATGATTGTAAACTTTCTGCCCACACATCTTGGCGAGAAAAAAACATTTTATTTTGATTTATTTGCATGGTTAAGCTGGATTGCTTGAGATAATCAGCCAGTAGTATTTTATTGAGTCTGATTTTTGTTGCATTTGCATTCTGGGAGATATTATCTAAGGTTTGCAAAGGCGTATACAACATATAGTAATTCATCTTGAGAGGCTTCGTACTGCAAGCCATAAGCCCAAATGCTAATACTAAAAGAATTATGTGGCGCATATTAATTGGCTCCTTTGGGAACGAGGCTTTGCTGATTATTTAAGGCCTTAGGCTCAATCCTTTGGAGCTGGTCTGCATCACTAAAAATTAGGCTGTTAGGTTTGTTATTTAATTGTAATAACAGAGGTTGCATATCGGCTAAGGCGTGTTGAATTGCTTGCAAGGTTTGATTTATTTGCTGATAGTTTTCTGAGCCAGCGGAGAAGTCTTTGGTTAAAGCATTTAAGCTACTGAGGGTTTCAGTTAGCTGACTGTTGATTTTTTCACCTTGGATGCTCGATGCCAACTGATCAAATTTTTGACTGGTGCGTTTCAATGACTCGGCTGTTTGGGTCATATTAATTAACATAGTATTGGTATTGTCTGCGATATTTTGCAGCTTAATTTGATTAATATTATCTAAAACCGCAGAAATTTTAGCGGTAATTTGGGCAAATTCATTACTCACGGTGGGGATCACGTCATACTCTAGTAACGTGGTGGTCTTAGCGTGTTTTTCATCTGGGTAGTGTTGTAAGTCCACGAATAGGGCGCCTGTTAGAATGTTACCCATTTTTAAACTGGCACGCAGTCCTTCTGATACCCACTGCAAGGTTTGTTTTCGCACCGAATCTAAACCTAATTGATTGTCGGGTTGCTGCACTCTTCCAGGTTGAATACTAATGATAACCGGAATATCCAAACTGTTGTCTAATAATGAGGCTTTGCTTATTTCGGGGGGATTAATGGCGACGACTTTGCCAATTTCCAAGCCTCTGTACTCAACAGGCGCACCCACATGCAAGCCTCTCACAGTGTCTTTAACCAGTATGACAAATTCAGCACTTAATTTATAACGTTGTTCTGATGCTTCCTCGTATGAGCGGTGTATATCAAAGTTGGCGCGATTGATGATAACTTGACCGGAAGGAATACCATCAGGAACGCCAAATGTTACGCCGTTAGTTAATAGACTTTCAACACTGCCGGTATCAAATTTTACGCCACTCGCCGTCAGTTGCACGCTGATACCACTGGTATCCCAAAATTTGGTGTTTTCGGTAATTAGCTTATGATAAGGCGCGTTAATAAAAGTATTATAATAAACAATACGTTCGTCAAAATTGAAATAGGTATCTTCAATCTCTCCTACTTTTAGACCTTTGTAGACTACTGGATCGCCTTCTTTGTAAGCGAATTCAGCGTTACTATTTAGGGTGATATGTAAGCCAGGTGTCCCTGCTGGAGTAACTGGTGGTGATGATAGCGCGTCAAAATTAGTGCTTTTTTCACTCGCGCTGCCAGGTGACATATTAATATAAGGCCCAGACATCAGGGTACCTAAACCTGAAATTCCATTAAGCGAAATACGGGGTGATACAATCCAAAATTGACTGTCTTTATGCAGTAAAGCATCAACATTTGCATTCATTCTGGCAGTAACAATTACGCCTTGTAAATCATCGGTAAGTTGAATTTTTTTAACCAAGCCAATATCTACATTGCGGGTTTTAATTTTAGTTTTGCCCGCCTCTAAACCTGTTGCCGTGGTGAAGGAAATAGTAATTAATGGACCTTGGCTGCTCCATTGGTAGTAGATCATCCACATGCCAATACATAGGGCCACAAAAGGAATGAACCAGATTTTAGAAATTCGTCTGACCGGTTTTACTACTGCATCATCGGTCGTCAAAGGTTGTTGAAGTTCATTTTGCTTGGTCGATTCACTCATCGAAGGGTACTTCCTTTTGCCAGATTAATCTCGTATCAAATGACATCGCAGCAAGCATTGTTGCGATAACAACACCACAAAATGCAACGATGGCATGCCCTGGGTGAATACTCATCACATTGCCTAATTGAATCAAACTGACTAATACCGCAACAACAAATACATCAATCATCGACCAACGGCCTATAAATTCAGTGAAGCGATACCATGTCATACGTTCCCTCGACAGTTCTTGTCGATTGAACTGCACACTAAAATTCAACCAACACAAAATCACAATTTTAGCCACTGGCACCAATACGCTAGCAACAAATATGATAAATGCAATGGGATAAGAGCCAGATTGCCAAAGCAAAATAACGCCGCCTATAATGGTGCTGGGTTGATCATTGCCAAGAGTGCTAGTGACCATAATAGGTAACAAATTCGCTGGAATATAGAGCAATACTGCGGTTAAGAGCAATGACCATGTGGTTTGAATACTTTTAGATGGATTAATCTTCGAGTTTGATACCTGCTCTGTATTGTTAATGGCCAAACGCAGTTGGTGTTCATCCAAAAACAATAACATAGCACTCATACTTAAGGTAAAAAGCAGAAAGGCATAAAAAGACAAACCAATGCCAACATCAGCGAGCGAACTGATTTTGACTAAACTCACCAACACTCCGACCAAGAAAATTTCAGCCATTGCCCAGGGTAAAAGCGCAAATATAAGATTTATCAAGTGGTTCGCTTTAGGTAAGATTATACCGAGTTGCAATGGAATGAGTAATAGCAAAAGTGCCAGTAAAATACAGGCTGGCAGGACCACAATAGCACTTGCCATAATTAAACCTAATATGGCGTAATCTTGCGCAAATAACAGTTCAATACTCCCCAGAATATTAATCTGTTGATCTTGTCCGCCCGCACTAAATGACAGAAAGTTAAACGGCATAGCAATGATCAAAAATATTAATGCTGATAATGCAAGCGCACATACCCACTGGATTGCATGTTGCCGATAGGCGGTGATGCGATAACCACAACGAGGGCAGAGTGCTTTATGTTTATTGGGTAAAGAAGGCAGATGTGTTTGGTAACCACATTCGTGACAGATCACCAAATTCAGTAGATTTTGCTGTGACAAATGGACAGTTGATTTCATTTACAAAGCTTCATAAACAAACACAGTTTCTATAGTGTTGACCAATTAAGTTTACCATTCTACACAAACAGAAGTGTAGCTAAATGAAAATAAACAACATTATATAAAACTTACTCATCACTTTGAGTGACTGAGGAAATTGCGTGATCTCTAGCTTGCACAAAAACAGCAATAGTTCGGTCAATATCAACCGACGTTGTATGCCAAGAGCAAACACTTATCCTGATGACATGGCGATCAAACCAAACTGAGCCTCCACACCAACACTCACCAGAAGCTTGGATATTTTTCAGGGTTATTTGGGTTAAATTATTAGTGTCACAACAGATAATAACTTGATTAAATACCACTTCATTTAAGACATTAAAACTGTGTTGCCGTAACTTGTGCGCGAAATATTGTGCATGGTCGTGCAATTGTTCAACTAATGAAGCAATACCGGTTTTACCCAAATATTTAAGCGCTGACCACAACTCAACACCTCTTGCTCGTCGTGACATTTCTGGCGTATAAACTGAACTATCACGTTGCTCGCTATGTTGAATATAGCTGCCTTTTTGTTGCAGCGCCTCGGTCAGCGCTTCGGCATCTTGGCATAAGATTACCCCACAATCATAGGGCGTATTCAGGGTTTTATGGGCATCAACTGACCATGAATCAGCGAGTTCAATGCCTTTGCATAGGTTAGAGAAGCGCGATGATGCTGCAGCCCATAAACCAAAAGCTCCATCAATATGCACCCATGCTCCACCTTGTTTTGCTTTGCCACATATTGATGAAAAATCATCAAAAGCACCACTATTTACATTGGATGCTTGTAAAACCACAATGCAACTTTCATCTAACTCCGGCAATGAATCAACATGCATTCTGCCTTGGTCATCACAATCAACCCATTCTATATTCTGTTGACCTATACCTAATAGAGCGGCCGCCTTGACTACGGTACCATGAGTTTGTTTGCCAAGAATTAGGCGCAGCTTGGGTGCACCAAATAGTCCTTGAATATTCACATTCCAATTATGTTTTTGTAGCTGTTTATGGCGTGCTGCTGCCAAGCCACAAAATGTTGCGGTAGAGGTGCCACTAACAAAACCGGCGACACAATGCTGAGGTAAGCCTAATAATTGAACCAGCCAAGTTTCACAGACTTGCTCCAGTTTTGCTGCAATAGGAGACATTACGTACAAAGCCGCATTTTGATCCCATACACTAGATAGCCAACTGACGGCCAGCGTAATAGGTAAGGCTCCACCATTAACAAATCCAAAATACCTTCCTGCATTTTGAGCAACAGTTGCTTTAGAACCCACCTGATGGAGGATGTCTAATATTGTATCGGGATCCATGGTTTCGTTAGGTAAGGCTTCATCAAAAACACTTAAGCTAGCTAAGGTCTGTTCACTCGGAAACACTCTTTGTTGTTGCACATCATCAAGATAGGCCAGGGCGTAGTTCTGTGCTTTACTAAACAGAGTTTTACTGCGTAATTGTTGAAACAGTTGCTGCTGGAGTATTGTCATCGCCAACCTTCATTTTATAGTGACTTATCAAATATTTTGCCAGACCGTTATTTAGTCTATACACGATGTTCAAGTCTAACTTAGTTTTAGTCTCTGCTTTTAATGCTTTTTTTAAATTCAAAAAAATCCCTATTAGTCGCCTAATAGGGATTTGTAAAATTGAGACAGCCTAATTAGGCCTCTTCAGGAGATTGCTAACACTTAATAATTTGCATTGCCCGGTGTACGTGGGAATGGGATAACGTCTCTAACATTTTGCATGCCAGTAACATAAGCCACAAGACGCTCAAAGCCTAAACCAAAACCAGAATGAGGTACGGTGCCATAACGGCGTAGGTCTCGATACCAGCTGTAATCTTCTTGGTTTAAGCCCATTTCAGCAAGGCGGGCATCAAATACGTCTAAACGTTCTTCACGCTGTGAGCCACCAATTATTTCACCAATACCTGGGGCGAGAATGTCCATCGCTGCAACCGTTTTTCCGTCGTCATTAATGCGCATATAAAACGCCTTAATATCTTTCGGGTAGTTTTGCATGATGATTGGTGCACCGACATGTTCTTCGGCTAGGTAACGCTCGTGTTCTGAGGACAAGTCAACACCCCAAGACACAGGGAACTCAAACTTTTTACCGCAGTTTTGTAAGATTTCAATGGCATCAGTGTAGTCCATGCGCACAAAATCTTGTTTGATGACTTGCTCTAGTCTTGTCACTGCGTCGGGTTTGATACGCTCGGCAAAAAACGCCATATCATCTGGGCGTTCAGCTAGGACAGCTTTAAATACATATTTGAGCATATCTTCAGCGAGTTGGGCGACGTCAGATAAATCAGCAAAAGCAACTTCAGGCTCGATCATCCAAAATTCAGCTAAATGTCTAGAAGTATTAGAGTTTTCCGCCCGGAAAGTTGGGCCAAAGGTATACACTTTAGACATGGCTGTACAATAGGTTTCAACGTTTAATTGGCCGGAAACTGTCAAAAAGGTTTCTTTACCAAAAAAGTCTTGGCTAAAATCTACTTGGCCTTGCTCGGTCTTAGGCAGGTTCATCATATCAAGGGTAGAAACCCTAAACATTTCACCAGCTCCTTCAGTGTCACTGGCAGTTAATATAGGGGTACTGATCCAGCAATAACCATGCTCATGGAAAAAACGATGAATGGCTTGTGATAAACAGTTTCTAACGCGAGTGACCGCGCCCATAACGTTGGTGCGAGGACGCAAATGAGCATGCTCACGAAGATACTCCATACTATGTCGTTTAGGCGCCATCGGATAGGTGTCTGGATTTTCTACCCAGCCCACAACGTCAATATTTAGGGCCTCAATTTCTAGCGCCTGACCTTGTCCTTCAGATGCTTTTAAGGTGCCGTTAGCAATGATTGAACAACTGGTTGTCAGACGTTGTATTTCGCTATAATTTTCTAAGGTGTTCAAGGCAATGACTTGAATTGGCTCGAAACAACTTCCATCGTGTAAAGCGACAAAAGAGAGCCCTGCTTTAGAATCGCGGCGAGTTCTTACCCACCCTTTTACCGTGACATGTTCGCCAACTGCATATTTACCAGCAAATATATCTGCCACTGAGGCGTGTGCCATTTATTCTTCTCCAAGCTAATTTGGGGCTAATCCCCTATTTATTAATATAATTACATTTACACTATGACGCTTTGTTTAACAACAAAACCGAAAGCCTGCTAGGCTGACCAGATAACTTAAAAGTCTATTAAAACGATGCCCTGTTACTGAAAACGACATACCATGCCGATAACGAGTAATGGCCGTAAAAATTAAGTAAACTGGTGTTTAAATAAAACGACTTACTTGGCTAAGTTAGCAAGGTGTGTAATCTTACTCAGCTAGCGCACAGACTCAAGAAAAATCGAAGTAGAGAAGGTATGCAACAGCAAAAAAACAGTCTAAAAGACGAAAAACAAGCAATGAACCGTCGTAAACAGCCGAGAGAAACCGATCGACTGTTTAAATTTATGGTTGCGATTAATGTAATAGGTTGGTTTGTCTTCTTAGCCGCGCTATTAGTTTTTCATTATGCGAGGCCAGAATTTATCTCCGGTGTTCAAGCATTTTGGGGTGTAACAGGGCGTCAAGAGTGGTCTTCATCTTTAAGTCACTACCTTGTGGCGCTACTTATCGTTTGTGTGGTGATTAGTTTGTTGGTACTCATTATAAAGCGTCAGCGAAATAGGCGGGAAAACGACTACTACGGTATTAACGGTTACGTCCTCATGTTTGCGGCTGTCAGTAGTTTAGTTATTTTGTATTTTGAGTTTAACCCTTGATAGTAAAAGTCCTCTAAGGCTGGCAATGAAAAAATGAGCAAAACAATAGCGGCGGGTCTAAACGTTGTTGCTGACAGTGGTTTTAAGTGACGATAGAACAAAAACGATTGTTGCGGCTACAGGAAAACAGAGCATGTTAGAAAAACTACGTAAGTTAATTGAGCTGGGCGCGGGTGAATTTGAACATTTTGATGCGCAGCACCTCGCTACCCTTGATAGCACGCGCTGTTTGTTAAAAGCATGGGCGGCGAGTGATACCTTGCAACAGGCAGGTCTTTATCATTTAGTGTATGTTTTTACCAACCAACTGAGTGATGACGATAAGCGTGCACTAATCGAGCAAAGAAAGGCTGTTTCGGTTTTACTCGGGGCTGACATTGAGGCCATAATTTATTATTATCATGCTTGTGATTTTGGCTATTTACTCGAACACCCATTGAATACAGCGGCACTGTCGATATTTGACCGATTCATTGAGCAAAACATTATATTAGATGAGACTAAATTTAGGAATGTTTGTGAGTTGGCGGTGGCGATCGAAGTAGAACGTGTATTAGCAAAAAACCAAGAATATGGCAGCAACCCGATATTCTTACAGCAGATGTTAACTAAAATGCAGCCCTACTTAAGTAGAGCTGCAAAAAATAAACTCTTCCAAATATGTGATCTTCACATAGCCCAAACAAATCCTTAGTGACATATCACTGCTAGAATTACTTTGCTGCGCTTGTTACTTTGCGGTGTCGGTCACACTGGCTACATTTCTCCTGAAAGTATTTGGTCTTGACTTGTTTTGCTGCATAAAGGGTCGTCCCCAAAATATAAGTCAAGGAATACACCTCTACCAATGGTCAATTAAGGGTCAAGAAATTTTGACTTGTTTTTTGGATGCCTGCTATCTTAGAAGATACGTTTAATATTGTTATTTAAATTAGTATTTAATTTTATGGATAGGATCGATAGAGAAATATTACGAATTCTACAACAGGATTCGACTTTAGCCGTCAGTGAGATTGCCGATCGAGTAGGCCTAACTACAACCCCATGTTGGCGACGTATTCAAACCTTAGATCAACAAGGGGTGATCAAGCAACGTGTCGCCTTACTTGATGCCAATAAATTAAATTTAGGGTTAACGGTTTTTGTACAAGTTAAAGCAGCTAAACATGATTCGCAGTGGTTAAATAAATTTGCTCAACATGCGCAAGGTATTGAACAAATTGTTGAGTTTTATCGAATGAGTGGAGAATATGATTATCTGTTGAAGGTGATTGTTGCCGATATGCAAGCCTTTGATATATTTTATAAAAAACTGGTGGGAGGAATTGATTTGTCCGATGTGACCTCCAGTTTTGCAATGGAACAAATTAAATATACCACGGCAATTCCAGTATGAAGCTTGTTTGAGTAGAGTCATATTTCGTACGACTTTAATTGCCGTTTTGCAATCCAAATCTGGAAGTAGTGCTCATTATGAGTAATGTTGTGTTTAACCAGACTAACTTAGTTAATAAGCTAACGAGGAAAATGACATGTTAAAATTGACACCCAAAAGAATGTTGAATGTGCTCATTCTAGTGGGTTTATACTCATTAGTGTCAGCCTGTAGTCCCCCAAACAGTGATATTACAGCACAACAGGCCCCTCCTGTAGCAATGCATCAAGCAGCGGTTGCCATGCCCGACAGTTTTAGTGCCGATGCGGCAAAAGCCATACTTGAAAAAGGCGGGAATGCAGTAGATGCAGCTATCACTGCTCAGTTTGTCTTAGCCGTTACCCTGCCAGAAGCTGGTAATATTGGGGGCGGTGGTTTTATGTTAATTCACAAAGATGGCAAAAATGACTTCATCGATTATCGTGAAAAAGCACCATTAGCGGCGCACCGTGATATGTATTTAGATGAACAGGGTAACGTCGTGCCAGATCAATCAATTATTGGTATTTTGGCCTCTGGTGTACCGGGCACTGTTGCTGGTATGTGGCTGGCACACCAGAAATACGGTTCACTGCCATGGCAAGATTTAGTGCAACCTGCTGTTCTCTTGGCTGAGCAAGGTTTTGTTGTGCATCCTAAACTTGGCGGCTATATAGAGCGACATATTAAGCGACTTGCAGAGCGTGGCTTTGATGTTAATTTTAAAGATTATTTTGCCACTGCCGTTGCGGGAGAGGTATTCAAACAAGCTGAATTAGCTAAGACCTTGAGCCGCATTCGTGACCAGGGACGAGATGGTTTTTATTTAGGTGAAACTGCAAAACTAATAGCTGATTTTATGCGAAAGGAAAAAGGCCTCATTAGCGAACAAGACCTTGCGCAGTATGATGCTGTAGCGCGTGAGCCGCTTACTGCTCCATGGGGACCATATCAAATATTAACTTCGCCACCGCCAAGTTCAGGTGGGATTGCGATTATCCAATGGTTAGATATGTATGAGTTACTGGCTAACAAGTACACTAATTTAGAACAAAACTCAGCACCTTATATCCATCTTTTAGCTGAGATCGGTAAACGTGTTTTTGCTGATAGAGCGGAATATCTGGGTGATCCCGATTTTGTTACGGTGCCTGTTACAAGTTTAATTGCGCCTGCCTATATTGAAAAACGCAGCATAGGCATTAGCGCAGATGCTATTTCTGACACTGCCAGCATTAAACCAGGGTTAAAAGAAAGTGAAGAGACAACGCATTTTTCGATAATGGATAAATGGGGCAACGGTGTATCAAATACCACAACGATAAATTTAGGGTTTGGTAATTCAGTGGTAGTCGAAGGCGCTGGCTTTTTATTAAATGATGAAATGGATGACTTTAGTTCCAAACCTGGCGTTGCCAATGTGTTTGGTGCTGTGGGCGGCAGTGCCAATGAAATACAACCGCAAAAACGCATGCTGTCATCGATGACACCCACTATGGTGTTAAAAAATAATGAGCTGACCATGATTACCGGTTCTCCAGGTGGCACGACTATAATGAGCTCGGTCTATGAATCTATTCTCAATGCCTTTGAATTCAATATGTCAGCACAAGAAACTGTCGACAGTCCTCGTTTTCATCACCAGCTTTTACCTAAAGATCAGATTCGCTATCATCCAGGCTTAAAGCCGGAGGTATTAGAAGAATTAGGCAAAATGGGTTACATTTTAAACGAAAGTCGTTTTGGTGATTTACAATTAATTATCAAAAAAGATGGGAAAGTAGACGCTGCTTCAGAAGCAAGTGGTCGAGGTAAATCTATCGTTTTTTAATTGGCAATAAAAGACGTTCTAAGTTTCGCCAGCAATACACAGCCCGTTACTGTGAAACTGGGAAACGGTTCTCGATTAGAACGTTCGTAATACAGAATTAAAATTTGTTAATAAATACTGCCAATGTTGAATAGAGTCTTTAAATGCAGTCACACAGTGGGTTTCGTGAGCTATATTAATCAATGGGTAAATTTTTATTGGTAATATGCTGACATAACTAATTATACTTCTGTTGGGTTGTTTGTTGACCCAGTAAGGGCTAATTCGATTAGTTAAAATTATAAAAATAAACTTATGGTTGTATTAGTTATGTGTAGAAAGAAGATGAATATATTATCCAGCATAGCTTATGTTGGGTTGTTTATATTGTTAAGCCTGTTCCATGGAGCAAGCTTAGCAAATCAGTTTGATGATTTTATATCGAATTCTAGGGTAGCAACTTATGATTGTCCGAGCGATGACCTGATCCCCCAACTTGATACCTTTCTGACTGATCCTGCTATAAGTCCAATGCAATCAATTGAACTAGGTGTGCTCAAAGCGCACTGGTTAATTTGTGTAGGGCAATATCAGCCCGCTAAAAATTTACTCTTTAGTTTGTTGAACGAGCCAGCGATGAACAAACACTCATACAGTTATGCCAGTGCAATTTATCAGATAGGTTTTATTTTAGATGTGCAAGAAGAGCCACAGCGCTGCAATTACTTATCGCAGGCAGAAGAATTAGGGCGTGGAAAATATAAAGATATTTTTCTTAGTGCGCAGTTATCACAGATAACGGCTTGTGGCCAAAAGGAGCAAGATATAGGGCTAACACTCGGAACATTGTTTGCACTATTGGAGTCCTATGTCATGACCGACGAAAAACAAGAAGTAGCTCATATCCACAATAGTATCGGTCTGCTCTATGGGTCAATCGGACAGAATGTGCTGGCGGCTGAACAATACGAAAAATCTTATAAAATAGGTTTGGATGTATATGAGCAAAAAAATCAGCTTGCTACGTTAATAAGTGCGATAAGCGCTTATATTGGTGCTGGCGATTTTAAAAATAGTAAACGTATGATCGACGAGCTGGATAGAGCAAATAAAAAAGTTAATACGCCATTGAGTAATTCATGGCTGCACTTTGCGCAAAGTCGATATTTCTACATGACTAATGACTATGCTGCCATGCGTGAAAGTTTGGTGAAATGGCGGGCTTTTTTACCACTCGTTTCTGATAATCAACAGGACGCTTTATATGCATGGTATTCCACGGCAGTCTGTTTGCAAGAAGACGATAAACTGTGCGTAAAACAATTTATCGAAGAGCGAGCTATTGAGGATCAAAAAAACACCAGCCTTTTGTCTAACAATAAAGACTACTTACGGTTTTTGGTCGAAGCAAACTTATATTTAGGTAATTTATCTGCTTCAAAACAGTTTTTCGCTCGTTATGCTGACAAGTTAACTAAAAAGTTAAATCAGCAACAGTCGTCGGGTCAAGTATTGGGAGTGGCTCATTTGTATACTAAAATTAATGTATTGGAAGCTAATATTAGTAAAATTCAACGCCAACACATACAAACAATGGGGTTAATACTGCTCCTTTTGGCGGGTTTAGTGACGCTCATCTATTTTACAGTCGGGCGTAATTATTTACGTAAACTGGCCACAGATACTTTAACTGGATTACGCAATGAACAAGCCGTCATTAGTGAAATAAAACGGGTTAAGCCAGCGGCTTATGGAAAAGTGAATGCTGTCGCAGTATTTGATGTTACTAATTTTACCGAAGTAAATTCACAATTCGGTTACTTAACAGGCGATACCTTATTGAAAAAAGTAGCTGAGTGTTTATCTCAGGTAACCCGTGAACGTGATCTTCTAGGCAGATTGGGCGCTGGTCGGTTTATTGTTTGTTTAAAAAATATTGATGATGATACAGCTAGGGTCTTATTTGATCGTATTCAAAACGTTCTGACTGAGATGGTGTTAAATACCGGCAGCGGAGAAAAAGTTAATGTGCACTCTAGTATGAGTATGTATATTTCTGCCGAAGGTTTTCAAGATATTACGCAAGTTTTAGAGGATATGCGTATGTCAAATAATCGAAATAAAACAGCCACGGTAAGCTAGATAGCACTCAATTGAAATATGAAGTGAACATCTTATGTAATGGTGCAGTTCTGCGCTTGATTTGGAATTAATTTGGCTAAATTACTGCTTGAACTAAAATACTATGATGATGCTGGGCGAGTGAAACCAGCTGTCATTTTAATCTGCTGTGTCGTATTTTTATGTCGCAGTATACTGCTATTTGCTATCTCATTTACTTTGAGACAAGACAATGGTGACTTACTCGGCTTATTTTATCCTGAGAAACACTATCTCTATTTAGGCATGTTACTAGGCTTGCCAGCACTAATTGCTTATTTGCTTATAGTGTTTCGAGAAACTATGGTTAAACGCCATTTTTATTGGTTGTTCTATTGCATTAAACCGCTATTTTTAATCAGCTGTGTACTGGATATTGGTTTACATTATTATTTAGCTAAAGCACATTATTGGCAGTTTTCTTGGTCAATAGCCTTATCACTATTACTCGATTGTTTAATTTGTTTTTACTTACTCAAAGATCGTCATCTGAGTCTGCTAATCAGTGATTGGTCTAAACGCACTAGCCCCAACTAATAGGGCCAGTCAAATTTATCAAAACCACTTTCTATTGCATTTTATTTGCTACGGCTTGTTCAAAATAACTTTTGATACTGATGTCACTGTCATTAACTAAGCGTTGATAACAAATACCAGCGAAGGCAAAGGCATTGCCAGCATATTCGAGCACCACGTAAGGTGCATCGGGATCAGAGACATCATAATTCCAGTTACCACCTATCTTGCTGCGAAAAATTTCGCCAACGTAGGCTCCGTATATATTACACAATGTAAATATAGCATTCTCTTCTAAGGCCTCATTACGATAGCGAGCTAACCAGCCCAGTATCACCTCATCAATTAACTCCAAACTCTGATCAGTGCCATCTAACTCGATATTAAATTCTTGTTGAGTGGTAATAACTGCATTTTGCGCGCAATCAACCATTAATTCGGTCAGTTCTTCTTGGCTCATTTGCATAATAAATTTTCCTTCATTCTAGAGGTTCTGGTAATTGTGAGGGGCAATGGCGCAATGCCAGTATTTGCTGATATAACATTTCAGTCCCGGGCCCAATCTTGTCTGCAGTAGGTGCAATCAGGTAAAACGAAATAGACCTTAAGCTGCTGCCTTTTATCGCAAGTTTAACTAACTTACCCTGTTTTAATGCATCAGCGATGGTGTATTCAGGCAGCCAACAAAAGCCAATACCTTGCGCCATAATATCAAGTGCGGCATTAAAGTCACTTACTGTCCATCGTTGTTCTGATTTTAGCCAGCCTTGCTTTTCTATCGGTTGCTTGCCTGAGTCTCTGATAACAAGTTGTAGATGTTGTGCCAGCTCCCTTGGATCAATGGGTGGCGATAATTTAGCAAGTTCGTGGTCAGGATGGCATACAGCATAAAAGTATTGCTGGCATAAAGGTTCACCCAAATGTCCCCGCGGAATCGTTCCTGAGATAACCAAGTCAGCCCATTTCTCGGTAATGGCTTCTTCGGTACCAGTCAGTACGGTATTAATTATCTTTAGGCGACTCCCTCGGCTATTTTGCTGAAATGCCACTAGGGCAGGGTAAAGATAATTTCTGGGGAAAGCCAACTCAACCGCTAAGGTAATTTCTGGCTCCCAATTTTGATTTATGTTTTTGGCGAGCTCTTCTAATTCTTGAATATTTTGGGTAAGAAGCCGCGCGCGTCGCAACATGACTTCTCCCGCTTCGGTTAGTTGAGCTTTACGTCCAATAACCTCTAATAACTCTACACCCAGTTGGTCTTGTAGTTTTGATACAGCATGATTTAGCGAAGATTGACTTTTATTTAATACCGCCGCAGCATGAGCGTATCCGCCGTAATCAACTACAGCTTGTAATATACGCCATTGCTCAATCGTAGTTTTTGCCCGGTACATAGTCGTTTCTATTTATTCGAATGATAGCTTAGCTGCTATTGTGACCTGAACCGCTTAACAAAACCAGAGTGATCTGCTCTTCACTTGTGACGTAATAAGCGCAAACCTTTTCAAGTAGATGAATATGCAATTTCGTTTTTGGTTACCCCTTTCAGCTTTATGCGTTTTGGGCTTGTTCAGTGGTTTAATTGAATTTAATGTCATCCCGCCAGGACTTGAATTGCTAGAGAGGGTGAAATCTAGTTTTGATGATTATTTTTACTTTCTGATTGCATTTATTATTTTACTAGAATCAATTGTCTACATCGGATTTTACTTTCCTGGGCAGTTTTTTGCAGTAGTGTTAGTGGTAATGGCAAAGCCGCAATGGCAAGACATTGTTTATCTAACAATTGCGATGGTATTGGCTGCGACGCTCGGCTCAGCGATAAATTACACCATGGGGCGATGTTTTAGTGAACAACCGCAGCAAGCCTCTAAGTTGCGCATTAAGTCACTATTACTGGCGATGATTCATATCAATTCTTTAGCTTTTTTTATGTTTTATCAGGGCGCAAATAAACAAAAAGCCCGCGTCGTTCTGTTAGCTGCGGGTCTGAATCTTCCATACTATTTATTACTTATTTTTGCGACCAGCTTGTTAAGTGAGCAGGTTCTGATGTTAGCTGAAAACACTTGGTTGTTGGCTGGATTCGTCGCTATCTGGTTAGCCATCACAGTGTTTATGGACATTAGCCAATATCGTAAACTCAAACTTAAGCAAAACTAACCTGCTTAATTAACTATGTTGCGCTAATTGCTTGGTCTGGGCTTTGCTTATTAATTTATCGATAACTCGCGCCGCGGCGACAAATCCGAAGGTGGCTGTAACGGCAACAGAAGCGCCAAAGCCAGTATTGCAATCAAGTTTTACGCTGCCATCTTGCAGATTTTTTGTACTACAAACACTGCCATCATTTTGTGGATAACGCAGTTGCTCAGTTGAATAGACACATTCAATACCAAAGCGCCTTTTACTATTAATACTGAAGTTATGGAAACGACGCAAAAATGAACGCAGTTTAGCGGCAAGTGGATCTTGAATAGTTTTACTAAGATCAGTTACTGCGATTTGAGTGGGGTCGATTTGTCCACCTGCGCCACCAATAGTAATGATAGGAATTTTATTGCGTTTGCAATATACAATCATACTGGCTTTGGCCTTAATACTGTCAGTAGCATCCACCACATAATCAAAGCCCATGTTTAGCAACTCAGCGACATTTTCTGGAGTAACAAAATCCTCAATCGCGTTGACTACACAATCTGGGTTGATATCCAGTATGCGTTTTTTCATTTCGTCGACTTTTGCCATTCCAATGGTGGAATGCATGGCATGAATTTGACGATTGGTGTTGGTTACACAGATATCATCTAAATCAATTAGGGTAAGTTGGCCAACAGCTGAACGCGCTAAGCCCTCTGCTACCCAACAGCCCACACCGCCTATTCCCACTATACAAACATGTGACTGGGCTAAAATATTGGTCTGATTAACCCCATAGAGTCGTTGAGTGCCGCCAAACCTTTGCTTTGATTGATTCATACCGAGAAACATAAAGTGAATTATTTACGGATTATAACAGTGTTCTAAGTTGATTTTGACCATAAGTGTTTATTTTATTGTGAACAACCTTGCACCGATAGTTCGATTTAATTGAAGTAATACAGCGGAAATCTGCAATTTTCTTTGCTGAATAATCGTGGTTATATAAGACACTAATATTACAACTAAGGCATTAATATTGTTGGCTTAGTTAGGCAATGAAGTTAATTTTAATATGAGGTGATGGTAGATGGATAAAGTCAGTTCTATAAAACAAATTGTACGAGGTATGCCGACACAAGACGGCGCAGGCGTCACCTTAACACGCATAATTGGTCAACCTGCACTGCCAAGGCTGGACCCCTTTTTAATGTTGGATGAATTTGGTTCTGATAAACCGCAAGACTATCTAGCGGGGTTCCCACAACACCCTCATCGAGGATTTCAAACTGTAACCTATATGTTGGCCGGAAAGATGGAGCATAAAGACTCAGTAGGTAATACCGGATTAATTGAAGCTGGCGGAATCCAATGGATGAACGCAGGGCGCGGGATTATACATTCTGAAATGCCTAAACAAACAGAAGGTCTAATGCGCGGTTTTCAATTGTGGGTCAACTTGCCGGCGAGTGAAAAAATGTCTTTACCCAACTACCAAGATATCAAAGCCGCAGAAGTGCCTGTTGTTGATGCTATTGTTGGTGTTGAAGTCAAAGTATTAGTCGGTCAATTTCATGGTGTGTCCGGGCCAGTATCAGCGCAGGCGGTTAAGCCGCTATTTTTAGATTGTTGTTTTAAGCACACGCAATCACTGTCAATTCCATGTGATGAGCAACATAACTTTTTTATTTATTGCTATGAGGGCCAAATAAGCATCGGAGGTGAAAAGCTAATAAAAGGTCAACTTGCGGTGTTAAATCCAAGTTCAGCCATTGAACTAACAGGCAAGGCAGAAGCTTGTTGCATTGTGGTAGGTGGCTTACCTATTGGTGAACCGATCGTACAACATGGTCCTTTTGTTATGAATACCGAGGCTGAAATCCACAAGGCTTTTGATGATTTTCGCTCAGGATTGTTTGCCTAGGCCAAGATTAGGTTTTTTTTTGCCTAAAACGCGCATTAACATCAGTGATTTGTTGAATATTAAGGCTTCCTTTAATACCATTCGTTAAGCCTAATTTTGCTATTTTAGTAATGGCATCAATTTAACATCAAAAAGGAACGTTTAATGAAACCTGTTGTATTAGCTGGCGGGACTGGTAGTCGTTTATGGCCGAAGTCGCGCGCTGCATTACCCAAACAATTTTTAAGATTAACCTGTCAACTGACTATGTTGCAGGACACCATTAAACGCTTAGACGGAACGCAAATTGATGCCCCCATTGTTATTTGCAATGACGCTCATCGATTTTTAGTGGCGGAACAATTGCGCCAAGAGGATATCAAACATGGTGGTATTTTATTGGAGCCTGTTGGCCGTAATACTGCCCCTGCAATTGCATTAGCCGCTTTACATGCATCTTTAGGCGGAGAAGATCCAATCTTACTTGTGCTGGCAGCCGATCATTTAATTAGCAATAAAGCAGAATTTCATAAAGTCATTCAGCAAGCGGAAAAACTGGCTGAGCAAGGTAAATTAGTCACCTTCGGAATCGTGCCTGATAGCGCCCACATTGGTTATGGTTATATAAAACGCGGTAATGCGGCGTCTGCTCAGGAAGTGGGATACGACGTTGCCCAATTTGTTGAGAAACCCAATTTGGCAACGGCGCAGTCTTATGTTGATTCTGGTGAGTATTATTGGAACAGCGGCATGTTTATGTTTAAAGCAAGTCGCTATCTAGAAGAGCTAGCCAAATATGCGCCTGAGATGCTCGAAATATGTAAAAAAGCCATAGCAAGCGAATCGTCTGACTTGGAATTTGTGAGATTAGATGCTGATATTTTTTCTACCTGTCCAGACGATTCAATCGATTATGCGGTTATGGAAAAAACTGACTCAGCTTGTGTTGTACCCCTAGATGCAGGTTGGAGTGATGTAGGCAGTTGGTCATCATTATGGGAAACAGCCGAGCACAAAGATGCCAACAATAATGTTGTGATAGGCGACGCCATATTAGATGGTGTGCACAATAGTTATATCAACTCTGAACAACGCCTTATTTCAGTTGTTGGCTTAGATGATGTTGTGGTGGTCGAAACTAAAGATGCAGTTCTGGTTGCGCACAAAGATAAAGTGCAAGACATCAAAAACGTGGTAAATCAGTTAAAAGCTGAAAAACGTCCAGAGTTTGAATTTCATCGCGAAGTTTTCCGTCCTTGGGGCAGTTATGATTCCATCGACAATGGTACGCGCTTCCAAGTAAAGCGTATTACGGTTAAACCCGGTGAAAAATTATCGGTACAAATGCATCATCACCGAGCAGAGCATTGGATTGTAGTTGCAGGTACCGCAAAGGTGACTAATGGTGAGCAAACTTTATTACTTTCAGAAAATCAATCCACCTATATTCCTATCGGTGTTATTCACGCACTAGAAAATCCCGGCAAAATTCCATTGGAGTTGATTGAAGTTCAATCAGGAACCTACCTAGGCGAGGATGACATTGTGCGTTTTTCTGACCGTTATGGTCGTGTTGAAAGTAAATAGGAATTGTTCATATGCAATTAAACTGTTTTAAGGCCTACGATATTCGAGGCAAGTTAGTTGAGCAATTAGACGAATCTGCGGCCTATCGTATAGGGCGTGCTTTTGCTGAATACTTAAGTGCAAAAACGGTTGTGGTTGGAGGTGATGTGCGCCTTACCTCAGAACCGCTTAAATTGGCTCTTGCGGCTGGATTAGTTGATGGTGGTGCCAAGGTATTTGATTTAGGTATGACCGGTACAGAAGAAATTTATTTTGCCACCAAACATTTGGGTGTTGATGGTGGTATTGAAGTGACCGCTAGCCATAACCCTATTGATTACAACGGTATGAAGTTAGTCAAGACTGATTCGAAACCCATAAGTGGTGATACTGGTTTATTTGCGATTAAAGATATGGCAGAAAATTATGCACAGTCGCTGGTGGATGAGAGGCTGCTGTCATATTCAAACGGTAAGGTCAGTGATGCAGATTTTATTGCAGGTAAAGCATCAGTAATAACTGATAAGTTACTAGCCACCGATAGCTATCAAGTTATATCGGTTGAAAATGACTATGTAGAGCACATGTTGTCTTATATTAAATTAGACAATATTCGACCTTTGAAACTAGTAGTCAATGCGGGTAATGGCGCTGCGGGTAAAGCCTTGGATGCGATTGAAAAAGCTCTACTAACACAACACGTGCCTATCGAATTTATTAAAATACACCATCAACCTGATGGCAGTTTTCCAAACGGCATTCCGAATCCTTTATTGCCGGAAAGTCGAGCAGATACCGCCGACGCTGTTATCGCACATAATGCCGACATGGGTATCGCCTGGGATGGCGATTTTGATCGCTGTTTCTTGTTTGATGAGAATGGTGACTTTGTTGAAGGTTATTACATTGTTGGTTTATTGGCCAAAGCATTTTTAGATAAAGATCCCGGTTCAAAAATTATTTTTGATCCTCGGGTTTATTGGAATACCGAAGATATAGTTAAGTCAGCAGGTGGTGTACCCATAATGAGCAAGACAGGGCACGCATTTATCAAAGAACGTATGCGTGCGGATGATGCTGTCTATGGTGGTGAAATGAGTGCTCATCATTATTTTAGAGATTTTGCTTATTGTGATTCTGGCATGATCCCTTGGTTACTAGTGGCTGAGCTTATTTGTACCTCCAAAAAAACTTTGTCTAATTTGGTCAAAGAACGCATTGTAGCTTTCCCCTCATCGGGTGAAATTAATCGCACCTTGACTGATCCTGATGCAGCTATTAAGGCCGTGTTGGCCAAGTATGAAGCTGAGGCAACCTTGATCGATTATACCGACGGAATAGGCGTTGAATTTGAGAACTGGCGTTTTAATTTACGTAAATCAAATACCGAACCCGTTATTCGTTTAAATGTGGAGTCAAGGGCAGATATCCCTTTGATGGAAGCGAAAACACAAGAGTTACTCACGCTACTGCAATAAGTAAAATAACGACTCTCTTGGTCTAGCTTGAGAGTCGTTGCACTTCCCGATAATTAACTATTACCTCAGCAAAACAGCCACGACAGCATGCATTAAAACGGTAACGATAGTTAAATTAATGCGCAATATTCTGTATTGTTTATCCACATTAAGAATGCGCAAGTCATAAATCAACATAAAAATAAAACTGCCAGCTAAGAGGCTGAGTGAAACTGCGCCACTTGGATAAAATAAGCTTAACCAAGCAATCAAAGATGGCAGCATAGCAATGCTCATTTGAGATTTGCTGGATGTTCGCGACAAAGCATCATGCCAATGTATACCGCCAAAAAAAGCGAGGATCACAGCACTATATTGAATAAAAAGTGTTAGTGAGTTATGCGGGCTAATTATTTCTAAATAATTGAAGCAAGGTAATGCTACAAAAGGAATTAATCCGCTGTAGCCTAAAAGTTTTGCATAAGAGTTTAAGTTCATTAAGCTTAGCCCTAGCGTTAGTCACAAAAAAAACGCGATTTCAGCTTAACTGAAACCGCGTTTGATATCATAGACGTTAGTCTAACTATTTTTCAATTTTGTTATACGGGCGTAAAGTGTGGCCGGTATATAACTGACGAGGGCGACCAATTTTTTGTCCTGGTTGGCTTAACATTTCATGCCAATGTGAAACCCAACCTACGGTTCTTGCCAAAGCAAAAATACAAGTAAACATATTGGTAGGAATACCAATTGCTTTAAGTATTATGCCAGAATAAAAATCAACGTTGGGGAAAAGCTTTTTCTCAGCAAAATAGGGATCACTAAGCGCTATTCTTTCAAGTTCCATTGCCACATTTAACAAGGGATCATCGATATTTAATTCGGCCAGCACTTCATGGCAGCTTTCACGCATCACGGTAGCGCGAGGGTCAAAGTTTTTATAAACTCTGTGACCAAAGCCCATCAAACGGAAGGGATCGTCTTTATCCTTTGCACGTGCAATGAATTCAGGAATACGGTCTACCGTGCCAATTTCTTGCAACATATTTAAGCAGGCTTCATTTGCTCCACCGTGAGCGGGGCCCCATAAAGATGCGACACCTGCAGCAATAACGGCATAAGGGTTAGCACCTGATGAGCCGGCTAAGCGAACAGTTGAAGTGGAGGCATTTTGCTCATGATCAGCGTGCAGAATAAATATTCTATCGACGGCACGGGCCACTGCTGGACTGATTTTGTACTCTTCAGCCGGCACTGAAAACATCATGTTCAAGAAATTTTCGGCGTGATTCAGATTGTTTTTAGGATAAACAAAAGGTTGACCAATATTGTATTTGTAACACATCGCCACCAGTGTTGGCATTTTGGCGATTAAACGATAAGCACTGCGTAAACGCTGATCTGCATCGTGAATGTTTAAATCGTCATGATAAAATGATGCCATTGCACCTACTGTGCCACACAACATTGCCATTGGGTGTGCATCGCGTCTAAAACCACGGAAAAAATTGTTAACTTGGTCATGGACTAGGGTGTGGCGGGTAATGGTATTTTTAAAATCGAGATACTCTTCTTTGGTCGGTGTTTTGTCATGTAACAACATGTAACACACTTCAATATAATCTGCGTCTCTGGCCAGATCTTCGATTGAATACCCGCGGTGTAGTAATACGCCTTTAGCTCCATCGATAAACGTGATGGATGACTCGCAAGAGCCTGTAGCCATAAATCCGGGGTCGTAAGTGAAATAACCGTTGCTGCCTAGGCTACGAATGTCGATGACATCGTGTCCTGCTGTGCCAGACAAAATAGGTAATTCAATTTCTTTGTCACCGGCTTTTAAAATGGCTTTATTGTCTGCCATACATTGCTCTCCTCAGACTGGTTACTTTTTGATAAAACAGCAAATGATCATGCTTAATTGGGGAAAATCGCCGCTATTTGTACTGATAATGTGTTGTTATGTCAATTTTAATGCACAGTTAAACGTAGATTTATTCAATTAAGTTTAATATTTATTAAAACCATTTTTAATTCTCTACCTTATAAAGCATTAATAATGAACAACAATTGTAATTAGCTAATTCGCTGGATATACTTTGCCATCTTGTTTGATTGATAGCAAAGGCATTAATTTATTAATGTTTTGTTTACATTTGAGCAACATTTTTAAGGATGAGAATATTGTTTTTAACACGCCGTGGTGCGCAATACGCCGCAGCATTAATGATAAAACACCCTACAGGTAAAAGAGCATAAACGTGAAAAAACAAAGACCAGTTAATCTACAACTTAATACCATTAGTTTTCCTCCTGCCGCTATAACGTCAATTCTTCATCGCATTACGGGCGTTGCCTTGTTTTTTGCCTTGATGTTTGTGATCTGGGCGTGGGCCGTTTCAGTATCTTCATCAGATGGTTTTGCGATGGTTCAGCAACAACTTAACGGTTGGCTGGGCAAATTCGTCGCTATCGGAACCATCTCAGCACTGAGTTACCATATTCTTGGTGGAATTAGACATTTCATAATGGACACCGGTGCTTGGGAAGAACTTGAGTCAGGCAATAATAGCGCTAAAGCCATTATTGGTCTTTGGATCTTATTAACGATTGTTGTAGGAGTTGTATTATGGTAACTAGCCAAGCTAGTTTGAAACGTGATGGTGTGCAGGATTATGTCACCATAAGAGCGACGGCCATCATCATGACGGCTTTTTCACTGTTCATGTTGTGGTACTTTGTTGCCACGCCTCAGATTACCTTTGAGAGCTGGCAAGGGCTATTTTCTCATATTGGTATGAAGGTGTTTACTTTCGCGACATTAGTTTCAATTATGTTGCACGTCAGAATAGGCTTGTGGCAAGTCCTTACCGATTATGTCAAAGCTCCTGTTTTGCGAGCAGTAGTTCAATTCGTACTTAATTTAATTGCCTTCGTTTATGTTGCGGTAGGTCTTTTCGTATTGTGGGGAGTTTAAATGAGTATTACAGTTCATGAATATGATGCAGTCGTGGTTGGCGCTGGTGGTGCAGGCATGCGTGCCGCATTACAAATATCTCAATCCGGTAAATCTTGTGCCTTATTATCGAAAGTTTTTCCTACTCGTTCACACACCGTCTCTGCACAAGGCGGTATTACTGTTGCGTTAGGCAATGCCCATGAAGATAATTGGGAATGGCATATGTACGACACAGTCAAAGGCTCTGATTATATCGGTGACCAAGATGCTATCGAGTACATGTGTAAAACAGGCCCAGAAGCCATTATTGAAATGGAAAATATGGGTTTGCCTTTTTCTCGATTTGAAAATGGTAAAATCTACCAACGTCCTTTTGGTGGTCAGTCTAGAAACTTCGGCGGTGAGCAAGGTGCTCGAACAGCAGCTGCGGCCGACAGAACAGGGCATGCTTTATTACATTTGCTCTATCAGCAAAATGTCAAAAATAAGACCAAAGTATTCAGCGAATGGTATGCTTTAGATTTAGTCAAAAACCAAGATGGTGATGTGGTCGGATGTACCGCTATAGACATTGAATCCGGTGAAGTAGTTTATTTTAAGTCAAAAGCCGTAGTTTTAGCGACAGGTGGCGCAGGGCGTATTTATGCTTCAACCACTAACGCACACATCAATACTGGTGACGGCGTTGGTATGGCATTGCGTGCTGGTGTGCCGATGCAAGATATGGAAATGTGGCAGTTCCACCCAACAGGTATTGCAGGTGCTGGTACTCTGGTAACTGAAGGTTGCCGCGGTGAAGGCGGATACTTATTAAATAAAGACGGTGAGCGTTTTATGGAGCGTTATGCACCCAATGCTAAAGACTTAGCTGGGCGTGACGTTGTTGCTCGTTCTATGATGACAGAGATTCGTGAAGGGCGTGGTTGTGATGGCCCTTGGGGTCCTCACCTTAAATTAAAACTTGATCATTTAGGTAAAGATGTACTGGAATCGCGTTTGCCCGGTATTCTAGAATTATCTCGTACTTTTGCCCACGTAGACCCTATAAAAGAGCCTATTCCGGTTATCCCTACCTGTCACTATATGATGGGTGGTATTCCGACTAACGTTGACGGCCAGGCTTTGAATATAGATTTACAGGGTAAAGCCACGCCAATCAAAGGTTTATTTGCTTGTGGTGAAATTGCATGTGTATCCGTACATGGTGCAAATCGCTTAGGCGGAAACTCATTATTAGACTTGGTGGTATTCGGTCGTGCAACAGGCATGCATTTAGGCAAAGCTATCGATGGTATCGAAGCGCGAGATGCATCATCTGACGATGTAGATGCTGCATTAACTCGTTTTAATCGTTGGGAAAATTCTCCTAAAGGTCAAGGCGAAGACCCAGTACAAATCAAGAAAGATTTACAACAGTGTATGCAACTCAACTTCTCAGTATTCCGTGAAGGCGAAGCAATGGCACAAGGCTTGAAAGAACTAGGCGAAATCCGTGAGCGTTTACAATCGGCTCGTTTAGACGATAAAAGTAATGATTTTAACACTATGCGTATTGAATGCTTAGAGTTAGATAACTTGATGGAAACAGCTTATAGTACTGCAGTTGCCGCTAATTTCCGTACAGAAAGTCGTGGCGCTCATAGTCGTTTTGACTTTCCAGACCGTGATGATGAAAATTGGTTGTGTCACTCAGTTTACTTACCTGAAAACGACACAATGCTGAAGCGAGAGGTGAATATGACACCTAAACTTCGCGAAGCCTTTCCACCTAAAGCCAGAACGTATTAATAGGAGTAGCGAAGATGCAATTACATTTTTCAATTTACCGTTACAATCCTGATGTTGATAATGCTCCACGCATGCAAGACTATCAGTTAGAGGTCGAAGAAGGCCAAGATATGATGGTGCTAGATGCTCTTATTTTATTAAAAGAGCGTGACCCTACTTTGTCATTCCGTCGTTCTTGTCGTGAGGGTGTATGTGGCTCTGACGGTGTTAATATGAATGGTAAAAACGGCCTAGCGTGCATTACGCCATTGTCGGCACTTAAGGGTAATAAGTTTGTTGTTCGCCCTTTGCCTGGTTTGCCGGTGGTACGTGATTTGGTTGTGGATATGAGTCAATTTTATACTCAGTATGAAAAAATCAAACCCTTTCTAATCAATGAAGATAACCAGCCGCCTGCTCGTGAATTTTTGCAGTCGCCAGAAGAACGTGCAAAATTAGACGGATTGTACGAATGTATTTTATGTGCTTGTTGTTCATCATCATGCCCATCATTTTGGTGGAACCCTGATAAATTTATCGGTCCAGCCGGTTTATTGCACGCTTACCGTTTTCTAGCGGATAGCCGTGATACAGCAACTGAGCAACGTTTAAGTGGTTTAGATGATGCTTTTAGCGTTTTCCGTTGCCATGGCATCATGAACTGTGTCAGTGTTTGTCCTAAAGGGTTAAACCCCACTAAGGCGATTGGTCACATTAAATCGATGTTACTAAAACGCGCAGTATAAATGTTGTTGCCATTCTCACGAGAATGGCAACTATTGTGCTTTTAAGTTGAATCAAGAATGTTTGGGTTTAGCCCACTAAAGTAACGTGTGCCTATGCACATATAATTGTAAGTCTTATCAAATCAAGGGACGACAATGCAACAAAGCGTGATGAAAGCATGGTGGGAGTCTTCTCACATGGCTGGTGGCAACGCTGCTTATGTAGAAGAAATGTATGAAGCGTATTTAGATAACGCTCAAAGTGTCTCTGAACAATGGCGTGCGGTTTTCGATAAACTACCGAAAGTTGAAGGCGTTTCGGTCGAATCTAAACACAGTGTTATACGAGATCAGTTTCGCTCATTAGCCGCTTTAGGACCTGCAGCTCGAGCCGGGGTATCTGTTACTCCTTCGAGCAATACTAGTGATGAAAAACAAGTCAAAGTATTACAGTTAATTAATGCCTTTAGGTTTCGAGGGCATCAGCATGCCAATCTTGATCCCTTACAACTTTGGAAACAACCCAGAGTTCGTGATTTAGAATTGTCTTTTCATAATTTGTCTGAACAAGATTTTGACACAGCATACAACGTAGGTTCGTATGCCATTGGTCAAGAAACCCTACCATTAGGTGAACTATTTCAATCGTTGAACCGCACCTATTGTGGTTCGATCGGTACAGAATATATGCATATTACTGATACTGAACAAAAACGATGGTTGCAAAATCGTATTGAGTCAGTGCAGGCAAAACCGGAAGTAGCACGTGAAGAGAAAATTGCCATTCTCAAAGGGCTTGTTGCGGCCGATGGTATGGAAAAATATTTAGGTGCTAAATTTCCTGGCGCAAAACGTTTCTCATTGGAAGGTGGTGATTCGTTGGTGCCAATGCTCAAAGGGCTGATTTCTCACGCAGGTAGCTGCGGCACTAAAGAAGTGGTTATCGGCATGGCCCACCGTGGCCGTTTGAACGTCTTGGTTAATGTACTGGGTAAAAATCCGTCGGTGTTATTTGATGAGTTCGCCGGTAAGCATGATAATTCGTTGGGCGCGGGTGATGTTAAATATCACGCCGGATACTCTTCTGATTTTGCTACCAAAGGCGGTAATGTCCATCTAGCATTAGCCTTTAACCCATCGCATTTAGAAATTGTTAATCCCGTTGTTATTGGCTCGGTGCGTGCTCGTTTAGACCGCCGTAAATGCACCGATGGTTCGCTTGTTTTACCCATTACAATTCATGGTGACTCTGCTATCGCTGGGCAAGGGGTAGTACAAGAAACCTTTAACATGTCGCAGACCCGTGGCTTTATGGTCGGTGGTACTGTTCGCATTGTTATTAACAATCAAGTTGGGTTTACTACCTCTAAGATTGAAGATACACGTTCAACACAATATTGTACCGATATCGCCAAAATGGTGCAGGCACCTATCTTTCACGTGAATGCTGATGATCCAGAAGCGGTATTATTTGTTACCAAACTGGCCTTGGATTATCGCAATCAATTTAAACGTGATGTAGTAATCGACCTAGTATGTTATCGCCGCCATGGACATAACGAAGCTGATGAGCCTAATGCAACTCAGCCTCTGATGTATCAAAAAATTAAGAAACATCCTGTCGCTCGTGAGTTATATGCTGAGCAATTGGTTGCAGAGGGCACCATTGAAGCTCATGAAATCGAGAAGCTTATCGGTGATTACCGCGCAGCCCTCGATCATGGTGCTTGTGTATTAGATGAATGGCGTCCCATGACAGAGCACTCTGTTGATTGGAGCCCGTATCTCGGTCATGACTGGGATGTCAGTTATGATTGCGAAATCAGTGTTGAGAAACTCAAAGAGTTAGGGGCTAAGTTGTGTACTTTCCCTGATAGTCATCAATTACAGTCTCGAGTGGCAAAGCTCTATCAAGACCGTGTTGCCATGGTCGCTGAAGAAAGACCCTTAGATTGGGGCATGGCCGAAAACTTAGCCTATGCTTCTATCGTTGAAACGGGTAGTAAAATACGTATGACCGGCCAAGATTCCGGGCGAGGCACGTTTTTCCACAGACACGCCGTTTTGCACAGTCAAGTCGATGGTGCAGCGTATATGCCCCTGCAACACATTAGTCCTGAGCAAGGTAAAATGGAAATCTATGACTCCGTTTTATCTGAAGCGGCGGTGGTTGCATTTGAATTTGGTTATGCTACTGCTGAACCGGGTTGTTTGACGATTTGGGAAGCTCAGTTTGGTGATTTTGCTAACGGTGCGCAAGTGGTTATCGACCAGTTTTTAAGTTCAGGTGAAGCTAAATGGGGGCGTTTGTGTGGTTTAACATTGCTCTTACCTCATGGATATGAGGGCCAAGGCCCAGAGCATAGTTCTGCGCGCTTAGAGCGTTTCTTGCAGCTTTGTGCTGATCACAATTGGCAAGTATGTGTTCCGTCTACACCAGCTCAGGTTTTTAATATGTTGCGTCGTCAAATATTGAGACCAACACGTAAACCTTTGATCGTTATGTCTCCTAAGTCGCTACTGCGTCATCCTCTTGCCGTTTCTTCTCTAGAAGAATTGTCTACCGGGATATTTCATAATGTGATTGGCGAAGTTGATGAATTAGTCGCCGCTAAGGTGAAACGAGTTGTATTGTGTTCTGGTAAAGTTTATTACGATCTGCTTGAGCAGCGACGTAAGAATGAACAAGATGATGTTGCTATTATTCGAATTGAACAATTATATCCATTCCCGCATGCTGAATTGGCGCAAGCCATTAGTGACTATCAACATGTGACAGATTGGGTTTGGTGTCAGGAAGAGCCACAAAACCAAGGTGCTTGGTATTGCAGCCAACATCACTTTTGGGCCTCAATTCCAGATGGTGCTAAACTAACTTACGCAGGCCGACTTGCTTCAGCATCTCCAGCAGTGGGTTATATTTCGGTTCACAATCAACAGCAAGCTGATTTGATTGCTGATGCATTAACAATTAAATAAGGAACCAGTATGACTATAGATATTAAAGTACCGGTATTGCCAGAATCAGTGGCTGATGCATCAATTGCTACTTGGCATGTTGAGGTTGGTGAAAAAGTCAGCCGCGATCAAAGCATTGTGGATATTGAAACGGATAAAGTCGTACTTGAAGTGGTGGCACCAGCAGATGGCGTTATCAGTGAAATACTTCAAGCCGAAGGTGAAACTGTTCTAGGTGAACAAGTTATTGCTAAATTTGAACCAGGTGCCAGTGCAGCGAAAAAGAGTAGCTCACCAGCACCTACCGCAAAAGAAACCTCAAATAAAAAAGGTGAAGCAGTGGAAATTAAGGTACCTGTGCTGCCCGAATCAGTGGCAGATGCAACGATAGCGACTTGGCATGTTAAGCCTGGCGAAGCTATTTCTCGTGACCAAAACTTGGTAGATATAGAAACCGATAAAGTTGTACTAGAAGTGGTTGCTCCTGCTGATGGTATGCTCAGTGAGATACTATTTGAAGAAGGTGCTACTGTTGCTGGTGAGCAAGTTATTGCTATGTTTACTGCCGGTGCTGTACCTGCAGCAGGTGCTCCGGCTGCAGCCGAAACAGCCCCAGCTGCGACCGAAACTGAAGATAATGACGCTTTGAGCCCATCAGTAAGAAGATTGCTGGCTGAAAAAGGCTTGGACGCAGCGAAGATTAAAGGTACTGGTAAGAGCGGTCGTGTTACTAAAGAAGATGTTGAGAAATTCTTACAAGCTCCTGCAGCACCCGCTAAAGCAGCAGCGACGAGTGCGTCAGCGACCCCGGCTCTAAACTTGGGTAGCCGTACTGAAAAACGTGTCCCGATGACACGTTTACGCAAGACTATTGCAACACGTTTATTGGAAGCTAAAAACAGTACAGCGATGTTAACTACGTTTAACGAAGTTAACATGAAACCAATCATGGATTTACGTAAACAGTATCAAGACAGTTTTGAAAAACGTCATGGTATTCGTTTAGGTTTCATGTCTTTTTATGTAAAAGCGGTAACTGAAGCCTTAAAACGTTTTCCTGAAGTCAATGCGTCAATTGATGGTGATGATATTTGTTACCATAACTATTTTGATATTTCCATCGCGGTGTCAACACCCCGTGGATTGGTCACGCCGATATTACGTGATTGTGATGCACTGGGTATGGCGGGAATTGAAGCAGGTATTCGCGATTTGGCTCTCAAAGGGCGTGATGGCAAATTGACGTTAGATGACATGCAGGGCGGTAACTTCACTATTACTAATGGAGGGGTTTTCGGTTCGTTGATGTCGACTCCTATCATTAATCTACCTCAGAGTGCTATTTTGGGTATGCATAAAATCCAAGATAGGCCGATGGCAGTAAATGGCAAAGTTGAAATATTGCCTATGATGTATTTAGCACTTTCTTATGATCATAGAATCATTGACGGTAAAGAGTCAGTTGGTTTCTTGGTGACGATTAAGGAAATGCTGGAAGATCCTACACGCCTATTATTGGATGTGTAACGTAAACGAGGTAGGCACTGGTATTTTCTGCCTACCGACTTGCCGTTTTTTTTAGTAAAAACGGCTTCTAAACAAGCTGCATTAGTGCGGCTTTTTCTCAATTAAAACGGATAGATACACCATGAATTTGCATGAATATCAAGGCAAGCAGCTATTCAAAGAGTATGGTTTGCCAGTTTCTGAAGGGTTTGCTGTAGATACTCCTGAAGCAGCCGCTGAAGCCGCGGACAAAATCGGCGGAACCGAGTGGGTTGTTAAATGTCAGGTACATGCCGGTGGCCGAGGTAAGGCTGGCGGTGTTAAGTTGGTTAAATCCAAAGACGAAATCAAAGCATTTGCTCAAAAATGGTTAGGTCAAAATCTTGTTACTTTCCAAACTGACGAAAAAGGTCAGCCGGTAACTAAGATCCTAGTTGAATCATGCACTGATATCGCTGATGAGCTTTATTTAGGTGCAGTGGTTGACCGTACTTCACGTCGAATCGTGTTTATGGCTTCTACCGAGGGCGGTGTTGAGATTGAAACTGTTGCTCATGAGACACCAGAAAAAATATTGAAAGCTGAAATCGATCCAATCGTTGGTGCTCAGCCTTACCAAGCACGCGAAATGGCATTTAAATTGGGCCTTCAAGGTGTTCAAATCAAACAATTCACTCAAATATTCTTAGGTTTAGCCAAGATGTTTGTTGATTTAGATATTGCCTTGATTGAAATTAATCCACTGGTTATCAAAGCTGATGGCGACATTCATTGTTTGGATGCCAAAGTTGCGATTGATGGTAATGCAGCTTATCGCCAACCACGTATCCGTGAAATGCACGATCCATCACAAGATGATGCGCGTGAAGCAGAAGCGGCGAAATGGGAACTTAATTATGTTGCCTTAGACGGTAACGTTGGTTGTATGGTTAATGGTGCCGGTCTTGCGATGGGTACTATGGATATTGTTAACCTTCATGGTGGCAAACCAGCAAACTTCCTAGATGTAGGCGGCGGTGCAACTAAACAACGTGTTGCTGAAGCATTCAAAATCATCTTATCTGACAGCAATGTTAAAGCGGTTTTAGTTAATATTTTCGGTGGCATTGTGCGTTGTGACATGATTGCAGAAGGTATCATCGGTGCAGTGAAAGAAGTCGGTGTAAACGTGCCTGTTGTTGTGCGTCTTGAAGGTACTAATGCTGAACTAGGTCGTGAAGTACTAGCTAAGTCTGGTCTTGATATTATCGCTGCAAGCAGTCTGACTGATGCGGCTCAGCAAGTTGTTAAAGCCGCGGAGGGCAAATAATGTCTGTATTAATTAATAAAGACACCAAAGTTATCTGTCAGGGTTTTACCGGTGGTCAGGGAACTTTTCACTCTGAGCAAGCAATTGCTTATGGTACAAAAATGGTCGGTGGCGTTACCCCTGGTAAAGGCGGTACAACTCACCTAGGTTTACCTGTTTTTAATACAGTGCGTGAAGCCGTGCAAGCAACTGGCGCAACAGCGTCTGTTATCTATGTACCTGCCGCATTCTGTAAAGACTCTATCGTAGAAGCTGCTGATTCTGGAATTGAATTAATCATCTGTATCACCGAAGGTATTCCTACTATCGATATGCTGTTTGTGAAAGAATATTTGAACGTTAAAGGCGTTCGAATGATCGGTCCAAACTGCCCAGGCGTGATTACTCCTGGTGAATGTAAGATTGGTATCATGCCTGGCCATATCCATAAACCAGGTAAAGTAGGTATTGTCTCTCGTTCAGGTACTTTGACTTATGAAGCGGTAAAACAAACCACTGATGAAGGTTTTGGCCAATCTACTTGTGTCGGTATTGGTGGTGATCCTATTCCAGGTTCTAACTTCATCGATATCTTAAAATTGTTCCAAGACGATCCACAAACTGAAGCCATCGTTATGATCGGTGAAATTGGTGGTTCTGCTGAAGAAGAAGCCGCTGCTTATATCAAAGCAAATGTAACTAAGCCTGTTGTTTCTTATATTGCTGGTGTTACTGCACCTGCTGGTAAGCGCATGGGCCATGCTGGCGCTATTATTTCTGGCGGTCAGGGTACTGCTGATGAGAAATTCAAAGCATTAGAAGACGCAGGTGTTAAAACTGTGCGTTCTTTAGCTGATATAGGTAAAGGTTTGCGCGAAATTACCGGTTGGTAAGTAAAACGTAACACTTAACAAAACCCGCTTAATTGCGGGTTTTTTGTTTCTGTGAGTTTATTTTATTTGCCCAGCCAACCACTGATGGACAAAATTAGCGACAGTATTACTGGGTTTACCCAATATACCTTGGACGGGCTCAGGAATATGTGGGTGGTTTTGCTCTGTCATATAAAACTGCAATATATTTTGCCAAGCTTGTTGCTGATCAGGAGGCATGTTTTTTAATGCCTGTAAGGTATGAATCAGCATAGGGAAGGGCAGTTGGCTTGATACTACGTTTTCACTCCACCAGTAATTAACCAATACATTGAAAGACGAAAGTGATTCAACATGGTGCCACCAAGGTGTGGGAATATATATCGCGTCTCCAGCTTCAAGTTCTACCGATAAGGCTTCTGCATGGGCTTTTGCATAAAGTGGAAACTTGGTTAAATCCGGTGCTCGTAAATTTACTAAACTGATGGGCTGGCCAGCCGGGCTAAAGTCTAATGGACCAATATAGAGATGTTTTACTTGCTCAGGCGGAAATAAGGTAAAGCGTCTTTTGCCCGCAGCGACGACTGCGATGTTATTTGCTTCATCAAAATGAGGTGCTACTGTCACATTGTTGCCCACCCAAAGAAAAGGCTGAGTGCGGGGCAGCAGTTTATTGGGCAGTTGCGACACTAATGTTGGCAAGTTTTGTTTAATGTTCAGTGATTGAAGGCAAAATCGGCTATCTCGATTCTGCTCGAACATGCGATCGATGCTCGCACTCAGAGTAGCTTTAGCAACTGAAAAATTCATCGCGCTTAAGTCTTCAGTATAAAACATCCTACCTACTGTACTTTCAGGCAGTGTCACTAGGTTGAGTGGCTGATTTTGCTCGAAACTCTTTAAATAGCTAGCTACTTCTAACAACGATTGTTGTGATTTTTTGACTATTTCCCAATCAGAGGCAAAGTTTTTAAAGACTACTGGCTGATATTGACTGGTGACTACCTGCTTAAAACTCTCTGGTAATACATTATGCATAATCGCCGGTAATGGCAAGTTCTCTAAATTGGCGATATTTGTTTTTGTTTCTGTGAGCATAGTATAGCAACCTAGTTAAACACACTAACAACGTTAGCATAATTGATTACAAAAAGCTGACGCGGGCAAGCGTGTAGTACGAGTTTGCATTCGTATTCAACAGGAGGTTTGATATCGTTAAAAGCGCAACTATCTTGTTTGCATATACCAATAGCTAAAATTCATAACATCGTATTAACCTTCATTTGTTGCGCATTTGTTAGTTTTTTGCCCGCTGTAGGCTTGAATACGTATGCAGTCATTCAGGCTTATCTTTGAATACGTATGCACCTCGTTGAGCATGTAGCTTGCTAACCTGTAGGATCCCGTCCAGAAAAACAAATGTGTAACAATTGAAAACAGTTTATTAACGTTTCACTTGTATGCATCGATTACTTTCAAAAAAACGGGACACACAAATGAAGTATTTTAAACCAAATTTAATTAAAGCAGCATTAATCACTAGTGGTTTTGCTGTTGGCATGACCCCAGTGCTTGCCCAAGAAGCGGCACAAGAAGAAAATCTTGAAGTTATTCAAGTTTCAGGTATCCGCGGCAGTTTAATGCGTGCGCAGGCCTTAAAAATGGATAACACATCGATAGTCGAAGTATTGTCTGCAGAAGACATCGGTAAATTGCCCGATACCAGTGTGGCAGAATCATTAGCACGTTTGCCTGGTATAGCTGGTGAACGTCGTAACGGTCGTACCAGTGGTTTATCAATCCGTGGTTTCAATGAAAACTACGTAGGAACTTCTTTGAATGGCCGTGAATTGCTTGGTATGGGCGATAACCGTGGCGTTGAATACGATTTGTATCCAACTGAAATCGTCACCAATATCATGGTTTATAAAACTCCAGAAGCAGGTTTGATCACCCAAGGTGTGGGCGGTACAGTTGACTTACAAACCATCAAACCTTTAGGACAAAAGCGTACTATTGCATTTAATGCTGACTACGAACAAAACGGCAAAGATTCTGCTAACCCTGATTATGATAATACAGGACACCGTTTATCATTTAACTATGTTGACTCTTTTGCGGATGACACCATTGGCTTAGCCTTAGTATTAGCCTCAATGGAAACGCCTCGTCAAGAAGAGCAATTCCGTGGCTGGGGATATGCAACCGTCAATCAGGATTCAGATCGTCGCGCCACTGATAGTGCAGCCTCTTCTGCCGGTGATGTGGTCTCCGGAGGTCATGATTCATTTGTGCGTTCTGCCATGCTTGAACGTGATTCTTTAGCAGCCGTGGTGCAATGGGAACCATCTGACAGATTAAGCCTACAACTGGACGCACTGTACATCGATTTTTCTGAAAATGACGTAAGACGTGGTTTAGAAGAAGGCGGTGCCGAGTGGGGAACCAGTGCCTATAATATTACTGGCGTCGAGAATGGCTTAGTGACCTCTGGTTACTACGATGGCTTTTATTCTGTTATCCGTAACGATGGCCGTAGTCAAGATGCAGAGCTAAGTACAATAGGTTTGAATATTGAATATCAAATTAATGATAATTGGTCAGCCATAGTTGACTACTCTACTGGTAAAGTAGATAAAACCATTGCGGACATTGAAAGTTATTCTGGTGTTGGTCGTGCAGGTATCGACGGACGTCCAATTACTGCACGTTCATGGCAACAAACATCAACGGGTACGGTTTTCTCCGATCACCCTACGATTGCGCCAGTTGACTTGACCGATGCTAGTATTATAACGCTTGCTGGCCCTCAGGCCTGGGGTGGTAGTTTAGATCCCGTTGCTGCATTTCAAGGCGTTGAAGGTTTTGGTCCTAACACTGCACAAGATGGTTTTGTTAATAAACCCGTATTTTCTGAAGATTTAGACTCTTTACGTTTAGAGATTAATGGCGTGGTAGATTGGAGTATTTTCACTCAACTTACCGCTGGTGTGGTTTATTCAGAAAGAACTAAATCTAAAGTCAATAATGGTGCCTACCTAACCGCACCAACTTGGCCAAATGATGGTCCAATTCCTAATGTATTGGGTTATGCTGATTTAAGTTTCCTAGGTATAAAAGGCGTGGTGGCTTATGACGGCCTAGCTCTTTATAACGATGGTTACTATATCGCTACTGATGCAGCTGACCTTGAAACAGGTCGTTTAGGTGATACCTATGAAGTAAAAGAAGAGTTAACCACTGTTTTTGCTAAGTTAGATATCGATACCGAAGTAGCTGGTATGTTTTTGCGCGGTAATGTGGGTTTGCAAGTCGTCAGTGCTGACCAAAAGTCCTTTGGTTTTGGCACCGTAACAGGACCGACTCGTTATGTTGACGCGACTCCACTTGAAGGTGGTGATTCTTACACCGATGTATTGCCAACGTTAAACTTAAGTTTAGAAGTCGCTGACAGTCAATTTGTACGTTTAGGATTGTCTAAAGTACTAACCCGTCCACGTATGGATGATATGCGCCCCAATACTACTGTCAGTTTCTCCTTTAATGATAGTTCAATCCTTAACCCCACTGTTGGCCAAGGCCCATTCTCAGGAAATTCAGGTAATCCATTACTTAAACCCATTGAAGCAAATCAATTTGATGTAAGTTACGAAAACTATTTTGCGGATGATGGCTTTTTTGCGGTTAGTTTCTTCTTCAAAGATCTGAAAAACTGGCATGAAAGTGGTAACACCGTAGTCGATTTCAGTGAATTTTATATACCTGGTTATCATGATTCAACTGATGCTACGGGTAATCAGCCACCTGCTACTTTCTTGGGTGCAGTTTCTTACCGTCAAGATGGTTTGCAAGGCACAGTAAAAGGCTGGGAATTACAAGGTAGTATTCCTATGTCAATGTTGCATGAATCACTTGAAGGATTTGGTGTTGTTGCAAGCGCTACCTTCTTAGACGGTGAGTTTGATGATGGTTCTCAAATCCCTGGTTTGTCAGATGAAGCTTACAGTTTAACGGCTTATTATGAAAATAGTGGTTTTGAGGTCCGTTTGTCAGGTACTAAACGTAGTAGTTTCTTGTCAGAAACTCGTGGTATCAGCTTGTCATTGGTCGGCGCAACTGATAACGGTGGTGAACTGTGGGATGCACAAATCGGTTATGACTTTAGTGAGTCAGGTATCGAATCTTTAGAAGGATTGCGCGTTACGCTCAAAGGTCAAAACTTGACAGACGAACCTACAATCCAATCTAACGGTGCTGATGCTCGTCAGATCACTCAATATCAGAGCTACGGACGTAACTTCTTATTAGGGCTAAATTACAGCTTCTAATGTGAAAACTTGCTTAGTAATCTGCATTAACTCGAATTAATGCAGTATTCAGTTCAACTAATTGTATTTGATTAGTTGAACCTCTGTAAAACCCCAGTTAGCATCGCTAGTGGGGTTTTTAATTTTTAAGTAATGTATGAACAAACAGATAAAAAAAGTCGTTATCGTTGGCGGTGGCACCGCAGGTTGGATTTCAGCGACCTTACTCAAAAAAGTGGTGGGTGTTGCAATTGATATTGAATTAGTTGAGTCTGAAGCCATAGGTACCGTCGGAGTAGGTGAGGCGACTATTCCACCCATTCGTTTACTCAACAATGTATTGGGTATTAATGAAGCAGAATTTCTGACTAAAACCAAGGGCACTATTAAGCTAGGTATTCAATTTGAAAACTGGCGAGTGCAAGGAGAAAGCTATTTCCATTCCTTTGGCGCAGCGGGTAAAAGCATGGCGTTTTGCCATTTCCATCACTTTTGGCAACGCGCCCAATCACTGGGTATGCAGACCAGTATATGGGATTACGATTTAAATTATCTTGCGGCGATGCAGGGTAAATTTGCGCACATTAACAGTAAAGACAACATAATCGAATTGCCTTACGCTTATCATTTTGATGCCGGTTTATACGCTAAGTTTTTGCGGGAAGTGAGTGAGCGTATGGGGGTGGTGCGAACCGAGGGCCTGATCGAACATGTTGAGCAAGATAAAGATAGTGGTTTTATCCAAGCCTTAGTGCTTAAAAGTGGGCAAAAAATTGAGGGCGATTTGTTTATTGATTGTTCTGGTTTTAAAGGTTTATTAATTCAGCAAGAATTAGGCACAGGTTTTGATGATTGGAGTCACTGGTTGCCTTGTGATCGCGCAGTCGCAATACCGTCAAAGAGTCATGCACACACCTTACCTTATACACGCTCTATTGCTCACAAAGCAGGTTGGCAGTGGCGTATTCCTCTGCAACACAGAAACGGCAATGGTTTGGTATACAGCAGTCACTATTACAGCCAAGATCAGGCCTTAGAGTTATTAAGCCGCAATCTAGAATCTGACCCCTTAGCTGATCCCAACTTTATTCAATTTAAGACTGGTCGTAGACGTCAGCAATGGTCGCGTAATGTCGTCGCCGTTGGTTTATCCAGTGGCTTTTTAGAACCACTAGAATCAACCAGTATTCATCTTATTCAATCTGCGGTAGTGCGGCTTATTCACTTATTCCCTCATCATGGCATTCAAACGGCTGATGTGAATGAATACAATCGCCAATCTCAAGTTGAGATGGAGCAAATCCGCGACTTTATTATTTTGCATTATCACGTCAATGAGCGCACAGATAGCCATTTTTGGCGCGATTTACGTAATATGGCCATTCCTGATTCTTTAGCCCATAAAATAGAATTATTTGCCGCAACTGGTCGTTTGTTTCGTGAACAGAATGACCTATTTTTGGAAAGTTCATGGCTGCAAGTGATGTTGGGGCAGGGTATTGTACCTAAAGACTACCATCCTATTGCGAATACGGTAGCCAAAGAGAAATTATTTGAGATGTTAAATAATATTCAACAGATTAAAAATGAGCCTCTAAGTAAGTTACCTTCTCACGATGAGTTTTTGCGAGCCTATTGCCGGCGAGCCAATTAATATGAAGACCACGCGTATTTGTATCGTCGGAGGCGGTACAGCTGGTTGGATGGCCGCCAACTTATTTGCTGCCCGTTGGAGCGACAAACCGATTGAAATCATATTGGTTGAGTCACCTGATGTGGGCATTGTTGGAGTCGGAGAGGGCTCGACCCCCACGCTCAAACGCTTTTTTCAACTATTAGGCATTGCTGAATCTGAGTGGATGTCACGTTGCAATGCGACCTATAAAGTGAACATTAAGTTTGCTGGTTGGAGTCCGCAGTCTGGTATTGACCAATACAGTCACCCCTTTATTTCGCAAATTGATACCTTTAGCCAGCGTGCCTTTTTTGTTAATTGTCGGACCCGGCGCTTGGGACTTGCAACCCATACCAACCCTGCCGATTTTTTAATTAATGGGGTGCTAGCGCAGCAGAATAAAGGACCACTGACCCCTGAAAACTTTCCCTTTAGAATGGAATATGGTTACCACTTTGACTCATATTTATTAGGTGAGTTTTTAGCCGAGCATGCAAAAAAATTAGGTGTCATTCATCAACAAGCCCTTATCTGTGGCGTCGAAAAACATGCTAATGGGGATATTAAACATCTTGTCAGTAAGGATGCGGGCAACATCGCAGCCGATTGGTTTGTTGACTGCAGTGGTTTTTCCAGTTTATTAATGCAGCAAGAGTTAGGGGTGAAGTTTAAGTCTTATAAAGACAATTTATTTAACGACGCAGCTGTGGTCATGCCCACTGATATCAGCACAAATATTCCTGTAGAAACCACAGCAACCGCCATTGCCAATGGCTGGTGTTGGAAAATTCCACTGACCAATCGTTATGGCAATGGTTATGTTTATAGCTCTGATTTTGTTGACAGTAATCAAGCTGAAAAGGAATTTCGCCAACACCTTAATATGAGCGATAGTGAACATCCCTGCCGGCATTTAAAAATGAAGGTGGGTTGCCTAGAAAGCCATTGGCAAAATAACTGTATTGGACTTGGTTTGGCACAGGGTTTTATTGAACCTTTAGAGGCCACCGCATTGCACTTAGTGCAAATTTGTACGGAGATGTTTATGGATGATTTTTCAGATGGACATTTTAGCCAACAACGTCAATCTCAGTACAATCAAAAAGTCACAGAGCGTTTTGAGCGAGTGCGGGATTACATCGTGGCACATTATAAGTTAAATACTCGCAACGACAGTGACTATTGGCGAGCGAATCGTGCCAATACCCATATCTCTGATTCTTTATCGCAATTACTGGATGTCTGGTATCGCCGTGAAGATCTAGAGCAAGAAATAGCCCGCCAAAATCTTGAAAGTCATTTTGGAACTGTGTCATGGCATTGTTTGTTGGCTGGTTATGGGGCTTTCCCCCGATTAGCTGATAAACAGCCTGGTACGGGAGACCTGTATAAAGAACAACACATTCAACATTTTTTACAAGGTTGTGCCCTTAATTTTAATCTGCATCAAGAAAATTTAATACCGCGTTTGTCCCCCTAGTTATCCAACATTTAGCGAGAGGGAATAATCAGAACAACAAAAAACCGTGTTCAAATCGTAATATCCATTCTCATTCATGCTTTTCATTTAGCTCAACGCAGCATTTCTGTTTCAATATGTAAGGTGTCCTCTTGTTTAAAACGAGGCACGTTTCGTATTATTTGGCCTTTTTATGGCTTGTTTGTTAACAGATTGTACGAGATTGTTATTGAATACGTATGCATCATGTTGTAGTGCTTGTTAACTAAGCGTTAACATTCCGTTTGAAAATAGGGTTAGTTGCGGTTTCATAAGATAAGTGAAATTGACAACTATCTGACAATAACGGGAACGGGACACGTAAATGAAAAAATTCAGACCCAGTTTGATAACTGTAGCGTTAGTTGCCAGTGGTTTGGCAATCTTTAACCTACCAGCTTTTGCACAAGAAGCCGACGTCGAGGTACAGCCACTATCGACTGAAACGCCAACTGATGACATTGAAAAAATCGAAGTAAGAGGCTTTGCCACTAGTTTAATTAAGTCACTTAACCAAAAACGTTTTGGTGATACGGTATCTGAGCAGATTTCTGCTGATGATTTAGGTGGATTGCCCGATGTTTCTATGGCCGATGCATTAACCCGCTTACCGGGTATTTCAGCGGTACGTACCGGTGGTCAAGCTGCAGAGATCAACATTCGTGGTCTGTCAGGTGATTTTGTGTTTTCTACCTTGAATGGTCGTGAGCAGGTGTCTACCAGCGGTTCCCGTTCTATTGAATTTGATCAATATCCTTCAGAGTTAATTTCTTCTGCTGCCGTGTATAAATCACCAAAGGCTTCGCTAATTGAAGGTGGTGTTGCTGGTACGGTTGAACTTGAAACAGCCAGTCCGTTGAGCATTGACGGTGATTACAAATTTAATGTTAATGTGCGCGGAATGTACAATGACCGAGCCAAAGAAGTGTCTGATGCACAGCAGTACGGCAATCGGTTTAGCGTGTCATATCAAACCAAGTTTTTAGATGACACTTTAGGTCTTGCCCTAGGTTATGCACGTTTGTATCAGCCCAGTGTCTCAACTCAATTTATTGGTTTGGCCTATAATGCTGAAGCGGATGTTGACGGCCTAGCCGGAGATACAGGAAACGTCAGTGCTACTTGTTTAGCGACCGATCCTTGCGCAGGGTTTGAAAAAATCAGTGAAGGTTTTGAAATGCAACACCAAGGCGGTGTTGAAACACGTGACGGCTACATGGCCGCAATTGAGTGGGCGCCTACCGATAATTTCACTCTTAAAACCGATGTGTTTTTATCAAAATTTGAGTCTGAAGAATTTGCCCGTGGTTTCAGGGTGAAATTAGGTGGAAGCCAAGTTTCTATTACTAATCCGGTATTATCAGGTAATAACGTTATTGGCGGTACCTTCAATCGCACTGCCGATAGTTTTACCCGTGTTGAATTAGTTAATGATGATAACCGCGATAGTGATCAAGTTTTCAGTGCGGGTATCAAAGCTCAGTGGCAAGCCACCGATAATCTGAGCATGACCTTTGATGTGAGCTTATCCAAAGCAAAAAGCGATTTCCGCAATGGCTTATTATGGAGTTTAGTGGGTGAAGATGCCACTGCCACTAATCCGCAATTTGACGAAAATATTTCGATGTCTTATTTGCTCAATGGTCTTAATTTACCTGACTTAGCCTTTAATCAAGCGGATGCCTTTAGCGATATCGATCGCGTGATGGTTAGCAAATACGGCATATATCCCTTTAAAAACGAAGATGAACTCAAAGCTTATCGTTTTGACGTAAAGTATGACTTAGATAACGACTTTATTTCTTCGATTGAATTTGGCGCTCGTTATTCCGATCGTGAATACAATAATGATCGTTCAGTGTTTGAATATGGCAATGACTCAGCGTTTTCCGTCAGTCAACCACCATTACGCTTGACGCAAGATATGGTCAACACGGTTAGTTGGGACAGTGAGTTTGGCTATTTTCCAGATTATTTATCGATAGACTTAGATAAAGCCCTAAATGCTTGGTTCCCAAGTGGTGTGCCACAACCCGTACAAACGTGGGGAGTAGGTCATCCTGGTGTTATTAACAGCCCAACTGACAATGAAGGGCCTAATACGGCTTGGTCTGTGCAGGAAAGTGGTGATGTATTCGAAGAAGTAACCGCCGCTTATATTATGGCTAATATTGATACTGAAATAGGTGGTTTACCCATTTCGGGTAATATTGGTATTCGTCGAATTGAATCCACTCAGAGTTCAACTACGCTGCAAGATGTCAGTACTACCGTTACTGTGTTTGATGAAAATGGTGATGAGGTGCAAGTTACTGTGGGCGATCCCACTCGTGGTGCACAATACATCACTGATGATGCGGGCTTGATTAATAGTTATTTCCGCCCCGACTTATTAACTGATAAATACACTGACTATTTACCTTCGTTAAACTTGAATTTCAGATTAACCGAAAATCAGCAGTTGCGTTTTGCCGCCGCTAAAGTGTTGGGACGCGCACCTATTAACCGCTTCGCAGCCAATACCACAACCAATGTGCAAACGGTAAGCGCTAGTCAGAATCCAGATACCGGTGAAATTAGTTTATCCAGCCCCACAGCTAAAATTAACGGTAATAGTCGTAACAGTCCGTATTTACGCCCGTTTTATGCTGATCAGTATGACTTGTCATATGAGTATTACTTTACTGAAACGGATGGCGCTTTTGTTGCTGCTCTTTTCTACAAAGACATTAAATCATTCGTAGACGATATTTCTCTGGAACCTTATGACTTTGCTGGTAACGGGTTTGTGGTTCCTACTCAAGTATCAGTTCCCGTTTTTGTCGAACCTGATTCACCCACTGCCGCGCCAGTGAGAGCGGTTGATGTCAATGGTGATCCCTTGTCAGTTGTTGTACCTACTGAAAATGGTCGTTATGACACTGCGGTTAACAATGCCAGTGGCGGTTATATTCGTGGTTTAGAGCTATCTTATACGCAAATCTATGACTTTCTACCCGGCGCCTGGTCAGGCTTAGGTATGAATGCCAGCTACTCTTTTACCGAGAGTGAAATTACTCGTACCTTGACCGATTCGGTATTTTCTATTCAATTACCGGGTTTATCGGAAAACGTTGCGCAAGCGACGGTATTTTGGGAATACGAGGGATTCGAAACTCGCGTAAGTGCCCGATATCGTGACGCATTTGTGTCTAAACAGGTTGCTGTTAATGAACAAACCGTTAACTTTGATTCAGAAGTGGTTGTTGATTTTCAGGCCTCTTATGATGTCAGTGAAAACATGGGAGTGGTATTTCAAATCAATAATTTAACTGATGAACCTACCCGCAGTTATTTTGGACAAGAAGACTTAACTGGCACCATACAATTCTTTGGTACTCAGTACTTTCTTGGGGTGACATATTCATTATGAACATTCAATCACCTAAACAGTTAAACGCTTTTTTAAGTGTTAAAAAAACTCGAACATTGCCGAATCGTTTGGCTTTGCTAAGTAAAAAAATGATGACATCGGAGTATTTACCTATGTTTAAACAAACCAGAACATGGAGCGGCATACTGCTCATGTTTAGTGCCATTGTATTGGCCGGATGCGGTGGGTCGTCGGTTGAGACCGGCACAAACCAACTGCTAACTTGTAATGTACCAAATGTGCCTAATGCGGCCGGCACCCTATGTGTTGCTCCGCCTCCAATCGTATGTGCACCGCCTACTGTGCCTAACGAATCTAATGATGCTTGTATTGTCGGTGCTGATCCTACCGCACCTGCACCGAGTGTGTTTCCCTCTGAAACCCAAGCCGTGTTGTATTACAACCGTGCGGCTGTAGGTGCCAGCAATGCATCAGGTGATCCTTCTTACGAGGGATATAGATTGCATACTTGGAACAATGATAACTGCAGTGCCTACACAGATTCAGATACCGATTGGGCCAACGGACGGGTACATAATGGTGTTGATCCTAACTATGGTGCTTACTGGATCGTCGACCTGAAGCCCGGCTACGCTGGCACAGCAGGCGCTTGTGGTAACTTTATCATTCACATCGGCACTGACGATGCAGGTAAAGAGTTGGGTGGCGGTGATTTCAGAATGCCCTTGTCACAGGCTGATGCCACTTTTACTCGTATGAATTTCACTTTTTCAGGTGTTGCCTCAATATTCGAATTTCCTGTTGTCTCCTTGGGTCCACAACCGATTAAAATTGATGGGCAAGCAGCGCATTGGTTAGATGCCAATACCCTGTTGTGGGACGTGGATTTTAGCACTGTAAGTAGTGTGAAATTACATTATTCAGCGGCTGCTGATTTGGTCGCAAGTTTAGACTCTGGTTTAAACGGTACCGCGATTGAACTGGAAGAAGTTGAATTAAGCGACGAGCAAAAAGCCATCGCACCGCACCTAGCTAATCTTCACGCTTTTCATGGTGAATGGAGTGCAGAAGATGCTAAACAAGTGCTTAAGTCTCAGGCTGTATTGGCTTCATACGATAGCGAAGGGATGATTAATGGCGCCACAGGTATTCAAATCGCTAATGTCTTAGATCAACTTTATACCACAGGTGAGGCTGATGCCGATGAAGCACCGCTTGGCCCTATTTATGGTGAAGATGGCAGTATTACTGCAGCACTATGGGCACCCACAGCGCAGAGCGTGAAGTTAAAACTGTATAACAACGATAAAACCTTGGCTTCGACACAAGATATGTCGTTAGATAATAATACTGGTATTTGGACTTATACTGGCGGTAGCGAGCTTGACCGTGCTTTGTATCGTTTTGAAGTGACCGTATATCATCCTAAAGCCGAGGGTTTGCAAGTCTTGTTAGTGACAGACCCTTACTCAGTTAGCTTGTCTACTAATAGTCGTTTTTCACAATTTGTTAATTTGAATGATGATGACTTAAAGCCTGATGGTTGGGAAACACAGACTATCCCCACTATTGCCAATTTTGAAGATGCGGTGATTTATGAAGGTTCAATTCGTGACTTTAGTGTGCGCGATGCCAGCACAACTGCGGCAAATCGTGGTAAGTACCTAGCTTTCACTGAGATGGACAGTGCGCCCGTAATGCACTTGAAAAAATTAGCAGAAAAAGGCTTAACTCACTTCCACATGTTACCGGCTAACGACATCGCTACCATTGAAGAAGATGTTAGTAAAACCGTTGATATGTCGAGTACCTTGGCTGCCCTGTGTAAGTTAAATAAATCAGCACCTATATGTAAAGATGCCTCCGTATCTCAAACCATGACCTTAGGCGACTTGTTCGCTAGCTATGATCCTATTTCCCAAGCGGGTAAAGCTCAGGAGTTAGCTGAGGCGATGCGCGGTGTTGACCAATTCAACTGGGGTTACGATCCTTATCATTTTAATGTACCAGAAGGTAGCTACTCGAGTAATCCTGAAGGTGTAACACGTATTAAAGAAATGCGTGCCATGAATATGGCCTTACATCAAGTTGGCTTACGTGTGGCTCTGGATGTGGTGTATAACCATACCAATGCGTCAGAACTTAATGGTAAATCTGTATTCGATAAAGTGGTACCAGGCTATTACCATCGTTATGAAGTTGATAGCGGTGCAATAGTGCGTGAAACGTGCTGTGACGATACCGAACCACGTAATGTCATGATGGAAAAGTTCATGGAAGACTCATTGATTCAATGGGCCACTCAATACAAATTCGATTCGTTCCGTTTTGACATTATGAGCCAAGCAACTAAATCAACGATGGTACGTTTGTTTGATGCGGTAAAAGCCGTTGACGCTGATACCTATTTCTACGGTGAAGGCTGGACTAAAGCCGATAGAGGTTATGAGCAAGCCACTCAAGCTAATATGGCGGGCACCGAAATAGGTACCTATAACGACCGTATTAGAGAAGCGGTACGTCAAGGGCAAATCTTTAGTAAAGAAGCGAGTGATGGAGCACTAGCCGCTCAAGATAAAGTCAAGATGAGTTTAGCCGGCACCTTAACAGGCTATATATTAAAAGACTTTAATGGTATTGCATCAACAACCAGCAGTATCGGTGGTTATGCAACGGATCCAGCAGATATTATTAACTATGTGTCTAAACATGATAATGAAACTTTATGGGATCAGTTTAACTATGTATTACCTGCTGACCTTACTTTAGCGCAACGTGTCAGAGCACAAAATATCGGCGCCACCCTTCCTTTGATGGCCCAAGGTATTCCGTTTTTACAAATTGGTGGTGACTTCTTACGGTCTAAATCAATGGATAGAAATACCTATGATTCTGGTGATTGGTTCAGCTATGTTGATTTCACTATGGCCACTAATAACTGGAATGTTGGCTTGCCTTTAGCGCAAGACAATCAAGGTCGTTGGGAAGAGATTGGTCAATTTATGAATAGCCCAGAGCGGGCCGCAAGTATGACTGAAATTGAGTTCGCTTCTGAAGTATTTAATGAATTGCTCAGTATTCGCAGTACATCTGCTTTGTTTAGATTAACCACTGGTGCAGATATTATTGACCGTATTGGTTTCCATAATATTGGTAAACGTCAAACTCAAGGTTTAATTGTCATGAGTATTGATGACGGCGTATCAGCTGATGCTGAGATGCCCCGGGCTGATTTAGATCCCATGGTTGACGCCGTTGTTGTTGTCATCAACTCTAGTTATGAAGAGCAAAGTCATACTGTACCAACAGCCGCAGGTTTTACCTTGCACGCAACGTTAATGTCGTCTATCGATCCTACTGTACGCGGTGCTATGTTTACCGCCGGAGAAGGTGAAGGCACCTTCACTGTTCCTGCTTTAACCACTGCAGTGTTTGTTAAAACACAAAGTGGTGCACAGGGCATGGGACTTTCTGCTTATGCCACTTCTGGCGCACCAGATGTTGTGCCTTATGGCAGCACAGCAGTCTTTGTTCGCGGTGCCTTCAACGATTGGGGCGAAGGCAATCAAATGACCTATGCAGGTAGCGGCGTGTATGAGTCTGTTATCACCATACCGGCTGGCGACTATGAGTTTAAGGTAGCTTCTTCAGATTGGTCGACAGTTGACTTCAGTTCTAGTGATGCCGACGTTACCTTAGGCACTGATAAAGAGTTGAGTCGTGGTGGTTCAAACATGAAATTATCATTGGCAGAAGAAGCAACATTGAAATTCAGTGTTGATGCAACTGTGACAGAATCGCCAATCTTGAACGTTAATTACGAAGAGCCTTTCTATCCTACTACTGTGTTCGTACGTGGTGGGTTTAATGGTTGGGGTGAAGGTAATCCAATGAGTTATGCAGTGGGTGGTCAATATACTGCAACCATGGATATAACTGCTGGCTCTTACGAGTTCAAGGTTGCTTCATCAGACTGGTCAACTGTGGACTACGGTTCGGCAGATGCTGATAACTCAACCACAGTCGGCAACAATAAAGATGCGGCATCAGGCGGTGGCAACCTTGCAGTTACTATCCCAGCAGATGGTAGCTATACCTTCTTGTTTAATGCAGCCGATTTAACAGCGCCAACCATTTCTGTTTTTAACGCAAGAATGTTTGGTGAGACAGCTGTATTCATTCGTGGAGGATTTAATGGTTGGGGCGAAGCTGATGAGGTTACTTATGCAGGTAACAGCACTTATGAAGCTGAAATTGCTATAGATGCGGGTGACTATGAGTTTAAAGTCGCGTCATCTGATTGGTCTACCGTCGATTTCGGTGCCCTAGGCGATGATCCCGTAGTGAACTTAGAAACAAAGACTAACTTAGGCAGCGCGGGTGCAAACTTAAAGATTACGGTAGAAAATACCGGAACCTATAAGTTTACTGTATCAGGTCCTGATCCAAGTCAGCCTAAAGTCACCGTAACGGAAGTCACACCTTAACTGATAATATGTAAAAGCTAATCCAGCCGCTTACTAGAGCGGCTTTTTTTTATCTGTTAAATAAAGACTATATAAATTAGCTATACGATTAAACTATGAAAAATAACCAGCCGCGTGTCGGACTTATAAGTCAGATATAAAGTATTAGCAGGACATATCGGGAGCGTCCATATATGTCTTAATAAATTGTCTGAGTGACTTTTTTGAGATGGTTCAGAACTGAACATAAATTGTGGACCACTTTAAGGTAGTAATTAACATTCATCCATTATCGGTGTTTTGCAAGAACCCCAATTAATGTCTAATATCTTATTGGTTCAATGAACCAAAGATTGCTTAGGTGGTCGGAGATGTTGGATAATAAATTGCGCTCCAGTAAGGGATTTTCAACATATGGCTAAAACATTTTTATTACTTTTTGTACTGATTACGATGCAAGGATCTACCCTATTTGGTCTAGCGGGTGATTTAGCTATTTTAGCCGCAGCTGGAGACCCTAATGAAGATAAGGCCGTTAATGATCCTACACGACTAGATACAGGCGGGCTGACAAAATTAGGTCTTGAACAAGATGTTAAAGTCATAAAAACGGTGTTTAATTATATCGCTGGAAAAATGCTAACAATACGGCCGCAGTAAATGCCCCTTTATTTCCTGCTAACTATGCGAATAAAGCATTATGCAAAAAAAATGATAGCTTAGTTACTGACTGTTATTCCCCAGAATATTATCAAGCGCTATATAAAGAAGCACAGAGGCAGCCCGCTGCGGTGAATAATGATGCCGCACAACCCGAACTTGTGCCACAACAAAACTCACATTCTACCGAGCCTTAGCGAGTGCACTGCGTTGGGTATAATAGTTGGCCAATGACGCACTATTTTGTTGCGCATAAAGTTGTGCCACATACTGATTAATTTGACTGTCGTGCGGCAGGGCTTCAGCTAATATTACCGCGGTTTTAAGTGTCATTTCCTTGTTGTTATCTGCTTGATAACGGGTCAAACATTCTTTCATCATGCTCAGCCAATCAATTTTTTTTAAAAAGACGGCCTTGCCTAAGGCGAGCTGCCAATCAGTGGCAGGCGGTAAATTTAGGGGTTTTTCTTTGCCATCTTCGTTTGGCTCAACAAATGGGTAGTCATTCATTAACTGCAAGACTTTGGCAAATCCCGTGTATTCTTCTGCTGGCAATAAAGGTCGTTCTGTCCACGCTTGTTCGATGCTCACGGATTGCCAGTCTGTTAGTTTTAACTGTTGTTTAAGCGCAATATAGAAACTGTCAGCTAACAAAAAATAACCACGGACATTGGGATGCAAGTGTTCAAGCATCAAATTATTGCCAATCAACCCCATGGGCGAAAATTGACTGAGGTGCTGCTCAGCATCGACTAAAATTACACTGTCATATTTTTCTGCTGTGCTTCGAATAATTGCATTTAGCTCACTGGGGGCTCTAAAACGTAAACGGTCTAAGTCGCGGGCAAGCTCAAGTTGTTGTTTGGCCCCACTTGCTTGGTTGAGCTGGACATAAAGACGACCTAACTCATAATGCGCCGATGCGTTGTCAGTCTTATCTATATATGCAGCTAATTGATTAGCTAAATTGATCGCTTGTTGTTGATCTGTACCGGCCATGGTGGACTTGATTTTTTGCAGAGCAAGGTCGATTTCAGGCGCAATGGGCTCGCTAGAAAAGGGTTTTTGATCGAGTAGGTTGCTGGCAATCGTGGCCAAATACACTGGTATATTGGCTTGTTGGTACTTATTCAGGATCAATTGCAGATTGTCAGAAAATTGTTCAAGTCCTGCCTTGTATAAATCAGAATTGAGCGGAATATCTTTGTGCTTAGCCACTTTGGCCATAAAAGTACGCGAGTTATTTTGCTCTGTAGCAAAGGCGGTTGTATGACCTTGTAAACTGGCATAGCTATTTTGTAATAATTGAAATAGCCGCAACGAGCGTAATTTTAAAAATAGCAAGGTACTGGCATAAGAGTTGGCAGCCGTATAGTTTGAGCCTACACCCAGTATGCCCAAATATTCATTGTGACCTAAGTACAGCAACACTGCGTCTGGTTGCTGTGCAATAATTTCATCAGTTAAGTCTAAAACAGTGAATGAATTAACGGCGGCAAGTGCAGTATTAACCACTTCAACATGATGCTCAGGTAAGGTCGCTTTTAAACGTTTGTCCAGCATACCGGCAAGTGAGGCACCTAAGCCATAAGGAAAACCCGCTGCGGTTGAGCCGCCTTGCACAAAAAGTCGAAAGCCATTTTGAGGTTTGTCGGTCAATAAAAAGTTCGCTTCCATCGTAACACTGGGTATATCTGCATTGGCTGCAAAATAACGTTTAACAATATCAGGGCGTGGTAGCAGATAATTTGGGTTGGCTGGATTTTTAATAAATAAAGGGTAGTCGTTACCGTAGTCCGACATTCTTAAAATACCTTCTAATCCACCCAAAAAAACCAAGGGCAAGCTGATGGCAATGGCCCAATACCACGCTGTCACTTTTTTAGGGTGTTTTTTGATTGTCATAGGGCTTTTTTCTGCATGCTTAATTGATTGAGATAATACCGCGCTTCTTTATGATCTGGCGATAAAGTTAACACCTCTTGCAAGCTAGCGATCGCCTTATCTAGTCGCTTGGTTTGATACAGCATTTGCGCCAAAGTAAGCAAATAATTGACGTTTTGCGGCTCAAGCTCATGAGCTTTGCGAGCATAATAATAAGCCAGAGTAAAATCCTGTGAATCGCGATAAAGCTTTGCCGCCACAATAGCGAGCTGTGGTTTGTGCGGCAGGGCATCAAATAAAATACCCGCTATTTTTGCTGCTTGCGGCAGATTATTATGCTGCTGATACGCAGTTAATAAGTCTTGTTGGATTTCAAGCCAAGGCGTGCCTTTGAGCCAATTGAATGCCATCTGCTGTTCAAAACTGTCGATAGGGCCAAACTCCACTTTTTGCGGGTTTGCACTAAAGGGATAATCTGCCAGTAAGTTTTTAATTTTAAAGTCTGCATTAATGATATCGACTTCTGACAACGGCATATCTAGCCAGGCTTGTTGTTCACTCACCGGATGCGAAACCGGTCCAAGCAAGTTACTTTTGATGATCTGCTCAACAAAGGTTTGTGCTAATACAAAATAACCTAATTTATTGGGGTGTAAGTGTTCATACATCAGGGTGTGATCAATTAAGCCACCGTTGTATTGCCTCAGACTTGCTTGGCTTTCAACCACACTGGCATTATAACGTTGAGCCTGCTGGCGAATAACTTGATTAAAAATACTTGGGGCCCTAAAACGCAGTAAGTCTTTGTCGCTAGCCTGAATATAATGCTGCAAGGCAAGAGGGATATCAGCTTGAGCTTGATAGAGTGAAGCGAGTTTATATTCAGGCTCTGCCGCGTTGGGATTCTCGTCAATCAGTTTTTCGAGTTGCTCTTTCGCTAAGCCACTATCCGTAAGCAGGTTATTATTAATGGTTGAAAAATCGATAGGGGGGGCAGAAGCAAACGGAGGTTGCTGAGCTTCATTTGCCGCTAAGGTACCAATTAATACCGGCACTTTAGCCTGTTGAAACCGGGCTAAAATGAGCCCTAAATTTTGTTCAAATTGCTCAAGCCCCGCGTTAAACAGGGGGCTGTCGAGTGGAATGTTTTTTTCTTTTGCTACTTGAGCCATTAGAGTATGGCTCGTATCTTTAGGATTTAGTTGGGCTTGGTTTGCATTAAATAAAGCATAATAAGCCCATTCTACCAACTGAAATAAACGCCAATCTTTGATTTTTAAAAAGAGTAGATTTGCGGCTCGACTGCCTTTACCAGCATAAGCCGAGCCAACACCCATGACACCTAAATATTCATTGTGACCGGCATAGATCAACACTAGGTCAGGTGCAATGTCGATTATCTCTGGCGTAATATCTAATAGGGTATAAGTATTAACACTGGCCATAGCGGTTGAAATGACTTCGATGTTTTTATCGGGGTAAAGCCGTTTAAAACGCGTTTGTAACTGGCCCGTGATCGAACCAAAACGACCAAAGGGAAATCCGGCTGCTGTAGAGCCGCCCAACAGCACAATACGAAAACTATCTTGTGCCTTGTTCTGCTTAAATAGCAAGGTGTCTGGACTCACATTAGGCGCTAATTCGGGGCGATGAAAATAACGTTTAATCAGCTCAGGATTAGGTTGGATATAACCCTCAGCTCCCGTAGCCGAGATAAATAAAGGGTAACTATGGCCAAAGCCCGCTAAACGTAAGCCCCACTCAACACTGGTTAAAATAACAATAGGTAACAGCAACATAATGACATAGAAGTAACTACGCACAGGGCGCAGAGGCTTGGCATTGCTGTTGTGTTTAACATGGCTTTGTATTTTTTTTCTAGAAGTCATCGATACGTCGTCTATTTAAGCGCAACTAGGATATTATCATCAAAATTCACTTAGGTTTACTCACTTAAACAGTCTAATGTTGTGCATTCGTATTCATAAAAAAAACCGTGAATTTAATCATAAATAACATATTATTTACAACTTTAACCTAAACGCTTTAATGAGAGTAAATGACAAAAATTTTAGGTATTTCAGCTTACTATCATGATAGCGCGGCAACTTTAGTGGTTGATGGCAATATTGTTGCTGCAGTGCAAGAAGAGCGTTTTAGTCGCATAAAACATGATCCTGCCTTTCCGGCTCAGGCCATCAAGTATTGTTTAAGTCATGCATCTTGCCTATTAGACGAACTTGACGCCATTGTGTTTTATGACAAACCGATGCTCAAGTTTGAGCGTTTACTCGAAACGTATCTGGCCACTGCGCCCCGCGGATTTTTGTCATTTTTGCGTGCTATGCCTATTTGGCTAAAAGAAAAACTTTATTTAAAAGCTGTATTACGTCAAGAATGCCGTCAGTTAATTCATCAACAGCGGGCAATATTAAATAGTACCAGTGTTGCTGTTGAGAAAAAAAAGCAAAAGAAACCCCCGGTACCGACTTTGCTATTTTGTGAGCATCATCAATCTCATGCTGCTTCCGCTTATTATCCAAGCCCCTTTGATGAAGCCGTTGTCTTGTGCCTAGATGGGGTAGGCGAGTGGGCGACTTCTTCAGCTTGGCATGGCAAAGGTGCAAATTTAAGTCCTCTGTGGGAGCTGCAATTTCCTCATTCACTAGGCTTACTTTATTCAGCTTTTACCTATTACTGTGGTTTTAAGGTTAATTCTGGCGAATATAAACTCATGGGTTTGGCGCCTTATGGTGAACCAAAATACGTTGATCTTATCTATCAGCATCTAATAGAGGTGAAAGATGACGGAAGTTTTCAACTGAACATGGACTATTTTGATTACCCTGCTGGCGAAACGATGACTAATAGCAAGTTTGCTGCTTTATTTGGTGGGCCGCCAAACGATACTAATGCTCAGGTTTCGCAAAAAGAAATGGACTTAGCACGTTCTATTCAAGTGGTTACAGAAGACATTGTGCTAAAAATAGCCGGTTATGCCCAGCGTGAAACTGGCTGTAAAAATCTGTGTTTAGCTGGTGGAGTGGCGTTAAATTGTGTGGCCAATGGCCGTATTCTGCGCGCGGCTATATTTGACAATATTTGGATCCAACCGGCTGCAGGAGACGCGGGGGGCTCCTTAGGCGCGGCAATGTTGGCTTGGCATCAATATTTTGAACAAGCTCGCCTTACATCGAATGCTGGTCAAGATGCTATGCATGGCGCTTATCTTGGGCCACGCTTTTGCAATCAAGCAGTGGTGCATTGTTTACAGCAACAGGGGCTTGAATATAGGGAATATGATTGGTCTACTCTGTATGCCAGGATTGCGAAGTTAATGAGCGAGGGTAATGTAATTGGTTGGTTTCAAGGGCGTATGGAATTTGGTCCTCGGGCACTGGGTAATAGGTCAATCATTGGTGATCCGCGCAGCCCTAAAATGCAATCAATCATGAATTTAAAAATTAAACAAAGAGAGTCATTTAGACCCTTTGCCCCTGCGGTGTTGGCTGAGGATGTCAGTGAGTATTTTGTACTTAATGTGCCAAGCCCTTATATGCTTTTAGTAGCTGATGTGCAGGCTGCTTTGTTGATTGATAATACTGATAAAGAGACTTTGTTTGGACTTGAAAAGCTCAAGCAACTGCGCTCGCATTTACCCGCTATTACCCACATTGATAATTCAGCCCGCGTGCAAACCGTGCATGCCCAAAGTAATCCAGAGTTTTATGCTTTGATTGAAGCCTTTAAACAACTCACTGGTTGTGGGGTTGTGATCAATACCTCATTTAATGTGCGGGGCGAACCGCCTGTTTGCTCGCCACAGGATGCTATTCGTTGTTTTCTGGCCACAGATATGGACTACTTAGTGATGAATAATATTGTGCTCGACAAAAGCCTGATGCCGCTTGAACTGATTCGGGCAGCCAAAACTCTTAGCTTTGAATTAGATTGACATTATGCTGAAACTGACAGTAAAGAAAACTGATATCGCCGGTCTAAAAGCCATCGTGTTTCCCCTGATCTGGGCATTTCCGCTGGTGTTTATGGGCTTGCTTCCTTGGTTGTTTGCGCGCAGTCCACACTGGGGCCTAAGTTATTGGTGGCCTGCACTGTTGAGCACTATTTTACTGAGTTTGTATGTTGTCTATCCTAAAGGCTTGTATTATCCCTGTCGACTATGGCTAGCTATTAGTGGTGTACTTGGATGGTTTAATACGCGAGTGATCTTGGCCCTTGCGTATTATGGCTTGATCATGCCAATTGGTTTTTTGATGCGTAATTTGGGTAAATTACAGTATCAGTCAGGCAAAAATAAGCATAAACAACATTCATTTTGGATTAAACGCCAAGATAATAACGTTAAACAGAATATGAAGGATCCGTTTTAATGTGGGAGTTTATTCAAGACTTATGGGCTTTTTTGCGGGTTAGAAAAAAAATATGGCTATTACCCATCGTTGTGGTACTGGCCTTACTGGGAGGATTAGTGGTGGCCACACAGCAATCTTCGTTAGCCACTTTTATTTATACTTTGTTTTAGTCTTTGGTCAATTTAAGGTAAACTTTATACCATAGTTAGTCTTAACACGACTTTCAGCTTAGTTGTAGACAATGCTTGTATTTTCCTTGTTTTGTTTACGCTAAACTAATTAAGTAAATCAGCTTAAAGGTTCAATAAAGTGTCTAGCGAAAATGAGTTAACATCCCAACATCATTGCAGTAAGTGTAAGAATAAAGATAACTTAGGTTTTGATTTTACAATGGCCTTTCAACCGATTATTGATTGGCAGACTAAAACTATTTTCGGCTACGAAGCCTTATGTCGCGGGCCAAATAACGAATCTGCTTATTCGGTAATTTCACAGGTAAATGATGACAATCGTTATTTATTCGATCAGCAATGTCGAGTGAAAGCCATTGCTCTGGCAGCAAAGTTAAAACTCACTTCAAAGTTGAGTATCAATTTTTTGCCCAATGCCATATACAATCCAGAACGTTGCATTAAAACTACCTTGGAAGCGGCAAAACAATACAACTTTCCGACTGAAAATATTATGTTTGAGTTTACTGAAGTTGAAAAAATTGAAGATGCTGAACATGTCAAAAAAGTCGTTGAATATTATCGAGCTTTAGGATTCCAGACGGCGATTGATGATTTTGGTGCAGGTTTCTCCGGCTTAGGATTGTTGGCCAATTTTCAAACCGATATCGTAAAATTAGATATGGGTTTAATTCGTGGTATCGCTTCCGACAAAGCTAGGCAGAGTATTGTCAAAAATTGCCTTAACATGTTTCATGATATGGGTATTACGCCCTTAGTTGAGGGTATTGAGACTCTTGATGAAATGCACTGGTTAGCCGAAGCGGGTTGCTCACTCATGCAAGGTTATCTGTTTGCAAAACCAGGCTTTGAATCGTTACCTGAAGTTGATTTTAGTCAGTTTTAGGACTTTCACTACCAGAGTTGCGGATACTTTTAGCTCAGTGCGTTGTAGAAAACAGAACAGCCTTTAGTAGGACAGACTCAATATTGTGCATAACATGGCTTATGCACAATTCATTTTATTTAGTTGCTTTCACACCGCCAGTAAGGGCAATGCGCATGGCTGCTTCAGCACTGATATTTAGTGCGGTAACCTGACTACGCTTAACGTACAAGGTATAACCGCCAATTTGGTAGCTAAAGGGAATATAAACCCCAATTTTATCCTCATCATTAAATAACTGCTGACCGGTTTTTTCGCCGGTAATAAAACCGATCAAATGCATATTGGGTTGAATCTCAATAGAAACCACTGTTTTACTGGTGTCTTTATCTTTGATAGAAAAAACCGTCATGATGTCATTAATCGCCCCATAGATAGATTTAATTAAGGGGATTTTTTCAATTTGGCGGTTGAAAAATGCCACTAAGCCATTAACAAAATATAAGTTCATTAATAGGCCTGCCAGTAAAATAATGCCGCAAGCAAGCAGTATCCCCAAACCAGGAAAATATAGGTGGTTGGGAACAAAGGGCTGTAATAAGCTTTCTGTGCCTTCCATAAACCAATAGACAAAGTATAAGGTCAAGGTTAAAGGCAATACAGCAACGAGTCCTTTAACGGAAAGGGTAACTAATTTATTCATGTTTTACTCAAGAAAAACGGGCTTAAAAAATATCATTGGGCCTTAGGTGGTGTCTCAGGCTTAAGGTTTTGTGCATATTTAACCCTAATTTTATTGGCGCCTAAGTAAGTGTCATTAAGATGTTTAATGGCGGCTTTAGCTTCACCTGGTTTGGGTATGTCAACAAAGCCAAACCCTTTGGACAAACCATTACTTTTTTCTCGAATTATAGTGCAAGATTGCACCTTGCCATGGGCTGAAAAAGCCACTAGTAGTTCTTCTTCTGTGGTTTCGCGATCTAAATTTCTGACGAGTATTTTCATTTTTTTCTCTTTATTTTAAAAGCTGGGTAGCATAATGCGTATAGTTTAACAGGTTACGTAAAAGTGTCAGAGCTGAAATTTAACTATATGTAAGACTTGAATACGTATGTAGTACGCTGTCAGAATCCCTCAGCTAAAGGTATCATTTGTAATTATTTTGTTAATAACACAAGCGTCGGATAATAATCTCTGCAACGACTTGTACTTTGTTAGGATATATTAACTATGCGCCCAACCAAATTGCGACAAGGTGTTCATGCCTGCTACTTAAGTTTGATTGCCTTGACCTTAGGAGCAACCTTGGCCTGTACCCCTGCAAATAAAGAAACCCCAAATGGTAGTACTACACCGTCAAGCGATATAGACACCATGTTGCCCACTAAACCAGAAGGTAAACCTGTTGTTTATCAGGTGTTTACTCGACTATTTGGCAATAAAAATCAAACTAATATCCCTTGGGGTACGATAGAAGAAAATGGCGTCGGCAAATTTAGTGATTTTACCGATACGGCTCTACAAGGTATTAAACAACTGGGCGTAACCCATATTTGGTACACAGGCGTGCCGCATCATGATGTCATCACCGATTATAGCGCCTATGGCATTAGTAATGACGATCCTGATGTGGTCAAAGGGCGAGCCGGTTCGCCCTATGCGGTTAAAGACTATTACAATGTTAATCCTGACTTGGCTGATGATCCCGCGCAGCGTTTGACTGAATTCGAAGCCTTAATAAAACGCACACATGATAATGGCATGCAGGTTATTATCGATATTGTACCCAATCACGTGGCGCGTAATTATCAATCTTTGCATCAAACTGCTGGAGTCTCAGACTTTGGGCAAAATGATGATACGACTGTGGAATATAGCCGTGATAATAACTTTTATTACGTGGTGGGCGAAGATTTTGAGGTGCCAGTATCCCTTGATGGTTATCAACCTTTAGGTGGCGCATCGCACCCTTTGAGTGACGGCTTATTTAAGGAATATCCGGCTAAATGGACTGGTAACGGTTCACGCTTAGCCCAACCTCATGCTAACGATTGGTATGAAACCGTAAAAGTTAACTACGGGGTCAAGCCTGATGGGTCTTATGATTTCCCCCGTCTGCCAGAGCAATATTTAAAACTCGGTATTAGTGAACATCAGACATTTTGGGCTGACAAGCAAGTTCCAGATTCTTGGCAAAAATTTCGAGATATTGCCCAGTTTTGGCTAGAGAAGGGTGTTGATGGCTTCCGGTATGATATGGCAGAAATGGTGCCAGTGGAATTTTGGAGTTATTTAAATTCATCAATAAAAAGCGTCAATCCGCAAGCATTTTTACTGGCTGAGGTATACAACCCAGATTTGTACCGTGATTATATTCAAATGGGTAAAATGGACTATCTTTACGATAAAGTTGACTTTTACGATACCTTAAAAGCCATCATGCAAGGCAAAGAATCGGCGCAGAAACTCCATTATATTCAACAAGGTATTGCTGATATTGAGTCGCATATGCTGCATTTTTTAGAAAACCACGATGAACAACGAATTCCCAGCAACGACTTTGCTGGATTAGTCGGGGGGGCGCAAATGGGCAAACCTGCTTTAGTGGTTTCAGCGCTGATGAGTCGCTCACCTACCTTGATCTATTTTGGTCAAGAAGTAGGTGAAGATGGTAGTGAAGATATGGGCTTTGGTAAACCCAGTCGCACGACTATTTTTGATTACGCTGGGGTGCCGGCTCATCAACGTTGGATGAATAATGGCAAATTCGATGGTGCTCAGCTCAGTGCAGAAGAACAAGCCTTACGTGACTACTATGTCAAAGTGTTGCGCATTTCTGCTTTTCATCCGGCTATGTTGGGTGAGTATCAAGGGATCCCTATTCTGGCGAATCATCTATATTCAGTTGAGACCGATGCTGCAGGCCGAGTGACACGCTTAGGTAATGACAGTGCGGCTAAAGTTGCGGCATTTGTACGCTACACTGCAACTGACAGTTTACTGGTGGTGAGCCATTTCTCAACAAGTGAAAGTGTCAATCTTAATTTGCCACTCGGGCGCGAACTAGTGCAAAAGATGATGTTAGGTAGTGGCAATCATAAAGTCACAGATATGTTGACGGGCAAACAATATTCTCTTGACGTGGAGGAGCAACAAGCGGTATTTAGTGCGACATTAGACCCCATGCAATCTTTGGTGATCCAATTAAAATGAAATTTAAGTGCGCTTTTTTAAGTGTTTTGCTGTTGTTGTGTGCTTGCACTGAAGGCTCTAAAGCCAATATTCAGCCCTCAACAGCTGCCGCTAATGTTGAGGTATTGCCCTTTAAGTTTGTGCTGGATGGCTTGGATAGGCAACGCACTGTGCGTCTCTATTTACCGCCAGATTACGCGCTTTCTAGCGACGCCTATCCGGTACTTTATATGCAAGATGGTCAAAATCTATTTGATCAAGCTACCGCTTATGCGGGAGAGTGGGGCGTTGACGAAACGCTCAATGAACTCGCTCAGCAACAGGCCTTAAAGTTTATTGTGGTTGGTATTGATAATGGCGGTGATAAACGCATAAATGAATACTCACCGTGGGAAAATAAGCGTTTTGGACCGGCAGAAGGCGAACTATATGTGAACTTTATTGTAGAAGTAGTTAAACCCTTCATAGACAATAATTATCGCACTAAGCCAGAGCCTCAAGATACCGCTATCATCGGCAGTTCCATGGGGGGGGTAATTGCCCATTATGCCCTTCACGCTTATCCGCAAGTCTTCGCAAAGGCGATGATCTTTTCACCCGCCTATTGGTACTCATCTGAAGTATTTGAATTCAGCAAAAGCCATAAAGCTGCGCTTAACGCCAAAATTTATGTGATGTTTGGCGATAAGGAAGGGGACGGCATGATTGTTGATACAGGTCGCATGGAACGTCAATTAAAAGAGCAGGGACACCCCCGTGAAAATATGCAGTTTAAACGGGTAGTGGGAGGCGAGCATAACGAAGCTCTGTGGCGCCAAGAATTTTTACCTGCAATTCAGTGGTTATTTGCTCCTTAGGCCTGTGGTTTAATAGCTATGCCATCGAAAGTGCCAATATATCTTTAATTAGTTAATTACTCAGGTAACCGCCGGTAATGGCGGTAACAAGGACATCAATATGAAATCCAGCCCTACAGGCTTAGTACCGACATTTGGCAAAATGAATTGGCTTAGGCCTTACTCTGATATAACAACTCGATTCAAGCTAGAGTCGCAAGGCCGCTCCATAAGGTCATTGCTACTGTTGTTATGTGTTTTAGGCCTAAGTTCGGCCACTATAGCTGCCAACTATCAGAGCCATTCTATTGACGGTAATACACTCATTATTGACAGTGACGAAGGTCGAGTGGTGATGCGTGCTTACGGAGATTCTGCGTTTGAAGTGTTATATCAAACAGCACAAGGCAAGCAATTGCCTTCTTTTGCCATCAGTGAAAAAGCGCAAACTACGCCCTTAGATGTGGCCAATAATATAGAGTTTTTATCCGTTAATGCGGGCAATATTAATGCAGTAATATCAAAGTCGCCCCTGCAAATATCTTATTATCAGGCAGGTAAACTGCTGATAGCTGAGGAAGTGGGTTTGTTTCAGCATGCCACTACTCGCGGTTTCCGGTTTAAGTTACAGGCCAATGAAAAATTACTCGGCGGTGGTCAGCGCGTCCTGGGTATGGATCGCCGCGGTCAGCGCTTTCCCTTATATAACCGTGCACACTATGGGTATACCACAGAATCCAAACAAATGTATTTTGGTTTGTCTGCAGTTATGTCGAGCGAACATTACGCCTTGATTTTTGATAATTCTGCCAGTGGTTTTATGGACTTGGGGCATACGCAAAGTGATGTCTTGCAATTTGAAGCCGTGGCAGGGCGAACCGCTTACATTGTGGTTGCCGGTGAAACTTATCCACAGCTCATTGAAAATACGGTCAATGTAACCGGGCGGCAACCTTTGCCACCGCGCTGGGCCCTAGGTAATTTTGCTTCGCGCTTTGGCTACCACAGCGAACAAGAGACCCGCGATACGGTACAGGCCTTTATCGATGAAGGATTTCCACTTGATGCGGTGGTACTTGACCTTTACTGGTTTGGTAAAGATATTAAAGGCATGATGGGTAATTTGGATTGGGATAAAGAGGCCTTTCCAGACCCCGAAGGCATGATGGCCGACTTTAAAGATCAAGGAGTAAAGACCATCGTTATTACCGAACCGTTTATCTTGTCTACCTCAAAACGTTGGCAAGAAGCAGTGGACAACAATGTGCTGGCACTCGGGCTTGATAAGCAAGCTAAACAATATGATTTTTACTTTGGTAATACGGGTTTGATTGATGTGTTTTCTGAGCAAGCCAGCCAATGGTTTAACGGCATCTATACCAATCTCTATGAGCAAGGTGTTGCCGGATGGTGGGGGGATTTAGGTGAGCCAGAGGTGCATCCTAGTGATACCCTCCATCAGTTTAATGGCATGACTGTTACTGCAGATGAAATTCACAATGCCTATGGACATATGTGGGCTAAGCAAGTGTTCGATAATCAACGGGCAATTGCGCCTAAACAGCGTCCGTTTGTCATGATGCGCAGTGGTTTTATAGGCTCGCAGCGCTACGGTATGATCCCGTGGACAGGGGATGTCAGCCGCTCATGGGGTGGCTTAGTACCTCAGGTCGAATTATCCTTACAAATGGGCTTGTTGGGTTTAGCTTATACCCATTCAGATTTAGGTGGTTTTGCTGGCGGAGATGCCTTTGATCAGGAGTTATATATTCGCTGGTTAGAATATGGTGTATTTCAACCGGTATATCGTCCACACGGACAGGAAGAAATCGCTCCAGAGCCTATTTTTCATGACAAACAAACCAAGGACATCCTGCGTGAACATGTCAAGTTGCGCTACGCTATGTTGCCTTATAATTATTCTCTAGTTTACGAAAACAGCCTGACTGGCATGCCATTGATGCGCCCGGTATTTTTTGAAGATGAAAGTAATCCGGCCTTAATTGATATTAAAGACAGCTATTTTTGGGGGAAAGCCTTATTAGTTAAACCTATTACTGAGCCTAATTTAAGTGAAATTAGCGTTGATTTACCTGCTGGTCGCTGGTTTGATTTTTGGAGTGATGATGCTTATGAAGGCAGTCAACGCATTGTATTAAAAACCGAGTTAGATCGTATTCCGGTCATGGTCAGAGCAGGAAGTTTTTTACCTATGGTGCAACCGGTGCAAAGTACCGATGATTATTCTACAGCGCAATTAGACTTGCACTACTACTCAGATACCAGCGTCACCTCTGCGCAAGCTACCATGTACGACGATGATGGTAAAAATCCTAATGCCATCGCTCTGGGCGAATACGAAACATTGAGTTTTAATGCCAAGCAACTAGATAAACAACTAGAAATTAGCTTGAATCGAGTAGGCAAATATAAGGGGATGCCACGTAAGCGAGATATACGTTTGATTATTCATAATTGGCTCAAAGCCCCAGTACAAGCACAAAAAGTGATACAAAGCTTATTGCCTGATAGTAGCTCGCCACTAGAAAACACCTCGGTTGAGCCGGTGTTAATTGAAAATAGTGTGCCTAATCAAACAACAGCAACAGGTTTGGTTGTCAAACCGGCGCCCAGTGTAACACTTGCAACGGAGAAAAATAAACCTGCCCCCATGTTGGCATCTTTGCCTTTAGTTGCTGACTTAGACACCTTAGACAAAAGTAAGACCGCCATGTATTGGGAAGAATCAACCAGCACACTGTATCTTAAATTTAGCTGGCAACATGATATTCAAGTTACTGTAAAAGAGTGAAGACTTATTAAGCTGGTTCGGTGTATACCATCCAGTATTAAATATCAAAAAGCCCACGCGATAGTGGGCTTTTTGTTGGTAAACGCTAAAGCTGCAAAAGCTCAGCGGTGCAGGTAGTTTAAGCGCTAAGTTTACTCAAACCTTGCATCAAAGTATCTTTGATTTTTTTACCTTCATCGGTATCAAGGTAAGCCTTTGCAGCGTTAACATATTGCATAATCATTTCAGGTTTTAAACCTAAGGCTTCAAATTGTTTCTTAACGTCATTAACCGCTTTTAACGAATCGCTGTAGTTGGCGGCCTTATCCATTAATCCACCTAAACCACCTTCACTGGTTATATTGCTCACATCAGGCACAGATTTGAGCAAGTCACCCACGCCAGGCAATGAATCGGCTAAACCGCTAAATTGTTCAGTTGATAAATTACCTTTTGCGTAATTAAAAAGAGAGGCCAATCCACCACTGGCTTGTGAATCACTCACCCCTAGTTTTCCGCTGACCGAAGAAATCATATCACCAACATTCGGCATGGCTGGTTTCTCGGCTTCAACTTCCATACCTAACATGCTTTTTAAAGAATCAAGCCAACCTTCTGCATGGCTTTGAGGGCTGAAGGCAAGCGCAGCTAACATAAGGCTTAGGTGTTGTAATTTCATCTTGTTCTCCTGAATGATGATGTCGACTACTATAAATTTTCGATGGGATCGAATTACTGGTGGTTATTATGGATTATTTGTAAGGCACATAGCCAATGGAAAATGCAAAATTCATAACGAGAATCACGCAATTCGTCATATTAACCTTCAAGTAAGCTGTCCGCAGCGCTGTAGATCAATATTAGGCTAATGTTGAGGGAGGATGACAGTTTGGCCAATTTAGTGAAGCTAGATGTTAAAATGCCGATGTTGCGAGCAACATCGGCATTTTTAAGCATAAAATATTAACTATTTAGTCATTTTTCTGCGAGTTAAGCCAAATGAAAGTAAAGCTAAACCGAACAGAGCTAAAGTGCTTGGTGTAGAAACCGCTACTGAGTTCTGAATATTCGCGCTTGCAGTATTGGGTAATACAACGACTGGATGAGCGCCAAAACGCGAATCTACAGAAGTGGTAAATAAATTGTCACCACTGTCATTAAAGAATGACACTGTATAAAAATCACGGTCTGTACAACAATCTGTTCTGCCGAAAATCTGGATTGACATAAGTTCAACTACTGATGCAAATGTTATCGTCAAGCTGTCGTGGCTATTATTACTACCTTCATGAAATATTTGGCCTAAGCTGTAGTTACCAGCAGTAATGCCATCGATTGCTTTTGCTGGAGTTGAAAATGAGCTCCAAGTATCCGGCGCTGTTGCTATTGCGCCGGCACTTGATAAGGCAACATCATTACTTAAATTATCTAAAGCGACGACCTCAGATACTTGCAACCAATTATTTATGGCATTGCTTATCTCGATAGACTTGACACTAATTAAGCCTGCTTGAGCACTGTAAGCAAAACTTAAAGAGACAATTGTTCCGGTTAAAAACTGCTTCAATGTATGATTAAATTTCATTGTTAAAACCTTAATATAAATAAATGATGCAAATCGCAATACTGATATAGCATTATTTGTGCCAATACTTATGTTATTGATATAATTGGTTTTATTTTGTTTGTTTGTTTTCTTTTGAAATAAATTGATAAAAAAGCTGACACTTTTTTTCTGAGCACTAAGATGTTTTTATCGCTTTAGATTAAATAATGGACACACTATCACCTATTTTTATCCTACCATCGGCAATCACTTTACAACACACACCTCCACGCCAATCCGGCGTTAAGGCTTGCATTAAGCCCATTACTTGGGCATCCATTTTTGGACAAGGATCGGTTTCACCGGTCACTAACAAAATGAGTCCGCCAATTTTAATTTGTTTACCGACTAGGCTCGCATCACATTGCAAACCTTTAAGTAATAAGTTAGCGCGTCTGATGGTCCAAGGTAAGTGGGTATTCAAGATTTCACAGGCTAACAACCATTGTTCTTCGCTTAATAGAGTAACTTGACGTTTGCCCGGTTTACCGCGGGCATCACCATCAATACCTGCTACCCGTGTCACCATTGTTTCTGGTTTGAGCTGCATCGGCGCTTTAACTTTGGGTCGAAAGGCAATGCCTTGTAAAGTAATAGAATGTGTCATTTAGTGGCTTTCTTTATTAACTAAAATGGGTTGAGATTGCACATATTTAAGACGTAAACCAAGTAATATTGCAGCCGTGCTCAATCCACAGATAAAACCAATCCAGAAGCCAGCTCCCGCCATTTTAGGCACAATCCAATCGGTTAAGCCCAATATGCAGCCTATGGTCATGCCCACAATCCAGTAAGAAATAAAACTGAGATAAAACATCCATGCGGTGTCTTTATAGCCGCGCAAGGCAGTACCTGAAATAACTTGTATGGCGTCTGAGAATTGAAACATTGCTGCGAGCAATAACAAGCTAGAGGCTAATGTGATGACCTCCTCATCAATACTATACAGTCGAGCAATCGGTTCGCGTGCTAGTACGGTTAAGGTTGCGGTAAAAACCGCAATACTTATGCCCAGTAGAAAGGCACAACGGGTGGCAATTTTTGCTTGTTCGGGACGTGATTCACCCAGCAAATACCCGATCCTAATGCTGGTTGCCATGCCTAAGCTTAGCGGGATCATAAACATCAGCGCTGAGAAGTTTAGAGCAATTTGATGAGATGCGACGATAGTTGCACCAAAAGGGGCGAGTAAAATAGCTACCACTGCAAACAAGGTAACTTCAAATAAAATGGTCATCGCAATGGGGAAGCCGAGTTTTATACACTCTTTTATTAGTTGTATGTTTGGCCAATATAGATGTTGATACAAATTAAATTGTTGCAGCTTTCGTGCATATTTGGTGTAAATGAGGGTGGCAAAAAACATTGCTACAAACACCAAGGCGGTGGCGATACCACAGCCTATACCGCCCAACTCAGGTAGGCCAAACTTACCGTAAATCAATATATAATTAGCGGGAATGTTGACTAATAAACCTATGCCCATAATGACCATACTCGGTTTGGTGATAGACAAACCTTCGCAGTAGTTGCGCAATACCTGATAAAGTGCAAAGGCAGGCATACTGAACAGAATATATTGTATGTAAGCGTAAGTGATCGATCTCACCTGAGCATCCATCTCAATTAAGTCTAATAGTGGTGGAAATACAAAACTAAAAGCAAAAGCAAGCATAGCAAACGCCATGGCTAACCATGCCATTTGTTGGGTATAGTTGGCTACTTTATCGGTTTGTTTTGCTCCGTTAAAACGCGAAATGATCAGAGGTAAGGCCAAAGTAATACCTTGGATAAATACAATGACTGGCAGGGTAAAGCCAAATCCAATCGCCACTGCTGCCATATCAGTCGCCGAATAACGACCTGCCATGATGGTGTCTGACACACCCATTAAAATTTGCGTGATCTGCGCAATAAGCAAAGGCCAAGCTAAGTGTATGATAGTTTTTAATTCTTTTTTAAACGCCACTTCATTCTTCTTTTATGCAATTTATATGGGTTGTAGGTTGGTTGTTCTGTTGTCAGAGCAGTGCAAAGGGCAAGATATTAATATTTTCACCTTGTGCAACATTGCCCTGAAATTGTGTCAGTAGTAAATAGCAATTAGCTTTAGTGATTGAACTCATTACGCCAGAGCTTTGATTCTGTTGCGCCTCTACCCACAATTGTCCTTGTTCATCTCGATAGTAATAAGCTCGCTGAAAATCAGCTCTACCCGCACGTTTATTAATATTGTTTGCCGCTTTAGCCACGAAATAATGTTGCTGGTCGTTTAACACATTTTGCCCAGATAGAGCAGATAATAACGGCAATACTAATTGCTCAAAGGTCACATAAGATGAAACAGGATTACCAGGTAGGCCACAAAAATAGGCCTTATTGAGTTGACCAAAGGCAAAAGGTTTGCCTGGTTTGATGGCAACTTTCCAAAAGTTAATCTGTCCCAGCTCAAGCAAAATATCTTTAACAAAGTCTGCTTCACCGACCGATACGCCACCACATGAAATGATGACATCACATTCATCATCTGCTCGGGCGAATATGCCGCGCAAGGCATCTTTATCGTCGGCGATAATACCGTAATTACGTATATTTACCTTGATATTTTCAAGTTTAGCACTCAAAGCGTAGCTATTGCTTTCATAGATACCGCCAGTTTTTAGTGGGCTACCTGCCTTAGTGAGTTCGTCTCCCGTGGCGATTAAACCAACGGTAAGTTGCCTAGTGACCTCAACTGTTGCTTGACCAATTGAAGCAATAAGGGCTAATTCTGCCGGCCCAAGAAAGCAGCCTTTTTTAAGTACAAGTTCACCTTGGCGAATGTCATCACCAGCACAACGAATATTGTTACCCGCCTTAGGTTGCTGCTTAAACACAACAAAGCCATCGTTAACTTGGGTATTTTCTTGCATTACTACCGCATCAGCACCCAGTGGCACAAGCGCCCCTGTCATAATACGCACACATTCACCTACCCCCAATTTTTCGCTATAAGGCTGGCCTGCCAGCGCGGTACCCACTAATTTGAGTTGCGCCTTTTTATCTAAATCGGCTGCGCGTATGGCATAACCATCCATTGCCGAATTATCAGCAGGTGGCACGTTAATAGGCGAGATAATATCGGCGGTCAGAACTCTTTTATTGGCCGAACCTAAGTCTAATATTTCTGTTTCATTGATGGCAGTGACTTGCGCCAGTATATTTTCGATTGCATTTTTAAGTGGCATTAAACCCGGCGTATCACAGTGTTCTAGTGTGTTCACAACATCCCCCAGTTCCGACAAACGACGGTCATAAAAATAGCTGCGTACTATGGCAAAAAATAAGCCTAAACGATAGGGCTGTTTACTACAATTTGTAGCACCGAAGTGTATAAAAAAGATAGATAATAAGGGTGATTTTAAAACTGCATATAAGTGAATTAGTGGAGATTATGAATACGAGTAATCACCAACTATTTAAAATTTTTTGATTAATGTCTAAGATTTTTAGATTGGTTCTTAAATTACGGTTACACACGTCCAACAAAAGCATAGATTTATGCGCTAAGTTTATGGTCTGTTATTAACCAAAGCTTCGAGGCGACTGATGAGTTTTTCATTATAGGTGCCGCTATACAACTTACGCATTGTTCCATCACGGTAACTTTGTTCTAAGGCTTGTTGCCATTGACCGACCCGTTCTTCGCTAATATCTTTTGAAAATGCTAAGTAGAGCGATATTTGTGACAGTGGCAACACAGGAATAAGTGTTATTTGCGGATCGAGTTTTGCGGCCATCGCTTCAATAGACTGCTCGTTGTAGGGGGCAAGATCAACTTTGCCTTGAATCATTAATTTTCCGCAGTTGTCTTCATTAACCGTTAGTACTAGATTGCTACCTATTTTAAACCCCAGTTCTTGTAAATAATCGACATAACTTGAACCTCGATTAGCACAAGCAACTAGCTTTGTGGCAATGATGTTGGGTGATAGGGGTAAAGTAATGTTGTCTTCGCGCCCGTACAAGGCTATATCGTAAATTTTTAATGGCCCAACCCAGTGGAACAAATCTTTACGTTCTTCTGATTTGATGGTTTCAAATAAAGCCATGTTAGCTTGAGTTTTGGTTAATTCTAATGCTCGTGCCCAAGCTAGAACGTCGACAGATGTTTTCTCACCAAGTCGCCGACTTATTATTTTAATAAGCTCAACCGTTTTACCCTTTACCAGTCCCGAAGCATCTAAATAAGCACCAGGAGGACTATGCTCAGTCAGTAAGGTTAAACTCGACTTGTTCGTTGTTCTTGTGTTGTGTAAGTCTGGTTGAACACTCAATGAGGGTTGAGGAGCTTCAGACTTGAGCCGTAGGCCTAAATAAGTAAATAAGCTAATACAAAAAAAAAAGACAATAATCCATATCGTTTTCATCGACAATTGTTGTTCCTAAACGTCAGCGCTGTTGGTATTTACGCGCGGCTCATATATCTTAACTAAATAAGCCCATTTTTTCATAGTCAATTAATAGTTAATTGGTTGTTAGGAATTTTTTTTCGAAGCAACAATACGTAAATACAGAAGGCCAAGAAAAGCAGCAAGAACCGAAGCGATTAAAATCGATGTTTTTGCGGTATTAAGATGTTCCGGATGCCCATCAAAACCCAAGGTAGCGATAAACGTCGACATCGTGAAGCCAATTCCTGCGATGAGTGAAGCGCCGATGACATGTTGCAGGTTAACATCATTTGGTAAGCAGCCAATTTTAAAACGTAGGCCCAGCCAACAAGCACCAGAAATACCGATAAACTTGCCGACAACCAAGCCAGTAATAATGCCCAGTCCAATAGGATCTTTCAGACTAGCGGTAAGTGAACTTAAGCTAAATACAACGCCAGCGTTGGTAAATGCAAATAGCGGCAAGATTAATAAGCTTACCGGCAAGTCAAGTATATCTTCCCAACGACGAAGAGGTGTGCTGGCACGTTCTGCTACTTCGCGTACTTCTTGCACTTGCTGGTGATCTTGCTTGCTACCGAGCACATCCACTTCTTGTTTTTTCTTCTGCAAAGCGCTAATTATTGATTTAGCTTTTGCCAGTAACTTCTCTGATGCTCGCTTAGGTCGAGCCGGCACCGTTAATGCAATAGCAACGCCAGCCACAGTAGGGTGAACGCCCGATTTAAGCATCAGCCACCAGGTTGTGATACCGACCATAATATAGAAAAGCGGCTGTCGAACGCCTGCGTAGTTGGCGACGGCCAAAAATATAATAAGTCCCAGTGCACCTGATAGATGCATAAGCGATATTTGCTCAGTGTAAAAGATTGCAATTACTAGAATTGCGCCAACATCGTCGACTATTGCTAGACCAACGATAAAAGCCAAAAGACTGGCAGGTATGTGTTTTCTCACTATGGTTAAAACGCCTAGGGCAAACGCGGTATCGGTTGCCATAGGGATCCCCCAACCGATCTGTGAGTCAAGTGACCAGTTGAACAATAAGTAAATAAACGCCGGTAAAAGCATTCCACCTAAGGCACAAATCATTAACATTCGTCGATTTTCAGCCCGCGCCAGATCACCGCTTAGCACCTCTCGTTTAATCTCAAGTCCGAGCAAAAAGAAAAATATCACCATCAAACCATCATTAATAAAATGTTTGAGTGACGCGCGAATTTCCAAATCACCCACAAATAAACCAATTGGGGTGTGCACTAAATTCAAGTAGGCAGAGGAGAATTCTGAATTCGCCAGCCATAAGGCTGCAATAGTAGAAAAAAGAAGAAACAGGCTGGAAGTTGTCTGAGTTCGAATGAATTTAGAAAAAGGTTGGTGAACATTTTCTAATCCACGTTGTAATGCATTTTTAGATTCGGTAGTCATCTTAATCCTATGAAAAGCCTATTAAAAATAGCCGAGCGAAGCTTGAATCTCAAGCAACTGTAATAGTGCATGTTTTTTGAGAGTTTTAAGATATTTACAAATGACAGGGGAAACAAATATTCAATAAGAGCGTCTTGATTTAATTATGAATCTAACTTGATAGATCGTCCCTGCCGTTATTGGCTTATTGCCCACAAGTGCCTGATTATAGCATAAAGAAAATTTAACTATGGGAGTATTGGAAACACAGATTATCTTGGTTAGTGCCGAATTCGTTGAAACTAACTGCAAGTAATCCCTTTTCTGCACAGATATGCGGCTCAGGTTTCAAACTTAGGCTAGACAAGCGACTAGTATGCTTAACAAAACAAGAAACAACATTCGCAGGCGAATTGTGCTGATATACTCGGATTTTAGCTTTTTTGAGGTGCGAACAAACTTTATAAAAATATCGATGAAATCAAAAATCTTAATCAGCAGGGTATCTACTTTACTCTCATCTTTGGCGGTTTAGCACAGTGGTAGTCTATTTGCTCATTTATTAAGTTGGAATTATTAAGACACCTTCTTTCACTATCACAGTTTTTGCTTCAGCTCGGTCAATGATTTTCAACAAAGTCGTTTGCACTACTTCATCAAGTCGGATATCTGTCAACGCGGTGAATGACTCTTCAAAGGTTTGAGCACCCGCTTCTTGGGTAAAACTGATTGCTACTTTAGTCGCCAATACAGAATTTGTTCCAAAGTATTGGATTTCTATCATTGGATAACCATGATCGCCTCGATTATGCAGTTTGTTCAGTCGTTTTTGCGCTTTATCTAATTTCATAATAAATTCTTATTGGTACTTTATTACTGACATAGTGCAGGTAAATAAGTGTTTAAACTAGTTTATTTATCGACAATTCGTGTTTTCAACTGGTAATAACACATATCGAGGTTGCCATTACCTTTGAAGTAAAAAAACTCGTTGTCTAGGGTCTTAGCACTAGTAAGTCTCTGCTGCATCGCTGCTGAAGCGGGCTCCTGTACTTGGATATTAATCCGTTGTTCAATAGGCAGCTTATTTGCCATTTTTGCGCTAATAATTTTACTGCGTTTTTCTGGCTTTTCTATAATACCACTTGGGTTATTATTCTCAGCTCGATGCAGTGCTTGTATGATCGACATCCCATATAAGACATGGCCGAAAGAACTCATATTGCGATCTAAGTGACGCGGTGCCTGTCCCATAACAATATAAAAATCACTGGTGGCTGAATTGATTTCAGTACTGCGTGCCATGGCGACATTACCCGGGTAATGCAGCAGCCATTCGTCTGTGGTGATTGGGTCTCGTCCCGCAATAAATCCATTTAAAAAGCCAGTTTGTGGCGCGATAAAATCAGGGGACTGAACAACAGTGAAATTTGAATCAGCCGGCGCTTTACGACTAAACTCAGCGCCTAAAGGGCTGCTGTGAGCAGTGAGTTTTTGCTCGGTTATATCGCCCGCTTGAGCAACAAAACCATCGATAACTCGATAGAAATCAAGCCCATCATAATAGCCTTCGTTTACTAAGGCTTTAAAGCGCGCAACATGCTTTGGCGCGATAAACGGCGCAAGCTCTATGATTACGGTGCCACCATCAAGTTGCAAATAGACAATGTTGTCTGCATCAGGATTACGCCATTCTTCCAGCGCGAACAAGGCTGGACTAAGTAAGAGTAGAATGAGCGAAAAAAGTATTTTCATAGTGATACCAATTAATATTTCAATTATTCAAACAAAAAACTCGCCTTAGAGCGAGTTTTTTGTTTTTTTACTTTGTTGCGAAGCGCGCTCGCTCATCTACTTAACTTCTTCACCAGCGGCTTGTTTATCCGCATGGTAACTAGAACGCACCATAGGACCACAAGCTGCATGGGTAAAGCCAATCTCTTTAGCAATAACACCTAGCTCATCAAATTCATCAGGATGCACATAGCGTTTAAGTGGGTAGTGATGTTTGCTCGGCTGTAAGTATTGTCCAAGGGTCAACATTTCAACGTTGTGACTGCGTAAGTCTTTTAGTACTTCAGCGATTTCATTTTTATCTTCGCCCATACCCATCATCAAACCTGATTTGGTAGGAATATCGGGGTGTTGTGCCTTGAATTTTTTAAGTAAATCAAGTGACCACTGGTAGTTTGCGCCAGGACGACATTCCAAATACAAACGGGGGATTGTTTCAAGATTGTGGTTAAACACATCAGGTACGCCGTTTTTAAATATTTCTAATGCTCTGTCCATACGACCACGAAAGTCGGGCACTAATACTTCAATTTTGGTACTCGGGCTGTGCTCACGGATAGCATTGATACAGTCAACAAAGTGCTGAGCGCCACCATCACGCAAATCATCGCGGTCGACTGAGGTAATAACCACATATTTAAGGCGCATTTCAGCAATAGTTTTGGCTAGCTTAATTGGTTCTTCTGCACTTGGTGGCAGAGGTTTGCCGTGGGCCACATCACAGAAGGGGCAACGACGAGTGCAAATGTCGCCTAAAATCATGAAGGTTGCAGTGCCATGATTAAAACATTCAGCCAAGTTGGGACAACTTGCTTCTTCACACACGGAATGCAAATTATTTTTACGAAGCGTATTCTTGATGTGATCGATATTTGCTGTGTTACTGGGTAACTTGATCTTTATCCAATTAGGTTTACGCAACATTTCTGTTTTTTCAGTCGGTAAAATAGTGATGGGAATATGTTTTACTTTTTCATCATCACGCAGTTTCACGCCTGCTTGAACACGACCTTGTATTTGCACCTTACTCATCAAAACCTTCTTTGTATTCAATTAATGTGGACGGATTTTGTTGTGATATACCAATTAACTCACATAACGATTCGACAACTTTTAGGCCAGCCTCCGCAATATTCGCTGGGCCACCCAACTCATTGCAATTTACCATCTCTAGGCCTGCGTAACCACAAGGATTAATACGCAAAAAAGGACTAAGGTCCATATTTACGTTTAATGCTAAGCCATGAAAAGAGCAACCTTTGCGGATCCTGAGTCCAATAGAACATACTTTTTTACTGTCAACGTAAACACCTGGTGCGTCTGCTTTGGGATAAGCGGCGATACCATAGGTTTTTAAAGTATTAACAATGCATTCTTCAAGGGCTGTGACTAAGGTTCGAACCCCCAATTTATTGCGCTTTAAATTAAGTAGCACATAGAGCATTTGTTGACCTGGGCCGTGATAGGTGACTTGTCCACCGCGATCTACTTTGACCACTGGGATGTTGCCAGGAGCGAGTATGTGCTCTTCTTTACCTGCTTGGCCTTGAGTAAATACGGGATCATGTTCAACTAACCAAAGTTCGTCTGGGGTATCTTCATCCCGTTTGTCAGTGAATTCCTGCATAGCTTGCCAGATGGGCAAATAAGCGCGTCGGCCTAATTGCCTTATAATGACATGTGGTTGATATGGCATAACTACCTGTTTCGGTTACAGAACAACACGTACTAATTCTAGTTTTGCCAGTTCAATATAAATGGTTTCCATATGTTCTTTACTGGTCACAGTGACGTTGAGAGAAATGGAATGATAATTGCCTTTTGAGCTTGGTTTAACCTTAGGGGTGTAATCTCCAGGGGCGTGAATTTGTAAACAACTAATCACGTCCTCAGGTAGGCGCTCATGCGCCACACCCATAACCTTGAAGTTTTGCTGACAAGGAAAATCTAGTAGTTTGTCAAAATTAGTTTCCATTACGCTCTCAATCTTGTTTGATAGAAATCTAGCTGTCAAAGCCAAGTTTTAATTTCACGAAGTCGACCATACGATCGAAAAATCCACCTTCGTTGACTTCCTGCAAAGTGACCAAGGGGTACTCTGCAATGTCTTCACCTTCTATCTGTAAATATAATGTTCCTACCACTTCACCTTTGGCTAGCGGCGCTTTTAGGTTTTTATCGAGTTTAAAATTAGCTTCTAATTTCTTACTTTGCCCACGAGGAATCGTTATGGGGGTATCTTGTAAAATACCAAGATCGACAGTTTCTTTGTCGCCCATAAATATACGTTGTGTTACAAAACTACTACCCGCTTTATAAGGGGTGATCGTTTCAAAAAATCTAAATCCATATTTAAGTAATTTTTTGTTTTCTTCTTTTCGGGCACGATCGCTTTCTGTACCCATGACCACTGAAATTAAACGCATCCCGTCTTGAGTCGCTGAAGTAACCAAACTATAGCCAGCATCTGAGGTGTGACCGGTTTTTATTCCATCCACATTCAAACTTTTGTCCCATAACAAGCCGTTACGGTTATATTGTTTGATGCCGTTAAAGGTAAATTCTTTTTCACTATAAATAGCATATTCATGTGGCACGTCTCTAATTAATGCTTTAGCTAAAGTGGCCATGTCTCTTGGTGTGGTGTAATGGTCTGCATCATGTAAACCATGACTATTCATAAAGTGAGTGGATGACATGCCGAGCTTTTCAGAGTGCATATTCATCATACTAGCAAAGGCACTTTCACTGCCTGCAATATGTTCAGCCATTGCAACACACGCATCGTTACCTGATTGGATAATAATACCGCGGTTGAGATCAGCAACTGATATTTGTTTACCCACTTCAATAAACATGACAGATGAATCAGGGAAGTTCTTAGCCCAGGCATTTTCAGAAATAGTCACTAAGTCAGATTCTTTGATATTGCCATTAACAATTTCTTTGCCGATAACATAGCTGGTCATCATTTTAGTCAAACTGGCTGGCGGCAGAAGTATATCCGCATTCTGTTCAGCGATGACTTTACCGGTTTGATAATCCAAAAGTATAAAACCTTTTGCCGCAACCCCTGGAGCTGGAGGAATAACAACCGCGGCCATAGAAGCGGTACTGATAAATAAAAGACTAAGACTGCTAAATACAACAGCTCTGAAAGAATAATTTTTGTGCATTAATCAACCGTTTTTTGATTTGAGTTAGGAGACAGTGAGCTAGTGAGTGATGGATAGCTCTTTAAATTTGGCCGCTAATATAGCACTTTTGCACTTAAAATACTGCTGATAGAACAATAAATTCAGGCAATTTGTAAGAATTTGCAAACCTAGGACTTCGACTGAGAAAAGTGCGAAAAGTTTATCTTTTATGATTTTTCTTTAAGGTAGATACACTTTATAGGCACCTTGATAGCCATTAATTTTGAGTTCGTTTAATAATTGATTACTCGTCTGTTCGTCGTTAAGTGGGCCTAATTGCAAACGATATAGTCCGTTTTCATATGGGGCCTGGTAAGGCACCTGATATAACGATGTTAAGCCATTTCCGAGTAAATCAATTTTAGTCTTGTCTTGTAAGGCCGCGACTTGGATATAAACATTTTTTGTATTGGTTTGAGCAAGTGATTGTGGAGGGGCAAGAGCTGGAATAGTAGGGCCCGTGCCTACTGTCATTTGCCCCAGCTCATCAACGTGAAGTACATCTAACTTAACTTTTGCTACTCCAGAACTTAACATGCCGAGTTTTAGAGCGGCAGCATAGGAGAGATCAATTAGTCTCTCAGAATGAAAAGGGCCTCTATCGTTTATCCGCACAATAGCTTGGTTGCCGTTCGCTAAATTAGTAACTCGTGCAAACGACGGCAGAGGCAGCGTTTTATGTGCTGCGGTCATCGTGTACATGTCATAAATTTCGCCATTTGAAGTTAAATGGCCATGGAATTTTTGTCCGTACCAAGATGCTAATCCTTCAGCACTATAACCCTTGCCAGTGGGTAAAGGTGTGTAGTGCACACCTCTTATTGTATAAGGGCGCTGATTGGCTGGTGCATAAGGCTGGTATTGCGGCACGGCATCGTGCATCAGCACTGATTCTGGTGGTGCGTGAGGGGCTGAGTCATGTTTTTGCTGGTATCGACTTGTTTCGGTCTGAGCACAGCCAATGAGAAGACTGGTTAATATTAAACAATAGAGACTTTGGCGTAAGGTTAAGCACATATTATTCGACTGCCGTTACCTTTAATTGCGCTTCTCTTGCCGCAACTAATTGCTCACTTAACTGATAGACAACCATGGCGTATAGGGGGCTGTGATTATAGCGGGTAATCGTATAGAAATTACTTAGCACTAACCAGTACTCGGGCTGCTGAGCTTGTTCAAATTCAATTAGTTTAACCTTAGTGTCCATAGCTAAAGTACTTTTCGTTTTTTCTTTTAGGCTAACACCCAAGTCATTGGCCTGTTGCCATGTGTGTTGTAATTTCAACTGCCTGTTTAATAGGCTTTTGTAACGACTGCCTTGAATATCTGCAGGATAAGTAATAGCTTGACCTGCTTGCCAACCATGGCGCTTAAAATAATTGGCCACACTGCCAATGGCGTCAACTGGATTATTGAGCAGATCCCGCACTCCGTCCTGATCAAAATCCACGGCGTAGGCTCGATAACTTGAGGGGATAAATTGTCCCCAACCCATGGCGCCAGCATAAGAGCCCATCAAAGATGTGACTTCAAACTTTTCCTCACGGGCAAGTAAAAATAATTGCTCTAGTTCACTAGTAAAAAATGTGGAACGAGGTGGATAACTAAAGGCGAGTGTTTGCAGTGCATCATATACCGAGTATTTACCTAAGTAGCTTCCGTAGAATGTTTCTACTCCAATAATTGCTACGATAATTTGTGCGGGTACTCCAGTTTGCTTTTCAGCCAAGGCTAATTCAGTAGCGTAGCGTTGCCAAAATTCTAGTCCTTTGTCTAAGCGTTTTTCAGTCAAAAATATCGGATAATATTGAAACCAAGGTTTGGCCTCCCAAGGCTTTGCAATGGCTTGTAAGATTGCTTCATTTGGTATGGTTGTGGCAAATAGTTGGTCAAGCTGGTTTTTATCAAATTGATGTTTGTTTACCATTAAATCAATAAAGCTTTTCTGCTTTTCTTTGACTGATGCCATTGCATTGGCGGTAAAACATAGAACACACAAAAGAACAAAAAAGTGCGGCAAAGCAGTTTTTTTTAAAGCTGAATGGTATAAAAATTTCATTTGCTAAGCATCACTCTAAAGGTATCTTTGCTATTGGGCCGAACGGCCATCCCTAACGAGATAATAATCTTTTCTGGGTACTGATTGACATTAGTATTCCAAATCCAGCCAATAAAGTCACCATAGAGGTGCCCCCGTAACTGATTAAAGGCAGCGGTACACCGACCACTGGCAGAATACCAGAAACCATACCCATGTTGACAAACACATAGACAAAAAAGGTAAGGGTGATACTGCCGGCCAATATTTTACTATAAGCATCTTGAGCATTAACAGCAATTAACATTCCGCGGGCTACAATAAATGCATAAATGACTAAAAGACCAACAATCCCCCAGAAGCCAAACTCTTCACTAAAAACCGCAAAGATAAAATCGGTATGTCTTTCGGGTAAGAATTCTAATTGCGATTGGGTGCCTTGCAGCCAACCTTTGCCATTTAAGCCGCCAGAGCCGATAGCGATCTGTGACTGAATAATGTGATAACCGGAGCCTAGGGGATCACTTTCTGGGTTTAGAAAAGTGAGTACTCGTTGCTTTTGGTAGTCTTTCATCAAGAAAGTCCACATTATCGGCGTAAAAGCAGAAGCACAGACTGCGACCCCAATAATAAAACGCCAGCTCATACCGGCTAGAAATAAGCCAAAAATACCCGAGCTAGCGATAAGTAACGCAGTACCTAAGTCTGGTTGTTTGGCAATAAGGAGGGTAGGTATACCAACAAGAATAAAACCACCTAGTATATGGCTAATTTTAGGTGGTAGATTAAAGCGACTAATATACCAAGCTATCATCATAGGGACTGCAAGTTTCAAAATTTCAGAGGGCTGAAAACGAAAGAAACCTAAATCAAGCCAGCGTTGAGCGCCTTTACCCACGACTCCAAAAGCCAAAACGGCGACTAGCATTAATACACCTACGAGATAAAAATATAATGATAATTTGCTGTAGACCAAAGAGGGTATTTGGGCAATTGCCAACATCACTGCTAAAGCCAGTCCTAGTCGTGTTATCTGACGTTGAATCAGATCTATATCTTGCCCTCCGGCGGAATAAATAGTGACCAACCCCACTGCCATAAGAATAAGTAGGCCAAAAAGTAAAGGGCCGTCACAATGAATGCGCCTTAAAAAACTGTCGTTATTCGTGCTAAATTTAGTTCGTAACACCGCTTAGTCCGTTTCAGTTATTGGTTTAGATGTACTATTCGAGCTTGCGGTAATAGGCGGGGAATCTATCACTTTGTGCTCAGGAAAGACTTGGTCTTTAAAATAATAATCCATCATAATACGCGCTATAGGCGCTGCTTGTGCTCCGCCATGCCCAGCGTTTTCAAGCACCACTGTTAAGACAATTTGTGGTTTATCATAAGGGGCATAACCCACGTACATAGCGTTATCTCTGTTTTCTTCAGATAATTTACTGGCATCGTATTTTGCGTCTTGAGCTATGGCAACAAGTTGCGCTGTGCCAGTTTTGCCCGCCGAAGTATAATTTGTGTTGGTAAAAGCGGCTCTGCCACTACCCGCGCGATTAACCACGCCATACATTGCATCGAGTACCACATCCCAATTCTGTTCATTTTTCATCTGAATAGGGCGACGTTCTTTGAGAGGTTCAAGCTCTAACTGATTATTCTGCATCTCCCCCCGCATAATTTGTGGAATGAAGCGCCGTCCTTTATTGGCCAAATCAGTAATCGCCTGGGTTAGTTGAATAGGGGTGGCTGTCCAATAGCTTTGGCCAATGCCTACGTTGATGGTATCACCAATATACCAAGGGCGATTGAACACCGCTTTGACAATGCCGCGGCTGGGCATTAGACCATCTGCTTCTTCATGTAAATCGACTCCGGTGTAATCACCAAAACCAAATTCATTCATACTTTCACTAATTCGATCGATACCGATACGATAGGCCAAATCGTAAAAATAGGTATCACAAGATACCTCAATGGCTTTCGTCACGTTTACCCAGCCGTGCCCCCATTTATTATGGTCGCGCCAAATTCGTTCAACATTGGCTAGTTTGTATTTACCCAGATCATGAATTTTGGTGTCAACAGTCACTAATTTTTCTTCTAATCCGAGTAAAGCCAGCAAGGGTTTGACGGTGGATGCGGGCGGATATTGACCTTGCGTAGCGCGGTTTATCAATGGGCGGTCTTTGGATGCTAGTAACTTGTTGTATTCCTTACTACTTATACCGTGTACAAACAAATTAGGGTCATAACTAGGGCTGCTATATAAAACCAAAACTCCGCCGTCGCGAGGATCAATTACTACCACAGAACCTCGCTCTCCAGCAAAAGCCTGTTGCGCTTGGATCTGCATATTAATATCGATATTGAGCACTAGGTCTTTGCCAGGTATAGGTGGTTCAAAGTCTAAAGTGCGGATAATGCGGCCTCTACTGTTGACTTCAACTTCTTGATAACCCACTTGGCCATGGAGTAACTCTTCATGGTATTTTTCTATGCCTAATTTACCAATATCGTAGGTTGCTGCATAGTTGGCTTCTTGGCCGGCTTCAGCTAATTTTTGTAGATCAGATTTATTAATTTTGGCGACATACCCCAGTACATGAGTAGCGGTTTCACCAAACGGGTAATGACGGGCTAATCGTGCTTCCACAGAGACGCCAGGAAACTGATATTGATGAGCAGAAAATAAAGCAACTTCTTCTGGAGTCAGTCGGTTTCTCAGCGTAACCGGTTTAAAACGACGTTGACGTTTAAGGGCTTGATTAAATTCATCTATTTCATCATCGTCTAAACTTAACAACTGTTGTAATTCAGTCAGTGTTTCTTCGAGATCACTGATTTCTTCGGGAATGACTTCAATACTATAAACTGGCAGGTTTTCTGCGAGCAATATACCATTACGGTCGTAAATCAATCCTCTATTAGGTGCCACCGGTAAAACTTTGATGCGATTACCATTCGAACGGGTTTGATAATCTTCGAAGCGGGTTACTTGTAAATAATGTAAATTGGTTAAAACGATAGCTATCATAACAACAATAACTAACATGGCAATAACACTGCGTCTGGCAAATAAATTGGCTTCAGCCGTATGGTCTTTTATGATAATACGCGGTGTAGGCAAAACTATTCTCTATGATAAGGATGGTTATTGTTGACCGACCATGCTCGATATAAACTCTCGGCCACTATAATGCGAACAAGTGGGTGTGGTAATGTCAGACTCGACAATGACCACTTTTGTTCCGCAGCCTGAATACATTCTGGGGCTAAACCTTCTGGCCCGCCAATCAATAAACTGACATCTCGACCATCCATTTGCCACTTTTCCATTTGACTCGCTAGTTTTGGCGTATCCCAAGAGTCACCAGTCACCTCTAGGGTAACAATTCTATTGCCCTTGGGAATAGCCGCTAACGTCAGCTCGCCTTCTTTTTGCAATATACGTTTAATGTCGGCATTTTTACCGCGTTTACCGGCCGAAATTTCCGTCAAACTCAGCGGCATATCACTGGGGAAGCGTCTCAAGTATTCTTGAAAGCCTTGTTCCACCCAAGCAGGCATTTTTTGCCCAACGGCGATAAGTTGAATACGCATGGAAATTAGTTATACGTTGCTGTGTTCACTAGAGCGTATTTTAACTCCAGAGTTTTTCTAATTGATAAAAATCACGCGCTTCATCTTGCATCACGTGAACGATAACATCGCCTAAATCAACCAGTACCCAATCACCTGTTTCACGTCCTTCAATACCCAGAGGTTGGGTACCGGCTTGTTTTGCTTCAACGATAATATTTTCTGCAATAGAAACAACATGACGTTTTGAATTACCTGAACACACTAACATAGTTTCAGTGACCGATGATTTTTCTGCGACATCAAGATCGACTATATCACGACCTTTTAGGTCTTCTATTTTTTCGATGACAAATGCTTTTAACTGTTGATGATCCAAAAATATTCCTTACAAATTTAAATTGAGCCCTAAGTTTATCAGATATTCGTACTTTGCTGATATAACTTAAATTGCTCGATATAGCGATAAATAGCACTAGGTAACAGACCTTGCGGGTTTTGCCCCTTAACAAGTAAGGCTCTTATTTGGCTTGAAGACACGTTTATTTCAGGGGTTTTAGCCAAATAGATATAGCCAGCCAGCTTTTGCTGAAGTAAGGCTACCTGGGTAATTTGATGTTTGGCCAATATGCGCTGCATAATTATCTGATTATTTTCTTCAGCTTTGGGAGGTGTTTGGTGTTCGCGTTGACACACTATAAAATGACACAAGCCCAATAACTCTTGCCAGCGGTGCCATTTTGGCAGTGAATAGAGCGAATCACTACCAATAAAAAAGCAGATGGGAGAGTGAGGATGACGTTGTCGAAAAGCCAGTAGGGTTTCAACACTATAACTAACCTTTGATTGCTCAATTTCCCAAGGCTCGGGATAAAAAAGTGGATACTCGTCGCATACCAGTTTAATCATTGCCAACCGTTGCTGACTGGTGCTTTGTGCCGCGTTTTTATGGGCAGGAATATAATTTGGCATCAAAGCGACAGAATCTATATTGGCCAGTTTAGCCGCAGCAATCACAGGGTATATGTGGCCATTATGGATAGGGTCAAAGGTGCCACCAAAAAGCCCAATAGCAGGACTTAAAGGCATTAATCACTCAACCCGTAATCAAGGGGCAGGGCATCTAAATTGTATGGCATAAACAGTAAACATAAATGACATAATTCAACATAAGATCGTAAAATTTGCGATTGTTTGATGGCAAAATCAAGGGTGGTGAGTTTTTTTTGCAAAGCATGTAAATGAGCAAAATCTAAACGCTTGAGAGCGGACAAATATAAGGCTTGTCGATTTCCCCAAATACGATGTTGATTCCAATTTGGCGCTTGACCAGATTGTTGGGCAAATAACAGGGCCTGTAAGGTTTGCCATTCGCGAGTCAAAGCCCATAAAATAATGTTAGGCTCTATTCCTTCGCTTTCTAAGCGGTAGAGCATTTTGACGGCCTTTTGAGCCTCACCTGCCAGCAGCACATCAATCAAATGGAACACAGTAAAGCGACTTTGATCAACCACCGCCTGTTCTACTTGCTCTAAACTAAGTTTGCCTGAGGGATACAACAAGGCGAGTTTTTGCACCTCTTGCTTGGCTGCCAATAGGTTGCCTTCACAAAAATCAGCCAGTAGTTGGCAGATTTCTTTAGATGCTTGTAAACCTTCTACTTGCATTTGTTGAGCTAACCATTGTTGTAACTGATTGCCTTCAAGAGGATAACAAGGGATATACACCCCAGTTTTATCGAGCAGCTTAAACCATTTACTGGACTGAACATCCTTGCCAATTTTGGCTCCATGGATGACGAACAGTAAATCATTATTTCCTTGTGCAGCAAGCATGCTAAGCACTTTACTGCCTTCAGCTCCCGGTTTACCCGTCGGTAATTCCAGTTCAATGAATTGTTTGCTCGAAAATAACGACAGGGTTTGGGTCGCTTCAACTAAGCTATCCCAATTGAATTGACTATCAACAGTCAGAGACTGCCTTTCATCAAATCCCTGTTTTAGCGCCACGGTTCGGATATTTTGGATAGCTTCTAATTTTTGCTGGGGTTCGTCACCAAAAATCAGATAAAAGGGGGCTAAACGTTGCTCTATGGCTGCTTTAAGTCTATTAGGATAAATCTGCATTACAAGGTTGTGAGTGTTTTACGATTAGCATAACTGGTGGATATTTGCCGAATAATACGGTCTGCTGCCTGTTGTCGCATTTCAGCTAGAACCAAATCGAGTTCGCGAGATTTGGCTAAGACCGCATCTGGATCATCTTGATATTCACGGGTGACAGTAAATTCGACAGCTTGGAAAGCATCTTGAGCAAATTGTAATTGGTATTTTACGGTATAAACCAATTCATATTCAGCCACTTGACCGGTGTTAAACAGTGAAAGTAAACGGCGTTCTAGGGCATCAGGTAACAAAGTGATAGTCAAATCAGGAGAAGACTGAGCAATATTAGTGTCAATCAACTCCAATTTATAAGGCTTTAAGCGCTTGGTCAGCGCACGCTCCAAAGAGGTGTTATGGGCTGTTGAACTTAATTGAATAGTTTTGATTTCAGCGGGCAAATGAAAAGCGCCACGTAGACTAAAACCGCAACCTGTTAGGACCACAATAAGAACGCCTAACACCCAAGCTTTTATTATTTTAACTACCACCTAGTTTGTACCCTTGTTTAATTTGCCACAATATTAAGTAACTTGCCGGGGATATAGATGATTTTGCGTACCGTCTTACCTTCGACAAAAGGTTGCACATTATGTTCTTGTAAACCCAAGGTTTCGACTTGTTCTTGTGTTGCATCAGCAGCGACTGTAATTTTCGCCCTAACTTTACCGTTTACTTGCACCACAACCAGTTTTTCATCTTCAACTAGGGCAGCTGTATCAACTTGTGGCCACGCGGCAGTTTCAATGTCACCATCAAATCCCAGTTCTTTGTATAAGACATGACAAATATGCGGAGCGATAGGTGCGAGTAACAACACAATCGCGTTAATTCCTTCGCGCACAATTGCTTTGTCTTGTGCTTCTACTTGCGACGCTTTTTGCAAATTATTAAGCAACTCCATAATCGCAGCAACGGCTGTATTGAATGTTTGACGACGTCCAACATCATCTGTCACTTTTTCAATGGTTTTGTGAATAAGGCGACGCACATTTTTCTGCTCAGCCGTTAATGAGCTTAAGTCTAAGGTTTCAACAGGTCCTAATTCAAGATGTTCTTGGGTAAGGTTCCATAAACGTTTTACAAAACGATGAGAGCCATCTACGCCGGAGTCAATCCATTCTAAAGTTTGCTCAGGTGGTGCGGCAAACATAGTAAAGACTCGAATAGTATCGGCACCATAGACGTCTATTACTTGCTGGGGGTCAATGCCGTTATTCTTCGATTTCGACATTTTAGTCATACCGCCGTGTTTCACTTCTTGCCCATCGGCAGCTAACACAGAACGAACGATTCGACCTTTTTCATCTTTTTCACTGATGACGTCAGCGGGAGAATACCAAATTTGTTTGCCTGTTTCGTCTTCGCGATAAAATGAATCAGCTAATACCATACCTTGACACAATAGACGTTTGAAGGGCTCATCAGATTCAACTAGGCCTTCATCACGCAATAGCTTGTGGAAAAAGCGCGAATATAAAAGATGCAAAATAGCATGTTCAATGCCGCCCACATATTGATCTACCGGTAACCAATAATTGGCTTGGCTCGGGTCAAGCATGGCTTGTTCATTTTGCGCGCAAGTGTAACGCGCGTAGTACCATGATGACTCCATAAAGGTGTCAAAGGTATCTGTTTCACGTATTGCATCCTGCCCTAGATATTGAGTTTTTGCCCATTCAGGATCGGCTTTGATAGGAGATATCACCCCATTCATATGCACGTCTTCAGGCAATACCACGGGTAATTGATCTTCAGGTACTGGAACGGCTTTGCCATCTTCTAAGTTTAACATCGGGATAGGGGTACCCCAATAACGCTGTCTTGATACACCCCAATCACGCAAACGGTAATTAACTTTCTTTTTACCTTTGCCTAGTTCGGCTAATTTTGCCGCTATTTTTTCAAAGGCTTCAGCTGAATTTAAGCCATCATACTCATGGGAGTTAACCAACAAGCCTTTTTCGGTATAGGCAGCTTGGGTGACGTCAACTTGCGTTTCATTGTCACTGGCAGCAATAACCTGTTTAATAGTAAGTTGATATTTGCTCGCAAATTCCCAATCACGTTGATCGTGGCCAGGAACTGCCATTACTGCACCTGAGCCGTAACCCATTAAAACAAAGTTGGCGACCCAAATAGGCACAAACTCACCACTGAGTGGATGAATAGCATAATACCCTGTGGCAAAGCCCTTTTTTTCCATGGTGGCTAATTCAGCTTCGGCAACCTTGGTATTTTTGCATTCGTCAATAAAATGCGCTAATTCTGCGTTTTCTTTGGCCGCCTCTAGGGCAATGGGATGTTGTGCTGCTACAGCAACATAAGTCACACCAAATAACGTATCGGGTCTGGTGGTATAAACATCAAATGAGTCTGCACCAGCTATCGTATTGACTAAATTAAAGGTGATTTCGACACCTTCAGAACGACCAATCCAATTTTTTTGCATTGTACGGACTTGGTCTGGCCAATCGCTCAATTGCTCAAGGTCATTAACCAGCTCTTCAGCATAGTCTGTAATTTTAATAAACCACTGAGGGATTTCTTTTTGTTCTACCAGAGCGCCAGAGCGCCATCCTCTGCCGTCGATAACTTGCTCATTTGCCAATACGGTTTGGTCAATGGGATCCCAGTTGACGGTAGAATTTTTTTTGTAGACCAAGCCTTTTTCATATAAACGCGTGAAAAACCACTGTTCCCAGCGATAATAATCAGGTTTACAGGTTGCCACTTCTCTATCCCAGTCATAACCAAAACCAAGTGATTTTAACTGGTTTTTCATATACTCAATATTGGCATATGTCCATTTAGCCGGAGCCGTATTGTTATTGACCGCCGCATTTTCAGCGGGCAGGCCGAACGCATCCCAGCCCATAGGTTGCAAAACGTTTTTGCCTTGCATGCGTTGAAAACGACTAATGACATCACCGATGGTGTAGTTACGTACATGGCCCATATGTAAACGACCGCTAGGATAGGGAAACATAGATAAACAATAAAACTTTTCTTTTTCAGGCTGTTCAACGGCCTTAAAAGTGTTATTGCTTTCCCAGAATGCTTGCACCTCTTTTTCAATTTTTTGAGGTTGGTATTGTTTTTGTGCCATTAAAAAAGATTCCACTAATGTGAGTGCTTCGCGCGTCGCGATATTAATTTATAGCCTGATAGAATACCTTAGCCCTAGAGGTGGCGACAATAGAAGAGCTGGCTTTTGTCTATTATATCGCGGTGTTTTTTTGTAAAAGTAGCTAAATGCCACTGAACTGATGATTATTTAAGCAAGCTAGTCTTCCTTGACCATCTGGTTAAATTTTAAATTTGCCTGTTAGACTGGCGACGGTATGGCTCATGGCGACAATATCCTTGTTGGTTTCTGCGCTCTTTCTGGCAATTTCTAAAGTTTTTTCATTGGCTTCTTTGATATGACTGACGTTTTGTTCAATGGAATTAAGCGTCTTGTTTTGCTCGTTGGCTGCAGAGGCAATAGTGGTCGCCCCTTGTAAGTTTTTCTCTATTGCTATGCGTATGTTATTAAACGTACTCTCTGCATGTGATACGAGCTCTACATTTTCTCCAGCTTGTTTTAAGCCTGACTTCATGACTTCCAGTGTTTCAGACGACTGATTTTGCAATTGTTCAATGATTTTAGTAATTTGCCCCGTTGATTCTTGAGTCCGTTTTGCCAAAGTTCTGACTTCATCAGCAACTACCGCAAAGCCTCGACCTTGCTCGCCAGCCCTAGCCGCCTCTATCGCTGCATTGAGGGCGAGAAGATTTGTTTGTTCGGCAATACCTTTGATTACTTCGATTACCGTGGTTATATTTTGTGAATATTCCTCGAGCTTTTCAGTCTTCGCAGTAGAGTCACTGATTGATGCTGCGAGTGTCTGCATCATCCGATTTGCGTGATTAACATCTTGCATACCCTCTGAAGCAAGTTTACTTGTTTCTTGCGTTATATTGGCAGATTGAGCCGCATGATTAGCGACGCCTTTTGATGTTTCGTTAAGGTCATGCACCGCGCCAACAATTTCAGTAACTCGACCATTTAGGTTATCGACTAAGGTATTGAGTTGATTTATATTTTCCTGACCACTTTCAGAGGTTTTATCCAAACTATTAGAAACAGTAGTAATTTCTTGGATAATAGTGTGAATGTTTGCAATAAAAGCATTGATGCCGTCTGATAATAAACCCAGCTCATCTTTACTACTAAAGTTAATGCGTTTTGTGAGATCTCCTTGACCTTGGGCAATATCATTGACACGGCGAGTGATACTATCCAAAGGATTTAAAATAAGTTTGTGGATCAAAAATCCCATCAACAGCAAAATGACGACGTCTAATAACACAATTTGCACAATGCTGCGTTTTAGCGCAAAAGAGAACGCTTGATCAATAGATTCACTGGAGTAGATTAGTTCAATTTTACCGGCGTTGAAGTCTTCACCCTGATCGTTGAACTTAATAATTTGTTCTTTTTTGAAAAGAAAATCACCGCTGTATGAGCCGTTATTTGCCGATTCAGACTCTTGATCCCAATTGATTTCAAACAGTTGATTATTCTCATTGTCAAACGCTTTGACACCCACCAAATCATTTGTACCAAGTTCTGCTTCGGCTACTTTACGGGCATTATCAACATTGAAGTTCCACATTGAATTAGCAAGCGTTATACCGAGTCTTTTTGCTGTGTTTTGTGATGCAATTTCGGCTTGGTCATTTAACTTTATTTGACTTATCCATATGTCTACAACGGCATACAAACATAGGGTTAAGGTTAACGCTAAAAGTAACGCCAAGTTTAATTTTCTTCTCAAGCTCATCTTATAACACACTCACAAAGTGACACAAAGTCTGTGTCTACACCTTAGCTGGTTTTTGCCAACAGACAAGTGAGTTTTAAACTATCATGTGCAAAGAGGTGTGCCGTTGAGCTATGCTCTGAATGAGCTTGTAGTTATTTTTTATCAGATAGAAGTAGGTAGATGATGAGAAAACTGAGTTATAAAAATTTTGTTGCAGCTATATTTTTTTGCGGACTTCTTACTCCTGTATCAGCTGAAAAAATTACTGTGGGTGTCTTAACATCCAGTGGTATTCAACGTTCCATGTACACCGCTTTTGCTAAAGACTTTGAAGCGGCAAATCCCACTATTGAGGTTGAAGTCTTATTTCGCAGTGATTCAGAATACAAGACTGATTTAGTAAAATGGTTTGCACAAGGCAGTGGACCAGATATCTTAAATTGGCAAGGAGGGGAGCGTCTTTACCAATATGTAAGAGATGGGTATGTAAAAGACATTAGTGATTTTTGGCAACAAAATAACTTAGAGGATGTATTTAGTGACGGCGCTAAAGGCGCTATTTCATATGAAGGCAAACGATTTGCCATTCCAATATCCTATTATCAGTGGGGTTTTTACTATCGTGAGTCTTTGTTTCAGAAATATAATTTGTCGCCACCCAATACGTGGCAAGAATTTTTGGACGTCTGCGCTAAGCTAAAAGCCGCTGGTATTACGCCAATAACGATTGGTGCTGAATTTAAGTGGCCTACGGCTGCATGGTTTGATTATATTAACTTGCGCATTAACGGGTTAACCTTTCATCAATCGTTGCTCAAGGGTGAAATTCCTTACACCGATCCTCGGGTCAGAGAAGTATTTGTGATCTGGAAAAATTTGCTTGACCAAGATTTTTTTGTTGATCGTTACAATGGTTGGAATTGGCAAGAGGCCATGCCTTTTATGTATCATAAGTTAGCTGGTATGACCTTGATTGGTAACTTCTTTGCTGGTGCGATGCCTTCCGCAATTAGAGATGACTTTCGCTTTTTTCGCTTTCCAATCATTGACAGTCAAATGGGCCTGTATGAAGAGGCACCACTTGATTTGTTTATGGTGCCAAGTTATGCCCGCAAAACACCAGCGATGGATAAGTTTTTACTATTTTTAGCGAGTAAACCATTTCAACAAGATTTTAATGAAAAATTAGGTATGATCTCGCCAAATGTGAGCAGTGAGTCAAGTTCTGATTATTTTATCAAAGAAGGGAGTCGAATTTTAAATGCTTCTGCCGGTGTTTCACAATTTTTTGATAGGGATGCCAACGCTGATATGGCCGGCGCTGCCACCGAAATCTTCACCGTATTCATGGACAGTAGAGATATTTCATTGGCATTAGATAAGCTAGAACAAGCGCGCAAAAAATATATGCCGTAAACGCATTTTTTTTTGAGTGTAAGCTGAATAAATATGACATCAGACTGGGTTAGCTTGACCAATGCACTAATCTCGGATTTATTTTCATACTTGCTTGGGCTAATATGCTGCGACTTTGATTAGAGTCCAAATACTTATTAAATGAATGAGCCTAATTGCTCGCAGCTTACATAAAGCCTGAAGCTTAGTTTTGATAACTGTTTGACAGCATTTCAAATCCACGTTTCACTAGGCAGTATTGAGTGCTTCTCATCCCCAACAAAAAATATAAGCCCAAATCAACATATGCAAAGTAAATATGCTTTAGAGCTCCACCAACTCACTGCCAAACCCAGCAGACGATTAATCAACCAGGCATTAAAAGATGAGCAAGCACTAAACTCGACTTTTATTGGTCAAGACAGAGCTAAAGATGCGCTGGCATTTGGGCTCGATATCAACGCTCGTGGGTATAATCTATATGTAATGGGTGAGCAAGCCACTGGACGTTTTACCTTGGTCCGTGAATATATTGATAAATATGTTAATAGTGCAGCTACGCCTGATGACTGGTGTTATATCAATAATTTTGAAGATGAAAGAGAACCTTTTGCTTTACGCTTGCCTGCTGGCGAAAGTAAGACTTTATATAAAGAAATAAATATCTTATTGGATGAGTTGTTAGATACTTTTCCGGCTGCATTTGATAATCCTGGGTACCAACGTAAAAAAGCCGCCATAGCGAGAGAATTTGAACAGGGTTATGACAAAGCGATAGATGCCGTTGAATCACTGGCGCAGCGCAAAGGTGTCAGTTTGTTTGAAGAAGGTGGGGTTATTACCTTTTCGCCAGTGGTTGAAGGTAAAACTCTGACAGACCAAGATTTTGCAGAGTTAAATGAAGAGCAACGAACCCATTTTTATAAACTGATTGATGAATTAGAAGATAGTCTCAGTGAAGCTTTAATCGAGTTACCAAAATGGAAACGTGCTTCATCAGAAAAATTACGTGCGCTAAAAAACGCCACAGCAGAACAGGGGATTAAACCCCTATTGAAGAAGTTAGAACATAAATACGCTGCTGATTTGGCGATACTAAAATTTCTTCGGCAGTTAAAACCCCATTTGGTAGAGACGATTGTAGAATTACTGGCCGAAGAAAAGAAAGATGAGAAATCTGACGAGAGAGCTGACGACTTAGACAAGCGTAGTATTTTAGAGGAACAGTATCTACCTAATATTTTGGTTGCGCACTCTCTTGATAGTGGTGCGCCATTAATTTACGAACCCAATCCATCCCATCAAAATCTATTTGGTCGCATTGAATATACCAATGTTCAAGGCTCGGTCTATACCAATTATCGCATGATCCGCCCAGGGGCTTTGCATAAGGCCAATGGGGGATATTTATTATTAGATGTCGACAAATTAATTGAGCAACCTTATGCGTGGGAAACACTCAAATTAGTGCTCAAGTCGGGTATGTTGAAAATGGATATTCCTCAACATGATACGGGTATGGTTAATTCAATTACCCTCAATCCGCAGCAAATACCAATTAATGTAAAGGTCGTATTATTGGGCTCCAGGGACTTATATTATACGTTACAAGAATATGATGATGAGTTTTATGAGCTTTTTAGGGTGTTGGTGGACTTTGATCATGAAATCCCCTTGGACAAACAAACCTTATTTGATTTTGTTGGCCGAGCTAGAAGCCAAGTTAGTGCCCTTGGCTTGAGTGATATTTCAGCTAAAGCAATGTACCGCTTGGTTGAATTCAGCTTGCGTTTAGCTGAGCATCAAAACAGGCTATCCGCACGTTTTTCAGAAGTAATTGAATTGCTGCATGAAGCAGCCTACTTCTGCCGAAAAGCTGCGGTAACCTTATTAGATGTAACGCACATAGAGGCTGCTTTGGCGGCAAAAACTCACCGCACCGGCAGGGTAAGTGAAGCGGTACTGGATGATATAAAACAAGGGCAGATATTGATTGCCAGTGATGGGGTTGATGTTGGTAAAGTGAACGGATTAACGGTTTTAGAAGTGGGCGATTGTATGTTTGGTACCCCTGCTCGTATTACCTCTACCGTTTATGCTGGTGCCACTGGTGTAGTCGATATCGAGCGTGAAGTAGAGCTCGGTCAGCCAATCCATTCAAAGGGGGTGCTCTTATTGACCGGGTATCTAGGCCATAAATATGCTCAACTATTTCCCTTAACACTTTCAGCCAATATTGCGATAGAACAGTCTTATGGCCATATTGATGGTGATAGTGCTTCTTTAGCGGAATTGATTGCCTTAATTTCTGCTTTAACCAAAATTCCTGCGCGTCAAGATTTGGCTATTACCGGTTCCATAAATCAATATGGACAAGTGCAATCAGTGGGGGGCGTCAATGAAAAAATAGAAGGTTTTTTCAAATTGTGCCAACACCGCGAATTAACCGGCAAGCAGGGGGTGATTATTCCCAAATCAAATCAAATTAATTTGATGCTAGATAAAGAAATTATTGCCGCGGTTAAAAGTGGTAAATTTCATATATATGTAGTTGAAACAGTGGAGCAAGCCTTAGAGTTGTTAATGAATAAAGATGTCGGACAACTCAATAGTAAAGGTCGTTATCCCAAAGGATCAATCAATTACACTGCGGTGCTAAGTTTATTAAATATTGCCAACATCGTTAGTGGTGGCGAGGATTAAACTAATAAAGTACTGCTAGTTTTTAGCAATAAAACGCTGCGCAATTAAGGGCAAAAAAATGAAATTACTTGCTTCTAGATACTGCTTTTTGAACTAAATCTGCTACTATCCGGCGTTTGAAACACCAACTAAATATCGAAGTGTAGAATCATGCAAATTACAAAAAATAGCGTTGTTCAGTTTAACTATGTCATCAAAGAGCTTGATGGTAAAGAAGTAGAGAGTAACAAAGGCCAAGCGCCAGTTGCTTATTTGCACGGCCACAATGGCATGATGCCAGGTATCGAGAAAAATTTAGAAGGAAAACAAGCCGGCGAAAACGTTTCAGTTGAATTGCCCGCCAGTGAAACCTTTGGCGACGTGCTTGAAAACAGTGAACAACGAGTCTCCGTGAAACATTTACAAGGGGCTAGTAAGTGGTCTGCCGGTATGAGCGCAGTAGTCAACACTGAGCATGGTCAGAGACAAGTAACTATTGTAAAAGTCGGCAAATTCATGGCTACTGTAGATACCAATCATCCATTAGCAGGTAAAACCTTGCAGTTTGAATTAGATGTAGTTGCCGTGCGTGAAGCGACCGAAGAAGAATTGGAGCATGGTCATGCTCATGGTGAAGGCGGTCATCACCACTAAAAAAGAGGGATGCTGAGACTTTAGTTATCTCAGCATCCAACTTGGTTTCTATCACTAGAAACCTTTGTAAAAACTTTACTTCCTAGGTAACTCGACTTTATTTTCATCGCTCTGTCTATAAACGATCAATACATGGCCAATAACCTGTAGTTTTATGGATTTAGTTTCGCGCACAATGGCGTCCATAATTAAAGTTTTTTCTTCGCGGTCGTCAGATGGGACTTTTATTTTAATTAACTCATGATGGGCAAGAGCTCCATCAATTTCAGCTAATACGCCCTCTGTCAGGCCGTTTTGTCCTAATTGCACTACGGGTTTTAGCGAATGTGCTAAGCCCTTAAGATATTGCTTTTGTTTATTTGATAATGTCATGGCGTAATATTTCTTACAAAATTATTCAATACGAATGGTTGAAAAGCGTTATTCTACCGCCATAACTCGGTTATTCCTAATCACAACGCTAATCAATGACAAAGAAAAAGCAATCCGGTAGCAGTACACGTTGGCTTCAAGAACATTTCGCTGACAAATATGTGCAACAAGCGAAAAAACAAGGTTTACGCTCACGTGCCGTCTTCAAGATTGAAGAAATTCATCAAAAAGACAACTTGATCAGGCTCGGTATGAATGTAGTTGACTTAGGCGCTGCGCCCGGCGGGTGGTCACAATATGCTGTTGAACTTGTTGGGGATGCAGGCATGGTGATCGCTTGTGACATTCTGCCAATGGATTCATTAGCAGGGGTAGAGTTTTTACAAGGCGATTTCCGAGAAGAAACAGTTTTAAACGAATTGTTGAACAAAATCGGTGGAAAAAACGTAGACGTAGTAATGTCGGATATGGCGCCGAACATGAGTGGTAATGATGCTGCAGACCAAGCTAAGTCAATGTATTTGGTTGAGTTAGCTTTAGACATGTGCCATCAAGTGTTGAAACGCAATGGCAGTTTTATTGTCAAAGTATTTATGGGGGAAGGCTTTGATGATTATTTCAAAGCAGTGAAACAAGCGTTTACTGTGGTTAAAACTCGCAAGCCTGAGTCTTCAAGAGCACGCTCGCGGGAAGTTTATCTGGTAGCGACGGGCTATAAATTATAGTAACCTGATGGTCTGTGTTTAGACTCAGCAGAAATGAAACAATAGAGGTTAATTAACTTGAGCGATATGGCAAAGAACTTAATTTTATGGCTAGTAATTGCGGTAGTACTGATGTCGGTATTCCAAAATTTTTCTGGCAGTGAAACTACCAAGGTACAGACGGACTACACACAATTTTTGAGTGAGGTTCGCTCTGGTAATATTAACCGTGCCACCATTGATAAAGATTCGGGCGCCATTAATGGCGTTAAACGCAATGGTGAAGAGTTTGTTACCTATATCCCTTATCTTGATATGAAGTTAATGGATGACTTAGTCGAAAATAATGTTGCTGTTTTTGGTAAACCACCTGAAGAGTCTTCGATTTTAACTACTATTTTCATTTCATGGTTCCCGATGATTTTATTGATTGGTGTGTGGATCTTTTTCATGCGTCAAATGCAAGGCGGCGGTGGTCGTGGAGCTATGTCGTTTGGGAAAAGTAAGGCACGTTTATTAGGTGAAGATCAGATAAAGACTACTTTTGCCGATGTAGCAGGGTGTGATGAAGCAAAAGAAGATGTGTCTGAATTAGTCGACTTTTTGCGTGACCCCAGCAAATTCCAAAAGTTAGGTGGTAAAATACCCAAAGGTATATTGATGGTAGGTCCTCCAGGAACCGGTAAAACTTTATTAGCAAAAGCGATTGCTGGTGAAGCTAAAGTTCCTTTCTTCACTATTTCTGGCTCCGATTTTGTCGAAATGTTTGTTGGTGTTGGTGCTTCACGTGTTCGTGACATGTTCGAGCAAGCTAAAAAGTCAGCACCTTGTATTATATTCATCGATGAAATTGATGCCGTCGGCCGTAAGCGTGGCGCGGGTCTTGGTGGTGGTCATGATGAACGTGAGCAAACCCTCAACCAAATGTTAGTAGAGATGGATGGTTTTGAAGGTCATGAAGGTATTATTGTTATCGCTGCGACTAACCGCCCAGACGTGTTAGATCCAGCATTATTGCGTCCAGGTCGTTTTGACCGTCAAGTAATCGTTGGCTTACCTGACATTCGAGGTCGTGAGCAAATTTTAAAAGTACATATCCGTAAAGTACCTTGTGGCGATAATGTTGAACCCGGCGTCATTGCTCGTGGTACACCTGGTTTCTCAGGTGCTGATCTGGCTAACCTGGTCAATGAGGCTGCGTTATTTGCTGCTCGTACTGGCAAGCGTGTTGTGTCGATGGAAGAGTTTGATAAAGCCAAAGACAAGATCATGATGGGCTCTGAGCGTAAGAACATGGTTATGTCTGAGGAAGAGAAAACCAATACGGCCTACCATGAAGCAGGTCATGCAATTGTAGGTAAATTAGTACCTGAGCATGATCCAGTGTACAAAGTATCTATTATTCCACGCGGCAGAGCATTAGGCGTTACCATGTATTTGCCTGAACAGGATCGTTACAGCCACAGTAAACGTCATCTTGAAAGCATGATCTCTAGTTTATACGGTGGTCGTATTGCCGAGGCAATAACACTGGGTAATGAAGGTGTAACTACTGGTGCATCAAATGATATTGAACGTGCCAGTGAGCTTGCTCGTAAAATGGTTACGCAGTGGGGCTTGTCTGACAAGATGGGACCGCTGTTGTATGCAGAAGAAGAAGGCGAAGTATTTTTAGGTCGCTCTTCAGCTAAGTCACTGAGAATGTCTAATCAAACCGCCTTGGCGATTGATGAAGAAGTAAAAGATATTATCAACCGTAACTATGCACGAGCAGAGAAAATTCTGACTGAAAATCGCGATATCCTTGAATCAATGAAAGATTGTTTGATGAAATATGAAACCATCGATGCATTGCAAATTTCAGATTTAATGGCACGTAGAGAAGTTCGTCCACCCGCTGATTGGGTTAAGGATGAAAAGAAAAATGATACTAATAAACCAACAGGTGGAGCTCCGGTTGTTGATGGTGAGAAGAAGCCAGAAAAACCATCGAGTCCAGTTGGCAAACCTGGTGATGCAACAAGTTAATAGACTTTAATTGACTAATAAAACGCTTTGCTGGCATTGCCTCAAAGCGTTTTTTGTTAATTGAATTATTAGATTCACTTCAGCTTATAACGGAAAAACCACTTGCATGCAGTTTAAAGATAAATTTATTGATTTATCTAGCCCCAAAGTTATGGGGATTCTCAACGTAACCCCAGATTCATTTTCTGACGGCGGTATCTTTGTCCAAATCGATCAAGCTTTTTCGCAAGTCCAACAAATGGTGGAGGCGGGTGCGAGCTTTATTGATGTAGGAGGGGAGTCTACCCGACCAGGTGCAAAAGCTGTTTCTGAACAACAAGAGCTTGAACGCGTTATCCCCATTATCGAAGCTATTCATCAACGTTTTGATTGCGTTATTTCGATTGATACCAGCAAGGCGCTAGTAATGTCAGAAGCTGTGGCTGCCGGTGCAAGCTTAATCAATGATGTGCGTGCATTGCAGGAAGAGGGGGCCTTAATTGCTGCGGCAAAAGCACAAGTGCCGGTTTGCTTGATGCATATGCAAGGACAACCTCGTACAATGCAAACTGCGCCCGAATATCATGATGTGGTGAATGATGTAATTGAGTTTCTTAAAAAACGTATCGATTCATGTTTTCAAGCGGGTATAGAGGCGCACAATATTATAGTGGATCCTGGTTTCGGTTTTGGTAAAAATTTAGCGCATAATTATCAGTTACTCGCTAACCTTGATAAATTAAAGCAGCTTAACACTGCGATTTTAATAGGCTTATCAAGAAAATCGATGATTGGGAATGTTGTAAATAGAGCAGTAAATGAACGCTTGGCTGGCAGTATTAGTGCCGCACTTTTAGCCGTTCAACAAGGCGCGCAAATTATTCGAGTCCATGATGTTAAAGAAACAGTGGATGCGATAAAAATATTATTAATGATGAACACGTATAAGGAAAATCGTGATGAGCGATAGAAAGTATTTTGGCACAGATGGTATTCGCGGCAAGGTAGGTGAAAGCTTTATCAACCCTGAGTTTGTTATGAAGTTGGGTTGGGCTGCCGGTAAAGTGTTGGCAGGACAAGGCACGAATAAAGTCTTAATTGGTAAAGATACTCGGATTTCCGGTTATATGTTGGAATCAGCCTTAGAGGCAGGTTTATCTGCTGCGGGTATTAGTATTGGTTTGCTTGGCCCTATGCCAACCCCTGCTATTGCCTATCTTACTAAAACATTCAGATGCGAAGCCGGTATTGTTATTAGTGCCTCACACAATCCATATTACGACAATGGTATTAAGTTTTTTTCTGCCGATGGCATGAAGTTAGACGATGATATTGAATTAGCGATCGAAGCTCAAATGGAAAAACCAATGGAATGTGTAGCTTCTGACAAACTGGGTAAAGCCAGTCGAATAAACGACGCCGCTGGTCGCTATATTGAATTTTGCAAAGGTAACTTTCCCTCAGAGCTATCGCTCAAAGGATTAAAAATTGTGGTGGATTGTGCCCATGGCGCAACCTATCACATCGCCCCGAATGTACTCAGTGAGTTGGGTGCTGAAGTGATAGAAATCGGCACTGAGCCGAACGGTTTAAACATCAACCGCAAAGTGGGGGCAACATCAATGAAAGCCGTCACTGAAAGCGTATTAGAAAATCATGCCGACCTTGGTTTCGCCCTTGATGGCGATGGTGACCGTTTAATGCTGGTTGACCATAAAGGTAACGTTATTGACGGTGATCAAATTGTTTATATGATAGCCAGAGACGTACTTAAATCAGGTCAGCTTAAAGGCGGCGTTGTTGGCACAGTAATGAGTAACTTGGGTTTAGAAGTGGCGCTTGCCACCCTCGGTGTGCCGTTTGTCCGCAGTAAAGTGGGCGACCGATACGTCATGGAACTGTTGCAGCAAAAAGGCTGGTCAATTGGTGGCGAGAGCTCAGGCCACGTATTGAATCTTGCTGCTGCATCTACCGGAGACGGAATAGTGGCGGGGCTGCAAGTATTAGCCGCCATGTTGCGTGCTCACATGACGCTCAATGAGCTAGCTCGAGGAATGGAAAAATATCCTCAAACTTTACTTAATATCAGATTTACTGAAGGTCAAAACCCTTTGGAGCATGTATCAGTGCAACAAGCTGTGATTGAGGCAGAGAAAAATCTCGGTGATAAAGGGCGAGTTTTACTTAGAAAAAGTGGAACTGAACCCTTGATTCGTGTCATGGTTGAAGCGAATGATGCCGGTGCTTCTAGCCAATGGGCTGAATATATCGCTGATACTGTACGTAAAGTAATCGAATAAGTAACTAAGCACTTAAATATCAAGCTTGGTGCTTGTATATTTAAGTGCGGTTGGTTAATATCTCGCGCGCTTTTTTATAAGCGGCCTAAGGAATTAAAGTGCAAATATTATCTCGTCGACCCATCGTTGCTGGTAACTGGAAAATGAACGGTAACAAATCATTAGTCAGCTTACTTGAAGATAAGTTAGCTCATGAAGATTTGTCCCATCTTGATGTGGTAATTTGCCCACCATTCCCTTATTTGGGTTTGTTTGGAGATACTGTCTCCTTAGGTGCGCAAAATATGAGTATGCACGACTCTGGTGCCCATACTGGCGAAGTTTCTGCATCTATGTTGCAAGAAACAGGTTGCAGTTATGTAATACTAGGGCACTCTGAGAGACGCGCTGACCATGCAGAGACAAATGAAATTGTCGCTCTAAAGGTAGAGAAAGCCTTAGCTGCGGGTTTGACTCCCATTTTATGTGTGGGAGAAACAGAGGAAATTCGTGATGGTGGCAATCTGTTTGCATTTTTAGCAGAGCAAATTGACGCTGTTGAACAGCAAATTGGTATTTTGCAGTTCGCACATATTGTTTTGGCTTATGAGCCCATTTGGGCAATCGGTACGGGTAAAACCGCCAGTCCAGAGCAAGCGCAAGAAGTTCACCAATTTTTACGTGAACATCTAGCCAAAAAGAATAGTGACATTGCAACTAAAATTAACATTTTATATGGCGGCAGTGTTAAGGGCAGCAATGCCAAAGAGTTATTTAGTCAACAAGACGTAGATGGTGGATTGATTGGCGGTGCCAGTTTAAATCCAGAAGATTTTTTAAGTATTTGCTTAGCGGCAAAGCAATAGAGGCAAGTGATGGATTTTTACGAAATTTTAATTTTTGTGTATGTAATCGTAGCACTTATGTTGATTGGATTTGTATTGATCCAACAAGGTAAAGGCGCAGATATGGGGGCTTCCTTTGGTAGTGGTGGTTCAAATACTGTTTTCGGTTCTACTGGTTCTGGTAACTTTTTAACGCGCACTACAGCAATATTAGCGACCTTGTTTTTTGTTATCAGTTTAATACTCGGTACGCAAACGAATAAAAAAGAAAAAGCGTTAGATGACTGGCAGAATATTGAAGTACCAGTAATAGAACAACCTGTTGATTCTGATGTGCCTGCAACGGTTACTGCCAAAGACAGTGATGCGCCGATGACTGCAGCACCTCAAGAAGAGTTAGAAGTTCCAAACTAAAGTTTAAAAAAGCGGATGTGGTGGAATTGGTAGACACGCCATCTTGAGGGGGTGGTGAGCATAGCTTGTGAGGGTTCGAGTCCCTCCATCCGCACCATATAAATGAAGGGCTGTAACGGTAAGATGTTACGGCCTTTTTTTTTATGGTGTAAAAATGCGGTAAAAAGAACACATTAATAGAGATGAAAAAGTGGTTTTATCGTTTTATATGCTAAATATCCTTTAGGTAAACACGTGGTATAATTTTTGTGGGTTATTTTTGTAGTATGGCGATGCTAATTACCCCTTTTATACGATCCTAAGTCTACAGGAAGGGGTTATATTCGATAGCATTACTTAGGCAAAAAATAGTTTCTCCAAGTGCATCAAATCCTTGTATGATCAGTGTTGAGATGGTCCAACATTATGTGGTAGTTAGATGTCTAATACTTATAAAAACATGCGCTGGTTTGTTATATTCCTGTCATCTGCTTGTTTTAGTCTTGCTGCTTATTCTCAGGATACTTTAAGTGTGTTGGCATGGCCTGGGTATGCTGATTCAGATTTAGTGAACATTTTTGAACAGCGTTATCAGGTTAAGGTTAATGTCACCATAGTTGACTCTGATGACACGATGTGGACTCGGTTAAATGCAGGTAAAGGGGACAAATTTGATGTGTTTGCTGTTAATACCGCCCAATTACAACGTTACATTGATAAGGGCATCAGCGTTCCCTTAACATTGTCTAATATCCCAAATAGTAAAAAACAACTGCCACGTTTTAGCGATCTTTCTTCAATACCTGGTCTGATCCGAAATGGTAAAATATATGCCATTCCTTACACTTATTCAGAAATGGGTCTTATTTATGATCGAAAAGAGTTTAGTCAGCCTCCTGATTCTTTTTCGGTGATGTGGGATAAACGTTATCAAGGTCGAGTATTGATGTATGCGGGGAGTGAGCACAATTTTTCGTTTGCCGCGTTATCGCTTGGTTTAAAAAATCCTTTTCAGATCCCAAATTCAGAGTTTGGTTTGGTGACCCAGCAAGTTATTGCTTTGCGCAGAAATATTTTGACTTATTATGAGAAACCGGAAGAAGCGACACTGCTATTTAACGAAAATCATATTGCAGTAATGTTCGCAAATTATGGTTCTCAACAAGTCAAAATGCTCAAAGAAACTCAAGCTAATATTGGTTATGTTATCCCCAATGAAGGTGCTTTAGCTTGGTTGGATTGTTGGTCTGTTACTCGTGACGCTAAAAATAAAAAATTAGCGGAGCATTGGATTAACTTTCTATTGGAACAAAAGGTAAGCCATGCTCTATCAGAAAGACAAGGCTTAGCAAATACGCTTGAAGAACCAGAAGGGTTAACCGCATCAGATAAACTTATCTGGTTGGAGCGGGTCGAAAATATGGATAAACGGAAACTGCTTTGGGATAGAGTTATCTCTGGCGAAGTGCCGGAAGAATTTTAATGGCAGCAGTATCATCAAATAATAATGAGCCTGTAAAGTTTGGCATTGCGATTAAACTTACAATCCTACTGTCCCTCTTTGGGATTTTAGCCAGCGCTTCTACAGGGTATTTCACCTTTAATGCGACACGCGATATTTTATCGGATAAAGCGACGCAAGGAATGATTGATGCCACAAAACTTCTCGGCCGACGTTTTTATTCGATGGCTAATGAGGCCGCAAACCAAACAAGAGTTCTGGCAAATACAAAGTTAGTAGACGCTTCTTTTGGCCATGAAAGCTCCTCGATTATTGCTCGAGAATCTTTGTCAGATAATTTCAAAAGTTTATTGTCGGTTTATCCTGAATATTTTCAAGTTCGATTAATTGGCGCGCAAGAGTATGGTCGCGAAATGGTGCGGGTTGACCGGGATGAAGGCCAACTAGTTGTGGTCCCTCAAACTCATCTGCAAGAAAAACAACATTATCCTTATGTTTATAAAGCCTTAAAACTGAATAAAGGAGAAGTTTTCTTTTCGAAAATTTTCATAAATCATGAACGGGGGGCTCATGCAGGATTAGGTCAACCTACATTGCAGGTTGCATCGCCTGTTATTGATGACAAAGGAAAAGCGATTGGGGTGATTGTCATTAATGTCGACTTGAATTTGATGTTTAGCATATTGAAGTCAGATATGTCTGAGGAGTATCAACTGTATTTGACTAATGAGACAGGTGATTTTCTTATTCATCCAAATAGGCTAGAAACTTTTGGTTTTGATCGTGGGCGACAATTTTTAGTACAAGAGACCTTTCAGCCAGTTGATCAAATTATTAATTCTGGCGCACAAGCCGTCAGTGTTCGCCAAAGGCTAGGTGTTGATAATATTGAAAGTATCGGTGGGTTTACCAGTATTCCTTTTAGTCAATCTACTGGTAATCGTTTTGTTATTATCGGTTTAACAGTGCCGATTGATTTTGTTTTATCTGAAACGAACACCTTGACTGAAACAGGTCTGCGGGTTGTTTTGGGATTGAGTTTTCTCGGTATTCTTATATCGCTCATAGTGGCGAGAATATTTGTGCGGCCTTTGAAGAACTTGGTAGCAGTTGTGCGTCGGTTTAGCGAGACAAATCAGGTGACTCGACTCACCAATTATAAGCAGGATGAACTAGGGCTGCTGGCAAATAGTATCGTCAGTATGCAAGAAGGTATTTTAACTCATTTAAATAATCTTAATGACCAAAATACTCAACTCAATCACGAAATTCACGAGCGAGAAAAAATTGAAGCTTATGATAAATTCCACACACATACATTAGAGTTATTGGGCCAAAATAAAAATTTAAATGATATCCTTGCAACGATCGTTTTAGGGATAGAGGGGCTAAAAGAAAAATTTATTTGTAGCATCCTCTTGATTGATAAAAGCGGTAAAAAATTTGTTAGAGTGATTGCCCCAAACTTACCTGACTTTTATAACGAAGCGCTTGAGGGGGTTGAAATTGGCATAGGTGTTGGTTCTTGTGGTACAGCGGCGTTCACAAAAGAACTGGTCATTGTTGAAGACATTCAGACGCACCCTTTTTGGAATGATTATAAAGTATTAGCAGCGCAGGCAAACTTAGCTTCATGTTGGTCTCAGCCTATTATCTCTTCATCAGGCTTAACATTAGGCACTTTTGCAATGTATTGTCGTGAAGTGGCTGCCCCTTCTGCAGATGATATAGAACTCATTAAGAGAACGGCTCGCTTAACTAGTGTTTCAATTGAACGAAAGTATGCAGAAGAAGAAGTTAATAATCTTGCTTTTTTTGACTCACTGACCCTGCTACCGAATAGGCGCTTATTACTCGACCGTTTGAATCAGGAGCTCGCGGCAAGAGCACATAACAAAAAGCTCGCCGCTCTTCTATTTATTGATCTGGATAAATTCAAGGCGCTGAATGACTCATTAGGCCATGATATGGGTGACCTATTATTACAACAAGTCGCGAGTCGAATCAAAGCTAGTGTAAGAGAGAGTGACACAGTGTCTCGTTTAGGTGGTGACGAGTTTGTTGTCATGCTTAAAGGACTCAGTGAACAAGTGATTGCCGCAGTGTCCGAAGCGGACGTTGTCGGCAACAAAATTCTACATTCATTGTCTGAAACCTACCAACTCGCTTCTCATCAATACCTTATAACACCGAGTATTGGTATTACATTATTAAGTGCAAACCATCAAAATGCTGATGAAGTATTTAAGCAAGCTGATATTGCTATGTATCAGTCTAAAAAAACAGGTGGCTGCGCGCTATCTTTCTATGACCCCGACATGCAAGCTCATCTTATTTCGCGTATTCGTATTGAAACCGAATTACGTGAAGCCATTAGCAAGGGAAAACAACTTGAACTTTACTATCAACCTCAGATTAACTCATTAGATATTGTAACGGGGGCTGAAGCGCTAATTCGTTGGAATACTTTGGACCGAGGTATTGTGTCTCCAGTGGAGTTTATTGCTATTGCGGAAGAATCAGGTTTGATTTTACCCTTGGGAGATTGGGTTTTAGAAACAGCCTGCCAGCAACTTGCAAGTTGGGCATTAGAAGAAAAATCAGCTCATTTGACCTTGGCCGTGAATGTTAGTGCAAGACAAATGGGCGTTCCTGCATTTGTTGAGAATATATTAAGTATCGTTAGTCAGGCGAATATTAACCCTGAGAAACTGAAGCTAGAGATTACAGAAAGCATCTTATTGGAAAACATGGAAGATACAATTATAAAAATGACAGCACTTAAGGCTCGAGGTATAAAATTTTCTATCGACGATTTTGGTACCGGATATTCGTCTTTGCAATACCTAAAACGTTTACCATTGGATCAGCTTAAAATTGACAAATCATTTATTCAAGATATTGAAAATGACCCGAATGATAGAGCAATTGTACGGACGATTATTGCTATGGCAAATAGTTTAAATTTAGAGGTGATCGCTGAGGGCGTGGAAACAGAAAAACAGAGGGAACTACTGATTAACAAAGGCTGTTTTAACTACCAAGGATATTTGTTCAGTAAACCCTTGCCTGTGACAATGTTTAACCAGTACCTGACAATGCATTAAATCTAATCTACAAACCCATGGGGGCAGAATCTTACAGCATAGCCCCCACTATTGCTGTTACCGTTCTAACTTGACATGGTTAGCAAATTAACAAGACACCTATGATAACGATCTGCCAAAAAATAGTTTTGCGATTTATTAAGATGGGTGTCTTTGTAATTATCCCAATTTGCCTGGCACAAAAATACAATTACAGCGTAATGCTTGGATCGGCTACCCGAAGTTGATTATCTCAATGCGTTATTTACTGCTACTAATTCTGACTTTTCAGAGTTGATTAAAATGCGTTTAAAAGTAGGTTTGCTTCCATAAACGTGCCTAGCGAACAGCTCCCTGAACTACACATATTTGGTAGGGGTATTTCGACTTTAAACACTCTTAATCGCCTAAAAGTTGTAGTTGCTCATACCCGAACATTTATTCCAGACCCCGCAGGTATTTCATCGGCTCTGACCCCCTACTAGCATTTTATTTTGGGTATATCGCTCCATTGAGTCGTATATTGAGGTGACAAGAACTCACGACGCATTGCAAATTTCTGTTCAAATCCTTTCGCTGCAATATGTAAAGTGGAACGGCCAAATCGAGCGTTAATCTTATCCATGCATTTCATCAATTCAGGGTTGTCTGTTGACTCGTTGAATAGGTCAAACTGAAACAATTGCTCGCGATGTAAATCCATCAAGCCCACACCACACTTATAATAACGAATGCTTGACTGATACAAACTAGGCATGGCCGCTTGAATCACTTTGATGATGTTTCGGGTATCGTTAGTGGGCACAGTAAATCGATGAAAATAGGATTGCTTAAAATATCCTTCTGAGTCATGGGGTGAATTTGTAGCAAACACGATCATGTTGCTAGCCAAACTTTCTTGTTTACGCAGTTTTTTTGCCACAACTTCAGCATGAGTGGCTAATGCCGCCCGTAATACTTCATTATCAGTAACGCGTTGCCCAAAGCTTCGGGTGCTATATATTTCTTTTTTAGAGGCTCGCACATCATCCCACGCGTTCCGCACTTCACCATTAAGCTCTCTCACTGTGCTTTCAAGTAAAATAGAGAAGTCTTTTCTGATTTGGGTTGGTGATTTATTGGCTAAATCCCAAGCCGTTTTGATGCCCATAAAGTTGAGCTGTTTCCCCAGCCTATTACCTATGCCCCATACATCAGTGACAGTCATTTGTGACAGGATAGCTTGGCGAGTGCTTTGACTATCAATCACGGCAACACCATCAAATCCCGCTAACTTTTTAGACGCAAAGTTTGCGGCTTTGGCTAATGTTGGTGTGGCTCCCATGCCCACCCCAATAGGCAATCTAACTTCACGCCACACGGTTCTTCTGATTGCGCGCCCTAAGCTCTCCCAGCCTTCTTGGGGCGGTGCCGAGTTTTTGCCGTAATACAAAAAACACTCATCTATCGAGTAAACATTAATATCAGGTGCAAATCGTGCACAGGTATCCATCATTCGCTGACTTAAATCCGCATAGAGCTCGTAATTACTTGAACGGATAACAGCGCCTGCGGCTTCAAGCTCTTTTCTGACTTGAAAGTAGGGCACAAACTTCTTGCCAATCCCCATGCGCTTGGCAATACCACAGGCCGCGCAAATACAACCGTCGTTGTTTGTTAATACCACAACAGGTTTATTACGTATGCTTGCATCAAACACTTTCTCGCAGCTCGCATACATACTATTTGCATCACATAAGGCGTACATTAAATCTTTTTCTTAATTGGTCTATGAAGCCGAATGGAGCGTGTTACCACACCTTCTACTTGGAATTCATCACCGTCTTGTAAAAAATACGGCGCAAGGCCATTTCCAGCTGATATCAAGCAGCGCTGGATTTTATCGATCTTTTTACACACGAAAACACCATTGAGGTTAGCGACCACAATATCGTGATTTTTAATTTCTTGGGCACGGTCAACAATCAGCAAGTCACCTGAAAATATGCCCACTCCTCGCATTGATTCTCCCTCAGCTATACCGATGTAGGTAGCAGAGGGGTGGTCTATGAGTAATTGGTCTAAATCTAGGTTAAGTTGTGTGTATTCTGTTGCTGGCGACTCAAAACCAACAAGTCCAGCATGTGCTTTAATAGGAATAAATTTTAACATTAACTGTAATTATATACAGTTGTTTGTGTTTAAGATATTAGTGTTTGAAAAAAGATGAATAAAATATGAAAGGGTAAAAAGAACCAAAATATTGAAGAGCAGTTTTTGCTGTAAAAAAATACTCAAAGTGACCAGCAGTATAAATATGACGGCACCTATACTGTCAGTCTGCGCACCAGAAATTTCAACGCTATCCAAGGACGGCTTAGAGCGAATAGCCGTCATTGGAGTTAGTTTAGTCGATCGGCAGCTTGCCCAAGAAAACGGCCCGTCGATGAAACAATCGGTATGGCAGGTCTGGGCCTATAACCAGCCCGTCGTAGTCAGAGGTAAATGAAAACCGCAATTTGTGAAGTAAAATATGATCTTATTTTAAACTCTCAATATAATAGAGACATTGAAACGACTTTGGGACTTGATTCTGTTCCGTTAAATAGGGGAAACATCTCAATGAAAAAAATCTCATGCTTATTATTGGTAATGACTTTATATTGTTCCTTTTTAAATACCGCATTGGCGCAAAATGATACGCTTGCTTTAGCTCCTTTACCCTCACTAGATGACTTCACGAAAGGTGACGATGGCTGGAGCTTCGGTCTTGGACTTGGCATTGAATATGAGACTGCGTATGAAGGCTCAGACGAATTTGGAATAGAAATCCAGCCAGCTGGCGCAGTTCAATGGCGCAATGGTGACAATATTTTCTACTTTGCAGGGGAAGCAATAGGCTGGCGCGGTCTTCAAGGTGACACTTGGCTGTTAGAGGCCTTACTGGGCTTTGAGGAAGGTCGAGAAGAAAATGACTCGGGCGACGGACGGCTAGATGGGCTTGGTGAACAAGATGAGGGTTTTGAATTAGTACTTCAGGCTCGCCGAGCATTTACTGGCGATTGGCGCTATTGGTTAGTCGGTCGGGTGGTAACGGGGGGGGATGGAAATTTAGGATTATTTGGTGTGGGTCGTCGCTTCGGAGAACAACTTGATGGCACCGGTTCTGAAGTTAATTTGGTCGCAGTCTTTCATGACAGTGAATACGCCAATAAGGGTTTTGGCATAGACCCCATGCAAGCTGCGGCATCAGGCTTGGATGCGACTGCGCTTAATGGAGGATTACGGTCTATTGGGGTTGATTATAGTTACCGACATTACATCAATAACAATTGGCAGATTTATGGTGAAGCACTTTTTGAATATTACAGTAGTGAAGTCCGAAAAAGCCCCATTGCTCGCAGTAACTACGAGACTGAGGTAGGCATCGGGTTCATTTATATATTCTAACGTCAAAAATCTAATAGTCTGCTTAAATTACAAGCAGGCTATGACGCATCAGTTTCTAAACGACCGCTTTCTGCTAATTGGGATCGTTCATTGGGTAGAACGTGAACAGCCGCTTTTGGTACGATTGAGCCAGACTCTGTTACAGAGTCTGGCTCACTTTCTATGAATCAATGCCCTCTGAGACCTCAAGGGCGTCATCAACCTCGATACCTAGGTATCTAACGGTACTTTCAAGCTTTCGGTGGCCTAGGAGCAATTGGCACGCTCTCAGATTCTTTGTTTTCTTGTAAATCAAAGACGGTTTTGTTCTTCGCATTGAGTGAGTCCCGTACTGTGTATGATCTAATCCAATGCTCGAAACCCAATTATCTACTATGCGCCCATATTGCCGAGTCGAAATATGTTCGGATGATTGGATTCTAGATTTGAACAAATAGTCATATGAGCTAAGTTTATGATGTTCGATTAAAGCTGAAAGAGAAAGTCGTGTACTTTCTGTTATTTCGAATTGAACTGGTGTACCTGTCTTTTTCTGAACAATAATAGCTCTCGACTGAATAGTCTTGCCATGAGCAACATCATTAACTTTCAAAGCGACTAAATCGCAACCACGAAGCTTACTATCGATGGCTAAATTAAAAAGTGCCAAATCTCTGATCTTGTTGAACAACTCTAATCTGATTCGAATCGCCCAAATTTGTTGGAGTTTAAGCGGTAGTTTTTGTCCTACTAGCTTGTCTTTATTCCAAGGCTCTTTCTTATGGTAAATTGCTAATTGATACATTTTGAATCTCCTACGTTAATGGAGATCTAAGTTTAGTAGGCTTGCTAATAGTCTTTAGGTTGAAATGCAAACGGAGTCTTTGAGCGAATAGCTGACTTAGATTTTTTCTTGTAGAATTGAATAAATTAGCTGTCATAAATTTAAGGGAAGCAATGAACTTTCTAAAAGGATTTTTAACAATCTCTGTATTTTGGATGGGAGTTGTTAATGCAGAACAAATTCTTGATAAATCCAGAGATAGGTTGATTCCGTTCGAAGTATCTTATCCACTTGATAAAGTGAGCTGCACACCTGAAATTAAATGCCCTGTGGCGTTTTTAAGTGCTGGATATGGCGTTTCACATACTAAATATTCGTTCTTGGTTAATCAACTAATTAAGCTTGGTTACATGGTGGTTGCTATCGGTCATGAGCTTCCGAGTGATCCACATATTTCAGTTAAGGGGAACTTATTTGAAACTAGAACTGAAAACTGGGTAAGAGGAGCAAGAACGCTAGATTTCCTTAAAAATGAACTTCAGACTCGTTATCAGGAATACGAGTTTGAGGCTTTATTACTAATAGGCCATTCTAATGGTGGCGATATTTCTTCATGGCTTGGAAATGAAGCCAAACCTTATGTGAAATCTATTATTACGCTTGACCATAGGCGTGTCCCGTTACCTCGAACTAAATATATAGATGTTTTGTCTATTCGGGGAAGTGATTTCCCTGCTGACACAGGAGTTTTACCTTCGCAAAAAGAAAGCATTATTTTTGGTAGTTGTATCATAAAAATTCCAGAGTCTAGACATAACGATATGTCTGACTATGGGCCTAATTGGCTGAAAGACAGAATCGCCACTTTAGTAAAAAATTACCTATCCAAAAGAGCCTGTACAGAAGAATAGGATAATCTAATGTCATTTGAATCGCGTGAGGTCACATACAAATTCTGGTTAAACCCAATGACGGCACTAGGCAGATATTCGGCTTCGAGCGATCAGGAGACAGTGGACGACTTTCTCGGCTATTACTGGTTTACTGAAAATGCGGACAGTCAACGCATTGAGTATCAAAGATGAATTTTGCCAAAAGTAGACCTTTAGCACTTTGACTCAATCAAACCTTCAAGGTCAAAAATGTCACCAAGCTTGACGCTTGCAAAACTATGTAATTTAGATGCTGAGTAAGCTAAACGGACTTTATTAACGCTTTGCTCTGATTCAAATCAAAGAGGTGCATAGGTTTGCCCCTAACAGCACATTTCTAGGGATTTGAGTCATCGGATATTTGTTTTGAAAGAGCTATTGGTTTTACTTCTCCAAGTTTACGATTCCTAACCTTTATATTTAAAAGCTCTACAGTAATAGAAAAAGCCATTGCAAAATATATGTAGCCCTTAGGTACGTGCACATCAAAACCTTCAGCAATTAATGTAAATCCAATAAGTATCAGGAAGGATAGTGCAAGCATTTTAATAGTTGGGTTGCTATCTACGAAATTACCGATAGATTCCGCAGCGATTAACATAACGCCAACAGAACCAACAACAGCAATGACCATAATGCTTATGTGATCCACCAAACCGACAGCGGTTATTACCGAATCTAGAGAAAATACAATATCCAAAATTGCCACCTGAACGAGAATAGAAAGAAAACTGGATACTTTATTTGGACTGCTCGCATTTACCGCTACCTCCAAACTGTTATGGATTTCATGTGTTGATTTTGCAAGAAGAAAAAGACCACCAAAAACCAGAATCAGATCCCTTCCAGATATTTCGTTGCCAAAAACAGAGAATATTGGCTGAACTAACCCCATTACCCACACAAGACTAAAAAGCAGTAACAACCTACTTCCCATGGCTAATGCTAACCCTATTTTTCTAGCCTTATTTCGCTGACTTTCTGGCAATCGGCCGACAAGTATTGATATGAATATTATATTGTCTATGCCTAGAACTATTTCCAAAGCAAGTAAGGTAGCCAAAGCCACCCATGTCTCTGGAATTAAAAATAATTCAACCATAATTAAAAGCCCTTCTGTTAGTAGAGTTTATTCGTGAGTCATTGCAAGGTTGTGTCACCATGCTTAAATACTCTAAAAATATAAAATGTTCCTAAATCATACACTAAAGTATTTCAATAAAGGACGAAACCAAGAACGTTTAAAAAACCAATTCCAAGATTACCGAGGGAGTGGAAGTACCTTTTGTGACGGACTTTGCCGATTACATGGCTAAATCCAATCAAAGTTTATTGCTAAGTTGTAACTAAATAAAAATTATCATTTTTTTCTGTAACCTTAGGTGAGTAGTCTCTCAATAATGTTTGAGATAATCGTCAACAATCTCCGAAAAGCAGTTCGTGGCGGTTATGTCCTTATGGATTGAAGACTTAAGGCAAGGGTTGCTCTCGGGGGCAGAGAATTGGGCTTGCCTGTACTGATGCCACCCAAGGAAATAAATATGTGTACTGTTTATGAACTTTGTACATTCCCCGATTTTGATAGGGTGCATGCAGTATCTTAATGTTGTCATGCTGGAGATGTTGCTACAGTGCCTGTCGTTTGGTTGGTTTGCTCTTAGGTTAGACTGGTTCGCGGCCTAATCATCAGTGGCTGTTGTCTTCGTTAGTGTTGAAGACAGCTATCTATTAGTAGGCGTTGAGCATGCATTTACGCATACTCCGATGGCGTATCCTTCTGGAACAACGATCAAAATAAGTCTCTTGTTAGGTTGGATTCGAGAAATATCTTCGCGCTTTTCGTTTTTACTTGCTAACCCCAACTCCACAGTGGCTGCTAATGCTAAGTTACTGGGGGTAGCTTCCAGAGAGACTGTTATTAATTGGAGCGCGTTTTTAGTCGGCGGTGTCGCATCTCTTGCAAGGGCGTTGACAGGTATTCACTTTTCCTTAAAATGCCGAAGTCAGTCGGGGATATGGCCTTATGTGATTTATCGAATCATCTTGTTAGGACGCATTCGTTTCATTTTTTTAACTTAAGGTAACGTTATGACACTCGCTATTTTAGCCATTTTAGGTGGATTTATTCTATTGGTTTGGAGCGCCGATCGCTTTGTTGAAGGGGCATCTTCGACAGCTAAGCATGCAGGGATGCCCTCATTACTCATTGGTATGGTAATTGTTGGCTTCGGCACGTCTGCTCCAGAAATGGTGGTTTCAGCAATGGCGGCACTAGATGGTAATCCAGATTTAGCCTTGGGGAATGCGATAGGTTCAAATATTGTTAATACTGGATTAATTCTTGGTGTGACAGCACTTATTATGCCGATTATGGTGCAATCCAAAATTGTCCGAAAAGAAATCCCATTGTTGTTACTTATAGGCTTATTGGTGGGCTACTTTCTCTGGGATGGCGCTCTAACGCGTTTTGAGGCTGTACTTCTGCTGGTTGGATTCTTTGTATTGATTGGCTGGAGCATTTTTTCTGCCATGAAGGGGAAAGGCGACGCATTAGAAAGCGAAATGGAGCAGGAGTTGGTTGCTCATGCCATGCCTATCAAAAAAGCCATTTTTTGGCTAGTACTCGGGCTTGTATTGTTGATTGTAAGCTCTCGTGTGCTTGTTTGGGGGGCAGTCAGTATTGCTCATGCACTTGGCGTGAGTGACTTGATCATAGGTCTAACTATCGTCGCATTAGGGACGTCATTACCCGAGCTTGCCGCTTCGGTTATAGCGGTCAGAAAAGGCGAACATGATATTGCCATTGGCAATGTGGTTGGCTCGAACATGTTTAACTTATTGGCGGTAACAGGGATTGCGGGTGTTATATCACCCATGACCAGCCTATCTTCAGATGTATTATCTCGCGACTGGTTAGTCATGATGGGCATGACGGTGGCATTATTGGTTATGGCATATGGTTTTCGACGAGCAGGCCGTATAAATCGATTTGAAGGGGCGGGCTTGCTCGTCGCTTTTTGTGCCTACAACGTCTGGTTGGTTTCATCAGTCATCGCTTAACACTAAGCGATGACTATTTGTTAGGAAAATACGCGTTTAAATGCCGTATTAGACGTGTATGAATTACAAGAGAAGTTTATGAAAGAATCACTCATTCAATTTTGGCAAAATCACTCTGAGACAATTGTTGCCCTAGGTTACAACTTGATATTGGCAATCGTTATATTTGTAGCGAGCTCCCTCATTGCTCGGGCTGTTCGTAAGGCGATAAGAAATACCAATTCGAAACTCAAAAAACTGGACGCAACGCTCATCCCAATATTTTCAACCGTAGCCAGCTACGTTGTTTACATTATTGGCAGTGTGTTTATTTTAGATATATTTGGTGTTAACACGGCCAGTCTCATCGCGCTTGTTGGGGCAGCAGGCCTTGCAGTCGGATTAGCGTTGAAAGATACCTTAAGCAACATAGCCGCTGGTATGATGCTACTGATATTGCGTCCTTTTAAAGCTGGTGACTTTATAGAGTTCGGCGCAACCCAAGGGACTGTCAAAGAAATAAATCTGTTTACAACCATTCTTGAAACAATTGAGGGGTTATATATTGCATCGCCCAATAGCGTGCTGTGGAGTAACAATATTAAAAACTTTACCCGAAACGGTAAACGAAGAATGGATATAGTCGTCGGTATTTCCTACTCAGATTCTATTGATGAGGGATTTGCGGTATTGAAGAAAATCGCGGACGTTGAATCTAGGTTGTTGGTTGATCCTGCTCCTCAAGTCATGGTCGCTTCAATGATGGACAGTGCGGTTAATATCCAACTTCGAGCGTGGGCAAAAAATGAAGATTACTGGGCTGCGTATTGGGATTTGAACAAACGGGTGAAAGAATCGATTGAAGAAGCGGGTTTGACCATTCCGTTTCCACAAAGAACGTTGCATGTCGTTGCAGAACAAAAACTGCCTGTTTTAAAGGAAAAACAATGCAGTAATTAATAACATCAGGTTGAGTCAGTCTAACAATTGGTCTGACCGCGTATTCCAAATCTTTAGATGTCAAGGGACTTACTGGTGCTGATCAAGGAGTTACTTGGCAAGTTTTCTGTATAAAGTATTAGTATAGAACACAGCTATTTCGAGCTTATATAGAGGCTAAATTTACTCGTATAGACAAGAGTATTCTCAATTATCAAAGTGATTCGACAATTGAACAAGGTAACCATAATATCGCGTTATTTACCTCTTAATGTCAGCGAGCAATAGACAGTTAGGTCTGCGAAGTTAGAGAGGTCAGTAGTGTAAACAATCGGTGTTTTGATCAAACAATTGAACTCCTTTTCGAGTTTTGGGGATTTAATAAAGACAACACACGTCAAAACACAGTGTGTTGAATGTCTCCTTTCCCCTAGTTAGGATCGTTTCATGAGGGGTTTGGCTATGACAGCTTTTGGCACTCAGGCGACAGAGGGCTCCAAGCAAAAAGCGGATCTTCGATTATTTACGAGTGAATATTGCTTTTATAAAGTAAAGCAGTCACACAAATTTAGATTTCCTTTCAAATCACTATTTTTTGCGGTTTAAATCCATCAAATATGTCGGGTGCGTTACTGAGAAGTCTCACTAACAAGGCCAGTCAAATTGGACTAGAATTCGATATACAGCTGTCGTTAACCACAGCATTCTGTTGTCACAAATTGCAATGAGTTTTAATGGCACATTCGTTGTGTAACCAACCCGGTAAATTCCCTTTTACAAAGAATAGAGTTATCTCTTTTTTGTTTGCTTATTCGCCATGTTTTTAAATGATTCTTATCGGGGGGATTTCGGGGCAGTCTAGTCCAACAAACTTGGCGCTTAATCTGGTTAATTGGCCTTCTGCATGCATAGTAATACTTAGTGACATTTTACCCAACATTACCAAAGCTTTTTACTCTTTAATTCCGTTTCTTACCAAGCTCGCTGTCATTTGTTATAAATACTTGCATTGGGGGCTGTAATCCGTACAATACGGCGTCCATTTATCAGGTAATAATTGCTTGATAGAGGGTACATTAAGTTAACGTTAACGCTACAACGAGTTTGAGGCAAATATGGTTACTATTCGTTTACAGCGTGGTGGTGCAAAAAAGAGTCCATTTTATCAAGTGGTAGTGGCAGACAGTCGTCGTTCACGCGATGGTCGTTTTATTGAAAAAGTAGGTTTTTTCAATCCTACTGCACAAGGTTCTGAAGAGCGTTTACGCTTAGACCTTGGCCGTGTTGAGTACTGGGTTGGGGTAGGCGCAAGCTTATCTGAGCGCGTATCTCGCTTGGTAAAAGACGCTCAAAAAGTAGCAGCTTAATTGCTGTTGCAAAACAATATAGAGGGTTAAATGAGTCACTCGTCTGACACATTGGTAGTTGGCAACATCGGCGCACCTTACGGTGTCAAAGGTTGGGTCAAAATTACCACTTTTACCCATGAACAAGACGGCGTGTTTACTTATACACCTTGGCTTTTAGGTCAAGAGAATAAGGAATACGTTGTTGACCAATGGCGAACCCACAATAAAGGTTTAGTGGCCAAGTTGGTTGGGGTTGAAACCAGAGATGATGCTGAAAGTATCAAAAATCTCGACATTTCAATTAAAGCACAACAGCTACCTCAATTGGCAGGTGACGATTTTTATTGGCGTGAGTTAGTCGGCATGCAAGTAGTAACTGAAAAAGGTTATAGCTTGGGTGTAGTAAAAGAATTGTTTGAAACAGGCGCTAATGACGTAATGTTAATTAAAGCTAATTTGAATGATGCTTTTGGTCAAAAAGAACGCATGGTTCCGTACTTACTTGACCAAGTTGTCAAGCAGGTAGACCGTGAGGCGAAGACAATCACAGTAGATTGGGATCCTGCATTTTAATGCAGTTACCGTCACAGGATGTACAACGTAGGTTTGGTGTAGTTACTCTGTTTCCAGAAATGATGCAGATGTTTACCCAACAAGGTGTTACAGGACGCGCCGTTAAAAACGGCAAGGTGCTAGTAGAGTGTTTTAATCCTCGTGATTTTACACACGACAAACACCGGACTGTAGATGACCGTCCCTACGGTGGTGGTCCTGGTATGTTGATGATGGTTCAGCCTCTAAAAGATGCAATTCTTGCGGCAAAAAATGCGGCAGGAGAACAAACGAAAGTGATTTACCTTTCTCCCCAAGGGAAAAAGCTGGATCAAGCCGGGGTAAAAGAGCTTGCTGAAAATGTGAGTTTGATACTAGTTGCTGGTCGATACGAAGGTGTTGACGAACGGGTAATTCAAAGCCAAGTAGACGAGGAATGGTCGATTGGTGATTACGTGTTAAGTGGCGGCGAATTACCGGCGATGATCTTAATGGATGCGATTTCGAGGTTGGTGCCAGGTGTACTTGGACATGAACAATCGGCACAGCAAGATTCGTTTAGCGACGGTTTGCTCGATTGTCCCCATTATACCCGTCCCGAAAACTTGGATGGCAAGCTGGTTCCTAAGGTGTTGTTAAGTGGTGATCACGACAAAATCAGGCAGTGGCGTTTACAACAGTCGTTAGGTAGAACCTGGCAACGACGCCCTGAATTATTAAACGATCTAGCTCTGACTGAGGAGCAGCAACGTTTGTTAGCTGAATACCAGCGACAAGTTCTGCAGCAAAACGACAGTTAATCTAGAATGAGAGGATATGATGAGTAAAGTAAATCAAGATATCATCAAAAAAATTGAACAAGCACAGCTTAAGACTGATGTTCCTGCGTTCGGCGCTGGTGACACAGTAGTTGTGCAAGTACGCGTTAAAGAAGGCGAAAAAGAGCGTCTTCAGGCTTACGAAGGCGTTGTAATCGCTAAACGTAACCGTGGCCTACACTCTGCTTTTACAGTTCGTAAGATTTCTGACGGCGAAGGTGTTGAGCGTATTTTCCAAACACACAGCCCGGCAATCAGTTCTATTGAAGTGAAACGTCGTGGTGATGTTCGTCGTGCTAAACTTTATTACTTGCGTGACCGCTCAGGTCGTTCTGCACGTATCAAAGAAAAGCTTAACTAATATAAATTTTGCGTTACCGTTAACTTATAAAAAAACCCGCTTAATAGCGGGTTTTTGTTTATAGCCTTCAGTATTGCATGTGTGACTTTTTTGACCCTCTTCTTCACAATAATCACTCACTAACTTGATGGCGCCGAGTTTATTTGCCGTTTAGTTGCAGATTATTAATATTAGCGTTGTAACAAGGGCAGTTTGTTTGCCACACCATTCCATTCGTCAGCGTCTTCTGGTGCCGCTTTGACTTCTATAATGTTGGGCCATACTTTGGCAAGTTCGGCATTTATCTGCAAAAATACCTGTTGCTCACTACTTAATTGAGTGTCTTGCTCTATTGCATCAACCGGGCATTCAGGCACACACAGAGCACAATCAATACATATATCTGGATCAATGACTAAAAAGTTCTCACCTTCAAAAAACGCATCCACCGGGCATACGGCTACACAATCGGTGTATTTACATTTTATACAGCTATCAGTTACTACGAAGGTCATAATTTACATAAAGTGAGATGGATTCAGGTAGCGTGATCATAAAGTAGCAAGGCAAAAAAACAAGCAGCTTAGGCGATTAAATACCCTAATTAATACTGATTTACCTACCTTATATTGGCTAAGTAACTTAAAATACGCCGCCCTGACAGATGGCCTGTCTGGTCGTTCAAATTGATACTGGATTTTATTATGTTACGTCTTACCGAAATTAAATTGCCTTTAGATCATGCTCAAGCCGCGCTTGAACAGGCTATTTTAGATAAATTAAAAATAAGTAAGGCGCAATTACTGTCGTTTGAAATCTTTAAACGCGCTTACGATGCACGTAATAAAAAAGACATTCAATTAATTTACACCTTTGACATTGAAGTGAACCAGCAAGACGAATTGTTGCAAAAATTTGCCAATGATCAACATGTTCGCATCACACCAGATATGACCTACAAGTTTGTGACACAAGCACCCGCAACCTTAAGCGCCAGACCAGTGGTCGTAGGGTTGGGGCCTTGTGGTCTATTTGCTGCCTTAATATTAGCGCAAATGGGTTTTAAACCTATTGTATTAGAAAGAGGCAAAGCGGTCCGTGAACGCACAAAAGATACCTTTGGTTTTTGGCGTAAACAGGCTCTCAATCCAGAATCAAACGTGCAATTTGGTGAGGGTGGAGCGGGCACATTTTCAGATGGAAAATTATACAGTCAAGTAAAAGACCGCAAACACTACGGGCGCAAAGTACTTCATGAGTTTGTTGCAGCCGGTGCACCAGAAGAAATTATGTATGTCAGTAAACCGCATATTGGTACCTTTAAATTGGTTAATATGGTGGAGAAAATGCGTGCACAAATTATCGCCCTCGGTGGTGAAATGCGCTTTAGTACTCGGGTTGAAAAACTCCAAATAGAAAATCATCAGCTCCAAGGCTTACATTTATCTAATGGTGAGTTCTTAGCGGCCAAACATGTCATTTTGGCAATAGGTCACAGTGCTCGAGATACCTTTGAAGCCCTATATGAACAGGGTGTTTATATTGAGGCTAAGCCCTTTTCTGTTGGTTTTAGAATTGAACACGAACAGTCTATGATTGATGCTTGCCGTTTTGGTGACAATGCAGGTAATCCTATTTTGGGTGCAGCCGACTACAAGTTAGTGCACCACTGTAAAAATGGTCGTACGGTTTATAGCTTTTGTATGTGTCCGGGTGGAACTGTGGTTGCTGCCGCGTCAGAAGAGGGCAGAGTGGTAACCAACGGTATGAGCCAATATTCTCGCCATGAGCGCAATGCTAATAGCGCCATTGTGGTGGGTATTACACCAGAAGTGGATTATCCAGGGCATCCTTTAGCAGGTATCGCTTTACAACGCAGTTTAGAAGAGCTGGCTTATAAAGTCGGAGGTGAAAACTATCATGCACCAGCCCAACTCATTGGTGACTTTTTAGCGGGTAAAGTCAGTAATGAGTTAGGTGACGTTAAACCTTCCTATACGCCTGGCATTACCCTAACTGATCTTAGCAAAGTGGTGCCTGATTTTGTTATCCAAGCGATCCGTGAAGCGATCCCAGCCTTTGATCGTCAAATCAAGGGTTTTGCTAAAAAAGATGGTTTATTAACCGGCGTTGAAACTCGCACATCTTCACCTATTTGTATTAAACGTGGTGAGGACTATCAAAGTGTCAATACCAAAGGTTTGTATCCCGCTGGCGAAGGGGCAGGTTATGCCGGTGGAATTTGGTCTGCTGGAATTGATGGCATCAGAGTGGCAGAAGCTTTAGCCTTAGCCATGATGGCCGACGTCAAACATGACTGATATTGAACTGACTGAACAACAGAAGATGGTGCAGGGCCTTCCGTACTTTCCAAGTAACAAACAGCTGCAACAAGAGCGAGCGAAAGCCAAGAAGTTATGCCAGTTATTTAATCAGCATGACATCGATGATCGCAAAGGAGGTCGGCGTATTATCAAAGAGCTATTTGGCAGCGTTGGAAGTGCGTGGATAGAGCCGTATTTTTATTGCGACTATGGCTATAATATTCACGTAGGCAGCAATTTTTATGCGAATCATGGTTTAGTTATTCTCGATGCTGCCTCAGTGACGATTGGTCATGATGTCATGCTGGCCCCTGGCGTTATTATTTCGACAGCAAGCCACCCGCTCAATGCCGATGAGCGTAAAAAAGGCATTGAAATCGCGCGGCCAATTACCATAGGCAACAATGTATGGATAGGAGCCGGGGTAAAAATATTGGATGGTGTGTCCATTGGTGATAATGCGGTGGTTGCCGCTGGTGCGGTGGTCAATAAAAATGTTGCGGCCAACACGCTAGTGGCTGGGGTGCCAGCAAAGCTAATACGCGAATTATAAACTGCACCATGCGTATCATGGTTATGGTAAACAAAGCATAAAGCAAAGATCATGTGCAATTGAATCCAAATAATCCGATTGGCAATAGGCTTCCTTTACCGTTTAAGTCACTCTATTATTCGACAATTGATTGCCTACTTGTGGTAATTTTTAGCTGCTTTAACTGTCATAGTAGGAGTCAAGTTTGCGCCACCTTGAATTAGAAAATGCCTTAACCCTAATTTTAAAAACATATCCAGAAGGGAAAAGTGAATACGAGCTATTCAAATTATTACAAGCAAAGCCCTATCAAATTTTCGATAAAAATTGTCTATCCGAACCTTTACTAATGTTTCAAAGCCACTTTGTATTGTTTCACAGTTTATATCAACTGCGAGCGGCTTACTTGTGTGAACAAGTTTCTGATATCAGGATCCATCCATCAAATATTAGATTATGGCCCTATCACAACAATAAGCCCGGTATGACAGAACCAGATAAGTTGCAAGGGTATTATTTAGATTGGAATAACTTTAGCGACACAACAGAAGGTGATGTTGAAAAGCTCTTGCAAAGCTTTTGGAAAGCCATGCAAGGTCAGCAATCTGTGCCTGATAGGGAGAGTGTTAAAGCGGCCTATGCTTACTTTGACCTCGCTGTAGATAGTGACTTTCGTCAAGTCAAAACGGCCTACCATAAATACCAGCATTTACATCATCCTGATAAAGGCGGCGATACAGAAAAGTCACAACAAATAGAAGCTAATTTCAAACGCTTAAAAGCCTATTTAAGCTGAAATAATACAAACCCTGTTGGAAAATCCCATTGGTGGTTTTGCCAGCATTCGTTCTCACGCTTATTAATCAAAAGCAAGCAAGGGTAAATGGCTTGCAATCAGGCTACACTTCAATATGCAATGTGTTTTTAATCTTAGTTCAGCGATTGTGTTTAATTTGCACAGTTATTAGCGGTATTAAGTGTTTTTTAGCGTAGAAATCAATAATCGCTTGCATACAAAATTCTATCCTGTTAAAAAGTCAACCCTGTTAATAAATATAGATTTTAAATGATTGTAAATAAAGGTGTACAAGCAATTAAGGTTTGAAATATCTAATCTTTTGAAAGCATCTAATCTATAATTCCCAGTCAGAGCTTTGACGCAGTTAAGAGTAAATTATGTTACGCGATAGTATAAACAATATAAATGTCACCTCAGAGAAAGTATTAGTCACTCCTTCAGCCTTAAAAGCTGAATTGCCCGTAAGTCAACAATCACTTGAAATTATCCAGTCTTCACGCCGAGTAATTAGCAATATAATTCATCGTCGTGACCATCGATTTTTAGTTATTTGTGGGCCTTGCTCAATCCACGATGTCGAAGCGGCAAAAGAATATGCTCTGAAACTTAAAGAGTTACATGAGACCTGTAAAGATACTTTATACATTGTGATGAGAGTCTATTTTGAAAAGCCCCGCACCACGGTGGGATGGAAAGGCTTAATCAACGATCCACATATCGACGGAACCTTTGATATTGAAACTGGCTTGCGAAAAGCTCGTGAACTACTTATTTGGTTGGCTGAACTGGAATTACCTGTTGCAACCGAAGCACTAGATCCAATCAGTCCGCAGTATTTAGCTGAATTATTTAGTTGGTCAGCAATTGGCGCACGTACCTCTGAGTCGCAAACTCACCGGGAGATGGCCAGTGGTTTATCTATGCCTGTCGGTTTTAAAAATGGCACTGATGGAAGTCTTGGTATTGCTATAAATGCCTTGCAATCTGCTGCCTCAGGCCATAGTTTTATGGGGATCAATGGTGATGGACAAGTTAGTATCATTCAGACTCAAGGTAATCCCGACGGTCACATTATTCTGCGAGGTGGCAAACAACCCAACTTTGATTCGGTATGTGTTGCCGATTGTGAAACTGAAATGGCCAATGCTAAATTAAGTGCAGGCTTAGTTATTGATTGTAGTCACGCTAATTCAAGCAAAGATTTTCGCCGTCAACCCTTGGTTGCACAAAATGTTGTTAATCAAATATTAGAGGGTAATCAATCGGTTATCGGTATTATGCTGGAAAGTCACTTAAATCACGGTGCTCAAAGTAGCGATGGTAAAAAACCAGCCGACCTAGCCTATGGCGTATCGATTACCGATGGCTGTATTGATTGGAAATCTACGGATGACGTGATCAACCATATCCGAGATAAGTTGATTACTGTATTACCGATGCGCTTAAATAAGATGAACGATAAATAATTGTCAGGAAGTGAAATGACCGAATCCCCCAACTCGCTCGATGAACTGCGCGTTCAGATTGATAAAATTGACAGCCAGATGGTCGAACTATTAGCGCAAAGAGCTAAAATTACCGCCCAAGTTGGTCAATACAAAAGTCGTGTTGGTTTACCTATTTATGTACCAGAACGCGAAGCTGAATTAATCGCTAAACGTCGAGAGCAAGCCAAGGAGTTTGGGGTTTCTCCTATGTTGGTTGAGGACTTACTACGGCGCATAATGCGCGAGTCGTATCATACCCAAAATGTAAATTATTTATGCACCAGGCCTGACATAAAAAAAATAGTCGTGATTGGCGGTGCAGGAGCATTGGGACGCGTATTTGTCGATATGTTTACTAGAAGTGGCTATCCAGTAAGCATATTAGAGAAAAAGGATTGGCTAAATAGTGCTGATATCTTTAAAGATGCGGGATTAGTGCTGGTTGCCGTACCTATCCAGATGACAACGGAGATTATCGCTAAACTCGATAATCTCCCTGCTGATTGTTTATTAGTGGATATCACCAGTACCAAGCAGAAGCCCTTAGAAGCCATGCTCAAAGTTCACTCCGGACCAGTGCTTGGTTTGCACCCGATGTTTGGCCCAGATGTGCCTAGTTTGGTTAAACAGGTGGTAGTAGTGTGCCATGGTCGTGATCAAGATAAATATCAATGGCTGTTACAACAAATTACTATTTGGGGGGCTATTTTGCAGTACAGTGATGCCAAACAACATGATGACGCCATGGGTTTTATTCAAGTAATGCGGCATTTCTGTAGTTTTGTCTTTGGAGCACACTTAGCTAATGAAAATCCGAATTTAAAACAATTAGTGTCATTAAGTTCACCCATTTATCGTTTAGAATTAGCCATGGTCGGGCGTTTATTTGCTCAAGACCCTGCACTTTATGCCGATATCATTTTTGATAATAAGGATAGTGTGCATTTGTTGACTAAATTTGCCGAACAGTTTGCTCAGGCATTGACCTTAGTAGAAGCAAAAAATAAGGGCGAATTTATTAAGCGCTTCTTTAAAATTGGTTCTTGGTTTGGTGATTATTCAAAACAATCACTCATCGATAGTAAAAAACTATTATTGAAAGCCGATGACGACCGCACATGGAGCGATTAAAATACGAGTTTTGTAGGCCAAAATTTTAGATTAAACGTATACCACTTGCTGTAAAATTTATGGATGAGTTTTAGCTAAACCAAAGTTCATTTTAGAGGAAGTCTGATGTCGTTAAAAATGCGTTTAATCTGGGCAATAGTCTTTATTGTTGTGCTTACTATTGGTCTTCTCAGTTTTATTTCGGTTAATTTGGCAGTAAATCAATCGACTGATTCCTTAACGGCGGCAGTTGAAAAACGCCTGCTCTCGCAAAATGTGCAAACGTCCGAAGCCATTAGTGAATATTTTCACACCATAGAATCTCAAGTAAGAGCGAAAGCTTTTAGCTCAGCCACTGTTGAAGCTGCGCAGTCCTTTATACCTGCCTTTAATAATTACACGGCGGCACGAGGTAATATAAACGCTAGTGAATTAAATAAATTGAAATCGTACTACGATGTTGATTTCACCAACCAATATAAAAAACTGAATTCAGATAATCTGTCGAATGCCAGTAGTGCACTGAGTCAGGTCAGTGATAATGGCCTCGCCTTGCAATTTGACTTTATTGCTAATTCTTCCTTTGAGCTTGGCATGAAAGATGGACTTGTTGATTTAAAACAAAATACTGCTTATGCCAATGCTCATAATAAATTTCATCCAGAATTTAGGAAATTTTTAAACGAGTTTAGCTACTACGATATCTTTATTGCCGATGCTGTATCAGGAAATATTGTTTACAGCGTATTTAAGGAACTCGACTTTGCAACAAGCTTAAAGTCAGGCCCCTATGCAAAAACTGAAATTGGTAAGGTGTTTGAGGCAGCATTGGATGCGAAACCTGAAACCGTTAATTTTAGTTACATAGCCCCTTACTTACCCTCATACAATGCTTTTGCTGGTTTTGTTTCAGCGCCGATTTATGCCAATAATAAAGTGATCGCTGTGCTGATTTTTCAAATGCCGATGGGCAAAATAAATAGCCTGGCAACTCACCATAGCAAATGGAATGAAAGAGGTTTTGGTGAATCAGGTGAAACATATTTTGTGAGTAACAGTGGTTTTTTATTGACTGAAAGTCGGTTTTTTATTGAAGACAAAGACAATTACATTAAGGCTATTGCGGCTAAGTACCCAAAGGAAGCGAAAGAAGTGCAGATAAAAGGCACCTCAATCGGCGTGCAGCCAGTTGAATCATTGTCTGCCCAAAAAGCCTTGGCAGGTGAAAAAGGATTTAAAGTAGTTAAAGATTATCGTGGGGTAGATGTATTTTCTGCTTATTCCCCCCTTAAAATGGGTGATCACATAATAGCTGTTGTTGCTGAAGTCGATGTGGATGAAGCGCTCAGACCGGCTAAAGAGCTGGCTAGGTCTTTAGTTACCTCCACGTTTATACTCGGCATAGGTTTACTCTTTGTAGCCATTCTTATAACTCTTTGGCTGGCCGCTAAGTTGGTTAGCCCGCTAAACCAGTTGGGTAAAACCTGCGATGGCTTAGCGTCAGGCGACGGTGATTTAACCATCAAAATCAATAGCGTTAATATTCCTGAAATAGACCGCATAATTGTTGGCTTCAATATATTTATAAAACAAATACGCGATATTGTTATTCAGTTGAAAAGTGATGCTGATTCTCTGGCCTCAGCGTCTGAAGAACTAAGTAACATTACTAAATCAAGCTTGTCTAAAACAGCACAGCAGCGCGATCAAAGTTTTCTGGTGGCGACAGCCATGAAACAGCTTACGGTTGCGGTTGAAGATGTAAGCAAATCCACCGTTCATACCAATTCACAAAGTTTGCAAGCACAGAAAAGTTTAAATGAGAATATGGAGCGGGCTGACATGGCCGCTGGAAACATTAAATTACTAGTCAGTTTAATTGACGATTCCAGTAAGGTAATTGCTAGCCTAAAAAATGAAGTCAATCAAATAACGTCGTTCTTGAACGTCATTACTAGTATTGCTGACCAAACCAATTTATTAGCCTTAAATGCTGCAATTGAAGCGGCAAGAGCTGGCGAAGCGGGTAGAGGTTTTTCAGTGGTAGCAGACGAAGTCAGAACCCTTGCTACGCGTTCACAGCAAAGCACGGTGGAAATTTCTAAGTTAGTTGAAGTGATGAATGTCTCGGCCACTAAATCAGTACACGCGATGGAACGAGCCACCGCAGCGGCTGATGGTGGCATCCATTTAGTTGATTTAGTGACAACAGCCCTTGACGAACTCTCAGTAAATTTAAAGCAAGTCATTGAGTTATCTGAGATTGTTGCCTCTGCGACTGAAGAGCAGCATCAAACCACCAATTCAGTGTTAGTCAATGTGAACACCATTAGTGGCTTAGCAACAGACGTAGAGTTAGGAGCAAAACACACCAGTCAGGCAGCTGATAGTTTGGCCATAACGGCTGCCCATACTCATTCTTTAGTGGGGCGTTTTAAAGTATAAAGATACTCAAAGTACCATTAAAAAGAGCCATTGTTGGCTCCTTTTTAATGATTAAATAATGCTTAAACCTTAAGTTTTATTGATTGTTTTGTAGGAATTTAATGATTACTCAACAGGGCCACAATCATTTTACGCACTTCTTTTAGTTCAAAGGGTTTGTTACATAAGGCATTAATACCCGTTTGACTAATATTAGCCATATGTAGGCTACTAGATGATTCGCTAGTAACCATAATAATGGGTAGGTGGGCAGTTTCCGGGTTAAAACGAATAAACTCGGAGAGCTCTCGACCATCCATTTCTGGCATATTGTAATCGGTAAAGACCAAATCGAAGGTGTGATCTTTTAGCAAGGTTAGCGCTTCTGCGCCATTTTCAGCTTCCATCACCTGTTGCATACCAAGGCTTTTTAGTACTCGACGGATATGGTTTCTGGCTAACTTACTGTCGTCTACGAGAAGTACTCTAAGTTGCTCTACATCAAATAACTCTAGTTCAAGTTCATCAGCATTAATTAAGTCGAGGGAGGCGTTTAAGGCTTTACTTAGGTTTTCAGTGGTAAAAGGCTTAGGTAATATGGCGGACACTCCAGCTTGTTTGAACTCCTCCAATTTTTCTGAGCGATTTTCACTGGAGACCAACATAAAAGGAATATCTGCAAGATCAGGGTTGTTTTTAACGGGTTTTAGGATGTCTTGGGCGGTGCCATCTTCAAAATACATGGCGCTGACAATAAGGTCGGGGGGGCTTTGACGAATAGCGGCAATAGCTTCTTGAGTACCGCCACATGCCTGAACATGTAATACATTTTCATCAGCCAATTTTTTTATAATAATTTTTCTTTGCGTATCAGATGGTTCAACCAAAATAATACTTAGATCTGCTAAAGATAACTGCCTCATCAATACTCCGCTTTAATTTTTATAAATTAGCCGCCAGCCAACTTGACATTATGACCAAGTTTTTCAAGTACGAGCTTAATTTTGTCTCTATTATCGCCCTGAATTTCTATAATACCATCTTTTATCGAGCCGCCAGTACCGCATAGTTTTTTGAGAGAAGTGCACAGTGTTTTAAACTCGGCATCTGTCATACTTAAACCACTAATCGTGGTTACGCCTTTGCCGTTGCGCCCCTTAGTTTCTCGTCTGATGCGGACAATGCCATCCGACTTGGCAGTGGGCTTTGTTTGAACTTGAGGTTTTATGCGGCCAACATCAGTGCTATAAACCAAATTATTGTTACTCATACCATTTACCTAAAAATTGTGCCTTGTTAATAAACCCCTTTATTGTATTAAAAAAGCCGGAAACTTTATAGGCAAAGTCGTTAAACTGTTATTTAATACTGTCCTGTAGTTTTATATCATAAGTTGGAGTAGACAATGAGTTTAGACAAAGAATTCGCTGATGATGGTAAGCAACTTACTATTTACCTCGAAGAAAAGTTTGATTTTAGTAAAGTTCAAGACTTTCGTATTGCTTATAGTGAAGACACAGATAAATTAAACACAGTTATTATCAATCTACAAAAAACAGAATATATGGATAGCTCAGCGCTCGGCATGCTGCTTAATATGCATCGCAGTTTAAGCAGTAAAGTCCGTTCTTTTCAAATTGTTAAATGCCGCCCGCAAGTCTTAAAAATATTGCAGATCGCCCGTTTTGATAAAAAATTCGATATTTCTTAAGGTTAGAAGGCTGTTATGCGCATTTTAGTGGTCGATGACGATACCTTAAATCGGTTTTTATTAGTCCATATGCTTGAGCAACAAGGTTATGTTGATTGTTATGAAGCCGAAAATGGCTTTGAGGCAATAACCTTAGCGAAAAGAATCAAACCCGATTTAGTGTTACTCGACATCGTGATGCCCGTTATGGATGGTTTTGAAGCGGCCCCGAAATTAAAACGATTGGCGGGAGACGCGCATTTACCCATTATCTTTATCAGTTCAATAGAAGATGATGAAACCCTAGCTCGCTGTTTGGAAGTAGGCGGGGATGACTTTGTCAATAAACCATTTAATCGGATTATACTAGCCGCAAAAATTCGGGCTCATGCGCGAACTCGATTACTCAGTAAAAAAATTATCGAACAAAATCAACAACTCTCCTTTTACCGCAATGCTATTGAGCGTGAGCATAAAATTGTAGAACATATTTTTGCTAATGCCTTAAAAGTCGCTCCGGAGTTAAATGCCATTATCGATTTTGTATTAGAGCCAGCCGGTGACTTTAATGGTGATATGTTTTTGACTCACGCTAGCCCTAGTGGTGGGCTATATTTTTTAATTGGAGACTTTACTGGACACGGACTAGCAGCTGCTATCGGCGCATTGCCTGTAGCCAAAGCATTTCATACTATGTCGAGCAAGGGCTTGTCGGTAATGGAAATGACAGAGACACTTAATGCAACTCTATTAGAATTATTACCGGAAGAAATGTTTTTTGCCGCAATATTGGTTGAAATAAACCACAGTGGTAAACAAATAGATGTTTGGAATGGTGGCATGCCTGAGATGATGTTGCAGAATCAAGGAGGCAAAATTGTTAAAAGGTTTACATCAAAACATATGGCACTAGGCATTTTAAACAAGGATGAATTTGAATGTGATATCGAACGATTTGATGCTCAATATGGCGATCGTTTAATAGGCTTTAGTGATGGTGCGGTAGAGGCAATGAACGAGCAAGGTCAAATGCTAACGGATACAGGCATAGAATCTTGGCTTATCGCTGAGCCACTCGCTAACGTTAAATCTATCTTGGGCAAAATCCAGGCGTTTGAGGGCAGCAATCTGCGCAAAGACGATGTGACATTGGTTATCTATACGTGTCAAGAATTGAAACCCATTACCCAAGTACCACTTGCTTCTCAATTACCGATTAAATTTGAACTTTGTTTAGATCATCAGCTTATTAAGTCACAAGAGCCCATTATTGAGTTGATTCGTTTATTGACCAATCAACTGGGACTCTATGGTATACATTCAGAGCTGTTTACCGTCATTAGTGAGCTTTATAACAATGCTGTCGATCACGGTATCCTAGAATTAGACTCAAATTTGAAAAATACCGACGAAGGTTTTTTTGAATACTTTAGTATTAGGCAAGAAAAACTAGAGAAATTATCCAATGGCACCGTTAATCTTGTGGTGCATTATCTGCCTATTGAAGGCACATTACATATTCAAGTAAGTGATTCTGGTAAGGGATTTGATCCCTCAATACTAAAAAAATCGTGTGAACATGACGATTCTTTCGGTCGTGGATTGCCTATGCTTAGAGAGCTATGCCAATCAGTAGAGCATTTAGATGCTGGCCGTACAGTTAATGTTGTATTTAAAATATAGGAAACCCATGCAGTTAAATATTCGAGTAGCCCAAGATAAAGATATCTCCGCCTTAGTTGAATTCAATCAAAACATGGCTTTTGAAACCGAGCAAAAACATCTCGATTCAGAGGTCTTAAGCAAAGGGGTAGGGGCACTTGTTGCCGACTCTAACAAAGGTTTTTATTTAGTTGCTGAATTAGATGCTCAAGTCGTAGGCAGCTTGATGGTGACAACTGAATGGAGCGATTGGCGTAACGCGGTTTTTTGGTGGATTCAAAGTGTTTACATCGTACCGAACTTTAGACGTAGAGGCATTTATGCCCAATTGTATGCCAAAGTAAAAGCGCTAGCCGAAGAGCAAGGGAATATCTGCGGATTTAGACTTTATGTTGAAAAAGACAATACTGTTGCTCAGAGTACTTATACTGCATTAGGCATGCATGAAAGCCATTATTTAATGTTTGAAGAGTAAATTATTTTTCTAGAATGATTTGTATTTTCTTGAGCTTAAGCTCAATAGTGACTTGATAATTATCCATTCATACCCACGTTTTAAATTGGGCTTTAGATCGAAGGTGTAGTGATAACTTCGATCTAAAGCCCTTATTTCACTCCTCGTCTTATGAGTAAGTTATTATGTATAAACAAATCCAAAATTGGTTTACTAGTCAGTGGGAGATCAATGCTCAAACGGAACAAAATAATAATATTGAACTGGCAACTGCAGTTCTGTTATACGAAGTTATGCGTGCAGATCGGGAATTTGCTGAGTCAGAACAAATAAGTTATCGACAACAACTTAACCAGCATTTTAGCTTAAGTGACAGTGAGTTAGAGCAGCTTTGTACAATGAGCCAAGATCAAGCTGAAGACGCCGTTGATTTTCAGCAGTTTACTAGTGTATTAAATGCGCGGTGTCAGCCAGAACAAAAAAGAGCCATTTTAGACTCTTTATGGACCGTGGCTTTTGCTGACCGTGTATTGACTCCCGATGAAGATTATACCATCCGAAAAATTGCAGAACTGCTATACATCCCCCACAGTCAATTTATTCAAAGTAAACTCGCCATACAGGACAATACGTCTAAAAATTAGCCGTGGTCGCAGATTAAAGACTAGCTAACTAATTGATATTAAAGCAATTAATATTGAATCTCCTAGCGAAGTCGCAAATTTCATACATAATAGGCCTGAGTGCGGACATATTGCTCTGTATATTTTCAGATGAATGAAAAAATTAGTCTAAGTCATTGAAAGTAAATTGAAAAATAATTGTGGCACAGAGCCTGATATCAAAGGTAACTAAGCACACTGCTCTTGACCGGTTCCTCAAGACGTTTGCATGGATAGCGAGTGTGGTGAAGCGTATCGACAAAGCGTTTCTAAATTATTAATAGCAATGGCGTTTGCTATTAATGATGTCTATACGTTTGATAACTTTGCATCAGTTATTAAGTGTGGCAAGGACGCCTATTTTACCTGTTCGCCTAGTGAGGGCTTCAAGTAATATTTATTGAAGTTACAAGTAAATTTGCTAAAAGGACGTAATATGCGAAATCAATTTGCTAAAAATATAACTTATCTAAGGATTTTAATTTTTTTCAATTTGCTACTGAGTTTTACAGTGAGTGCAAATGAAGATTTGATTAAAAAATTGGACCAAAATCAAGATGGTTTGATTAGTATTAAAGAATCTGTCGCTGATCCGAATTTATTAGCTATTTTTGGTTCGATTGACCGCAATTTTGATGGTTTCATCACCAAGTTAGAGTTAGAGCAATTTGTTAAAATTAACAATAATCTGCAAGTAGCGAGTAATTAATAAGGCATGATCCGTTTCCAACATAAAGATCGACTTGTACGATCTTTTTTTATTATGCAGACTGCACTCCTTTGAAATCAATGATTGGACTGGCAATGCAACTTGGCTCTTTGCGCCAACTCACTGTAGTGAGTTTTATTTTAGTTTTAGTTCCCTTATTAATGCTTTTGACATACAGCCAATTCACCTTAAGCAAGATGGGGCGAATCGCCAATTCTGAAGCTGAGTATTCCGTCGCTGTTGTTAGACGCCTGAGTAAAATGGAAGGTTTATCGGTTGATATAGAGCGCTTATTTAAACAGTACAACGTATTACACAATGTCGCGCTTAAAAACTTAGCCGAAAAATCCATAGAACGTTTTGTCGAATTACAAGTGCTAGTATGTAGTGAATTAAGTGAGAAACAAAGTTGTAATCATCTCTCAGAGAGGCTTGAATGGCTGGAATTGTATGCGGGTGATCAGGACCAACTATTACTCGATGCGCAATTGGCAGAATTTAAAGTCAACCTAGCAGATTTATCAGATCAGATAGAATCAATGTTAGATTTGCGAATTTTGGCGCAGCAAGACTATGTCAATTCAGTCTTACAAATCCAAGTATGGTTAACGATTATTTTAGTGGGTATTTCATTATTACTGATTATTTTTGGTACGCGAATCATACTAAGGCCGGTTGAAAAGTTGGAGATGGTTATTCGTGCTATTTCGAAGCAGGAAAGTGACCTACCCTCTATTTCTAAATCTGGACCAAAAGAGTTGATTGTATTAGAACACAAGTTGCATCAATTAGCGGCACGCTTGGTACAACTTGAAAACTTGCGTCACGCCCTGCTCAGACACGCTTCTCATGAACTTAAGACACCATTGGCCAGTATTAAAGAAGGTTGTTCTTTACTGAGCGAACAGGTAGTTGGACAGCTCAACCCTCAGCAAGCAGAAGTGGTTTCGCTGCTTAACATCAGTACTGAACGCTTAAATTTATTAATAGTACAGTTGCTCGATTACAATTTATTATTACAACAAGCAAAACCCGTTTTTGAGTTAATTGATACTCAGCGGTTGTTTAAGGACTTTATTACCGACAACAGTTTGGCTATCCAGCAGAATAACAACGTTCTTGAGCTGAATATTGACATAGAGACTATTTTTGCCGATGCCCATCTAATCCGAAGGATATTAGATAATTTATTATCAAATGCTTTGGCCCATGGCAGTAAAGGGCGGCCTATTTCTTTGCACTTGTATAGTCAGCAAGATGTGCAAATTTTAGAAGTGGCAAATCGTGGTCAACGTGTACCACTAGAGATGCGTCAATCTTTATTTCAACCTTTCAGTCGGGGTAACAGCAAACGTAATGATCGGGTAGTCGGGTCTGGATTAGGTCTATCTATCGTTGCGGATTGTGCGCGTATGATGCACGGCAAAGCTGAAATTATTGATATTGAACAAGCAGATTTTTGTGTAAGGGTGACTATCCCTACAAATGGAGAAAGTATATGACATGGCGTTTAGGCTTGGGTTTTTTGGTATTAACTTCACTCACTGGCTGCGAGTTATTGCCCAATAAAAACATGGAACAAAAAGGTGTTTTTAATAGTGAAATCGAGCAAGAGCCAGTCAGTTTCTGTGTGTCTGATTCAAATGAAGCTCTGTTTGAACACAACTGTAATATTGCATTTTGGTTAAATTATCGCAGCACGCTAGAAAAACTGACTTGGTCACAACGTAAAAAAGAAATAGAACAACTTGGGGCTGATGATAATGCCCTTCTGAAAAAAATCCTGTTAAGTCAAGGTAAAGAAACACCTTATAACGATAGGCTGCGCGCGCAAAGTTGGGTAGATAGCATCTTACCTCAGCTGAGCACTGAGATGAGGCAATTTCTAAGGGTTATGGTTTATCAACCTAGTCAAGATTTGCTTGAATTAGAATCAGCGTTAGTCACATTAGGCAGATTAAATAGCAATTTGTCACAAGCCAACGAAGAACAGAAATTAATGATTGAAAAACAAAAAAGTCAAATAGAACAATTGTTGAAAATAGAAGCGTCAATTATGGCGAATGACAACGGAGATAAACGATGAGCCAACAAGAAATAGTTCAACCCAGTGTATTGTTGGTTGATGATGACGAAAGTTTGTTGCGACTCATGGCAATCAGATTACGTGGTGAAGGTTATGCTGTGCAAAGTGCCGAAAGTGGCAAAGAGGCACTGCGAATGCTGAATACCTTAAATGTTGATGTGGTACTAAGTGATTTGCGCATGCCTGGACTAGATGGGCTCAGTTTGTTTGAAGAAATTATGTCTATTGGTAAAGATATTCCGGTAATCCTAATGACGGCCCACGGCACTATACAAGACGCGGTAGAAGCAACTCAACGAGGCGTTTTCGGATTTTTAACTAAACCAATTGATCACGATGAGTTAAGAGCATTATTAAAAAAGGCGGTGAGCCAAACGCAGACCTTGCAAAAAGGCCAGTGGTGCGAACAGATCATCACACGCTCATTGCATATGGAACAATTACTTGATCAGGCTTATCGGGTCGCTCAGCGTGACGTCAGTGTGCTTATCAGCGGTGCAAGCGGCACCGGTAAAGAATTACTTGCCAATGCTATTCATAAAGCCAGTAAACGAGCCAATAAACCCTTTGTTGCCATTAACTGTGGTGCTTTACCGGAGAATTTGCTTGAAAGTGAGTTGTTTGGCCATGCGAAGGGCTCGTTTACCGGCGCCGTAAATGAACATCAAGGTCTATTTAAGGAAGCAGATGGAGGCACCTTATTCCTTGACGAGATTGGTGATATGCCTATTTCATTGCAAGTGAAATTACTGCGCGCCTTACAAGAACAAATGATTAGACCTGTTGGTAGCAGCAAACAAATACCCATCAACGTTAGAGTAATATCAGCGACACATAGAAATCTAAGTACGGAAATGGAAGAGGGGAATTTTAGAGAGGACCTATATTACCGTTTAAATGTGGTTAACATTACCTTGCCCAGTTTGCGTGAACGTTCAGAAGATATCCCACTGTTAGCCCGCTATTTGCTGAAGAAAAGTGGCGAGCGGCATGAGGTCAGAGTCAGTCGTTTTTCAGATGATGCCATGCAGTTACTCACTACTTGTTTATGGCCGGGTAATGTTAGGCAATTGGTTAATGTGGTTGAACAATGTGTTGCATTAACTCAAACATCGGTTATCGCATCACATCTTGTTGAACAGGCATTATCCGCTTCAGAGCAAAAATGGCCTACTTTAACCGAAGCTCGCGATGCATTTGAGCAACAATATTTGCTTAAGTTACTTAAAATGACAGATGGTAACGTTACTCGTGCTGCCGAGCTGGCAGGCCGAAATCGTACCGATATGCATAAGTTGATGAAGAAGCATGATTTGCATTCGGGTGATTTTAAACGAGATTGAGTTAAATTGCGTCAGCGCTCAATTGACTAAAACCGCTGGTCTTTAAGTATAACTTGCTTACAATATCGGCCTTTTGCGATGTGGGAAGTATAATTAGTAATGCGTATAGCCTTAGGTGTGGAGTATGACGGAGGTGCTTTTTATGGCTGGCAACGGCAACAATCTGTCATTACTGTTCAACAGTTAGTAGAAGAAGGGCTAAGTAAAATAGCCAACCATCCGGTTAAGGTCACCTGTGCTGGACGCACCGATGCTGGAGTGCATGCTACCAGTCAGGTGATTCATTTTGATACTGACAGTGTGCGCCATCCAAGCGCGTGGACCATAGGCATTAACGGCTTTCTGCCTGAAACGGTTAGCATTCGCTGGTTTAAAGAGACGAATGATGATTTTCATGCGCGTTTTTCTGCCACCGCACGCCGCTATCGTTACATTATTCATAACAGTAGGTTGCGCAGCGCCATACTAGCCCGCGGCGTGACGACTCATTTTGCACCGCTTGATCATGAGTTAATGCACGAAGCTGCACAATATTTAGTGGGTAAACAGGATTTTAGTGCTTTTCGCGCGGTAAATTGCCAAGCCAATACTCCCGTTCGAACCCTCTCCCACATTAATATTTCTCGCCTTGGGGACTATGTTATTATTGACGTTAAAGCCAATGCGTTTTTGCATCATATGGTCAGAAATATTACAGGCTCCTTGTTGTTAATTGGCAGCGGTGATAAGCCAGTAGATTGGCTTAAAACATTGCTCGAGACAAAAGACCGGACTAAGGCGGGCGCTACGGCTAAACCCAATGGTTTGTATTTAGTCGATGTTACCTATCCGCAAAAGTTTGATTTACCGCGCACACCCTTAGGGCCGTTGTTCTTACCTGACTAACTTCTAAGACCAGTTTTATTTTCGTAAAGACAGCATGTTGTGCTTTAATATCGGGCAAACGAGCCAGTAGGCTAAGAAAAAATTTAAACCATTACCCCTGCTGATTGTCACAGAAACGCGTTCGGCAAATTAGGATTCAGATATGAGTTGGATAGATAAAGTATTAACCCGCACCAAATCGACCACCAAAAGTAATGTGCCTGAAGGTATTTGGACAAAATGCGGTGAATGTGATGCGGTGTTGTATAAGTCTGAATTAGAAAAACAGTTAGGGGTTTGCCCCAAATGTAACCATCACATGCGTATCAGTGCTCGTGTGCGTATTAATAGTTTTTTAGATCAAAATGATCGGGTTGAATTAGGCGCTAATTTAGAACCGCAAGATTTATTAAAGTTTAAGGATTCTAAACGCTATAAAGAGCGATTAATTGCCGCACAAAAAGCCACCAACGAAAAAGATGCCTTAGTGGTGATGCAAGGCAAACTAAAAGGCATGCCAGTGGTAACAGCCGCCTTTGAGTTCGCTTTTATGGGTGGTTCTATGGCTTCGGTGGTAGGGGCCCGGTTTGTGGTTGCTGTTGAAGCGTGTTTGAAAAACAATATGCCACTGGTTTGTTTCTCAACAAGTGGCGGCGCACGTATGCAAGAAGCCTTGTTGTCGCTAATGCAAATGGCCAAAACCAGTGCTGCTTTAGCAAAAATGAGTGAACAAGGTCTACCTTATATATCTGTATTAACCGACCCGACAATGGGCGGGGTATCGGCAAGTTTAGCCATGTTAGGCGATATTAATGTTGCCGAACCGAAAGCATTAATTGGTTTCGCCGGACCGCGCGTGATTGAACAAACGGTGCGTGAAACTCTGCCGGCTGGTTTTCAGCGCAGTGAATTTTTGTTAGAAAAAGGTGCTATTGATATCATTATTGATCGTCGAGAAATGCGCGACAGATTGCACGGCATTTTATCGAATCTGCACCATCAACATCACTAATGCAAAACGACATTCTCCAAAAAACTGCCCAACAGGCAGCTTGGTCCATCGAGCAATGGCTGAGCTATCTTAGCGAAATCCACCCTAAGAATATTGAAATGGGGCTTGAAAGGGTTGCTCAGGTCTTTAACGCTTTACAATTAGATTTTAGTGGTAAAACGGTAATAACCGTAGCCGGAACAAATGGCAAGGGAACCACATGCGCGATGATAGAGCAGGCTTTGCTGTTACACGACAAACAAGTCTCGGTATTTAGCTCTCCACACTTAATCGATTATCGCGAGCGAGTCAGAGTTCAGGGGCAAATGTTAAGTACTGCAAAGCACTGTGCTGCCTTTGCTAAAATCGAGCAAGCGAGAGGCGATATTTTACTCACTTATTTTGAATTTGGCACACTACAAGCTTTGCAACTGATGGCTGAAGCCGATTCTGATTATCTTTTGTTGGAAGTAGGTTTGGGGGGCAGATTAGATGCGGTCAATATTATTGATGCCAATATCGCCGTTATTACCAGTATTGACCTCGATCATCAAGAATGGTTAGGCACTACACGCGAGGCGATTGCAGTGGAAAAGGCCGGGGTTTTCCGTCCTAATATCCCCGTTGTCATCGGCGAGCCATTACCACCTAATAGCCTAATTAAAGCTACCCAAGACTATGCTGTTAAAGCCAGTTGGCAAGGTCATGAGTTTGATTATGAACTCAATAACGGCGTTTTTTCTTGGCACAATGACCTTTATCATTTGGCCCAACTTCCTGCACCGTTTATTCCTGCACAAAATGCCTCAACAGCTCTTCAGGTTTTATCTCTTTTGGGCATACAATTACACCATGACTTGGTTAAACAGTTATTTAAAAATACGCGTTTGCATGGTCGGCGGCAGATTATTCAGCAACAGCCAACTATTATGTTAGATGTGGCTCATAACCCTCATGCAACCAGATTATTGGCAAAGGAAATAGCCGAGCTTGACTGTCGACGTGTAATTGCCGTAGTGGGCATGCTGGCTGACAAAGATATTAGTCAAAGCCTAGCTCCATTGATGCCAGTGGTAGACTATTGGTATTGTGGGTCATTAAGTGTTCCGCGTGGAGCGCCAGCCCAAAAGTTAGTTTCTGTATTAAGCGAAGCAAAAAAGGTGTTAGAATTTGAATCTGTTTCTGCTGCCTTCATTGCAGCCTGCAAAAAAGCACAAAAGGATGATTTTATTTTGGTTTTTGGTTCATTTTACTCTGTAGCAGAAGTATTAACTGCGTATAAGGCAGCTTAAGGTGTCTTCTGCATTACAAAATCGCTTAGTCGGCACAGTCATATTAGTGGCTGTGGCGGTGATATTCTTGCCAGATTTGTTGGATGGAAAAAAAGAGTCTAAACAAAATTTATTTGTGGAATTGCCCTCAAAGCCCAGTGTTAAGAAAGTATTAGCACCTGAAACTTTTGATTCTAGTAAAGTTCAGCAGGGCGCTTCTCGTCAAATTGAAATTGTTAATGAAACAGCAATAGATGATGACACTGAAACTGCAAAAGCGGCTGATTCAACAGCAAGTAAAACGAGCTCGCAGGCATTACCAGTAGATAAACCAGAAAATGAAGTGCAAGTCAGTTCTTTAGCGCAAGAAACCGTCATCGACGACAAACAACCTAAATTGCTCGCGAGCGCCGGTTGGGTAGTTCAATTAGGTAGCTTTAGGCATCAAAAAAATGTGCGTGAACTACTCACCAAGCTTGAGAATAGTGGTTACAGGGCCTTTAGTCGACCTGTGCAAACCAGCTCTGGTTTATTAACCAAAGTATTTGTAGGTCCTGAATTGCAAAAAGATAAGCTTGAAAAAATATTACCTCACTTAAAAGAGATTACCGCGCTTCAGGGGCGAGTCAGTCCATTCACTGTTCAATAGTTTAGTACTAAGGTATGTTGTTATTTAAATAAATTGACATAAAAATAAGCAAGATTTTACCCTGTCCATTTGATAGAATGCGCGCGATTTTAGCCCTTTGGTCGTTCAGTAAAACGAACCATAGCCTCAAGAGCCAAGAAATACGAATCTTATGAATTGGATAGACTTCGCCATTTTAGGTGTGATTTTAATCTCCACCATTATCAGCCTTATCCGTGGCTTTATCAAAGAGGCAATTTCACTTGCAATTTGGTTCAGCGCTTTTTTTGTCGCCAGTCAGTTTTATGCTGACCTCGCTCTTTACCTAAGTAATTTTTCTGATCCGATGATACGCAACGGCGTGGCCATCGCAATTCTATTTGTAAGCACCTTAATCTTAGGGGGCTTAATTAATTATTTGATTGCTCAATTAGTACAATTTACCGGTTTAAGCGGTACTGACCGAGCCTTAGGGGCCATATTTGGTGCGCTAAGAGGTGTACTAATAGTCAGCGCTTTATTATTTTTCCTAGATACATTTACGCCGTCAGCAAGTTCAGATTGGTGGCAAACCTCTATCCTTGTACCTGAGTTTAGTTTAATCATTGAGTGGTTTTTTGAATATTTGCAAGGCAACTCAAGCTTTATAAAATCCGTTTAAAAAAGGTAATCTGCATGTGTGGTATAGTCGGAATTGTTGGTAAAAGCCCAGTTAATCAAGCGCTTTATGATGCTTTAACTGTATTACAACACAGGGGCCAAGATGCCGCTGGTATTGTGACTGTGGATAAGGGACGGTTTAACTTACGTAAGGACAATGGCTTAGTCAAAGACGTTTTCCACACCCGTCACATGCTTAGGTTAACCGGACAAGTTGGCATAGGTCATGTCCGATATCCTACTGCTGGCAGTTCGAGTTCAGCTGAAGCACAACCCTTTTACGTTAATTCTCCTTTTGGTATCGCTTTTGCCCACAACGGTAATTTAACTAACGCCCATGAACTTTTTGATGAAGTGACTAAAGTTTCTAGACGTCATATCAACACCACCTCTGATTCAGAGTTACTGTTAAATATTATTGCTCATGAACTGCAAAACACCGTGGGCTTAGTTTTAACACCAGAAGATGTATTTAAAGCTGTTGCTGCGGTTCATCAGAAGATCCGCGGAGCCTATGCGGTCGTGGCGGCGATTATCGGCAACGGTATGTTAGCCTTTCGTGACCCCTTTGGTATTCGTCCACTATCTCTAGGTAAGCGCAAAACTGAATTTGGCGACGAGTATATGGTTGCTTCAGAAAGTGTGGCATTGGACACGGTAGGTTTTACTTTCATCAGAGACGTTGCGCCTGGTGAAGCCATATACATTACCGAAGCGGGGGAATTACATACTCAGCAATGTGCAAAAAATGCAATTAACGCACCTTGTATATTTGAATTTGTCTATTTTGCTCGTCCAGATTCATTTATTGATGGTATTTCTGTTTACGCTTCTAGGGTTAATATGGGACGTAAGTTGGGTAAAAAAATAGCTAGGGAATGGTCGGAACTGGATATTGATGTAGTCATCCCAATTCCTGAAACCTCAACCGATGTTGCCCTACAAATTGCAATTGAACTAGATAAACCTTATCGCCAAGGTTTTGTAAAAAATCGTTATATTGGTCGTACCTTTATCATGCCGGGTCAAACTCAACGCCGCAAATCAGTGCGTCGTAAACTAAATGCTATTTCATCAGAGTTCAAAGATAAAAATGTACTGTTGGTGGATGACTCTATTGTGAGAGGAACGACCTCAGAACAGATCATTGAGATGGCACGGGAGTCAGGGGCTAAAAAAGTGTATTTTGCTTCAGCGGCACCAGAGATTCGTTTCCCTAATGTGTATGGCATTGATATGCCATCGGCCAATGAATTGATTGCCTACGGTCGAGAAATTGACGAGGTTAGTGAGCTTATTCGTGCAGACGGCTTAATTTTCCAAGATCTACAAGATTTAGTTGATGCAGTGAGTGAATTAAATCCACAAATTACCCAGTTTGAAACATCCGTATTTGATGGTAAATATATTACTGGTGATGTTAACCAAGCCTACTTAGAAAGAATTGATACACAAAGAAATGAGGGGGCAAAAACCTCAGGTCTGCAAACTGAATTGAGTAATCTAGAAATGCATAATATGAGCAATGGATAAGCGCATTAATTGCTAACACAAAAAAGCCGCTATCTTAGCGGCTTTTTTGTGTTCGATGAATTTAGTGCATATACACCGGTCCCATTCCAGCACTCCACAATATGACCGACGCCGCCATTAGAATAGCCAATAATACTAAGCCACAAGTGACTACTGAGCTGGCATAAATAAAGCCCTTTTCTTCAGGTATGTGCATTAAAATAGGGGTGCCCGAATAGAGTAAATAGATAGAGTAGGTTAATCCTCCCAAGCCGATTAACATAACGAACCAAAGAACTGGATATAAAGAAGCAAAGCCCACCATAAATAAAGGAGTGGCAGTATAAGCCGCCAGTTCTAAGGATTGTGTATAAGTAGGAGCTGCATCAAAAGCTTTTGCTAGTTCATGAATTAAGATAGCCAAGGCGACAACACCGACCATGAGCCCAAAATACATGCCGATACTCATCAACATCGCACTTTGGTGAGTCAGTTTAATAATATCACCAACCCCGATACTCCAACCCAAATGTGCTGAGGAATAATAGCTGGTTAATGTGGGGATTAAGGAGATGATCGCGATATGACTTAAGCTGTAAAAAAAACTTTCATGTTTTCTATCGATCAGGTGCCACTCTTCTTTAGGGTGGGCATATAGACCCCATAGGTGATTAAGAATCATTATTTTTTTCTCCAACTGCTAAGACAATTATAAATAAACCAGTTACTTACAATTTATTTACATGAAATTAACACTAGTTTGTTTTAGCTTAACTTTGCAGTCAACAGTTTTGTTTAAAATAGTTTCAGATCCTACATTATTTCAGTTGTAGTGATCCGGCAATGCCAGTGTTTTATGTCGATAAACACTGCTTGCTAGTTGCTGCAGGCCCTTGATATAAACGCTGCTGCCTATTAAAAACCTGCCAACTCACTAGTGGATAGGCTGGCTAGTATTGTGTTCAAAATAAGGGCATGCAGCCTTATACAAGCCCTGCATTAATCACTGGCAGGCACCAAAAGCGAATATTGCCGTTGGGTGATGACTCTTTTATATGGTCTAACAAAGTCTGATAGTGCTGAAGCTCATGTAGTATCAGCCATTAATTAATGCCGCGATTATTTATTCTCACACTTTATCAGTTGCACCGCTTCAATATTACCCGCTGGCACAAAACCAAACACCTGAGCGTAGAAACTTAACTCCGAATTCAGTGCTTTGATATTATTCGCTGGTTGCCTAAAACCATGTCCTTCACCTTCAAAAGTAATATAGGCAGTATCGATACAATTTTCTTTTAAGGCCTTAAATATTAATTCAGATTGATTCGGTGGCACGACCTTATCATCCAGTCCTTGGAGTAACAGCAAGGGGGCTGTTATATTTTGCACACTGTTAATCGGTGAACGCTGATCATAAACGCTTTTCATTTCAGGGTAGGGGCCAATAAGTTGATCAAGGTAGCGTGATTCAAATTTATGGGTATCGCCGGCTAACACACCTAAATCGCTGATCCCATAATAACTGGTGCCAGCCTTAAAAACACGTTGAAAAGCTAAAGCCGCCAGCGTGGTATAACCACCGGCACTGCCGCCTCGAATCGCCACTTTATCGGCATCGATTAAACCCTCAGCCGCCAGCCATTTAACGCCATTTGACGCGTCTTCTACATCTACAATTCCCCAATTAGGATAGAGTTTCTTCCTAAATGCTCTGCCATAGCCGGTGCTGCCTCTATGGTTGACATCAAATACAGCAAACCCACGACTTGTCCAAAATTGAATGCCTGGATTTAAACTCGAATCAGTAGCACCGACTGGGCCCCCATGCACTTTAACAATCAGTGGGGGCAGGGTACCTTTTGCACCAAGGTAATGACTATTTTGCGGTGGATAGTAAAAGCCATAGGCTATTTCATTACTGCCAGTAGGGAACTCAATTGGCTGGGGTACAGAAAGAAAATCTGCTGCGATAACAGGCCCGCTAGCTTGATAAATTTTTTCATAACTATCACCCTTTAATTGATAAATAGCATTCCCAGAACTGGGCGTCGATGCTCTAAAATAAACCCTATCACTGGCTATCGAGATTGAATCGGCTGATGAAAATGTATCACCGATAGTGCTCATTTCGCCGCTTGCTAAGTTAAGCCTCGCGATGTGGTCAACTCCCTCTTTGGTGTAGGCGATAACGGCGGAATTGTTATCTTCAATGCCATAACTGTTTATTTCAATTTCTTGATCCAGTACTTTTTTTACTTGCTTAGATAGCTTATCGACGCGATAGAGCGTCCACCAGTTGTCAAAGTCAGCGATAAAATAAAGGGTCGCATCTTTGGCATAGTGAGGGCTTCTAATCGCAACATTGCCACTTTGTGGGACTTCAATGACGGCTTCGACTGAAGCATCTTGGTTGAAGTTTATTACCCGTAATTGCGTATCATCCCATGGCATATTGGGATGCGACCAAGTAATAAATGCCACTGAGTTACCATCTGGCGATAAATTCGGCGCGCTAACAAAATCGCTGCCTGCGAATAGTATTGTTTCTTGCTTTGTTCCGCTTAGGCTAATCGCCACAAGGGTATTAATAGGCTCACCAATACCGCGGTGATCCTCTCTGACACAAATAAGTCTTTTATTTTTTTGATCTGCAATACATTCCATATAGCGCAAGCCTTCTCTCGTAATGGCTTCAGGACTACTGTTTTGTGAGATGCGGTATATTTTCTGATCGGTGAACTGAGAATAATAAATGTCATCTCCATCCACTACATAAGGATGTCCGCCGTATTCATGCACACGGGATCTAACACTCACTTCACTTGAGGTTAGTGGGACGGCTGTATTTCCTTCATCGAGTTTAACCAATACATTTTTGCCATTAGCAGATGCTTGTGACTCGACAAAATAAAGTTGATTGTTTGCAACCGTAAGATAGGAAATATTATCTGAGGCTTCAAAAATACTCGCCGCAGTGATAGGTGATTGCCAAGCTCCATAGGCTGATGTGCTGCTATTCATGGATTCTGGTACCTCAGAGTAAGGCTTAAATACTAAGTAAGCGACAATAATTAAAAAAATTGAAATGATGATTATTTTGACATTCATTCAAAGGCGACCTGTTTAAATCATGGCAGAAAAAACAGTGTAGAGATTAAGCTCAAGCATGTCTATTGAGTGCGGATTACGTCATCAACTGCTGCCATTTGTTTACTCATGCAATTCTACGATATGTGTACTTTTTTGCCGTTTAGGTGATGTAATGAGCAAGATCGCGATTATCAGAATTATACTTAGTGGTTAAGCGAGGCACCTATCAGTTTGCAACAAGGTTTTAATCTGCTCGGTGACGTAGCGCACGCGTTGGCTTTGCCTCACCTGAGTGTGACGACACAGGTATAGGGTTTCACTAACCGGATGGTTTAAGGCATGAATACGAATTCTGGCTTGATTGTGAAAGGCTTTGGCTGCATGCAGGGGCAAAATACTAAAGCCAAAACCTCTGCATACGGGCTCTAAAATAAGACTTATTTGATTAGAAAAGCCTTTCTCTTGAAATTGACTAGGGTGTTCGAATTGAGCAAAATTTGGGCTTAGAAGAGCCTGGCAATGATGATGTCCATCAGGGTGAGATATAAAACCCAGTTGTTGTAGTACCTGCCAATTTATTTCTTCAATGCTTGTATCAGTGACTAACACCAGTGCTTCTTGGGCGATAGCCTCAGTTATTACCTCAGAAGACGCGCTGGCTTGGGTCATGATGCCTAGATCAAAATGTCGCTGACTCACATCTCGTTCAATACTTTTATTCGGTGCAAACGAATGCCGCACGCTAAGTTGCGGGTGTTGCTGTTGCAAGTCGAGTAAAAATGGATACAAAGTTAGGCCCACACTGCCCGGTGTGGCGATCCGTACTCGCCCACTGAACGGCTCGTCTTGTTTTATATTTTGCTCAAGTAATTCTGTGGCTTGCAGTAGCTTCCAACCGTCGCGATGAAGCTGCATGCCCGCATCCGTTAAGGTGAATGATTTTCCTTCACGGATCAGCAGTGGAGTGGCTAATTGCTGTTCAAGCTTTTTGATTTGTTGGCTAACGCCCGATTGCGTCATAAATAAAGCATGTGCCGTTTGGGTAAAGTGACCCAAGTCGACCAAGGTGCAAAAGGTTTTTAACCAAGTGGAATTAATCATTATAAAATGTACTCATTTATATTTTAACTCATAATTTTTTATACTTTATCATAGGGCGTACAGTAGCGTCACTGGATTGATTCATATCCATCACTCAGGCGATTTTATATCGCATTATTAGTGGTAATTTAGATTCATTATTTAGGAGCGACATTATGACAACCCCATATCCACGAACGTTTTCGCACATAGGTATTTCTGTTCCAGATGTAGAAAAAGCCGTTGAGTTTTACACCCAAGTACTGGGTTGGTATCTGATTATGCAGCCCACTGAAATTGTCGAAGACGATAGCCCCATAGGTGAAATGTGCACTGATGTTTTTGGTGCAAATTGGAAAAAATTTAAGATAGCGCATCTTTCTACTGGTGACAGAGTCGGTGTGGAAATATTCGAATTTGCCAACCAGAAAGACCCAGAAGATAACTTTGAATATTGGAAAACGGGCGTCTTTCATTTTTGTGTGCAAGATCCGAATCTTGAAGAACTGGCAGATGCAATTGTGGCCGCTGGTGGTAAAAAACGTATGGCTAAACCACGATATTATTATCCAGGTGAGAAGCCTTACCGCATGATTTACATGGAAGACCCCTTTGGTAACATTCTAGAAATTTATAGCCACAGTTATGAATTAACTTATGCTGCGGGTGCTTATTAAACCTAAATTATTTAGCTTCAGCGTTATTCGATATCGCCCGGTTGATCAAGGTCAATCGGGCGATATTTCAGCTTGGTATCATTCGTTTAATTCTGTTTAAAAAATATGTCATGTTAGCTAAGTTAAGATAAATCTCGGCAAATAGGCGACAGTGAACTAGAAATTTCATTCTGCGCTTACTATGCAGAATTAAAAAGGCCGGTTAAACCCATTGCAGTTTGGCCTGCGTTTTATTGTTTTTTGAGCATAATCGAGTAAAGTTATAACTGTCGATTTTCAAAGGAGTGAAAATAGTTTCAATTTCCCTCCTTAACCATAATGGATAGTCAGTGCAAGCTCATGTCAAACAATCTAGATGCAAATTCTATGTCTCAGTCTGAATTAACTGAAACGCCGCTTAATCATGCCACCCAACTATTAAATAAGGTATTTGGATTTGCGCAATTTCGCGAGTCTCAGCAAGCCATTATTGAAAATGTACTGGGTCAAAAAAATACCTTGGCGATTATGCCTACAGGCGGTGGAAAGTCTTTATGTTATCAAATACCGGCACTGGTGTTTGATGGCCTAAGCGTGTGTATATCGCCGCTCATTTCGCTCATGCAAGACCAAGTAAGGCAGTTAGTTGAATTAGATATACCGGCTTGTATGCTCAATAGCACGCTCAGCACAGATGAATATCAAGCTAACGTGCAAGCGATTTCTCAAGGCGACATAAAACTGCTTTTTTTGGCGCCTGAAACGGCGCTGCAAATGTCAGTTCTCAATCTATTACAAGCAGCCAATGTTAATTGCCTAGCTATTGATGAAGCCCATTGTATTTCAGAATGGGGCCATGAGTTTAGGCCTGAATATCGTCAACTTGGACAGCTAATCGAGCGTATTCCGCAAGCGGTTATTATTGCTCTAACGGCCACTGCTACACCACGCGTGCGCGAGGATATTAAGCGCCAGTTGGCTATCGCCAATGAAAGTGAATTTATCGCCAGCTTTGATCGACCCAACTTGTTTATTGAAGTAAACCTCAAAGACAATCCCTATGGCCAAAGCAAAGCGTTTATCGATAACCACAAAGGCCAATCAGGCATTATTTATTGCTTGTCGCGCGCCAGTGTGGATGAGCTGACCGCCAAACTGCAAGCCGATGGCTATTCGGCCTTGCCTTATCATGCCGGCCTACAGAGTAAAAAACGCGCTGAATATCAAGACAAGTTTGTACGGGATGATGTGGATATTATTGTTGCCACTATCGCCTTTGGCATGGGCATTAATAAACCTGATGTACGCTATGTTATCCATTATGATTTGCCCAAAAATATTGAAGGATATTACCAGCAAATAGGGCGTGCTGGACGGGACGGCTTAGATGCAGATTGCTTGCTGTTATTCAGTTATGGCGATACGGGTAAGTCCCGCTATTTTATTGATCAAATGGTCAACGAACAAGAAAAGCGTTTAGCCTCTATGCATCTTAACCAGATGCTAGCTTTAGCAGAAACCGAGGATTGCAGGCGCATTCCCTTACTCTCGTATTTTGGCGAGCCCCATGTGCCTCAAAGCTGTGTTAAGTGCGACAACTGCCTCAACGAAAACCAAGAAAAGTCTGACTTAACCGTACCCGCGCAAAAGTTCTTATCTTGTGTACATCGCACCGGTCAACGTTTTGGCGCGGGTTATGTAGTAGATGTATTGCGCGGCTCTAATGCGGAAAAAGTACTGCAAAATCAGCATAACTTGTTATCTACCTACAATATAGGCAACGAATTTAGCAAAAAACAATGGATGACCTTGTCCCGTCAACTGATTCAAAAAGGCTTACTGCAACAAGATGAACAGTTTGGTGGCTTAAAGTTAACGGCTAAAGCGGGTGATGTGTTAAAGGGTAGTGCACCGTTTTATGCCTTATTACAGCAACAAAGCACTGCAGCGAGTAAATCATCGCACTCTCCAGCCACAATAGACTTTAATTCAGACTTATTTGCAATTTTAAAAACGCAGCGTAAACATCTTGCTGATCAGGCAGGGGTGCCGCCTTATGCTATTTTCCCAGATAAATCCTTACAAGAAATGGCGCATTACTTGCCACAATCTTCAATGAGTTTGTTAAAAATTCATGGCGTAGGTCAAGCTAAATTCACTAAATACGGCGAGCAATTTATTAAGATGATCGCTGATTTTTGTGTTCTAAATAGCCTTGCTGAAGTCACTAATAATGCCAGCGGAGCAAGTACTTCAACTAAAACCTCAACAATTGCATTGAGTGCAAAAAGTAAAGAGATAGCGAGCTTATTTGACCAAGGGTATTCGGTGCTGGCCTTGGCCCAACAAAATAAAGTTAAACACAATACTGTCTATGGACACCTACATAAATTTGCAAGTTTAGGCTATAAGTTTGAGCATCCTGAAAGGCTTATTGAAGCAATGAACTTAGCCCCTGAATTATTAAACAAGGGGCTCACAACCTTTGCCGAACTTGGAACTGAACGTTTAAAACCTGTCTTTGATGCTTTAAATGAGCAAGTGAGTTACGAGCAATTACACTTATTAAGGGTGTTTTATTTACAGGGTTTATCTGCTTAGTTTTACTTTAAAACTTAGCACTTGCTAAAAATAGTGATTGACCAAAAATATATTACATGCGAAATTTCACATATGTTTTATTTCACATGTATCAATTATGGATCCTTGTACTTTTTTCAAATGTCTCGCTGATGATACTCGATTAAAATCACTGCTTTTAATTGCTAAAATTAATGAAGCTTGTGTTTGCGATCTAATGGAGGCCCTTGAACTTGATCAACCTAAAACTTCTCGTCATTTAGCTCAGCTGCGCAAGTGCGGTATTTTAGCGGACGAAAGACGCGGTAAATGGGTGTACTACAAGCTACATCCCGCGCTACCGCAGTGGGCGCGAGAGGTTATTCTCAGCGCAGCTGCACATAACGATAATTATTTTAGTTCCCCATTAAAAAAATTGATTGCATCGCAATCTTCAACCAACTCTTGTTGTTAATTAAAGGCCACGTCGTATGCAAGCAACCATGAAAATTCTCTATATTTGTACCCACAATAGATGCAGAAGTATTTTATCTGAAGCGATAACCAACAGTATTGCAGGTGATGTTATTGAGGCAAAAAGTGCGGGTAGTCAGCCGGCTGGTGTGGTGCATCCCTTGTCGCTTAAGTACCTTGCTCAAACAGGTTACGCGATTGAAGACTTACAAAGTCAATCCTGGCATGACTTTGCAGATTTTCATCCTGATGTCGTTGTCACTGTGTGTGACTCTGCCGCAGGCGAAACCTGCCCTTTATATTTTGATGATAGCCTAAAAGTGCATTGGGGCTTGAGCGATCCATCAAAAGTAGCGGGTGATGATGCCGCCATAGAACAGGCATTTTTGGCTTGTATTGAGCAAATAGTTGTTCGGGTAAACCAGCTAAAAGCCCTTGCAGCAAAAGGCCTAGATAAAACTGAGCTTAAAGCGGCACTTGCTGCTTTGGGTGCTCACTAATGCCTGAACAAAACCCAAGCTTAGACAATATTGAAAACAGCGTTTTTATTATTCCAAGTAAGGCTGATTTGCAGAGCGCTCCGTCAGTTCATAAACCGCGAATATTGTTACTATACGGCTCATTAAGAGAGCGCTCATTTAGTCGCCTAGCAATAGAAGAGAGTGCCCGCCTGCTTGATGCCTTTGGCGCAGAAACACGTATTTTTAATCCCACAGGCTTGCCCCAACCGGATAGCGAAGACGAGTCACACCCCAAAGTAAAAGAATTACGCGAGCTAATGATTTGGTCTGAAGGGCAGGTTTGGTGTTCACCAGAGCGCCATGGCGCGATGACGGGCATTTTAAAAAGTCAAATTGATTGGGTGCCCTTAAGTGTAGGAGGCGTTAGGCCGACACAGGGTAAAACCCTCGCCATTATGCAAGTATGCGGTGGCTCTCAATCATTCAATGCGGTGAACCAAATGCGGATTTTAGGCCGATGGATGAGAATGGTAACTATCCCTAATCAATCGTCGGTTGCCAAAGCGTTTTTAGAGTTTGAAGAGAACGGGCGCATGAAACCCTCACCGTATTACAACCGCATTGTGGATGTGATGGAAGAGTTGATGAAGTTCACTTTACTACTGCGTGACAATAAAGACTACTTGGTTGATCGTTACTCTGAGCGGGTTGAAACCGCAGAGCAAGTGAGTCAGCGCGTAAATCAAAAGTCACTTTAAGGAGCATATCATGGGATTGTTTGAGCGTTATTTGTCCGTTTGGGTAGGGCTGGCCATTATTGTGGGCATTATTGCAGGGACCCTGACACCTGATGCTTTTGCTATTATTGCAGAACTTGAATTCGCCCAGGTTAATATTGTTATTGCTGTCCTGATTTGGTTAATGATTTATCCAATGATGGTGCAGATTGATTTTTCATCTATAAAAGACGTTGGTAAAAAGCCCAAAGGTTTAGTACTAACCTTGGTGATAAATTGGTTAATAAAACCCTTTACTATGGCCTTCCTCGGTTGGTTATTTTTTAAAGTCTTGTTTGCTGATTGGGTTGACCCTGCAACGGCAACGGAATACATCGCGGGGATGATATTACTTGGCGTTGCACCTTGCACAGCTATGGTATTTGTTTGGAGTCAAATGACCAAAGGTGATGCCAATTACACATTAGTGCAAGTGTCGATTAACGATATCATCATGATTTTTGCTTTCGCGCCCATCGCGGGTTTATTACTTGGCGTGACTGATATCACAGTGCCTTGGGACACACTTTTGTTGTCAGTTGTACTCTATGTTTTGGTGCCACTTATTGCAGGGGCACTGACCCGTAAAAAACTCGACAACGGCGATGACCACTCGAAGGTCGATAAATTTCTTCGCACCATGAAGCCTTGGTCAATCGTGGGTTTATTAGCAACTGTGACGTTGTTGTTTGGCTTTCAAGCAGACACTATATTATCTAAACCCGAAGCCATAGTGCTTATTGCCATTCCTTTGCTGATTCAAACCTACGGTATATTTGCCATCGCCTATTGGTTAGCCAAGCGGATGAAGCTACCGCACAATATTGCCGCGCCCGCGTGTATGATTGGCACATCTAACTTTTTCGAATTAGCCGTCGCGGTGGCAATTTCACTGTTTGGTTTACACTCAGGTGCGGCGCTGGCAACGGTAGTCGGTGTGCTGGTAGAAGTACCTGTTATGTTGTCGCTAGTATGGTTTGCCAATCGTACTCGGCATTGGTTTGTATAGACTAACCCTTAGAAGCTATCTGGTGGCGTTTAAACCCTCAGTTTTCTACGAGATTTAAACGCCTTTATCTCGGCATTGTTCATCAGCAAACTCTAATTCAATAGTCGTATGCACAAATTCAAATGTGGCCAGTGATTCTTGCAACTGCTGTTTAAGGTTTTTTATTTGTGCAACGCTAAGCTCACCAGCTAAGACTAAGTGCACTGTCATAACACTGTTCGCCCCGTCTAATGACCAAATGTGAAAATGATGAATTTCGCTCACTTCCGGTTTAGATAAAAGCAGGTTTCTCACTTCTTTAACTTGCGCTTCATCAGGCGTGGCTTGCAAAAATAGGAATATGGTTTCTTTTAAATTACGCGCCACGTTAAATAAAATAAACAGGGTAAAACCAATAGACAATATCGGATCGAGTATGGGCCAAGGTTTAAACATCAAGACAATCGAGACAATTAAAACCGCAACCCAGCCAAGCACATCTTCAAGTAAGTGCCAGTTGAGGACACGTTCATTTAATGAGTCGCCATCACTTAACTTGTAGGCCGCAAACCCGTTTACCGCGATGCCAAATATTGATAACAGCAACATACCTTCAGCCTGCGGCATCTCTGGGGCAGCGAGTCTAGGAATGGCTTCAAATAAAATCCAGATTGAGCCTACTGTGAGCACTAAGCCGTTAATCAACGCACCCAATAATGAAAAGCGTTTAAAGCCATAAGAAAAAGTACTATTAGCCTCTTTATCACTGATTTTATTGAGCACCCATGCGGTGCCAATCGACAAACTATCGCCCAAATCATGCACCGCATCAGCCATAATCGCGGTGCTGTTGGTCAGCCATCCACCAATAAATTCGATGATGGTAAACATGACATTGAGAAAAAACGCCCAGCCAATTCGTTTAGAGGCGCTAGAGCCACTACCGTGATGGTGATGACTGTGGCCGTGACTGTGGTTATGCATGTTTTATTCTCTGGCTGGTGGCGTAGTTTTGCATCAATACAAGCATGGGTTTAGTTGTATCTGCCGTCAACTTATTCCTGCATCAGCCACTTAACCACGTTTTCGCGATGGGGGATTGAACCGCTGTGGACTAATTTTTGGTTGATCACCACAGCTGGGGTGCTCATAACGCCATAATTCATAATGACTTGCGGGTTTGTCTCCTTTTTGATTGAAACTTTTACATCAATTTCTTGAGCAATTTTTTCAATGATTTCAGCGGTTTTCGTGCATTTGGCACAACCACTGCCAAGTACTAGGATATTTTTCATATTGCATACCTTACAAAAAGGGAATAAATGCGTTAAAGATCCAACCAACAAAGGTAAACGCGATCAATAACATGACAAACAACATGGCTAATAATTTCCATTGCATCACCTGTTTTAACAGGATGAATTCAGGAAAACTAGCCGCGACTGTACTCATACAAAATGCTAAGGCAGTACCCACCGGCAGACCATTGGTGATCAAACTCTCCATAACCGGAATAACCCCAGTCGCATTCGAATATAAGGGGATACCGAGCAATACTGCAGCAGGAACAGACCACCATTGACCTTCACCTAAGTTAGCTGTAATCCAGCCCTCGGGCACAAAGCCATGCAGGGCAGCGCCCAAACCCACGCCGATGATGACCCACAGCCACACCCGAGCAAATATCTCCTTAGACTCAGAAATGGCGAACTCATGCCTGTCGTGCAGTGTTAATTTGATATTGTCCTGAGATGAATCGGCTGTGCCTGAACTTGTTTGCGCGCGCTGCAATGCCTCAGCTGCAAATGATTGCAGCCAGCGTTCAGCTTTAATTGTATCAAGGAATAAACCGCCCAATATGCCAACTGACATGCCAATAAGCACATATAAAATAGTGAACTTCCATCCGAGTAAACTCATTAGCAATAGCACCGCCACTTCATTGATCAAGGGTGAGGTAATCAAAAATGCCATGGTGATCCCCACAGGAATACCAGCGGATGTAAAGCCAAGAAAGATAGGGATGCTCGAACACGAGCAAAAGGGCGTAATGGCCCCAAAAGCCGAGCCCATTGCATACCCGATACCACGGTTTTTTCCCGCCAGGTAATCACGCACACCTTCGATATTCAGCGATGCACGTATCAGTGCAATTACATAAATCATTACGATCAACAGAACATATATTTTACTGACATCTTCAATGAAAAAATGCAGCGCATCACCCAGTTTGCTGTCGGGCGATAAACCCAAGATGGCGTAAGTCAGCCAATCAGCGAAATCTGTGAATATTTTAAACATTGGCTTGGTCCAATTCAGTGGTAACGTTAATTAGTTATATCAGCTAAGGTGGGTATTAATTAATCTGCAAGGCGTTTTCAGACGTTTGAATAATCTGTGAAGCATACAGTTTTCTTAATTTTGCATTTTGACTTGTATCAACATTTTGAGTGTAAGGAATTGGCTAATTAAACTTATTTATATGTGTGAGCTATAAAATTTTCACTAATCACCAAGTCAAACCGAAACAAAAATTCAGGCGAAAAGTAGGCTTCATTGACTATGAAAAGTCATTACTTGGCAATAGAGTTTAAATGGTCATTTGCAGATAGCTCCCGGACGCCAACAAAACACTTCCATTGATGATATTGCACAAATTATGGGATTCAGTGACTCTAAAACTTTAGTAGGGCAAGGTATATATTGAATTTAGAAAATGCAAGATTGAAACTATCGCTATAAAACATACAAATTAATGGAGGCTCACTTCTCACAATCTTTTTATATTGAGTTACTTGGCTCTATTTTTTGTTTCGTTCTTTCATTATTTTTTCTATTGCTGTGTTTCTCTTTGATTTTTCTACTAATTTATAAACAAAATATAGAGGGATTAGGGTGAAAAGACCCACACTATTTACCAGGATGCTGTAAATTATTATCCCGATTAAAAATCCAATTAAGATTGCGTTAGCAATTGGACTAGATTCTATATCTTTTGCTCTTTGCAAAAGTTCTTCGTCAGTTAATGTTGCAAGTTCATTTTCTTCCATTTTATTTGTTAAACCTTTGTTCGTTGTTATAGGGAAATAGATAACATCCGTTATCTATTCAAAAGCTTGATTTTGTTGTTACAGGGTTAATGAACTCACCGTTAGAACAAAAGAATAAATGAGATCGTTTAAATTTGATAGCCCTGGGAATCGATTTTAAGAGGGGGTATCGGTAAAAAAAGTGCTAAAAGCCTATTGATATCGACGCCTTGTAACAAAATTCGTCATCTTGATAAAAGTCGATTTAGCTTAAAGTTCAGGCTTAAATACAGCTATCGAGAGAGCCGAAGACGATTAAAGTAAGCATCTACGCGCCCTTAAAGCTGCTTAGGACTGTTCGACTAAAATCCAATGAAGTACTGCAATCGGCAACTACCAAACCAATTACTGACTAGCTGAAATGAGCGAAAAACAGATGTTTGGTTAAATTGCCGTGAGGATGGCCTTTTCTGAGAAAGTGCAGGGTCTCTGTGTTGTTAGTAGTGATGTTGGATAATCCGATAAGCAGACTATCACTCACCAACAGCTCCTTTTCTAAACTGCTCTGGATTAGTGAACAATCATTGTTACCTTGTCCTATTTTCCAACATAAATATGTTAGCTAATTGCATCGAGACTTTAGCAAAATCCCAAAAAACCTCAGTGTTGGAATTGATATTGATTGCAACGGCCATGTTATATTTAGGTATTACCATAAGCCAACTTTGTGCACCTCTTGATACTCCACCATGATTGGCAAAGGTAATTGGCCCTATCTCTTTATCAAATTCTTGGCTGAGAACTCTCCACCCCAACGCATATCCATCAGGGGTCTCATCGCCATTTGGTAACACTTGTGGCGTCCAAAAAATGTGCCGGGTTTCTGCTGAAATGAAGTCATCTTGCAGGAAAGCCATACCCATTTTTACCAGATCTGACGAAGTAGAAATAAACCCACCACCAGCCAATCGGTGACTTAAATCTACCTGGCGCCATTTTCTAACTTGCTTAGAACGCCCTTCATCATTCCAATAGAATGAAGCCAAATTTGAGCGATCTTTATTTTGAAACTCAGCCATAGTTTCACTCATCCCCACAGGATCAAATACTTGCTGTTGCATAATATCAAGGTAGGGAATGCCGACGGCGTCTTCCATTACCGCACTAAGTAATACAACGCCGAAAGAGGAATAACTAAACTGCGTTCCAGGCTTAAATAATAGTTCACTAGAGTCAAACACTGAAAGTGCATCTTTAACCTTTTCGTATCGGGTTGATAGCGAGAGAGTTTGATACAGCCCAATGTAATCAGTATTTTCCTTATAATGCGGTAAACCAGCGGTATGTGAAGCTAGCTGTCGGGAGGTAATATTAGCCCAATGCGGATTCGGCAATTTATTCATATAGTTTGAAATAGGACTATCTATAGCGATCAATTTTGCATCAACCAATCTGGCAAGCGCAGTGCCGGTAAGGGCTTTTGATGTGCTACCTATTCTAAATTGGGTGTGAGTTGATACCGGTATTTTAGATTCCAGGTCAGCCCAACCGGAAGCCCCAGCCCAAACACGTTTACCATTAATCGCAACAGCTGCCGATATCGCGGGAGCGTTTATCTTCAACTTATGTTGGCTGATTATATTGAGGGCCTTATCAGCAACATTTTTATAGGCGATATTATCTATCGATTGTGTTGATGGATTGTCACTTGGAAGATCTATGTATTGGTAAAACGGCGGAAACGCAACCTTGCCTTTATGGGCCATACTTTGATAAACAGGCCAGAGCAACCACAGCAAACACAGTAACACCACAACAATAATAGCTTTAATTTTTGATACAATTAACATTTTAAAACTCCACGACTAATTTTTTTAAAATACTAAATAAATCAGTGCGTTAAAGCTCTGCAATTTCAAAAATGTCTGATCATTATTGAAATTTCTGACGATATTCTTTAGGTGTTTGACCTGTTTTTGCTTTGAATGCCCGATTAAAGGTCGCAATTGAACCAAACCCTAACTCTAATGCGATAGTTAAGATTGGCTTGCGAATTTTCGTAATATCCTCAAACTCCTGACAAGCAGCCGGAATTCGATAGCTATTTAGGTAATCAGAAAAATTTCTAAAGCCCAAGTGTTTGTTAATTAACTCTCGCAGTTGATGTTCAGGAAGAGCCAATTCACCCGCCAGTTTTGCTATGGTTAAATTCATCTCCTTATATATTTCATTCGTCATTAAATGGTTAAGGGTCTCATAACTGTTTAGAAAAACTGCAGGTACTTTTATTTCCTTGACAGCATCAACATTGTTCTTTGTCACAGACAAATTGTTGACGAGTGACTCTTTTGGGCTATTTCGAATAAAAGCCCAACTGAAAACAGAAATGGAAAAAAAGAACAATAAAGCATTGATTAAACTAAAGGTTGAAGAGTCACGAAGTGATGCATCACTTAATTCCAGCGTAACCAAGAACAAAATGTACAAGCTAATAGAAATCATTAATAAAATACGCATGGTGCGACGACTATTAACTAAATCATCCTGTAGCCCCTTTACTGCAATGAAAATGATATGGGCCGACAAGACAAGTGCTATCCAATGGTTTATTTGGTGGAACCAGCCTACGCCCTCTAAATAGCCAAAGAAGTAAATAAACCAGATGATGACAAAAACAAGTAGCACCTTAAGCAAACCAGGCAATTTACTCGGACGAAAATCATCTTGCAGTGAAACATAAGCCAAACACCATAAGAGATAAGGCATTAGCTCGGTTAGAAACAATAGAAAACCTCGGAAATAACCGTAAAACTCATCAGGGATTGGTGCTGTTAGGAGTAAATAGCCACTGATACAAATACCTAAACCCAAGGCAATAGCAGACTTAAAGTGAAATTTTACAGTGCAAATTAGCAAACAGAGTATCGACAACTGCCCTACTGTTGCAAAACGAAAGAACATATCTATTAAGTTGAGGGATAATAACTGCATCGAACTAACACTTAATTGGCTACTGTCGCTAAATTTTATCACTTAGATGTAGAAGCCGACACTAATTCCCCCTAACCTTGAAAAAAATCAAACTATTTTCAAAACAAAGTAACCTTTTTCCTACTAGAAATTTAAAGGGGCCGTAGTCAATATTAAGTAATAGTTATCCTGTCTATTTATTCTTTTAGTATGGTTAAAAATGGAGATGGCTTAGGTTAGCAATGTCACAACCGCAATCTTTAAATGCAATATCAAAACCATGTCATATCAATTGTGTCTTGGTTCTTCTACCGCTGATTTAACATACTAATGTGTATCCTAGTCATATCGCTGCCTTGGGTAATATATTGATGATACTGTTTAGGATATTCGATATCCCTATCGGCTTTGATTATATTTTGAACTCACATAGAAAAGCTATCCTTGGACCCTGGCAAATCTTGTCCGATAGAACCCAAATAATGAATTGATTTCAGCTTATGGCGAAGACACATTTTCACGCATCAGATTGTAGTAGGGCATGTTTTTCAAAATGATTTTTGTAACACGGGAAGGCATTTCTTCGAGGTTTACCTCAGTTTTGCCGTCAATGAAGCCTGAACTATTAATCGCATCAATGTGCCAAGATTCTCGTCCTTGCCAGTCTTCTCTGGAACCCGGTTGCCAATCTAGAATATCGTCAGGCATACGATAAGCAATAGAATCAAAGTAACTTTTTACCGTATTTTTTGGGGATTTAATCAGTATTTCAGCATCTACCACGAATGGCTTTTTTTTAGTAAGAGCAAGAATTCTTTTGAACAGTTTGTATTGACCTTCAAATCCAGTTTCGTTTTCATGGAAATCATTTCGCATTTTATATAGTGAAGGTATTGATAGCTTGGGATTTCGTATCAAAAAGGCATGTTTAGCAGAAAGAATCTGACTGTCTGAAATAAATTCTGCGGCATGATACCCCATGTCTTTGACGAAAACCGCCTGTCGTAAACTACTATGCGAAAGGGACTCGAAAGTGTCATTGAAGTTTTTTTGTGCCTTTAGAAAACTATCTGATGAGAGTAAGCCTTGCTTATAAAAATCAATAAATGGTTCACCAACTACGTTAAATTGTCTTGAATTTGCCATCATTTTTTCGAATGAAGTGCTTCTCGACCGAGGTACACACCAAATAAAATGAAGAGAGGTGCTAGTAGCTGATAATGTCAAAATGGCCTCCCGAATTTTTGTGATTCTCGTCGATAAACCTGTTGAGGATATATTAATCAACTAGTTATAAGTATATGACTGAGGAGCTCCTGCGGTTTCAGCTAACCGGCAGCGTTTGTCAACTGCTGTAAGTCGCTCCCTTATTGCGTATTACCGCCTGTTAGATTTGCTTGAGCTTAGGTACTTTAATGTGCCGCATTGATAAGATAATTGCCCTAAAAATGGGCCGGTGTTAGGCCATTCTAATGACTTCGACCGGAGTTCCACTGTGAAACTTAAAATCATCGTCTGGATTCAATATTAATTCAGCTTCTTTCTTACCAAAAAACTCAATTCTATCTGATATGTTTGTTCCAGCGATGTCGGTAGCAAGCTTTAGATAGTCTTGATAGTGACGAGCTTCTGAACGCAGTAATGACACATAAAACCCACCCAACTTTTTATCAATATGGGGAGCGATTTTGGCAAATCTTTCACACGAACGGGCCTCAATGTAAGCGCCACAAATTAGCTTATCAATTAACGAATTGGGTTCGTGGGTTTTAACATGTTGCAACAAACCTTTTGCATAACGACTTGAATTGATATTTTCATAAGGAATGCCATATTCCTCCATCATCTCAAGAACTTGATAAAAGTGGTGAAGCTCTTCTTTGATCAACAAAACCATTTTATCAATCAGGTCTTGGCTGTATGGAGCATTTGTCTTGGCGATTATCGATTTATTGAGTCTTAGCTTCTCTAAATCTTGCCAATGCCCCACTTTTCGGTATGCAAAGTCTTCATAGGGTTTTAACCAATCTAATAGTGCTTTGGCACTTTCACTATCAACTGCATAACGGCGAATTAGAAACATTGCACTTTGCGCTGCTTTCAGTTCACACAGTAGGTGGTCGGTTAATAATACTGCCAAATTCTCTTTTTTCTTAGCCTCTTTTGTCCATTCATCAGGTGTTTCACACTTTAGAAAGGCGTAAATAGGGGCTAGTAATGCGTGATCTATTTCCATTTAACTTCTCAAAATTATATGCCTACGTAATCCCCCAATTTTAAGTAGCATTAAATTGTATCAATTTTTCAAGCCGCTCTTAATAGTGGACATTGGATCATACCACCAATTGCCGTATTTGGATGTTCATTGTTGTATAGTCTGTGCTAGTTGCTGGTGCTTGTTGTCTTGTTCAATACTTTTAAACATAGCTTGGCCCAACCGCTTTATCAGTTCGGTTTTGGTAATGAGTTGCTCGATAAAATGGTGTTATGGATCAAAGAAGAGTTACGCCTAAGTTAACTCGTACTCGATATTATGGCCGCCAGAAGTATTGAAAATTTTAACGTAAGGGCAGGGGGCTAAGCTATAGGTTTGCTGAAATAGAGCCTGCAACGCTGTTTTAAAGTAAGTTTATGTGAACGCTTAGCCATATTAGCGGCTTATTTGGACGTTTAATACATGCCCCGATAAATGTGCTCGTCTTTTAATGTGACTTTCGTTTTACTCCACATTGCGTCAGCTGGAATGTAGTCAGTGGCGGCTGCTATCACTTTATTTGAAGGCACTTCAATTAACCTTAAATTTACCACGGTGCTTTGTTCCATCACGGTATAGGTGCCGGTAAGAAAATAATCGGCCTGCACTTGGCTGTTTAATGTGTCTATGTCTCTGCTTAACATCGCATCAAATTGGTTACCCATTTTAATCGAGCCCATGGTTTTATATTCAACCACGCTTAAGCCCGCTTGCGTCGCTAAGGTTAATAAGCTTTCTTGAATTTGCAGGCCAAATTGAGGATTAGCTGGCAAATTATTTCCGGTTTTAAGGCTGGAAGGTAAGATTGTGCCGACCGCAATGGACTTTTTCAGGTCAATGTTATTGGCTGTGGCCAAAAGTTGACGAGTTAATTGCTCAACGTAAAAATGCATGTATTGTGGTTGGTTGGCATTTCCAGCATTTAATTGCCCTGAGTTGTCGCTATTGTGCCCATTATTAAAGGCTAAATTCGAACAACTGCTCAAGCTTGCAGCGAGAAGCACACCTAAGATTAATTTTTGCATAATTACTTAATCACTATCGACCCATAAATAATAGTTATTGTTTAGCAATTACCGTGCACAACTTTGCAATTACCGTGAGTAAATTACATAAACACTGATTTAGTCTGGTAGTTTTATGGGCTAGTAAGATATTTTGCGCAGAATTCGGTGACACGAATATCATTCATACCATCCTCACAATTTGTCTAGGTGCTGAAATTTTTCAGTAACAATCGCTTTCTATACAACAAGATAATTAATTTGGAAGCCTAATGAACCTAGTCAAACTGTATCGCCCTTGGCAAAATATACTGGATAAAACCTTGGTATTTGAGGGCGTTGCCCCTTTATTATTGCGTCTTTATCTGGCACCGATCATGATCCAAGCCGGTTACAACAAACTGTCTGCATTTGAAAATACCGTTGACTGGTTTGGTAGTGCCGAATATGGCTTAGGTTTGCCGCTGCCTTTTTTGATGGCGTCTTTGGCTATTGGTGCTGAATTAGTGGGTGGTATTTTACTGCTATTAGGTTTAGCGACGCGTTGGGTTTCTGTGCCCTTGATGGTTACCATGTTGGTGGCGATTTTTACGGTGCATTGGCCTAATGGTTGGGCAACCATAGCGGATGCATCTAGTTGGCTTTCTGACGGCACTATTTTACTGAATGAAACAGTGATGAACGCACCAGAAAAATTGAGTGCAGCAAAATACTTATTGTCTGAACATGGCAACTACGACTGGTTAACATCAAGTGGCAGTATTGTGATCCTTAATAACGGTATAGAGTTTGCCGTCACTTACTTCATTATGCTGCTATCTTTATTTTTTAGTGGTGGCGGGAAATACACTAGCTTGGATTATTTTTTGGCTAAAAAATACGACTAGCTTTGTTTATGCATTAATATTTATTTGAATATTGATTAAGATAAATAGACATTTTATTTGCTCAAAGACTAACTAAAACTCATACTTAATTTTAGATTCGTCAAGATTATGTTGGATTGATATGCAAGCTTTAGAATTATTGTTAAACAGAATGTCTCAACCTCGTTTACAAAAACCGGCGCCTTCAGAGCAAGAGTTGCAGAATATTATTCACGCCGCCATGCGGGTTCCTGATCATGCTGGTTTAACGCCGTGGAAATTCATTGTTTGTCAGGAAGCGGGTTTGTCTCGTTTAGGTGATGTGTTCGAGCAAGCTGCTTTAGAAGAGCAATTATCAGAAAAAGAAGTACAGCGTGCGCCGCAATTAGCGCAAAGAGCTCCCTTGATAATCGCAGTCATAGCGAGATATCAAGAGCATGAAAAAGTTCCGTGGGTAGAGCAGGTGGCCTCTGCAAGTTGTGCCGCCTATGCGATGCAATTGGCTGCTAAATCCCAAGGTTATGATAATGTGTGGCGCACTGGCGTTTATGCTCAAAGTAAAGTGGTTAAAGACGCCTTTGGCTTAAAGGAGCAAGATGAAATCGTTGGCTTTTTATATATTGGTACTAGCAACGCTGACCCGATAAGTCGCCCTACTAAAAGTAGTTTTGATTTTGTAGAGCACTGGAATTAATCGATAGAGTTACTTTGTATTAATAAAAAAGGGACTAATCTGCTTTGATTAGTCCCTTTTTTTTACTCTTACTCTTGCTCGTCGTCGTCGTGCTCGATGTCTTCAATGATAGCTCTAGGTTTGCGTTTAAGAGGTGTATTGCCTGCATCAACCCCCTTCATGGTGTTCACCCGTTTTTGTGCCGGTTTAGCTATTTTAGGCGTGTCTACTTGATTAGACTTCTTACTAGAATCATTTTGCCCTAAGTCGAGTTTAGCTTTGTTTACTCTGGGACCTTTAAATTTAGCGACTAATCCCTCGATTTGACTAAATTCAATACTTTGATTTAATAGCGCTTTAATCTCAACATAGCTCGGCCAATCTTTAGGGCCGACAAAAGAAACCGCTTCGCCTTTATTACCGGCTCGACCGGTACGACCCACTCTATGCACGTATTCATCGGCTAACTTAGGCATGTCAAAATTAACCACCAAAGAGACATTCAATAAATCTAAGCCTCGAGATGCGATATCGGTGGTTACTAGAATGTGTTGCTGACCACGACTAAATTCATTCATGATGTTACTGCGTTGCGACTGACTCAAGTCTCCGCTAAGAGCAATACTGTGCATACCTTGTTCGTTCAGCAGTAGTGATAAACGCTCAGTGTCGCTGCGGGTCGCGGTAAAAATAATGATTTGACGATAGGTTTTTTCCGCGATTATTTTGTTTAACAGTGTTTCTTTGTGAGTAACGTGGTCAGCCAAATAGAAACGTTGTTGAATATCGGTATGCTCTTCGCCCGATGAACCCACACTGATCCTTTGTGGTGCTTTGAGCAGGGTTTGGGTCAAGTAGTGCAGTTCGGCATTGTCGAGGGTGGCTGAGAACATCATGGTCTGGCGTTTTCTATGATCCGCGGCCTTGTGGATCAACTTTAATTGCGGCGCAAAACCAAGGTCTAACATGCGGTCAGCCTCGTCTAGTATCAACAATTCTAATCCGTTCAAATACAGTGATTTGCCGGCAATATGGTCGGCCACTCGTCCTGCGGTGCCCACAATAAAATGGGGATAATGTTTTAAGGCTTTAACTTGGTCATTAAAATTTTCGCCACCTAGGATTAATGCGGCACGTAGAGACTGTTTACCTAACAAACCTTTTAACTGCAAAAATACTTGTTTAGCCAATTCACGGGTTGGTGCCAAGATTAAAACGCGTGGATCGCGGCGACTCAAGGGTGGTTTGGTTAAAATACGATGAACGGCGGGTAATAAAAACGCTAAGGTTTTACCCGAGCCGGTTTTTGAAGATGCAATTAGGTCGCGGCCTAAGAGGCCATAGGGTATGGCTAATTGCTGGATCTCGGTAGGGTCATTTAAACCCTTAAGATCCAGCGCTTTTAACAAGGAATGGTGCAGTGGTAAGTCAGTAAATTGCAAAAGGTCTATCTCTAATACGTTAATATTGCAATTATACTCAGCAAAGTCCCTTTAGTGGGAACTAATTTTAAACTTGCATCTCTGGCGTAGCATCTTTTACAACTAATTTGCCCGCTGTTTTACTTTTGATTTCTTCTACTGTGACACCAGGTGCTCTTTCGATTAGATGAAAAGCGCCGTCTTTCACTTCCAAAACTGCAAGATCAGTAATGATACGATTAATGCAATTAACGCCGGTAAGCGGCAAAGTGCAGGCTTCAAGTAGCTTTGAATTACCGTGTTTATCGGCGTGGGTCATGGTGACTATGATGTTACGGGCACCTGCCACTAAGTCCATCGCACCGCCCATTCCTTTGATCAATTTGCCGGGTATCATCCAAGAGGCTATATTACCTTGGCAGTCTACTTCAAAGGCTCCCAGTACAGTAAGATCCACATGACCGCCGCGGATCATGGCAAAACTTTCTGCCGAACTAAAAATTGAAGCCCCTGTTGCGGCAGTAACTGTCTCTTTGCCTGCGTTGATCATATCGGCGTCAACTTGTTCTTCAGTTGGATAGCGGCCCATACCAAGTAAACCATTTTCTGACTGCAACATAACTTCCATACCTTCTGGCACGTAGTTAGCCGCAAGGGTAGGAATGCCAATGCCAAGATTAATATAATCACCATCACAAAATTCTTGGGCGACACGTTTGGCGATTTGTTCTCTATTTAATGCCATAAGATTGTCCTCTTTTATATTGATGATGAAGAAAGAACTTTACGTTCAATGCGTTTTTCAAATTTGCCGACAATAATACGGTCAACATAGATACCAGGGGTATGGATCTGACTCGGGTCCAACTCACCTGGCTCAACCAATTCTTCTACTTCTACTACGGTAATTTTGCCTGCTGTGGCCGCCATAGGATTAAAGTTTTGTGCTGTGTGGCGATAAATACAATTGCCATAACGATCGGCTTTCCAAGCCTTAACAATGGCAAAGTCACCGGTAATCGATTCTTCCATAATGTAAGGGCGGCCCTTAAATTCGCGGACTTCCTTGCCTTCACTTACGGGCGTGCCGTAACCAGTGGCAGTGAAAAAAGCAGGAATACCCGCACCACCTGCGCGCATTTTTTCAGCTAAGGTGCCTTGTGGTGTGAGTTCAACTTCAAGTTCACCGTTGAGTAATTGCTGCTCAAACAGGGCATTTTCACCGACATAGGAAGAGATCATCTTTTTGATTTGTTTTTGCTCAAGTAGCAAACCCAGACCAAAACCATCAACACCACAATTATTCGACACAACCGTTAGTCCAGTGGTACCCATTGACTTAATTTGTGCAATTAAGCCTTCAGGAATACCACACAATCCAAACCCACCGGCAATAATGGTCATATTATCTGCTAAGCCAGCCATTGCTTCTGCATAGGAATGAACAACTTTATTAAATCCAGCCATTTTGTTACCCAATTAATAATTTGTTAATACAGTGTAAATCTTAATTTATAATAGTAAAATTGAATTAATGACTCAATTGATAAATAAAATCTATTAATGAAACTGAATATTTCCTATCGACAATTGCAGGCTTTTATTTGCGTGGCTAAGTGCGCGACTTTCGCTGAAGCAGCTGAAAAAATGTTTTTATCTCAGCCGGCTCTGTCCAGTGCGATTAAAAAAATGGAAACCCAACTGGGTGGTGCGCTGTTTACTCGTACAACACGTAAGGTTGAATTGAGTCCTGAAGGCGCGACATTTTTACCGGTGGCTTTGCGTTTGATGAATGACTGGGATGAGGCGTTTAACGATCTACACAATTTATTTGCCCTAGGTCGCGGTAAACTGGCTATTGCGGCCATGCCCTCGTTTGCTGCCGGACAGCTACCCAAAATATTACAACGCTACCAAGCCCAATTTCCCAATATTAAATTATCTATCGCTGACATCGTGATGGAATCGGTTTACAAAGAGGTTAGGGAAGGTCGGGTAGAAATTGGTTTTACCTTTGAACATGAACGTCAAGAAGGTACGGTATTTTATCCGCTTTTTACCGATAGTTTTATGGTGATTTTTCCTAGTCAGCATCCTTTGGCTGAGCTTGCGACAATAGAGTGGCAGGATATTGTTGCTTATCCCTTTGTGGCGATGAATAAAGACTCAGCTATTCGCCGCTGGACTGACAACCATGTTCAGCAACTTGGCTACAGTTTAAACGTGGTAGCTGAGGCAGGGCAATTGGCTACCCTTGGTCAATTTGTGAGTCACGGTTTGGGCGTATCAGTCGTGCCGAGTTTATGCCAAGAACAAATGTCGGGCAATGGCCTACAGTGCATTGCATTACAGGACAGTGGTTTAAGCAAACAGGTTGGCATGATTAAAATTAGTCGCAGTAATTTATCGGTGCCCGCAGAATCTTTTTGGCAGTGGATTATTGATAACCGCAATCTGATTGGGTAATTTATCCTATGGCAAAACTTAATATGAAATAACCTAGCTAAAACCGATATGCTTTTAACTAAGGGAGAGCATATTTCGGCGGTGGCAATGGCAATATTGGCAGATTATATCTTTCACGGGGTCTCGAGTTATTAATGGGCATGCGATTAGCCAAACTGACTTAAAATACATTTTCAGCCGTCGACAACCAATGGTTTGCTGATTTATTCACATACTAACAACCGGGTGCACATACTCTTTTACTAATCTTGGTCACGTTGCTTAAACAATTCTCTTTCCCGACGTTTCCAGATTATGCGAGCCAGACGTTTCATACTGATGTGTTTGTCTTTTTCGTCGACAATCTCAAACCCTAGTAAGCTTTCCAATAGATCCTCGAGGGTCAAAATACCTTCCATTCCTCCGTACTCATCAATTACTAGCAAAATATGGGTGCGAGATTGTAAGAAATGTCGAAATGTTTCGGCTAATGGAGTACTGCGTAGTAAGGCAACCATGTCTTTACGATACTCAGACAGCAGCTTGTGACCATTGCCTCGCGCTTGAGCCAATAACAAATCACTTTTAATTACAAAACCACTGATTTTTTCAGGTTCACCGTCTTCATAAACGGGGATCCGTGAGTATGCTTTAGATGCGTGTTTGTGAAAAAAAGTATTGACAGTCATGTCTTCAGACACTTTGAAAACCACCGTTCTGTGGGTCATTGCTTCTTTAACGGTTAGTGCATCTAGGCTGAGCAGACTTTGCAAGATATTAGCTTCCTGATATTCCAACAATCCCTCTTTATGTGACATCTCTGCCATCGCATGCAGTTCTCCACGATTGAGTCCTTTCAATGGACTCTCGTCTGTGAAGCGACTAGTGAGTTTGTTTGATAACAGAACAAAGGGGTACAAAATCAGCACTAAATACTTTAGGAAATAGGCGGTTGGTCGAGCGAGTTGACGCCAATAAGTGGCGCCTAAGGTTTTAGGAATGATTTCTGAAAATACCAAGATTAATAAAGTAAGAACCGCCGATGCTAATCCTAAATAGGCATCACCAAAGACAACTGCGGCTTGTGCACCGGCTCCTGCAGCACCCATTGTATGAGCAATGGTGTTGAGTGTAAGGATTGCGGCGAGGGGGCGATTAATATCTTCAGACAGCTCGTGTAATATAGCGCCTGACTTTTTCCCCTCATTCATTGATACAGATATATAGGCAGAGGATATGCTCAAAATCACCGCTTCGGCTACTGAACAAAGAAACGAAAAGCCTAAAGCCACCAATACATAAATAATTAACAAAGTCATGAGATATAGCTATTACCCTGAGTATAGGAAAAATAAACGCTATCTCGGATCTATGTAATAAGCAACCGACTTAACTTGAAAAAAGCAGGGGGCAAAACAATATCAGATTAGCGCTTTTCTTCCAAATATCCTGTAAGCCTTTGCAAGTGCTGAATGTATCCTGAATGTTTTTAGCTCCTTTGCTTTAACACATTTCAATGTACAGAAGACCTTTAATGAGACAGCCATTATTATTTAGCTGGCTCGAAAATAGAGAAAAGATGCAAACGTCATGTGTTTTTTTTCGTTCATTTTGGCGCAAGTATCGACTATGCATTAGTTTTCACAAAGCCTTGATACATTCTGGACTCAAGTAAAGCCAAATTAACTACGGCTAATAGGGCAAGTATCTGCACAGAGTGAAAATTTATGAGAAGCTCTGTAAAGTTTCGTTTAAGACAGATTTTATTTGACAGTAATATGTTCAAATAATCAGTTCAATCTTCTAATTTCTAACCACAGCGATACTTATTGAACAGAATAGGGATGTGTTCTACTCTGCCATTTCTCTTAGGGTAAGATACGTATACTGCGCAACACAGCTCAATTTCTGATAGGCAGCTGTTTGTAGAAGAAGTGCTATATCCTCCGCGTTAGCATTTAATACAGTAACAAAAACAAGAAAGAGCAAACATTGAGCAGCAATATTATAGAAGTAGACGTACTTATCATCGGCGCTGGTATTTCAGGTATTGGTACGGCTTTTCATTTGCAAAAACACTGTCCAGATAAATCTTACGCTATTATTGAAGCGCGCGGTGCGGTGGGTGGTACGTGGGATTTGTTTCGTTACCCCGGCATTCGCTCCGATTCAGACATGTTTACTTTCGGTTTTAACTTTAAACCTTGGCTTTCCCCTAAATCGATTTCTCCGGGCGCAGATATAAAAGCGTATATCAGCGATGCAGTCGATGAAAATGGCATTCGTGAGCAGATTGTTTTTGAGCACAAAGTTTTAGCGGCTAACTGGGACAGTGCGAGCGCAAAGTGGCATACAAGGGTTGAGAATGTTAAAACCGGTGAATGCCGCGAGTATAGTAGCCGCTTCTTTTTTTCTTGTGCGGGTTACTACAATTATGAAAAAGGTTACACCCCTGACTTTGCAGGCGTTGAAGATTTCACTGGTAATATTATTCATCCTCAAAACTGGCCAGAAGAACTAGATTACGCCGGCAAAAAAGTAATTGTCATTGGCAGTGGTGCTACAGCAGTTACATTGGTGCCGGCATTGGCTAAAACCTCGGCACACGTTACGATGCTGCAACGGTCTCCTTCCTATGTGCTTGCTAGGCCAGGACAAGATGCCGCAGCAAATTTTATGCGCCACTACCTGCCCAATAAAGTTGCTTATAGTCTGAGTCGTTGGAAAAATATACTACTAGGTATGCTTTTTTATCGCATGGCCAAACGTCGCCCTGATACTATTAAAAAAGTCATACGTGCTGAAATAGTGTCAGCCTTAGGAGAAGACTACCCAGTTGATAAGCACTTTAAACCCAGTTATCAGCCTTGGGATCAGCGCTTATGTTTAGTGCCTGACGGTGATTTATTTAGCGCTATCAAAAACGGCTCAGCCAGTGTTGTGACCGACCACATTGAGCGCTTTACAGCGACTGGCGTTAAATTGCGATCCGGTGAAGAATTAGCCGCCGATATTATTGTTACCGCTACCGGGCTCTCTCTAGAAGTACTTGGGTCTTACGCACTAAGTGTCGATAACAAAGCATTTAAAGCGGCCAACAGTTATTGTTATAAAGGTATGATGTTAAGTGGATTGCCTAACTTTGCTTTTGTAGTAGGTTATACCAACGCCTCTTGGACACTGAAATCTGATTTAGTAGGTGAATATATGTGCCGCTTAATCAATTATATGGACAAAAATCAGTATGACTATTGCGTACCTGTTATACCTAAGGGCGGAATACCGGCCGAGCCTTTGATGGATTTTAGCTCTAGCTACGTGCTTCGATCCTTAGACAAAATGCCGCGGCAGGGCAAAAGTAAGCCTTGGAAGCTTTACCAAAATTATATTCTCGATAAAATGAGTTTAGGCTATAAATCTGTGGTTGATGACAGCTTGGTTTTTTCGTCCATTAGGTCTGAATTACCAACAAAACCAATCAAGAAAATATCATAAAACCGGTGTGCTTTATTTAAATAAACTTGTAACTCATTTTCTTTAACTTAAAAAAACGGCCAATAATTCTAGGGACGTATACTTCAAGCTCACAAACCTCTGTATATACTCGCTATTCAGCCTTTCTTTAACTTATATTCCAAGCTGAAAGTTGCACTGCACGGGAGCCTCAAGTGAGAATCTGCCACAACATTTTAAGGTAGTCGGATTTATTCTCGAAGCTTATGGAACCAGTTGGTTTCTACCCTGTTCTTTTGCTTGATACAGTGCTTTGTCGGCACGTCTGAAACATTCACTGATTGATTCCTTGTCATCACTGATACCCCAACCAATGCAGGCTTTTACTTGAATTTTTTCATAGCCAGGAATAATGATTTTATTGATTTTCATGTGCACTTCGTTGAGCAGCGCTTCAAATCGGGTTTTATCAGGCTGTCGTTGCACAACGGCAAACTCCTCTCCACCAAAGCGGGCGGCAATACAATCAGTTGTGTTCAGCGGCCTGAGTAAGCGGGCGACCTCATAAAGCACAATGTCACCGACATCATGACCATAGGTATCGTTAATTCGTTTGAAATGGTCCAAATCCAACATGGCTATGCCGATAATTTTGTTGTTATCTTCGAGGCTATTATCCACGAATAAATCTAAACTGCGGCGGTTGGGTAGCTTGGTCAAAGGATCGTTAGCTGCCAACTCCTGCAAACGCTGATTAGATGATTCAAGTTCTTGGGTGCGCGCTTTGACCAACTTTTCAAGCTCATTGGCTTGTTGATGCTCTCTATCTCTTTGGCTTTGCAATAATTTAATTAAATAAGTAGAAATCATTACGGTCAATAATAGACAGGTTGTCACTATGCCCAACATTAACGATACCACTGGGTCGATTGGGGGACTAAATCCTAAAGCAAATATCACTACAATAGCTGCACCTAAAAGCAGCGGCAGCATTGCGATTGCAAACCATTTAGCCTTCGCCGAATTCGTTTTGTATTCTTTATAGATAATAACTAGCCATAATAAAACGGCCGGGAAAAACCAATACAGAGGAATAACCAGGGTTGTTTTCAAGTCTAAAAATAAAGCAGATAGGGCGCCACTTATTATAAGCAAACCTGTATATCCTAAAAGCACATTCTGGTATTTCACCTGTCTTTCTGGTTGTTTTAACAGTGTCGTAATCATCCATGAGGAAGAAATCATTACTGCATATAATAATAACGCGTAGGAAATATCGTTAAAGAGTGGATAGTTTGGCCACAAGATTTCGAATCCATAACCAAATACGCGGAACATCCAAGCGCCAAATGCCAAGGTAAACATCGCAAAACTCAAATATGAACGATATTTGGTTGCTATAAAAATAATTAAACACACAATCACTAAGGTAGCCATTGAACCAAAAAATGACATATCTCTAATTAATGTATGACGATAGGTGGCATTGACGAGTTCTGGAGTGCTCAGGCTAAATGAATAGCGTAAAATTTCACCTTGCATGAAGCCGGATAGTTGGGTTGTTTGCTTTGCTTTGAGACGAATTGGAAAAATATAATCAGGCGACTTCACTGGCCTAGTTGAAAACGCCGTAGCATCACCTGTAACCCAAGTATTAAGCCCATCATTGACGGTTAATTGCTTGATTGCAGGGAAGGGGATCACCAACCATAAAGACTGATCGATATCTTGTGGGTTCTTAATAGAAACGCGGAAATGCAGATATTGTTCTGTGCTGCGGGATAATTTTTCTGTATCTGGGTGCCATTCCTCATCGCCAACAACAGTTTTGCTATCTGAAACAGTAAACTCCATATGTTGATCAAGATTGAGTTCTGCAACATCGTTCCAGACAACTTCCGCACAGTTGCCTACAAAACTCGTTAGAAATAATAATAATGCCAAAAACTTCAGGATTTTCTCCACTTATTCGGTCGACGCATCTGTATCTTAACGTAAAATATTTTAATGACCAGTGGGTAAAGCCTATAAGTAAGCGGTACTTAGCTGTTTTATATAAATGGCCATAAAAAAGTAGTCACCCGCATATTTAAGGAACCGCATCTGTTGTAAACCCTCGGCAGCTAAACGTGAATTTTTTACAGATTCTGACAAAAAGAGTATTACGCAGACATCCATCATAAATTAATTCATGCGCAAATATTTAAAACTAAGGTTATGAATCCAGTCGTATATAAAAAACGGAGTGAAATAGTGATTCTTGTTATTGGTTTGCTATTAGCAATCTAAATAAAGCGTAAATAGCCAAATCATAGATATGGCAATGCATCACGCATGATGAATTTATAATGCAGCCTGCTAGGTGCAGATTAAGCGCGTTGAAGTAGTATTACGAAGACATCCATCATAAATTAATTCATGCGCAAATATGTAAAACTAAGGTTATGAATCCAGTCGTATATAAAAAACGGAGTGAAATAGTGATTCTTGTTATTGGTTTGCTATTAGCAATCTAAATAAAGCGTAAATAGCCAAATCATAGATACGGCAATGCATCACGCATGATGAATTTATAATGCAGCCTGCTAGGTGCAGATTAAGCGCGTTGAAGTAGGGCCTTTGCCTGACTCATTCCGCGTATTCGTTGGTGGTTGGTATTATTTTTGTATTGTTGCAGCATCTGCTCGCTACCCACCGCCCTGCTGAAGTGTTGCTCAAACTCTGTGGTTAAGGTTAACCATTGCTCATCGTTAATCCCTAAGCGTTGCAGTAT